>NZ_NBYK01000001.1:0-109266 GCF_002197985.1 Halopseudomonas aestusnigri
TTCTTCTTTGTGCGGGCGGAAATATTGCCTGCTCGACGCATATAAGCAGGCTCACGTTTCGGCCGGTTTACCTTTTTTGCAGCTGTTTTATTTTTCTGGCTGCCTCCAGCTTTCGGGTGATTGTTTGGCATCGCCCATTGCAGTCCTTCTTATCGCTGTCGTGCTACCGTTCCTTCCTCTTTATTTCGCCTGCCGGGTGCTAAGCTGCAGCAGTGACGCCTGGGAGGGAATATGGGCCTATACGATCGTTATGTTCTACCAAGATTGATCGACACTGCCTGCGGCATGGGGGATGTTATGGCGCGGCGCGCGCGATTGGTGCCCCGAGCGCACGGCGAGGTGCTGGAGATTGGCATCGGTACCGGGCTCAATCTGCGCTACTACGACCCGGCCAGGGTTACGCGACTTATTGGTGTGGACCCGGCAGCACAGATGCAGGCGTTGGCGCAGCGACGCAGCGCTGACGTGGATTTCCCTGTCGACATGGTGGCTGTCGATGTACGAGGAATACACGCCGACGACCGTTGCTTCGACACTATCGTCATGACCTTCACGCTCTGCAGCATTGCTGACCCCTTGCCCGCGTTGCGGGAAATGCGCCGCGTACTACGTGATGGTGGAAAACTGTTGTTTTGTGAACACGGTTTGGCTCCTGAACCTGGTGTTCAGCGGTGGCAGCATCGCCTTACTCCATGGTGGAAGCCATTCGCAGGCGGTTGCCACCTTGATAGGGATATCCCAGCATTGATAGGTGATGCGGGTTTTTCCATCGAAGAGATTGAAACCGGTTACATCAAGGGGCCACGGCCGATGACTTTTCTGTATGAAGGTGTCGCGACGAAGGGATGATTGTTCATGCCATAACAAAAGAGCACCCTTGGGCGCTCTTTTGTTATGGCGGCGATCAGAGGCGATCAGGCGCGACCCCACTCCAGGTCCTGCAGGTGACGCCACATCAGCTTGCCTGTTGGTGACTTGGGGATGCTGTCAGCAAAGGAGACCATTTGTGGGCATTTGTACGCCGCCATATTCTCATGGCACCAACTCATGATGTCCTGCTCGCTGGTGTTTTCCTTGCCAGCCGCGAGTACCACGATGGCCTTGACTGTCTCGCCTCGGCGCTCGTGCGGCGCAGAGATGACACAGACTTCCTGGATTGCCGGATGGGCGTACATCAAGGATTCAACTTCCGCAGGCCATACCTTGAAGCCGGATGCGTTGATCATGCGTTTGACGCGGTCAACTAGGAAGAAGTAACCCTCTTCGTCGTAGTAACCCAGATCACCGGAGCGGAAGAAGCGATGACCGTCGAGTTCAATAAACGCCTCTTCGGTGGCGTCGGGGCGGTTCCAGTAGCCCTGGAAAATCTGCTCGCCGCGCATGATGATCTCCCCGGTGACACCGGGCTCCACTTCCTTTAGCGTTTCCACGTCAATGACGCGTGAGTCGACACCGATGAAGGGAATGCCCAGGCACTGTGGCTTGCACGCCAAAGGCGGGTTGACGTGCGTAGCAGCGATTGTTTCGGATAGGCCGTAACCTTCCATGTAGGTAAGGCCGGTTTTCTCTTTGAGTTTGGCCGCCACTGCTGCCGGCATGGCTGCACCACCACCACCAATGCCGGTGAGCGAGCTGATGTCGTACTTGTCGATATCAGGGTCAGACAGCATGTCGACGACCATGGTCGAGATGTTGCGCCAGGTATTGATCTTCAGTCGCTCGATCAGGGTGGCAGCGACCTTGCGGTCCCAGCGGGTCATGACGACCAGTGTGCCGCCGGCATACAGCGTCGAATTCATGCATGATTGCATGCCGGTCACATGGAACATCGGCACCGATACCAGGTGAATACAGCTGTGCTGGGTGTTGACCCAGGCTGCGCCATAAACGGTGGTTGCCATGACACTGTGATGGGTGTGCACGCAGCCCTTCGGATTGCCGGTCGTGCCGGAACTGTAGGGAATGACGCACAGATCCTCTGGTCCTGCTGTTAGCGGACCGGGCTGCAGGCGTGCGTTGAGCGCATGCTGCCAGCGGGTTACGCTTTCGGCTGTATCGACGGTCGCCGGTTCAGTAACGGCTTCTGGCAGCGGCAGGTCGGTTGGCTCCTTAACGTACTCGCTGTAGGCGCTGACAATCACCTCACGCAGACTGCTGTTGCTAATGTGGGGGACCACAAACTCGCTCAGTTCCTGGGCACAGAGTGCGACCGGAGCCTGGGTATCTTCGATCAGATAGGCCAGCTCGGCGGTACGGTTCATCGGATTGACGGGCACGACCACGGCGTTTGCCCGCAGAATTGCGAAGTAGCCGATGATGTACTGCGGGCTGTTCTGCATATAGAGCAGCACCCGATCGCCAGCCTGCACGCCGGCCTTTTGCAGGTAACCAGCCAGGCGCTCGGTCTCATCCTGCAGTTGGCGATAGCTGATATCGGTGCCGTAGTAATGAATGGCCGGGTGCTCCGGATAGCGCAGGGCCGAGACGGTGATGTTGTGATACAGGTTGGTTGCGGGCAGCTCCAGCTCGCGGGGTACCTGCTCCGGCCATACTGCAAAATGACGATCAAACATGCATCCAGTCTCCTGTTATTGTCGGCGCGTTAACTCGGGGAGCGCACCGACTGTTGTATTTGGGCATGTTCGCAGCATAGGTCGCGGCGGGGCCAAGGGGAATCAAACTGCACTCTCGTGTTAGCAGGCAATAAACAGCGCTTAGTCGGCGTCCCGCCGATGGGTGTGGATCGGGTATAGTTACCGACTAAGGGTAACGCGATGACGTGACCACGGGAGAGGGCTGCAGGTATGACACAGAATCAGGTAATCATCTTCGATACCACACTGCGTGACGGGGAGCAGAGCCCCGGCGCGTCCATGACCAAGGACGAGAAGCTGCGCATTGCTCGTGCGCTGGAGAAGCTGCGCGTCGATGTCATCGAGGCCGGTTTTGCAATCGCCAGTCCCGGTGACTTTGAGGCGGTCAAACTGATCGCCGATACCATTCAGGACAGTATCGTGTGCAGTCTGTCCCGAGCCATGGATGCCGATATCGACCGCGCGGCCGAGGCACTGGCCGGCGCCAATTCCGGTCGTATCCATACCTTTATCGCTACCAGTCCGATTCACATGCAGCACAAGCTGCGTCTGCCGCCGGATCAGGTGGTTGAGCAGGCGGTGCGTGCGGTCAAGCGTGCGCGCAATCTCTGCCCGGATGTCGAGTTTTCCTGCGAGGATGCGGGGCGCTCGGAGATCGACTTCCTCTGCCGCATCATCGAGGCCGCCATCGACGCGGGCGCGCGCACCATCAATATCCCCGATACGGTTGGCTACGCCATCCCGCATCAGTTTGCCGACACTATCCGCCAGATCATCACCCGGGTGCCGAACGCCGACAAGGCGATCTTCTCTGTTCATTGCCACAATGATCTTGGCCTTGCGGTGGCCAACTCGCTGGCGGCGGTAACCGCGGGCGCGCGCCAGGTCGAATGCACCATCAACGGTCTTGGCGAGCGGGCCGGCAACGCTGCGCTGGAAGAGATCGTCATGGCGATCAAGACCCGTAAGGACCTGCTTAACGTTGAGACCCGCATCCAAACCGAGAACATCCTTGCGGCGTCGCGCCTGGTTTCCGGTATTACTGGCTTTCCGGTGCAGCCGAACAAAGCAATCGTAGGTGCCAACGCCTTTGCCCATGAGTCCGGCATCCATCAGGACGGGGTACTCAAGCATCGGGAAACCTACGAAATCATGAGTGCGCAGTCGGTTGGCTGGCATACCAACAAATTGTCACTTGGCAAATTGTCAGGCCGTAACGCGTTCCGTTCACGGCTTGAGGAGCTGGGTATTGAACTCAGTGGTGAGGCGCTGAACGCGGCCTTCGCCCGGTTCAAGCAACTGGCCGATCGCAAGCACGAAATCTTCGACGAAGACCTGCAGGCCCTGGTAACCGATACCCTGACCGAAGTGGAAGAGCACATTCGCCTGGTCCACCTGGCGGTGACCTCGTGCATGGGTGAGATTCCGGTTGCGACGGTGCAGCTGACTGTGGATGGCGTAGAGAAGACCTCAAGCGCAGAAGGCTCCGGGCCGGTGGATGCAACGTTCAAGGCGATCGAGCAGATTGTCGGGTCGCAAGCCAGCCTGCAGCTGTATTCGGTTAACGCGATTACCCAGGGTACCGACTCTCAGGGCGAGGTAACGGTGCGGCTTGAAAAGGCCGGGCGAATCGTCAACGGTAACGGTGCTGACACCGATATCGTAGTGGCGTCCGCCAAGGCGTATATCAATGCGCTGAATCTCATGCGCGAAGGCGCTTACCGGGCTCATCCGCAAGCGGCAGACGTTTGATGTACGAAGCGACTCGCCTCGCTTACCTGGAGGCTCTGGGCGTTACCAACTGGATGCCGCGCAAACCGCTTGCGGCGGTGCCTGCGCGTGCGCCCGCGCTGCTGTTGCCGGAGCCAGAGGTGTCCGCGGCGGAGGGTATTGCTGCACCTGTCGAGCGAGCCACCGCCGCGCCGCGCGTCGAGGTGCCAAGGCCAGTCAGACCGACAGTCGCGCCAGCTCCTGTTCCTGCTCCGCCGGCGCCGGTCCCCGAGCCGGTGAAGAAAGGCCCCGCGGCGGAGCCGGTCGCGGCGTTCTACCTGCAGCTCTGGCAATCCGGTCCGTGCATGCTGCTGATTGAAACACCCGAGCCAGGGCTGGAAAGCGCGATGCCCGGCTTCATCCTGTTGCAGGACATTTTGCGTTCGGTACAACTCCCGGACCGCCCGACACTGGTCGCTGATTTTCGCTGGCCGCTCAACCGTAACCCGCAACTCGACCGCAGTGCTGCTGCGGCTAATCGCGGGTTGCTGGCCTTCTTGCAGGCTCGGCTGGAGTCACAGCAGATCGTTTCGGTCGGCTGCTTTGGTGTTATGAATACCCTGCTTGTTGAAACCGATCTGACCCAGGCTGATGCGTTGCTCGGTTGCGAAGAATCTGTCGACGGCTTGCCGCCCGTGTGGTTTGCGCCCAGCCTCGACAGCCTGCTCAAGCGCCCGCAGGAAAAAGCGGCGTTGTGGACGTTGTTACGCCGTGTGCGATCGCGCTGGCAGGAGAAGTCATGAGTACGTTGTCCTTTCGCCGCATGCAGGAGTCGGATCTGGATGCGGTGCTGGCGGTCGAGTTTGCCGCATTCAGCCATCCCTGGACGCGCGGCATTTTTTTGGATTGCATTCGTTCGGGGCACGAGTGCTGGCTCGCTTTCAGCGGGCAGCAGCAGGTTGGGCACGGCGTGCTCTCGGCTGCTGCCGGCGAGTCGCATTTGCTCAACATCACCATCAAGCCCGAGAGTCAGGGCAACGGCTATGGTCTGGCGTTACTTGATCACTTGATGCAGCAGGCCAAGGCGCGTGATGCCGAGGTCACGTTCCTCGAAGTGCGCGAATCCAACCAGAGTGCAGCGCGACTATACGAGCGTTACGGCTTTAACGAAATTGGTCGGCGCAAGAACTACTATCCGGCAGTGGGTGGGCGTGAAGACGCGCTGGTCATGGCCTGCTCACTGATTGACTGACTATGTCCAACGCACGTCGTAACGGCGCCATTGTCGGCCTGGTGATCTGCACGCTGGCCTGGGCTGGTAATGCACTGGTGGCGCGTGCCAGTGCCGGGATGCTACCGCCAATCGGGCTGTCCTTCTGGCGCTGGTTGACCGCGCTGCTGTTGTTGCTGCCATTCACCTTGCCGAGCCTGTATCGGCACCGCGATCTGCTCTCAGTGCATTGGAAACAGATCGCGATACTTGCGGCGCTGAGTATCTCCTCCTACAACACTCTGCTGTACCTGGCCGCGCAAAGCACCACCGCGATCAACATTACGCTGGTCAACACAGGCTTGCCGGTCGCTGCCTTTATCTGGTCTGTCGTATTACTGCGGCAGTGGCCGACACGGCTGACGCTGCTTGGCACATTACTGTCATTTCTCGGCTTGTTGCTGATTCTCAGCGCTGGAAAACCTTGGCAATTGCTGCAGATCGGCTTTAATCGGGGCGACCTGATTATGGTGCTGGCGGTGCTAGCCTGGGGCCTGTACTCGGTTCTGCTGCGGCGCTGGCCGGTTCCGGTGCCCGGGTTCACCTTGCTGGCGGCCATGCTGCTGTGCGGTGTACCACTGCTGTTGCCGTTCTATCTTTGGGAGTTGAATGCGCACGGTGGCATGCCCTGGTCGCCTCAGGCATTCGGCGCGATTGGCTACACCGCCGTAATGGCGTCGCTGGTTGCCTACTCCGCCTGGAACCACGGCGTGCGCGTGTTGGGGCCGGCAACAGCATCACTGTTCAGTTATCTGATGCCGATATTCGCCTCGCTGCTCGGCATCCTGCTGCTGGACGAGCAGTTGCACGCCTATCACCTGGTTGGCGGTGCGCTGACGTTTGTCGGCCTGTTGCTTGCGACCTGGCAGGGACGGAAAGCCTGATGCAGCTGTGTGTTATTCCTGGCGACGGGATTGGTCACGAGGTCATACCGGTTGCCGTTTCTGCGCTCAGGCGACTGTTGCCCGGTCTGCAGACGCACGCGGCTGATGCTGGATGGGAGTGCTTTCAGCGTAGCGGCTCGTCTGTTCCGGAAGCCACGCTGGAGAGTCTGCGAGCGAGCGGTGCCGGGCTGTTTGGCGCTGTCTCATCACCGGCGCGCAAGGTTGCTGGGTATCGCAGCGCCATTCTCACCCTGCGCCAACAGCTCGGCCTGAACTGCAACCTGCGCCCGGTGCGCAGCTGGCCAGTCATCTCGCCCCGCAGCGGTATCGACATGCTTATCCTGCGGGAGAACAGCGAAGGGCTGTACGTTGGTCGCGAGCACATGGAGAGCGAAGGCATTGCGATTGCCGAGCGACAGATCAGCCGAGTGGCCTGCGAACAGTTTGCTGCGCGAATCGTCGAGGTGGCCGAACAGCGAAGCGCCCACAGGGTGACACTGGCCCACAAGGCCAATGTGCTGCTGCTAACCTGTGGGCTGTTTCGCGACACCTGTCGTCAGGTGCTCGCCGCGCACGGCTGGGAGGCTCAGGTAGACGAGCGACTGGTAGACGTTGCGGCACTGCAGCTGGTCGAGTCGCCGGAAAGCTTCGATGTGCTGGCTACCACCAATCTGTTTGGTGACATCCTGTCCGATCTGGCCTGTTACTGGTCAGGTGGGCTTGGCATGGCGCCGTCGCTCAACTGGGGGCAGAGCATTGCCCTTGCCGAACCGGTACACGGCAGCGCACCGGATATCGTCGGAACCGGTCGGGCCAACCCTATTGCGGCTCTGCTGAGCGCGGCCTTACTGCTGAGATATCACTGGCAACAACCAGAACTGGCTGCTCGACTGGATGCGGCGGTTGAGGGGTTTCTGGTCGAGGCGGGCGCAGTTGATTTTGCCGATCGCACCACAGAGATCATCGCCGACGGCGTTATCAGCAGACTGTAAGGCGATAGGTCGGACGAAAAGACATAAAAAAAGGCCTAGCCGAAGCTAAGCCTTTGAAAAAGTTGGTGGCTACACCGGGACTTGAACCTGGGACACCAGCATTATGAATGCTGTGCTCTAACCAACTGAGCTATGTAGCCATCCGAGGCGCGCATTATTCATTTCTGCGCAAATGTTGTCAACCCTCTTTCCAAAACTTTTTTATCTGCCTTTTCAATTATTTAACCGACGCCAATGCAAAGAGCGGGTTGTGCTGTTCCGACTCAGTTGCTGTCGAGCAGCATGGGGACGCTGACGTTTTCTTCGCCGCTGTCCCCGGTAATGCTGACGTCGATCTGGAATACCCGTTCTGCCTGCATTCCCGCGCGCTCGGTCAGGTAGCCCTTGATGTTGCTGGCTCGGAGCTGGGCCAGTCGACGCAGCATCAGTTGACTGGCTCGCCAGTGCGTGAGCACGGCCTGGCGCAGTCGGGTGGTGCGCTCTTCGGGTTCAAGTTCGGCCCAGTCGGTCGGCGGCTGTTGTTTCAGTTGGGTGCGGTAAATGGCCTCCAGCAGAATTGGCTTGTCCTCTTCTTCGACAACAAGCTCACTGGGGTCGGCGGGCAGTTTCTTGCCGCTGTTTTGCAGAATCTGATATTGCAGTCGCTGATACTCGGTCTCCAGTCGCTCGGCCGCCAGAGGAGGGCCGTCCTGCTCGATGGCGCTGCGTCCCTGGACTTCAAGAATCAGGGCAGGGCGTTCCTGCAAGGCCTGAGCGAGGGTATCCAGAGCGCTTTGCGCGGTGCCATCGAGCTCGGCGCTGCCGGCCGCGAAGCTGATCTGGCTGATGTCCGCCTGGTCTCCGGATACCAGTCCGGCGATGAATTTGAACGGCGCCTGTGTTGCCCGCAACAGCAGGTTGCGCAGGGTTTGCCAGACCAGCGGCATAACGCTGAATTCGGGGTTGTTGAGATCGCCCGATACGGGGATCGACAGGTCAATGTTGCCGTTGGTGTCCTTCAGCAGGGCCACAGCCAGACGCACGGGCAGGTCGACTGCGTCCGGGCTGTCGACTTTCTCTCCCAGTTGCAGGCCCTCCAGGAGCAGTTTGTTCTGGGCATTCAGCTGTCCTTGCTGGATGCGGTATTCCAGGTCCAGGTTCATGCGCCCCTTGCGTATGCGGTAGCCGGCGAACTTGCCGGAGTAGGGGGTCAGGGTCGTCAGCTCGACGTTGCGGAAGCGGGTAGCGATATCGAGGCTGTTGAGCGGATCAAAGGGTGTGAGCCCGCCCTTGATGGTGACGGGCGCATAGCGGTCTACGCGGCCGCTGATATCGACATTGGCAACCAGCGGGCGTTGATTGTCGATGGTGCTGATCTGGCCGTTCAGCTGGCCCATTGCGGTGGCAAAGTTGGGGGTAAGGCTGAAGTCGGCAAAGTTGGCGGAGCCGTCATGGATATCTATACCGCCAATGCGCAGTGCCATTGGCGGCTTGTCGCTGGCCGGCGTGCCGGGTTCCGGCTGGCCGGGTTGCTTGACGATCAGATCGCTGAAGTTGGTGGTCAGGTTCTCGTTGACGATGAAACGCACGTAGGGGCGTTGCAGGCTGATGCGTTCGATGCTCAGGCTTTCGCCCCGATAGTTGATGCCGGTGACCTGCAGCTGTTGCCATTTCAGCAGATCCCGCTTGCGGTCAGAGTCCACCACATGCAGTTGGCTGACGCTGGCCTCGCCGGTGATGGCCAGGTCAAGGGGAGAGGTGCCCCGCAGCTGCAGCTTCAGGTCGCCATCCATCAGGCCGCTGCGCAACTGTATATCCACCAGTGGTTCCACGTAGGCGCGGGCGAGCTGGAGGTTGATATCTCGGCTGGCAATGTCGAGGCTGGCTGACAGCGGACGCAGATTTACCTCGCCGGCGGCACTCAGGTTGCCGTCGCCGTTCACGCCAGTCTGCAATTGGAGCCTGAAAGGTGTTGAGGCTGCGCTGTCAAAGTCGCTGATGCTGATGCTGAGCGGCGCGAGCTCCAGATTGACGTCGGTATCGGGCAGGCGGTCCTGCAGATGCAGCTGGTAGCCGCTGAGGTCTGCCTGGGCGACCTGTAACTGCCATGTCGGTTGTGGTGCCTGTTGCGGCCGGGTTGCTTCGGTCTCTGCGTCTTCAGTGCTGGCGGAGGCGGCTGGTGCTGCGTCTTGGTCAGTTGACGGCGCGTCTTCGGTTGGTGGCTTGGGAAGCAGTGCAAGCAGATCAATCTGACCATTTTCCAGACGGGCAGCCCAGGCCTCCAGCCCCTGACTCTGGATGCTGCCAAGGCGGGCCTGGCGGGACGCGAGGTCGAGCGAGCCGTCGTTGATGCTCAATGACGGGACGCGCAGCAGGGGCTTGTCGTTGTTGTCGATGATCAGGCTGTCGAGATTAAGGCGTGCGTTGTTCAGGCGAACATCGGTGCGCTCGGACAGGTCGATGTGATAGTCGGTGCTGGCGCTGATTGCGCCGCTTTGCAGCAATAGCGGCAAGCGCTCATGCACGTAAGGCCAGACGGTCTGCAGTTCTGCAGCGTGCAAGCTGATGCGGCCGCTGGCGCGCAGAGGTGACAGGCTGAGCCGGCCATCCCAATCAAGGGTCGCGCCATAGGGGCCGGAGGCCGTCAGCCTGAGGTTGCCCTGGTTGTCGGGCAGCGTGCTGAGGTTGTGCAGCTCGAGCGAGATGGCGTCATAGGCAAACTCCACGGCCTCGGAGGGGCGCAGATCCTGGAAGTTTGCGCTGTTACTGATCAGGGCAATGCGGTCGACCAGGACCGGGAACGGTTGGGCGTTCGGGTCCGGTTCCCGGGGCTCCGATGCTGGCAGATCAAATAGCTGCAGAAGGTTCAGCCGACCCTCGGCATCAAGGCGGGCATCGACGTATGCGCGCTCCAATTCAACGTCGGACAGATGCAGGGCGCCATGCCAGAGGCTGTCGAGCTGCAGGTTGGCGTAGGCACGGCGAAAAGCGATCTGCGGCACATCAGGCGCACCGATATGCAAATTCCAGAGGGTTGCTTCGAAGCTGAACGGGTTGAACTCGACGCGCTCCAGTTTGGCTGGCACCGTGGCGAACCGATTCAGCTGCTGGTTGGCGACGTGCAGGATGATCGCGGGCAGCAGCAGGGCGCCAATCAGGGTGTAGGCAAACAGGGCCGTCAGTAGTGAAACAAACAGCGTTTTCTTGCGTAAGCGCATGGGATTCTCGCAACAACATGGAGCACTGGGAGTATGGCACGGGAATCGTATGGGTGGGGCGTGAACGGACTGCGGCTGACTGCATCGGTCTCGGTGTCAGTCCTTTGCACCGAACGAGGGGAGGTTGATCAAACAAAAAGGCCCCAGACGCGGTTGCGTGCGGGGCCTTCGACTGCCGGAGAGGTCAGACGTTGAAACGGAAGTGCATTACGTCGCCATCCTTGACGATGTATTCCTTGCCTTCCAGGCGCCATTTGCCGGCTTCCTTGGCACCGCTTTCGCCGTTGTACTGAATGAAGTCGTTATAGGCGACGACTTCGGCACGGATAAAGCCCTTCTCGAAGTCGGTGTGGATGACGGCGGCGGCCTGCGGTGCGGTGGCGCCTATCTTGACGGTCCAGGCGCGTACTTCCTTCACCCCGGCGGTGAAGTAGGTCTGCAGGCCCAGCAGCTCGTAGCCGGCACGGATTACTCGGTTCAGGCCCGGTTCTTCCATGCCCATGGTTTCGAGGAACATCTGCTTTTCCTCGTCGTCATCCAGTTCGGCGATTTCGGCTTCGATCTTGTTGCAGACCGGAACCACGACCGCGCCTTCTTCCGCGGCTATCTCGCGCACCACGTCAAGATGCGGGTTGTTCTCGAAGCCTTCTTCGGAGACGTTGGCGATATACATCACCGGCTTGTTGGTCAGCAGGTGGAAACCCTTGGCCAGCTGGCGCTCTTCCGGGCTGAGGTTTTTCAGCAGCGAGCGGGCGGGCTTGCCTTCTTCAAAGTGCGGAATCAGCTGCTCAAGCAGCGCCTTCTGTGCCAGGGCTTCCTTGTCGCCACCCTTGGCGTTGCGGGCAACGCGCTGCAGTTGCTTTTCGCAGCTCTCCAGGTCGGCGAAGATCAGCTCCAGATCAATGGTCTCGATGTCGCGGCGCGGGTTGACGCTGTTGGAAACGTGGATGACGTTGTCATCTTCAAAGCAGCGCACCACGTGGGCAATGGCATCGGTCTCGCGGATATTGGCGAGGAATTTGTTGCCCAGACCTTCACCTTTGGAGGCGCCTTCCACCAGGCCGGCGATATCGACGAACTCCATGCTGGTCGGAATGACGCGCTCGGGCTTGACGATGGCGGCCAGGGCATCCAGGCGGGCATCAGGCATGGGTACCACGCCGCTGTTCGGTTCAATGGTGCAGAAGGGGAAGTTTTCGGCACCGATACCGGCTTTGGTCAGTGCATTGAACAGGGTGGATTTGCCGACGTTGGGCAGTCCGACGATGCCGCAGTTAAAACCCATGGTGTTGTCCTCTGCCGTTGGTTCGGCGTAATGAGATTCAGGCCTTGAAGCTGTGCAGGCGTTGCATGACGGCGGTCCAGTTGCCTTCGACCATGCCCGGCAGTTCGCCGATGGCTTCGTCGATGCAGGCATCCAGCGCATCCTGCTCGGCGCGGGGCGCGCGGCCCAGTACAAAGCCGGTCACCTGTGAACTGTGGCCGGGGTGGCCGATACCCAGTCGCAGGCGGTGAAAGCCGTTGTTGTTGCCCAGTTTGGCGATGATGTCGCGCAGACCGTTGTGTCCGCCGTGTCCGCCACCTTTCTTGCACTTGACCACGCCCGGGGGTAAATCCAGCTCGTCGTGGGCGATCAGAATTTCTTCTGGTGCAATGCGATAGAAGCTCGCCAGCGCGGCGACGGCCTGACCGCTGCGGTTCATAAAGGTAGTGGGTATCAACAGGCGAACGTCCTGACCGTTCACGCTGATGCGTGCCGTCAGGCCAAAAAACTTGCTCTCCGGACGCAGGCTGGTGTTGTGCCGTGCGGCCAGACGCTCAATAAAAAGGGCGCCAGCGTTGTGGCGGGTCAGTTCGTATTCCGGGCCAGGATTTCCCAGTCCAGCGATCAACTTGATTCCCTGCGTCACAACGGGCGCCCTCTTCAGAGTCGTGCGGGAGATTACTCCGCGGACTCCTCGCCTTCAGCCGGCGCGTCAGCAGCAACGCGAGCAGCGTGGACGTTGGCAACCGGCAGGTTGTGATCAGCGCCCTGAGCCAGAGCGGTGATAGCAACGCCTTTCGGCAGCTTCAGGTCAGACAGGTGGACGATCTGATCCAGTTCAACGGCAGCCATGTCGACTTCGATGAACTCAGGCAGATCTTTCGGCAGGCAGTGAACTTCCACTTCAGTCATGGTGTGGGAGATAACGCCGCCTTTCTTGACGCCTGCACAGCTGTCTTCGTTAACGAAGTGCAGCGGAACGTTGACGGTCACTTCGTGGCCGGCAACAACGCGCAGGAAGTCAGCGTGCATGATTACCGGCTTGGCCGGGTGACGCTGCAGTGCTTTCAGCAGCACGTCTTCTTTCTTGCCGTCGATGGACAGGCTGATGACGTGGGAGTAGAAAGCTTCGTTTTCCAGGGCTTTCTTCAGTTCGCGTGCTTCCAGAGCAACGTTCTGAGGAGCCTTGTCACCACCGTAAACGATGGCGGGAACCAGATCAGCGTTACGACGCAGGCGGCGGCTCGCACCTTTCCCCAGGTCAGTACGCGCTTTCGCATTAAGAGTGAAGTCGACCATTGTAGTCTCCTTGCTAACTCACCCGGGCATTTGCGACCAACGCATCGGGTGATGGGTGATGCCCTTGCGGGCTGTTAAATCAGCGTTCGTACCTTAACGGAACATCGCGCTGATGGATTCTTCGTTGCTGATACGGCGCATGGCCTCGGCCACAATCGGGGCCATGTCCAGCTGGCGAATGCGCTCGCAGGCAGCAGCGGCCGGGGTCAGCGGGATGGTGTTGGTCACCACCAGCTCGTCCAGCACGGAATTGGTAATGTTCTCGATTGCCTTGCCGGACAGGATCGGGTGCGTGCAATAGGCAAATACCTGCGCGGCGCCATGATCCTTCAGTGCCTTGGCGGCATGGCAGAGAGTCCCGGCGGTGTCGACCATGTCGTCGACCAGTACGCAGGTGCGGCCTTCTACGTCGCCGATGATATGCATCACTTCGGACTGGTTGGCCTTGGGGCGACGCTTGTCGATGATGGCAAGATCGACACCGAGGCTCTTGGCAACGGCGCGGGCGCGCACGACGCCACCGATGTCCGGGGAGACTATCATCAGATTCTCGAAGCGCTGATCCTGGATATCGTCAATCAGCACCGGCGAACCGTAAATGTTGTCGACGGGGATATCGAAGAAGCCCTGGATCTGGTCTGCGTGCAGGTCAACGGTCAGCAGGCGGTCAACGCCTACGGTGTCGAGCATGTCCGCGACAACCTTGGCGCTGATGGCAACGCGTGCCGAGCGCGGGCGGCGATCCTGGCGGGCATAACCGAAGTAGGGGACCACTGCGGTGATTCGCGAGGCTGAGGAACGACGCAGGGCATCAGCCATGACGATCAGTTCCATCAGATTGTCGTTGGTCGGGGCGCAGGTGGGTTGCAGGATGAAGACGTCCTTGCCGCGTACGTTTTCGTTCAGCTCGACGTTGACTTCACCGTCGCTGAATCGGCCGACGGTAGCGTCGCCCAACGGGATGTGCAGTTGACGCACGACGCGCCGTGCCAGATCGGGGTTGGCGTTCCCCGTGAAAACCATCATCTTGGACACGCAGCAATACCTTTTGTGGGTAGTGGCTAGGTGGAGAATTCAGGTCTGCGGGAATGCCGAATCGGCCTCAACCAGCCAGACTTGAACAATTCTGTAGTTGATTGCTGCCGGAGAGAAAAATGGCAGGGGCGGCTGGATTCGAACCAACGCATGGCAGGATCAAAACCTGCTGCCTTACCGCTTGGCGACGCCCCTGTATCTGTCCGGATGCACGGCTGCATCCGTCATGCTTGCTTTTGCAGTTCGCGGTGTAACGGAGAAACGTTACAACCTCTTGCTACAAAACTTCGCAGTGTGGCTGGCAACCGGGCGCGAACTTTATCAGCTTCGCGTTCGTTTGGGAAGGCCCCAAACAAGCAACTGCCAGTCCCGGTCATCTTAGCCTCACAATATTTGTTTAGCAAGATCAACGTGTTACGAATTTCAGTGTAACGCGTTGTAACGACCGGCAGACAGTCATTCCGACCACCGCCTGCGACGAAGGCCGCTAATGTAATGGGCGATGAGTTTCGCGTCAACCTCTCATCGGAAAAAATTTCAGCGGTGCTGACAGGGCAGTCCGGCGCCACTACCAGGAACCAGGGCTCTTCCAGTTCTACCGGGGTCAATTGCTCGCCCACTCCTTCGGCCCAGGCGGCATGCCCTCGGACAAAGACGGGGACGTCAGCGCCCAAACGGATACCCAGCTCGGCCAGTTGGTCGATGCTCAAGCCGGTTTGCCACAGGTGGTTGAGGCCAAGCAGGGTGGTAGCCGCGTCTGAACTGCCGCCACCGATACCGCCACCCATGGGCAGAACCTTGTCCAGTTTGATGTCAGCACCCAGCGGTGTACCGCTAGCCTCTTTCAGCAGGCGCGCGGCGCGGACGATCAAGTTATCCTCCGCATCCACGCCCGGCAGGTTACTCAGCAAGGCAATTTTGCCGTCGCTGCGGCTGCTGAAATGCAGGGTGTCGCCGTAGTCGAGAAACTGAAACAGGGTTTGCAGTGTGTGGTAGCCGTCGTCGCGCTGGCCGGTAACATGCAGGAACAGATTCAGTTTGGCCGGTGCGGGCAGGCTGAGTGTCGCGGTGTTCATTCGGTGATGCCGGGTTTCCAGTCGGTGATGACCAGCGTCAGCAGCAGATCGTGACCTGATATCTGCAGACGTTGGGGAAGTTCCAGTCCGTCAACTTGCTGGTAACGGCTGTATTCGACTGTCCAGCCGCTCTGGCTGAGACGGCCCAGCCGGCTTTGGCTGTCCAGCTGCAGGCGGCTGGCTGAATCGGGTGCGGGCAGGCCGCGCACCCACCAGAGCAACTGGTCGACCGGCAAGTGCCAGCCTATCTGTTCGGCGACCAGGTCTTCAGCCGAACTGGCGGAGACGGTCGGCCGGCCGGCTACCTCCAGCGTGGTGCTGTTGCGGTCGCCCTGAATGCGGGTAGCTCCGCGCCCCAGAGGGCCTGACAGGCGGATATCGTAGTAGGTTTGGCGCTGCAGCCAGAACAGCGTGCCGCTGCCCGACTCTTGCGGGCTGCGGATGCCGATCTTGCCTTGCAGGATCCAGCGGTCCAACGGCTCCAGTTGTGCTCGGTGGGTTTTCCAGGCGTTCTGGTCGCCGCCAAACTCGATGGTTTCGCGTTGATGCAGGCTGCCGCAGGCGGCCAGGGTTAACAGCAGGCAGAACAAAAGAGGCAGGCGCAGCACGGACATGTCTTATTCGGCTTCCAGGCGTTCGCGGGTTTCAGGAATGAGTGGGCTTTGCGGGTCCAGCTTGAGGGCTTCTCGCCAGATCCTGCGTGCTTGGCGTTCTTTGCCTTGGCGCCAGAGCACTTCGCCCAGGTGCGCCGCTACCTCCTGGTCAGGGAAGGCGTCGTAGGCTTCACGCAGCAGCGTCTCGGCCAGCTCCAGATTGCCCAGGCGGTAGTGAACCCAGCCCAGACTATCCTTGATTGCCGGGTCGTCCGGTGCCAGTTCGGCAGCGCGGGTGATCAGCGACAGGGCACGATCCAGCTCGATATTGTGGTCGGCGAGCGTATAGCCCAGGGCGTTGAGCGCCATCGCGTTGTTCGGTTCCTGTTCGATGATGCTGCCAAGGTCCTCTTGCAGGCCGCGCAGGTTGCCCAACTGCTCGTGCAGCATGGCGCGACTATAGAGCAGGCCGCTGTCCTGCGGGTAGGCCTGCAGGGCTGCGTTAACCTGTGCCATTGCCAGCTCGGGATGGTCCGGCATCAAGGCTTCTATTTCTATCTGGAACAGTGTCATACCGTGTTGCGGATGCTGGTCCCTGTCCTGCTGAAATTGCGCCTGCAGTGCCTTTATGCGGTTTTGCTCAAGCAGCAGGCGAGCGATTTGCACACGGGATGTCAGCAGTTCATTGCCACTGTCGATGCTTTGCCAGGTGAGCAGTGCATCATCCGTGCGGCCAGCCGCCAGATAGGCATTACCCAGGTGATAGCGCGCGGTATTGTTGCCGGGTGCAAGCTGAAGCGTGTGCTGCAGGTGAATGACGGCGTCTTGCGCCTGCTCTAGTTCCAACTCGATCAGGCCGAGTGATAACTGCAGGTCGGCGTCGTCCGGGTTGTCGGCAGCAAGCTTCATATACTGCACGCGGGCATCCCTGAAATTACCTTTGCTGACAAGCAGTCGAGCCAGCATCAGGCGCAATCGAACCTCGTCGGGAAAGCGCTCGAGGCTGTCGTACAGCAAGGCCTCTGCCCGATCCGGGTCCTGCTCGGCGAGTAGTCGGCTGTGCAGCAGGATGATTGGTGGTACCTCATTACCTCGCGGTTGTTCCTCCAGCAGTTGCAGGGCGTCTTCGGGGCGGTCGGCCTGCTGCAGAAGCAGGGCACGGGCAAATACCAGTTGCGCGTTGTCCGGGTGACGTTCCTGCATTTGGCGGAGGCTGGTCAGCAGGGCGTTGCGGGTCTGGGGGTCGGTTTGGGCGGCCGCCAGCGCGAGAAAATCAAAATGGGTTTCGCCATGCAGGTCCAGCGCGCGCTGCATCATGTCCATGGCCTGTTCATGTCGGCCAGCACGGGCCAGGTGAATGGCGGCCGAGCGCAGGGCTTCCGGATCCTGCGGGGCGATCTCGACCCAGAGCTGGGTCATTTCGTTGGCGGCCTGCTCATTGCTCAGAAACTCTGCAACGCGGACGGCGCGCTCGGTAACCCCGGGATCACGGGTGCTGCGAGCCTGTTTCAGATAGTTGTCGAGTGCGATATCGAAGCGGTTGCGCTGGCCTGCGATTTCGGCGGTCAGCAGATCAAACAGAGTGTCCTGGCGGAACTGGCCGTAGACCGTCGGCTCCGGCTGGCTTGCCGTCTCCGGCTTTTGGGGCGTGCTGTCGGCAGGCGTGCCGGCCTGATCCAGTGTGCTGCAGCCACCGAGCAGCAGGCCTGCGAACAGCAGTGCTGGCAAGGACGGAATGAGTGTAGCCTTCATATCGGATCTCGTGCGAAACGGTGGGCCGATCCGGGCGGAGGACGGCGTCCGGCGCGGCATTGGGGAATCATGACACAGGCGTGGGGACAAACCCAGTGGGCGCCATGAAAGGTGGCTGTGCGGCATCCTGACGCTGAGCGTCGAGTAACCGTTCGCCATGCCGTGATTGATTGGCTTGACTTAACATAGGACAATCGCACGTTTGGCAGCAGCTCCGTTCTCGCAATACGAGGCATCATGGGTTTTATCGCACTGGGCATCAATCATCGGACCGCAGGGGTTGAAGTACGCGAGCGCGTGTCCTTCTCACCCGAGCAATTGCCCGATGCACTGCAGCGTCTGCGTGCCGAGGCCGGTGCTGACGAGGTTGCCATTCTTTCTACCTGCAATCGCACCGAGCTTTACTGTGCTCAGGAGCAGCTCGACGCGGATCGTCTGGTCGAATGGGTCGCCCGCTTTCATGGTATGACCGCGGAAGAGCTGCGCCGTTCCAGCTACCTGCATCAGGATGCCGGTGCGGTTAACCATATGATGCGGGTAGCCGCCGGGCTTGACTCCATGGTACTGGGCGAGCCGCAGATTCTCGGCCAGATGAAGGATGCCTGGCAGGCCGCGCGTACTGCCGGCACGCTTGGCCCGTATCTGGATCGCTTGTTCCAGAGCACCTTCAACATGGCCAAACAGGTGCGAACGGACACCGCAATTGGCGAGAATCCGGTGTCGGTGGCCTTTGCCGCAGTCAGTCTTGCCCGTCAGATCTTTGCCGACCTGCGCCGCAGCACCGCGCTGTTGATCGGTGCTGGCGAGACCATCGCGCTGGTTGCCCGTCACCTGTTTGAACAGGGCGTTGGCCGGATTATCGTTGCCAACCGAACTCTGCAGCGGGCTGAACTGCTGAGTGAGCCGCTGGGCGGCCAGGCCATCGTGCTGACCCAGATTCCCGATATTCTCGCCGAATGTGATGTGGTGATCAGCTCAACCGCCAGCCCGCTGCCGATCCTCGGCAAAGGCGCGGTCGAGCGGGCGCTCAAGCAGCGTCGGCACAAACCCATGTTCATGGTCGATATTGCTGTGCCGCGCGACATCGAACCGGAAGTTGGCAGTTTGGCCGACGTGTACCTCTATACCGTCGACGACCTGCACGAGGTGATCGAAGAGAACATGCGCTCGCGTCAGGGCGCAGCCGAGGCCGCCGAACGGCTGATCGAGCTGGGCACCGGCGAGTTCATGCAGCGTCTGCGGGCGCTGGCGGCGGTGGATGTGGTGCGCAGCTACCGGCAGAAGGCGGAGCAGGCGCGCGATCAGGAGCTGCACAAAGCGCTGGCCAAGTTGCAGCGCGGTGCCGATCCCGAGCAGGTGATGACCGAAATGGCTCGCCTGCTGACCAACAAGCTGCTGCACGAACCCAGTGTGCAGCTCAAGCAGATGACAGCGCAGGGGCGGATCGAAGCGCTGGCGCTGGCGCAGGAACTCTTTGCCCTGGGTGACAGCGCCCCGGGCAACCGCAATACCACGGTACAAGGCGACTCATGAAAGCATCCCTGTTGAATCGGCTGGACTCCCTTGGTGAACGCTTCGAGGAGCTGTCTGCGCTGCTCAGCGACGCCGAGGTCATCAGCGATCAGACCCGCTTCCGGGCTTACTCCAAGGAGTACGCCGAACTCGAGGGTACGGTCAAATGCTACGAGCAGTGGCGTCGGGTGCAGGGTGATATCGAAGAGGCGCGCAGCCTGTTGAAAGACAGTGATCCTGACTTACGCGCCATGGCCGAAGAAGATCTGCAGAGCAGCTCCGCCCAGTTGGCCGAGCTGGAGGAAGAGCTCAATCGCCTGCTGTTGCCGAAGGACCCTAACGACGATCGCAACGTATTCCTCGAAATTCGCGCTGGAACCGGTGGCGACGAGGCGGCGATTTTCTCCGGTGACCTGTTTCGCATGTACAGCCGTTACGCCGAGCGTCAGGGCTGGCGGGTAGAGGTGCTGTCGGAAAACCCCGGTGAGCACGGTGGCTACAAGGAGGTGATCGCCCGGGTCGAAGGCCAGTCGGTCTACGCCAAACTCAAGTTCGAGTCCGGTGCGCATCGCGTGCAACGTGTGCCGGAAACCGAATCCCAGGGCCGGATTCATACCTCTGCCTGTACCGTTGCCATCCTGCCGGAGATGGATGAGCAAGCCGCAATCGAGATCAACCCGGCGGATCTACGGGTCGATACCTACCGCGCCTCGGGTGCCGGCGGGCAGCACGTCAACAAGACCGATTCGGCCATCCGCCTGACCCACTTGCCGACCGGCATCGTGGTCGAGTGTCAGGATGAGCGTTCGCAGCACAAGAACCGCGCCCGCGCCATGAGCCTGCTGCAGGCCAAACTGGTCAACCAGCAGCGCGAAGCGCAGGAAAAGGAGCTGTCCGACACCCGCCGTTCGCTGGTCGGCTCCGGGGACCGCTCCGAGCGGATTCGCACCTACAACTTCCCCCAGGGCCGGGTGACCGACCATCGCATCAATCTGACGCTGTACAGCCTTGACGAGGTGATTGCCGGCAACCTCGACAACGTCATCGAGCCGCTGCTGCGCGAATATCAGGCCGACCAACTGGCGGCGCTGGAGACGGCATGACGCCGACCCTGGCCGAGGTGCTGGCCAGCGCCGAACTGCCAGACTCGGACACCGCTCGGCTGGATGCCGAGCTGCTGCTCTGCCATGCCATCGGCAAGCCCCGTACCTATCTGCGCACCTGGCCTGAACGCCGACCCGATGCCGAGCAACTGCGCCGCTTCGAACAGCTGCTGAGCCAGCGTCGCAGCGGTGTGCCGATTGCCTATCTGCTCGGTGAACAGGGCTTCTGGAGTCTGCAGTTGGAGGTCAGCAACCGCACCCTGATTCCGCGCCCGGACACCGAACGGCTGGTTGAGGTTGCGCTGGAACTAGGGCCGCAGGGTCATGCCGAGGTTCTGGATCTCGGCACCGGCACCGGTGCGATCGCGCTGGCGCTGGCGGTCGAGCGCCCTGACTGGCAAGTGACCGGGGTGGACCGGGTCGCCGAGGCCGTCGCGCTGGCCCGGCGCAACGCCGAGCGTCTGCAGATCGGTAATGCCTGTTTTGAACAGAGTGACTGGTTCACTGCACTGGCGGGCCGGTGCTTTGATCTGATTGTCTCCAACCCGCCTTACATTGCTGCCGATGATCCTCATCTGCAGCAGGGCGATGTGCGTTTTGAGCCGGACAGTGCGCTGGTCAGCGGTGCCGACGGGCTGGATGATATTCGCACGTTGGTGCAGCTCGCGCCGGCGCATCTGCAGGCCACTGGCTGGTTGCTGTTTGAGCACGGCTGGCAGCAGGCTGATGCGGTCGCGCAGTTGCTGCGCGACAGAGGGTTTGAACAGGTTCAAAGCTGGCGCGATCTTGGCGGTCAGCAACGGGTAACCGGAGGACAATGGCGTGGATGATCAGCAACTGCTGCGTTACAGCCGGCAGATTCTGCTGCCGCAGATCGATATTGGCGGTCAGCAGCGGCTGCTCGACAGCCGGGTGCTGATTGTCGGCGTTGGCGGGCTGGGCTCGCCGGTTGCGCTGTATCTGGCGGCTGCCGGCGTTGGTGAGCTGGTGCTGGCAGACCTGGATCAGGTTGATCTGAGCAACCTGCAGCGGCAGATTATTCATCACGCGGCCGACATCGGTCGTGACAAGGTTGCGTCGGCAGCAGAGCGCGTCGCCGCGATCAATCCGCAGGTGCATTGCCGCACGCTGCCGGTCGCGCTGGCTGATGATGCATTGCTGGCCGCAGTGGCCGACGTCGATCTGGTGCTTGACTGCTCCGACAACTTCGCCACGCGCCACGCGGTCAATGCTGCCTGTGTCAGGCTCGGCAAGCCGCTGGTGTCGGGCGCGGCGATTCGGCTGGAAGGCCAGCTCAGTGTGTTTGATCCGCGCCGTGACGACAGCCCCTGCTATCAGTGCCTGTACGGTGATGGCGACGAGCAGGCGCTCAGCTGCAGCGAAGCCGGTGTAGTCGGTCCGCTGGTTGGCCTGGTCGGTAGCCTGCAGGCGCTGGAGGCGCTCAAGCTGCTGGCCGGGTTTGGCAAGCCGCTGGTTGGACGCCTGTTGCTGATTGATGCCCTCGACAGTCGCTTCCGAGAGCTGCGTGTGCGCCGGGACCCGGGTTGCAGTTGCTGCGGAGCGGCTGCATGAGTGCGCCCATTGGTGTGTTCGACTCCGGTGTGGGCGGGCTGTCGGTATTGCACGAAATTCGCCGTCTGATGCCTTGCGAGAATCTGCTGTATGTCGCCGACAGTGGCTACGTGCCCTATGGTGAAAAGCCGCCGGAGATGATTCGCGAGCGGAGCCTGCGGATTGCCGAGTTTCTGATCGGACAGGGTGCCCGTGCTCTGGTGCTGGCTTGCAATACGGCCACCGCCGCTGCGGTCAACGAATTACGCAGCACTTTCGACATGCCGATCATAGGCATGGAGCCTGCGGTCAAGCCGGCAGCAGCGGCTACCCGCAACGGCAAGGTCGGCGTGCTGGCGACCACCGGTACATTGCAGAGCGCCAAGTTCGCGGCCTTGCTGGACCGCTTTGCCCGCGATGTACAGGTGTTGACTCAGCCCTGCCCGGGGCTTGTCGAGTGCGTCGAGCGGGGCGAGCTCCAGGGGCCTGAGGTACGCGCGCTGCTGAAACGCTATGTCGATCCCCTGCTGCAGGCCGGGTGCGACACTCTGATCCTCGGTTGTACCCATTATCCCTTTCTCAAACCGGTGTTGCGGGAGTGTCTGCCGGCGGGCGTGCAACTGGTCGATACCGGCGAGGCGGTAGCGCGTCAGCTGCAGGCCAGACTCAACGAAAGCGGCCGCCAGGCCTCTGATGGTACAGGCAATGTACGCTTCTGGAGCAGTGGTGATCCACAGCTGATGGCAGCAGTGCTGCCGGTGTTGTGGGGCAGCGCCGGTGCCGTGTCCAAGCTGCCGGTTTGAGGCGTGGTGGCGAACTATCAGCTATAAATCTGTCTATCAGACGGTACGTGTTGACGACATAAGGAAGAAAACGCCATGAGACGTTCAGGTTTGATCATCGGTACCGTATTTGCGGCCATGACCCTCAGCCCTTCAGTGTTTGCGCTGGATGGCATCACCGTAGAAGGCGGTGACAGCAGTGAGTCGACCAATGTGTGGCGCGTGGGAGTGCAGTTCGATTTCGGGCGCACCCTGTGGCAGAGCGATGGCGGCGGCGCGGTGCTGACCGGTTTCTGGGATGCCGGCTACACCCACTGGAGTGGTCTGGATGCCGAAACCATCAGTCTGACTCCGGTATTCACGCTGAATTTCCCCGGTAACAGCGCGGTGACGCCGTTTATTGAGGGCGGCATCGGGCCTGCGGTCTTTACCGAGACCAATCTGGCTGATCGCCGAGATCTGGGTTCAAAGTTCCAGTTCGAAGACCGTATTGGTGCCGGCCTGCGCTTTGCATCCGGTGCCGAGCTGGGCGTGCGCTGGTATCACTACTCCAACGCGGGTATCAAACAGCCCAATTCGGGCATCAATAAATCGGCGGTGTATTTCCGCTACCCGCTGTAGGTCTGCGGCTCAGGCGCCGGAGCGGCGTCTGGCCAGCTGCTGTACGCGATATTGTTCCCGGTACAGATGGGCAAAGCCGTGCAGCAGTGGCATGACCAGCGCCCAGATGGCGGCCAGCAGCAGTGCGCTGTTGCGCTCCCCCAATGGCAGGCCGACGCCCGCCAGCTCTGCACCGGCTACGTAGCTCAGCGGACCGCCTATGGCACCCAGCAGGGCGGCTCGCCAGATCGGGCGGGCGGTCCAGCCCAGGCTGTGATTGAGCGTTGTGGCCAGCATCGCCCAGAGCATGACCAGCCAGAGCGGCGCCAGCAGCTCCTGGCCGACAAAGGTGAATACCCCCAGCTGCAGCAGGAAGGAGTCGAGCGCAGCCCCTGCCAGCATCACTGATACCACCAGTTTGCCTTCGGCTGCCCAGCTGCTCACCCAGAAAAAGTGGATCAGCAATGCGACCGCCGGCACTGTCAGCCAGTAGCTGTTGCCGCCCAGTACGCAGGCAAGCCAGCTGAGCTGGAACAGCACGGCGTTGGCGATCAGGCGGCGGTCAGGCATGTCAGGCTCCTATGACGCAGGTGCTCTCGGCGGGGCGGGCGTCGGGCTTGGCGAGCAGAATCTGCGCTGTGCCGATACCGCGCTCGCGGAAGCCACCCTCGCAGTAGCAGAGGTAGAACTCCCAGAGCCGGAAAAAGACGTCATCATACCCGAGTTGTGCCAGCTCTCCACGGTAGCGCTGCAGGTTATGGTGCCAGTGGCGCAGGGTACGGGCGTAGTGCAGGCCAATGTCCTCCAGATGCAGCATTGCCAGGTCGGTGTGGCGGCGGGTCAGTTCCCCGATCAGGCTCACTGACGGCAGCGAACCGCCCGGGAAGATATAACGCTGGATAAAGTCGACGCTGCGACGTGCCTGCTCGTAGCGCTGGTCGCGCATGGTGATGGCTTGCAGCAGCATCAGTCCATCGGGTTTGAGCAACGCGGCGCAGGCCTTGAAGTAGGTGGCAAAGTATTCGTGACCGACCGCCTCGATCATCTCGATCGAAACGAGTTTGTCGTACTGACCCTCCAGCTCGCGGTAGTCCTTGAGCAGCAGGGTAATGCGGTCCTGCAGGCCGGCATCGCGGATATGCTGCTCGGTATGGTTGAACTGCTCCTGCGACAGCGTAGTGGTCGTTACCCGGCAGCCATAGTGCTGGGCGGCGTAGATTGCCATGCTGCCCCAACCGGTGCCGATTTCCAGCAGGTGATCGTCTGGGCTCAGCTCCAGCTTGCGGCAGATCCGATCCAGCTTGTTGAGTTGGGCCTGGTGCAGATCGTCGCTGTCCGGCGGGAAGATTGCCGCCGAGTACATCATGCTGTCGTCCAGCAGACGCGAGAACAGCTCGTTGCCCAGATCGTAGTGGGCGCTGATGTTGCGGCGTGATCCCTTGAGGCTGTTGCGGTTAAGGCGGTGCAGCCACTTCAGGGCAGGTTGTCCAAGCCGGGCCAGCCCGGTCTCCATGGCATCCAGGACGTCCAGGTTGCGGACAAACAGACGGGTCACGGCGGTCAGGTCGGGGCTGCTCCAGTAGCCGTTGAAGTAGGCTTCACCGGCACCTACGCTGCCGTTGCAGGCGATTTGGGTCCAGGCGGCCGGGTCATGCAGACGAATTTCTGCGTGCAGCCCGTCACTGTCAGGTAGGCCAAAGTTGAGTTCCTCATCATCGGTCTGCAGCCGCAATGTGCCGCGCTTGATGGCCTGCAGCTGGCGCAGCACTGCCTGACGGCAGAGGCGTTGCAGCCAGCCGCTGCGCTCGCGGTAGTCGCTGTTGCAGGTTAGTTCAGATCTGCTCGGTTTCATGTCGGGACTCCTTGACGGGGCGCAATGGGTGCGCTGCGACCGATTGGCTGGTGGGCGAATGGTCAAACAGCGGAATACGTTTGATCAGCAGGCGCAGGGCCTGCCAGTAGATGCCGGTCAGGGTACGCAGCACCATAAACGGAAACGAAAGGGCCTCGCGGCGCAGCAGGGCAGTGCTCAGCGGCTTGCGTTGCAGGCTGAGGGTGGCATCGAACAGGCGCTGATCGCCCTGCTGGTGGGCAATCTGCACCTGCACCCGCTCGCCGGGCCGGTTGAAGCGCATGTGATAGTCGGCCTGCAGCGGCAGAAACGGCGATACGTGGAAGCGTTTGTGCAGGGTAAATTGCTGCTGCTGTTGGCTCGGATCGGCTTCCAGGACGTAACAGAAGTGTTCGCCCCAGGGCGTGTTGGTCACTTCGCAGATGATGGCGCGCAGTGCGCCCTGTTGGTCGTAGCAATAGAAGAACGAGGCGGGATTGAACAGCATGCCGAAGCTGCGAACCTGGGTCAGCAGTTGCACGGCACCGTTGAGCTCCAGTTGCAGGTGATCCCTGATCAGACGCTGGGCACAGGCTTTCAGGGATTCTCCCGGCTGGCGTTCGGCGCGCAGGTAGTCGCTTTCACGAAAACGCATGGGTGACCACCAGCGGCCCGACCAGAGCTGGCTGAGGCCGAATACCTGCTGCTGCTCGTCGAGATCAAGCAACAGCAGGCTGCTGCGATAACGGAATTGATGCGCGCGCGGCTGATGCCGTCGATGCTGGAGCAACCCGCTGTACAGAGCACTTTGCAGTGCCATCAGAGTACCTCGCCAAAGTGCGACGCCACGCGCAGTGCGCTGACGACGCCATCCTCGTGAAAACCGTTGGCCCACCAGGCGCCACAGAAGAATGTGTGCTGCTTGCCCAGCAGCGTCTGCCACTGCTTTTGCGCCGCGCTGGCGGCCACGCTGAACTGCGGGTGCGCGTAGGTAAAGCGGCCGAGTATCTGTGCAGGGTCAATCTGATCGGTCTGGTTAAGGCTGACGCAGAAGGTGCGCGAGGCATCAAGACCCTGCAGGATATTCATATTGTAGGTCAGCGCTGCAGGTTGCTCCGGGTCGCCGCCAAGTCGATAGTTCCAGCTGGCCCAGGCCAGCCTGCGGCTGGGCAGCAGGCGGGTGTCGGTGTGCAGCACGACGTCGTTGTCGGCATAGCGAATGTCGCCGAGAATCGCCTGCTCCTCGGGGCTGGGTTGCTCCAGCAACTTCAGGGCCTGATCGCTGTGGCAGGCCAGTACAATCCGGTCGAAGCGTTCCTCTCCCTGGCGGCTGAGCACGGTAACGCCTGTCTCGTCACGGCGAATGCGCTGCACCGGGCAATCAAGCCGAATGTTGTCGGCAAAGGGCTTGCTCAGAGCCGGGATGTAGCTGCGTGAGCCGCCCTTGATAACCCGCCATTGCGGGCGATCATTCACCGACAGCAGGCCGTGGTTGTGAAAGAAACGGATGAAGAAGGCGAGTGGGAAACTCAGCATCTCCTTCAGCGACATCGACCAGATCGCCGAGCCCATGGGCACGATGTAATGGTCAATGAAGCGTTGGCTGTAGCGCTGCTGCTGCAGGTAGTCGCCGAGCGTCATCTGGCCATGCAGGCCGCCTGCCTCGAGGTCCGCGATGGCTTCACGGTTGAAGCGCAGGATATCCATCAGCATGCGCAGAAAACCGGGTGACAGCAGGTTGCTGCGCTGGGCGAACAGGGTGTTGAGATTGTTGCCGTTGTATTCCAGGCCGCTGCGCGGATCGCAGACGGAGAAGCTCATTTCCGTCGGCTGGGACTCAACACCAAGCTGTTCAAGCAGGCGGATGAAGTTGGGATAGGTCCAATCGTTGAAGACGATGAACCCGGTATCGATGGCGTGACGCTGCTGGTCGATTTCGACATCGACGGTGTGGGTATGGCCGCCGATCCAGTCGCCGGCCTCAAACACCGTGACTTCGTGACGCCGGGACAGCAGATAGGCCGATACCAGGCCGGCAATACCGCTGCCGACAATTGCAATGCGCATTAGTTGGTCTCCTGATGTTGTGAGGCTGCTCCGGTCTTGCGTTTGGTCAGCGCAACGCGCAGCCAGCCTGGCAGCGCTGCCACCAGACGAAGAATGGCAATAAATGGACCGGGGAAGCGGATTTCGCGTTTGCCCCGTTCCAGCCCGATCAGGATGCGCTGGGCGGCCCGGGCGCTGGTCAGTTGCATGGGCATCGGGAAATCGTTGTTGGCTGTCATGGGCGTCTCGACGAATCCGGGGCTGACCAGGGTGGTGGCGATCCCTTCGTCGACCAGATCGAGCTCCAGCGATTGCATCAGGTAGCGCAGAGCGGCCTTGGACGCACCATAGGCTTCGGCGCGGGGCAGCGGCAGATAGGTGACGCTGCTGCCAACCGCAACCAGACGTGGCTGGGTTCCACGGCGCAGCAGGGGCAGGGCGGCTTCGATGCAGTTGGCGGTCGCCAGCACGTTAACCTGCATGACCCGCTCGACCAGGCTGGCGGAAAACGCGGGCAGCTCCATGTATTCACAGGCCCCCGCATTGAGAATGGCCCAGTCCAGAGCGCCCCAGGCCGCGTCGATCTGTTCTGCGATTTCTCCAATCGCATCGCGGTCGGTCAGGTCGGCCGTGATGACCAGTATTTGTCCCGGGTAACGGGCTGCCAGTTCGAGCAAGGGTTCACGTCGGCGTGCGGTCAAGGCCAGACGGTGGCCCTCGGCCGCCAGCAGTTCCGCCAGTGCCAGGCCGATACCGCTGGACGCGCCGGTGAGCCAGATTCTGCGTTGCAGGTTCATGTCATTCGCCTCTTCAGCCATCGGATCAGCGTGCCAAGCACCGGCACATGCTCGTACAGCAGGGCGCCGGCGTCGTAGTGGTCGATATGTCGGTAGGCCTTGCCCTCGCGAAACCAGACCTGGCTGACGCCGGGTACCTGGATGGGACGGCCGCCGGCCAGCCTGGGGTGGCGATAGGTCATGGTCCAGCACAGCAGCGCCTGCTCGTCGTCGATCGGGCTCAGCTGGGTGAAATCGAAGTGCAGGGCGCTGACGTTTTCATAGAGATTGGCGCAGTAGCCATGCAAGGCAGCGAGCCCGAAGACGTCGTGGATCGGGTCGCTGAAGTGGACCTCCGAGTGGTAAATCTGCTCCAGAATATCCAGGTTGTCGCGGTCGATGGCGGCGAACCGTTGGGCAAAATTGGCGATCAGGCTGCGGTCAATCATGCCGTCTCTCCTGCATTACGGAAGGCGTCGATTGCGCGCTGGCGGCTGCTGCGCAGGTCCACAATCGGACGCGGATAGGCGGTGGCAGAAAACAGGTCAGCGGCGGGCGGCAGGTGTATCTGGCTGGCTGGCAGGTGCGCCAGCTCCGGGACCCATTCACGGATGAAACTGCCATCGGGATCGAACTTCTCGGACTGGCTGACCGGATTGAACACTCTGAAGTAGGGGGCCGCGTCGGTGCCGGTCGATGCGCTCCACTGCCAGCCGCCGTTGTTGGCGGCGAGGTCGCCGTCGATCAGGTGCTGCATGAACCAGCGCTCGCCTTCGCGCCAGTCGATCAGCAGATTCTTGGTCAGGAACATGGCGCTGACCATGCGCAGTCGGTTGTGCATCCAGCCGGTGGCAAGCAACTGGCGCATGGCCGCATCGACCAGCGGAATACCGGTTCGGCCTTCCTTCCAGGCGGCCAGGCCCTGCGGATCGTCGCGCCAGGCGACGTTTTCGGTCTCCGGCTTGAACGCGCGGTGGCGCGAAACGTGCGGATAGCACACCAGAATATGTTTGTAGAACTCACGCCAGAGCAGTTCGTTGATCCAGCTCACGGCACCACTGCTGCCTGTGTCGAACTCGCCTCCGTTGGCCTGCAGCGCTGCGTGCAGGCACTGACGGGGCGACAGTACGCCAGCGGCCAGATAGGGCGACAACCGGCTGGTGGCGTCCAGATCAGGACGGTTGCGATCTTCTGCGTAGTCGTCGATGAGCTGATTGCAGAATAGCTGCAGGCGCTCTGCTGCAGCCCGCTCGCCAGCCGGCCAGCGTTGCTGCAGCGCGGGTTCGGCAGGAGCAAAGTCGCCGAAGTGCTCGGGTATCGACGTACTCTGCAGTGTCAGCGGCACCTGCTCGGCGGGTGCCGGTAGCAGGCTGGGCAGTTGCTGGTGCAGTCGGGTGTAGGCCTGACGACGGAACTGGCTGTAGACCTTGTACATGCCGCCACTTTGAGTGGTCAGACTGCCCGGCGCGAACAGCAGTTGGTCGGTATGGCGCTGACAGGTCAGGCCGGCAGCGGCAAAGGCCTCGCTGACGGCGTCGTCACGCTGTTGTTCGTGAACACCATACTCATCATTGAAGTGCAGGGCGCCGGCACCGGTCTTGCGGGCCAGCTCCAGCAGCAGTGTCGGGCAGTCGCTCCAGGCGTCGGCGTGCAGAATCTGCAGCGGGATATGCCGTTGTGACAGCTCAGCGGCCAGCGCCTGCAGGTTGCGGCGCCAGAAGTCGACCTTGACTGGCGCGTCGTCATGGGCGCGCCAGTCGTTGGCGGTGACGATAAAAACCGCCACCACCGGTCCGCTCTGGCTGGCATGCCAGAGCGCCTGGTTGTCGGTAATGCGCAAGTCGGCGCGGAGCCAGCACAGTTGCAGGTTGTTGCTCAAATCACTCTCCTGTCGGTCGGGTCGGACTTCCGCCCCGCTTTGCTGGTTTTACTAAATGGCGTTGCGCAGGCTCAGCTCAGGTGGGTGCGGCTGCAGATAGGCCTGTTGCAGCAGATAGGGGTCCGGGTGACGCAGCAAATGGTGTTGCAGCAGGGTCATGGGTACCACCAGCGGCACCACGCCGTTGCGATAACGCACAATCAGTTGCTGCAGCTCGGCTTTTTCCGGCGGGTTGAGCACCCGCTTGAAGTGGCCGGCAACGTGCTGCAGCACGTTGCTGTGGCCGCGACGGCTGGCCGGGCGACGCAGCGCCGTCATCAATTCGCTGAAGTATGCTGTTGCAGTCTGTTCCAATTGCTCGCCCTTCCCCGGGTTGGCCAGCAGTTGACCCATGCGCTTGTAGCCGGGTGCCTGGTGGGCCATCAGCAGGTATTTGTGTTTGGCGTGAAAAGCCAGCAGGTTGCTGGCGCTAAGGCCGTCGCGAAGCAACTGTTGCCAGTCAGCGTAGACGATTACACGGTTGACGAAGTTCTCGCGCAGTACCGGGTCTTGGAGGCGGCCTTCCTCTTCCACCGGGAGCAGCGGGTTGTGCTGCATGAGGCGAGCGGTGAAAACGCCCTGGCCGGTCGCTGATGCGGGGTGGCCGTTTTCTTCATAAACCTTGACGCGTTCCATGCCGCAGCTAGGGGATTTCTGCATGACGATAAAGCCGCACAGCTCATTGCTGCCCGCGTGAACTTCGTCGGCGTAGTGTTGCAGTGCCTCGGTAACATCCATGTCACGGTTAACCGTGCCAACGGCACGGGGAGCCGTGGGGTCGCCGACCAGCCGGATAGGCTTGCGCGGTGTGCCCAGACCTATGGCCACTTCCGGGCAAACCGGTCGCAGATCAAAGAGGGCGCCCAGTTGATCAGTGCACAGACGTGAATGCTTGTGGCCGGCGTTGAAGCGGACGGGATCGCCAATCAGACATTGGCTGATACCGACTGGGATGCGTGCACTGGATGTGGGTTGCATGGCTGCTCTCCTGTACAACAATTTTCTGTTTGTACAAGGATAAGCCCGATTCAAGTATTTTTGTACAAGTTTATTGACCGTCCGTCAGTGGATTCTGCTGACGAACGGTCTGCCACTGATCAGTGGTGGCCCAATACCGCTTGAGCTGCATGGCGACCGCTCAGCCACGCACCCTCCAACCGTCCTGCCAGACACCAGTCGCCGCAGGCATAAAGCCCGAGATCGGGTGCCGCCAGCGCGCCCCAGTCGCAGTCCTCGGCGGGCCGCGCGTATAGCCAGCGGTGGGCCTGCAGCAGTTGCGCAGGGGGCAACGGCGTCTGCAAAGCTTCGCCCAGTGCGTGCAGCAACAGGCCGGCAACCTCGGCCGGAGGCGTATCGAGATGCTGCTGCGCCCATTGCGGCGTGGACTGCAATACCCAGTTACAGTTTTCGGCGCGTCCAGGCTTACTGTGGTTGGCGCAAATCCAGTCGAGCGGGCCGGTGCGCACAAAGGCGGCATCCACATCGATGTTCAGCGGTTGGTCGAAGCCGATTGAGACTGCCCAGCCCGGTTCCATGGCCATCTGTTCGGCGGCGCGGGCCAGCTGCGGTGCGGCGGCCAGCAGCGGCGCGGCCTGCGGTGCCGGGGTTGCGACTATGACCCGGTCGAACGGCCCGTATTGGCCCTCTTCGCTGTCAATCAGCATCCAGCTCTGATCGTGCTGCTCTAGCCTGGTAATGCGCACCGAACCGTGCAGCGTCAGGTTGCCCAGCAACCCGCGGCTGAGGGCGGTCATCCGCGGGCTGCCAACATAGCGGTCCTGCTCGTCGTCAGAGGGGTGGATACCCTGTTCATCGATGCGACACAGGCGGGGTTGCCAGCGCGCTACCCATCCCTTTTCGTGCCAGGACTCAACCTCGGCGCGGAATGCATGGTGGCGTGCGGTGAAATACTGGGTGCCGATGTCGAACTCGCCATGATCGGTTCGCTTGCTGGTCATGCGGCCGCCGGTACCGCGGCTTTTGTCGAACAGCTCAACGGTGATACCGGCTTCGTCGAGTGCACGGGCGGCACTGATACCGGCCATGCCGGCGCCGATTATGGCTACGCTGGTAGGTAGGGACATACTGGATCCTGGTTTGGGGTTCGTGATCGATGATAGGCAAACTTGTGCAAAAGGCTATACAAGTTTTTTCATTTGTATAGCATTGTGGGCCGTTCGAGGATAGCGTGTGTCATGCTGTTTTCGTCGATAGTACCCCTGCCGTGCGGATGTCCGTGCCGGGGTACCAACTGAGCCGGGTGCGGCGGGGAGGTCGAAGATGAAGGTATTGCTGACTGGAGCGACAGGGCTGATCGGTCGCCGGTTGTGCCGCCAGTTGCTTGAGGCTGGCCACGAACTGGTGGTGTGGAGCCGGCGTCCGGCCCAGGTCCCGGCCTTGTGCGGCGAGGCGGTGCGTGGCATCGCGAGCCTGGATCAGCTGGACCAGGAGGCGCTGGATGCGGTGATCAATCTGGCCGGCGCACCCGTTGCCGACCGGCCCTGGACCCAGGCGCGCAAGGCCTTGCTCTGGGAAAGCCGGGTGTCTCTGACTGAGGAGCTGGTGCGCTGGCTGGGCGCGCGGAGCCAGCGGCCGCAGGTGCTGGTCAGTGCATCGGCCATTGGCTGGTATGGCGATGGCGCAGATCAATTGCTGACGGAAGCCAGTGCGCCGCAGGTAGAATATACCCACACGTTGTGTGATGCATGGGAGCAGGCTGCCAAGCGCGCGGGCTCATACGGTATTCGTGTGTGTGTGCTGCGCATTGGTCTTGTCGTTGCACCGGATGGCGGGTTTTTGCAGCGCATGCGCTTGCCTTTCAGCCTGGGACTGGGTGGTCGGCTTGGTTCGGGGGAGCAGTACATGTCCTGGATTCACCATCAGGATATCGAGGCGATGCTGCAGTGGCTGATGGAATCGCCGGACTGCCGCGGCGTCTATAACGGCACTGCGCCCAACCCGGTGAGTAACCTGGAGTTCACCAAAACGCTGGGTAAGGTGCTCGGGCGGCCGACCATTCTGCCCGTGCCGGGAGTGGCGCTGAAGCTGGTGCTGGGGGAAATGTCACGGCTGTTGCTGACTGGTCAGCGCGTGGTGCCGGCGCGAGCGCAGGAAGCCGGGTTCTGTTTTAGGTTCCGTCATCTGGAGACCGCTCTGGCGGATGTCCTGCAGTGAGCGGAGTGTCCCTTCTTTGTTTTTCTCTGCTGGAGTGAATTGATGTCTGATCGTGGGGTACTGCTGGTTAACCTGGGCTCGCCGAGCAGCACCCAGGTCGCCGATGTGAAGCGTTATCTGAACCAGTTTCTGATGGATCCCTATGTCGTTGACCTGCCCTGGCCGCTGCGGCGCCTGTTGGTCAGCCTGATTCTGGCTACCCGGCCCAAGGCATCTGCGCACGCCTATGCCTCCATCTGGTGGGATGAGGGTTCACCGCTGGTGGTCATCAGTCGTCGGGTGCAGCAGGCACTGCAGCAGCGGCTCGACATGCCGGTCGAACTGGCGATGCGCTATGGTGAGCCCTCGATCGAGCAGGGGCTGCTGGCGCTGGCACAGCGGCCAGGCGTGCGCGAGGTGCTGTTCATGCCGCAGTATCCGCAACATGCCGACAGCACCATCACCACTTCGGTTGAAGAGGCCAAGCGGGTGATCGCCAAACACGGGCTGGACCTCAAGCTCAACGTGGTGCCGGCATTCTATAACCGGCCGGAGTACATCGCCGCGCTGGCGCAGTCGGTGCAGCCTTATTTGGCAGAGGGATTTGATCATCTGTTGCTCAGCTACCACGGCCTGCCGGAGCGGCACTTGCGCAAGGCTGACCCGACCGGCTCCCATTGTCTGGCCAGCGGCGATTGTTGCGAACGGGCGTCTGCAGCCACGGCAACCTGCTATCGGGCCCACTGCAGCCATGTCAGCCGGGAACTGGCGGCTGCCTTGGGGCTGGAATCGGCGCAGTGGTCACAGGCCTTCCAGTCCAGACTGGGGCGTGACAAGTGGATTGAGCCCTACACTGAAGCGCGTATTGACGAGTTGGCCGCACAGGGCGTCAAGCGCCTGCTGGTGGCCTGTCCGGCCTTTGTTGCCGACTGCATCGAAACCCTGGAGGAGATCGGTGACCGCGCCCGTGAGCAGTTTATTGCAGCGGGTGGCGAGGAGCTGGTACTGATCCCCTGTCTCAACGATCAGCCGCAGTGGATCGACGTGCTGGCCGACTGGGCGCGTGAGACGCCTGCGCTGGCCTGAGCTGGCGGTGGCCCCAGTCTGGCAGTGGCGAGGCGCGCTAGTCGCGCTTCAGCCACTGTGACAGGGCCAGATGCAGTCCAAGCCCGATCAGCACACCTCCCATCAGCCGGTCAAACCAGTGGCCCAACCGATTGAAGGTACGGCGTACGACCTCTCGACTGAACAGCATGGCGACCAGACAGAACCAGGCGCCGGTCGCGAACGCCAGATAAACCCCGTAGCCCGCCTGCACCAGCAACGGCGTGTCGTGGCTGATGACTGCCGTGAACAGGGACAGGAAGAACAGGGTGGCCTTGGGGTTCAAGCCGTTGGTAATGAAGCCCTGGACGAATGCCTGTCGTGCCGATAAACGGCTGGTCTCGGACAATGCGCTGTCCGCCGTAGCCGGCTTGGCCTGCAGGGCGCGAAAGCCGATATAGAGCAGGTACGCCGCCGCCAGCAGCTTCATCAGATTGAACAGCCACACCGACTGCGACACAATCAGGCCAATGCCCAACAGCGAATAGGCTACGTGCACAAAGATGCCGAGACCAATGCCTGTTGCCGTATACAGGCCAATGCGGTGGCCTGCGCTGACGCTGTTGCGGATGACGACGGCAAAGTCAGGGCCTGGGCTGATCACCGCCAGCAGGTGGACCAGCGCCACCAGCAGAAACTCATTCAGGTACATGGGCGTTCTCCTTGGAGCGTTGAGTTTACCCGTCCAACGCGCCAGCAGACAGGTACAGTCAAGATGCAACACGAACTCTCTACAGTCTTTCTCGACCGCGCCACGCTGGATCTGGGCGATCTTGACCTGACAGCACTGGAGCAAGCCTGCGCATCCTTCACCAGCTACCCCCGGACCAGCCCGCAGCAGACGGCCGAACGGCTTGCGGGGAGGCAGGTCGTCATTACCAACAAGGTGGTGATTGACCGGGCAATGATGCAGGCCAACCCGCAGCTGAAGCTGATCCTGATCGCCGCAACCGGCACCAATAATGTCGACCTGCAGGCGGCGCGGGAGCTGGGTATCGTGGTCTGCAATTGCCAGGCTTACGGCACGCCGGCGGTAGCGCAGCACACATTGATGCTGATGCTGGTGCTGATCACCCGATTCGAGTCCTACCGTCAGGCGGTGCGTGACGGTGCGTGGCAGCGCAGCCAGCAGTTTTGCCTGCTGGATTACCCGATCGGCGAGCTGGCAGGGCGAACGCTGGGCATTCTGGGTTATGGCGAACTGGGGCAGGCGGTAGGTCGTCTGGCCGAGGCGTTTGGCATGAACGTGCTGGTTGGCTCCTTGCCCGGCCGCGAGCGCAGCGGACGTTCTGCAATCACCGATTTGCTGCCGCAGATCGATGTGCTGAGCCTGCATTGTCCGCTGACCGAGCAAACCCGCGATCTGATAGGTGAAGCTGAACTTGCCCTGATGAAGCCCGGCAGCCTGCTGATCAACACCGGACGCGGAGGCCTGGTAAACGAGAAGGCGCTTGCCGCCGCCTTGCGCGATGGCCAGCTGGCTGGCGCCGCCTGCGATGTCCTGACGGTTGAGCCGCCGGTAAACGGAAACCCGTTGCTGGATAACAGCATACCGAATCTGGTCGTCACCCCGCACAGCGCCTGGGGCAGTCGGGAGGCCCGTCAACGTATCGTCGGGCAGCTGGAAGCCAATCTGCACAGCTTTGTTTCCGGTCGGCCACAACGTCAGGTCAATCCCTGACGGGATGTTATAGCGATCACACCAGACGGGCCTGGCTCACCCATAGGGGTGAGGTTGTTGCGGGTTGATCATCCTAGGATGGGGCCGTCAACGGATGACGTTCGCCGCGTAGCTGCAGTCCGGCAGATCCGCCAAATGGATTTGGCTCAAGGATTCAGCCGTCATGGCTTACCACTCTCGCGCTGCCGCTGCCGCTGCCGCTGCCGCTGCCGGCGGCCAGCGCGGCTTTTCTCTCATTGAAGTCCTGATTGCCCTGCTGCTGGTTGCTCTGGGCGTGCTTGGGGCCGCGGCGCTTCAGCTCAATGCCCTGCGCTACACCCAGGACAGCGCCTATCGTGCCCAGGCGGCCCTGCTGGTAACCGATCTGCTGGAGCGCATGCGTGCCAATCCCGATCAGCGCGCGCTTTACGCCGGCAGCATCGCTGGCGAGTGCGCAGAGGAATTCGACCCGCCGCTGTCGGTGCTGGAACAGGATCGGATCGACTTCGCCAGTAGCGTGACCTGTCAGTTGCCGCAGGGACGCGCGCGGATAACGGTGGATGGCAAGGCCGTGAGCGTGCGTGTCAGTTGGTCACAGGCGCGCATCGAGGGCAGCACGGACGATGAACTGGTGCTCGCCGTGCAGATGGGCGGTGGGGCATGACGGGATCTGTGCGCGGGTTCGGTCTGGTTGAACTGATGGTCGCGATGCTGCTCGGTTTGACGCTGGTGCTGGCGCTGGTCCAGTACCTTGCAAGCAGCCGGCAAACCTGGTTGTGGCAGCAGCAGAGTGCGCGCATGCAGGAAGACGCACGCTATGTGCTGGGGCGCCTGTCCCGTGACCTGCGGGCCAGTGGCAGTTACGGCTGTCTGGATCTGGAGCAGGCGTTACCGGGAGGACTGCCGGACGTGCTGGCCCGGCCGGTGCGTTTTGAGCAGGGAGTGCTGACGCTGATTACCGGTTTACCTGTGCAGCCTGTCTTTGAGACACCACAAACGGTTCGAGCCGCCGATTATGGCGCACGCTGGCTGCTGGCGGGCGACTGCCGGCAGCGGGTCAGTCTGGGCGAGGAGCAGCCCCTGACGGTCCTGCCGGGAGACTGGCTGGTGCCGCTGCGTCAGCTCGACTACCGGCAACAGGGAGAGCGAATTCAGGTTCGGGTCAATGGTGTCGGCAACTTTGAAACGCTGATCGAGCGCGTTGCACGCTTCGAACCGGGGTTTGCACTGGCCGAGAATATCGGCGCCGCGGGTGTATCGGGGCACTATCAGGGCCTGCTCAGCAGCGCTGAGCAGGCGCGTCTGCGCAGTGTGCGTATCGAGCTGGCGCTGCAGCCTGGCGCCTCTGATGTGAGTGTGGACTCTGGTCGCGGGCAGGTATTTCGCCAGGTCACGCGTCTGCGCAATCGGCCGGATGGGTTCGTCAATGAATAGCCGGCAGTCGGGCAGTGTGCTGCCCATTACTCTGATCTGTCTGCTGGCCCTGACAATCGGTGCGTTGGCGGCGAGCAGTTCGGCCCGTATTCAGCAGCAACAGGCGGCCAATCTGATGGTGGCGGCACGGTGTTTTCAGGCGGCGGAAAGCGCCATGCGCGAGCTTGAGAGCGAGCTGGCCACAGGCGTGCTTGAGGTCCCTGCGCAGCCCTGTGACGGAATGCAGTGTACCTCCGTGCCGAATCCGGACGAGGATGGCTGGCGCCGGCGGCAGTCTGCTGGTGCGGAAAATGTTCGTTACCGGATTGAGTGGTTGGGTACCAGCCGTATGCCTGCTCAGCTGGCGGTAAGCGGCGAAAGCCGTGTTTACCGGCTTCAGGTCGACGCAAGGCTGGGGCGCAGCCGCCGGCAACTGGAGGCGATCTATGCCTATACCTTACGCTAGCAGCAGCTTTGCCGGGGTTGTTTTCGGCCTGCTTCTGAGTGCTCCTGCTGCCGGCTTTGAGCCTATGAGCCGGGCGTACAGGGCGCAAGCGGCGGTACCGGCCAACGTGGTTATCCTGCTCGACAGCTCCAGCAGCATGGCGATGACCATGATGGGTGAGCAGAGCCGTTTGCAGGTGGCCCGCGAGGCGGTGCGGCGACTGCTGCATCAGCAGCGCAACACGCGTTTTGGTCTGTTTGCGTTCAATTCGTCCAGCGGTATCGATGCTGCGCGGGACACGGCAGGCGGCCGGTTGCTGGTTGAGGTGGCTGGTATCTCGCCCGGCATTGCCGGTGAGGAGCATCTGCGCCGGCTGGAGCAGGCTCTGGACGCTCTGGCACCTGACACCGGCACCAATCCTGACCTCTATACCTGGACGCCACTGGCGGAAACCCATTACGAAATCAGCCGCTACCTGCGTGGCATGGACTCGTTTTACAACCCCGCGCAGGCTGCCTACAGCAGCCCCCTTCAGTGGCGCTGCCAGCCAAGCGCTGCGCTGCTGATTACCGATGGCTTGCCCACCTACGACAGCCAGTTCCCTACCTCGGGGGATCAGGATCCGGCCGCCCTGCTGTCTGCTTCGGGTGGCCGTTACGGGTTGCCCGACTGGGACGGCAATGCCGACAACGATGCAAATGGTGAGCCGTTGCATCAGCCTGGCAGCACCTTCTACCTCGATGATATGGCTGCCTTTGCCCGCGATCTGGATCTGCGCAGCGGCGGCCAGGATGCCGCCGGTGCGAGTTGGGATGACCCGCTTTACCCGCGTCAGTCCCTGCGTACCCATGTGCTGGGGTTTGCCATCGACGACGTAAGATTGCGCTCTGCAGCACTGGCTGGCGGTGGGTTGTATCGGACGGTTGAGGACGCAGGCGAACTCGGGGTTGCGTTGACCCAGATGATCAGCGAATCGTCGGAGCCGCGTCTGCTGTTGAGTCAGAGACTGGATCTGACGTCTTCCGATAGCGAGGTTGATGAGGCGCTGCTGCTGCACATTTACCAGTCAGCGGACGGTGCTGGTGGTGAGGTCCAGCTCCGGACCCTTGGTGCTGCCGGAGCGCCAGCGCAGCTCCACTGGAGCACTGAGCAGGCCTACGCCCGCGACGCTCCGCGCGGCCGACTGCAGACCTGGCGGCGGGAAGCCGGCTCGGCGGGCGCACTGGCGCTGGATGAGGCAACCTATGCTGCTCTGGGGAGAGAGCAGCGGCAGCTGCTGGAGGAGATGGCGACGGATTTGCTTGGCGATTCGGCAGGCGGCGGCCAGCAGATGCTGAACTGGTTGCGTGGCGAGCCGGTTGCCGGCCTGCGCTTACGGCAGAGCCTGCTTGGCGATCCCGGACGCTACGGGCCGGTCCTGCTGCCGGCCGGGGCGCCCTTGAACACCTCAGCGGATGGCGGCTACGCGGACTATTTAGGCGAGCGGGCACAGCTTGGCGATCTGCTGCTGATGGGCAGCAACGACGGCTTCCTGCATGTGATCGGGGTTGGGGGCGAGCGCCTCTTCAGCTATTTCGCGGGCGCGTTGTTGCCCTCACTGCGAGCCTGGGCTGCAGTGGATTATCCTGCGTCACAATCCCATCGCGCAGGTGTTGACGGACGCATTGCGCTGGCTGATCTGCAGCATGATGGTGACTGGCACACGCTCGCTGCTGCGGGGCTTGGCGCCGGTGGTCGGGGGCTGATCATGTTGCGACTGTTTGCTGAGGCGCCGGGGCAAACCTACCCTGAGGCGCTTTGGGAGCATGATGCCAGCGAGCCGGAGTGGGCCGCGCTCGGTCATGTTTACGCTGAACCTCTGTTACTGGATCGCGACAGCGGTGATCTGCTGCTGACCGGGAACGGTTACGGCAGCGCTGGCGGGCAGGCGGCACTGCTGGTGATTGATGCGCTGAGCGGCGAGCTGGTTCGCCAGCTTGATCTGCCCGCTCGTTCGGGCCTTGGCAGTGACAATGGTCTGTCGGCGCTGATGCTGGAACGTGACAGTCAGGGACGTCCTGTCGCCGCTTATGGTGGCGACCTGCATGGCCAGCTCTGGCAGTTCGATCTCTCGGCGGATGATCCGACTGACTGGCAGATCGGCAATCAGGGCGCCCCCCTGTTTCGTGCGGAGCCCGGCCAGCCGCTGACGGCGGCGCCGGTCCTGTCCTACAGCGCAGCGGCTCGTGCCGATTTGCTGTTGATAGGGAGCGGTCGACTGCTGGATGTAAGTGATCCCGGCAGCACTGAGGAGCAGGCATTTTATGCGGTGCGCCGCCAGCCCGCCGAGCCGGGGCAAACCCTGTCCCCCCGCGATTTGCATGCTCAGCGGCTGCTGGGCGGTTCGCAGTCCGGCGTGCGGCAGGCCTCCGGCGAGTCCGTGGACTGGCGTTTCAAGGCGGGCTGGTATCTGCCGCTGTCGGTTGGCGCACAATCAGCGGAGCGGGTTATTTCCCCGGCGATGGTGCAGGGTGGCCGGGTTGTGTTTACCACGGTGATATCACAAACGCAGCATAGTGATCCCTGTGTTTCGACGGCGGGCGGCTGGTTGATGATGCTGACCCTGGATGACGGTGCCATGCCGCCCCAAGCCACCCTGGACAGTAATCATGATCGGCGAGTGGATGATGACGACCCGCCTGCCGCCGGCCTGTTTCTGGATATCGGTTTGCCGCTCGGGTTGCAGATGATACGCGGGCAGATCACAGAGCCGCTGCAGACGGCCGGGTGCGAGGGCGAGCGCTATCGGGTGGCGGGCAGTGCCGGTGTGACCGAGTTGCTGGCGCAGGGGCAGTGCCAACTGACCCGTATCCACTGGCGGCAACTGCAATGAAGGCTCCGTGCGGCTTCAGCCTGCTTGAGCTTCTGATTGCGCTGGTTGTGGCCGGCCTGTTGGCCAGCCTCGCCTATCCGTCCTATCTCAATCACGTGCGCAAGGCGCAGCGCGTCGAGGTGAGCGCGTTACTGATGGAGAATGCGCAGCGGCTCGAGCGTCTTTACGCCAGCGGCGGGCGCTATGATCAGGGGGAGGTGACTGGGCTGCATGGACAGAGTCCGGTCCGTGGACGCGCCGTATATCGACTGGCGGTGCAGCGGCAGGCGCAAACCTTTGTGCTGACGGCGGTGGCCGAAGCGGGGGGGATCATGGCCGGAGACGTCTGCGCCTCCTACAGTCTGAATCAGGCGGGGCAACGGACACCAGCAGATGCGCTCTGCTGGCGTCGTTGAGGCTGATCAGTGAGCAGCAGGTGCTGCTTCGTCGGCCTTGGGCAGGATCAGGTTGAGCAGGATGGCAACCACGCCGCACAGGCTGATGCCCTGCAGGCTGAAGCTGTCGTTGCCGATCACCATGCCGCCGATACCGAACACCAGTGTCACCGAGACGATGCACAGGTTGCGGGCCTGGGACAGGTCAACCTGATGGCGTACCAGGGTGTTGAGGCCGACCACTGCGATGGAGCCGAACAGCAGGCAGAGAATACCGCCCATGACCGGTACCGGCATGCCCAGCAGGATTGCACCAAACTTGTCGATAAAGGCCAGGACGATGGCAAACACCGCTGCCCAGATCATCACATTGGGGTTGAAGTTGCGGGTCAGCATGACCGCGCCGGTTACTTCAGAGTAGGTGGTGTTGGGCGGGCCACCGAAGAACGCTGCTGCCGAGGTAGCGATACCGTCGCCGAGCAGCGTGTTCTGCAGGCCGGGCTTTTCCAGATAGTTCTTGCCGGTTACCCCGCCGATGGCGAGCACGTCACCGATGTGCTCAATGGCCGGAGCAATGGCTACCGGGATCATGAACAGTATGGCGGCCAGCTGGAATTCGGGGGTAACAAAATCCGGCACCGCCAGCCAGGGCGCTGCGGCAACCTGGGTGAAGTCGGTGACGCCCAGCAGCCAGGACAGGGCATAGCCGACCAATACGCCGGCCAGAATGGGTACCAGACGGAAAATGCCCTTGGCGAACACGGCCACGATGATGGTGGTGACCAGCGATGCGCCGGCAATCAGAATGGCGGTGTTGTATTCGACCAGCTGCGCGCTGCCGTCTCCGGCCTTGCCCATGGCCATGTTGACCGCAACCGACGCCAGGCCGAGACCAATGACCATGATCACCGGTCCTACCACAACCGGTGGCAGCAGGCGCTGAATGAAGCCTGGGCCCCACAGGCGTACCAGCAGGCTGAGCAGGATATAGACCACGCCGGCGGCGACCAGACCGCCGAGTGTGGCGGGCAAGCCCCAGGTCTGGTTGCTATACATGATCGGAGCGATGAAGGCGAAGCTGGAGGCCAGGAAGATTGGAATCTGCCGGCGGGTGGTGAATTGGAACAACAGGGTGCCGATACCGGCGGTAAACAGGGCAACGCTGGGGTTCATGCCGGTAATCAACGGCATCAGCACCAGTGCGCCGAAGGCTACAAACAGCATCTGGGAACCTGCCAGCGCAGTGCGCCAGCCGTGGGTCTGAACGCCTTCCATCAAACGATATCCTTCTGCTTGGTGCCAAAAATCTTGTCGCCGGCATCGCCCAGGCCCGGGATGATGTAGCCGTGCTCGTTCAGACGCTGATCCACCGATGCGGTGTAGATCTGCACGTCGGGATGGGCGTCGTTGACGCGCTGGATTCCCTCGGGCGCTGCTACCAGTACCAGGGCACGAATCTCGCGCGCGCCGGCCTTCTTCAGCATGTCGATGGTAGCCACCATGGAGCCGCCGGTGGCCAGCATCGGGTCGATGATCAGCGCCATACGCTGGTTCAGCTCGCCGACCAATTTTTCCAGATAGGTGTCGGCTTCGAGGGTTTCCTCGTTGCGGGCCAGACCGATGACGCTGACCTTGGCGCTGGGCACCAGGCTGAGTACGCCGTCCAGCATACCGAGACCGGCGCGCAGAATCGGCACCACGGTAACTTTCTTGCCGCTCAGTTTTTCCACTTCCACATCGCCACACCAGCCTTGTATGGTGTGGGTCTCGACCGCCATGTCCTGGGTTGCTTCGTAGGTCAGCAGCGCGGCAACTTCCTGCGCAAGCTCACGAAAATTCTTGGTGCTGATGTCACTGCGGCGCATCAGGCCCAGTTTGTGTCGTATCAAAGGATGGCGGATTTCTTTCACGTTCATGCTGGAACTTCTCTCTTGCGTGGAAGGGCGCGGCAATTATGGCACAGCATTGGCGTTGACAGCAGGGGCTCGTCTGTCGGAAAACCGTCTCTATACTTGTGCTTTCGCGGCGACATGGGTATTTTTCGCCCCTTTTTCCATACCGGGACCGGCGGAGGTCATGCATGGCGGTAGAACTGGATCACATCAAGCAGGTTATGGCAGAGGCCGATTGCCTGTTTACCGAGGCCGATGTTGAGGGTGCGCTGGACAACATGGCAGCCGAGATCAGGGCGCGTCTGAGCGACAGCAACCCGATTGTTTACAGTGTCATGAACGGTGGCCTGATCATCAGTGGCAAGCTGCTGCCGAAGCTGCCGTTCCCGATGGAAGTGGGTTATCTGCACGCGACCCGCTATCGCAACAAACTGTCCGGTGGTGAACTGTTCTGGAAGGCGCGTGCCGAGCATTCACTGGTCGGCCGTACCGTGCTGATCATCGATGACATTCTGGATGAAGGTCATACCCTGGCCGCCATCGTCGAGTATTGCCGGGATGCCGGTGCCGAGAATGTTTATACGGCTGTGCTGCTCGACAAACAGCACGACCGCAAGGCCTATCCGGGCATGCGTGCCGACTTTACCGGGCTGGATGTCGAGGATCGCTACATCTTCGGTTACGGTCTGGATTACAAGGGCTACTGGCGCAACGCGGCCGGCATTTTTGCCCTCAAGGGGCACTGAGGCATGATGCGTCGGGCGGTTGCGCTGACCCTGGGGGCGTTGCTGGTGCAGCCGCTTGCCGCTGCCCCGGTGGCGCTGCCGCACGATGAATATCTGCCGGAAGATCTTTACGGTCAGCGTCAGGATAAGCCCGAGCAGGTGTTGTTCGAGGTGCAGCGCTACAGTCTGACGGTTGCCAGCGAGTTGCGCCCGGGGGCTCGCCCGAATGATGCGCAGGCCAGCGTCTCGCTTCTGCTGGAGGGCCGCAGCGTATTGCCCAGTTCGCCGGTGCAGCGGGCGCGCCTGCAGTTTGTCGATGGCGTCGGTGGGCAGCGCGGCGCACGCCTTGCCGATGACGGTGCTCTGCTCGTCATCAACTACCCGCTGGCCCTGCTGCCCGCTATCCGGCAAATGCTCGATAGCCCCGGCACGGATTACGTGCAGGGGCGGTTCTACGGTAACGGTCTGATCTGGGCCGATCTCCATTCTGCTCCGGTCCCGGCTGCGGACTGAGTCCCGAACTGGTGGGACGCTCGGGGGATGGTTACAATGCCGGCCCTGAACTCTCTGAGGACGTTTCATGCGTAAAGACAAGCAGAAGGTGATCGGTGAGCCGATGACCGACGAACAGGTTGCGGTATTTCTGAACGCACGCCCCTACAACAGCGACGAATCGGTTGAGTTGCATCTGCTGGTGCGCGCCTATCGCGGCCTGCGTGTGGAAGATTTCGAGCGCTTTCTGGTGATGTTCAAGGCTGCCGGGCACGACCTGAATGCCGTAGGTGCCGATGGCCGTACCTTCCTGGCCATCGTGCGTGAACACGCGCAGGCCGAAGACTACGTCGCGGCCCTGGAAGCAGCAGGCGCCCGTTAAGCCGGCAGCATTCTCCAGCCGGCGCGGGGCTCGCGCCGGCTGACACGGGCAGCTGCCGGCAGCGGCTTGCCGATCCAGCGTGGTTGCAGCTCGTTGATCTCGACCCAGCAGCCCTGCTGCGGCTGTTGCGACAGCGCCCACACCGCAACGCAGACACCCTGGTCGTCAAGCTGGGCGTAATAGCGGCGGCGCGCGAACAGATTGGCGAACATGACAATTTTTCCTCTGCGACTTTGCGCGCAGCATCGCCCATCGAGATGTCAGCCTGATGACAGTTCACCTGGCCCTCTGTTGGCGCTTTCGGAACCGGAGTATGCTGCGCCTGTCCAAGGTGGCACCGACCACTTTTCCTTTTTTAATCCCGACAGACGGCAGGAGTAAGGTTCTTATGCTCAAGCGTTCAGGCATGTTGCTGCTGGCTCTTATGGCCGCGGTGCTGGTGGGCTGTGCCCACAGTCCTCAGCAGTTGACAGTGCAGCCCCAGATCAACAAGCCGCTCAGCCCGGTTGCCCGCCAGCAGCCGGTCAGTGTGCAGGTGCAGGACACCCGGCAGAACAAGGTGCTGGGAACCCGCGGCGGCATTTACCCCGACTCCAGCAACATCACTATCAGCGACAGTGCGCTGCCGGTGATTCGTCAGCAGGTTGAGCAGGCGCTGCGGCAACTGGGCTTCAGTGTCGTGCCGGAGGGCACGCCAAATGCGAACCGCTTGACGCTGAATCTGGCAGATTTGCGCTATCAGTCGCCGAAGAGCTCGGTCTATGTGACCCAGGCGGATATCAGCGCGACCTTCGTTGCCGAAGCCAGCAATATGAACCGTAATTATCAGGGACGTTTCAGCTCCTCGTTGCAGCAGCGTTTTGGCTACGCGCCTAACCAGGAAACCAATACCAAGCTGGTTACCGACGTGATGAGTGATGCCCTGACTCGGGTGTTCCAGGACCCGATGATTCTTCAGGTGCTGCAGCAGTAAGGCTTGTGCGACTGAACAAAAAAACCGGCCATGTGCCGGTTTTTTTTGCCTTCGGCCCACTCAGGTGGGTGGTTGTTGCAGCATCTCGTCGTGCTCGGCCATGTTCCAGGGCAGGACGCCCGGCGAGATGTGCAGAAAATGCAGGTATTTTTCGAAGTGGTCGAGGATGTCGCCAATGATTTCCTGCTCATCATAGCCATAAACATCATAGGTTTGCCCGCCGCGGCGCAGGAAGACCTCGGCCCGATAGTAATGCTGCTGAGCATCATCGTCGGTGCGGCGCATTTCCGGGTAGGCGAAGTCCGGCCGCAGGTATTCGCGCAGGCGTATTTCGTAGACGAAGTCCAGCTGGTCGGGCTTGCTGATCTGCAGATAGGCGCGGCCGTTATCGGCATCCAGGGCCGCTTCTGCCGGCCAGCCCTGGGCAACCAGTGCCTGGCTCAGGCGCTGCATGGCGGGCATGGCTGTGTTGTGGATAAAGCCCTCCACCGCCGCGCGATCGGGAAAGTTGACGATACTGGCCAGACGTTTCTTCCAGTTGGCAGCCAGACTGTTGTCGCTGTAGCGGCTGACCTGCATGTGATGCAGCAGACTGACGTCACGGTGGCCTTCGATGACCAGCGCGCGCCACATGCCGAGCATGGCAATGATCATGATGATGGCGAAGGGCAGGGCGGTGACGATGGTCATGGTCTGCAGGGCACTCAGGCCACCGGCGATCAGCAATACCGCGGCAACCACCCCCTCCAGGATCGCCCAAAAGGCGCGTTGCCATACCGGTGTCTGCAGCACGCCGCCGGAGGCCAGCGAGTCGATCACCAGTGAACCGGAGTCCGATGAGGTGACGAAAAAGGTGACGATCAGCACCACCGTGACGAACGACACGATGCTGGTCAGTGGCAGATGCTCGAAGAGCTTGAACAGCGCAATCGCCTTGTCTGCCTGCACTTCGCTGATCAACGTGGTGTAGCCCTCGTTCATGATCAGGTGCAAGGCGGTATCGCCAAACACCGAGAACCAGAGGAAGGTGAAGATGGTTGGTACCAGCATGACGCCGAAGACGAACTGGCGGATGGTGCGGCCGCGGCTGATCTTGGCGATAAATAGTCCGACAAAGGGCGCCCAGGCGATGGTCCAGCCGAAGATGAACAGCGTCCAGTTGCCGATCCAGTCACTGTGGGTGTAGGCCTGCAGGTTGAAGGTGCGCTCGACAATGTTGTTCAGGTAGCTACCGGTGTTCTGCAGGAAGGCTTCGAGGATGAAGATGGATGGGCCGACCAGAAAGACGAACAGCATCAGCGTCACCGCCAGCACCATGTTCAGGATCGACAGGTTCTTTACCCCCTTGTCCAGCCCGGCTACCACTGAAAACAGGGCGAGAGCGGTGACTGCCGCAATGGTAATCACCTGCACGCTGCTGGCTACCGGAATGCTCGGCCACAGGTAGTTCAGCCCGGCGTTGATCTGCGCGACCGACAGGCCCAGGGTGGTGGCGATACCAAACAGGGTGCCGAGGATGGCGACCACGTCGACCGCGTGCCCGATGGGGCCGTGAATGCGCTCGCCAATCAGCGGGTAGAGGGCCGAGCGCATGGACAGGGGCAGGCCGTGCCGAAAGGCAAAGTAGGCCAGTACCAGACCGACCAGGCCGTAGATCGCCCAGATATGAAAACCCCAGTGAAAGAAGGCGATCTGCATCGCCTGCTTGGCCGCGTCCAGCGTTTCCGGGGCGCCGGCAGGCGGGCTGGCGAAGTGGGTCACCGGCTCGGCGACGCCAAAGAACAGCAGGGCGATCCCGTAGCCGGCCGAAAACAGCATCGCGAACCAGGCCGGGAAGCTGTATTGCGGCTCGGCGTGATCCGGCCCCAGCCGGATGTTGCCCCAGCTGCTGCAGGCGACCAGCACCACAAACAGCAGAAAGCTGGCGACGGCCAGCATATAGAACCAGCCAAAGGTGGTGGTGATATAGCTCAGGGTGCTGGAGAACAGGCTGCCGGCCAGCTCCGGATTGCTGATGGTACCGATCACCAAAAGCAGGGTAACGATAACGGCAGGGGCAAAGACCGGAACCAGAACGGTTGATTGCCAGCCACGCTTGACGTCAGTCATGCAGATCTCCTTGTCCTGCGTGCGCCGGTCCGATGGACCGGCTGCTCCAGTTAGGCGCTGAACAGGCCACGCTGAGCGTGCGACAGGCCGGACGTTCGGCCAGCGTGTTCAGTCGTCGACTGTCAGTGGAGGGTACGAGAAGGGGAAAAGTTCCGCTCAGTCGCTGGACTGGTCCGGGTCCTGCAGCTCGATTCGTACGCGGGCGCTGCCGGCGCGGATCATGCCAAGCTGCTCTGCCGCGCGTTGGGAAACATCAATGATGCGGTGGCCGACGAAGGGGCCGCGATCATTGATTCGCACGACCACACTGAGACCGTTGTAGGTGTTGGTGACCTTGATAAGCGTGCCGAATGGCAACGCCGGATGGGCAGCTGTCAGGTCGGTTTCATCGTAGGGTTCGCCGCTGGCAGTGCGTTTGCCGTGCAGGCGTGAGGAGTAGTAGGAGGCCTTGCCGGTTTGGGTCCAGCCCGGATCGCCGAGCGTTAGCGCATCGGCGCTGGCGCTCAGCGTTATCAGCGCAGTCAGGGCGGTCAACAGAAAGCGCAGCATGGGGTGAAGTCCGGTTAGGCGGCGGAGCCTGTATGACCGCGCCGCCGCCTCCCGGTTCAGCCTTCCAGCTTCTTGCGCAGCAGGTCGTTGACCTGCTGGGGGTTGGCCTTGCCCTTGGATGCCTTCATCGCCTGGCCGACAAAGAAACCGAACATCTTGCCGCGCTTGGCTTCGTCGCTCGCGCGGTACTGCTCGACCTGTGCTGCATTGGCTGCCAATACCTCGTCCAGCATGGCCTCGATCGCGCCGCTGTCGGTGACCTGCTTGAGCCCCTTGGCTTCGATGATCTCATCGGCAGAGTCGCCTTCACCGGCAGCCAGTGCCTCGAACACCATCTTGGCGATCTTGCCGCTGATGGTGTTGTCCTTGATGCGCAGTATCATGCCGCCGAGTTGCGCAGCGCTGACCGGCGACTGCTCGATCTCCAGGCCTTCCTTGTTGAGCAGGCTGGACAGCTCGCCCATCACCCAGTTGGCGGCCAGCTTGGCGTCGCCGCAGGTCTGTTGAACCTGCTCGAAGTAGTCCGCTAGTTCGCGGCTTGCGCTCAAGACGCTGGCGTCGTAGGTCGACAGGCCGAACTGGCTCTCGAAGCGTTCGCGTTTTTGCTGCGGCAGTTCTGGCAGCTCGCCACGGACTTCTTCGATAAAGCTCGGTTCCAGCACGACTGGCAGCAGGTCAGGGCAGGGGAAGTAACGGTAATCGTTGGCTTCTTCCTTGCTGCGCATGGAACGGGTTTCGTCCTTGTTCGGATCGTACAGGCGGGTTTCCTGTACCACCTTGCCGCCATCCTCGATCAGCTCGATCTGGCGCTGGACTTCGGTGTTGATCGCCTTCTCGATAAAGCGGAACGAGTTGACGTTCTTGATCTCGCAGCGGGTGCCGAACTCGGTCTGGCCTTTGGGGCGCACCGAGACGTTGCAGTCGCAGCGCAGCGAGCCCTCGGCCATGTTGCCGTCGCAAATGCCGAGATAACGCACCAGCGAGTGGATGGTCTTGGCGTAGGCGACGGCTTCCTTGGCGCTGCGCATGTCCGGCTCGGAAACGATTTCCAGCAGCGGGGTGCCGGCACGGTTGAGGTCGATGCCGCTCATGCCGTGGAAGTCTTCGTGCAGGCTCTTGCCGGCGTCTTCTTCCAGGTGCGCGCGGGTCACACCAACACGTTTGACGGTGCCGTCTTCCAGGGTGATGTCCAGATAGCCCTTGCCGACGATGGGGTGATCCATCTGGCTGGTCTGGTAGCCCTTGGGCAGATCCGGGTAGAAGTAGTTCTTGCGCGCGAACACGTTGGTCATGCCGATCTCGGCGTCGATCGCCAGGCCGAACTTGACTGCGTTGCGCACGGCCTGGGCGTTGAGCACCGGCAGGGTGCCCGGCATGCCCAGGTCAACCAGGCTGGCCTGGGTGTTGGGCTCGGCGCCGAAGGTGGTGGCGCTGCCGGAGAAGATCTTCGACGCGGTGGTGAGCTGGGCGTGGATTTCCAGCCCGATGACGATTTCCCATTGCATTGCTGTCAATCCTCTCAGTAGCCGGCCGGAGCGCGCTGGTGCCAGTCGGTAACCTGCTGGTACTGGTGCGCGATGTTGAGCAGACGGGCTTCGCTGAAGTAGGGCCCCAGCAGTTGCATGCCCAGCGGCAGACCGTTGGCAAACCCGGCGGGCAGGGCGATGCCCGGGACGCCGGCCAGGTTGGCGGTAATGGTGTAGATGTCGGTCAGGTAAAGGCTGACCGGGTCGTCGATCTTCTCGCCGATCTTGAACGCCGGGGTCGGCGAGGTCGGGCAGAGGATCACATCGACCTGTTCGTAGGCGGCCATGAAGTCGTTCTTGATCAGGCGACGGATCTTCTGGGCTTTGAGGTAATAGGCATCGTAGTAACCGGCCGACAGTGCGTAGGTGCCGACCATGATGCGGCGCTTGACCTCGGCGCCGAAACCTTCTGCACGCGAGCGCTTGTAAAGGTCGGTCAGGTCGGCCGGGTGGTCGCAGCGGTAGCCGAAGCGCACGCCGTCAAAGCGTGACAGGTTGGAGGAGGCTTCAGCGGGGGCGATGACGTAGTAGGCGGGAATCGCCAGCTCGGCGTTCGGCAGGCTGATTTCCCTGACTTCGGCGCCGAGCGCCTGAAATTGCTTGACCGCGGCGCTGATGGCGTCGCTGGTCGCTGCGTCCAGGCCGGCGGCGAAGTATTCCTTCGGCAGGCCGATGCGCAGCCCCTTGAGCGAGTCGCTCAGGCTGGCGCTGTAGTCCGGGACTGGCTGTTCGACGCTGGTGGAATCCTTGGCGTCGAAACCGGCCATGACCTGCAGCATCAGGGCGCAGTCTTCGGCGGTACGGGCCATCGGGCCGCCTTGATCCAGGCTCGAAGCGTAGGCCACCATGCCCCAGCGTGAAACCCGTCCGTAGGTCGGCTTCAGACCGGTCAGGGCGGTGAAGCCGGCGGGCTGGCGGATCGAGCCCCCGGTGTCTGTGCCGGTTGCTGCGACACACAGGCGGCCGGCAACAGCGGCAGCGGAGCCGCCGGAGGAGCCGCCGGGTACGCGATCGGTGTCCCACGGGTTGCGGGTCGGGCCGTAGAAGCTGGACTCAGTGGATGAGCCCATGGCGAATTCGTCGAGGTTGGTCTTGCCAAGGCTGACCGCGCCGGCATCCAGAAAACGCTGGGTGACGGTGGATTCGTACGGCGAAATGAAGTTGTCGAGCATCTTCGAGCCGCAGCTGGTGCGCTGGCCCTGGGTACAGAACAGGTCCTTGTGCGCCAGCGGGATGCCGGTCAGCGGCCCTGCGTTGCCGGCGGCGATGCGGGCATCCGCTGCTGCGGCCTGCTCAAGGGCCGATTCGGCGGTAACGGTGATATAGCTGTTGAGGCTGCCATCAAGCTGCTCAATGCGCTTGAGGTAGTGTTGAGTCAGCTCGACGCTGGAAAGCGTCTTGTTCTGCAAGGCCTGTGACAGTTCGGCCAGAGTTTTCTCGTGCATGGATGTGTCTCTTGTCTGGGCGCGGCAGTATTATTCGATGACCTTTGGAACCAGATACAGGCCGGCTTCAGTGGCCGGTGCAATGGCCTGGTAGGCCTCGCGCTGGTTGCTTTCGGTTACCTCGTCGGCGCGCAGGCGCTGGGTGGTTTCCAGCGGATGGGCCAGCGGTGCGACGGCGCTGGTATCCACCGCCTGCATCTTGTCGATCAGCTCAAGAATGCCGGACAGTTTGGCGGTGGTTGCCGGGATGTCGTCTTCGCTGAGGGCGATTCGGGCCAGATGCGCGATCTTTTCCACATCGGTGCGGTCCAGGGACATGTACGTATGCTCCATGTTGCCGGTGATTTCCGGTCGTATGCTGGCGACGGGCGCCGTTTGGTGGTTCGCCACGGAAAATGCGGGCAAAGGCGCGAATTTACCACAGTCGCGCCTTGCCCAAAAACCCCGCCATTGTTAGAGTTGCGACACTTCTGAAAGTACCGATCAGTCACCTGCAGGCAGTTCGCAGAAGGCCGTCAGTCAAGGCCTTTGGCCATATTTTCGTTTTTCAGGGCCGGGCTCGGGTTCAGGTGGCTTATCCGTGCTTTCTTCCAATTAACCCACGTGTCTTCGGGGTCTAGTCAACGCATGTTCAAGAAAATTCGTGGCATGTTCTCCAGTGATCTGTCCATCGATCTGGGTACAGCCAACACGCTTATTTACGTCCGGGATCGCGGTATTGTACTGGACGAGCCGTCTGTGGTCGCGATTCGTACCACTGCGGGCAATCAGAAAAGTGTCGTCGCCGTCGGTACCGACGCCAAGCGCATGCTTGGTCGTACACCCGGTAACATTCAGGCCATTCGTCCGATGAAGGACGGTGTCATTGCCGACTTCAGCGTCTGTGAAAAGATGCTGCAGTACTTCATCAACAAGGTTCATGAAAACAGCTTTATTCAGCCCAGCCCCCGCGTGCTGATCTGCGTTCCGTGCAAATCGACCCAGGTCGAGCGTCGTGCCATTCGTGAGTCGGCTCTGGGTGCAGGTGCTCGTGAGGTCTATCTGATCGAGGAGCCGATGGCCGCGGCGATCGGTGCCGGCTTGCCGGTTGAAGAAGCACGCGGCTCGATGGTGGTCGACATCGGTGGTGGTACCACTGAAATCGCGCTGATTTCCCTCAACGGCGTGGTCTACGCCGAGTCCGTCCGCGTTGGTGGTGACCGCTTTGACGAGGCGATCGTGACCTACGTGCGCCGCAACTACGGCAGCCTGATCGGTGAATCCACTGCCGAGCGTATCAAGCAGGAAATTGGTGTGGCTTTCCCCGGCGGTGAAACGCTGGAAGTGGATGTGCGCGGTCGTAACCTGGCCGAGGGTGTGCCGCGCAGCTTTACCCTGAATTCGACTGAAGTGCTTGAGGCGCTGCAGGAGTCGCTGGCGACCATCGTTCAGGCGGTCAAGAGCGCGCTGGAACAGTCGCCGCCGGAACTGGCTTCCGATATCGCCGAGCGTGGCCTGATTCTGACCGGCGGCGGCGCGCTGCTGCGAGATCTGGACAAGCTGCTGACCCAGGAAACCGGTCTGCCGGTGATCGTCGCCGAAGATCCGCTGACCTGCGTTGCCCGCGGTGGCGGCAAGGCGCTGGAAATGATGGACCAGCACACCATGGATCTGCTGTCGACCGAGTGATCAGGCTGGTGGCAAGCCGCGCGGGACGGGAGTGCCGGCTCTGTCCGGCTTGCCGCTGACGGCAACTAACCTGTGGCTGCGAGGAGCCTGCCATCAAACCGCTATTCATCAAGGGACCGTCGCTCGGCGTTCGCCTGGTTGTGCTGACGGTGCTGTCCATCGCCCTGATGGTGGTGGACGCCCGCTTCGATGCCCTCAAACCGCTGCGTGCCCAGCTCGGCCTGCTGGTCGCACCGCTGTATTCTGCTGCTGAAATGCCGGTGCGCGCCTGGCAGACGGTAACCGAGCTGACCACCAGTCGGGCTCAGCTGATTGCCGAGAACGAGCGCCTGCGCGCCGAAGCGCTGCTGACCCAGCGCAAGCTGCAGAAGTTGGCAACGCTGACGGAGCAGAACGTGCGCCTGCGCGAATTGCTCAATTCCTCCTCTCTGGTCGACGAACGGGTGCTGGTCTCCGAGTTGATCGGCGTCGATCCCAACCCCTTTACCCAGCGGATTCTGATTGACAAGGGCGAGGTTGACGGTGTCTTCCTCGGTCAGCCGGTGCTCGATGCAACCGGTCTGATGGGACAGGTTGTCGAGGTGCTGCCGCACAGTGCCCGGGTACTGCTTATTACGGACGCCTCCCACAGCCTGCCGGTGCAAATCAATCGCAACGGTCTGCGCGCCCTGGCTGCCGGGACCGGGCGTAACGAATGGCTCGAGCTGCGCTTTGTGGGTGATACCGCCGATGTGCGCGAGGGCGATATTGTGGTCAGCTCCGGGCTGGGGCAACGCTTCCCGGCGGGCTACCCGGTCGGGCGGGTGCATTCGGTGATTCGTCACCCGGCCCAGTCCTTTGCCGAGGTGCGCGTGACACCTTCGGCTCAGCTCAACCGCAGCCGTTACCTGCTGCTGGTGTTCAGTCCGGAAAGTGGCTATGGCGACGTGTTGCCGGCGCTCGAGCTGTTGCCTGATGACGCCCCGGACGCTGCCGAGGACGTCGAATCTGCAACGGATGCTGAAGCGGAGGAGGCAGGCAATGCAGACTAGTCTGGCCATTATCCTGAGTATTCTGGTAGCGCTGTTGCTGAGTGTCATGCCGATGCCTGATCCAGTCAGCCTGGGGCGGCCCATGTGGCTGGCAATGGTGCTGGCCTACTGGGTCATGGCGCTGCCTCACCGGGTTGGTCTGCTGACTGCGTGGCTGACCGGGCTGGTGTCAGACGTGCTTTTCGGTCAGCTATTCGGCCAGAATGCGCTGGTCATGACACTGGTGGTCTGGATGGTTTTGCTGCTGTACCAGCGCATCCGGCGCTTCCCGCTATGGCAGCAGAGCCTGGTGATGCTGCCGGTGTTTGGCATCGCCCAGATGGTTCTGCTGTGGCTCAACAGCCTCAGTGGCAATCGCCCGCCGACGCTGCTGTTTTTGCTCCCGGCCGTGGTCAGCGCAGTGCTGTGGCCCTGGGTTTTCTCCCTGTTACGCGGGGTAAGGCGGCGATTCCATGTCAACTGAACTGTTGCTGGCCTCCGGCTCCCCGCGCCGGCGCGAACTGCTCGAACAGATTGGGGTGCCAACAGCACGCCTGCTCTGCAGCGTTGATGAACAGGTCCGACCGGGCGAGGCTCCGGTGGACTATGTTGAACGCGTAACCCGTGACAAGATCCGCGCCGCGATTCAGGCCGCGCCGGGGCGGGTGGTCCTGGCGGCCGACACGGCGGTGGTGCTGGGCGATCGGATTCTCGGCAAACCGGTTGATCGCGCCGATGCACTGCAGATGCTGAGCGCCCTGTCCGCGGCCGAGCATCTGGTCATGACCGCAGTGGCAGTGGGTTGCGATCAACGCATCGAGCTGGTTCGAGTGGATACCCGGGTCCGCTTCCGGGCGTTGCAGGCTGATGAGATTGCTGCTTACTGGGATACCGGCGAGCCGGCTGATAAGGCAGGCAGTTATGGCATTCAGGGATTGGGCGCGATTTTCGTCGAGCGTATCGAGGGCAGCTACAGCGCCGTGGTGGGTTTGCCGCTGCAGGAAACCGCGACGTTACTCAAATCCTTTGGCATCCCCTGCTGGCAGCGCTTCTGACGCGGCTGTTCCAGGGCTCGGATCACCGGTATTCTGGTGACAGAACAGGAGTGGTAGAGCCCATGAGTGAAGAAATTCTGATCAATATCACGCCGATGGAGACCCGCGTTGCGCTGGTCGAGAACGGCGTGCTGCAGGAAGTCCACATCGAGCGCACACAGCGCCGCGGTATTGTCGGCAATATCTACAAGGGCAAGGTGGTTCGTGTGCTGCCTGGCATGCAGGCAGCGTTCGTCGATATTGGCCTTGAGCGTGCGGCATTTATCCACGCCTCGGAAATTTCCGACCGTGAGGGCCAGGCGGTCGAGCCGATCAGTGCACTTGTGCATGAGGGTAAGGCGCTGGTGGTGCAGGTTACCAAGGATCCGATCGGTACCAAGGGTGCACGCTTGACCACCCATCTGTCGGTGCCCTCGCGCTATCTGGTCTATATGCCGCGGACACCGCATGTCGGTATCTCCCTGAAAATCGAGGACGAGGCCGAGCGTGAAAGGCTCAAGCAGGTGGTTGCCGACTCGCTTGAGCAGGAGGGGATTCAGGAAGCCGGTGGCTATATTTTGCGTACCGCCGCCGAGGGCGCCCGGCAGGAAGATATCCTGGTCGATATCCGCTACGTGCGCCGCCTGTGGCAGCAGATAAGCCAGCAGATGGGCTCCGCGCCTGCCCCTTCGGTTATCTACGAAGACTTGCCGCTGGCCCTGCGCACCCTGCGCGATCTGGCCAACCCCAGGCTGGAAAAGATTCGCATCGACTCGCGGGAGACCTTTCAGAAGGTCGAGCAGTTCGTCCATGAGCTGATGCCTGGGGTCGAAGAATTGCTGGAGCACTACCCGGGCGAGCGACCGATCTTCGACCTCTACAGTGTCGAGGATGAAATTCAGCGGGCCATGGAGCGCCGGGTGATGCTCAAGTCCGGCGGGCATCTGGTGATCGATCAGACTGAAGCGATGACCACCATCGATGTCAACACCGGCGCCTTCGTGGGTCACCGCAACCTTGAGGAAACCATCTTCAAGACCAATCTGGAGGCGGCGACCGCCATTGCCCGTCAGCTGCGGCTGCGTAACCTCGGCGGCATCATCATCATCGACTTCATCGATATGGAAGACGAGGAGCATCAGCGCCAGGTTCAGCGCACGCTGGAAAAGCAGCTGGAGCGCGATCACGCCAAGACCAATATCATCGGCATCACCGAGCTGGGGCTGGTGCAGATGACCCGCAAGCGCACCCGCGAGAGTCTCGAGCAGGTGCTGTGCGAGCCCTGCCCCAGCTGCCAGGGCCGGGGCATTCAGAAGACCCCGGAAACCGTGTGCTACGAAATCTTCCGGGAAATCCTGCGTGAGGCGCGTGCCTATCAGGCGGGAGCCTATATGGTACTGGCCTCACAGTCGGTGGTGGATCGGCTGCTTGACGAGGAGTCCGGGAACGTCGCTGACCTTGAGTTGTTCATTGAGCGCCCGATCAAGTTCCAGGTGGAAACCATGTACACCCAGGAGCAGTATGACGTGGTGCTGATGTAATGGGACGTTGATCCGGTGCTCTGGCAACGCTGGCTTACCCGTGGTCTCAATGGCCTGATCTGGCTGCTGGTCGCCTGGCTGCTGGCGGCGGCCGCCTATGTCAGCCTTGGCCGCCAACTGGTGCCGGTGGTCGCCGACTATCAGGCTGAGCTGGTGGCCAAGGCCGAGTCGTTGTCTGGCCGGCACATTGAGCTGCGCTCGCTCAGTGGCGAGATGCAGGGCAGCCAGCCGGTGCTGACGTTGCGGGGGCTGCGGGTGCACGAAAATGCCGCCCCCGATAGCCCGGTGTTGTTCGATCTGGACGATGTGACGGCGCGGCTGGATGTCTGGCGCAGTCTCTGGCTGCGCAGGCCGGTGATGGATGCCCTGCAGATTCGTGGTCTGGCTCTGGCGCTGAGCCAGGACGAGCAGGGACGCTGGCACCTGCAGGGGCTGGGCGAGCGCACCCGTCAGGTGGGCGGGCTGGAGCAGGCGCTGGCCGCCCTGCGCGAGCATCACCGGATCACCCTGCTCGATACGAGCGTGCAGGTCAGCCCCTTTGGTGAACCCCAGTGGCGGTTTGACCGTGGCGAGATGACGCTGCTCAATGGCCAGGGCTGGCAGCGACTGGATGGTCGTCTGAGTCTGCCTGATGGCGAGCGGCTGCGCTGGCAGATCAGTGCCCTGGTGCCCGGAGGCAATCTGGACGCGGCGTCATTCGGCTTCTTCCTCGAGCTGCCTGCCAGCGACTGGAGTCGGTGGCTGCCAGCGGCCTGGCTTGAGCGCGCCCATCTGCGCGAGCTGACGCTGGGCGGGCGTTTCTGGGGCAACTGGCAGGAGGCTCGCCTGCAGTCGCTGCAGGGCACGCTTGTTGCGCCCGAAATCGGGCTGCAGACGGCGACTGATGAGCCGGTTCTGAATGACCTGTTTGCCCGTTTCCAATATCGCGATGACGGCGATCTGCAGCAGTTGGCAGTGCAGGATCTGAGCATGCACCTTGGCGAAGAGGTCTGGCCGACAACCAACCTGCAAGGTCAGCATCAGCGCAGCTCTGGCAACTGGTCTCTGGCGCTGGACCGGCTGAGGCTGGATCGCGCGGCACTCTGGGTGACTACGCTGGCGCCTGACCAGCCGGTTGCCGAACTGGTGTCGGAGCTGGCGCCGCAAGGCACACTGCGTCAACTGTCGGCCAGCGGTCAGGGGGCGGTTACCGATTTGCAGTCACTGCAGTTCAGCGCGGCGCTGGAGCAGGTCGGTGTGCAGGCGTTTCACAACGCGCCGGCGATCAGCGGCGTCACTGGCACCATCAGCGGCAGCCCGGCAGCGGGTGAGCTGCGCGTCGACAGTCAGAGCTGGAGCATGCAGATGCCGAATCTGTTCCCCCAGCCCTGGGAGTATGCTCGGGCGCAGGGGGCGCTGAATTGGCGCTGGTCGCGTGAGCAGGGCCTGCAGCTGAATGCACCGGGCATGGCAGTCAGCGGACCACAGGGGCAGGCCAGCGCAACGCTTGATCTGCACCTGCCGCCAAAGGGCCAGACACCGACCATGGATCTGCGGGTGGCCTTGCGCAACTCAAGTGCAGAACACCACCAACCCTATCTGCCGCTGCGTGCTCCGGCCTTCAGCCCGGCGCTGGCCAAATGGCTGGCCGCAAGTGAGGCCCGGGGCCGGGTACCATTGGCCATCTTTGAATACACCGGCTCGCTGCTCAAGGGCGCGACACCCGAGGAGCGGCAGCTTGGCCTGTATATCCAGCTGCGTGACGGTCAACTGCACTTTCAGCCTGGCTGGCCGGCGTTGACCGAGCTGGATGGCGACATGTTGCTGTACGACGGGCTGCTCAGCGTGCGCAGCCGCCACGCCCGGTTGCTGGATTCGATTTCGACCGATGCCCGAGCACAGGCGCAGCTGCTGCATCGCAGCGGTCCGCCTGTGCTGATGGTTGACGCGGGCTTCAGAGGGCCGTTGAGCGATGGGCTGAAATTGATGCAGGACGGCCCACTGGCGGAGCTGACCGGTAATCCGCTGGCCGGCTGGCGTGCTGACGGCGAGATAGCTGGTGAGCTGAATCTGGCCATCCCGCTGCAGCGCAGCGAGCCCGCTGCGCAGGGGCTGGCGATTGAGCTGAGCGCGGATGTGCAGGCCAGTCGGCTGGATATTCCGGTGCTGCAGGCGCCCATCGAGGATGCCAGTGGGCAGCTGCATTTTTCCCGTGAGCAGGGCATTCGCGCCGACAATTTGAGTGGCCGCTTTCTGGGGGGCGCTGTCAGCGGCAGCATGTCGCCTTTGGGGCCGCGTGGCCAGCGTCTTGAGCTGAGCGGGCGCCATCAGGTTGAGACTCTGCGTCAATGGAGCCTGCTGCCAACCATCCCATCGGGTGTTGCCAAGGGCCGGGTGGACTGGCAGGCCGTCATGGATATCCGCAGCGGGCAGCAGGACCTGACGATCACCAGCGACCTCAGGGGCGTTGAGTTGACGGTGCCGGCGCCCTTTGCCAAACGGGCTGCCCCGGCGCGAGCACTCAGGCTGCAGATGACGCTTGCCGGTGGCGAGCAGCAGTGGCAACTGGCGATGGGCGACAGCCTCAAGGGGCTGTTACGCTACCGCCGGGGCGAGCTGTCCGGTGACCTGCGTTACGCCAGTGGGTCGCCCCAGCCGCCAACCGGGCGGGCGTTGAGCATTCAGGCGCAGCTGCCTGCACTGGACTGGGGTAGCTGGCGCGAGTGGGCCGGGCGTCTGGGTGGCAGCCAGGACAGGGGGGGCGCTTCAGCCGCAGCCGGTGGCGCGTTGGCTAAGCTGGTACGTCAGCTGGAGGTACGCACTGATACCTTCACCGGCTTTGGTCTGACCCTTGAAGATACCCATGCGATCATCGCCCGTGAGGCTGCGCACTGGCGGGTGACGGTCGACCAGGCCGATGTCGAGGGTCGTATCCTGGTGCCTGACGACTCGACCCAGCCGATCGACATTGCCCTGCAGCGGCTGCGTCTCAACGCCGTCGATGAGGATATCAGCCAACTGCCGGTTGTGCTGCCGAGCGACCAGGCGGTGCAAGAAGAAAAGCCCGATCCGCTGGCCGACTTCCGACCCTCGACGCTGCCGCCGCTGGATGTGCGAATTGACCAGCTGTCCTGGGGCGGTAAGCCGATTGGGCTGGCGCGCTTCCGGCTGCGTCCCGATGCAACCGGCGCCACCTTGCCGGAGCTGGAGCTGAATTTGCGCGGGCTGCGACTCACGGGCAATATGGATTGGCGCGAGCAGCCGGCGCACAGTGTTTTCGAAGGTAGCCTGGAGGCTGCAGATATCGGCCAGGTACTGCAGGCCTGGGGATACGCGCCGACCATTACCAGCGAGCGCTTTGTGACCAACGCCGCGTTGAATTGGCCAGGCTCTCCTGCTGCATTCAAACTGCGCCGGGCCTCGGGTACTCTGGGTATCGAAGCCCGTGATGGCATGCTCCAGAGCGGTGAGACCAGCGCAGAGGCATTGCGGGTATTCGGTCTGCTCAACTTCAACGCCCTGACCCGGCGCCTGCGGCTCGACTTCTCCGACCTGTTCAGCAAGGGAACGGCCTATGACACTCTGGATGGGGGGCTGTATGTCGACAACGGCGTGCTGCACAGCGAGCAGCCGGTTGTGCTCGAGGGGCCCGGCGTCAAGATTCAGAGTGACGGCAGTCTGAATCTGCGCACCAACGAGGTTGATATGGGCATGCTGGTGACCCTGCCGGTGACCAACAACCTGCCGTTGGCTGCCCTGATCGCCGGCGCTCCGCAGATTGGCGGTGTGCTATTTCTGGCGGACAAGATTCTCGGTGACAAGGTCGCCCGTTTTGCCTCGGTCAAGTACAAGATCAGTGGCGACTGGCAGCAACCGACAGTCGAGTTTGATCGTGCCTTTGACAACAAGGCAGCACTGGAGGAGGACTGATGTCCAGAGTAGCGGCCATTCAGATGACCAGTGGCCCGGTGGTAGCTGACAACCTGCAGCGTGCCGGCGAACTGATTGCTCAGGCAGCCGAGCAGGGCGCCGAGCTGGTGCTGTTGCCCGAGTGCTTCGCCGCCTTCGGTAATCGTTCGCTGCAAGCCATTGCCGATGCTGAATGGGGCAGTGAACGACCGATCCGCCGGTTTCTTGCGGCGCAGGCCAGAGCGCACGGACTCTGGGTAATAGGCGGCAGCCTGCCGTTGCCGAGCTGTGCCGGCGGCAAGCCGCTGGCCTGTCAGCTGGTGGTCGATGAGCAGGGTCGCGAGGTGGCCCGCTACGACAAGTTGCACCTGTTTGATGTGGATGTCGCAGACAGTCATGGCAGTTACCGTGAATCGAATGACTATGGCTTCGGCGATCAGGTGCTCTGCGTCGATAGTCCGGTCGGGCGGGTTGGCCTGAGTATCTGCTACGATGTGCGCTTTCCCGAGCTCTATCAGGCTTTGCGTGCCGATGGTGCCGAACTGATCGTGGTGCCGGCCGCGTTTACCGCGGTAACGGGCGCTGCCCATTGGGAAGTGCTGCTGCGTGCCAGGGCGATCGAGACTCAATGTTGGGTGCTGGCCGCCAACCAGACCGGAGAGCATCCCAGTGGCCGTCAGACCTTCGGTCACAGCTGTCTGATTGATCCCTGGGGCGTGGTGCAAGCCAGCCTGCCAGGCGGTGAAGGTGTCGTTGTCGGCGCACTGGATCAAACGCAGCTTGCATCAGTGCGTGCGCGCATGCCTATCCTCAGCCACCGTCGTTTTGCCCTTGCAGCCCAGCCGCTGCCCGTGGCCAAGGAGTCCGAACATGAGTGACCTTATTTCCCGTACCGAGCAGGCGCTGCTGCAGCCTGCCGACCTGACTGCCGATGCCGTCGCTGGCGTCCTCGGCACCCTGTTGCAGGCCCCGGGTGTGGATGCCGCTGATCTGTACTTCCAGCATCAGCTGAGCGAGTCCTGGGTGCTGGAAGATGGCATCGTCAAGGACGGCAGCTTCCATGTTGATCAGGGCGTCGGCGTGCGTGCCCTTTCCGGTGAGAAAACCGGCTTTGCCTACAGCAACGATATCCGCCTGCCGGCTTTGACTCAGGCTGCCGGTGCTGCGCGATCGATCGCCCGGGCGGGGCAGGCCGGCAGTGTGCAAGCCTGGCAGCGCCCGGACTGCGCGCCGCTGTATCCGTCAGTTAATCCGCTGGACGTCATGCCTCAGGCTGACAAGGTCGGGTTTCTGCAGCGAATCGACGCCTTCACCCGCAGTCTGGACCCACGTATTACCCAGGTCAGCGTCAGCCTCAGCGGTGTGCATGACACCGTTCTGGTTGCGGCGAGCGACGGTACCTGGGCAGGTGATATTCGGCCGCTGGTGCGCATGAATGTCAGCGTGATCATGGAGCAGAATGGTCGTCGCGAGCGCGGCAGCAGCGGTGGTGGCGGGCGTACCGACTATCTCTATTTCGAAGCCGAGGAACGCGCTCTGGGGTACGCCCGCGAAGCGGTCCGCCAGGCCTCGATCAATCTTGAAGCGATCGCTGCTCCTGCTGGCAGCATGCCGGTGGTAATGGGGCCCGGCTGGTCCGGTGTGCTGCTGCACGAGGCGGTCGGCCACGGACTGGAAGGCGATTTCAACCGCAAGGGCAGCTCAGCCTACAGCGGTCGTGTCGGCGAAAAAGTTGCGTCAAGTCTCTGCACCATTGTTGATGACGGCACCCTGCCTGGTCGTCGCGGCTCTCTGACTGTGGATGATGAAGGAGTACCGACCAACTGCACCACGTTGATCGAGAACGGCGTGCTCAAGGGCTACATGCAGGACAAGCTCAATGCCCGCCTGATGGGGGTGGCCGCGACGGGCAACGGTCGCCGCGAATCCTACGCACATTTGCCCATGCCGCGCATGACCAACACCTATATGCTGGCAGGCGAGAGTGATCCGGAAGAAATCATTGCGTCGGTCAAGAAGGGTATCTACTGCGCCAACCTGGGCGGTGGTCAGGTGGATATCACCAGCGGCAAGTTTGTGTTCTCCACCAGTGAGGCCTATTTGATCGAGGACGGCAAGATCACCGCGCCTGTGAAGGGCGCAACGCTGATTGGCAATGGTCCGGAGGCGATGAGCCGGGTGTCGATGGTCGGCCACGACCTCAAGCTCGATACCGGCGTCGGTGTGTGCGGCAAGGATGGACAGTCGGTCCCGGTCGGCGTCGGCCAGCCGACGCTGAAGATTGATCAGATTACAGTCGGCGGGACCGGCTGACGCCGGGCCCGCAGCCACAGCAAAAGCTTCAAGCTGCAAGCCTAAAGCTGCAAGTAAAACCCGCGTGGTTCGGAATGGCGCGGCTTTTACTTGGGGCGCCGCACCGAAGCAGATAGCGTATAGAAATACTTGATGGCCCAGTCGTCTGCATCACCCTGATTACGCTTGCAGCTTGCAGCTTGCAGCTTGCAGCTATCAGTGCCCCTCAAACCGCCCGGCCAGCCGGTTCTTGCGCACCTGATCGACCGGAAACACCTTGCCGCTCATGGCGACGTAGACTCCGTGGGGCAGGCAGTTCAGGGCGCCGATGGCGAGACCGAGGTTGAAGCTGGCGTCGGTATCGCGAAAACGGGCCGGCTGCATTGCGCCGGTCAGGACGATGACCTTGTTGTCGATATCGGCCAGCGCCGCTCCGGTTACGGTCATGGTGTCGGTGCCGTGGGTGATGAGGATGTGCTCGTAGGGGCAGGCGGCGACCTTGGCGTGAATCAGGTCTCGATCGGCGTCGGTCAGCTCAAGGCTGTCCTTGCGGGTGAGGGATTCAATTGCGTACTCGAAACCCACCCGTGCCTGCTGCAGAATATCCTCCGCCATAGGGTCGCCGATCTGAAAGTCGCTCAGGGCGTCGAAGTAGACCTTGTCGATGGTGCCACCGGTAGAGAAAATCTGAATGAACATCCTGTTTCCTTGCTGATGAGTCTGTCTGCACATGTCTGCTGATATTGAACAGTGTACCGCGCCGACGCGCACCTGGTGGGTGTATATGGTGCGTGCCGAGAATGGCCATTTGTATACCGGCATCAGTGTCGATCCGCAGCGCCGCTTTGAGCAGCACCAGCGCGGCAAGGGGGCACGCTTTTTCAATCGCAGCCCGGCTGCTGCATTGGTGTGGAGCCGCGAGTGCGTCGACCACGGCGATGCGTTGCGTCAGGAAATCGCCATAAAGGCGCTGACACGCAAGGCCAAGGAGCAGCTCATCAGTCAGCTGGATGAGATCTCATCAGGCACGCCGAGAGACTAGTCAGCGCTGCTTTCAACGGTCTAAAGTGGCTGCTCAATTTGCCGGAGAGCTGTCATGACTGATCTGATTCTGCACCATTACCCGCAATCTCCCTTTGCCGAAAAGGCGCGCCTGATGCTCGGTTTCAAAGGCCTGTCGTGGCATTCGGTCATGATTCCGCCAGTCATGCCAAAGCCTGATCTGACCGCATTGACCGGTGGCTATCGGCGTACTCCGGTGCTGCAGATCGGCGCCGACATTTACTGCGATACGGCGTTGATCGCACGTCGACTGGAGCAGGAAAAGGCCGCTCCTGCGCTGTTTCCCGAGGGCCAGGAAGCGGCCGCTGCCGGCCTCGCCCAATTGGCTGATCAGGTATTGTTTCAGCATGCGGTTGCCATCAACTTCCAGCCACAGGGGCTGGCCGAGCGATTCGCCGGTATGCCCGAGCAGGTGGTCAAGGGCTTTGTTGCCGACCGTCAGAAGCTGTTTAGCGGTGGCAGCGCCAGCCGCCTCGAGACCGATGTGGCGCTGAGCCAGTGGCCGGCACTGCTGTCGCGTCTGGAGCTGCAGTTGGAGCGCGATGGCGACTTCCTGCTGGGTGAGCACCCCAGCGTGGCTGATTTCGCCCACTACCATGCGCTCTGGTTTGTCGCCAGCAACCGTGCGGTGGCCGCAGCGCTGGAGCCGTATCCGGCGGTACGTGCCTGGATGCAGCGGGTTGCTGATTTCGGTCACGGCTCCCATACCCAGATGAGTGGCGAACAGGCCATTGCCATTGCCCGCGACAGCGCACCCGCTGCGCTGCCAGCTGATGCCATTGCCAGCCCGGGTGGCTTTGAGACTGGTCAGGCGGTGACCGTCAGTGCAGTTGATTACGGCACCGACGAAGTAGCAGGTACCCTGCTGTTCGAGGGGGCGGAAGAGATCATCATTGCCCGCGAGGACGAACGCGCGGGGCTGGTGCACGTTCACTTTCCACGCTTCGGTTTCCGCATTCGCGCGGCCTGAGCTCTGCCGGCGGCGGGCTTCCCCCGCCGCCGGTTCCTGTTGCTGCGTCGGCGCTGTGGTCCGCCGGTTACGGGGCTGAGTCCGTCAGCAAGAGCCGGGTGTGGCGTTGCTCAAGCAGGTTGAAAACCAGCCTGCCGGGCCAGGCGTTTTTCCAGGTGAGCAGCAGTGCGCCTTTCAACGTCAGTCCGCGTCTTCCCTGGCTGTCTATGTCTGGAGTGCAGTACCCCTGAGCGACCAGTTCGTCGGACTCGCGCGCCAGGAATCGTTCGATCGGAGCAAAGCCCTGATCTTCCGGGTAGGCGATGGCCGCTGCCGAATTCGGCAGGCGTGCGCGCAGGTGTTGCAGGGTGCTGAACAGGCGCTTCAGGTTGTTCACGCCGGTCATGCGCACGCCGATGCGGCATGGCATGGCGGGATAGGAGGAGAGGCTGGGGGCGTTGTGGACATCCAGCAGGCTGCCGTCTGCATACAGCTGGGTGAATTCGGCGTAGGTCACCCGGCGCTTGCCAGTGGTCATGGTTACCAGCATTGCGGCGGCCTGATCGCGTGGATGAACGTACAGCGAAAAGTGGCTTGTGGTGTGGCTGGAAGGCAAAACCGAGGAGCCGATATGGGCGAACTGCAGTGCCTGGAGCTGCTCATCAAGCCGCCGGAAGACCTCCCCGCGATCGGCGAGGAAGCGCGCGTGATCGGTGTTATTGAAGCGTACTCTGGCCGGAATCCGCTGGGTGCGCAGAACCAGCCAGGGGCCGATCACGTTGATCGCAACTACCGGTAACAGCAAAACAGCCAGCAACAGGTTCAGCATGGCCTGTGCCTCCCATTTATTATTCTTTTGATGATGGGGCGACGGATTAGCATCTTTGTGGAAAAGGTTTAGTTCAGGATCGGCGGCAGGTCAACGGCGGGCGGCTGCGTGGACCGCCGGATGGGCGTATGCTGACTGACCGCTGGCTGGGCTGCGAAGGCTGCACAGCGATCCATTCGAGTCATGATTGTTGGGGGGAGTGTGGACAGCATCATCGTTGTAGACAACCTGACCAAAACCTACGAGACCGGGTTCCGGGCGCTCAAGGGCGTCAGCCTGAGCATTCGCCGCGGCGAGATCTTCGCCCTGCTGGGCCCCAATGGCGCCGGTAAGACCACCATGATCAGCATCATCTGCGGGCTGGTCAACGCCAGCAGCGGCCGGGTGCTGGTCGACGGATACGACAACGTGCGCGAGTACCGCAAGGCGCGCAGTCGGATCGGTCTGGTGCCGCAGGAGCTGACCAACAACATGTTCGACAGCGTCTGGGCGACCGTGCGCCTGAGTCGTGGCCTGTTCGGCAAGCCGCGCAACGACGCGCTGCTGGAGCAGATCCTGCGCGACCTGTCGCTGTGGGACAAGCGCAATGAGCGCATCATGGCGCTGTCCGGTGGCATGAAGCGCCGGGTGCTGATTGCCAAGGCGCTGGCGCACGAGCCCGAAGTGCTGTTCCTAGATGAACCTACCGCGGGCGTGGACGTCGAGCTGCGCCGCGACATGTGGAACATGGTTCGCCGGCTGCAGGAGCGTGGGGTAACCATCATCCTGACCACCCACTACATCGAAGAAGCCGAGGAAATGGCCGACCGTATCGGTGTGATTCGCCAGGGTGAGCTGATCCTCACCGAGGACAAGGACACCCTGATGCAGCAGCTGGGCACCCGGCAGCTCACCCTGCAATTGCAGCAGCCGTTGGAGGCCGTGCCCGAAGCGCTCGCTGGATATCCGCTGACGCTGGGTGAGCAGGGTCACGCGCTGGTGTATACCTTCGACGCCAAGGCCGAGCAGAGCGGCATTGCCGAGTTGCTCAAGCGCATAGACCAGTTGGGAATCGAGGTGCGTGATCTGCATTCCAGCCAGAGCTCGCTGGAGGACATCTTTGTTGGGCTGGTGCACAGTCGGAAGCAGGCGGACGAAGCAACAGCGGGAGAGGTGGTATGAACCTGTATGGAGTGAAGGCTATCTACCTGTCGGAAATGGCACGCATGATGCGCACCCGGCTTCAGAGCATCGCCTCGCCGGTGATCTCGACCTCGCTGTATTTCATCGTGTTCGGTGCTGCAATCGGTACCCGCATGACCGAGGTGGACGGGGTCAGCTACGGTGCCTTTATCATTCCGGGCCTGATCATGCTCATGCTGCTGAACGAGAGTATCTCCAACGCCTCGTTTGGCATCTACATGCCGCGTTTTACCGGCACCATCTACGAAGTGCTGTCGGCGCCGGTGTCGCCGGTTGAAATAGTCGTCGGTTATGTCGGCGCGGCTGCCACCAAGTCGGTACTGCTCGGATTGCTCGTGCTGCTTACGGCTCGGTTGTTCGTTGATTACGAAATCCAGCACCCGGTCTGGATGCTCGGCTTTTTGATCCTGACGGCGGTGACCTTCAGCCTGTTCGGGTTCATCATCGGTGTCTGGGCGGATGGTTTCGAAAAACTGCAGATTATCCCGTTGATGATCGTCACGCCGTTGGCGTTTCTGGGTGGCAGCTTTTACTCGATCACCATGCTGCCACCATTCTGGCAGACGGTGACGCTGTTCAACCCGGTGGTCTATCTGATCAGCGGGTTCCGCTGGAGCTTCTACGGCGCCGCCGATGTGCACATTGGCGTAAGTGTGGGAATGACGCTGGTGTTTCTGACCCTGTGCACCACTGCGGTCTGGTGGATCTTCCGCACCGGGTATCGGATCAAGCCCTGAGGTGAGGCAAGCGGCGCTCAGCGCCGCTTGTTGCGCAGTTGCTGTACCAGCCCCTTGGGCGGGTGGCGGATAACCAGGGCGTCTTCGCTCTCGTCGTACTCCACCCGCTCGCCGAGCAGGTGTGATTCGAAACTGATCGACAGACCATCGGCCTTGCCGTAATAGCGCATGAAATTGTTGATTGCGCGCTTGTCGGCGGGCATCTCCGGGTTCAGACCGTAGTCCTTGTTGCGGATGTAGTCGTAGAAGGCGCGGGGATGCTCTTCGTCGATCACACCCGACAGTTCTTCCAGTGCGACCTGCTCACCGGCGCGGCTCTGGCTGTTGACGTAGCTGCTCATCGCCTTGGCCTTGTCCTTGACCAGTTCCGGCTCAAGGGAGGCTTCGCCGACGTAGTCGCTGAAGGCCTGCAGCAGGGTGTTGGTGTCTTCTTCCGGGTTGGAGCCTTCCACGCAGCCGATGAAGTCGCGGAAGTAGTCCGACACCCGCTTGCCGCTGCGCCCGCGAATGAACGAGATGTAGTTCTTCGCGCTGGCGTTCTGCTTCCATTCGGTCAGGTTGATGCGTGCCGCCATATTCAGACTGGACAGGTCCAGGTGACGGGCAGCAGCCACATCCAGCTCGTCGGTTACGGTCACGCCTTCGGTGTGATGCAGCAGTGCGATGACCAGAAATGCGGTCATGCCCTGACGGTAGCGGATGAACAGCACGTGCCCGCCGAGCGCCAGGTTTGAGCCTTCCATCAGGGTCTTGAGGTGCTCGGTCGCCTGACTGGAAAAGCGTACGAAGTCCTGCTCCTGATCCACCAGTTGCTGCAGCCAGCCGCTGAACGGGTAGGCGCCACTTTCCTCGTGGAAGTAGCCCCAGGCCTTGTTCGGCTTGCTGTTGTAGGCCTCGATCAGGCCGGCCAGCAGTTGCTCCAGTGCTTCGGAGCTGGCCAGCTCGGCGTCACGCAGGGTCAGGCTGGCCGGTTGGCCGTCGGGCTTCTTGTGAATCTGATGAACGATGCTGTTGTCGATGGGCATGGGACGATCCGCAATCACTCAGGGAAGCAGTGCCGCTCGGAGAGCGGCACTGTCAGGGGGTTACAGGCTGGCGATACGGGCGCGCTGTTCGCTCAGCTGAGCCAGTGCCTGCTCGGCGTCGGCCAGCTTGGCGCGTTCCTTGTCGATCACCGCAGCGGGCGCCTTGTCGACGAAGCCGGCGTTGGACAGCTTGCCGCCAATCCGTTTGACCTCGCCGTCGAGACGGCCGATTTCCTTGTCCAGACGCGCCAGCTCGGCGGTCTTGTCGATCAGACCGGCCATTGGCACCAGCACTTCCAGTTCGCCGACCAGCGCGGTGGCAGCCAGCGGCGCCTCTTCGTTTTCGGCCAGTACCTGCACGCTGGACAGCTTGGCCAGCTTCTTCAGGAAGGCTTCGTTTTCCGTCAGGCGGCGAATGTCTTCGTCGCTGGCCTTGCGCAGCATGACTTCCAGCTCCTTGCCGGGTGCTACGTTCATCTCGCCGCGGATGTTGCGCACACCCAGAATCAGCGATTTCAGCCACTCGGCATCGCCTTCGGCGCCGGCATCGATGCGGCTGTTGTCCGCTTCCGGCCAGGGCTGCAGCATGATGGTCGGGCCGCTCTTGCCAGCCATCGGCGCGATACGCTGCCAGATTTCTTCGGTGATGAAAGGCATGAACGGATGGGCCAGCCGCAGGGCGGCTTCCAGCACGCGCACCAGGGTGCGACGGGTGCCGCGCTGGCGCTCGGCCGGCGCGTTCTCATCCCACAGCACCGGCTTGGACAGCTCCAGATACCAGTCGCAGTACTGGTTCCAGATGAACTCGTAGAGCGCGTTGGAAGCCAGGTCGAAGCGGAACTGGTCCAGCTGACGGGTGACTTCTGCTTCGGTGCGCTGCAGCTGGGAGATGATCCAGCGGTCGGCCAGGGTCAGCTCTACGGCCTCACCGTTAACGCCGGTGTCCTTGTCTTCGCACTGCATCATCACGTAACGCGCGGCGTTCCAGATCTTGTTGCAGAAGTTGCGGTAGCCTTCGACGCGGCCCATGTCGAACTTGATGTCGCGGCCGGTGGAGGCCAGCGAGCAGTTGGTGAAGCGCAGCGCGTCGGTGCCGTAGGCGGCGATACCGTCCGGGAATTCGGCGCGGGTCTGCTTCTCGATCTTGGCGGCCAGCTTGGGCTGCATCATGCCGCTGGTGCGTTTCTTGACCAGTGATTCGAGGTCGATGCCGTCGATGATGTCCAGCGGGTCGAGCACGTTGCCCTTGGACTTGGACATCTTCTGGCCCTGACCGTCGCGCACCAGACCGTGCACGTATACGGTCTTGAACGGGATCTGCGCCGTACCGTCGTCATGCTTCATCAGGTGCATGGTCAGCATGATCATGCGCGCAACCCAGAAGAAGATGATGTCGAAACCGGTCACCAGTACGTCGGTCGGGTGGAAGGTCTTCAGTGCTTCGGTCTGTTCCGGCCAGCCAAGGGTGGAGAAGGTCCACAGGCCGGAGCTGAACCAGGTGTCGAGCACGTCTTCATCCTGGCGCAGCACGCCCAGGCCACAGGCGATGGCGGCATTCTTGAGTTCGTCCAGGGTTGGCAGCTCTGCTTCCGCTTCACGGTCGTTGCTTTCCAGCGCCTTGCGGTAGGCTTCTTCTTCATCACGGCCGACGTAGACGTTGCCGGCTTCGTCGTACCAGGCCGGGATGCGGTGGCCCCACCACAGCTGACGGGAAATGCACCAGTCCTGAATGTCGCGCATCCAGCTGAAGTACATGTTCTCGTACTGCTTGGGCACGAACTGGATGCGGCCGTCTTCAACCGCAGCAATCGCCGGCTCGGCCAGCGGCTTGGTGGAGACGTACCACTGGTCGGTCAGCCACGGCTCGATGACCACGCCCGAGCGGTCGCCTTTGGGCACCTTGAGGGCGTGCGGTTCGATCTTTTCGAGCAGGCCGAGGGCGTCGAAGTCTTCGACGATCTTCTTGCGCGCGTCGAAGCGATCCAGGCCGGCGTAGGCTTCCGGCAGGGTAGCGTCGATGTCGTTGTTGACGCTGCCGTCGACGTTGAACACCTGGGCGCGGGCCAGCACGGCGGCGTTCTTGTCCAGCACGTTGATCAGCGGCAGGCTGTGGCGCTTGCCGACTTCATAGTCGTTGAAGTCGTGGGCCGGGGTCATCTTCACGCAGCCGGTGCCGAATTCCGGGTCGCAGTAGTCGTCGGCGATGATCGGGATGCGGCGACCTACCAGCGGCAGCTCGACAAACTTGCCGATCAGCGCCTGATAGCGTTCGTCTTCCGGGTTAACCGCAACCGCGCTGTCACCCAGCATGGTTTCCGGGCGGGTGGTGGCGACGATCAGATAGGTCTTGCCATCGGCGGTAGTGGCGCCATCAGCCAGCGGGTAGCGCAGGTTCCACAGCGAGCCCTGCTCGTCGTGGTTTTCCACTTCGAGATCGGAGATCGCGGTGTGCAGCTTCGGGTCCCAGTTGACCAGGCGCTTGCCGCGGTAGATCAGACCGTCCTCATGCAGGCGCACGAAGGCTTCCTTGACCGCCTCGGACAGGCCGTCGTCCATGGTGAAGCGTTCGCGGCTCCAGTCTACCGAACTGCCAAGGCGGCGAATCTGGCGAGTAATGTTGCCGCCGGACTCTTCCTTCCATTCCCAGACCTTTTCGAGGAATTTCTCGCGGCCCAGATCGTGGCGGCTGACGCCCTGTGCAGCGAGCTGGCGCTCAACAACCATCTGGGTTGCGATACCGGCGTGGTCGGTACCTGGCTGCCACAGGGTGTTGCGGCCCTGCATGCGGCGGAAGCGAATCAGCGCGTCCATGATCGCATTGTTGAAGCCGTGGCCCATGTGCAGGCTGCCGGTCACGTTCGGCGGCGGCAGGGCAATGGTGTAGGACTCGCCCGAGCCCTGGGGAGCGAAATAGTTGTTCTGCTCCCAGGTCTGGTACCAGGAAGTTTCGATGGCGTGGGGCTGGTAGGTCTTGTCCATGGGTGTCGTGGCTATCCGGCTGTTCAGGAGTGGCAGGCGCTGGGGACGCGGCAGGCGTCGAGCGCGCAGGAAAAGCCGCCATTATAGCGGGCGGAGGCGATCAAGGCCCAGCCCGTCGGGCGAGACTGGACCGAATAATTGTATTGCCGGCGGTTTTGGTGCTCGCCCTGTGCAATAACGCTGGCGGGCTACTTGAGCTGCTCGCGAACGATCTGCTGCAGCCGGCTCTGCATGCGCTTGCGCAGCTCTGCTTCGATGGTTGGAATCAGGTCGTCGATCACCCCTTGCAACAACAGCTGGGCCTCTGACTGCAATCTCGCCTCCAGGCGCATCTCGCGGGCACTGCTGGTGGCGGGCAACGGCTGGCTTTGGGTCTGCTGGGTCAGCAACTGGTCCAGCTGCATGCGCTCTTCAGCCAGTCGCGCCAGGGAGGCGTAGGGCAGAAACGGATTATGCGACTTGCTGATCGGCGCCTGGGGTATCGGCGGCTCTGCAGGGTCGACCGCACTCAGTGGTGGCTCGTTTGGATTGAGGATGACATCCCGCAGCAACGGAATATCCATCTGGCCATCGACCGCTGCGGCGTCCGCTGCTGCCTCGGGATGTTCATCCAGCAGCGTGCGGATCGATTCCAGATCTTCCAGCAGCCGTGACGGCTCCGAGGGATCGCGCTGCTTCATGGTTCATCCTGCTGTCCGAATGGGGTGGGAGTTCAGAGGATAGCCCCGTTCACGGTACAAACGGAAGCGGTCGCGCGCGGGCAGGCGCACCGGGTCGTGTTCGATGACAATTTCTGCCAGACGCTGGAAACGGCTGAAGAACGGCGGCGGCTGGTCCGAGAGGTTGATCAGCAGGTCGTTATAGCTGCCTGGCTGGTCTGCCCAGCCACAGGCGACCGGCTCTTCCGGACCTTCGCCGAGCACGACATGGGGCACAAAAGCGTCGCGTCGGAACGACCACAGCAAGTCGTCGACCGTGCGCGTGGTCGCTTCGTCCGGACAGTGCAGGTATACCTTGTGGCCCTTGTGCCAGGCCTTGTGGGCCAGGCGGCAGGCGTACGCCAGCCGGGTGTCCGGCTGGTCGCTGGAAAGCAGATAGAAATCGATGCGGGTCATGGGGGGTAGCTTCAAGCTTCAAGCCGCAAGCTGCAAGCTAAAACCGCAACACCGGCTCGGTTTGAGGCTTGTCGCTTGCAGCTTGTGGCCGCTTTCTCAGGCGAGCGCCTGAGAAAGCAGGTATTGCATCAACAGCGGAACCGGTCGGCCGGTGGCGCCCTTGTCCTTGCCGCCGCTGATCCAGGCGGTGCCGGCGATATCCAGGTGTGCCCACGGGTAGGCCTTGGTGTAGCGCGACAGGAAGCAACCTGCGGTGATGGTGCCGGCCTTGGGGCCGCCGATGTTGGCCATGTCGGCAAATGGGCTGTCGAGCTGCTCCTGATATTCCTCGAACAGCGGCAGTTGCCAGGCACGGTCACCGGCACGGGTGCCGGCATCCAGCAACTGCGCGATCAGCTCGTCGTTGTTGCCCATCAGGCCGGAGGCGTTGCTGCCCAGGGCGACAATGCAGGCGCCGGTAAGGGTGGCGATGTCGATCACGCTGGCGGGCTTGAAGCGTTCGGCGTAGGTCAGCGCGTCGCACAGCACCAGGCGGCCTTCGGCATCGGTGTTGAGAATTTCAATGGTCTGGCCGGACATGCTGGTGACGATGTCGCCGGGGCGCGTCGCGGTGCCGCTCGGCATGTTCTCGGCCGAGGCGATCAAACCAACCAGATTGATCGGCAGCTGCAGGCTGGCGACCGCCTTGACCACGCCGAGCACGGTTGCGGCGCCGCACATGTCGTACTTCATCTCGTCCATGGTCGCGGCTGGTTTGATGCTGATGCCGCCGGTGTCAAAGGTGATGCCCTTGCCAACCAGAACATGCGGTTTGTCCTTGGCCTTGCCGCCGTTGTAGCTGATGCGGATCAGTTTGGCCGGCTCGGCGCTGCCGGCGCTTACCGCCAGCAGGGCGCCCATGCCGAGGGCCTTCATGGCTTTCTCGTCGAGCACTTCGACTTCGAGTGTCTTGTGGTCCTTGGCGAGCGCCTTGGCCTGGTTGGCCAGGTAAGTGGGGGTGCAGACGTTGCCCGGCAGATTGCCCAGGTCGCGGGTCAGGGCCATGCCTTCGCTGATGGCGGCGCCTTCGGCAATCGCCTGTTTGAGTGCGTCGGCGTCGGCCTTGTCGGCGGTCCACAGGCTGAGCTTTTTCAGTTTTGGTTTGTCGGCCTTTTTGCTCTTGAACTGGTCAAAGCCGTACAGATTGTCGTAGCAGGCCTCGACCAGCAGGCGGGTTTGCTCGGCGGCGGTGCGGTTCTTCACGCCGCTGGTGTTGAGCGCAAACACGGCGTCGCTCGCCGGACCAGCCTTGACTGCCGTCAGAGCCTGCTGCACCAGCTTGCGCCAGGCTCGGTCGCTCAGCGCTTCATCCTTGCCGCTGCCGAGCAGCAGCACGCGCTGGGCAGCGATGCCGGGGAGGGCAAACAGCATCAGGCTGCTGCCGCTCTTGCCACTGAGGTCGCCGTTTTTCAGCGCGGTGCTCAATTGCCCGCCGCAGGCCTTGTCCAGATCCGCCGCCGGCCCACTCAGGGTCTTGCCTTCGTTGACCGCGACAACCAGACAGCCGCATTTGATGGTTTCCAGTGCGCCGTGCTTTACGTTGAACTCCATGGTGCTCCCCAAGACAAATCGAGATGATTGGCTGATAATACGGGCAAATTCCCGTGGGTGTCTGTCGGGCTGCTGCTGGCAGACATGTCAGTCCTGCATTCTGGCCTATTCGTGCAGCCCCTTAAAGACCCCGGAGCCAAGGACCTTATCCGTGATTGTTTTTCGTTATCTGAGTCGCGAGGTGCTGCTGACCCTGACGGCGGTCAGCGGCGTGCTGCTGCTGATCATTGTCAGCGGGCGCTTCATCAAGTATCTGGCGCAGGCGGCTGCCGGTCAGCTTGACGCGGCGGTGCTGTTTTCCATCATGGCCTACCGTATGCCGGGCTTTCTGGTGCTGATTCTGCCGCTGGGGCTGTTTCTCGGCATTCTGCTGGCCTACGGGCGTTTGTATCTCGACAGCGAGATGACTGTGCTGTCGGCCACCGGAATGAGTGACCGCAAACTGCTGGCCTACACCCAGGGGCCGGCACTGCTGGTGGCCTTGCTGGTAGCGCTGTTGAGCTTCTGGGGTGCGCCGGCGGGTGTGCTCAAGACCCAGCAGCTGCTCAATCAGCAGGATGCTCTGACCGAATTCGACACACTCTCTGCCGGCCGGTTTCAGGCGCTGGGCAGCGGTCAGCGGGTAACCTACGCCGGCGGCTTGTCGGATGACCGCACCGAATTGCAGGACGTGTTCATCACCGAGCGCCGCGGTCAAGGCGAAGACGCGGTGCTGGGGGTGCTGGTGGCCGAGTCCGGTACCCAGGATCTTAATCCGGATGGCAGTCGCTATCTGGTGCTGAAAAACGGTTTCCGTTACGAAGGTCAGCCCGGTGCGGCCAATTTCCGCAGTATTTCCTATGACACCTACGGTGTGTTGCTGCCCAAGCCGGAGGTGCAGACCGAGGTCAGTGATCGTGAGGCAATGAGCACGCCCCAGCTACTGCGCGAAGAAGGTCTGAATGAGCGTGCCGAGCTGCAGTGGCGCATCGCGATTCCGTTGCTGGTGCCGATCGTCGCCTTCTTTGCCGTGCCGTTGGCGCGGGTCAATCCGCGGCAGGGACGGTTCCTTAAACTGCTTCCGGCCATTCTGCTGTATATGGCCTATCTGGCACTGCTGATCAGTGCCCGCGGCTGGATCGAGTCCGGTAAGTTGCCACCGGCGCTTGGCCTGTGGTGGGTACATGGTTTGTTCCTGCTGATAGGGCTTGGGTTCAACTGGCGTACGTTAACGGCGCCTAATCGTGCCCAGGGAGGTGCGCATGCGGCGGCTTGATCGGCATATTGGCAGCGCTGTACTGCTCAGCATTCTGGTAGTACTGGCCGTGATTCTCGGACTGGATCTGCTGTTTGCCTATATCAACGAGCTGGACGAGCTCAAGGGCGGCTACGGTGCAGCGCAGGCGTTGAACTTCACGCTGCTGTCGTTGCCACGCAGGCTGCACGATCTGCTGCCGCTGGCAGCGCTGGTTGGCTGTCTGGTCGGGCTGGGGACGCTGGCGAGCAACTCCGAGTTGACTGTCATGCGTGCGGCCGGGGTCTCTATCGCCCGCATTACCCTTGCGGTGATGAAACCCTTGCTGGTGCTGATGCTGCTGGGTGTGCTGGTCGGCGAGTACGTGGCGCCCTACAGCGAAAACATGGCAGCCAGCCGCAAGGCAATCGCCGTCGGCAGTAACGAGGCGCTGCGGTCCAAGGGGCTCTGGCACCGCGAGGGCAACGATTTTCTGCATATCAATGCGGTGCAGCCCAACGGGGTGCTGTATGGCGTGACCCGTTACCGCTTTGATGATCAGCGTCATCTGCTCGAGGCCAGTTTCGCCAGTCGTGCAACCGTGCAGGAACATGACTGGCTGATGGAGGATGTGCGTGCCACCCGTTTTGCCGAGTCCGGTGAAAGCACGGTGACCGCCAATCTTGAGGAGCGCTGGAATATCCATCTGTCCCCCGAATTGCTGCGCGTTGTAGTGCTGGATGCGGATGCGTTGCCGTTGACCGGGATCTGGCAATATCAGAAGTATCTGGCAGACCAGGGGCTGGACAATCAGCCGTACTGGCTGGCGTTCTGGAAAAAGCTGTTCCAGCCGCTGGCGACGGCAGCGCTGGTGTTTGTTGCGGTGTCCTTCGTATTCGGTCCGCTGCGATCGGTGACCATGGGGCAGCGTCTGTTCACCGGAGTGCTGGTCGGTTTCGTCTTTCAGATTGGTCAGGACCTGCTGGGGCCGTCCAGTCTGGTGTTTGGCTTCTCGCCGTTGATTGCCGTGTTGCTGCCGATTGGCCTGCTGGTGGTGCTCGGGAGTTATCTGCTGCGGCGGGCCGGTTGATACCGGCTTGCCGAATTGCCGGGTTACCGCGCCAACCAGCGCGCGTCCGATATGGCGGCTGGATCGGCTTGGTTTGGCTGCTGCAAGGGCTGACGAATCAGTCCTTGAAGGTGCCCTTGGGCAGGGTGACCAGTCGGGTGCCTGAGGCGATGTCATGCCAGCTGCGCGACTCGCCGTCCCACAATTGCCAGAAGAATCCGAGCCCGCCGCAGACCCATGACAGCTGGGCTACGGCGAGACGAATCAGGGCCTGACGCCCGGTGATGGACTTGCCGTCGGGCTGCTGCAGGCGAATACGCCAGGCCTGCATGCCGAGCGACTGGCCCTTCTTGGTCCAGAACCAGCTGTAAAAGCCGATGGTGATGACAATCACGATCAAGGTAAGAACAGGATCGCCGACGTAGGCGCCCTGTTCTGCTTCGGCGTGGGCGGCTGCTTCGCCGCTGATCCAGATGTGGACACTGAGATAGACCAGTGTGGCGACCATCAAAGCTGCCAGCAGCAGTAACAGGTCGTAGCCTGCGGCGAACAGTCGGCGGAAAATGCCGGTCGGCGGGAAATCACCGACCGGCTGCAGTTGTTTGACGGCCATGGCTCAGCTCTGCCGGCGTGTCAGTGGCGTACCGTCGAAGCGTACGGTCGCGAGGCCGCCACGCTGCAGGGCACGGATGTTGGCGTGATCACTGCCGTCGGATGTCTGCAGTACCGAACGGTAATGTTCGGCAAAGCACTGCAGTGCCTGCTCATCACTCAACCCGCGGTCAAGCGCCATCGCCAGGACTTTGCAGGAACCCTGATTCTGCTCTGCGCTGTTGTGGACCGGGCCGTTATCGAACGCGGTCGGTTGATGCTCGTAGTGGGCATCGATAAAGGCCAGAGTCTCGGCGAACTGGTGTTCAGCCCTGCCCAGACGGGCGATAAACTGCTCGGGGGTCATGCTTTGTCCTGTTTTTGCGCCTTGTCAAAGGCGGCTTTCTGTTCCGGGGTGGCTTCGGTCTGATACTTGGCCTTCCACTCGGCATAGGGCATGCCATAGACAGCTTCGCGTGCCTCATCCATGCTCAGTTCGATATCCATGTCGTCGGCGGCCGCCTTGTACCATTTGGACAGGCAGTTGCGGCAGAAACCGGCGAGGGTCATCAGGTCGATATTCTGCACGTCCTTGCGGTTGCGCAGATGGCTGACGAGGTTGCGGAAGGCAGCGGCTTCCAGTTCGAGACGCTCCTGCTTGGTCATGGTCGGGTTTCCTTCATGCAGCGATGGCGGAAGATGGCGCACCTTATTGGCACGCCGACTCTGAGCGCAAGGATAATTGCCAGCCGGCTATTGTCAATCAGCCTCAGTCGCGCGCGGCGCTGAGGGTGATGGAAACCGACTCGGCAAAACGCAGTGCATGCGGCTTGTCTACTTCAACCTCGGCGTAGCGCACCTGCTCGTGCTGCATGACGATGTCGAGCAGTTCCTGAGTCAGGCGTTCAAGCAGCGCAAAGCGATTGTCTTCGACATGCCGAATCATCGCCTTGGTGATGGTGCGATAATTCAGCGCCTGCTCGATCTGATTGACGCTGACCGCATTGGCGGCCGGATAGAGGATGGTGGCGTTGATGAGGATATCCTGCTGATTGAGGATTTCCTCTTCCTTGATGCCGATATAGGTGCGCAGGCGCAGATCCTTGATGCGGATGCGGGCCATGCCCGGCGCGAGCTGGCTCATGGTCAGTTGCTCCGGCTGATCAGTTGCAGGAATTCCTGGCGGGTATTGACCGACTCCCGGAAGGCACCCAGCATCACCGAGCTGTGCATCGACGAGTTCTGCTTCTCGACGCCGCGCATCATCATGCACATGTGCTTGGCCTCGATCACTACTGCGACGCCCTTGGCATTGGTGACTTGTTGAACAGCCTCGGCGATCTGGCGGGTCAGGTTTTCCTGAATCTGCAGGCGACGGGCGAACATGTCGACGATGCGCGCGACCTTGGACAGACCGATTACCTTGCCGGTCGGGATGTAGGCAACATGGGCCTTGCCGATGAACGGCAGCATATGGTGCTCGCACAGCGAGTACAGCTCGATGTCCTTGACGATCACCATTTCGTCGTTGTCGGAGTCGAACAGCGCGCCGTTGACGATCTCGTCCAGCGACTGGTTATAGCCGTGGCAGAGAAACTGCATGGCCTTGGCGGCGCGCTCCGGTGTGCCCTTGAGGCCATCACGCTCCGGCTGCTCTCCAAGGTTGGTGAGGACGTCGAGGTAGTTTTTCGTCAGTTTTTCCAGGCTCATGTCGTGGTCTCTTCGGCTTACTTGAGATGCCGGCCGCCGTTCAGTGGCAGGCAGCTTCCGGTGATATAGGGGTTATCCATCAGAAAGCGGATGGACTGGTAGACGACATCCGGACCGGGCTCGATGCCCAATGCCGATTTGCTCAGTGCGCGCGCGCGGTAGTCGGCATCGTCCTCGGGGTTGAACATGATCAGCGCCGGGGCAATGGCGTTGACCTTGACTGCAGGGGCCAGGCTGGCAGCAAAGGAGCGGGTCAGCCCTTCCAGGCCGGTCTTGGTGGCGCAATACCCGATATGGCGTGCGCTGCCCTTGCGGGTAACATCATCGCCAAGATGGATGATGTCAGCGGCTGCGCCGGGAACAAACAGATTGCGGCATTGCTGATTGATCAGGTAGGGCGCCTGCATATGCACCATGAACATCTGCTGCAGGGCGCTGGCACCCTCGCTGTCGTCCAGCCACAACGACGCGTTGTGGATGATGGCGCGCAGGCGCGGGGCGCGATCCTGCAGCTCGTCGATGAAGCGCTGTATGCCGTCGGCCGTCGAAAAGTCTGCCAGCATCACCTCAAGGGCTTCGGGCAAAGCCGAGCGCGGCTGGCGACAGGTAATGATGATCCGGTAGCCGTCGGCGACAAAGCGTTCGGCACAATGCAGACCAATTCGCCGGGCGCCACCGGTGATCAGGATGGTATCGGGCGCCTGCGGTGTGTTCGGCAAACGGCTCTGCATGGGTTAGGATCCTCGGTGCGCAGCGAGTAAGGCGCATCTGGTTCGATTCGAGGTGAGGATCTTAGCACGCTCTTGTGCGTTGGTCGTACAACTTGATGTAACAATTCGGTACCTGGTGGCTGTTCGTGTACAATACTGGTACAAGTTGTCCTACCAGACCCTCGGATCGCGATGGCGACCTCCCATGGACATGACGCGATGAATGAAGCAGCTGACGGCGAACAGCCAATGGCCCTCGAAACCCTTTACCCGATCCGTGAAGTTGCGCGGCTGACGGGTGTCAATCCTATCACGCTGCGGGCCTGGGAGCGCCGCTACGGGCTGCTGGTGCCGCACCGTACTGACAGCGGCCATCGGCTTTACTCGCAAAGAGACATTGAGCGTGTCCGCTCTATCACCAATTGGATAGCCAAGGGCGTTGCGGTCAGCAAGGTTGGCTCGATCATTGACCGCGGGGAAGCTGATGCGCCAGGCCCGGAGGTGACGCCGGCGGTATCGACAGCGCTGGAGCAGTGGCAGGAACGCCTTGAGGAGACGCTGCAGGCTTTCGATCTGACCCTGCTCGAACGTCGCTATGAGCAGTTGCTGGCCGCCATGCCGATGGCGTCAGCGCTCAACGGTGTGCTGTTGCCGCTGCAGCAGCGACAGCGCCGGGGCAGTGCCGAGGCAGTGCTGCTGGACGGGTTGTTGCGTGGGCGGCTGTTGCAGAGGTGCGCCCATCGGGAGCCGGGGCGGTCGCTTGTGTTGCTGGTCAACCTGCAGGGTGCCGAGGTCGAAATGGAGGCCCTGGCGATGGCCGCTCTGCTTGTCGAGGCACAGGTAAACGTGGGCTTTCTCCCGACGCTGCCGGACACCGCCAGTCTGTTGCAGGCAACAGCGCGTGCGGGTTGCAGGATCCTGGTGCTGTTCAGCGAGGCACCACTGGACTCTGCACTGCTGCAGCGTCAGCTGTTATTGCTGAATCAGCATCTGGAGTGCGAGATGGCGCTGGCTGGTGGGTGTTGCGCGCTGCAGGCCGAAGCGTTCGCCGCAGCCGGTATGCACAGTCTGGGAGGGATGGATCGGGAGTTGGGTAGCCGTCTGCAGCTGCTGCTGTCGGGACACTTTGACAGCTGACCGGCTCAGGTTGCCGCGCGCAGGGCGTCAAGTTCCTGTTCCAGTTCCTTGACCCGGCGCTCCGCTTCTACCCTTGCCGTTACGTCCTTCTGGATGCCGATGAAGTAGGTCAGCTGATCGGCGTCATTGAGCACGGGCGTCACGGACAGTTCATTCCAGAACAGGCTTCCGTCCTTACGGTAGTTGCGCAATGTCACCCGGCAGGGGCGTCCCGCGCTGATGGCGTCGCGCATCTGGTGCAGAGCCTCCTGATCGCGATCATCACCCTGCAGAAACCGGCAGTCCTGGTAGAGGATCTCGTCGGCACTATAGCCGGTAAGCGCCTCAAAGGCCGGATTCACGTAGATAAGGATGTTGTCGTCTCCTTCCTTCTCGGCAACGACGATGCCGTCGTTGGAGGCGTTGACGACGAGCTGCAGTAGCTTCGCGTTGATCATGCGGTATCCGTCCGGGTTGCGTGTTGGCCCATTCTATAGCAAGGTCCGGGGCTGTCCAGCGGCAGCATAGGGCCGCCACTACTCTGTTTGTCTGTCTCGGGCATAATGCGGCATCGAAATAATGGTTGGGGGATTGGGAATCATGCATCTGGTGATCATCAGCGGTTCGGTATTCGGGACCGCGAATCTGGTAGCGGACGAAGCGCAGACTCTGCTGGGCAATGCCGGTGTGCAAGTCAGTCGTCTGCAGCCGCTGACATTGGACGCCCTGCTGGCGCTGGCCCCGGATGCACTGCTGGTATGCACCTCAACCACGGGAATGGGTGAATTGCCTGACGCCCTGGTGCCGCTGTTTCACGAAATGCGTGACCGCTTCCCGCTGCTGAACGGCAAGCCGTTTGGCGTGATCGCGCTCGGTGATTCGGCTTACGGCGATACCTTCTGTATGGCAGGTGAGCAGTTCCGCGAGCTGCTGCTGGAGCTGCAGGCCAGCGAGGCGCTGGCGATGCTGCAGCTGGATGCCAGCGAAACCGTGACCCCGGAAACCGACGCCGAGCCCTGGCTGCAGGAGTTTGCTGCGTTGCTGCGTGGCTGAGCGTCAGTCCTCACTGGGCAGCGGAGCGCCGCTGGCCAGCTGCGTCAGTGCGTCTTCGTCCAGCAGAATGATCTGACCGTACTGAATCTTCAGCCAGCCAAGGCTTTCCAGTCGCTTGAGCAGCTTGTTGATGCTCTGGCGTGAGCTGTTGAGCATCTGGCCGAGCGACTCCTGTGACAGCTGCACACAGGGGCGCCGCCCTTCGTCGTCGGTCTGTCCATAGTTGTGCGCGTGCATCAGCAGGCGCTTGGCCAGCCGTGAGGACAGGGGCAGCAGGGCGCTATCCTCGAGCATCGCAAAGGAAATGCGAATGCGCCGGCAGAGAATGCGCATGAACATCGGATACAGTTCAGGCCGCCGCTCCAGCATTTGATGAAAGGCCGGGCGGGGAATCATCAGCAGCTCGGTCGGGCCGATGGCGACGGTATCATGTGAGCGCGGCAGGCCATCGAACAGCGAGATTTCTCCGAACCAGCTACCGGGGCTCAGAATCGCCAGAATTGCCTCACGGCCGTCCTGACCGATATTGCTGATTCGGGTGCTGCCACTGATCACGCCGTAAAGCCCATCGGGCTGGTCGTCCTTGGCGTAGACAAACTCGCCATCCTGGAGGGTGCGTATGCGAGCCAGCGCCAACAGTTCGTCCAAGACGTCCTGGGGCAATTCTCCAAACCAGCGATTCTGCTGCAACAGCTTGGCCAGCTGCGGGTTGTTGCCCATCTCGGACACTGTAATGTGTTTGACAGTCCGCTTTGCCGTCACCGTCTAGACTCCACTGATACTGAACGTCCCACAGTATGCCGCACGAGCGCTGGGGATGTCCTGTAGCGTCAGCCGCCTGTGCGGGCCCGATTACATTATTCCAACAATAGAGGATTACTCCCCATGAATGCAGTGCATGCTCTGTCCGATATCAGCCTGAAGAACAAGGTCAGCGCCGAGGAGTGGCAGGTACGTGTCGAGTTGGCTGCGGCTTACCGCCTGATTGCCATGTTCGGCTGGGATGATCTGGTCTTCACCCATATCTCTGCCAAGATTCCGGGCACTGAACATTTCCTGATCAACCCCTATGGCCTGATGTTTGAAGAGGTTACCGCGTCGAATCTGGTCAAGATCGACCTGCAGGGCAACAAGATTGAAGACTCGCCCTACAACGTCAACCCGGCCGGCTTCACCATCCACAGCGCCATTCACGAGGTCCGCCACGATGCCAACTGCGTGATGCATACGCATACCGCAGCCGGTATTGCCGTATCTGCTCAGAAGGACGGTATTCTGCCGATCTCTCAGCAGTCGATCTTTGTGCTCAGCAGCCTGGCCTATCACGACTATGAAGGGGTGGCCCTTAATGACGAAGAAAAGCCGCGCCTGCAGGCACATCTGGGTCGCGCCAACAATCTGGTGCTGCGCAATCATGGTCTGCTGACCTGCGGCAAGTCGGTCGCTGATGCCTTCCTGACCATGTATACCCTGCAGCGCTGCTGCGAAATCCAGGTGCGCGCCCAGGCGCAGAATGCCGAGCTGATTCCGATTCCGCAGTCGATTCTGGACGGTGCTGTCGCCTCCATGAAGAAAGTGACCAATGGCGCGGGTGCAGGCATCGCATGGCCGGCGCTGCTGCGCAAGCTGGATCGTGTCAATCCGGGCTACGATGCCTGAGCCGTGTCTGTTACCGGCATTGCCCTGGACGACTGGGTCGCTCAGGGGAAGGTATTCCGTTATCGCGGGCACCAGATTCGCTGGTGGGAAGCAGGGGCGGGTGAGCCGCTCCTGCTGATCCATGGATTCCCCTCCGGCTCCTGGGACTGGCATTACCTCTGGCAGGCGCTTGCCGAACGCTATCGGGTGATCGCGCTGGACATGATTGGCTTTGCCTTTTCCGACAAGCCGCAACATTACCCCTACAGTTTGCTGGACCAGGCCGACCTGCAGCAGGCGCTGATGGCGTCACTCGACATCGCCGAGTACCACGTGCTGGCGCACGATTATGGTGACAGTGTCGCCCAGGAGTTGCTGGCGCGGCACGAGCAGGGGGCGGGTTTTTTACGTTCGCTGTGTTTTCTCAACGGTGGGTTATTTCCCGAGACCCATCACCCTGTGTTGTTGCAGAAGCTGTTGATGAGTCCGATCGGTTCCTTGATCGGGCGTCTCTACAGCCGGGAGCGGATGGCACGCACCTTCGGCAAGGTGTTTGGGCCGCAAACCCAGCCGGATGATCGCGAGCTGGATGCCTTCTGGCGCATGATCGAGTTCAATCGCGGCCCTCGCGTCATGCATCTGCTGATTCGCTATATCGCCGAGCGGCGGGTCAATCGCGACCGCTGGCTTGCTGCCATGCAGCGGACCCGGGTGCCATTGCGGGTGATTGACGGTGCGGTTGATCCGGTATCGGGCGCGCACATGGTGGGACGCTATCGGCAGCTGATTCCGAACCCGGACACCGTGTTGCTGCCGCATATCGGCCACTACCCGCAGGTCGAGGCGCCGGAGCAGGTTTTGCAGCACTATCTGGCGTTTCGCGATCAGCGTGTGAGTGTGACTGCACGAGCAACGACCCCGGCCTGAGCCGGGGTCGTTATATTCAGGCCTGCTCGTCGCGCAGGAACACCAGCTGGTTTTCGCTGCTGCAAGCTGGGTCGAAACGGTAGCCGTCCAGATTGAAATCCTTCAGGCCTTCAGGATCCTGCAGCCGCTCTTTGATGACATAGCGGGCCATCAGCCCACGGGCCTTCTTGGCGTAGAAACTGATGATCTTGTACTGGCCGTTCTTCTGGTCCTTGAACACCGTATCAATGATGCGCGCGTTCAGGGCTTTGGGCTTGACCGCGCCGAAGTACTCCTGCGAGGCCAGGTTGAGCAGTACCTGATCGCCCTGTGCGGCCAGATCCTCGTTCAGCCACTGGCTGATGCGCTCGCCCCAGAAGGCGTACAGATCCTTGCCCCGCGCGTTGGCCAGCTTGGTGCCCATTTCCAGGCGGTAGGGCTGCATCAGGTCGAGCGGGCGCAGCAGGCCATAGAGGCCGGACAGCATACGCAGGTGCTGCTGGGCGAAGGCAAAGTCATCGGCCGAGAAATCTTCCGCGTTGAGTCCTGTGTAGACATCGCCCTTGAACGCCAGCAACGCCTGCTTGGCGTTGTTTGGCGTGCTCTCGCGCTCCCAGCTGCCGTAGCGGGCAACGTTGAGACTGGCCAGCTTGTCCGACAGGGACATCAGTTTGGCGATCTCCTGCGGCGACTTTTCACGCAGCACGTCGATCAGCTCGACGCTGTGCTCGACAAAGCGCGGCTGGGTGTTCTGTTCGATCACCGGGGGCGTGTCGTAATCAAGGGTCTTGGCGGGGGAAATCACCATCAGCATGGGCGTACTCCTGTCAGCTTTAGCCGTGGATTATGCCGCAAACCTGCGCCGCGATGGGTAATGGGTTGGATAGAGATGGGCTATTGGGCTTCGCCGCTTTGCGGCTTCGCAGCTGCAAGCTACAAGCTACAAGCTACAAGCGAAACCGGGGTGAGCCATTGGATACGTTGAGGTTTCTCGATTTATGAAAAACCCGCGTGATCTGACACCACGCGGGTTTTTCTTGCCGCTTGAAGCTTATGGCTTGCAGCTACCGGCCAAAGGCCGGTCAGAGGTGCGTTTCTGCGTACTCGGCCAGTGCGGAGCGCGGTACGCCCTGCAGGTGGATGTGTACACCGTGGGGAAAGTCTTTGAAGCACTCGGTCAGATAAGTGAGGCCTGAGCTGGTGGCGTTGAGGTAAGGGGTATCGATCTGCGCCAGGTTGCCAAGGCAGATCACCTTTGAGCCGTTGCCGGCGCGGGTGATGATGGTCTTGATCTGGTGCGGGGTCAGGTTCTGGCTTTCGTCGATCAGGATGAAGCTTTGCTGGAAACTGCGGCCGCGGATGTAGTTCAGGGATTTGAACTGCAGTGGCACGCGGTCGAGGATGTATTCCACGCTGCCGTGGGTGCTCTCGTCATCCATGTGCAGGGCTTCAAGGTTGTCGGTGATGGCGCCGAGCCAGGGTTCCATCTTCTCTTTTTCGGTGCCGGGCAGAAAACCGATATCTTCGTCCAGACCCTGGGTGCTGCGGGTGGCGATGATGCGGCGGTAGGTCTTGGTGACCATGGTCTGCTCGATGGCCGCGGCCAGCGCGAGAATGGTCTTGCCGGAGCCGGCGGCACCGGTCAGGTTGACCAGGTGGATGTCCGGGTCCATCAGTGCATACATGGCCAGCGCCTGGAAGATATCCCGCGGGCGCAGCCCCCAGCATTCCTGATGCAGCATGGGTTCCTGGTGCAGGTCGCGGATGGTCAGATTGCTGCCGTCGATGCCCTTGACCCAGCCGATAAAGCCCTGATCGTCGATGATGAAGTCGTTGATGTGCAGCGCCGGCAGGTTGTCGGTCAGTTGAACCTGATGCACGGTCTGCCCGGTCAGCTGCCGGGTTTCAACCTTGGCCACCCGCTCCCAGAACGAGCCTTCGATTTCATGGTAACCGCGGGCCAGCAGGGCGATGTCATCGAGCAACTGGTCGGTGTGGTAGTCCTCCGCGTCAATGCCGCAGGCGCGTGCCTTCAGACGCATGTTGATGTCCTTCGACACCAGCACGATGCGGTCATCGGGATGCTGACTTTGCAGCTGACAGAGCTGGTTGATGATCTTGTTGTCGTTAAGGTCGTTGGGCAGGCAGTGGGCGGGAATCGGGGCCTTGTCCATGAGGATGGCAAGGGTGCCGTTAGGGCCGAGCTTGCCACGCTCGATGGCGACGCCCTGTTCTACCTGATCGGGTGGTGCGTCTCCCAGGGTTTTGTCGATCAACCTGATGGCCTGGCGACAGTCTGCTGCGGTGCTGGATTTGCCGGATTTGAGTTTGTCGAGTTCTTCCAGAACGGTCATCGGGATGATGACGTGGTGTTCTTCGAAGTTGAGCAGTGCGTTGGGATCGTGAATGAGTACGTTGGTATCAAGAACGTAGAAGGTGTGCTCGGTCGGTCCGCACGCTTCCATATGCTGTACCTCGCAGTGCCGGTGACGCGACTGTATCAGGCAGCATTGGCTGCGCCTGGCAGTCCACTGGGCCGGCTCGCACAGCACTCGGGTATCAAGGGATTACCACGACGGCGTGGACCGGTTGATCGAGGTATAGCGTAAACAGAATGACCTTCACAAGCGCGAATAACCGAAGCGTTAAAAAAAGTTTGAAACTGACCAAAGGGGCTGGGCAGGGGGCAAAAAGGCGGGATATAGTCATTGGCCCGGCCACTGAAAAGTGGCCGTTTTTTTTGCCCGAATGGTCAGGTTTTATGGCTGCGGGTATTACGTAGGGACGCGACATGCCGCGTCCGCAAAGGGGGCACGCGGACACAGCATGCTGTGTCCCTGCGGCTGGGTCAGTGGCGACCCTGTGGACGACCGCCACCGCGGCGGCTGTTGCTGCCAGCCGAGCGACGGCGGGCTGCCGCAGCGGCTTCAGCCTGTTCGGCTTCATTGGCGTCAGTAGCGGCTTTTTCTTCAGCACTCTGCTCGCGCTTGGGCACTGGCTTGAGCAGGTGCTCTTCCGGCGGCACACACTCCAGCTTGTTACCCAGCAGCTCTTCGATCGGCGGCACCTGGAAGGCGTCGTCTTCACCTGCCAGACTGATGGAAGTGCCCTTGGCGCCAGCGCGGCCGGTACGGCCGATGCGGTGGACGTAGTCTTCCGGGTCTTCCGGCAGGGTGTAGTTCACCACGTGGCTGATGCCATCGATGTGAATGCCGCGACCGGCGACATCGGTGGCGACCAGCACCCGCAACTTGCCGGTCTTGAAGTTCTCCAGGGTGCGCACTCGCTTTTGCTGCGGCACATCGCCGGACAGCTGGGCGGCGTTGATGCCGTCGCGCATCAGGCGCTCCTGCACCCGGCGCACCTCATCCTTGCGGTTGGCGAACACCATGACCCGGTCCAGTTCCAGCTGGGTGATCAGGTTGTAAAGCACCTTGTACTTGTCGCGACCGGCGACCGCGTAGACTTTCTGGGTCACGTTCTCGGAGGCGGGGCGTTCGGGCTCGATCTCGACGACCGCCGGTTCATGTGTCCACTGGCGGGCGAGGTTCATCACGTCGTCGCTGAAGGTGGCGGAGAACAGCAGGGTCTGGCGGTCGCCCTTGCGCGGGGTCTGGCGAATGATCTGGCGTACCTGCGGGATGAAGCCCATGTCGAGCATCCGATCGGCTTCGTCGAGGATCAGCACTTCGATCAGATCAAGGTGCACCTCGCCGCGATTGCAGAAGTCGAGCAGCCGGCCTGGCGTGGCGACCAGGATGTCGCAATAGCGCTGTTCCAGCTGCTTGAGCTGCTTGTCGAAGTCCATACCACCGACGAAGGTCATCACGTTCAGCGGGCAGTGCTTGGTCAGGCCCTCGGCGTCGCTGGCAATCTGCATGACCAGTTCGCGGGTCGGTGCGATGATCAGCGCCCGTGGCTCGCCCATAAAGCGCTCGTCCGGCGGCGGTGTTTCCAGTAATTGGGTGATGGTGGAGACCAGGAAGGCAGCGGTTTTGCCGGTGCCGGTCTGGGCCCGGCCGATCGCGTCGTGGCCGCGCAGGGTGCTGCCCAGTACGGCGGCCTGAATCGGGGTGCAGTAGCTGAACCCTTGGTCCTGAATGGCGTGCATCAGGCTGTCAGGCAGCGGGAAGTCGTGGAAGCGGGTTTTACCTTCGGCCGGTGGAACCTGAAAGTCATTGATGCTCCAGGGCTTGACCGGGGCCGCAGGTGGTTTGGCCGGCCGCTTGCGATCACGGTTGCGCGGCTTGCGTTCGCGGTTTGCGGTATCGTTCTGCTGGGGCGCGGGAGTGGGCGCTGCTGCCTGACGGTGCGTGGTGTCGGCCGCTTTCGGCGCCGGCTCTTCTGGCTTGCTAATCAGCTTTTTCAGTGCTTTGAGCAAAGGTTTTCTCGACTGCGTGGAAATTGAACGTCAGGCAGTGTAAAGCAAGGCCGCGCGTTCGCGAAGCCTTGCGGTTGTTTTTTGAACAGGTGCGGAGGCTTGGATGATCCCTAAGCGGCTCAAAGTCCGAGGCGTTCGACCAACCAGCGACGGATGTCGGCGATTTCGTCCATGCAGACCTCGTGCGCCATCGGGTATTCGTACCAGCGGGTCTGGTGGCCGGCGGCCTGCATCAGGTCATGGGCTTCGCGGCCCATCGCCAATGGCAGCACGTCATCAAAACGGCCGTGTGCGCAGAACAGCTCCAGCGGTTGGCGGGCCGGGTGTTGCTCGAGCAGCAGGTCCAGTCCCGGCCCGTAGGTGGATAGCGCCATCACACCGCCAAGCGGCAGCTCGCTGCTGACAGCGGTGCAGAGCACAACCGCGCCGCCCTGGGAGAACCCGGCGAGAATGATGTTTTCCAGCGCAATGCCCTGGGCGCATTGTTCGTCGATCAGCTGACGTACCAGGGCAACGGCCTCATCCAGATGACTCTGGTTGATTGCCCGGGCTGGCGACATGCCGAGGATGTCGTACCAGCAGGGCATCGGGAACCCGCCGTTGATGGTGACCGGCCGGGTCGGTGCCTGTGGAAAAATGAAGCGGATGGCATGATCGGCGGGCAGTTGCAGGGCCTCGACTACCGGCACGAAATCGTAGCAGTCGGCGCCCAGACCGTGCAGCCAGATGACGCTGCGGGTGGCGGGCGTGGCGGGTTCGATGATGTGCGGTGACATGCGGGCTCCTTGCGATAAAGGGAATTCGGACGCCCTTTATACTGCTGTGCGAAGCCAATACCAAGTGTGAGTGCAGCCCACCGGCTGGCAGACTGCAGGCTGGCAGGCTGCTCAGGCGCGGGACATGAACTTGCCGGATTCGGTGTTGATACGCAGCACCTCGCCGGTTTCCAGATACTCGGGGATCTGGATTTCCAGGCCGGTGGCAAAGCGCGCAGTCTTGGTGCGTGCGCTGGCGGACGAGCCCTTGATGGCCGGCGGCGTTTCCTCGATGGCCATCTCCACTACCGCGGGTAGTTCGATACCCACCAGGTTGCCCTCAACCAGCAGGCCATACAGGCCTTCGATGCCGTCATGCAGGTAAGGCAGCTGATCTTCCAACTGGTCGGCGGTCAGGGTGAACTGGGCGAAGTCTTCGTTATCCATGAAGGTGTAGCCGTCCGCGTCCAGGTAGAGGAACTGAACCGGGCGCTTCTGGAAGTCGATAAAGGTCAGGACGTCGTCGCCGGTAAAACTCTGATCGAGCTTCTGCTTGGTCTGGACGTGGTTGAAGCGCACCTTGTAGAGCGTCGTGCCGCTGCGCGAGGAGGGGCTTTTCACCTCGATCTGGCTGACGATGTACGGCTGGTTGTTGATCTGGACGATATGGCCTTTTTTCAGTTCGGCAGCTTTGGGCATGGCGGCGCACTCAGGGGATGAAAACGAGGCGCTATTCTGCCCGCAGCCGCTGCACCTCGGCAAGCGGCTGCGGGGGCCGTGATCAGCGGTCTGTCGGTGCGTCGGGGGTATTGCCTGTCCCGCTCTGATCGGCCGGTGTGATCGGGTCTTTGCTGGTGCCGGCTGCCGGCGACGGCCTGGAACCGGAGGCCGAATCGCCTTCGATACGATAGCTGTGCACCAGCTTCTCAAGGCCCGCGCTGCTGCGCAGATTGACGTCGAGCTGGCGGAAGGCGATTTCGATACCGTGCTCCTTGAAACGACGGTCGATTTCGCGGTTGATCTCGTCAATCGCCATATTGCGATCGGCCAGCTCCTTCACATGCACTCGCAGTTCGTGGTCCAGCGTGCTTTCCCCGAAATTGAGGAAGAACACCAAAGGCTCCGGGTCCTTCAGAACGCGGCTGTTGGATTGGGCGATCTGCATCAGCAGCTCGCGTACCAGTTGGACGTCTGAACCGTAGGCCACACCGACCTTGATGATCACTCGGGTAATAGTGTCCTGCAGCGACCAGTTGATAATCTGCTCGGTGACGAAGTTCTTGTTTGGAACAATGATTTCCTTGCGGTCGAAATCGGTAATGGTGGTTGCGCGAATGCGGATTCGGTTGATGGTGCCTGACAGCGGGCCGATGGTGACTACGTCACCAATGCGCACCGGGCGCTCGAACAGGATGATCAGGCCGGAGATGAAGTTGGCGAAGATTTCCTGCAGACCAAAGCCCAGGCCCACACCGAGGGCGGCAACCAGCCATTGCAGCTTGTCCCAGCTGACCCCGAGCGTTGATAACGAGGACACCAGACCGAAACCGACGATGATATAGCTGAGCAGGGTGGTAATGGCATAACTGCTGCCCTGGCGCAGCTCCAGTCGCGAGAGCACAAGGATTTCCAGCAGGCCGGGCAGGTTGCGCGCCAGGGTAATGGTCAGAATGATGGTGACCAGTGCGCCGAGGATATCACCAACGCTGATCGGCACCGCTTCGCCGGCATTCAGGCCGGTGCCCTCGTAGTGCCACAGGGTCACGGACTCCAGATACGAGGTGGCGCTGATCAGGTCAGCCCAGGTGAAGTACAGCGCGAGGGCAAACGTCAGCAACAGGGTCAGTTTGGCGAGTCGTAACGACTGCTGATTGATCTGCTGCAGATTCATTTCCGGGATGTCGACCGCGGTCTCGGTGTCGCTTTGCCCTTCGCGTGCCTGGGCTGCCTGCCGTTTGCTGATGGCGCGCTGATAGGCCAGTCTGCGCCCGGCAACGTTAAGGTTGCGCACCACGGTACCCTCGACCAGCATCCAGAGCACGATCAGATACAGGCTGTCGATGAAACGCTCGGCCAGCTTGACCGCCGTGTAGTGGTAACCCATGGCGGTCATGCCTGCCAGCGCCAGCGGTGCGAGGATCAGCAGGCTGGCGGCGACAAAATGGACCACCCGAGAGCTGTAGAGGGGCTGGCTGCGGAGCATGAAGCGGCCGAGCAGCAATGACAGCGCGATCATGCCGATCAGCATGCCTGTGCGCCCTATCGGATCGGTGCCGGTGTAGTCGGGCATGGAGCCATGCAGGCCAAGCATCAGCACCAGCGGTATCAGAATCCAGGCGACGTTGCGCACCAGTTTGCGCAGACGATGGACCAGATCGTCGTCCCAGTGGAAGTGACGGGTGGCAATGCCATGGGGGTCGAACACCCGGTACAGCATGTGCAGGACGAACCAGGCCAGCGCCAGCTTGAGCATGCCGATGCCGAGCACCGGCGCACTTTGCTCGCTGTCCAGGCGCAGCAGCAGACCTGCGCCGGCCAGCAGTGCTGGCATCGGACTGACCAGCAGCGCTGTCAGCAGCAGCGCTCGGGGCGTATGCCACTGGCTGTCTCGGCGAAAATGCCCGACCTCGTCGTGCAGGGTGTCGAGGCTGCTGCGCAGTCGTGGCTTGCGCCAGATGTACAGGGCCAGTAAAAGCAGGGTGCCCAGGCACCAGAACAGATGGCGTTTGGCAGCGTCCAGCAGATTTTCCCACTGGCGGGGCAGGTTCATGCTGTCGATCTGGTGAGCTACTTCGCCTGGCAGGCTGGTCAGCCAACTGCGTTCAATGGGGCGGCTGCTGGCCACCCAGAACAGCTGGTCGTCGATGGTGCGTTTGAGGTCGCTGCTGAGCTGCTGCAGCTGCCGCTGGTTGATCTGCAGGGTGATAGCCAGATTGATCAGGCTATTGATATTACCGTTTAGCTGCTCGACCAGCGTGATCCGGGCGTTGACCATCTTTTCCAGCTCCGGGCGCAGTGTGTCGCGTTGACGAGCGGGGATCTTCAGCAGCAGGTCGTTGAGGTAGGTGTCCGGGCTGGCCAGGCTTTGTGCCTGCTGGTTGAGCTCGAACTGGCGCAGACGCAGGTCGGCGATCTGGTCTGGCAGATCGGTATCAATGTCTACCCGGGGCAGCTCGTTCTTCTGCTTGTGCAGAATGCGCGACAGCAGCAGGCTGCCTTCAAGCACTTCGATCTGTTGCTCCAGGGCCTTGTCGATCTGACTCAGGTGCTCGGTCTGCTGCTTGGTTTCAATGTTCTGACGGGTCAGCACGCCGAGCTGCCTGGTTGCGTTCAGCAACTCCTCGCTCAACTGCCGGTTGATGCTGCTCTGGCCCTGCAGCACCTTGTTCTGGCTGGCCTCCTCCGGCAGGGTGGCATCGCTGACGGCCTTTTCCGACACCGACTGGCGCTTGTCATTGATGACGGTCTGCAGCAGCGAGATGTCGTCTTCAATTTTGCGTATCTGCAGGGTCAGCAGGTTTTTTTGCTGGGTGGCCAGATCCTGCAGCACGTTGTTGCCAGCCAGTCGCTGACGCAGCAGCTCACTGTCTGCATTCAGGTACTCCAGTTCTGCCTGCAACAAGGCGATGCGCGCGCGCGTGAGCGTGGTCGGTGCCAGACGTTGCTGGGTGCGCAGCTGCTCATTCAGTTGCTGGCTGCGGCGCTGGTTGTCGGATACGCTGGCCTGGGTACGTTCCGGCCGGGTCTGGGCGGCAATCAGCTGGCCATTGACGCCGGTCAGCTCGTTCTGCCAGGTGAACATCTGATTGACCTTGTCGCTGAGCAGGGTTTCCAACTGATCCAGCGCCTGACGCTCCAGTACCGCACGTTGCAGGCTGTCGTCGTTCCTGGCCAGACGATTGTGCTCGGCACGGACACTCTGGGTCTGGCGCGGGGCGTCGGCGATCTGCTCCTGCAGGGCCTTTTGTTCCTCCAGGGTCTGGCGCGTCTGCCTCAGAAACCCCTGGGTGCTCTGCTGCAGATCGGCCAGCTCACGCTTTTCTGCTTCCGGCAGATTGCTGTTGTTGGTGCTTTCGATCTCTGCTGTGAGGCTTTCAATCCGTTGATCCAGATCGGCGGTCAGCTGAGTGTCCTGAGCCCATCCCAGCGGGCTGAGCAGCAGGCAGCCCAGCAGCACTATCGCGCGTAGCGGCATGGTGGTGTTCCTGAATGAGTCTGTGCGCAAGGTTAGCCCTCCTGCTGCCGATTGGGAAGCTGACCACCTGGGTAGTTGCGTGTTCCCCAAAGGGTTAAAACGCAGCAGGCCACCCGAAGGTGGCCTGCTGGGATGCCGCAAGCGGCAGGGAGGTCACTGGTCGATCAGAACCAGGCGTCCTGCATGTCATAGCAGGTCAGATCGCGGTTTTCCAGCACGTTCAGGTCGTGGTGGCAGGACGGCACTTCCCAGCGCAGGAAGTAGCGGGCGGCCTGCAGCTTGCCCTGATAGAACGCGGTGTCGGCCGCGTTACCGGTGGCCAGTCCCTGTTGAGCCTTGACTGCCTGTTCCAGCCAGCGCCAGCCGATCACCATGTGACCGAACGCCTTGAGGTACAGTGCCGAGTTGGCCAGCGCCTCGTTGACCTTGCCCTGACCCATGTCACCGAGCAGTGCCATGGTGACGCTGCCGATGTGGGCGTGCAGTTTTTCCAGCGGCTCGCGCAGATCGTTCAGTTCGCTGTATTCGGCAGCGCGCTTGCAGCAGCTCTGAATCAGACCGGACAGCTGCTTGAGCGCGGCGCCCCCGTTCATGGTCACCTTGCGGGCCAGCAGGTCGAGCGACTGGATACCGTTGGTGCCCTCGTGGATCGGGTTCAGGCGATTGTCGCGATAGTACTGCTCGACCGGGTACTCACGGGTATAGCCGTGACCACCAAGAATCTGGATCGCCAGTTCGTTGGCCTTGAGGCAGTAGTCGGAGGGCCAGGCCTTGACGATCGGCGTCAGCAGGTCCAGCAGTTCCAGCGCGTTCTTGCGCTGTTCCTCGGTTTCCAGGGTTTCGGTATCGTCGAATACGCGGGCAGCGTACAGACCCAGGTCAAAGGCGCCTTCAACATAGGCTTTCTGGGCCAGCAGCATGCGCTTGACGTCGGCGTGTTCGATGATCGAGACCTGCGGTGCATTCGGGTTCTTGCCGTCGGGCAGGCGGCCTTGCGGGCGTTCGCGAGCGTAGTTAAGCGAGTACAGGTAGCCAGCGTAGCCGAGCATCACCGCGCCCATGCCAACGCCGATGCGCGCCTCGTTCATCATCTGGAACATGTAGGACAGGCCGTGATGTGGCTTGCCGACCAGATAGCCGACGCAATTATCCTTGTCGCCGAAGTTCAGTGCGGTTGAGGTCGTGCCGCGCCAGCCCATCTTGTGGAACAGGCCAGCTAGGGTCACGTCGTTGCGCTCGCCGAGGGTACCGTCTTCGTTGACCAGGAACTTGGGTACGATGAACAGCGAGATGCCTTTGACGCCGGGCGGCGCGTCGGGCAGCTTGGCCAGCACCATGTGGACGATGTTCTCGGACAGCGGGTGATCGCCACCGGAGATAAAGATCTTGTTGCCCTTGAGTCGATAGCTGCCGTCAGCGGCAGGCTCGGCCTTGGTGCGGATGTCGGACAGCGAGGAGCCGGCGTGTGGCTCGGTCAGCGCCATGGTGCCGAAGAAACGACCTTCGATCATCGGCTGCAGGTAGCGCTGTTTCTGCTCCTCGGTGCCGAAACTCTCGATCAGGTTGGCGGCGCCCATGGTCAGCATGGCGTAGGACGAGGTTCCTGCGTTGGCCGACTGGAAATGGGCAAAGCAGGCCTGCGACAGCAGGTTCGGCATCTGCATGCCGCCCTGTTCAAAGGTGCGGGTCGCGTTCAGAAAGCCCGCTTCGAGGAAGGCGTCGACCGCCGGTTTGACTTCCGGGATCAGCTCTGCGGCGCCGTTGACGTATTTGGGCTCGTTCTCGTCGCTCTTGCGGTTGTGTGGTGCGAACAGCTTTTCCGCGATGGTGCGGGCAGTACCGATGGCCGCGTCGAAGGTCTCGCGGTTGTGATCGGCAAAGCGCGGGCGCTTGGTCAGCGCTTCGGCGTCCAGCACTTCATAGAGTTCAAACGCCAGGTTGCGTTGGTCAATCAGCAGTTCGGACATGGTTCTCACCTCTATAGGAATCGCGGGGCAGTGTATTGAGTCACTTCCGGCCAGGGAATGGCCATTGATGGCTTTTATATCCGCAAATCAGAACAGACGAAGCGCAGGCTCGTCCAACGCGGCGCGCTGCTCGCGCAGGGTCAGGATCTGGTCGGCCCAGTAACGTTCCTGGGCGAACCAGGGGAAGTGCATGGGAAAGGCCGGGTCCTCCCAGCGGCGTGCCAGCCAGGCACTGTAGTGCACCAGCCGCAGGCTGCGCAGTGGCTCAATCAGGGCCAGTTCGGACGGATTGAAATCGTGGAATTCGTTGTAGCCGTCAATCAGCTCGGATAGTTGCGCCTGACGCTGATCGCGCTCACCCGATAGCACCATCCACAGATCCTGCATCGCCGGACCCATGCGGCAGTCATCCAGATCGACCATATACAGGCTGTCGTCGCGCCACAGCAGGTTGCCGACGTGCAGATCGCCATGCAGGCGAATCTGCTTGGCCGGATGCGCCTGGAGTTGCTGTTTTACCACCTGCAGCAGATCTTCGGCGACCGAGAAGTAGGCGGGTTGCAGGCTGGCAGGCACCACATTGGCGCTGCGCAGGTAATCCAGACTGTCCCCGCCGAAGCTTTGCCAGTCGAGGGTCGGCCGGTGCTCGAAGGGGCGCATCGAACCGACCGCATGCAGGCGGCCGATCAGGCGACCGAGCATCAGCAGATGGTCGGGATCGTCGAACTCGGGGGCGTGGCCACCAAACCGGCGGAACAGGCTGAAGCGAAACCCGGCATGCTCGAACAGCGTGCGGCCGTCGATCTGCTCTGGGGCAATCACCGGGATCTCGCGTTCAGCCAGTTCAAGACTGAAGGTATGCTCCTCGAGAATCGCCTCATCGCTCCAGCGGTCCGGTCGATAGAACTTGGCGATCAGCGGTGCGGCGCCTTCTATGCCGACCTGAAATACCCTGTTTTCGTAACTGTTCAGGGTCAGGATGCGCGCATCAGAGAGATAGCCAAGCGATTCGACCGCGTCCAGCACGGTGTCAGGGGTGAGGGTAGAAAAGGGATGGCTGGACATGGTGGTCGACTCGGAGCAAGCACGTGATTGTGACCGCACAGGGTAACAGGTGTTGACCGTGGAATCGCTCGTTACAGACGGGTTTCAGGGCGTGCGGGCGACGCACCAGACCTGAACCGATGCGGCGCCGGCCTTGAGCAGTGTTTGGCTGGCCTCACTCAGCGTCACGCCGGTGGTCATGACGTCGTCGATCAGTGCCAGGTGCTTGCCTTGCAGGTGCTCAGGCCTTGGGCAGCTGAACGCACCGCGCAGATTCTGGCGCCGTGCTTTGGCGTCCAGGCCCTGCTGCGGCAGGGTTGACCGGGTGCGTTCCAGCAGCTCGGGTCGACAACGGAGTTGGGTGCGTCTGGCAATATCGCGCGCCAGCTCGCAGGCCTGATTGTAGCCACGCTGAGCCTGCCGCTTGCGGTGCATGGGCACTGGCAGCAGCAGGTCGGGGCAGGGGGCAATGTCTTGCTGCAGCCAATCCGCCGCCGCTTCGGCAAGTAGCTGCCCGAGCAGGCGGCCAATGCTGGTCTGGCCATGGTACTTGAACGCGGGAATCAGGCTGTCAACCGGGAAGCGGTAGATCAGTGGTGCCAGCGCGTGACTGAATGGCGGGGGGGCATTCAGGCAGCGCCCGCATTGCTGCGCCGGGTGCGGCAAGGGCAGGGCACAGCGTTGGCAGCAGGCCTGTTGCCAGGGCAAGTCAGCCTCGCAGCCACCGCACAGTTGCGTGTCCGGATGCGGGTTGCTGCCAAGGCAGAGTATGCATTGCGTAGATAGATTGTTTTTTATCCAGATGTAAACCTGTTTCTTTTTAAAAGGTTGACAGTCTCCGTGCCGTCGTTATGATGCTCGGCAGACTAGGAACCCGCCCGGTTCCCTTGCCAATTCGAAGGGACAAGACCCCATGACTGCATCCGTGACCCGCCACGACTGGACTCTGGCAGAAGTGCTGGAGCTGTTCAATCAGCCGTTCAACGATCTGCTGTTTCACGCACAGACCGTGCATCGCCAGCATTTCGACCCTAATCGGGTGCAGGTCTCCACGCTGCTGTCGATCAAGACCGGCGCGTGTCCGGAAGACTGCAAGTACTGTCCGCAGTCCGGTCATTACAACACCGGTCTGGACAAGGAAAAGCTGATGGAGGTCGAGAAGGTGCTCAAGGCAGCGGCTGATGCCAAGGCTATTGGTTCCACCCGCTTCTGCATGGGCGCGGCCTGGAAACATCCGTCTGCCAAGGACATGCCCTATGTGCTGAAGATGGTCGAGGGCGTCAAGGCGCTGGGCATGGAAACCTGCATGACCCTGGGCAAGCTGAGCAAGGAGCAAACCCAGGCGCTGGCCGAAGCCGGGCTGGACTACTACAACCACAACCTCGATACCTCACCCGAGTTCTACGGCAACATCATCACCACCCGGACCTACGCCGACCGGCTGGAAACCCTGTCGCACGTGCGCGATTCCGGCATGAAAATCTGCTCGGGCGGCATTCTCGGGATGGGCGAGTCGCTTCAGGATCGCGCGGGTCTGCTGATCCAGCTGGCCAACCTGCCGGAGCACCCGGAGAGCGTGCCGATCAATATGCTGGTCAAGGTGCAGGGTACCCCGCTGGCGGACGAGAAGGATGTTGACCCCTTTGACTTCATCCGCATGCTGGCCGTTGCCCGCATCATGATGCCCAAATCTCACGTGCGTTTGTCTGCCGGCCGCGAGCAGATGAATGAGCAGATGCAATCGCTGGCCTTCTTGGCCGGCGCCAATTCCATCTTTTATGGAGAGAAGCTCCTGACCACCGGTAACCCGCAGGCCGACAAGGACATGCAGCTGTTCGCCCGTCTCGGCATCAAGCCGGAGGAGCGCCAGGAGCACGCGGACGAGGTGCATCAGGCGGCGATTGAGCAGGCGCTGATCGAACAGCGGGACAGCAAGCTGTTTTATTCGGCCGTCTGACGACGGCAGCCTCAAGCCATAAGCTGCAAGCCTCAAGCGAGCGCTGATGTGGCTTGAAGCTTGCTGCTTGCCGCTTGGAGCTTTTTTATGTCTTTCGATCTTTCTGCACGCCTCACCGAGCGCCGCGCTGCGCATCTGTACCGTCAGCGTCCCCTGCTGCAAACGCCACAAGGGGTGGAGGTGCAGGTCGATGGTGAGCAGTTGCTCAGTTTCTGCAGCAACGACTACCTGGGTCTTGCCAATGATCCGCGAATAAACGAGGCGTTCGTCGAGGGTGTGCGGCAGTGGGGTACCGGTGGAGGTGCGTCGCACCTGGTGACCGGTCACTCCGGCGCCCATCATGCGCTGGAAGAGGCGTTGGCCGAGTTTACCGGCCGGCCACGGGCCTTGCTGTTGTCCAGCGGCTATATGGCCAATATGGGTACGGTTACGGCGCTGGTGGGGCAGGGCGATACCGTGCTGGAAGATCGGCTCAATCACGCCTCTTTGCTGGATGCCGGGCTGCTCAGTGGTGCGCGCTTCTCGCGGTATCTGCATAACGATGCCGGCAGCCTGCGCGGGCGGCTGAGCAAGGCTCAGGGCAATACGCTGGTGGTGACCGATGGCGTGTTCAGCATGGACGGTGACCTGGCCGACTTGCCCGCGCTGTGCGCTGTCGCAGCGGACGCCAATGCCTGGATGATGGTGGATGATGCCCACGGTTTTGGCTGTCTCGGCGCCCAGGGTGGCGGCATTGTTGAATATTTCGGCTTGTCGATCGACCAGGTGCCGGTGCTGGTCGGCACCCTCGGCAAGGCGTTTGGCACTGCCGGCGCCTTTATTGCCGGCAGCGAAGAACTGGTCGAAACCCTGATCCAGTTTGCCCGTCCCTACATCTATACCACCAGCCAGCCACCCGCCGTTGCCCATGCCACATTGACCAGCCTGCAACTGGTGCGCGAAGAGCACTGGCGCCGTGACCAACTGGCGGCGCTGATCAGCCGTTTTCGGGCTGGAGTCACCTCGCTCGGGCTTGAGCTGATGGATAGCCCGACGCCGATTCAGCCGATAGTGGTGGGCACCAGCGAGCGGGCGCTGGCGCTGTCGGCTGCGCTGCGCGCGCGCGGCCTGCTTGTGACTGCCATTCGCCCGCCGACCGTACCGCAGGGCACCGCCAGACTGCGTGTTACCCTCAGCGCCGCGCATACCGAACAACAGGTTGACCGCTTGCTCGATGCGCTCGGGCAGGCACACAAGGAACTGAACGATGAATAACCTTACGTTACTGCCCGGCTGGGCGCTGGCCGCCAGCAACCTGCTGCCGTTGCAGCAGGCGTTGCACGAGCGGCTGCCCGACCTGACTGTGCAGCTGGCGGAGTTGCCGCCGCGGCTGCAGATGTCGACCCTCGAGCCGGACCTGACGGCGCTGGCCGAGGCCTTGCCGGCTGGCTGGCTGGCCGGCTGGTCGCTGGGCGGCATGCTGGCAGTGCAGCTGCAGCGCCGCTTCCCGGAGCGCTTCTTTGGCGTCATCACCATCGCCAGCAATGCCTGCTTTGCGGCGCGCAATGGCTGGCCTCATGCGATGCCGGTCGATACCTTCAAGGCCTTCCTGGCTGATGCCCGCGAGCAACCCGAGCGCATTCTCAAGCGCTTTTCCCTGCTGGTAACGCAAGGTGGCGAGAACGCCCGGGAACTGAGCAAGCAGTTGCAGTGGAGCGATGCCGATCCGCTGCAACGTCTCAACCAGCTGGCGCTGCTCGGCGTTATTGATAACCGCATCCCTCTGCAGCGTTGTGCGCAACCGGTACTGCACTGCCTCGGTGGTAACGACGCGCTGGTGCCTGCGGCCGTGGAATCGGACCTGCTGGCGCTCAATGGCAATGCCCGGGTGAGGATGCTGCCGCAGGGCAGTCATGCCCTGCCGCTGGAAGCGCCTCTCTGGCTGGCGGGTGAAATCGCCGAGTGGCTGGAAGCGCAATGACTGCCGAGGTGATCGACAAGCAGGCCGTTGCCGCCTCGTTCAGCCGGGCGGCGGCAACCTACGATCAGGTCGCCGAGCTGCAGCGTAGCGTCGGCAGCAATCTGCTGGCGCGCTTGCCCGAGAGCCTGGAGGTCGAGCGTCTGGCCGATCTGGGCTGCGGAACCGGATACTTTACCCGTGCACTGAACGCCCGCTTCGGGCAGCCGGTGCTGGGGCTGGACATCGCCGAGGGCATGCTCCGCTATGCCCGCGCCCAGGGGCCGGTATCCTCGAGCTGGATTGCTGCCGATGCGGAGGCGTTGCCGTTACGTGCAGACTCTCGGCAGTTGCTGTTTTCCAGCCTTGCGTTGCAATGGTGCCCGGATCTCTCGCAGGCGCTGAAGGAGGCCCTGCGGGTGCTGGAGCCGGGTGGTCTTATCGCTTTCAACACGTTGGTTGAAGGCACGCTGCAGGAGCTGCGCGACGCCTGGCAAGCAGTCGATGGCTACGTGCACGTCAATCGCTTCATGCCGCTGGCGCAGTTGCAGCAGATACTGGCTGATGCGGGCTTTGCCCGTTGGCGCTGCGAGGTCGAAACCCATGTCCTGCACTACCCGCAGCTCAGCGGGCTTACCCATGAACTCAAGGCGCTCGGCGCCCACAATCTGAATGCCGGCCGTCCCGGAGGCCTGACCGGGAGAGCCAGATTGCGGGCACTGACCGCAGCCTATGAAACTTTCCGCCAGCCGGCGGGTTTGCCAGCGACCTATCAGGTCGCCCAGATCATTCTGCATAAAGGCCAGCAGGCCTGAGGGAACCCCCATGAGCAAACGTTACTTCGTTACCGGTACCGATACTGAAATTGGCAAGACCACGGTCGCCGCCGGTCTGCTGTGCGCAGCGCGTCAGCGAGGCCTGACCACCGCCGGCGTCAAACCGGTGGCTGCAGGCTGCGAGCGCACGCCTGACGGGCTGCGTAACGAAGACGCGCTCGCGCTGCAGGCCCAATGCAACCCGCCGCTGGCCTACGAGCTGATCAATCCTGTGACGTTGGAAGCGGCTATTGCACCACATATTGCCGCGCAGGAGGAGCAGGTGACGCTGACCGCCCAGGGGTTGGCGCAGGCTTGTGGCATGGTATTCGAACGAGGTGCCGAGCTGACCCTGGTGGAAGGCGCCGGCGGCTGGTGTGTTCCTCTTAATGAGACCGAACTGCTGTCGGATGTCGCCATTGCTCACAAACTGCCGGTGGTGCTGGTGGTCGGTATGCGGCTGGGCTGCATCAACCATGCGCTGCTGAGCTGTCGTGCCATTGCCGCTGACGGACTGGAGCTGGCTGGCTGGGTGGCCAACTATGTGGATCCGCAAATGAGCCGTCCCGAGGAAAATCTGGCGACGCTCAAGCAGTTGATCAAGGCACCATGCCTGGGCGTCGTGCCGCGCCTGGATTCGGCCGACGCGACCGCTGTGTCTGTGTATCTGGATGTGTCTCCGCTGGTCTGATACGACCAGCGGTGCTGGGCGCGGGGGGGCGTCTATGCTTGAATGTAGGTGTCAATTTACCCAGAGACCATGCCATGGCTACCCTTGACTTGATTTCCGCTGGCCTGACCAGTGTGCGTCAGGGCCAGAACCGCATCAGCGGTGCGGCGTCCGATATTGCCCGTGCGGCCCTTCCGGTTGATCCGGTGGCTGCGACTGCGCAGCCCGCGCAGCCGGCTACGGGCCAGGCTGCGGCATCTACGCCGGTAGAAACCGCACGTCCGGTCAATCTCGTCGACAGTCTGGTGGAACTGCAGCAGGGCCGCCAGCAGGCTGAGGCTGGGGCGTCGGTGATTGACACCGCCGACGAAGTGCTCGGCACCTTGCTGGATGTCACTGCCTGAGCCTGACCAGGCTCAACAGCGTGGTGCGCCCCCATGACCCCTGTCGGCAGCAGTCAAAGCACCTATATTCCCTCCGCGTTCACCACGCTGACCGCGCGTTCCATCGCGGTCAGCGACAAGGTCCCTGCTGACGACCCCAACACCCGTTTTGCACCGGTAGATCCAACCAGCGAGGCGGCAGGGGGTACCGCTTCCCCTGACGCATCCGGCGATACCGAACTGGCCGAGGCCGAGCGCAGCAAACGGTCCCAGCTCGCCAAGGCCGAGGCGCAGCTGCTGCAAGCCGAACAGAACGAAATCAGAGAGCTGGCCGCCCGTGATCGCGAGGTGCGCGCCCATGAGCAGGCGCACATGGCGGTTGGCGGTCAGTACGCCGGCTCCATGTCGCTGAGCTATGAACGGGGTCCGGACGGCCGCCTGTATGCGGTCGGTGGGGAGGTGTCCATTGATACCGCTCCGGTACCGGGCGACCCGCAGGCCACCATCGACAAGATGGAACAGGTGCGCAGAGCCGCGCTGGCGCCGGCCGAGCCTTCATCCCAGGATCGTGCTGTGGCGGCCCAGGCTGCACAGCTGATAGCGCAGGCTCGCGCCGAGATGGCAGCATCCGATCCGTTGGCCGGTAACAGTGCCGGAGCAGAGGAGTCGGCCGACTCGGCGAGTAAGCAGGCCAGCGGTGACGCAACGGTGGAAGACGACCGCGCAGGCGCGGGGCTGTCTGTCTATCGGGGTGTTGCTGCCGATCCGGCCAATGCCGGTCTGCTCGCCCTCGCCTGATTCGGCCCTGCCAGTCAGGCCACCCTTTTTCTGTTCATACTCACGCAGACTGATACCGGTGCATTCATGCGGGGGTTGACATTGGTTTGGCGTAAACGTATGTTTCAAACGTCTGTTTGAATTCGAGCTGCCAGGCAGCTCAAAACTGCAGCCTCGGCTGCCCGTGCATACTGATCAATACTTGAGGTCCAGTACCATGCCCGATTACAAGGCTCCCCTGCGTGACATTCGTTTCGTCCGCGATGAACTCCTGGGTTATGAAGAGCACTATCAGAGCCTGCCCGGCTGCGAAGATGCTACGCCGGATATGGTCAACGCCATTCTGGAAGAGGGCGCCAAATTCTGTGAGCAGGTAATTGCGCCGCTGAACCGTGTTGGTGACATCGAAGGCTGTACCTGGAGCCCCGAGGGTGTGACCACGCCCACCGGCTTCAAGGAAGCCTACCAGCAGTACGTTGAGGGTGGCTGGCCGAGTCTGGCGCACAGCGCTGAGCATGGCGGTCAGGGTCTGCCCGAGTCGCTGGGTCTGACCATCAGTGAAATGGTGGGCCAGGCCAACTGGTCCTGGGGCATGTACCCCGGCCTGTCGCACGGCTGCATGAACACCCTGGAAACACACGGGACCGACGAGCAGAAACACACCTATCTGCCCAAGCTGGTTTCCGGCGAGTGGACCGGCACCATGTGCCTGACCGAGCCGCATTGCGGTACCGACCTGGGCATGCTGCGTACCAAGGCCGAGCCGCAGGCTGACGGCACCTACAAGGTGTCCGGCACCAAGATCTTTATCTCCTCCGGCGAGCACGACATGTCGGAGAACATCATCCACATCGTGCTGGCCCGCCTGCCCGACGCACCGGCCGGTACCAAGGGTATCTCCCTGTTCATCGTGCCGAAGTTCCTGGTGAACGCCGATGGCGAGAAGGGTGAGCGCAACACCGTCAGCTGTGGCTCGCTCGAGCACAAGATGGGCATCCACGGTAACGCTACCTGTGTGATGAACTTCGACGGTGCTACCGGTTACCTGATCGGCGAGCCGAACAAGGGCCTGAACGCCATGTTCACCTTTATGAACACCGCGCGTCTGGGTACTGCACTGCAGGGTCTGGCACACAGCGAAATCGCCTTCCAGGGCGGTATCCAGTATGCCCGTGAGCGTCTGCAGATGCGTTCGCTGACTGGCAACAAGGCACCGGAAAAGCCGGCTGATCCGATTATCGTTCACCCGGACGTGCGTCGCATGCTGCTGACCATGAAGGCGTTTACCGAAGGTAACCGCGCAATGGTTTACTTCACTGCCAAGCAGGTCGATATCCTGAAGAACAGCCAGGATGCCGAGCAGAAGAAGCAGGCTGATGCCATGCTGGCGTTCCTGACGCCGATTGCCAAGGCGTTCATGACTGAAGTCGGTTTTGAAGCGGCCAACCACGGTGTGCAGATCTACGGTGGCCACGGCTTTATCGCCGAGTGGGGCATGGAGCAGAACGTGCGCGACGCCCGTATCTCCATGCTGTACGAAGGCACCACTGGCATTCAGGCCCTCGACCTGCTGGGTCGCAAAGTTCTGATGACCCAGGGCGAAGCGCTGAAAGGCTTCACCAAGATCGTGCACAAGTTCTGCCAGAACAATGAGGGCAACGAAGCCATCTCCGAGTTCGTCGCGCCGCTGGCTGCGCTGAACAAGGAGTGGGGCGAGCTGACCATGAAGATCGGCATGGCCGCGATGAAAGACCGCGAAATGGTCGGTGCCGCGTCCGTGGACTATCTGATGTACAGCGGCTACGCCTGCCTGGCCTACTTCTGGGCCGACATGGCACGTGTTGCTGCCGAGAAACTGGCCGCCGGTACCGCAGAAGAGGGCTTCTACAAGGCCAAGCTGCAGACCGCCCGTTTCTACTATCAGCGCATCCTGCCGCGCGTTCGCACTCACGTTGAGGCGATCCTGTCCGGTGCGGATAACCTGATGGAAATGGATGCCGACAACTTCGCACTGGGCTACTGATCTAGCCTGACGTTGTTGCCAGTATCAAGGCCGCCCCGGTAACGGGGCGGCTTTTTTAATGTCCGATGATCAGGGATTGCGCGCCAGGCGCAGTCCGCTGAATTGCCACTGCGCCGCGGGCGGGAAGAAGTTGCGGTAGGAGGGTCTGCTGTGGCCCGCCGGGGTGGCACAGGAACTGCCGCGCAGGACCATCTGGTTGATCATGAATTTGCCGTTGTACTCACCAACGGCACCTGCCGCCGGCTGGTACCCGGGGTAGGGCAGGTAGGCACTGTTGGTCCATTGCCAGACCTGGCCAAACAAGCCCGCAAGATCCGGTGCGGTACGCGCCGCGTGCTCCCATTCAGCCTCTGTCGGCAGCCGTGCGCCCGCCCAGCGTGCGTAGGCATCGGCTTCATACAGGTTGATATGGCAGACCGGCGCCTCAAGGTTGAGTGCTCGCCGGCCGGCCAGGGTGAAGGCTTGCCACGGTTCATCTGGTGTCTGCAGCCAGTACAAGGGGGCTCGTGCCTGTCGCTGGTTGACCCAGTCCCAGCCATCGGACAGCCATAGCTCCGGACGCTGGTAGCCGCCATCGGTAATAAAGGCCATGAAGTCGGCGTTGCTGACGTTGCGCTCGCCCAGCAGGAAGGGTTCCAGCCAGACGCGGTGGCAGGGGCCTTCGTTGTCATAGCTGAAGCTGGCGTCGGATGCGCCGATATCGCACAGGCCGCCGGTGAACTCCCGATAGGGGTAAGGCTCAGTGGCGATAGCGGAATGCTGCTCAGGCGCGTTTGTCCGCCAGGCAGGCATTAGCGGGTTGCAGGAAAAATGGTGTTTCAGATCAGTCAGCATCAGCTCCTGATGCTGCTGTTCGTGCTGCAGGCCCAGGGTCACCAGTGCGGCAAGTTTGGTGCGCTGGCTGGGGCTGCTCAGCAGATGCTGCATCTGCTCATCAATCTGCTGGCGGTAATGGAGCACCTCTTCCAGAGTCGGCCGCGACAACAGGCCGCGTTCGGCGCGCAGATGACGCTCGCCAATGCCCACGTAATAGGAGTTGAACAGTACCTTGTAGGCTGGATCAATGACCGGGGGCGGTTCGGGCAAGGCGGCGAGAATGAAGGTTTCAAAGAACCAGGTGGTATGGGCCAGGTGCCATTTCAGCGGGCTTGCATCGGTCATGGACTGCAGCTGACAGTCTTCAGGACTCAGCCCCTGGATCAGCTCCAGAGAATGCGCCCGGATCCGGGCGTAATCGAGCGCCAGTTCGCTGATTGTCGTCAGGCTGGCTGGCCGGTTCATGCCGGCTCCGCCAGAAACACGCCGAACCAGCCTTTGGGGTCGGTCCAGTAATGGCTGCAATGCAGACCGCTGGCAGTGAGCAGGGCGCGAAACTCATCCACACTGTATTTGTGGGAATACTCCGTCACGATGTGCTCGCCGGCTTCAAAGTTGCGGCGGGTATGGCGTGCAAGACGCACGCTGTGCGGCTCCCGGGCGACCAGTCGCATTTCGATGCGGCGATGCTGGTCGTCAAAGCAGGCGTGGTGTTCAAACAGTTCAGGCTGAAAGTCGGCATCCAGTTCCCGGTTGACGACATTCAGGATATTCAGGTTGAACGCGGCAGTAACGCCGCTGGCATCATCGTAGGCCGCCTCCAGAACGGCGCGGGGCTTGATCAGGTCGGCGCCAATCAGCAGGCGACCGTGGCTATTGCAATGGGCGCGTATGCGGCTGAGAAAGCGCATGGCGGCGCGGGGCTCGAAATTGCCGATGGATGAGCCGGGGTAGAAAAACACGGGAGGATTGTCCGGGCGCTCAGCAAGCAAATCGTGCAACTCGAGGTGCTGGGTGAAGTCGCTGACCACACCAACGCATTCGAGCTGAGGGTGCTGCCGGGCAACGTCGGCTATCGAGCTGTGCAGAAACTCTCCGGCGATGTCGACACCGACCACGCGCGCCGGGTCGACGGCGTTCAGCCATTGCTGCGTCTTGCTGCAGTCGCCGCAGCCGAGATCGATCCATTGCGGGTCGTCTGGCAGGTGGCCGGCGATCGTCTCACGGTTTTCCGAGAAAATCAGCGCCTCGGTGCGCGTGGGGTAATACTCATCGAGGCGGCAGATGTCGGTGAACAGCTCGCAGCCGCGTTCATCGTAGAAGTACTTTGAGTCGATGCGTGCGGTTGGCTGCAGCAGTCCCTGCAGAAGTTGTTGGCGCTCATCCTGAACCGGAAGGCGCAGGGTTGACTCGAGTCTGGGCAGGTCAAGAGCAAAGCTCACGTGGCGTCATCCTCTGCAGGTCAAAGTTAAAACCTAGCAGTGGGTTGCGCTCAGCGCCAAAATGACCGGCCAGTCAGGTCCCGGGCTGTGATCCAGTACCGCGCCTTTATCAGAGCCCCTTGGCGTCGTCAGCCAGCACACGGATAGCCTTGAACAGCTTGCGCGCTGCCGTCGGCGGCTTGTTCTGCTCGGCTTCCTTGGCCGCCTGGCGAGCCAGTTGGCGCAGGTGCTGACGATCTGCGGCGGGGTAGGCCAGCATAAACAGCTCCAGCTCGTCCGAACGGCCGGTCAACAGCCGGTCGCGCCAGCGTTCGATCTGGTGGAAGTGCTGGTTGTGGGCTGCGCTGCTGCTGTCAAACAGATCCAGATAGGTCTGAATTTGCTCAATATCCTGATCGCGCATCAGCTTGCCAACATAGCTCATATGGCGTTTCAGCGCGCCGCGTGCGGTGTGCCGACTGGCCTCGGCGAGCGCCAGGCGCAGCTTGTCGGTCAGCTCCAGCTTGGCCAACTGGTCGGGTTTTAGTGCCAGCAGGCGCTTGCCCATTTCCTGCAGGGCGTCCATCTCGCGTTTGATCTGGGTCTTGCTCTTGCCCTCATCAACGGGCTCGAGGGATTCGTCGTCGTGAAACTCGGTCATGGTGATCCTGTCTGGAGATGGTCGCGTCAGCTTTTGCCGGGGGGCAATGATACCCGTTTCCCGCTGGCCGCGGCCAATCCGTGGTGGTTTCCGGTTGCGCAACCTCGCTACAATGGCTGCTTGAACCGGAGGTGACATGAGCGCGAATACCATCAGCGTAGCCGAGAATCCCGCAAGCCTGCAGCAGACGCTGGAGCAGCGGGTGGCTTTTATTGTCGACGAGGCGCGACGTCAGGGGGCAACCGCCAGCGAGGTCGCGGTCAGCCAGAGTACCGGTCTGTCGGTGAGCGTGCGCAGCGGTGAAGTCGAAACGGTCGAATTCAATCGTGACCAGGGCTTCGGCATTACCCTGTACGCCGGTCAGCGCAAGGGCTCGGTCAGTACCTCCGATACGTCCGACGACGCCATCCGGCGGGCGGTTGAGACGGCACTGGCGATTGCGCGTCATGCATCCGAGGACCCCTGTTCCGGTCTGGCCGATGCCGAGTTGATGGCTACCCAATTGCCGGATCTCGATCTGTTTCACCCCTGGGAGCTGTCCGCAGAGCAGGCGATTGATCGGGCTCTGGAGCTGGAGCGCTCGGCACTTGCGGTTGATTCGCGGCTGACAACCGACAGTGCGCAGATCAGCAGTCAGCAAGGCTGCCGGGTGTATGGCAACAGCCATGGGTTCATTGGCAGCGCTCTGAGCAGTCGTCACAGCAGTGCTGCGGTCATGATCGCCTCTTCCGAGCAGGGCATGCAGCGTGATTACTGGTACGCCGTCGATCGCGTACCGGGGCGATTGCCAAGCGAGCAGGCGGTAGGGCGCAAAGCCGGTGAGCGGACGCTGGCGCGCCTCAACCCCCGCACGGTCAAGACCGCCAAGGTGCCGGTGCTGTTTGCTGCCGATCAGGCGGCGGGTCTGGTTGGCCATCTGTTCGGTGCCATTTCCGGCGGAGCTGTCTATCGTCAATCCACATTTTTGCTCGATGCGCTGGGACAACCGATTTTCCCTGCCTGGATGACCATGCGTGAAGCGCCTTACCTTAAGCAGGGCATGGGTAGTGCCGCGTTTGATGGCGATGGTCTGCAAACGCGCGAACAGGCTTTCATCGAGGACGGCCAACTGGTCAGCTGGTTGCTCAGCACCTACTCTGGCCGCAAGCTCGGGCTGCCCAGTACCGCCAACGCGGGCGGTGTGCACAACCTGCAGGTCACCAGTAACGCGGGCGATCTCGATGCAATGCTCAAGGAAATGGGCACCGGCCTGCTGGTGACCGAACTGATGGGGCAGGGCGTGAACGGTGTCACCGGCGACTATTCCCGCGGTGCCGGCGGCTTCTGGGTCGAGAACGGCGAAATTCAGTACCCGGTCAGCGAGATCACCATCGCCGGCAACCTGAAGGATATGTATGCCAACCTGCGTTGCGTCGGCAGCGACGTTGAGCGTCGTGGCAACTACCTGACCGGCAGCTGGCTGGTGGATGGGATGACGGTAGGGGGCGCGTAGCGCCCCCTACCGTCAGCTGCAAGCCGTCAGCTGCAAGCCGTAAGCTTCAAGCGGCAAGTAAAACCCGCGCGGTTTTGACTTGCGTGGGTTTAGATTGAAGCGCCGAATGGTCGGAAAGCTTGCAGAAAACACTTGACTACCCTGCCGCCGGATTCACCCTCTTGCGG
>NZ_NBYK01000001.1:109291-123180 GCF_002197985.1 Halopseudomonas aestusnigri
CTGGGTTTACTCCCCTTCCCCAAAATAGTCGTTGATCAGCTCCAGCAATGCCTGCAGGGCTTCTTCTGCCTGCTCGCCTTCGCAGCTGACGCAAACCTCTGTGCCCTTGCCGGCGGCCAGCATCATGACCTGCATGATGCTCTTGCCGTCAACCTGGTCGGTTTCGTCATGGCCTATGGTGACCTTGCAGCCGTACTGGTTGGCAATGCCCACAAACTTGGCGGCGGCACGGGCGTGCAGACCGAGTTTGTTGATGATCAGAACACGGGAGCTTGGCATCAGGGCAGGTCGCGGTGGCGTATCAGCAGGTTGGGTGTGTCGGCGCTCAGTTCGCGCACCAGTCGCTCGGCAATGTAGACCGAGCGGTGATGGCCGCCGGTACAGCCGATGGCGATGGTCATGTAACTGCGTTCGCTGGCGGCGTAGCGGGGCAGCCATTTCTGCAGGTAGTGACAGATGTCCTGGTACATATCTTCCACTTCCGGCTGTTTGCCCAGGTAATCGCTGACCGGGGCGTCACGGCCGGAAAAGGCGCGCAGGTCGGGCAGCCAGTAAGGGTTGGGCAGGCAACGCACGTCGAATACCAGGTCGGCATCCACCGGCAGGCCGCGTTTGAACCCGAATGACTGGATCAGGACCGAGGGCTGGCTGCCCTTGGTGCCTAGCAGTCGCTGTTTCAGGTGGTCGCGCAACTGGTAGAGATTCAGGTGGCTGGTGTCGACCTTGAGCGTGGCCAGGTCGATGATCGGTTGCAGCAGCAGTGCTTCACGGTCCAGGGCCTCGCCAAGTGACAGGTTGCCGTCGGTCAGCGGGTGTTTGCGGCGGGTTTCCGAAAAGCGCTTGATCAGTACGTCGTTGCGCGAGGCCAGGAACAGCACGTCACACTGGACTCCTGCATTGCGTACGTCCTGCAGCAGCTCGGGGAAGCGCGCCAGGTCATTGGGCAGGTTGCGGGCGTCGATGCTGATGGCGACTTCCGGCAGACTGAAATCATTCTGTCTTGCCTGGCGGGCCAGTTCGGGCAGCAGGCCTGCGGGGAGATTGTCGATGCAGTAGAAGCCGTTGTCTTCAAGCAGATGCAGCGCGGTGCTTTTACCCGAACCGGAACGGCCGCTGACGACAATCAAACGCATGTCAGCCTCCGTCGCCGTCGCCAACCATGACGCGATAAAGCGCATCCGCGTCCGGTGCTGCGCGCAGTGCATCACGCAGCTCGGCGTTGTCGAGCTTGCCAGCCAGCATTTTGAGAATCTGCAGGTGTTGCTCGGTGGCTTCCTGCGGGACCAGCAGCACGAAGATCAGGTCAACAGGTTGGCCATCGAGAGCGTCGAAATCGATTTTGCCGTCCAGCTGCAACAGGGCGCCTATGGCCTGGTGGCAGTCTTCCAGGCGACAGTGAGGGATGGCAATGCCATTACCGAAACCGGTTGACCCCAGGCGTTCACGAGCGATCAGGTTTTCGTAAATGGCGTCAGGATCCAGGTTGGTGTGCTGGGCGACCAGCTTGCCGATCAGCTCCAGCACACGTTTTTTGGATCCGCCCTGAACGCCGGCGAAGGTACGTTCAGGGGTCAGGATGTGGTCTATTTGCATGGTGATGCAGTGAAGGTCCGGTTATCGGTCGTTCGCGCCTTGCTGACGGTCGATGTGCTTTTCCTTGTGCTTGATCAATTGGCGATCCAGCTTGTCGGTCAGCAGGTCAATGGCGGCGTACATATCGGAGTGTTCTGCCAGGGCAACCACTTCACCACCGGCAATGTGCAGGGTGGCTTCGGCCTTCTGCCGGAGTTTCTCTACTTCCAGGGTGACCTGGACGTTGGTGATCTTGTCGAAATGCCGCTCCAGGCGGGACATTTTTTCGGTGACGTAGTCGCGCAGTGCGTCGGTGATATCGAGTTGGTGACCGCTAATGTTCAGTTGCATACGGCATCTCCTGATTGGCTTGTTGTTGCTGGGTGACGACCTGCCACCCGGTATTGCCACTTGCGTGATCCCTGAACTGGATCTGCTGCGTTGAACGGCTCATTCGAGCCTGTTTTCGCAGGTACTAGACCAGTCTCTTGCGTTCGCTCGAAGGCGCGATGTTGAGCGATTCGCGGTATTTCGCGATGGTCCGTCGGGCTACTTCAATGCCCTGTTCTTCAAGTAAACCAGCGATCTTGCTGTCGCTCAATGGTTTCTTTGGGTTTTCTGCTGCGACCAGCTTTTTGATCAGCGCACGGATAGCGGTGGAGGAAAACTCCCCGCCTTCACTGGTGCCGACATGGCTGGAGAAGAAGTACTTCAGCTCGAAGATGCCGCGCGGCGTGTGCATGTATTTCTGGGTGGTTACCCGCGAAATAGTCGACTCGTGCATGCCTACAGCTTCGGCGATGTCATGCAGCACCAGTGGCTTCATCGCCTCTTCGCCGTGCTCAAGAAAGCCACGCTGGTGTTCGACGATCTGGGTGGCGACCTTCATCAGGGTCTCGTTGCGACTCTGCAGGCTCTTGATGAACCAGCGTGCCTCCTGCAGGTTGTTGCGCAGGTAGGTATTGTCGTCACTGGAGTCGGCCCGTCGCACCATCGAGGCATAGTGGCCGTTGACGCGCACCTTGGGTACCGCTTCCTGGTTCAGTTCAACCAGCCAGCGATTGGCATCGCGGCGCACAATCACATCCGGTATCACATACTCCGGCTCGCCCGAGGCGATTTCCGAGCCCGGGCGGGGGTTGAGCGTCTGAATCAGCGCAACCACGTCACGCAGCTGGTCTTCCTTGAGCTTGCTGCGGCGCATCAGCTGGCTGAAATCGCGACTGCCGAGCAGTTCCAGGTGATCACGCACGACGCGGGTCGCCTGTTCCAGCATCGGGGTGGTCTCGGGCAGCTGACGAATCTGCAGCAGCAGGCACTCACGCAAATCCCGCGCGCCAACGCCTACCGGCTCGAATTGCTGGATGCGATGCAGCACCATTTCGACTTCATCGAGTTCGACTTCGAGCTCTGCGGGCAGGGAGGCCAGAATGTCATCCAGCGACTCTTCAAGGTAGCCGTCGGCATTGATGCCGTCGATCAGCGCTGTGGCGATCTGATAATCGGTTTCCGACATCGGCAGCAGGTTCAGCTGCCATTCCAGATGACTCTGCAGGGTCTCGCCGGTGCCGGTACGCGAGGTGTAATCCCAGTCCTCGTCATCCTGGCTGGGCAGCGAACTGGCAGAGGTCTGGTAGACGTCTTCCCATTGGGTATCGACCGGCAGTTCACTGGGAATCTGTTCGTTCCAGTTGCCTTCCTGGTCGTTTTGTCCGTGCTGCTCGATGGAGTCGAGGGAGACCGGCTCGGGCAGGGTTACCGCGGGAGCGTCATCGTCGCCGCTTTCCTGGGCGCTGCTGCCGTAGTCGTCATCGCCGTCGTCTGCCATTTCCAGCATCGGGTTGGCTTCCAGTGCCTCCTGCACCTCCTGCTGGAGGTCAAGGCTGGATAGCTGAAGCAGTCTGATGGCTTGCTGCAGCTGCGGTGTCATCGTCAGCTGCTGCCCCATCTTGAGGACGAGCGAGGGTTTCATTGTGTCGCGAAATACCTTGTGCGCTTGATCAAACCATGTGCCGGGCGAAGTCCGGACTCGTTCCCCGCTAGCATGCCTGAGTTACGGGTGCTTTTATAGCCGGAAGGCGTGGCCCAGGTACACATCTTTCACCGTCTGGTCCGCCAGCACGGTCTCGGCGTCGCCTTCAGCGATGATGTGGCCGTCGTTGACGATATAGGCCTTGTCGCAAATGTCCAGCGTCTCGCGAACGTTGTGGTCGGTGATCAGGACGCCGATGCCCTTGTCCTTGAGGTGCTGGATGATCTGCTTGATGTCGTTGACCGAAATCGGGTCTACCCCGGCAAAGGGCTCGTCCAGCAGAATGAAGCTGGGGTCGGTTGCCAGTGCGCGCGCAATCTCGGCGCGCCGGCGCTCACCACCGGACAGGCTCATGCCGAGACTGTCGCTGAGGTGGTGGATATGGAATTCACGCAGCAGCGATTCGAGTTTTCCCTCGCGCGCCTGACGGTTCAGGTCCTTGCGGGTTTCCAGAATCGCCATGATGTTTTCGGCGACGGTCAGCTTGCGAAAGATCGAGGCTTCCTGCGGCAGGTAACCGATGCCTTCGCGGGCCCGGCCGTGCATCGGCAGGCGGGTCACGTCCTTGCCGTTGACGGTGACCTGGCCTTCATCCGCCTTGACCAGGCCAACGATCATGTAGAAGCAGGTAGTTTTGCCTGCGCCGTTCGGGCCGAGCAGGCCGACGACCTGGCCGCTGTCGATGGACACGGACACATCACGGACGACCTTGCGCGATTTGTAGGCCTTGGCCAGATGGCGCGCCTGTAATGTGGTCATGGCGTTGCCGGCTCTTCGCTTGGCGCTTCGGTATTGCGGCTGCGCGGCTGAATCACGATTTCGATACGCCCGGAGCCCGCGCCGCCGTTGGCGCCGCTGCTGCTGTTGCCGGCATCGACGACCTGACGCTGAATGTCGTAGCTGACATGCTCACCCTGGAAGGTATTGCCGGACTGTTCAAGAAAGGCATTCCTGATCAGCACGATGGTCTCGCGGTCGGCGTGGTACTCGATGGTCTCGGCGCGCGCCTTCACCGGTGGTTTGTTGGCTTCCGGCGTTTGCTGATAGGTGGCCGGTCCGCCCTGGGTGATCATGGTATTGAGCTCGCCATTGGCATTGGTGGTCAGGGTAACCCGGGCGCCGGTGAGGCGCAGGGTGCCCTGGGTAATGACCACATCGCCGGTGTATACGGCGGTATTGCGCTTGTCGTCCAGCGTCGCGCTGTTGGCCTGAATGCGAATCGGCTGGCTGCTGTCGCTGGGCAGTGCCAGAACGTGGCTCACTGGACACACGGCCAGCGTCAGGGCAAGGAGGGATTTAACGCACCTCATATTGGCCTCGTACGGTGGACAGCAGCTTCAGGCTACCGTCGTTGAGAAATAGTTGCATGCCCTCGGCAGTGGTCACACTGCGAGCGGCTTCGATTCTAACCGGTTGATCGGTTTCCGCGTAGTCACGGGCGGGAAACAGGGTCAGGGCTGACGTGGTCAGCTGACGCGCGTCATCGGTGTTCTGTTTCAGCAGGACATCGGTCGTCAGGTCAACGCGGTCACCGCGCTGGGTAACGACCCCCTGACGCGACTTCAGCAGCCACGGCGTCGGGTCCTCTCCCCGGTAGAACAGCAGCTCAGGGTCTTCCAGGTGAGTACTGCCGTCGTCTACCTGATGAACGGCATGGGAGGTCGTCAGCCGGTATGCAACCTTGCCCTGTTCATTGAGCATCAGGATGCGCGCGTTGTCGATATAGAAGTCGGGACGGTCGGTCTGAGTCTGCGGCTTGCCGGTGTTGAAGCTGGACGGATTGATGTTCCAGTAACCGACAGCCATCGCCAGCGCTGCCCCGGCAATGATCAGCAGGCCGACGACCAGATAGCGTGGTAACGTCAGGTTCACAGGTAGGCTGCCTGTGCCTGGTCCAGGGTGCCCTGGGCGCGCATGATCAGTTCGCAGAACTCGCGGGCTGCGCCCGAACCACCGGCGGCGCGGGTAACGCCATGGGCGTGTTCGCGCACAAAGGTGTCGGCAGTGGCGACCGCCATCCCCAGGCCGGCGCGGCGGATGACCGGCAGGTCCGGCAGGTCGTCGCCAAGGAAGGCAATCTCGTGCATTTCGACCGGGACGATCTCACGCAGCTCGGCCAAGGCGGTCAGTTTGTCCTCGCGGCCCTGAATAAGGTGCTTGATGCCCAGGTTGGCAGCGCGGCGCTCGACCAGCGGCGATTTTCGGCCGCTGATGATGGCGACCTCGACGCCCGAGGCGATGAGCATCTTGATACCGTGGCCATCCAGCGTATTGAAGGACTTGAACTCGGTGCCGTCGGGCATGAAATACAGGCGGCCGTCGGTCAGGACGCCATCAACGTCGAAGATGGCGAGGCGAATGGCTTTTGCGCGTTCGATCAGCTTTTCCATATTCAAACTCAGACCACGCCCGCACGGAGCAGATCATGCATGTTGAGGGCGCCCACCGGCCGGCCTTCAGTGTCTACCACGAACAGACCATTGATGCGGGCGTCTTCCATGATTTTCAGGGCTTCGGCCGCGAGCATACCACTGCGCGCAGTCTTGCAGTGACGGGTCATTACGTCGCTGATGCTGGCACGCTGAAAATCGATGTTGTGATCCAGGCTGCGGCGTAGGTCGCCATCGGTGAAGATGCCGGCCAGCTTGCCATCGGCATCTATGACGCCGGTCAGGCCGAGGCCCTTGCGGGTCATTTCCAGCAACGCGTCACGCAGCGGCGCGTTGGGCTTGACCAGCGGCATGCTCCCACCCGCGTGCATGATGTCGTCAACCAGCAACAGCAGGCGGCGGCCCAGACTGCCACCGGGGTGCGAGAAAGCGAAGTCCTCGGCACTGAAACCCCGCGCTTCGAGCAGCGCGATGGCCAGTGCGTCACCCATCACCAGCGCGGTAGTGGTGCTGGAGGTCGGTGCCAGGTTCAGCGGGCAGGCTTCCTGCTCGACGCCGGTGTCCAGGTTGGCGACTGCGGCCAGAGCCAGGGTCGACTGCGGGTTGCCCGTCATGCTGATCAAGGGGGCGCCGAGGCGCTTGATCAGTGGCAGCAAGGTCACTACTTCGGCGGTATTGCCCGAGTTGGACAGCGCGATGACGACATCCTCGGCGGTGATCATGCCCATGTCGCCGTGGCTGGCCTCGCCCGGGTGGACAAAGAAGGCGGGGGTGCCGGTGCTGGCCAGGGTGGCGGCGAGCTTGCGGCCGACATGTCCGGACTTGCCCATGCCGGTAACGACCACGCGGCCGCGGCATTGCAGCAGGGTGTCGCAGGCGATGGTGAAGGGCTCTGCCAGTCGCTGCAGCAGGGAATCTACCGCGTCGCGTTCCATGCTGATGGTGCGCGAGGCGGATGCAATATAGTCAAAATCGGCCATGTGCTATTCGTCGGTAATCGCTGAACGCGCAAGTATAGCGGTTTGTCGGAGCTAACTCATCCGCCTTGACCAGCTTCGTCTCGGCGCTAACCCGTTCTGGGGAGGCTGCCCATTCCCGGCTTGGGCTGCCGTCGGGGAACTGGTATATTAGGCGGCTTCGTTTGCCCGAGGTCTGGGCATGATCCGCAAAGGCCCGAACAGCACTATGACCGACGTGTCAGATTACATCGTAGACCTTCAGGGCGTGACCTTCCGGCGCGGCCAGCGAGTCATCTTTGATGGTGTGGATATCCGTATTCCCCGCGGCAAGGTCACCGGCATCATGGGCCCGTCCGGGTGCGGCAAAACCACGCTGCTGCGCCTGATCGGCGCCCAGTTGCGACCCGAAAGCGGGTCGATCTGGGTGAATGGTCGCAATATTCCCGAGCTGGGGCGCGAGCAGTTGTTTGCCGCGCGTCAGGACATGGGCATGCTGTTCCAGAGCGGTGCGCTGTTTACCGACTTGAGCGTGTTCGAGAACGTCGCCTTTCCGCTGCGGGTGCATACCGAACTGCCGGAAGACATGATTCGTGACATTGTTCTGCTCAAGTTGCAGGCGGTTGGCTTGCGTGGTGCGCGCGACCTGATGCCGGATGAGTTGTCCGGCGGCATGAAACGCCGGGTTGCGCTGGCGCGTGCGATCGCCCTCGATCCGCAACTGATGATGTACGACGAGCCATTCGTGGGCCAGGACCCGATTTCCATGGGCGTACTGGTGCGTCTGATTCGTCTGCTCAACGACGCGCTCGGGCTGTCCAGTATTGTGGTCTCGCACGATTTGGCCGAGACCGCCAGTATTGCCGACTACCTGTATGTGGTGGGTGACGGCCAGGTGCTCGGGCAGGGTACGCCGGATGAATTGATGAACTCCGACAACCCTCGTATTCGCCAATTCATGCAGGGGGAGCCCGATGGCCCGGTGCCGTTCCACTTCCCGGCCAGGGATTATCTGCAGGATCTGATACAAGCGGAGAAAGACGCGTGAGTGCAGTCGACAGGTTGGTTTTGCTCGGCAGAGCAGGGCTGGACACCATTACTGCCCTGGGTCGCTCCGGGCTGTTTCTCGTCAATGTGATGTTCGGGCGGGCGAGCTTTGGCAACGGCTGGGCGCTGCTGGTCAAGCAGCTGCATTCGGTTGGTGTGCTGTCGCTCGCCATTATTGTTGTGTCCGGCCTGTTCATTGGCATGGTACTGGCGCTGCAGGGCTACAACATTCTGGTCGGCTACGGTTCCGAACAGGCGGTCGGCCAGATGGTGGCCCTGACGCTGTTGCGCGAGCTGGGGCCGGTGGTAACCGCGCTGCTGTTTGCCGGGCGGGCAGGTTCTGCTCTGACCGCCGAGATCGGTCTGATGAAAGCCACCGAGCAGTTGTCGAGCATGGAAATGATCGGCGTTGATCCGCTCAAGTACGTTATAGCGCCGCGCCTGTGGGCGGGCTTTATCTCCATGCCGCTGCTGGCGATGGTGTTCTGCGTGGTCGGGATATGGGGCGGCGCCATGGTGGCCGTTGACTGGCTGGGAGTCTATTCCGGCTCCTACTGGACGAACATGCAGAATTCGGTGCAGTTCGTCGACGATGTACTTAACGGCCTGATCAAGGCCGTGGTGTTTGCCTTCGTCGTCACCTGGATCGCAGTCTTCCAGGGATATGACTGCGAGCCCACATCCGAAGGCATCAGCCGTGCAACCACGCGTACCGTAGTGTATGCGTCGCTGGCCGTGCTGGGGCTGGACTTCATCCTCACTGCCCTGATGTTTTGATTAGCCAAGGAATCATCAAATGCGTATCCGTAACCTGGAATTGACTGTCGGCGTATTTATTCTCGCCGGCGTGCTGGCGCTGACTGTGCTGGCGCTGCGTGTGGCCGGGCTGACTCCGGGCAGCACGGGCAGCACCTACAGTGTGCATGCCTATTTCGACAACGTGGCGGGGCTTACGTCGCGCGCCAAGGTAACCATGTCCGGTGTGACCATTGGTCAGGTCACTGCCATTGAATTCGACAAGAATCGTTACAGTGCGCGGGTGGATATGGCCATCGACAGTGACGTTGATACCCTGCCTGCCGACAGCACCGCATCGATTCTGACTGCCGGCCTGCTGGGCGAGAAATACGTTGGTATTTCGGTGGGTGGCGAGGAAGACCTGTTGGTTGACGGCAGCGAAATCTATGACACCCAGTCTGCACTGGTGCTGGAGGAACTGATCGGCCGGTTCCTGCTCAATACAGTAAGCAAGGAAGACTGACTACAGTCAGCCCCACAGGAGAATGTACATGCGCCCGATCATCAATGCCTTTGTTGCCCTCACGCTGCTGTTGCCGGCGCTTGCCTTGGCTTCCGCGACCCCGCAACAGGTTGTCGAGGATACCTCGCGCAAGGTCATGGAGGTGCTTGACGCCAACCGTGAGACCTATCGCAACGACGTGGAAGCGTTCACCGTTGGTCTGAATGACGTGCTGGAGCCGGTTGTCGATTTTGACGGCATTGCGCGCAGCGTCATGACCGTGCGCTACAGCCGCGGTGCCAGCGACGCCCAGATGCAGCGCTTTATCGAGACATTCAAGCGCAGCATGGTGCAGTTCTACGGCAATGCGCTGCTTGACTTCCAGAGCGGTGAGATCACCGTGCTGCCGGCCAACAACCGCGAGCCGCGCCCTGACCGCGCCAGTGTCGACATGCAGGTCAAGGCCAATGACGGGCAGGTCTATACCGCCACCTACACCATGTCCGACATCAATGGCCAGTGGAAGGTGCGTAACGTCATCGTCGAGGGTATCAACATCGGCCTGCTGTTCCGTGATCAGTTTGCGCAGGCGATGAAGACTCACAACAACGACCTGGATGCGGTTATCGATAACTGGGGCAGTGTTGTCGCCAAGTCACGTGAAGTGGCCTCCCAAGAGGTGCAGCAGTGAGCAATGCCAGCTTGCAGGTCGATGCCGAGGGCGTTGTGCGCCTGGCTGGCGTAATCGATTTTGACTCTGCCGGACCTGTGCGTGACGGGCTGCAGCAGGCTGCAGCCGAGGGGCAGGGGCCGCTGGTGCTGGATATGTCCGGGGTGACGCAGGCCAACAGTGTTGGCCTGTCTTTGATTTTGCGCGCGGCAGAATGTTGCCAGCAGCAGGGGCGCGAGTTGCGGTTACGCTCGGTTCCGGACGGGCTGCAGAGTATCGCCCGGGTATGCGGGCTGGATGCCTGGCTGAGCGATGTTGAGCGAGCCCGAGACAATTAGCTTTCAGGCGTTCTGCTCCAGCAGGGCGCCGCAAGGAGTAATTTGCAATGCAATCAAATGAAGTAAAGGCGTTGATCGAATCACGCCTGGAAGATGCCCGGGTCGAGGTTGAAGGCGAGGGCTGCAACTTTCAGCTCAACGTGATCAGCGACACCCTCGCGGCATTGTCACAGGTCAAGCGTCAGCAGCAGATTTATGCACTGCTTAACGACTATATCGCTGACGGCCGTATTCACGCCGTTACCATGAAGTTTTACACCCAGGAGGCCTGGGCGTCGCGCGCCTGAGGTCCGGAGTACGTACCACGTATGGACAAACTGATCATCACCGGCGGCAATCGCCTGGATGGGGAAATCCGGATTTCCGGGGCCAAGAACTCGGCCCTGCCGATCCTCGCTGCCACGCTGCTGGCGGATGAACCTGTCGTTATTTCCAACCTGCCGCACTTGCATGACATCACCACCATGATCGAACTGTTCGGTCGTATGGGTGTGCTGCCGGTTATCGATGAGCGCCTGGGTGTCGAAGTCGATCCGACTCGCATCACCTCGCTGGTCGCACCCTACGAGCTGGTCAAGACCATGCGTGCGTCGATCCTGGTGCTCGGCCCTATGGTTGCGCACTTCGGGCGTGCTGAAGTAGCGCTGCCGGGTGGCTGCGCCATTGGTTCGCGTCCGGTTGACCTGCACATTCGCGGGCTGGAAGCGATGGGTGCGACGATCATCGTCGAAGATGGTTATATCAAGGCTACAGCCCCCGAGGGCGGTCTGCGTGGCGCGCACTTCCTGTTCGATACCGTGACCGTGACCGGGACCGAAAACATTCTGATGGCGGCCACCCTGGCCAAGGGCAAGACCGTTATCGAAAATGCCGCGCGTGAGCCTGAAGTGGTGGATCTGGCCGAATGTCTGATCGCCATGGGCGCGCAGATCACCGGTTATGGCACCGACACCATCACCGTCCACGGTGTGGAGCGCCTGCACGGCGCGCGTTATTCGGTAATGCCTGACCGCATTGAAACCGGTACCTTCCTGGTTGCCGCTGCTGCGACCCGCGGCCGGGTCAAGCTCAAGGACACCGATGCCTCTATTCTCGAGTCGGTGCTGCTCAAGCTGGAAGAGGCGGGGGCCCACATCGATACCGGCAAGAACTGGATCGAGCTGGACATGAAGGGTAACCGTCCGCGCGCAGTCAATCTGCGGACAGCGCCCTACCCGGCATTCCCGACTGACATGCAGGCGCAGTTTGTCGCCATGAATGCGGTTGCCGAAGGCACCGGTACCGTCATCGAGACGATTTTCGAGAACCGCTTCATGCACGTTCAGGAAATGAATCGCATGGGTGCGCGCATTCTGGTTGAGGGTAACACCGCGATCGTCACCGGGGTCGAGCGCCTGAAGGCCGCGCCGGTGATGGCGACCGATTTGCGCGCATCGGCCAGTCTGGTTATTGCCGGTCTGGTTGCCGACGGCGATACCTTGGTCGACCGTATCTACCACATTGATCGTGGTTACGAATGTATTGAAGAGAAGCTGCAGGCCCTGGGCGGTATCATTCGCCGGGTCCCGGCCTAACAGAGAGTTTTCATGAGCCAGAGTCTGACCATTGCCCTGTCCAAGGGACGTATTCTCGACGACACCCTGCCGCTGCTGAAAGCGGCGGGCATCGAATTGACCGAGGATCTGGAAAAAAGCCGCAAGCTGATCTTCCCGACCACCGACCCGAACGTACGCCTGCTGATCGTGCGCGCGACCGACGTACCGACCTACGTTGAGCACGGCGCCGCCGATGTGGGCGTGGCGGGCAAGGACGTGTTGATGGAGTACGGCAGTCAGGGCCTGTATGAGCCGCTTGATCTGAAAATCGCCCGCTGCAAGCTGATGACCGCAGGCCCTGTCGGTGTGCCGGAGCCAACCGGTCGGCTCAAGGTCGCTACCAAGTTTGTCAATGTCGCGCGCCGTTACTATGCCGAGCAGGGCCGTCAGGTTGATGTGATCAAATTGTATGGCTCTATGGAGCTGGCGCCGCTTGTGGGGCTGGCGGACAAGATCATCGACGTGGTCGACACCGGCAACACGCTCAAGGCCAACGGTCTTGAGGCCCAGGAGTTGATTGCCACCATCAGTTCGCGCTTGATCGTCAACAAGGCTTCGATGAAGATGAAGCATGCCCGCATCAAGATGTTGATTGATCAGCTGGCCGAGGCGGTAGAGCGCCGCAACGCCTGATCCGTTTTCGAGTAACCATTCCCTGAATCGCCAAAGGTATCGCTATGAGTACGCCGCTGAAAATCGCCCGTCTGAACGCCAACCAGAGCGATTTTGCCCAGCATCTGGATACCCTGCTGGCCTGGGAAGGCGTCTCCGACAAGGCGGTTAATGACCGGGTTGAGGAAATTATCGCAGCAGTGCGCTCCAGCGGTGATGCGGCGCTGGTCGAGTACACCGAACGCTTTGACGGCCTGTCGGCCAGCAATATGGCCGATCTGACCCTCGATCGCGCCCGCCTGGAGCTGGCGCTTGAACGCATTACTCCGGCGCAGCGCAGCGCGCTGGAAGTGGCCGCCGAGCGTGTGCGCAGTTACCACGAGCACCAGCGTCAGGACTCCTGGCGCTACACCGAAGCTGATGGCACCGTGCTTGGCCAAAAGATCACTCCGCTGGATCGGGTGGGGCTTTACGTCCCCGGTGGCAAGGCGTCCTATCCGTCCTCGGTCCTGATGAACGCCATTCCGGCCAAGGTTGCCGGTGTGCCGGAAGTCGTCATGGTGGTGCCCACGCCGCGCGGCGAGATTAACGAGCTGGTGCTGGCGGCGGCCTGTCTGGCCGGTGTCGACCACGTTTTCACCATTGGCGGTGCGCAGGCTGTCGCGGCGCTGGCCTATGGCACCGAAACTGTTCCTCAGGTCGACAAGATCGTCGGCCCCGGCAATATCTATGTCGCCACCGCCAAGCGTGCGGTGTTCGGTCAGGTCGGTATCGACATGATCGCCGGCCCCTCGGAGATTCTGGTGGTCTGCGACGGCCAGACCGATCCGGACTGGATCGCCATGGATCTGTTCTCGCAGGCCGAGCACGACGAGGATGCCCAGTCGATTCTGCTGTCGCCGGATGCTGACTTCCTGGATGCCGTTGAGGCCAGCCTGAATCGGCTGCTGGGAGAGTTGGAGCGTGATGCCATCGTGCGGGTTTCGCTGGAAAACCGTGGCGCACTGATCAAGGTCGATGACCTGGAGCAGGCCTGCGTGCTGGCCAATCGCATCGCCCCGGAGCACCTTGAGTTGTCGGTCGCTGACCCGGAAGCGCTGCTGCCGCAGATCCGTCACGCCGGTGCCATCTTCATGGGGCGCTTCACCCCCGAGGCGCTGGGCGATTACTGCGCCGGCCCTAACCACGTGCTGCCGACCTCCGGCACCGCGCGGTTCTCCTCGCCGCTGGGTGTTTACGATTTCCAGAAGCGCTCGTCGATCATCTTCTGCTCGCCTGAAGGTGCCTCCGAGCTGGGTAAGACTGCATCCGTGCTGGCCCGTGGCGAAAGCCTGACAGCGCACGCGCGCAGCGCGGAATACCGCATTAAGAACTAGCGGCAAGCTTCAAGCTGCAAGCGACAAGCCGAGCTGTGCAGGCTCGGCTCGCCGGGGTTGG
>NZ_NBYK01000001.1:123785-137098 GCF_002197985.1 Halopseudomonas aestusnigri
CGCCGGGGTTGGCTTGAAGCTTGCGGCTTGTCGCTTGTAGCTCAATCGAGGATTGCCCGTGAGTCGTTTCTGGAGCCCCTTCGTCAAGGACCTGGTGCCGTATGTGCCGGGTGAGCAGCCCAAGGTCGAAAACCTGGTCAAGCTCAATACCAATGAAAACCCCTATGGCCCGTCGCCGCTGGTGGTGGATGCCATTCAGGCTGAGCTGAATGACAGTCTGCGTCTGTATCCGGCGCCGAATGCTGATGCCCTGAAAGACGAGATTGCCCGCTACTATGGCGTGCAGCCGTCCCAGGTGTTTGTCGGCAATGGTTCGGATGAAGTGCTGGCGCATATCTTTCATGGCCTGTTTCAGCACGGCAAGCCGGTGCTGTTCCCGGACATTACCTACAGTTTCTATCCGGTCTACTGTGGCCTGTACGGGATCGAGTCTGCGCCGCAACCGCTGCGCGAGGACTTCACCATTGATCCGGCCGATTACCGTCAGGCCAATGGCGGCATCATTTTTCCCAACCCCAATGCGCCTACCGGGGTCGGTCTGCCGCTGGCTGAGATTGAGGTCATTCTGGCCGCCAATCCGGATTCGGTCCTGGTGGTGGATGAGGCCTACGTCGATTTCGGCGGCGATACCGCAATCAGCCTGGTGGATCGCTATCCGAACTTGCTGGTAACCCAGACGCTTTCCAAGTCGCGCTCTCTGGCCGGGCTGCGGGTCGGTCTGGCTGTGGGGCATGCTGATCTGATCGAGGCGCTGGAACGTATCAAGAACAGTTTCAACTCCTACCCGCTGGATCGTCTGGCGATTGTCGGGGCGGTTGCGGCATTCAAGGATCAGGCCTGGTTTGATCAGACCCGCAAGGCGGTGATGCGCAGCCGCGATGCGCTGAGTGCAGCGCTGACCGAGCGTGGGTTCGAGGTGCTGCCGTCACAGGCCAACTTCGTGTTCGCCCGCCACGGCAGCCGCGATGCTGCCGAGCTGGCCCAGGGGCTGCGTGAGCAGAAGGTGATCGTGCGTCACTTCAAGCTGCCGCGTATTGATCAGTTCCTGCGTATCACGATTGGAACTGAAGCGCAGAACGCCGCACTGCTGGCGGCGCTGGATACCCTGCTTTAGGTCCTGAACGACGGGCGAACCCCGACTTCCGCCGTGAAGCTCGCGGGTTCGCCGTTGCGCAGCACGTCGAGTCGAATGCTGTCGCCGGGTTTGGCGCGGGCCACCTGGTTCATCGCCTGACGGCCGCTGGTTGCCGGCTCGCCATCGATCTTCAGAATCACGTCGCCCGGCAGCAAGCCGGCATTCCACGCGGGGCCATTGCGGTACAGGCTGGCCACCACGATGCCCTGACTGACATCCAATCCGAACGACTCGGCCAGCTCAGGTGTCAGCGGCTGCACTTCTACTCCCAGCCAGCCGCGGATCACATGACCGTGCTGGATGATCGCCTGCATCACTTCAACCGCCAGCCTCACCGGAATGGCAAAACCGATACCCTGCGCTGCGCCCGATTGGGAGAAGATCGCTGTATTGATACCGATCAGATTGCCTTCGGCGTCGACCAGTGCGCCACCGGAGTTGCCCTGGTTGATGGCCGCATCGGTCTGGATAAAGTCTTCGTAGGTGTTGAGGCCCAGCTGGTTACGGCCGGTGGCACTGATGATGCCCATGGTGACCGTCTGGCCGAGGCCGAAGGGGTTGCCGATGGCCATGACCACATCACCGATACGCTGCTCGTCACGGGAGTCGATGGTGATGGCGGGCAGGTTTGGCAGGTCGATCTTGAGTACCGCCAGATCGGTCTCAGGATCGGTGCCGATCAGGGTGGCAAGTGCTTCGCGACCGTCCTTGAGTGCAACCAGAATTTCGTCGGCGCCGGCGATCACGTGATTGTTGGTCAGCAGGTAGCCATCCGGGTTGAGGATCACCGCCGAGCCCAGACTGGACTGGCGACGGGCCGGCGCGGGCAGGCTGTCGGCATAGTCGCGCAGTGAGCCGTCGACACCGGGTTCGACTGCCTTGCTGGTATAGATATTGGCGACGGCAGGTGAGGCGCGCTCCACGCCGCGGCTGTAGGACACCAGCCCCATGTTTGAACGCTGCGCTGAAACCTCACGCAGGACGATGTCGTGGGCGGGCAGGCCGATCCATTGCGGGAATTGCTGAATGATCAGCAGGGCCAGCAGGATACCGCAGACAACCGGCCACCCCATCGAGCGTAACAGTGCGTTCATCAAACCCCTACCCGTCATCTGTGCAGGCCGTTGCCGACCGGTGTGAGCGGCATTATACGGGCTCGTACCGGATTCTGCAGGGCATTGGTGACATCCTTGTAACCGTTCGGCGGACGCCGGACAATGTGGCCTTTTCCCGCTGACTCCACCGGAGGCACCATGGTTGATCGCGACGCGCTGATTCGCTACTGCAACGAGCTGCTTGATAGCGGCAGCTTTCAGGATTACTGCCCCAACGGGCTGCAGGTTGAGGGGCGTACCGAGATTCGTCGTATCGTCAGCGGCGTGACTGCCAGTCAGGCGCTGGTTGACGCCGCGGTAGAGGCCCAGGCGGATCTGCTGCTGGTGCATCACGGCTATTTCTGGCGTGGCGAGTCAGCCGCCGTTGTCGGTGTCAAACAGCGCAGACTCAAAGCGTTGTTGCAGAACGACATCAATCTGGTGGCTTACCATCTGCCACTGGATGTGCACGCCGAGCTGGGCAATAACGTTCAGCTGGCGCGGCTGATGGGCTGGCAGATCAGTGGCGGTCTGGAGCCGAACAACCCCCGATCGGTTGGGCTGACCGGCGAGCTGGCCGCGCCGTGCGCGGGCGAGGAGCTGGCCGCCCTGCTGGCCGCCCGGCTGCAGCGTGAGCCGCTGTTTGTGGCCGGCCATGATCGGCCGGTCAAGCGCATTGCCTGGTGCACCGGCGCGGCGCAGGGCTATATCGACAAGGCCATCGCCCTTGGCGTCGATGCCTTTATCACCGGCGAAGTCTCCGAACCAACGGTACACGCCGCCCGCGAAAACGGCATCCACTTCTACGCCGCCGGCCATCACGCCACCGAACGCTACGGCGCAAAGGCGTTGGGCGAACACTTGGCCGCGACGTTCGGGCTGGAGCATCGGTTTATCGATATTGATAATCCGGTGTAGGCAGCGCGTAGCGCTGAGCTACAAGCTTCAAGCTGCAAGCTTCAAGCAAAACCCTCACGGTCGCGTAGCGCTGGGTTTCGGTTGTGGAGGGGCGAGGGTGAAAAGAACTTCAGGAAGCGCCGGACGACCCAGTCGCGGCACTCACCCTGATTACGCTTGCCGCTTGCCGCTGCTTTTTTTCATATCCATATAGCCGAAGGTTCTTGATCGGCTGCTTATTATAAGAAACTCCCTTTGCTACAATGCCTGCCAGTCGAATCGGGCCGTGCGGCCGCTAGCCATTCAACGTGAGTACACCATGCTGGAAAAACTGACCCATCTGAAGCAACTGGAAGCGGAAAGCATCCACATCATTCGTGAAGTGGCTGCCGAGTTCCAGAACCCGGTCATGCTCTATTCGATCGGTAAAGACTCCGCCGTGATGCTGCATCTGGCGCGCAAGGCGTTCTATCCTGGCCGTCTGCCGTTCCCGGTTTTGCACGTGGATACCGGCTGGAAATTCCAGGCGATGTACGAGTTCCGCGAAAAGATGGTCAAGGAAATGGACCTCGACCTGCTGGTGCACATGAACCCGGAAGGTGTTGCCCAAGGCGTTAACCCCTTCACTCATGGCAGTGCAGTGCACACCGACGTGATGAAAACCCAGGGTCTGAAGCAGGCGCTGGACAAGTACGGCTTTGACGCGGCCTTTGGTGGCGCGCGCCGTGACGAAGAGAAGTCCCGTGCCAAGGAGCGCGTGTACTCCTTCCGTGACAAGCACCACCGCTGGGACCCGAAGAACCAGCGCCCCGAGCTGTGGAACATCTACAACGGCAAGGTGCACAAGGGCGAAAGCATTCGCGTGTTCCCGCTGTCCAACTGGACCGAGCTGGACATCTGGCAATACATCTATCTGGAAAGCATTCCGATTGTGCCGCTGTACTTCGCCGCCGAACGTCCGGTCGTTGAATACAACGGCTCACTGATCATGGTCGACGACGACCGCATGCCGCTGGATGGCAAGACCCCGGAAATGAAAATGGTCCGTTTCCGTACCCTGGGCTGCTACCCGCTGACCGGCGCCGTCGAATCCAGCGCCGCCACGCTGCCGGAAATCATCCAGGAAATGCTGCTGACCAAAACCTCCGAGCGTCAGGGCCGCGTCATCGACCATGACTCCGCCGGCTCGATGGAAGAGAAGAAGCGGCAGGGCTATTTCTAAAGCCGCAAGCTTCAAGCAGCAAGCGACAAGCTGAGCTGAGTCGCGTTGGAGGGCTGCTTGAGCAGGCAACATGGAGGTTGCTGATGGATTTCGAACGGCTTGAAGTGTGGCAGCGTGGAAAGGCGTTGTCTGTTGCCATGTACAGAGCGCTGGCAAACTGCCCCGATTACGGGTTTCGGAACCAGCTGACACGGGCCGCGCTGTCTATTCCCAGTAATATTGCCGAGGGGATGGAACGTGGAGGCAACGCCGAGAAGCGGTATTTTCTCAGCGTCGCCAAGGGCTCATGCGCTGAGGTGCGAACCCAGTTGATGGTGGGGCAGTAGATAGAGTTTCTGGAATTGACACTGGCCACACACTGGATCAGTGAGACCCGCGAGCTGTCGCGCATGCTGACAGGCTTGATTAACCGAATTACCGAATAGCTGCAGGGGCCGCTTGTCGCTTGCAGCTTGCAGCTTGGAGCTTTGATAGATGTCGCATCAATCCGATCTGATCAGCCAGGACATCCTGGCCTACCTGAGCCAGCACGAACGCAAGGAACTGCTGCGCTTTCTGACCTGCGGTAACGTCGACGACGGCAAGAGCACGCTGATTGGGCGTCTGCTGCACGACTCCAAGATGATCTATGAAGATCACATGGAAGCCATCACCCGTGACTCCAAGAAGTCCGGTACCACCGGTGAGGAAGTGGATCTGGCGCTGCTGGTTGATGGTCTGCAGGCCGAGCGTGAGCAGGGCATCACCATCGACGTTGCCTACCGCTACTTCTCCACCGCCAAGCGCAAGTTCATCATCGCCGATACCCCCGGCCATGAGCAGTACACCCGCAACATGGCGACAGGTGCCTCTACTTGTGACCTCGCGATCATTCTGATCGACGCCCGTTACGGCGTGCAGACCCAGACCAAGCGTCACAGCTTCATTGCATCCTTGCTGGGCATCAAGCACATCGTGGTTGCGGTCAACAAGATGGACCTGATGGACTTCGATCAGACCGTCTACGACAAGATTCGCGAAGACTATCTGCAGTTCGCCAGCGGGCTGGAACTGCTCGACGGTGACAAGGTGCAGTTTGTGCCGATGTCGGCGCTCAAGGGCGACAACGTTGTAAACCGCAGCGAGCGCAGCCCCTGGTACACCGGCCCGTCGCTGATGGAAATTCTCGAGACCGTCGAGATCGCCAACGATCGCAACACCACCGACCTGCGCTTCCCGGTTCAGCTGGTAACCCGCCCGAACCTGAACTTCCGCGGCTTTGCCGGCACCATTGCCTCGGGTGTGGTGCGCAAGGGCGATGAGCTGACCGTTTTGCCGTCCGGCAAGGGCAGCCGCGTCAAATCCATCGTCACCTTTGACGGTGAGCTGGAAGAAGCCGGGCCAGGTCAGGCAGTCACCCTGACGCTGGAAGACGAAATCGATATCTCCCGTGGCGACATGCTGTGCCACGCCGACAATCGCCCGCTGATCGGTGATCAGTTTGAAGCAACGCTGGTGTGGATGGCCGAGCAGCCGATGCAGCCGGGCCGCAAGTACGACATCAAGCGCGCTACCAGCTACAGTCCGGCGTCCTTTACCCGTATTCAGCACCGTATCGACGTGAACACCATGGAGCAGCAACCCGCTGCCCAGCTGGCGCTGAACGAGATTGGCCGGGTACAGGTTGCCCTGGAACGTCCGATTGCCTATGACGACTATCAGACCAACCACACCTCCGGTGCATTCATCGTCATCGACCGCATGACCAACGGCACTGTAGGCGCGGGCATGATCGTCGCCAAGGCGCAGGATGGCCAGAACACCACGGGTGGTCACCATGGCCGTCTGGCCCACGTAACGGCGACCGAACGGGCCGAGCGCTTTGGTCAGGAGCCGGTTACCGTCCTGTTCACCGGTCTGTCCGGTGCAGGCAAGAGCTCCATCGCCTACGCGCTGGAACGCAAGCTGTTTGACGCTGGCCGTGCCTGCTACGTGCTGGATGGCAAGGTCCTGCGTCAAGACCTGAGCAAAGGTCTGGCGATGGACGCTGCCGGCCGTGCAGAGAACCTGCACAAGGGTGCACGTATTGCGCGTCAGATGAACGAAGCGGGCCTGATTGCCATCGGTGCATTCGTCGCGCCGACCGAGGAAAGCCGCGCCACCGCGCGTCACATCCTCGGCGACCGCTGCCTGTTGGTTCACCTGAACACCCCGCTGGAGGTCTGCCAGCAACGTGACCCGTCCGGTATCTATGCGGCCAACGTCGAAGGCACCATTCCCGGTGTGTCCTTCCCGTATGAAGCGCCGACCGATGCCGATCTGGTGCTCAACACCGCCGAGCTGGATCTGGAAGGCTGCGTGGAGCAGGTGGTTGGCCTGCTGCGCGAGCGCAAGCTGATCTGATCGGTTGTTGAAAGGGGCTCGCCATGACGCCAGCGGATATCGACTTTATGCGGCTGGCGCTGGCCGAAGCCCGGCTGGCTGCCGAGCGGGGCGAAGTCCCGGTCGGCGCCGTGCTGGTTCAGGATGGCAAGGTGATCGGCCGGGGTTTCAACCAGCCGATCACCAGTCTTGATCCCAGCGCCCATGCCGAGATGGTTGCCATCCGCCAGGCCGCAACGGCCCTGCAGAATTATCGCCTGCCCGGCACCACCCTGTACGTCACCCTCGAACCCTGCACCATGTGCTCCGGCCTGTTGATTCACAGTCGCATCGCACGTCTGGTTTACGGTGCCAGCGAACCGCGTGCCGGCGCCGTCGCCAGCCGCAGCCAGGTGCTTGATCAGCCATGGATGAACCACCGCATTCAGGTTGAGGGTGGGGTGTTGGCCGAGGAGTGTGGGGCGCTGTTGTCGGCGTTTTTCAGGGATAGGCGTAAGGCGTAGCCACAAGCTGCAAGCCTTAAGCTGCAAGCAAAACCCGTGCGGTGTTGAATCGCGCGGGTTTTTTTATGGTTCTTTGCTGCGTGGCGGTGCGCGCGAGGTGTTTCATCCCATTCGTCGGCGACCTTCCTGTAGGGCGGACAAAGCCAAAGGCGTGTCCGCGAGGGTGGCATCAAGCCGGCAAAATACGTTGAGCCTCGGCACTTGCGGGAACGCGGCGGACACGCTGCGCTTAGTCCTCCCTACGGGCCGACGATGTGTCTCGGTGTTGTCAGGCGGAGGCGTCTCCGCCAGGGTGGCATCAAGACGGCACCAGGCTATGACCACCCACTTCGCGGCTTAGGTGGTTTTGCTTTTAGCTTGAGGCTTGCAGCTTATAGCTTGCAGCTGTGTAGCGCTGCGCTACACCCCATCCGGCAACTGCTCGAGAATCCCCGGTGCGTGATATTGCTCGGCGGGTTGCTGGCGTGATTCGGATTGAGGTTGGGTGACCCACTGCAGGATGTCGTAGTAGCGACGGATGTTCTGTACGTAGTGCACCGGTTCAGAGCCGCGGGCATAGCCGTAGCGGGTTTTGCTGTACCACTGCTTTTTCTGCAGCAGCGGCAGAAAATCCTTCACGTCAATCCAGCGATTCGGGTCGCGGCCGCCCTCGGCGGTCAGCTTGCGGGCGTCATCGAGGTGGCCGAGGCCGACGTTGTAGGCCGCCAGCGCAAACCAGGTGCGGTCCGGCTCCGGAATGTCCGCGGGAATCTGGTCGCGTACCCAGATCAGGTAGCGGGCGCCGCCGTTGATGCTTTGCTGCGGATCAACCCGGTTGGTGACGCCGACAAACTTGGCGGTCGGCAGGGTCAGCATCATCAGGCCGCGTACGCCGGTTGCCGAGCGGGCGTCCGGATCCCACAGCGACTCCTGGTAGCTCATCGCGGCTAGCAGGCGCCAGTCCAGACCGTTCTGATCGCCGGCCTGGCGCAGATAGGTCTCGTAGCGCGGCAGGCGGGTCTGCATGTGGGTGGCGAAGGCGCGGGCACCGACGTAATCGAGTACGTCGGAATGGCCGTAGAAACGCTCGATCAACTGGTCCAGCGTGCCGTCGTCCTTGATCGCGGCGAAGAAGCCATTAACCGCATCCAGCAGCGTGGTATCGGTATATTCGCGCAGCGCCCAGGCCATCGGCTGGCCATCGCCGAGGTCAAAGGCCACGCTGACCGCCGGATAGAACGCCTGATTGACGACCAGTTCGTTGGAGTAGACCACCGCGCTGTCGATCTCGCCGTCGTTGACCATGCGCAGCAGGTCGACGACTTCCACGTTGTCGGATTCTTCGAAGGTCAGCTCCGGGTGGCTGGCCTGCAGCTCCCGTAACTGGTCAGCCAGGGTACTGCCCTTGAGTACCATCAGGCGCTTGTCGTACAGATCTTCAATGCTGCGCGGTTTGCGACTGCCGCGGCGATAGACGACCTGCGGAATGACGTCGAGATACGGCGTGGCAAACCGGACCTGTTCGCTGCGCGCCGGGTTGACCGTCAGCCCGGCTGCAGCCAGCTGCGGGCCGTCGGCATCAGCAAGCTGGTGGTAAAGGCTGTCCACGGTGTCGGCGGTCTGCATGTCCAGTGACACGCCCAGGCTGTCGGCAAAGCGCTTGGCCAGCTCATACTCAAGACCGGTATCACCGTTACGATCCTGGTAGTAGGTGGTAGGCGTATTGCGGGTGATTACCCGCAGTGAACCGGCCTCCTGAATCTGCTCCAGTTGACTGCTTTGCTCACAGGCGGCCAGCAGAACAGCGCAGAGCGCGGTGGCCAGAGCCTTGAAACGGGGAGGGTGAAAGGCTGGTCGATGCATGGCGCCAGTATAGGCAAAAGCGCGGTGCGGCAATAGTCGCCAGCGCAATCGGCACGGCTGGTCGGGTGACTGCGCTCGGCATGGCTCAACAAGCCCGCTTGGGGTATCCTATGCGCCTCTTTTTTCCCACTGTTCGCATCCCGAGGCCGATACCGACATGCATATCCTGCGTGGAGCCCCAGCCCTTTCCGATTTTCGTCGTACCAAGTTGCTCGCCAGGCTGCAAGGCCGCCTTGCCGGAGTGACCGGGGTGTACGCCGAGTTCATGCATTTCGCCGAGCTGAGCAGCGAGCTGGACGAGCAATCCGCACAGGTTCTTGATCGTCTGCTGCGCTACGGCCCGTCTGTTCCGGTCGAAGAGCCGGCCGGCGAGCTGGTGCTGGTGGTGCCGCGCTTCGGCACTATCTCTCCCTGGTCCAGCAAGGCAACCGATATCGCCCGCAACTGCGGTCTGAGTCAGGTGCTGCGTCTGGAGCGCGGTATCGCCTATTACGTCAGTGGTCAGCTGTCCGCCGCCGACCGCGCGACGCTGAAAGCCGAACTGCACGACCGCATGACCGAGCTGGCGCTGGACGATCTGCAGGCTGCGGCGCCGCTGTTTGCCCACACCGAGCCCAAGCCGTTCCAGCGTGTCGACATTCTGGCCGGTGGCCGCGACGCCCTGGTTGAGGCGAACAGCAGCCTCGGTCTGGCGCTGGCCGAAGACGAGATCGACTATCTGGTCGAGAGCTTCACCGGCCTTGGTCGCAACCCGAGCGACGTCGAGCTGATGATGTTCGCCCAGGCCAACTCCGAGCACTGCCGTCACAAGATCTTCAATGCCAGCTGGGATATCGACGGTCAGGCGCAGGACAAGAGCCTGTTCGGCATGATCAAGAACACCTATCAGATGCACAGCGAAGGCGTGCTGTCGGCGTATAAAGACAACGCGGCTGTGATCGAGGGCTTCACCGCCGGCCGTTTCTTCCCGGTGCCGGGCAGTAATGAGTACCGCGCTCATGAAGAGCCGGTGCACATCCTGATGAAGGTGGAAACCCACAATCACCCGACCGCGATTGCCCCGTTCCCGGGCGCGTCTACCGGTTCCGGTGGCGAGATTCGTGACGAAGGTGCTACCGGTATCGGCGGCAAGCCGAAGGCCGGCCTGACCGGTTTTACCGTGTCCAACCTGCGTATCCCGGGCTTCGTTCAGCCGTGGGAAGAAGACAACGGCAAGCCCTCGCGCATTGTTACCCCGCTGCAGATCATGATCGAAGGCCCGCTCGGTGGTGCTGCGTTCAACAACGAGTTTGGTCGTCCGAACCTGAACGGCTACTTCCGTACCTTCGAGACCACCATTGACTCGCCCCGTGGCCCGGAAACCCGTGGTTACCACAAGCCGATCATGATCGCCGGCGGTATGGGCAACATTCGTGCGACTCACGTCGAGAAGTCTGACATTCCGGTTGGCGCCAAGCTGATCGTGCTGGGCGGCCCGGCGATGCTGATTGGTCTGGGCGGCGGCGCGGCGTCTTCCATGGCTACCGGCTCCAGCGCCGAGGATCTGGACTTTGCCTCCGTGCAGCGTGAGAACCCGGAAATGGAACGCCGCTGTCAGGAGGTCATCGACCGCTGCTGGCAGCTGGGTGACAAGAACCCGATCGCCTTTATCCACGACGTGGGCGCGGGCGGCCTGTCCAATGCCTTCCCGGAGCTGGTCAACGACGGTGGTCGCGGCGGCCGTTTCGAGCTGCGCAATGTACCGAACGACGAGCCGGGCATGAGCCCGCTGGAAATCTGGTCCAACGAATCCCAGGAACGCTACGTGATGGCCGTGCCGAACGCCGATTTCGAGCGTTTCGAAGCCATCTGCCAGCGTGAGCGTTGCCCCTTCGCCGTGGTTGGTGAAGCGACTGAAGAACAACTGCTGCTGCTCAACGACAGCCACTTCGACAACCAGCCGGTCGATATGCCGCTGTCGGTTCTGCTCGGCAAGCCGCCGCGCATGCACCGCAGCGTCGAGCGTGAAGCGGAGCAGGGCGACGACTTCAGCGCCAACGAGCTGAACCTGAGCGATGCTGCCGAGCGCGTACTGCGCCTGCCGGCGGTGGCCAGCAAACAGTTCCTGATCACCATCGGCGACCGCAGCATCACCGGTATGGTCACCCGCGACCAGATGGTCGGCCCCTGGCAGGTGCCGGTGGCTGACTGTGCCGTCACCTCCACCAGCTTCGACGTCAACACCGGTGAAGCCATGGCCATGGGTGAGCGCACGCCGCTGGCGCTGCTCAACGCCCCGGCCTCCGGGCGCATGGCGGTTGCCGAGACCGTGACCAACCTGGCTGCCGCGCGTATCGCCAAGCTGTCCGATATCAAACTGTCGGCCAACTGGATGTCTGCTGCCGGTCACCCGGGTGAAGACGCGCGCCTGTACGACACCGTCAAGGCAGTCGGCATGGAGCTGTGCCCCGAGCTGGGCATTACCATTCCGGTCGGCAAGGACTCCATGTCCATGAAGACCCGCTGGGATGAAGCCGGCAAGGAGAAGTCGGTTACCTCACCGCTGTCGCTGATCGTTACCGGTTTTGCCCCGGTACAGGACGTGCGCGCCACCCTGACCCCGCAACTGCGTCTGGATCATGGCGCAACCGACCTGATCCTGATTGATCTGGGCCGTGGCCAGAACCGCCTGGGCGGCTCGGCGCTGGCGCAGGTCTACAACAAGATCGGCCAGCAGGTGCCGGATCTGGACGACGCCGAAGACCTCAAGGCCTTCTTTGCCGTGATCCAGGGCCTGAACCAGGACGAGCTGCTGCTTGCCTACCACGACCGCTCCGACGGCGGCCTGTTCACCACTCTGACCGAGATGGCCTTTGCCGCCCGCTGTGGCCTGAACATCAACCTCGACGTACTGGCGCAGGACGCCAGCACACTGGCCGAGGTGCTGTTCAACGAAGAGCTGGGCGCGGTCATTCAGGTATCCCAGGACGACACCGAGGAAGTGCTGGCGCAGCTGTCTGCCGCCGGTCTGGGTGACTGCAGCGCGGTGATCGGCCAGCCGAGCAGCGAGCAGAACATCCGCTTCGAGTTCAACGGCAAGCCGGTGCTGGAGAACACCCGCGCGGTCTGGCAACAGGCCTGGAGCGAAACCAGCTGGCAGATTCAGCGCCTGCGTGACAACGCCGAGTGCGCCGATCAGGAATTCGAGAACATCGCCGACGACGCCAACCCGGGCCTGCACGCGCTGCTCAGCTTCGACATCAACGACGACGTTGCCGCACCGCTCATCAGCAATGGTGTTCGCCCGCGTGTCGCCATTCTGCGCGAGCAGGGTGTCAACGGTCAGGTCGAGATGGCGGCAGCTTTCAACCGCGCCGGTTTCAGCGCGGTCGACGTGCACATGAGCGATATCCTCAGCGGCCGCGTTGACCTGACCGACTTCCGCGGTCTGGTCGCCTGCGGCGGCTTCTCCTACGGCGATGTCCTCGGCGCCGGTGAGGGCTGGGCCAAGTCGATTCTGTTCAACAGCATTGCCCGTGAAGCCTTCACCGCGTTCTTTGCCCGCCCGGACACCTTCGCCCTTGGCGTGTGCAACGGCTGCCAGATGCTCTCCAACCTGCGTGAGCTGATTCCGGGCAGCGACCACTGGCCGCGCTTTGTGCGCAACCGCTCCGAGCAGTTCGAGGCGCGGGTTGCCATGGTTGAAGTTCAGCCCTCGCCGTCGATCTTCCTCAGCGGTATGGTTGGCAGCCGTCTGCCGATTGCCATCGCCCACGGTGAAGGTCATGCCGAGTTCGCCAGCAGCGCCGCCGTTGATGCCTGTGAAGCTGCCAACGCCGTAGCCCTGCGCTACGTCGACAACCGCGGTCGCATGACCGAGCGCTACCCGGCCAACCCGAACGGCTCGCCGCGCGGCATCACCGGCCTGACCACCCGCGACGGTCGCGTCACCATCATGATGCCGCACCCCGAGCGCGTGTTCCGCGCGGTGCAGAACTCCTGGCATCCGGATGACTGGAGCGAGGACGGCGGCTGGATGCGCATGTTCCGCAACGCCCGTGTGTGGGTCGGCTAAACGACCGCTGCACCATCAACAGCCCCGGCCTCGCGCCGGGGTTGTTGTTTATGCGAAGCTGTTTTGCCGCTGTGACTGCGGCCAGATACACCTGCGCCCTACCGCAGGGGCGCTGAATGCCGCGCCCGAGCGCCGTCTGACTGCCGCGCAGCGTTTCGGGGGATAGACAGCCCATTACGCCCTGCAATAGTCTTGAAGCAGGAAA
>NZ_NBYK01000001.1:137681-192997 GCF_002197985.1 Halopseudomonas aestusnigri
CGGATTGCCCGGCTAAGCCAAAGGCCTACCCGAGCGGACTTTGCACCCCGGCAAAGGCATTACCAAGGACATGGGTATAAATCTGCGTAGTACGCACATCGGCATGCCCCAGCAGCGTCTGCACCGCACTGACATGCATGTGGTGCCGCACGATGTTGCCTTCATCGTCGGCACACAGCCCCTGGGAAGGGAACAGCCACTGCTACTCAAGCGCTCGTGCAGCATTAGGGTATTTACGCCGGAGCGCGTAGGGCAGGCTCGCGTCGCACTGGTAAAACGCATCCTGCTCGCGCCAGGCACGCTGGATGCGCGCTCTGCGTGCACACAGTGGCTCGATCAGCGATGCGGGCAGCAGCGTGATGCGGTCCTTGTCCCCTTTGCCGCTGCGCACCGTGATGATCTGGCGGTCGAAGTCGATGTCTTTGATACGCAGCCGACAGGCCTCGACGACACGCAGCCCCGAGCCGTACATCAGCGACGCAATCAGCTTGTGAGGCTCCGGCAGCAACCCGATGATCTGGGTTGCTTCACTGTGCGTCAGCACCGTCGGGATGCGTGCAGGGCGTTTGGCCCGGACGGTGTCGCCGATATCGCAGAGCGGGCGACCCAACACCTTGCCATACAGAAACACCAGCGCGTTGAGCGCCTGATTTTGTGTGGCGGCAGCTACCTGCCGACTGACGGCCAGCCAGGTAAGAAACTCGCTACCTTCCGCTGGTCCCATCTCCAGCGGGTGACGCATCCGGTGGTAACGCAGGAAGTAGCGTATCCAGTACCAATAGGTCTTCTCGGTGCGAATGCTGTAGTGATTCACCCTGATGACGTTACGAAACTGCTCGCGCAGCTGCGGTTTGGCTGGTGTGGTGTCCATATCGCATCCATGCTGTATGTTTGTACAGCATTATTGGGTGCGCAAAAAGAGGAAGTCAAGCGAATACAGATGGTATGCGGCGGCAACAATCTAACCAATTGTTTTAAAAAGAATTTTTAGTTCTTTGGTAACCTGGGCGCGACGTTGTTATGAAGAAGTTACTAATATGCAGTCATAAAGCCGTCGGTCCACTCAACTGTTATACGAGCATCTCCATGAACGCACTACTTCAGAAGTCCGCGCTATACATAAAAGGAAGGCCTGAGGTTTTCAGAGTTATTGGTGCCGTGTTTTTTGTGGCAACGCTGATTGCGGCGGTTTTTTGGCTGGCAAACTACAATGCAGAGCCAATTGCTTTTGCCCTTAGCTTAATTTCTTCTATTTTCTTCGGGCTCCCATATGCTGCAGAAGCAATTTGCCCAAACAGAAAACTAGTTCGCGACATGAGTCATGAGGAAATCTTGAGCTTCATGGCAGGCACAGACCCTAAGCTCGACTGGGGAGGTGTATCAAAAGCATGGTCATCCGAAAGATTTCTCAAAGAAGATCCAAGACTGAGAATGGTCATGCGATACGATGAAGAAGGAGTTCAAAACCCTGACTTCGTAGATGTCTGGGCAAATAAATGGCTGCATCCAAAGGCAACTGGTTACTGGTGTGATATTTACTACGACCATAACCTAATTGATCGTCTTGTGTTGGTATCCGTGGATGATGGTAATTGCTTACTTCCTACGCCCCGCTATGATTCCAACAAAGTACCAAAGTTAAACTATTTCTGCGCTCAATGCTTCGACTCAATTGGAAGCTTTGATATTTATTTTTCCGGGGCGGGGTTTGTGCGTGAAGACGTATAACAAGTCGCTCAACACCGTTCGCTCCGCTCACTGGGACGGGCTAAAGCCCGCCCCTTAACCAAACTTCATGTGCCTGTGAAAACAAGAGAGTAATTTGTGAAAATTGATCATGAATACTTAAAGAGATTGCTTGAGGCATTTGAAGCTTCAGGCACACCTACCACAGATATAAATGAATTGGGGAAACTCGGCTTCAGTTATCAGGAAGATAAATTTATTTTTCATCTACGCATTCTCGCTGACCAAAACTTGGTTCAGGGTGAGCAGGGTCATGATCTTGGCTATCGAAAAGGGGTTGATGGATATGTGTCCTGGGGGGTTGTTCCTTTACGACTAACAGCATTTGGTCACGAATTTCTTGAAGCACTTAGGAATAGTCAAGTTTGGGACACTATCAAGTCCGAATTCAAGGATGCTTCAATAGGCACACTTTGGCGGGTTTCAAAAGACCTTTTAGAAGCCTATACAAAGAAAAAAATCGAATCTTTGCTGGGCGCTGATGAGTAAGCACATAACAATCAAAGGCAGCATCGTCCTACGGACTGGACGCGCTAACGCGCGCCGCTGCTTTGGGCGTTAAAGCGAAAAACCGAGTCGTGGCACCTGATACCCATCCGTGTCAAAATTCAGCGATACGCGAACGAGAGGTTTTTTCATGAATCTCCAGAAAATTGAAGACGAGGCGCTCCATCTCCCTAAGGAGGAGCGAGTTCAATTGATCCAGCGACTGGTATTGAGTCTGGAGTCTCCGTCGTATGAGGAGCTCAGATCCGATTGGCTGCTTGAGGCCCGCCGTAGAGGCGAAGAACTCGACAATGGCACAGTTCATTCTGTGGCTGGTGAGAATGTCATGAGGAAGGCTAGAGCACTGATCAAATGAACTATTCTTCTCACCCGGCAACGGAAGCCGAGTTCCTGGAGTCAGTAGGTTATTACGAATCAAAGGTTCCGGGATTGGGTGGTGCCTTCATAGAGGAATTTGAGGCCCTGGCTAATTTGGTTGGCGAGTCACCTAAGGCCTGGCAAGTCGAGTTGCCACCAGATATTCGTAGAGCGGCCCTTCACAGAGTTCCCTTGTCTGTCGTTTACCGAGAACGACCTGATGGCTTTCAGGTTCTGGTTGTTGCCCATGACCGGCGGCGTCCGCAGTACTGGCTGGGCAGGTTTTAACAATCGGCTGCACAGCGACCGATTTTCCGTCGCTTCGCGGCTCCAAAGCGGCTGGCGAATTTCTCCACTTTAGCGCGCGGGTGCACCATGGCCGTTACGCTTCATCTTGTTGCTGCACTCTGGGCGTTGCTCGCCGGGGGCTTTCAGTTGCTGACCCGCAAGGGGACGCGGTTGCATAGGGTTGTGGGCTGGTCGTGGATGACGGCGATGGTGATTGTGGCCATGTCTTCGTTCTGGCTGACCGGCTTTATGGATGTGTTCCATGGTTACAACCCTATCCATCTGCTGTCGGTCTGGGTGCTGGTGTGTGTGGCGGTGTCGGTGTACTCAGCCCGAGCCGGCCATATCAGGCGGCACCGCGCCTTTGCGGTTGGTGCCTTTATCGGCGTTATCGGAGCCGGGCTGGGTGCATTGGCGCCGGGGCGGCTGATTTATCAGTGGCTGGTCGGTTGATCTGTGAGCCTTCGCCGACTAGCGCCGGCTCACTGCGTTGGCGACAGGCTTTCCCTTGCGATGCAGGCGCGCAGGTCGTCCAGAGTGAGTGGTCTGGCGAACAGGTAACCCTGGAAATGGTCGCATCCGCAGGTGATCAGGCACTGCAACTGCTCCTCGGTTTCAACGCCTTCTGCCAGCACGGTCATGCCGTAGTTCTGGCCGATGGCGATGATGTTCTGCACCATGGCCAGGGCGGTCTTGTCGTCGGTGACGTGATCGACAAAGCTTTTGTCGATCTTGACCTCGTGAAACGGCAGCGAGCGCAGGGTGCTCAGTGAGGAATAGCCGGTACCAAAGTCATCGAGTGACATCCGCACGCCGGCGTCCTTGGCGCGGGTCAGGATGTGGTGGATCTGCTCGATGTCTTCAATCAGCAGATTTTCCGTGACTTCGATACATATCTGCTCAAAGCCCAGCAGGCTGCTGTCGATTCGTTCCAACAGCTGATCGATAAAGCCGTTTTCCATCAACTGCCGGGCGGACACGTTGATCGACAGGTTGAAGGTCTTGCCGGTTTGCTGTTGCAGCCCTGCGATGTCGGCCAGCGCCCGGTCAATGATGTGGTAACCAAGGGTGGTGATCAGCCCTGAGTGCTCGGCAATCGGGATGAAGGCGTCCGGCGGCACACTGCCCAGAACCGGGCTTTGCCAGCGTACCAGTGCTTCCACTCCATACATGCGGCCATGCTGGTCAACCTGAGGCTGATAGACCAGGAAGATCTCGCCGCGGGTTTCGGCGCCACGCAGGTGTTGTTCGATCCTGACCCGGTACAGGTATTGCTCTTCCAGATCGGTACGGAAGAAGCGCAGGGTGTTGCGCTCCTTCTTGGCCTCATACATGGCCACATCCGCCGCGCGCAACAGCTCGTCGAGGGTGGTGCCATGCTCCGGGTAGCGCGCCACACCGATACTGCAGCCAGGGGAGAAGGTCATATTGGAGAAGGCAATATTGGCGCAAATGGCGTTAATTTGCCGGCCAACCCGCTCCTCGGCGGCGGTACTGTCGGCATGGGTGGCAATCAACAGCACAAACTCGTCACCGCCGTGCCGCACCAGCAGGGTGCCTTCACGCAGGGCCTGCTCGAAGCGGCGTGCCAGCTCTACCAAGATCTGATCACCAATGCTGTGGCCGAAATGGTCGTTGATGCCCTTGAAGTGGTCGAGGTCGATGAACAGGAGTGAGAAGTTCTGTTTTCCTGTCTGCCACTGGTCAAAGGCCTCCAGCAGAAAGTTGCGATTGGGCAGGCCGGTCAGGGTGTCGTGATCGGCCTGATATTGCAGCTGCTGGCGGCGGTGTTGCTGCTTGAACCGCCCCGGGTTTCGCGGAGGCTGTTTTGTTTGAGTCAGGCAGCAACTGATATGGTTGCCTGACTCTGTTCGTATAGTGCCTCAAACTCGGCCGGTGGCCTATTTCCAATTGGCTCCAGCAGGCGCTGATGGTTGAACCAGGTCACCCACTTCAGCGTCTCCCACTCCAGACTGTCTACGCTTTTCCATGGCCCTCGCCTGTGGATCAGTTCGGTCTTGTAGAGGCCGTTGATGGTCTCTGCCAGTGCGTTGTCGTAGCTGTCACCGGTATTGCCAACCGAGGGTTCGATGCCAGCTTCGCCCAGCCGCTCGCTGTAGCGAATCGACAGATATTGCGAGCCCCTATCGCTGTGATGAACCAGCCGGTGTGGCTCAGGCCGACGAGTGTGAAGCGCCTGTTCCAGAGCATCCAGGACAAACTCTGTACGCATGTGTCGGCTGACACGCCAGCCCACGATAAACCGTGAGTAGACATCGACGATGAACGCCACATAGGCAAATCCCTGCCAGGTTGAAACGAATGTGAAATCGGCGACCCAGAGCTGATTGGGACGTTCGGCAGTGAACTGGCGCTTTACCAGATCCCTAGGGTTGGCATTGTCAGGATCGGCGTGGGTGGTTTTCACCATTTTGCCCCGCGTAACGCCGCAGAGCCCCATTTCACGCATCAACCGTTCCACTGTGCAGCGCGCAACCACCTGGTGTTCGCGATGCATCTGCCGCCAAATTTTCCTGGCCCCGTAGACCTCGTAATTTTCCCGCCAGACACGATGAATGTGTACAGCAAGTGCCTCGTCACGGATCGCTCGGGCGGAGCGTCGTGAGCGATCACGTAGCCGTGCAGCATGGCGCCGGTAAGCCGATGGAGACACTTGCAACACGCGGCACAGTGGCTCGACTCCAAAGCTTTGCCGGTGCTTGTCGATCAGTTGCCAGATCACTTCAAACGGCGCAGGATGGCCTGCCCGTCGGGCTCCGCCTGGGCGAAAAAAGCGCTGGCGACCTTGAGGATCTCGTTAGCTCGCTTGAGCTCACGAACCTCACGTTCCAGTTCCTTGACGCGGGCATCAGTAGCCGAGGCAGAGGGGACCGCAGGCGCAGCTGCCTTCCGAATCCAACTGCTCAGTGTCTGGGCGGTGCAGCCGATCTTGCTGGCCACTGCCTCGATGGCGGCCCACTGCGATGTGTGGGATTCCCGGACCTCATAAACCATACGGATGGCCCGGTCACGGACTTCAGGGGAAAACTTGGGGTGCTTGCTCATATGGGCTCCATTCTCTCAAAAGATGAAGCCTCCGCGAAACCCGGGGCGGTTCAGCTCCCGGTCGATAAAGCGAAACAGGTAGAACATGCTGATCAGAAACGCCGCAGTCAACGCAATATAAAGCGTTGCAGTCTTGAGGAATTGATTGATCAGATAGCCTTCTTCCACTTCAGACAGCAGCCAGAATTCGTAGCGGGGGTTGTAGAGTGCGACGCCACGGACGTGCTCTCTGTCCGAGTTGGTATCCCATCTGAAGGTGATGGTGGTCTGGCGCCCTGAGGGATGCTCGGGTTCGCGCTGGCCCTGTTGAAGGGCCTGCATGAGCTGCCGATACCGCGTGTCCGGCAGGGGCTGGACGAAGAAGTCAGCGATCAGCTCCCCGTTAGTCGCGTACTGGATATAGCGATTACGGGTGCGAAGAATGGTGATGCGGTTATGTGGACCGAGGACGGCAGCATGGGCGAAATGACCGCTGTCCGCCTGGATTTTCAGTGCGCCGGTCATGATGCCCAGCAACTGCCCGTCAGTATCGCGAATGGCCTTTCTGGCCGGGATTACCAGTCTGGGAGCGTTGTAGGTTCGCCCGAGGACCATTTTGTCGCTTTCGATGGCGTATACGAAGGAGTCTTTCGATTCGGGCTGTTGCAGCAGGTTTGGCGGGTCGGGCCTTACCAGATTGGAGGTTGTGTCCAGCACCTCGCCTGCGGTGGAAAACAGGGCAAAGCCGGCAAAGAATTCCGGATTGATGTTCATCAGCCGGTCCAGCTCGGATCGAATATCCGGGTTGCCTTCGCGCTGGCGCAGGAGGATGTCCTGACCAATCAGGGTGATGATGGTTTCCTGCTGCTCCAGCAGCGATGAAAAACTGCCGAACCACTGCTTGACCAGGCTGCGTTGGGAGGCCTCGGTCTGCGCAGTCAGATACTGCCAGTGGACATACGTGGGCCGGCCAGCGCAATGACCGCAGTAGCACACAGCAGCTTGTAGAGCAGCCAGATGTTGCGCCTGATAGACAGCGGTCTGAATCCCATTCAGCTTCTCTTTGTTGAGCGCGGTTTAACTCGATTAAGACATGATAGTTCTGATAATCCAGCCAGGGAGCCAGCCAGCGTTCAGTCCGTTGACAAGCTCAATACTAGTTGAGTTATCGGCAGTGCCGGCTACCGGGTGGCCGGTGAGGTACGCGCTTGTTGCTGGCTGCAATACCACAAATTTTATATGGTTTTTATCACTGGCTGGCATTAGGCCATGCCTGGCTGTGGCTTGCAATGGGGTCAGGTCGGGCTGGGGGCGAGGCGGTGTTGGCAGGCAGCCCGAATGGCTTGATCCGGACGGACTCCGGTCGGGCTGCCGGCCGCGGTGCTGTCAGTTCGCGAACTTGTCTTTCATCAGGTAGGCGAATGCGGTGTTGAAGGCGGGTTCCTGATAGGCCTTCAGCCCGGTTTCAGAGAACAGCACCGGAATGGGGTTGCGCTTGATCGACTCCTTGATATCGGTCGGTGACATGATCACCACGTCCAGATCGGCAATCAGCTCGATCGCTGCTTCCAGTTTGAAGCCCACGGCACCGCCGGCAAACTTGCCCTTCATCGGCCGCTGGCGGATAACGACCTTGTCGACCTTGTAGTCGTGCATCAGCTTGGCAAAGGTCTGCTGGAAATGGCGCAGCGCACCGGTGCTGTTGCTGTCGGTCAGGCTGACCCGGCGCGCGCGGAAATCAGGCAGCTGGAACAGCTCGTCATCGAGTGCCAGCAGGCAGACATTGGCATCGTTACTGTTGAGGTCAACACCACACACTTTCATAAAAAATCCAATCCCGTTCGTTCGGCGCAGTATAGCGCACGATAGGTTGCTCGCGTGTGTTCGCGCAGCAGTCCGGGAGTCAGCCCCGCAGATGTTTGTCGGGTCGGGCCCTGCTATAGTGCCGGCCTCTCCCGGGGGCTGCCGGCGTTCTGCCGGGGCACGCCCCTGCTGTTGCCCAGGATGTGATGTGATGAGCCATTTGGTACTGATTTCGGCTATGCCGCTTGCCCTGTCGCTGCACGCTGCTGCTTGGCAGGTGGAGTTCAGCTGACATGCTTCAACCCGTGATTCAGCAGGAGTCCACCGGCTGCGGGATTGCCTCGGCCGCCGTTTTGCTCGGCTGCAGTTATCCGCAGATGAAGGCCGTTGCCAATGCGATGGGCATTTATGCCGATGACAAGGCACTCTGGTCGGACACCCAATACGTGCGTCGATTGCTGGAAAACGGCGGCTTGCAGGTGTCGGCCACCGAGGAGCCTTTCGTTTCCTGGCAGGCGCTGCCTGATCTGGCGTTGCTGGCGATCAAATACCACTGGGAAGGTGAGCGGCCGTTCTGGCATTGGGTGGTGTTTGAACGTTTTGCGGGCGCAATGCGGGTACTGGACTCGGCCAGCTATCTGCCCGCGAGCGTGCGCACCGACTTCGAGGCCATGACGCCGCGCTGGTCGATCGCGGTCAGTAGGCCTGAGGCTGCGTCCTGATCGTTGCGCTGCTGTGACGGCGTTCTAACCTCTCGTCCCGGCTGCTTGTTCGCCCCCTTGGTATTGCTAGCCTGTGGCGGCGCACGCGATGCCGGCGGCTGTGCGCTTTCTGCCCGACTGTCTGCCGGCCTTACCTGCAACAGGGAGGTTGCCGTGTTCGCCTGGATACGCCGAGCGTTGCTCTTTTGCGCCTTGCTGCACCTGCCGGCGAGCGCCGACAGCGGTTTGATGCTGGCCGAGGTTTATCGTGGTGAAGGGGCGGTTGCGGACTACTGGGTCAGTGAGAAGCTGGATGGCGTTCGCGCGCGCTGGGACGGTCAGCAGTTGCTGAGTCGTGGCGGTTACCGCATCAATGCGCCGGAGGAGTTCACCCTCGGCTGGCCGGCACTGCCGATGGATGGTGAGTTGTGGCTCGGACGTGGGCGGTTCGATGAGGTCAGCGCGCTGGCTCGCCGCCAGCAGGCGAGCGTTGCTGACTGGCAAGGGGTAGGCTTTATGGTGTTTGACCTGCCCGAGCACGGCGGTGACTTCAGCGCCCGGGTGCTGGCGATGCGCGAGCTGGCCGATCTGCAGCTAGCCACTCTGCAGCCGGTTGTGCAGCGGCGGCTGGCGAGTGCCGATGAGCTGGACGCTCTGCTTGGGCGCACGGTGGCCGTCGGCGGGGAGGGGTTGATGCTCCACCACGCCAGCGCGCGCTACCGCGCCGGGCGTCATCCGCTGTTGCTCAAATACAAGCCGTTCGAGGATGCCGAGGCACGGGTGATCGGATATACCGCCGGACAGGGCAAATACCTCGGGCAGGTGGGCGCTCTGCTGGTCGAAGATGGGGCCGGGCGGCGATTTCGGCTGGGCAGCGGCCTGAGTGATGCGCAGCGCCAGTCGCCACCGGCCATCGGTACGCTAGTGACCTATCGCTTTAATGGCCTGACCTCTGGCGGTCTGCCGCGTTTTGCCCGCTTTCTGCGGGTCAGGACGGATGCCGGGTTGAACCAGCCTGCCGCGACGCCCTGACCGGGTGTGATGCCGTCGACCCCTTGCCGTGCGCACGCCAGTGCCGGTTATCAGGCGCAAGCTCTTGCCGTGAACCCGACGCTGATAGCGCGGTCTATCCGACCACCGCCTCCGCCCAGGAGGCACCTGGCTTCCTAGTGCAAAAGGTGTGTCGTATTGAACGGACGTGTTCTGTTTCTGGGTCTGATTATGCTGGCGCTGGCCGGTTGCAGTCATTTGGGCGGCGGCAAGCTCGGAGGTGCGACCGAGACCGGGCAGGCGTCTTATTACGCGGACAAGTTCGAGCAACGCAAGACCGCCAATGGCGAGCGCTATCGTCACGATGCGCTGACCGCAGCCCATCGCACCTTGCCCTTTGGCACCCGGGTGCAGGTGACCAATCTGGATAACGGCCGATCTGTTGTGGTGCGCATCAATGACCGAGGCCCCTTCGTTCGTGGCCGGGTGATTGACCTGTCGAAGTCGGCGTTTACCCGCATCGGCCAGGTGTCGAGCGGGCTGTTGCCGGTGAAAGTGGTCGTGCTGAGCCTGCCTCCACGCTAGGCCGTCCGGCCTCGGGATGCCCTAGCCCTGCAGCGGGCGTAGGTGGGGCATGTGCAGGGACGCGACAGGTCGCGTCCGCAATGGGGGCGGCAGGTGCACGACGCCCTGGCCGGGTCGCTGGCTTAGTCGAGGACGACTGCGTGGCCATCCTTGGGATCGATACGCCCGCCGACCAGATCCTCTACCAGTGTCTTTGCCTGCTCCAGGCCAGTGTGCTCGATGACGTTCAGCCACGGTGCAGACGGGTTCTGCACCCGTTCGATAAACGCCAGCTGGGCGGCGTTGAAGCGGCGGGTCACTTCCGCCGCGCCCCAGTCGGCGTTGCGCTTCTTGATCTGGTAGGGCGCAAAGTACGGCTGCGGTGCAGGGCCGTGCACAGGCGTTTCGGCGGCGCTGAGGTGTTCGTGGTTCTGTGCTGATCCTGCGTAGCAGTCGTAGACCAGGCTGTCCTTGAAGTACTCGTGAATGCGGTTGCGCAGCGCCACGTTGCCTGAGAAGTCGACATACAGGGTGGGGATGCTGGCATCGAGTTGTTCAACGTCTTCGTAGGCGACAGCCTGCTGGTAGCAGCCGAGCTGGGCGACGAAGTCGGTGTTGCCGCCGGAGGTCAGGCCAATCAGCGCCACGCTGTCGTTCTGCTCCAGGCAGAAGGCGGTGCCGTAGGCGGTCTTGCTGGAGGCGCTGGAGACGATGATCTGGCGGGCGCCGAAGAAGTTGTTGTCTTCCAGGAAGTCGGCCAGCATGAACGAGGTGATGAACAGCGGGCGCAGCAGCATCTGATAGTTCTCATCAGCGCCGCGGTAGGCGGCATCGGTGCTGATGCGCTGGTACTGGTTGTAGGCCGAGGTCAGTTCCAGTCGGTGAGGAATGCCGTCGTAAAAGCCGCGTTCGGAAACACGCACCGGATTCATGACCACGTGCGACGCAATCGGCCAGTAGCCGTAGAAGCGTTCACCCACCGCCAGACCCTCAACTGTACTCTCGACGATCTCGGCAAAGCCCCAGGCCGGCATGTGGAACCACTCGGTCGCACCGGTGGGGAAGAAGTCCCAGTAGCGCAGGTGCGGGGTTTCGCCGAAGGCGGCGTAGGTAATGTTGTTGGTGGTCAGCGCCAGGCGGCTGATGCGCAGCAGTGCTTCGCCCGGCTTCAGCTCCGGCATCGGCTGGGTGACGACGCGAACCTGATTAAGGTCCTTCTTGTTATTTTGCAGTTGGCTGATCACAGTCATGGGCGCTCCGGAAAAGGGGTGATTCGACAGTAGGATGACTGTAGCCTGTCAGCGTGTTTACCGGGTTCGGATTCCATGACCAGCAAGAACAGCCCCGCTCAGTCTCGCAACAAGCCGCTCAAGCGCCCGACCCAGGGGCGCGCCAAGATGACGGTGCAGGCGATTTTCGATACCTATGTTCGGATTTGGCAGCGCGATGGCTGGGAGCGCGTGACGACCCGCGCGGTGGCGCTGGAGGCCGGGGTCGCGGTGGGCACCCTGTACGATTACTTTCCCAGCAAGCAGGCGCTGCACTCGGGGTATGTGCGTCACTGCATCGAGCGCCTGTTGCAGGCAATTGAACAGCAGGCCATAGAGCCCGTCGGGCTGGTGTGGCAGGAGCGTGTCGGTCGGCTGGTGCGATTGCTTGGCGGCGTGGCTGGTGAGGCGGCCTGGTTTCATCCGCAGATGCTGGAGCTGGAGCCGGTGATTGCCGAGCAGAAGCACCAGCAGCGTGCCTATGCCGAGCTGATGAATATCTGGCAGCGGGTGCTGGAGGCCTGCCCGGACCTGCCGGTCAAGCCTTCGGTGTCACGCCTTGAGGCGCTGCATCTGATGGTCTGGGGCGCTCGGCGCTATGCCCTGTTGACGCAGTTGCCGGGTGAGCGGCTGGCGGAGTTGGTCGCCGAGCAGGAACAGGTGTGCCTGCTGGCGCTGGAATCGCTCAGCGCCGGCTCGGAATGACGTCCAGATAGTCGCGCTGGATGGCGGTTTCCAGTGCGTTGGCGGCGCCGACCAGCTCTTCGTAGGTCAGCCGGAGTTTGCGCAGCGTGTCGACATGCTCATCGGAAGGCGCGCGCCCGCCCGCCTGGCCCGCGATTTCAAGCAGGCCGCACAGGTAGTCCTTGCGGGCCTGGGCGACCATGTTGAGCATGGGGGTCAGCGAATCCAGGCTGAGCTGCGGAATAGCCGGGTTGATGATATTGCGGTTGACTTCGCGGCGCTGCTTTTCCAGCTCAAGCAGCAGGCGGTTGCTGTCGATTGTCATGGCGTCGTGATCCTTGTTGGCGGACTTTTTGTGATTCTAATGTGCCACTATTTGGTGGCCGGGTGCTAGAGGACAATAGCATGTACAAGTTATGTTTCTTTGTGCCTGCCAGCCATGTCGAGCAGGTCAAGCAGGCAGTCTTTGCCGCGGGTGCCGGCCGGCTTGGCAATTATGACAGCTGCAGCTGGCAGGTGCTTGGGCAGGGCCAGTTCAGGCCGCTTGCGGGAAGTGAGCCCTATCTCGGCCAGACCGGCGTCGTTGAGCAGGTATCAGAGTACCGCGTGGAAACCCTGTGCGCCGGTGATTGTATCGAGGCGGTCATCGAGGCGCTGCGCCAGGCTCATCCCTACGAGGAGCCGGCGTTTGACGTCTGGCGTCTGGAGGCCCATCTGATGCAGCGGCGCTAGTTGCTGTTCAGGGCACGATCTCGACCAGCGTACCGTCGGGCACCAGCTCCCATAGTTCGCGCATTTCAGCGTTGCCGAGGGCGATGCAGCCGTTGGTCCAGTCCAGGCCCTTGAAGAACCACTCCGGGTATTGCTCGTCGATTGGCGTGCCATGAATCATGATCATGCTGCCGGGGTCGTCTATACCGGCCTCAAAGGCTGCCATGCGGTCCTTGAGGTTGGGGTAGTCCAGATGCAGGCTGAGATTGTATTGCGGGCTCTCGTGGCGCCAGTCGATCGTATAGATGCCCTCCGGCGTGCGCTGGTCGCCCTGCTGGCGCTTGGGGCCCACCGGCTGGCGGCCAAGGGAGATGCGGTATTCATGCAGCACGCGGCCGTCGCTGATGATCTGCAGGCTGCGCTCGGCCTTCCTGATCAGTATCCGGTCGATCGGTGGCTGGCCGGCCCAGGCGCAGGATGCCGCCAGCAGAATGCAGCCGAGGAGCAGGGTGGTCAGCTTCATCGGCGGTGCTGCCCCGGGCGGTAGAGGATGTCGCGGATGCGTACCGGAAAGGCCTGCTCCTGGCGGTCAAGGAAGTACTGCTTGAGGGTCTTGCCCACGGTCGGAAAGGCCAGTTCGTCCCAGGGAATCTCGTGCTCGTGGAACAGGCGCACCTCCAGGCTTTCTTCGCCGGCGCTGAACTCCAGATCGGCCAGCTCGCCGCGGAAGAACATGTAGACCTGATTGATATGCGGCAGGTTGAACAGCATATACAGCTCTTGTTGCTGAAGTCTGGCGCGGGCCTCTTCCCAGGTTTCGCGCAGGGCTGCCTCTTCGGTGGTTTCGCCGTTTTCCATGAAGCCTGCGGGCAGGGTCCAGAAACCGCGACGCGGCTCGATGGCCCGGCGACAGAGCAGTACCTGCTGGCCGTGCACTGCGAGACAGCCGGCGACGATGCGCGGGTTCTGATAATGGATGGTCTGGCAATGGTCGCAGACGAACCGTGAACGGGTGTCCCCGTCGGGGACGCGTGCGGTGACGCCTTGACCGCACTCGCTACAGAACTTCATGACTGGCTTCCGGCTGGCTGCTGGGTAATTGGGCTCTATCTTGCTGATCGTGAGGCCTGCGGGCAAGAGCTCAGGGGTATAAATCAGCTCGGTGCACGGTGGCCTATCGTGCGGTATTCACGCCATGGTGCGGCTGGTTCTGCCCTGGTGATCATGCCATCATTGACGAAATAAACGAGGATGTATGCATGCTAGACGAAATGCGCATGCGGGTGATGCAGCACACCCCTCGACAGATCGTTGCGCCTGGTTTGCCGGAGGCGGGAGTACTGATCGCCATTACCGAGCAACCGCAGCCGGAAATCATTCTGACCCTGCGCTCGCAGCGACTGTCTACCCATTCAGGCGAAGTGGCTTTTCCCGGCGGACGGCGTGACCCGGGCGATGTGGACCTGTGCTATACCGCTTTGCGCGAGGCGCATGAGGAAATCGGCCTGCTGCCGGAGCTGGTGGATGTGGTCGGCCCCATGGACTCGCTGGTGTCGCGTTTTGGTATCAAGGTCACGCCCTATGTGGGCGTCGTGCCCGACCAGTTCGAGATCATTCCCAACGCCAGTGAGATTGAAGAGGTGTTTCGCGTGCCGGTCGAGTTCTTTATGTCTGATCCGCGCGAAATGACCCACCGTATCGACTATGAAGGGCGTAGCTGGTACGTCCCCAGCTACCGTTTCAACGGCTTCAAGATCTGGGGGCTGACGGCGCTGATGCTGGTTGAATTGATGAATACCGGCTTTGACGCGGGTATCACCTTGCATACGCCCTACGACGGGCACAACAAGAATTAGGAGCACGAAGCATGAAGTACAGCCTGGGCAAGGATCGGGTAGAAATGGCGGCTGACGCCTGGATTGCCGACACCGCAGCGGTCATCGGTAAGGTCAAGCTGGAGGCTGGCGCCAACGTCTGGTTTGGTGCGGTGATTCGCGGTGATGTCGAGCAGATTACCGTCGGCGAACACAGCAATGTGCAGGACGGCGCGGTAATGCATGCCGACAGTGGCGTGCCGCTGACCCTCGGCAAAGGCATCACAGTCGGCCATAATGCGATGCTGCACGGGTGCACGGTCGGTGATTACAGCCTGATCGGCATCAACGCGGTGGTGCTCAATGGCGCGAAGATCGGTAAACACTGCATCATCGGCGCCAACAGCCTGATTCCGGAAGGCAAGGAGATCCCGGACGGTTCACTGGTCATGGGCTCCCCCGGCAAGGTGGTCAAGACGCTGAGCGATCAGCAGAAGAAGATGCTGGAACTGAGCGCCGCCCATTACGTGCAAAACGCCAAACGCTTCCGTGACGAACTCAAGATACAGGAAGACTGATGACCCGCTCTGCCCCCGTTCGCTCGCCTTGTGTCAGCATTTGTGCGCTGGACGATAACGACATCTGCACCGGGTGTCAGCGCACCGGCATGGAAATAGCCCGCTGGGGCCGGATGACCGACGAGCAGCGTCTTGGGGTGCTGGCGCGCTGCGAGGAGCGTGCGCGCGGGCAGGGGCTGTGGATCGGCACGGCGACTCAATCAACTATCCAAGGTAGACAGGCATGACGGTAATCGGGACCCCTTACGCAGAAAGCGCGACGCGGGTATTGCTGCTGGGCTCGGGCGAGCTGGGCAAGGAAGTGGCCATTGAGCTGCAGCGGCTGGGCTGTGAGGTTATCGCGGTAGACCGCTATGAGCACGCCCCGGCGATGCAGGTCGCGCACCGCAGCCATGTGATCAGCATGCTGGACGGCCAGGCGCTGCGCGAGGTTATTGAAGCTGAACAGCCCGATTACATCGTGCCGGAAATTGAAGCCATTGCGACCGCGACGCTGGTCGAGCTGGAGGCGGAAGGCTACAACGTCGTGCCGACCGCCGAGGCAGCGCGCCTGACCATGGATCGCGAGGGCATCCGCCGTCTGGCTGCGGAAACGCTGGACCTGCCGACCTCTGCCTATCGGTTCGCGGACACGCTGGATGAATACCGTGCCGCGGTCGTTGCCATTGGCATGCCCTGCGTAGTCAAGCCGGTGATGAGTTCATCGGGCAAGGGGCAGAGTCTGGTGCGCGAGCAGGCCGATATCGACAAGGCCTGGGAGTATGCCCAGTCCGGCGGTCGTGCCGGTCAGGGCCGGGTGATCGTCGAGGGGTTTGTCGACTTTGATTATGAAATTACCTTGCTGACCGTGCGGCACATTGACGGCACCTCCTTCTGTGAGCCTATCGGCCACCGTCAGGAGGCCGGCGACTACCGCGAGTCCTGGCAGCCGCAGGTGATGAGCGAAGGGGCGCTGGCTGAGGCTAAACGTGTTGCGTCGACCATCACCGAGGCGCTTGGTGGCCGTGGTGTGTTTGGGGTCGAGCTGTTCGTCAAGGGCGATCAGGTGTGGTTCAGCGAAGTCTCTCCGCGCCCGCACGACACCGGGCTGGTAACCCTGATTTCGCAGGATCTGTCCGAGTTTGCATTGCATGCGCGCGCCATTCTGGGACTGCCGATTCCGGTAATCCGCCAGGTCGGTCCATCGGCATCGGCGGTAGTGCTGGTGCAGGGCCAGTCGGCCAATGTCAGCTTCGGCAATCTGGGCGCGGCCCTCAAGGAGCCGGACACCCAGCTGCGGCTGTTCGGTAAGCCCGAGGTTGATGGGCAGCGTCGTATGGGTGTCGCGCTGGCGCGTGACGAGTCCATTGAGGCGGCTGTTGCCAAGGCGGTGCGTGCGGCATCGGCGGTTGAGGTCACGCTCTGAGTCGGTGGTGGTATCTGGCGGCACCGGCCTTGCCGCTGTTGCTGCCTCAGGCGATATGGGTCAAGCGCACGGCGCTGCGCCTGCCGGACGCGCAGCAGCCCTGGCAGGGGCTGGTGGCGGCGCCGGATGGCGCTCGGGAAAGGCCGCTGCGGTTGTTGCTGGTTGGCGAGTCCACCGTTGCCGGCGTCGGGGTCGAGTGTCAGCAGCAGGCCCTTGTCGGGCAGTTGGCCAGTCAGTTGGCTGAACAGCTTGGGCGCCCGGTGCGGTGGCAGGCGGCTGGTCGCAACGGCGCGGTGGCCGGAGACTGTCTGCAAGACCTGCTGCCTGCGGTTACCGGGCAGCAGTGGGACCTGGCGCTGATCGTGCTGGGCGTCAACGATACCACCCACCTTACTCCACGGCCGCGCTGGCGGCGTAATCTGCGGGGCCTGATCGAGCAGCTGCAAGTCTGTTCGGGACAGGTGATGCTGACTGGCGTGCCGCCGCTGGGGCATTTCCGGGCGTTGCCCCAGCCGCTGCGCGGTTGGTTCGGGTTGCGCGCGGGCCTGATGGACGCCGATCTGCAGGCGGTCGCCCGGGCGTCGGGCGCCCACTACCTGTCACTGGATCTGCCATTCGAGCCGGTTTATCTGGCTCGCGACGGCTATCACCCATCGGCGGCCGGGTATCGGCAGTGGGCGGCGGGTATCGTCCGTCAGCTGGCGCCGTCGGTGGTCTGATCCGCTTCGTCTGAGCGGCGCGGGTCGACCTGGTTCAAGGCCCGATCCCATATCCGAACGCTTTTCACCATGTTGTCCTTGGTCTGCAGAATCTCCATCCGGTAGTGGCCGGTGGTCAGGCAGACCGAGGTTTCCGGAATGGTTTCCAGCTGCTCGGTGATCACGCCGTTGAGGGTCTTGGGGCCGTCGGCAGGCAGCTTCCAGTGCAGGTGACGGTTGATGTCGCGAATAGACGCGCTGCCATCGATCACATAGGTACCATCGGCCTGCGGATGGATGTCCTGGCTCAGGCTGAGCATTTCGGTGGTGAAGTCGCCGACAATTTCTTCCAGGATGTCTTCCAGCGTCACCAGGCCGATGACGTCGCCGTACTCGTCGACGACGATGGCAATCCGGCGCTTCTGTTTCTGAAAGTTGAACAGCTGGGTGTGCAGCGGTGTGCTTTCCGGGATGAAGTAGGGCTCCTTGCAGGCGCCGATCAGGGCTTCCTTGGTCAATTCGCCGCGGCTCAGCAGGCGCGCGATTGAGCGCATGTGGACGATGCCGGTGACGTTGTTGATGTCGCCCTGATAGACCGGCAGCCGGGTGTAGTGACAGCTGCGCAGCTGGTGATTGATCGCGGCCATGTCGCTGTCCAAATCAATGCCGACAGCCTCGTTGCGCGGGATCATGATGTCGTTGACCGTCATCTTCTCCAGATCGAGGATGCCCAGCAGCATGTTCTGGCGGCTGCGGGTAATGCCGAGCCCGGCTTCACGCACTACCGTGCGCAGCTCCTCGGTGGTCAGCTGATCGCCATCCTTGCTGTGCGGGTTGACCCCGAGCATGCGCAAAAGCAGGTTGCTGATGGCGCTGCACACCCACACCACCGGATAGAGCAGGCGCTGCAGGCCGGACAGGATCACGCTGGCCGGGAAGGCAATCAGCTCCGGGCGCAGGGCTGCCAGGGTCTTGGGTGTGATCTCGCCGAAGATCAGCACGATCACGGTCAGGATCATGGTGGCAATCGCGATACCGGCTTCGCCCCAGACGTCCACCGCGATCACCGTGGCGATCGAGGCGGCGAGAATGTTGACGATATTGTTACCGACCAGAATGGTGCCGAGCAGTCGGTCGGGGCGCTCCAGCAGACGGGAGGCGCGGCGCGCCGCTCGGTGGCCTTCCTTGCTCAAGTGCTTCAGCCGGTAGCGGTTGAGGCTCATCATGCTGGTTTCGGAGCTGGAGAAGAACGCCGACAGCACGATCAGCACCACCAGCAGAATCAGCAGCAGGCCAGTATGGGATTCGTTCAAGGGCTAGCCTCGGCAGGTCGTAGTATGGGTCAGGCGGCCAGCAGCAGTTCGCGTACCAGCTTGCTGCCGAAATAGGCCAGCATCAGCAACAGGAAGCCCGCCAGTGTCCAGCGGATCGCATTGCTGCCGCGCCAGCCGCGGAAGTGCCGGCCCCACAGCAGAATGCCGAACACCACCCAGGCCAGGCACGACAGCAGAGTCTTGTGGGCCACATGCTGGGCGAACATGTTCTCCAGGAAGACAAAGCCTGAGATCAGTGCCAGCGTCAGCAGCACTTCACCGCACAGCAGAAACTGGAACAGCAGCTGTTCCATGGTCTGCAGCGGCGGGAAGGTGCGAATGAAGCGGGTAGGGTGCTTGTGCTTGAGCTGATAGTCCTGCACAGCCAGCAGGGTGGCCTGGAAGGCGGCAATGGTAAAAATGCCGTAGGCCAGCACCGACAGCAGAATATGCACCAGCAAGCCGTCCTGGTCCGTTGCCAGTGTCGTGCCCTGTTCGGGGAAGAAGCCCGCCAGCAGGGCGGTGATCAGTGCCAGCGGATAAAGCCCCAGCAGCAGACTGGTGACTGGCGCGCGGAAACTCGACACCAGTGTGACCGCAACCACCAGCCAGGAAATCAGCGAGCCGATATTGAACAGGCCCAGGGCAAAGCCCTGCGGTGTGGTGAGCTGAATATACAGACTGACGGCGTGGGCCAGCAGGGCAATCAGCCCGATGGCGCGCAACAGGCTGGCGTTGACGGCCAGACGTTTGCCGAGGCAGTGCATCTGATACAGGATGCCGCTGATATAGAAACCGGCGGCCAGCAGACTGGGGGCGAGGGCTGTCATACGTCCTTGCGAGCGATTATCAACAAAGCCGCAGTGTGGCATAAGCCGCGTCCGGGTGAAAGCGTCTGCCGGTGCTTCCCTATCCTGTGCCGGGTGTGCGGGGTATACTGCGCCGCTGAAATGGCGGCCGGGCTGAAAACGGGCCCGCCCTGGGAGAAAGCACATGTTCGAGAATCTTACCGAGCGCCTGTCGCACAGCCTGCGCGGTGTGACAGGTCAGGCCAAGCTGACTGAAGACAACATCAAGGACACCCTGCGCGAAGTGCGCATGGCGCTGCTGGAGGCTGATGTCGCGCTGCCGGTAGTCAAGACCTTCGTTGATCAGGTGCGTGAGCGCGCGGTCGGCACCGAAGTGTCGCGCAGCCTGTCGCCGGGGCAGGTCTTCGTCAAGATCGTCAAGTCCGAGCTGGAAGCGGTCATGGGGCAGTCCGAAGGGCTGAACCTGGCGGTCAGCCCGCCGGCCGTGATCCTCATGGCCGGTCTGCAGGGCGCGGGTAAGACCACCAGTGTGGCCAAGCTGGCCAAGACGCTGCGTGAACGCGAGAAGAAGAAGGTCATGGTGGTCAGCGCCGACGTCTACCGTCCGGCGGCGATCAAACAGCTGGAAACGCTGGCAGCCGATGTACAGGTCGAGTTCTTCCCGTCCTCCGCTGATCAGCAGCCGGTCGCCATCGTCGAGGCGGCGATGCGTGAGGCGAAGAACCGCTTCATGGACGTACTGATCGTTGATACCGCTGGCCGTCTGCACGTCGACGACGAGATGATGGCCGAGATCCGGCAGGTGCACGCGGCAGCCAAGCCGGCGGAAACCCTGTTTGTGGTCGACGCCATGACCGGTCAGGATGCGGCCAACACCGCTCAGGCCTTCAACGAGGCGCTGCCGTTGACCGGTGTCATCCTGACCAAGGTCGACGGTGACGCCCGTGGCGGTGCGGCGCTGTCGGTGCGTCATATCACCGGCAAACCGATCAAGTTCCTAGGTATGGGCGAGAAGATCGACGCCTTGGAAGTCTTCCATCCCGACCGTGTCGCCTCGCGCATCCTCGGTATGGGTGACGTGCTCAGCCTGATTGAGCAGGCCGAGCAGAAGATCGACAAGGACAAGGCCGAGAAATTGGCCAAGAAGCTGAAGAAGGGCAAGGGCTTCGACCTTGAGGACTTCCGTGATCAGCTGCAGCAGATGAACGCCATGGGCGGGCTCGGCTCGATGATGGAAAAGCTGCCGATGATGGGCGGCAAGATCAGTGCTGCGCAGATGGAAACGGCGCAGACCGAGGCGGCCAAGCAGTTCAAGCGCATGGAGGCGATCATCAACTCGATGACGCCGGCCGAGCGCCGCAACCCGGACCTCATCAGCGGCTCGCGCAAGCGTCGCATCGCGGCGGGCTCGGGTACCCAGATTCAGGACATCGGGCGCCTGCTCAAGCAACACAAGCAGATGCAGAAGATGATGAAGAAGGTAACCGGCAAGGGCGGTATGGCCAAGCTGATGCGCGGTATGGGTGGAATGGGTGGTGGCGGTGGCATGCTGCCCCCGGGTGGCGGGATGCCGCGGTTCTGAGGACTGCCCTGATCGCCGTTTTCCGGCGTTGGGGCAGGCAGCTGACCGGCGGTGCCGGTCGCTGCGGAAAAAAGAGTTTTCATTGGTCGGGATATTCCGTAGAATACGCGACCTTTCGGGCTATAGGTGTATGCGTTGTCAGCTGCACGCCCGCAAACGATTAAGTAGCGATACTCAAACACAGGAAACGATGTCGACATGGTAACCATTCGTCTTGCTCGTGGTGGCTCCAAGAAGCGCCCCTTCTATCATCTGACCGTCACCAACAGCCGCAATGCTCGCGATGGCCGTTTTGTTGAGCGGGTAGGCTTCTTCAACCCGGTAGCCACCGGCGGTGAAGTGCGTCTGTCCGTGAACGATGAGCGCGTTCAGTACTGGCTGAGCCAGGGTGCGCAGCCGTCTGATCGCGTTGCAGCTCTGCTGAAGGAAGCTGGTCAGGCTGCTGCCTGATATGGCTAATACTCCTGAGCCGGCCGGGGCCCATCGGGTTGTACTCGGCAAGATCGTTTCGGTTCATGGGGTGCGTGGGGCGGTAAAGGTCTATTCCCATACCGACCCGCTGGATAACGTGCTCGATTATGCCGAGTGGTCCCTTAACAGGGGTTCCGAGCAGCGCACGGTGTCCGTTCTCGGTGGTCGCGTCCAGGGACGCGTGCTGGTAGTCAACCTCAAGGGGGTCGACGACCGCAACAAGGCCGAGGACCTGGTCGATTTCGAGATCAGCATTGCGTCCGACGCATTGCCCGAGCTTGAAGATGGCGATTTTTACTGGCATCAGCTGGAAGGCCTCCAGGTTATAAACCAGGAAGGGCAGCTGCTCGGCAAGGTGGATCACCTGCTTGAGACCGGCTCCAACGATGTCATGGTGGTCAAGCCCTGCGCAGGCAGTGTTGATCAGCGTGAACGTCTGTTGCCTTATTTGCCGGGCCAGTTTGTAATCAGGGTCGATCTGGAGGCGCAAGTCATGCAGGTTGACTGGGATGCGGAGTTCTGACCGGTGTGGGCCGGTGTAGTTACCCTGTTTCCCGAGATGTTCACGGCGCTGACCGAGTCCGGTGTCACCGGCAGGGCGGTCAAGCGGGGCCAGCTGGAGGTCGCTTTCAGCAACCCGCGTGAACACGCACATGACCGTCATCGCACGGTGGATGATCGCCCCTTCGGCGGTGGTCCCGGCATGTTGATGAAGGTTGAGCCGCTGCTGGAGGCTATTGATGCCATCCGCCAGCAGGCTCCCTCCACCCCGCGGGTGATTTACCTGTCTCCGCAGGGGCAGCCTCTGACGCAGAAACGCGTCGAACAGCTGGCGCAGCTCGACAGCCTTGTGCTGTTATGCGGGCGCTACGAGGGCATCGACGAGCGCATCATTGATCGCTGCGTAGATGAGGAAATCTCCATTGGCGACTACGTGTTGTCCGGTGGCGAACTGGGAGCCATGGTGCTCCTGGACGCGGTAACCCGCTTGATTCCCGGTGTATTGGGGCATGCGGATTCCGCGGTAGAAGATTCCTTTTCGGCGGGATGGCTCGATTGCCCACATTACACCCGGCCGGAAGAGTTTGATGGGCAGCGCGTTCCGGAGGTGCTGCTCAGCGGTAACCATGAACTGATCCGGCGCTGGCGCCTCAAACAGTCTTTGGGTCGAACCTGGCAACGTCGGCCAGAGTTGCTCGAAGAGCTGGAGTTGAGCAAAGAACAGCAACAGCTGTTGGCGGAATATATCCGCGAGCAGGCAACCGATAACCATTGATACAGGTCCGACGGCCTGTGCAGGAGAAGCAAGATGTCCAATATTATTGCCCAGCTTGAAGCTGAACAGATGTCCAAGGAAATCCCCGCGTTCGCACCGGGTGATACCGTAATCGTCCAGGTCAAGGTTAAGGAAGGCGATCGCTCCCGTCTGCAGGCCTTCGAAGGCGTGGTTATCGGCAAGCGTAACCGTGGTCTGAACTCTGCTTTCACCGTTCGCAAGATCTCCAGCGGTGTTGGCGTTGAGCGTACGTTCCAGACCTACTCTCCGCTGATCGACAGCATCTCTGTCAAGCGTCGCGGTGACGTTCGCAAGGCCAAGCTGTACTACCTGCGTGCTCTGTCTGGTAAGGCAGCTCGCATCAAGGAAAAGCTGTCCTGATCGGACAACTGACCAACAAAAAAGCAGCCTGAGGGCTGCTTTTTTGTGCCTGAGTGTTTTTAATCGACGAATCGCCCGTCCACTCGAGTCAAATCCATGCCTGATGTTGCGCCGATGCCGGTCAGTGACGCGGATCAGCAACTGATCGATCAGTTCCTTGACAGCCTTTGGCTGGAAAAGGGGCTGTCGAAGCACACCTGCAGCGCCTATCGCACTGATTTGCGCACGCTGGCCGGTTGGCTGGGGCAGCGTCGCAGCCGGCTGCTGCAGCTGTCGCGCGCCGATCTGATGGCGCACTTGGGCTGGCGGCTTAGCGCCGGCTATCAGGCGCGTTCCAGTGCCCGGCTGCTGTCCTGTGTACGCAGTTTCTACCGCTACTTGCTGCGCCAGCAGTTGATCACTGACGACCCGACCCGGGATGTTGCCATGCCGAAGATCGGCAGGCCGCTGCCCAAGTCGCTCAGTGAGGCCGACGTTGAGCGCCTGCTGTCCGCACCGGACAGCGAAGACAGTCTGGGGTTGCGGGACCGTTGCATGCTGGAAGTGCTGTATGCCACCGGATTGCGGGTCAGTGAGCTGGTCGGCTTGCGGCTCGATCAGTTGAATCTGCGTCAGGGTGTGGTGCGGGTGACCGGCAAGGGCAGCAAGGAACGTCTGGTCCCTTTGGGGGAAGAGGCGATGCGCTGGTTGGAGCAATATCTTGATACGGCCCGTGCGGCACTATTGGCAGGCAAGCCGAGTGATGTACTGTTTCCCAGCAGGCTGGGGCAGATGATGACGCGTCAGACATTCTGGCACAGGGTCAAGCTGCATGCTCTGACGGCCGGCATTCGCAGCGAGCTGTCTCCGCACACCCTGCGCCACGCCTTTGCTACCCATCTGCTCAATCACGGGGCGGACCTGCGGGTGGTGCAGATGCTGCTGGGGCACAGTGATCTGTCGACAACCCAGATCTATACCCATATTGCTCGGCAGCGCCTGCATGATCTGCATGCCCAGCATCATCCCCGAGGGTGACGGCATCCGGGTTGCGCCGAACATCCCGCAGGGCGTGTGGAATTGGTCAGCGCTTCCTTTATTCGTGGTAAGCTTTGCGGTCTTCAAAAGGAGTGGACTATGCGACTGAAAATCGGCCTGGCCGCCATACTGGCCCTGGCGGCGACACAGGTCATGGCGAATCCGGATCAGGCTATTCGGGACGCTCTGAAGACAATGAATTTCAATGTGCCGGTCAAGACGGTGAGCGAGTCTCCCGTGGCCGGTCTGTACAGCGTTGAGCTGGAAAGCGGCCGAGTGCTGTACGCCTCGGCGGACGGCAAGTACTTTGTCCAGGGCTCTCTGATCGAGGTCAACGACGGCAAGCCACGTAACCTTACCTCCATCGCCGAAGCGCGTAACATCGGCGCGGTCATCAACGGGCTGCCGCAGCAGGAGCTGATCGTGTTTGCGCCAGAGCAGCCCAAGACCCATATCACGGTATTTACCGATGTGGATTGCGGTTACTGCCGCAAGCTGCATAACGAGGTGCAGCAGCTCAATGATCTGGGTATCGAGGTGCGCTATGCTGCCTTCCCGCGCGGCGGAATGCAGTCCCGTGCTGCCAGTGTCATGCAGTCGGTCTGGTGTGCCGACGACCGCAAGGCGGCCCTGACGGCTGCCAAGCAGGGTGACGAGGTCGCGCCAGCCAGCTGTGACAATCCTGTTGAGCGCCAGTTCGAGCTGGGTCAGCAGGTGGGTGTGCAGGGTACACCGGCCATTTTCATGGCCAACGGGGTGTTGATCCCGGGTTATCAGCCGGCGGCGCAGCTGGCCGCTATCGCGCTGGAGAATCAGTAACAGCCGTGCCGACGGGCAGATCGTCGGCGCGTTTTCATGTAATCGACTAACAACCAGGTAGGGACCAAAGTTTGAAACCGGTCAAAGTAGGTATTTGTGGATTGGGCACCGTCGGCGGTGGCACCTTCAATGTTCTGCAGCGCAACGCGACGGAAATTGCCCGGCGTGCTGGGCGTGGCATTGAGGTCGCCCAGATTGCAACCCGGCACCCCAACCCGGCCTGCAACCTGGGCATGACCCCGGTGACCGACGACGTTTTCGAGCTGGTCAACAATCCCGAGATCGACATCATCGTCGAACTGATCGGCGGCTACACCCTGGCCAAGGATGTGGTACTCAAGGCGATCGAGAACGGCAAACACGTGGTGACTGCCAATAAGGCGCTGATTGCCGTGCACGGCAACGAGATCTTCGCTGCTGCCAGCGCCAAGGGCGTGATGGTTGCGTTCGAGGCCTCGGTTGCCGGCGGTATTCCGATTATCAAGGCGCTGCGTGAAGGTCTGGCCGCAAACCGCATTGACTGGGTTGCCGGTATCATCAACGGCACTGGCAACTTCATCCTGACTGAAATGCGTGACAAGGGGCGTACCTTCGAGGACGTTCTGGCTGAAGCGCAGGCGCTGGGTTATGCCGAGGCTGACCCGACCTTCGACGTCGAGGGTATTGATGCCGCGCACAAGCTGACCATTCTGGCCTCCATCGCCTTTGGTATCCCGTTGCAGTTCGACAAGGCCTACACCGAAGGGATCACCAAGCTGACTACTGCCGACGTAAATTACGCCGAAGCGCTGGGCTACCGTATCAAGCATCTGGGCGTGGCACGCCGCACCGAAAACGGCGTCGAGTTGCGCGTGCACCCGACCCTGATCCCGGCCGACCGTCTGATCGCCAACGTCAACGGTGTGATGAACGCGGTGATGGTTAATGGCGACGCTGTTGGCTCCACGCTCTACTACGGTGCCGGTGCTGGTGCTGAACCGACGGCTTCCGCCGTTGTTGCCGACATCATCGACGTGGTCCGCACTCTGACCACCGACCCGACCAACCGCGTTCCGCACCTGGCGTTCCAGGCTGATGCGCTGTCGGATCTGCCGGTGCTGCCGGTTGATGAGGTCGAAACCGCCTACTATCTGCGCCTGCACGCGCAGGACCGTCCGGGCGTGCTGGCCAAGGTCGCGACCATCCTGTCCGAGCGTGGCATCAACATCGAATCGATCATGCAGAAGGACGTGGAAGAGCAGGACGGCCTGGTGCCGATGATTCTGCTGACTCACCGCGTACGCGAGCAGAACATGAACGATGCGATTGCCGCGCTGGAGTCGCTCGAGGATATCGCCGGCCCGCTGATGCGGATCCGCGTGGAACAACTGGACTAATCCAGCGACAAGCGGCAAGCGGCAAGCGGCAAGTAACCCAGGTGGTGCTTGCGGCTTGCCGCTTGCGGCTTGCAGCTCAAACCGAAGGTTTGCCGATATGCGTTATATCAGTACCCGTGGCCAGGCTCCGGCCCTGAATTTCGAAGACGTGCTGCTGGCCGGTCTGGCCTCTGACGGCGGTCTGTATGTGCCCGAGAACCTGCCGCGTTTCACCCAGGAGCAGATCGCATCCTGGGCCGGTCTGCCGTACCACGAGCTGGCGTTCAACGTGATGCGCCCGTTCGTCACTGGCAGCATTCCGGACGCCGATTTCAAACAGATTCTGCAGGACACCTACGGCGTCTTTGAGCACAAGGCAGTTGCACCGCTGCGTCAGCTGGACAGCAACGAGTGGGTGATGGAGCTGTTCCACGGCCCGACCCTGGCGTTCAAGGATTTTGCCCTGCAGCTGCTGGGCCGTTTGCTCGACTATTTCCTGGTCAAGCGTGGCGAGCGCGTGGTGATCATGGGCGCCACCTCCGGTGACACCGGTTCGGCCGCTATTGAGGGTTGCAAAGCCTGCGAAAACGTCGACATCTTCATCATGCACCCGCACAACCGGGTATCCGAGGTGCAGCGTCGCCAGATGACCAGCATTCTCGGCGACAACATTCACAACATCGCCATCGAAGGCAACTTCGACGACTGTCAGGAGATGGTCAAGGCCAGTTTCGCCGACCAGGGTTTCCTCAAGGGTACTCGTCTGGTCGCGGTCAACTCGATCAACTGGGCGCGCATCATGGCGCAGATCGTCTACTACTTCCACGCAGCCCTGCAGCTCGGCGGCCCGGCGCGCTCCATGGCGTTCTCGGTACCGACCGGCAACTTCGGCGACATCTTCGCCGGTTACCTGGCGCGCAATATGGGCCTGCCGATCAGCCAGTTGATCGTTGCTACCAATCGCAACGACATCCTGCACCGCTTCATGAGCGGCAATCACTACGACAAGGACACCCTGCACCCGTCGCTGTCGCCGTCGATGGACATCATGGTGTCGTCCAACTTCGAACGCCTGCTGTTCGATCTGCACGGTCGTAACGGTGCGCTGGTGGCCAAGCTGATGGACGACTTCAAGGTCAGCGGCAAGCTGTCGGTCGAAGATGATCGCTGGACTGAGGCGCGCAAGTTGTTCGACTCGCTGGCGGTTGACGACGAAGGCACCTGTGCAACCATCGCCGAGGTATTCGCGCAGTGCGGTGAAGTGCTGGACCCGCACACCGCCATCGGCGTGCGTGCAGCCCGTGAATGTCGCCGCTCGCTGTCGACGCCGATGATCACCCTTGGGACTGCGCACCCGGTCAAGTTCCCGGATGCGGTCCGTCAGGCTGGCGTTGGCGAAGCACTGCACCTGCCGGCGCATCTGAGCGATCTGTTCGAGCGCGAAGAGCGTATGACCGTGCTGGCGAACAGCTTGGCCGACGTGCAGGCCTTTGTTGCCGCGCATGGCAATCGCGGCAAGCCGCTCTAAGCGAAGCGGCTGACACAACAACGGCGCCTTTGGGCGCCGTTGTTGTTTGTGCGTCTTACTCGACCCGGGTCAGGGTCACATCAATATTGCCGCGGGTGGCGTTGGAATACGGGCAGACTTGGTGGGCGCGCTCGATCAGTTGTTCGGCCTGCTCTGCAGGCATGCCCGGCAGGCTGACGCGCAGTTCCACTTCGATGCCGAAGCCCTGCGGAATCTGACCGATACCGACCACCCCCTCAACCGACGCATCAGCCGGCATGGGCAGCTTGTCGCGGCCTGCGACAAACTTCATCGCACCAATGAAACAGGCCGAATAGCCTGCAGCAAACAGCTGCTCCGGGTTGGTGCCCTGACCGCCTGCGCCGCCCAACTCTCTTGGCGTAGTCAATTCGATATCCAGTACACCGTCGGAGGAAATGGCACGACCGTCACGGCCTCCGGTAGCTTCTGCAGAAGCGCGATAGATAACCTGTTCAATGGACATAAAGAGTCTCCGGTAATGAAAATATAGATTGCATGCAATTAAGTTTTGCATGCTAACACAATATAGGTTGTGTGCAATGTTATTTTTGGCCGGTTTGTCCTCCGCCATATCGTGAAACATCCTCATCTGCTTTGTTGTAGGTGTGTTTTTTCATTTCTGGCATGCTGATTCACTTTGACGTTGTCGGAGGCTCCTCCTGTGCTGCGCTCTGTCATTGTTGTTTGCCTGTTACTGCTGATGCCTCTGGCGCGTGCCGAGACCGCTGTGCCGGTGCGGGTTGCGACCACTACGCTGCAGCCGCTGGTGGAGGTGGTGCCGGTCAGCGGCAGTGTCTCCACGGCGCGGGTCGCTACGTTGTCTGCGGAAGTGGAGGGACGGGTTTCCGGGCTGCCGGTGGAGGAGGGCCAGCGGATTGAGAAGGGCGCGCTGTTGATGACGCTGGATGATGAGCTTGTACAGCGTGATCTGGATCGCGACCGGGCCGAGGTTGCGCGTCTGGGCAGCACGCTCGATGACGCGCAGCGCCGGCTCAGCGAGGCCAGTACGCTGGCAGAGCGCCGCAGTATTGCCGCCAGCGAGGTGCGCGGCCTGGAAGCCGCCGTTGCGCAGGCCGATGCGGCGTTGGCGGGGGCACGTGCCGGCCTGCAACGGCGCGAGGCGCTGGCGCGCCGGCACCGGCTGGAGGCTCCCTTCAGTGGCGTGATCAGTCGACGCCTGACTGAGCTGGGCGAGTGGGTCGAGCCCGGGACCGGGGTGCTGGAGTTGATCACCCTGCAGCAGCTTCGCGCCGACCTTCAGGTGCCGCAGCGCTTCTATGCCCGTGCCGAGCCAGGCAGTCGGGTCGAGTTGCAGTTCGAAGGTCACCCCGGAGAAGATTTTGTGTTGCCGGTAACCGCGCGCATCCCGTTAAGCAGTCAGCAGGCGCGCACCTTTTTGCTGCGTATTGCGCTGCCCGACGATATTGCTGGCCTGATTCCCGGGATGTCGGTGCAGGGCGAGCTGTTGCTGGATCAGCAGCAACAGGGCGTCGTAGTCTCCCGGGATGCGCTGCTTCGGCAGGTTGACGGCCGCGTGGCTGTTTGGCGGGCCGTCAACGAAGCAGGCCAGTGGCGGGCCCGGGAGCAGCAGGTCCGGTCCGGACTGGCATTTGACGGGGTGGTCGAGGTGCGCGAGGGTCTGGAGGCCGGAGAGCTGGTAGTCGTTGAAGGTAACGAGAGCCTGCGCGAAGGGCAGTTGCTCAACCTGCTCAACCACGAGGCCGACTGACATGTTCCAGGCCATTACTCGCCACGGCATTCTGGTGACCGTTGCGCTGCTGATTCTCTGCGTGCTGGGTACCATGGCCGCGCTGCGGATTCCCGTGCAGATGATTCCGGACCTGGAAACCCGCACGGTGACTGTTGAAACCCGGTGGCCCGGTGCGACGCCGCAGGATATCGAGAAGGAAATTCTGGTCGAGCAGGAAGAGTTTTTGCGTAACCTGCCCAATCTCGAGCGTATAACGTCGGTTGCCGGGACCGGCTGGGCCGAGATCGAACTGGACTTTCCCTTTGGCGTGGATCTGAACGAGACGCTGATACGCGTCAACAATGCCCTCACGCAGGTGTCGGGTTACCCCGAGAATGTGGATCAGCCGTCGGTCAACGCGACGTCCTTCTCTGCCAATGCCTTCATGTACCTGGCGGTATCACCGCTGGAGGGTAATCCGCGCAACCTGGATATGGATATGGTGCGCGATTACATCGAAGACAACGTGCGTCCGAGACTATCGGCGGTCAACGGTGTCGCTCAGGTGGATGTGCGTGGTGGTGCGGCCCGTCAGGTACAGGTTCGCCTGTACCCCGAACGGCTGGCGTTGCACGGTCTGACGCCTGCCGCGGTGCGTGACGCGCTGCGGTCGCGAAACCGGGATGTTTCCGGTGGCGAGATTGATAGCGGCAAGCGACGGTTTTTGCTGCGTACCGTCGGCCGTTTCGAGAGCCTGGACGATATTCGCCAACTGGTGGTTGAGCGACGGGGAGACAGCCTGATTCGTCTGCAGGATCTGGCCGATGTCACGCTTGATCACGCGCGTATTGTTCAGCGCAGCTACGTCAATGGCGCCCCCGTTGTCAGTCTGGCTGTCAGGCGAGAAAGCGGCTCCAATGTGATTGCCATCAAGCAGGCCATGCTTGCCGAGATGGCGCTGGTCAATCAGGAGTTGCTAAACCCGCAGGGCATGCAGATCAGGCTGAATTCCGATGACGTGGTCTATGTCCGTGACTCGGTGGTCAATGTCTGGAAAAACCTGATCCTTGGCGCCTTGCTTGCGTCTGTGATCATGTATCTGTTTCTGCGTTCCTGGCGGGTAACGCTGATTGGCGTCATGGGGATTCCAATCTGCACCATTGCCGCCTTTCTTGGCCTGATGCTGACCGGACGTACGATCAACGTGATTTCCCTGGCCGGAGTCGCCTTCGCCATTGGGATGACGCTGGACAACAGTATTGTGGTGCTGGAGAGCATTGAACTGGAGCGCCGGCGCGGTCTGGATCGGCTGCGTGCTGCGGTAGCCGGGGTAAGCAGGGTCTGGCCCGCGATTCTGGCCTCGACACTGACGACGGTCATGGTGTTTCTGCCGGTGATGTTTATCCGTGAAGAGGCAGGGCAGCTGTATTCTGACATTGCCATTGCCATTACCTCGGCGATTCTGGTTTCCATGCTGGTTGCAATAACTGCCGTGCCCGCAGCCTGTGCGAGGCTGCGCGGCGGCGAGTTGGAGCCGGCCAGCGAACAGGGCCGGCTGGCCCGCCACTGTGCTGATCTGGTGGGCTGGCTGCTGGCCAGCGCCCGGCGCCGCTTGCTTTGCGCCGCGGTGGTTATGGGGGGCAGCCTGCTGATTGTGCTGACGCTGACGCCACCAGCCGAGTATCTGCCTGAAGGCGAGGAGGCCAAGACCTTCGCCATGATGAACGCACCGCCCGGCTATAACCTGGCCAGCATGCAACAGATTGCGGATCAGGTTCAGGCGCACTTTCTGCCCTATACCCAGGCCGCCGCGGCTGAGGACGCTGATAGTCCGGTTCCCCCAATCGCCATGCTGATGATGAACGTTTCGACTGAAGGGTTGTGGATGATTGGTGTACCTGCGGACCCGGCAGACATTGATGCGCTGATGCGTGCACTGGTCGAGCATTTTCGTACGTACCCGGGTATGCGCGCGTTCGCCACCCGGGGCTCGATTATCAGCAGCAATAACGGTGGTACGCGCAGCATCAACCTGGATATTTCCGGTCCGGATCTCGCCAGTCTCTATGAAGTGGCTCGTCTGGCCTATGACCGGGCCGGTGAAATCTTCGAAGATCCGTCGATTCAGACCCAGCCCTCCAACCTCAGCCTGGCGCAGCCTCTGCTGCAGATTTATCCGGACTGGGAGCGCGCCGCCGAGCTGGGACTGGACGCCGAGCAAATGGGTTTTGCGGTGTCGGCCCTGACCAATGGCAGTTATGTCGGCGATTACTTTCAGGACGACGACAAGGTCGACATCTACTTCTACAATGCCATGGCTCTGCAGCCCGACCTGCAGACCCTGCGCGGTCTTACCTTATACACACCGAGCGGCCAGGTGCTGCCTCTGTCCTCGCTTGCGCGTATCGAAGAGGAGGTCGACACCAGCGTAATGCGCCGGGTAGACGGCCGCCGTACCCTGACGCTGAATATCATCCCGCCGCGTTCTGTCCCTCTGGAGGCGGGAGTCGAGCAGGTGCGTACCGAGCTGGTCGAGTATCTGCGAGCCCAAGGGCAGGTACCGTTGGGGGTTAGCCTGTCGATCTCCGGTGCCGCCGACCAGCTGGATGCCACCCGCGAGTCGCTGGGCAGCAACTACCTGGCGGCGTTGTTGATTGTCTTCCTGCTGCTGGTGGCGATCTTCCGCCATTGGGGTTACCCGTTATTGATCATGGTCAGCATTCCGCTGGGCATGGCTGGCGGGCTGGCCGGGCTGGCGCTGCTGAATTTGGCCGGTTCCGCATTGGCAGCAGCGGGGCTGGGTGGCTTCAGTCAGCCGCTGGACATGATCACCATGCTGGGCTTTCTGATTCTGATGGGTACGGTAGTGAACAATCCGATCCTGATTGTGGATCGCGCCATCGATAATCTTGATCATCAGGGCATGACGCCGGTCGAGGCCGTTCGTGAGGCGGTTGAGGCGCGCCTGCGACCAATTGCCATTTCAACCTTGACCACCCTGTGCGGGATTGCGCCGCTGGTATTTCTGCCTGGCGCCGGTACCGAGCTCTATCGTGGTGTCGGTGTGATTGTCATGGCGGGCATACTCGGTGCCACCCTGGTTACCCTGACCCTGTTGCCGGTGATGCTGCATGGGGTGCTGAGCAGGCGTGTGAGGCAGCAGCTGTTGACCTGAAACCGCTATACTCCCCGCCCATCTGGCCTGTGTGGAGCGGCGATGCCTTATCTTGTTGCGGTAACCCTGTTATGGGCGGTTTCCTTCAGCCTCATCGGCGAGTATCTGGCCGGGCAGGTCGACAGCTATTTTGCCGTGCTGACGCGGGCCATGCTGGCCGGGCTGCTGTTTCTCCCGCTGCTGCGTATTCGATTGTTGCCGCGCCCGGTGGTGCCGGGGCTGCTGCTGGTTGGCGCCCTGCAGTTCGGTGTCACCTACATTTGCCTGTATCAGTCCTTCGAGTACATCTCGGTGCCCGAGGTGCTGCTATTCACCATTTTTACGCCACTGCACGTGGCGCTGATTGATGATCTGCTGAACCGGCGTTTCAGTCTGGGGCCTCTGGTCGCCGCCGCGGTTGCGGTGCTTGGTGCCGGGATCATGCGCTACGACGGGCTCAGCGACAGCTTTATCCGCGGCTTTTTGATTCTGCAACTGGCCAACTTTACCTTCGCCGCCGGGCAGGTAGGCTATGCCCATCTGGTGCGTCGTTATGAGCTGACCTCAACTCAGCAGTGGCGCGGTTTTGGCCTGTTCTTTATTGGCGCGCTGATGGTCATGCTGCCGGCCTGGCTGCTGCTCGGCAACCCTGAGCGCCTGCCGCACACCGCGCTGCAGTGGTCGGTGCTGGCCTGGCTGGGACTGGTCGCTTCCGGACTTGGCTTTCTGTTCTGGAACCGGGGTGCAGCTCAGGTAGACGCCGGCACCCTGGGCATCATGAATAATGCGCTGGTGCCGGCAGGTTTGCTGGTCAATCTGCTGATCTGGAATCACGATGCCGACCTGCTGCGACTTGCAGCGGGCTCCGCGGTGATCGGGCTATCGCTCTGGGTTAACGCCCGCTGGTCGCGCTGGTTCGGTTCGCGACCAGCACGGCCCTGACGACGATCAGGTCGGCCCGACAGGCATCGCAGCCAGTGAGGCCCTTGCTGGCGATTTCGCTCATCAGTCCCACTGGGATTTGGCGTAGCTGAACACCGGCAGCGACAATTTCCAGCGAATCGCTGCCATTCTCAGCAACAGGCCCACGCTGAAAGCAGCCAGCAAGTTGACGCTTTCGCTGGCACCCTGATGTCGTAGGGCGAGATAGAGCAGAGCGACGACCAGCGAGACGCTGGCGTAGAGTTCATGGCGCAACACCTGAGGCATTCTATTGCACATGATGTCGCGGATAATGCCGCCGAAGATACCGGTGATGATGCCGGCCATAACCACCACCACTGTGTCGTAGCCCAGTCTCAGCGCGACATTGCAGCCAATGACGGTGAAGGCGACCAGGCCGATGGCGTCGAGCACCAGAAAAAGCTGGTGGAGGTGACGCATAAAGCGCGCCAGCACTATGGTTGCCAGGCCACCGGTGATGGTGATGTAGATGTAAAGGGGATGCTGGGTCCAGGTGATCGGAAAGTTGCCGAGCAGAATGTCCCGGACGGTACCACCACCCAGAGCGGTTAAAAAGGCGATAACGGCGACACCGAAAAAGTCCATGTTGCGTCTGCCCGCGGCAAGTGCTCCGGACATGGCTTCGGCGGTGATGGCGATGATATAGACAGAGGTCAGCACACAGTTCTCCTGCGTTTGCGTAGCCTCTCCCCCTGTCCTTGATACCTGAGAGTTTACAGGGTCATGCCCTGCTTGCCCCTTCGGTGGGCTGCCATGCAGCCTCTCTCCAGACGGCGTTAATCGTGTCCACAGTGCCTGTGCCTGAGCGTTTATGGGAGTTTGCGCCTTCGGCGGGGCTGAGCCCTCTCTCCTGCGGGGTGGCGATTGTACATCCGGAATGGCGGCGGGTCTTGTGTCTTTGTGTGACTCCGATCGATTGGAAGCCAGGCGCAGGGTTGTCGTCTGTACCGGTCGGATTGCAGGGTGCTGGCCGGCCGGGCGGCCATGCGCGACTCGGTGCAGTCGCAACCGGGCTCAGATCGGCCCGGCGAAGGTATCGCAGGCGGTGATGTCGCCGCTGTCGAAGCCGCGCTTGAACCATTTCATCCGCTGCGCCGAGGTGCCGTGGGTGAAGCTGTCCGGCACCACATCCTGGCCCGCCTGACGCTGCAGGCGGTCATCGCCGATGGCGCTGGCGGCGGTCAGGGCTTCATCCAGATCATCAGGATCGAGCAGCTGGCGTTCGCGGTTGGCGGCGTGGCCCCAGAGGCCGGCAAAGCAATCGGCCTGCAGCTCCTGACGGACTGACAGCGCATTTACCTCGGCCTGGCTGCGGCCGGCGCCTGCCTGACGCACCTTCTGGCTGATGCCCAGCAGGGTTTGCACGTGGTGGCCCACTTCATGGGCGATGACGTAGGCCTGAGCGAAGTCGCCGGGGGCGCCGAGCTGCTGTTTCATGTCGTTGAAGAACGCCAGATCCAGATAGACCTGCTGATCGCCCGGGCAGTAAAACGGGCCAACAGCCGAACTGGCGCTGCCGCAGGCGGACTGCACGCGGTTGGAAAACAGCACCAGTTTAGGCTCCTGATACTGCCGGCCGATGCGCTGGAAAACCTGATGCCAGGTGGTCTCGGTGTCGGCCAGCACCACGCTGACGAATTCGGTCAGCTCCTGCTCGGCGGGGGAGAGCGGTTGCTGGCCCTGTTGCGTCACCGGCTGGCCGCCACCGAGCAGCAGGGGCAGCAGGTCGATACCGAGCATCTTGCCGCCGATGATGGCGACTGCGCCAATGGCGAGAATCCAGCGGCCGCCGCGGGTGCCGATCAGCATGGGAATCAAGCGCAGCAGCAGCGCGCCGCCGGCACCGGCGCTGGAGATGCTGTCGCCTCTGCGGTCTTCAATATTGCTGCTTCGCCGTCTGCCTCGCCAATCCATCAGGGTCTCCTTGGATAACAGCTTACCGGATCAGCAGCGGAATCCGCCGCGACCGAATGTCCGTATAAACAGCCGGATAATACGGCGTTTGCAGTGATGCTTGCGCTGTTCCAGTCGAGCGGCCAGCGCATCTCTGTCTGTCGAGGCGGGGGAGCGCTGGAGCTGTGCTTCCAGATTGCAGAGATCCTGCAGCTCGCCCAGTCGCTCACCCAGGCGCGTCAGCAGTGTCATCTGGCGATCGGCCGGCAGGCGCGCATCGTGCAGTTGTTCGCGCTGATACAGCGCGTATTTGATCCATTTGCGACAGCGGTGATAAAGCGCATCCTGATCACTGTTGCAGGCGCTGCGAGCAAGTTTACGCGCGCGTTTGATGGTGCGCTGCAGGCCAATCTGCCAATGGTCGGCTGCGCCAGTGGCCGAATGGGGCCAGTCGGCCAGAACGGCGGCGAAGGCAGCGATCAGATGCTCGCTGTCGGTGCTGCTCGGCGCACGGGCATGTGATGCCTGCAGCAGCCGGCTGTTGAGTGCGGGGCTCAGCGGTGTGTCCAGCGTGCTGGCAAGTTGTTTGATCAGTTGCTGCTGTACGTGCAGATCGCGGCTGCCGGCCAGCGTTTTGGCGATCTGTCTGAGCTGCTGGTCCAACTGGCGCAACCGTTGGTGCCCTGCATATGGACGGTACAGTTGCAGCAGCGCCCTCAAGCGCTTGCAGCAGACGCGTAACTGGTGAACTGCGTCGGCATCCGGTGCAGCTCCGTTGACGATTGGCAGCAGGGCGGCACGCACGCGGTTGCGGGCGGCTTGATAGAGCGGGTCAGCATCGGGTGTCAGGGCCATCAGTCGAGTGTAGGCCAGCGGCGCAGGGGCGAAAAGAGGGGGCTAGCCGAAAGCGGCAATGATGCTGTCTGCCAGTTCAGCCCGACAGGCCAGCCCCAGCTGGCGATGACGCAGCGTCTCGGGTACCAGTCCGCGCAGGGAGTGGCTGTCGATGGCCGGGCTCAGCAGGTCGATGTCGTCGCTGACCGCCATAACGGTTGCCCCCTGGCGGTGCTGCACCAGGCTCAGGGCCAGGTCTTCGGTATCCACCTGCAGGCTGGCGTGGTCGGCCAACTCGGGCAGGCGCTCCAGGAAGGCGCTGCGCAGTTCGCAGTCGAGCCGGTCGATCCATGGGTATTGGGTAGCCTGTTCCAGCTCAAGAGGCTGATTGAGGGACCAGCCACGGGGCAGCAGCAGCCGGTACTCCTGTTCCAGCAGCGCAAAAAAGTGATAGCCGGCTGGCACCTGCCGTTCACTCAGCAGCCAGAGGTCTGCACTTTGAGCAGGCTGGCTGCGTACCTGCAGGCGATAGTCCGTGAGCCTGCCGGCGGTCAGCTGCAGCAGGTAGCCGCTGTCGCGACTGGCCAGGCTGGCGTTGATGCCGACCGACAGGGTGGGGCGCTCGACGCGCTTGAAGCGTTGCTCCATTTCGCCGGCGCTGCCAAGCAGGCGCGCGGCCTCCTGATAGAAGGCCTCACCCTCGGGCGTGAGCGTCACGCCTCTCTTGCTGCGGCTGAACAGCCGCAGGGCAAACTCCTGTTCCAGCTGGGCGACAGCGTTGGAGATGGAAGGCTGGGCGACATGGCAGCGCTCGGCCGCCGCGGTCAGGCTGCCAGCTTCGGCAGCGGCGCAGAAGTAGCGCAGACTGCGCAGATCCATCGTTATTCCTCGAAGGCTGGAAAGCGGGCCAGCCCGGCTGCGACGAACTCGTCGTGGGCGGGAATGATCAGCAGCTCCGGATCGCGTAGATGCAGCTCATGCACGCGCTTGAGCTGCTGGCTGTTGCGTTCGCGGTCGCTATCGACGTGGGATAGCCATTGCACGAATATCGGCCGTGGCTTGTTCTGTTCAACGCCTCGTTCGGTCCAGCTGGTATCGCCGATCAGAAACAGGCGCTTGCCGGAGGGCAGATTGACGAACAGCCCGGCCTGGCCAGCGGTATGGCCGCTCAGATCCACCAGAATCAGCTGACCGTCGCCAAACAGGTCGAGGCTGCGTTCAAAGCCCTGATAGGGCGTGTCGCTGAGTTCGATCTGTTGCCACTCGCGTTCGCCTTCCAGTTGCTCGGCCAAAAAGGCTGGCGGCTCGCCATGGTCGCGGGCTTCCTCCAGTGCGCCGGGCAGCACTTTGACTGGAATGCCGGGGAAGTCCGGCAGCCCGCCGAGGTGATCCCAGTGCAGGTGGCTGGGCAAAATGAAGTCGATATCGTTGGCGCTGTAGCCGGCCGCTTCCAGCTGGTCGCGCGCCGGGTTCAGCTGCTCGTAGGCCAGCAGCGTGCGGTTGATCCAGTTGTTGCGGGCAAAGGCCTCGGCGGTCTGGCGGCCCAGCCCGGTGTCGAACAGAAAGCGGCCTTTGGGGTGTTCGATCAGCACCGCGGCATGCACCAGATGGCGCTCGGTGGTCCAGCGTCCGCCACTGACCACCATCGCCTCGGCGGCGCCGCTGGACACGGCGGTGGGTATCACAGAAAGGCGCAGGTGTTCGACAGCCGGGGCGGCAAACAGCAGGCTGCTGCAAGCGAGAAGAAGGGGGGCTGCGAGAGGGGCAAAGCGCTTCATGGGATGGCTCCGATTGGGTGAGAACCCACTGTGGCATCCGCTGAAGAATAGATTAAATATTCTTTATTGTTGGTTAAGAAATAAAAAAGTTATGGAAGGGCGACCGGTGTCGCCCTTCCTGATGGCGTTGCCTATTCGCTGGAACTGGCGTTGCCCCGCAGTCTGGCGAGAACGCTGTTGGCGTCGGTCTTGCCGGTGGCAATGCCTGCGCGCTGCAGCCGCTGGTCGAGTGCACTGCCGTCGTCCTCGTCCTGCAATTGCTGGAGGGCGGCGCCGACATCGCTGGCGTTGTCCTGACGTTGACGAATGCGCTCCAGAGAACTGGCCAGATCGCCCATGTGGGCCTGCAGGCCACGGGTCTGCTGACCGAGATTGCCCAGCAGGCGCTCGGCGCTGCGGTTGGCCCGTGCCAGCTGCAGTTCGCGGCGATACTGCTGGTGCATCTGCGCCGCGCGGCGCAGTTGTTCGCGCAGGCTGGTTTCCTGCCGCTGCAGCTGCTCGGCCTGCTGGCGCTGTTGCTGCAACTGGTTCTCCTGCGCGGCGATCCACTCGGCCAGCTCGTAGGCCAGACCGGCTTCATCTCGCTCCAGTGCCTGCCGCGCCTGTTCTTCGCGCTGGGCCAGGTCGGTGCTGAGCTGCTCGTTGCTGCGCTGCAGCTGCTTGATGGTCGCCATCAGCCCGGCCAGCTCGCGCTTGGCCAGCAGCATGGCGTGCTCGGTGTCGCGCAGTTCCTGCTCCATGATGCGCAGGGCGTTGGCGTCGACCAGCTGTTCAAGCGGTTCATGGGCGCTGGCGCGGAACAGGGTGCCTACTTTTCTCCAGAGTGTCATGACGGTTACTCCGTATATTCTTTCAGCAGTTGTTGGGCGCGGGCTTCGGACAGGCGGTTGTGAATGCGCTTGCCTTCGTGTTCATCCCGCATGGTTTTCGACAGGGTGATGGTGGTGCTGACCAGAAACAGCGCACAGACCGACATGTAGCCCTTGACCAGCAGGTCGGTGGGGGCGAATACCACGCCCGCGCCGGTTGCCAGCAGGGCAATCGCGAACGACGCCTTGACGAAGAAAATCCAGCCTGAGGAGTTACTGTTGATCTCGGTATCCATGGTGTTGCCTCCAGAACGTGGGGTGCGCAGGGGGTTTGGCTGCGTCTGGAGCGGACTGTGCACGGGTGCACTCGGCGATGCCAGCGCGACCGAAAAGGTTGCGCAGAGGGGCGCTTAAGGTATTACATGGCGATACTTCCTGGTGGCTTTAACCGCCTTCACCGCATTGATTGTTTGTAAAGGTATTGTCATATGGCGCAGACCGCAGCGATTGTCGCGGCATTGAAAGGTGCGCTGAAAGAGCGTGGAATCACCTATCAGCAGGTTGCCGAGGCGCTTGAGTTGTCGGAGGCGAGCGTCAAGCGGCTGTTCTCCGAGCGGCAGTTTTCGCTGCAGCGGCTGGATCAGATCTGTGCGCTGCTGGGGCTGGAGATTACCGATCTGGTCCGCAGGCTGGATCAGGCCCAGCGCATTGATGCGCTGACTGCCGAGCAGGAGCAGGAACTGGTGGGCGATGACCGCCTCCTGCTGGTGGCGATCTGCGCGCTGAATCGCTGGAGTCTGGCGCAGATGCTCGATACCTATCAGCTCAGTGAGGTGGAAGCGGTGGGCCGCCTGGCGCGGCTGGATCGGATGGGGCTGATTGAACTGCTGCCGGGCAACCGTATCAAGCCGCTGATCAGTCATGATTTTCGCTGGCAGCAGGGCGGGCCGATTCAGCGCTTCTTCGAGCAGCAGGTGCAGAGCGATTTCTTCCAGTGTCACTTCAATCGCCCGGGCGAGCTGCGGTTGTTCCTCAGCGGGATGCTCTCGCCACAATCCACCGAGCAGATGCACCAGAAGCTGCAGCGTCTGGCCCAGGCGTTTCGGCACAGCCATCAGGAAGACCTGGTGCTGCCGCTGGAGCAGCGCTTTGGCGTCAGCATGATTATGGCGATTCGGCCCTGGGAGGTCGCCGCGTTTCAGCGTTTGCGCCGACCCGATGCGCTCAAGTTCTATCCGGGCCATCCGCGGGAGGTTCGTGCATGAGCCTGCGTCGACTGTTGGGGGATCGATTGTATCTGCTGCAATTGTGGCGTGACCGCTTCGACCTGCGTGATCTGCACTCCGGCGAGGTGATCAGTGAGCCGCCGATGGTGGTGCTGGGTGATCAGGCTGGCAAGGTGGTGCTTGTCGCGGCGGGCCACGAGGCGCTGAGCATGGCGCTCGAAGAGGGCATGCGTCGGGTCAGCGTCACTGACCATCCACGGGTGCTGATTGGCGACTTCGCACTGGCGGAAAAGTACCTGCAGTGGTTACTGCGCAAGGCCGCAGGCAACCGGTTGTTTCCAGCCGCGCCGCGCTTGGTGATGCAGCAGCGCGACTGCCTGGAGGGCGGCCTGACCGAGGTCGAGTTGCGGGTGTTGCGTGAACTGGCGCTGGGCGCCGGCGCTCGTGAGGTACTGGTTCTGGAAGGGGGCAAGCAGCCGAGTCTGCAGCAGGTGGAGCAGGCGTTTGCCGATCAGCGCAAGGGCACAGGCAAGCGGGTGTCGTCGCTGGTGAGCGGGGTGGTGACGCTGCTGGTAGTGGCGGCCTTTGTGGCGGCAGCCCTGCTGCGCAGCGGAGGCAACTGACGGGCGCCCGCAGGCGCCCGCAGCGGGGTCAGAACTCGGCGTTGTGGTAGATGTTCTGCACGTCATCGAGATCATTCAGCATGTCGGTGAACTTCTCGAACAGCGCGATATCATCGCCGCTGATTTCGGTGGTGGTCTGCGGTACGAACTGGATCAGGTCGGCCTCGAAGTCGAGCTCACCGAAGGTATCGATCAGCGCCTGTTTGGCTTTGAAGTATTCGGTATGCGGGGCGAATACGGTGATGACGCCATCCTCGTTCTCGATGTCGGTGACGTCAACGTCGGCCATCATCAGCGCTTCCAGCGTGCCTTCCTCATCTTCGCCCTTGAACGCCAGGATCGCGCAGTGATCGAACATGTGGCTGACGCTGCCTTCGGTGCCGATCTTGCTCTTGGTCTTGGTGAAGCAGTTGCGCACGTCGGCGAAGGTGCGGTTCGGGTTGTCGGTCAGGCAATCGACGATCACCATGCAGTTACCGGGGCCGAAGCCTTCATAGCGGGCCTTGGAGAAGTCTTCGCCACCGCCGCCCTTGGCCTTGTCGATGGCCTTGTCGATAACGTGGCCGGGGACCTGGTCCTTCTTGGCGCGATCAATCAGACCACGCAGCGCCAGGTTACCATCGGGGTCGACGCCGCCGGACTTGGCGGTAACGTAGATCTCCCGTGCGTACTTGCTGTACAGCTTGGTTTTGGCGTCGGCCGTTTTGGCCATGGATTCCTTGCGGTTCTGATAAGCGCGACCCATGTGCGAGTGTCCTGTCGAAATTTCGAAAAACAGCGATTCTACTCGCAGTTGGCGACGGATATCCACGCTTGCGGTGTCCTCTGCTGACGAACTGAAGCGCTGCCGGGCCAACAGGGCCTATCGGGCGTATGATGGGCTTTTTGCCGGAGGAGGGGGAGCGTGATTTCCAGATTGCCATCCTGGATTGAGGCGGGTGCCTTTACCCTTGCGTTGATGGCCGGCGTGGTCAACGCGGTCGGCCTGCTGGGCTTCAGCCATCAGGCGGTGTCGCACCTGACCGGCACCTCGACGCTGCTCGGGGTTGGTCTGACCCACCTGCAGTCTGCCGAAGTGCTGCATCTGTTGCTGGTGTTGCTCAGTTTTGTGTTGGGGGCGGCGTTCAGCGGGTTGTTTATCGGCAGCAGTGCGCTGGAGCATGGCCGTCGCTACGGCGTTGCGCTGCTGGTGGAAGCGCTGTTGCTGGTGCTGGCGATGTTCGCTCTGCAGGGCAACAGTCTGGCCGGACACTATCTGGCCTCGGCCGCCTGCGGGCTGCAGAACGCGATGGTTACCACCTACAGCGGTGCCATCATTCGCACCACCCACGTTTCAGGCATCTTCACTGATCTGGGCGTCATGCTGGGCGCGCGTCTGCGTGGGGTGCCGATGGATCGGCGCAAGGCAACGCTGTTTCTGCTGTTGATTGGCGGCTTTATTCTGGGCGGGACGGTCGGCGCGCTCGGTTTTGGCCAGTGGCAGTTCAGGGCGTTGCTGGTGCCGGCGGGGATGGCTGTGGTACTGGCGCTGGTGTATCAGCTCTGGGTGGTGCGCCGCGCTGTCCAGAAGACGGGCTGAGGCAGGAGACTGCGGGGGCGGCAAGCCCCCGCAGCGGGACATCAGTCCATATCATCCAGAGTGAATACGACGTCGTGACGGGCGACGTCCAGATCCCAGATGGTGTAGGTGTCACCGTCTTCATCCTTGGCACGGATGTCAAAGATTGATGATTTGGCGTTACGCAGGTTGACGCGCACGGTATGCCCATTGGGCAGAATGTCGTCATCCAGCACATCCTCTTCCCATGAGTCGGACTTGGCATGGCTGACATACAGATAGTAGATGTCATAGCCGGTGTTGTTGGTTACCTCTACGTAGCCGTCAAAGCCAGCGGCCGCGTGACCACTGAACAAAAACAGAACGGCAAACAGTGCCAAGGCTTTCTTGATCATTTCTCTCTCCCTGAATGCGCCTTTGTGGCAGGCGCAAAAGCTGGTCGGTCAAACCGAAAAAAGATACGGCAACGGCCTCGCGGCGACTCGGCCTACCGCAACAGTGGTAGATCGGGGCAGCTTGTCCGAACGGGTCGCCAGTGCATGGCTGGCTGATTAGAAGCATATCGCCATCTGCTTTTATGGCAAGTACCTGAATCGGGGTATTTCTCCGATCAGCTGTGGGAAGCCGCCTGGACGCCATCGTGGCGGTCATCTCCATCGGCGATACGTGCGGCCAGGCATCTGCCCCAGGGGCTGTCGGGGGGGCTTAGCCAGACTTGCTGATGTAGCCAGCGCAGGGCGTCAGCGTCCTCTGCCAGCAGTTGCTTATGCGCCCGTTCCAGCTGATCCGGCCCGAGTTCAAGGCAGCGTTGGCGCAGCAGTTGCAATTCCTGTTGCTGTCGTCGTGCTCTTGGTGCGTGGGCCAGGCCAGCCTGCAGGCGGTTGGTAGCCGGATGGATAACCGCTTCGACAAAGGCATCGCGCTCACACAGCACCGGCAGGCTCGATGGTTGATTCAGAGCATCCGATAGGGCATTGCCCTGCTGTTCGTCAGGGCTCAGCAGCAGGCTGTGCTCACGCAGCCATCCGCCTATGCCGATGCGGCTGAACAGGACAAACAGGGGAGCAGCCAGCACCAGAGGAATGGCTACCGGCAGCGACCAGAGGAAGAACATCGGTTGCAGCCATAAGGCGAAGGCGGCCCAGCCCAGTGCCAACAGGCTGCCAATACCCTGATCAACGATGGCGGCCAGCCAACTGGTCTCGCCGCTGCGGTTCTGCCCGGCCCAGCGCAGGTTGATGTTGAACAGGGCCTCAATTACGTAGCGACTGTGGGATAGCATGCGGATGGGGGCCAGCAGCGCCGAGGCCAGTGATTCGATCAATACGCTCAGACTCAGACGCAGGGCACCGCCGTAGCGTCGACGCTGGCCGCTGATCAGCACATCGGCCAATGCCAGCAGCTTGGGAACAAACAGCAATGTCAGGGTAATGCCAATCAGTGTCAGCGCCCGTGAGGGGTGCCATTCCGGCCAAAGCGGGAACAGCTGGTTGGGTTGCGGGAAGTAGTTGATGGGCCAGAGCACCAGACGTGCTACCTCGACGGTGGTCAGGAGCAGAAATCCGAACCACAGCGGCGAAGCCAGATAACCCATGATGCCATTGAGAAAGGCCAGCCTGTGAGCCAGCTTTAGCCGTCGACCGAACAGCATCAGCCAGAGATGCTGCAGGTTACCCTTGGCCCAGCGGCGGTCGCGGGTGAGTTCATCGCTCAGCGTTGGCGGCGATTCTTCGTAGCTGGCATGCAGTTCCGGTTCCAGCCAGACCTCCTGTCCTGCGCGTCCCATGTAGGCGGCTTCAACGAAGTCATGACTGAGTATCGCTCCCTTGAACAGACCCCGGCCCGGCAGACGGCGTAGTCCACAGTGCTGCATAAAGGGAGCGATGCGCACTATCGCGTTGTGTCCCCAGAAGGCTGCCTCGCCCAACTGTACCGCCGCCAGCCCGGTTGTGAACAGCGGGCCATACAACTGATTGGCAAACTGCTGGATGCGGGCAAACAGCGATTGCGCGTTGAGCAGACGCGGGCTCGACTGCAGGATGCCGACCCGGGGATGGCGCTGCATCAGTCGCACCATTTGCACGATGGTCTCGCCGCCCATCAGACTGTCAGCATCCAGCACCAGCATATATCGGTATTCGTGTCCCCATCGGCGCAGAAAATCGGCGATGTTGCCGCTCTTATGTTTCAGATTGAGACGGCGACGACGGTAGAACAGGCGCGGCTGGGTTGCGGATTCGCTACTCAGTTCGGTGCGCAGGGCTTGCCATGCCGTCTGTTCCTTCAGCCAGATATCGGCGTCGCGGCTGTCGGACAGGATGTAGAAATCAAAGTGTTGCAGCGTGCCGCTGGCTTCCAGGCTCCGATAGATTGCCTTGAGCCCGAGCAAACTGCGCGCTACCGGCTCGTGATAGATCGGCATCACCACCGCGGTGCGATCGAGTGGCGTGGTGGCGAGGGCGGCGGCACTCTGGCGATGCAGCAAGCTGCGCTGATCACCGCCGCAGCGACGCAGCACAAACCCGAACAGGGCAATCCAGAAGCCAAGTGACAGCCAGGTGAACAGTAGGGCGAAGAGGACGGCGATGCCCGCCTCTACCCATGTTCGCCCGTGATAGGGCAGCACTGCGAGCAGCAGCCAGGTGGCGGCCAGGGTTTGCCCCAATACCAGCATCAGCAGCAGGAGCCGTCGGCATCGCGCGCTGACGCGCCAGTTGTCGTGCGCGCTGGCGGCGTCTGGCAGCAGCTCCGGGAGCTGGCTGTTCATCAGTAGGCTCCGTAGCGCAGGCTGCCCCGGCGTAGGGGAGGATTTGCCAAGGGCGTTGCGGCGTCTGCTGGCAGGGCGGCGCGAGTGGCTTGCAGCGCGACCTCCAGGGCGGGTAGCTGGTGTTGCTGCAACGCCTGACGGGTTATGGCCAGCGCTCTCAGCTCGCTGTCCCGGTCCAGTGGCAGTCCGGACCACTGCCAGTAGGCAAGAATACGCTGCAGGATAATTTGGCTATCGTGCGCGTTCATTGCTTATTCCGCTGTGGTCATATCGTTGCCGGCGGGAATTTCGTATTGCCAGGTTTCGCTCAGGGTATGTTCGGCGCTGTGCAGATAGGCACGCAGCGCCAGAGACTGGTCAGCCGCCGGGCGCACCAGCATGGACAGTCGCCAGCGCTTGAGGGCGGGAAGATACTGAACGAATTGCTCCAGCAGTTCGCCGTCGTGCTGCATCTGCACTTCCCCCAGCACGGCGGCGTTTTCGTCCAGCGCGTCGAGCGGGCCGCCGGCAAAGTCGACAATCAGCCGCAGCGCACCTTCCTGATTGCCGCCACCGACGCGCGTACCGTCGCCAACGAAGGTTTCTTGCGCACTACCCAGCGGGCTGGCGGCAATCGTCTGATCGCCGAACAACACACGATAGCGTCGCTGAATTGGCTTGCCATGCTGAACCGGATCGCTGGGCTGCCAGAAGGCAACGATATTGTCGTTGGTTTCATTTGCGGTGGGGATCTGGACCAGTACGACCTTGCCCGACCCCCAGTTGCCGTCAGTTTCGACCCAACTGCTGGGGCGACCGTCGTAGATGGCTTCCGGGTCCTGGTAGCTGCGAAAGTCGGTATCGCGCTGCAACAGGCCAAAGCCGCGCAGGTTCTGCACGCTGAAATAGTCCATGCGCAGGGTGCTCGGGTTGCGCAGCGGCCGCCAGAACCATTCCCCGGTGCCGCCGTCATGGATCAGCAGACCATCCGAGTCGTGCACTTCCGGCCGCCATTCACCCCGTGGGCGGATACTGTTTTCGCCGTAATAGAACATGCTGGTGAGCGGCGCGATGCCGAGTAGTTCAACGTCCTTGCGCGGAAACAGCACGGACTCGACCGCCAGCGCGGTGGTTTCGCCGGGCGTGACGACAAAGCGATAGGCCCCGCTCATGCTCGGGCTGTCGAGCAAACCATAGAATGTCATGCTGGTGGCGTCGGGCGCAGGGCGCTCAAGCCAGAATTCGACAAAGTCCGGAAACTCCTCGCCGCCGGGCATGCCGGTATCGATGGCCAGGCCACGGCCGGAGATGCCGAAGTTGTTGTCGCGCCCTACCGCGCGAAAGTAGCTGGCGCCAGCAAACACCAGAAACTGGTTCTGCTGGTCTTCACCCTTGAGCGGGAAGGTCAGCTTGAATCCAGCATAACCGAGGTCAGCCGGCACCAGCCGTTCCACTTCGGTGTTGGGGTAAGTGAACTGGCTTTTGGCAAAGGTCAGCGGCTCGGTGCCCTGCTCATCAACGATATGCATCTGTACCGGGCGGCGGTAAAACAGGCCGGTGGGCACCGGCATTACCCGAAATGCGGAGTCGCTATCGTGCCAGAGGCTGTTTTCCGGCTTGAAGCGGATACCCTGGTAGTCATCGAAACTGAGCTCCTGCAGAAAACGGGGTACCTCTTTGGGCGGCTGGTAGGCGTTTGCGGCTCGCTCGCGCGCCTGGGTGATGACCTGTTCAAAGCTGAAGTCAGCAGCTGGCAGATTGAGCGGAACACAGAGGCAGCTTGCGGCACTGATCAGAATCGTCCCTCGAAGCATGGTGCGGATTCCTTGCAATGGGTATCTGAAAGGTTGGTCCGCGAACGGGCGCTGCAGTTCCGCTGCTGTGCCCGCCCTCGCCGATTTGGCAGTCAGGGCGGGTGGGCGGAAAGATTACTCGACGGTGATGGTGATTCGCTCGGAGGCAACAGAGGGCGATAAGGGAACGTGATTGTGGTCACCGACCACCAGTTGCAGGGTGTGCTTGCCCGGGGGCAGGTCGAGGCTGGTCTGGGTCTGGCCGCCGCCAAAGTGACGATGATGCTCGTCGGCTGGAATGGGTTGTCCAGCGGCGGGCAATTGGTCTGTATCGATCAGCAGGTGGTGGTGGCCGGTCGCTGCGCGCTCGACGCCAGCAGGGGCAACGCCCATGCCATCGAGCCCGAATTGCACTGTAACCGGTGAACTGACGGTTGCGCCATCAGTCGGCGTAATGAAGTAGACGCTGGCACCCTCCGGCGCGGCAGTCTCGGCCATGGTCACAGTGGCGGCACTGGCGAGCAGCAAACCGGCGAGCGTGGGGAGTATCCGTTGCATGTGTTGCCTCCTCGGGTTGGGGGGGTCAGGTTGGGGGTCAGGCAGAGTGCGGAAAAGACACCCTGCAACTCACTCTAGACTGCCCGGCGTAATCACGGTTCCTCAACTGCCGGAAGTTTGATTCTCGCGTCAATCCTTCCTACCCTGTGAGGAAACACGTTCCTGCCGGCAAGCCTTCAATATGGCTTTGACGGTGCTTCTGCGCAGCCTGCTGCGTATCGGTTTTATTCACTCAGCCAAGCGCCTCTGCGCTTGGCTTCATATTTTGCGGAATCCCTACAGGAGGCCACATGTCTGCTCTGTCCCGTCTCACCGAATCCCGTCTGTATCGCCAGCAATGTCTGGTCGGCGGCCAATGGATTGATGCCAGTGATGGCGCGACGATTGAGGTGGATAATCCGGCCAGTGGCGACATTATTGGCAACGTACCCAGCCTGAGCGAGGCGCAGCTCACCGAGTGTATCGCCCAGGCCGACCAGGCCTTTGCCGAGTGGCGCAAGACTACCGCGCTGGAGCGTGCTGACCTGCTGATGCGCTGGTACGAGCTGATGCTCAAGCACCGCGAGGACATTGCCAGCCTGATGACACTGGAGCAGGGCAAACCGCTGGTGGAGGCGCGTGGGGAGGTTGATTATGCGGCGTCGTTTATTCGCTGGTTCGCCGAGGAGGCGCGCCGGGTTTACGGTGAGACCATCCCCGGTGCCAAGCCCGGGCAGCATATTGTCGTGACCCGTCAGCCGATTGGGGTGACGGCGGCCATCACACCCTGGAACTTCCCGGCGGCAATGATTACCCGTAAGGCCGGTGCCGCGCTGGCAGCGGGCTGCCCGATGATCGTCAAACCGGCCAGTGCCACACCGTTCACCGCGTTGGCGCTCGGTGTGCTGGCGGAGGAAGCGGGCATTCCGGCGGGCGTGTTTAACGTGGTGACCGGCAAGGCGTCGATGATCAGTGAGGTGCTGACCGGCAGCGAGACGGTGCGCAAGCTGAGTTTTACCGGCTCGACCAGTGTTGGTAGTCAGTTGATGGCGCAGTGCGCCGAGCACGTCCAGAAGGTGTCACTGGAGTTGGGTGGCAATGCGCCCTTTATCGTGTTTGACGATGCCGATCTGGACCGTGCGGTCGAGGGGGCAATGGTCTGCAAGTTCCGCAATACCGGGCAGACCTGCGTCTGCGCCAATCGTTTTCTGGTGCAGAGCGGCATTCATGACCCGTTTGTCGAGAAACTCGCCGAGGCGATGGGCAAGCTCAAGCTGGGCGACGGCTTTGACGAAGGCGTGACCCAGTCCGCGTTGATCAACCGGGCCGCGGTGAAAAAGGTGCAGGAACACTTTGACGATGCGCTGGCCAAGGGAGCGCGGCATGTTGCCGGCGCCTCACCCGGCGAGGCCAAAGGCAACTACGTTGAGCCGGTACTGGTGACCGGCGTGACCCCGGACATGCAGGTCTGCGCCGATGAAACCTTCGGCCCGCTGGCTGCGGTCATCCGTTTCGATACCGAGGAGCAGGCCATCGCGCTGGCCAACGACACGCCCTACGGGCTGGCTGCCTATTTCTACAGCACCAACATCCACCGCGTCTGGCGTGTTGCCGATGCGCTGGAGGCTGGCATTATCGGCATCAACGAAGGCGCGGTGTCCAACGCGGCGGCACCCTTTGGCGGCGTCAAGGCCAGTGGACTGGGCCGTGAGGGCTCGCGGCACGGGCTGGATGAGTACACCGAGATCAAATACCTGTGCATGGGCGGGGCCTGACAGATGACCGAGCCAAGGCGCATTGCCCTCATGCCCGGCGATGGCATCGGCCCGGAGGTAATGGCGGCCGCGGCCGAGGTGCTTGCCGCGCTTGATCGCCAGACCCCGCTCGGTCTGACCTGGGACTGGCTGGACTGGCCGTCGACCGACTGGCACCGCCAGCACGACGAGATGATGCCCGCCGATGCTCTGACCCAGGTGCAAGCCTATGACACGCTGCTGATGGGCGCGTTGGGCGACCCGGGGCCGCTGACCGATGCCGAACGCTACTGCCTGCCCGACAGCGTCTCGCTGGCACCGCTGCTGCAGTTTCGCAAGGGGCTGGACCTGTGGGCCTGCGAACGGCCGGCGCGCTTGTTACCGGGCGCACCGCAGTATCTGGCTGACCCACGCGCGGCCGAGGTCGACATGCTGGTGATTCGCGAAAACAGCGAAGGCGAGTACGTCAATCAGGGCGGCCGGCTGCACCGCGGCAGCGCCGATGAGGTGGCGACCCAGCTGGAAGTGTTTACCCGCCGGGCAACCGAGCGGCTGATTCGCCATGCCTTTGCCCGTGCTCGTGAGCGGTTGGCTGCACGGGGGCAGGGCAGTCGCGACTTTCACTGCGCGAATAAGGGACGGGCGGCGGCGCAGGTGTGCCTGATCACCAAGCGCAACGCCCAGCCGTATTGGGGTGATCTGTATACCGAGGTGTTTGCCGAGGTTGCCGCGGAATTCCCCGAGATAGGCGTGCACCACGAGCTGGTCGACGCCGCCTGCATGAAGTTCGTGCAGTGCCCGTGGACCTTCGATGTGGTCGTGGCGAGCAACTTGCATGGAGACATTCTGACGGATCTGGCCGCCGTGCTCTCGGGCGGACTGGGGCTGGCGCCGTCGTGCAATATCAATCCGGACAGCCGGGCGATGCCCGCGCTGTTCGAACCCACACATGGCAGCGCGCCGGATATCGCCGGCCAGGGGCTCGCAAACCCTGCTGCCATGCTGCTCACCACGGCGCTTATGCTGGACTGGGTGGGCTGCGCACAGGCTGCTGAACGGCTGCGCCAAGCGGTTGCCAAGGATCTGGTGACCACCGCAGGCCAACAGCGAACCTGTCGGGATGTGACTGCCGGCGTGATTGCCGCACTGCACTGATCCCGCTCGCGTGTCAGGACACGCTCTGCGTGTCGCTGGCCGATCAGATACGGGCTCCGGCCCGCCGAAAGGACAGGAGAGATGGCTATGCACCATTTGTCACCGTTACTCAAGCAGGCCAGCCAGGTCTGTGTCGATCACGGCGAAGGTAGCTGGCTGGTTGATACCGACGGCCGCCGCTATCTGGACTTTACCTCCGGCATTGGTGTGACCAGCACCGGCCATTGCCATCCGACCGTGGTGGCGGCGGCGCAGGCGCAGGTCGGCCGCGTGATTCACGCCCAGTACACCACGGTGGCGCATCGGCCGATGCTGGAACTGACCGATGCGCTGGCCGAGCGCATGCCTGAGAGCATCGACTCGGTGGCCTTTGCCAATTCCGGCTCCGAGTCGGTCGAGGCGGCCCTGCGCCTGGCGCGGCAGGCCACCGGACGGGCCAATATCATCGTGTTTGACGGTGGCTTTCACGGCCGCACCATGGCCGCCGCCTCCCTCACCACCTCCGGCACCAAGGTGCGTACCGGCTTCCACCCGATGATGGCCGGGGTGGAGGTGTCGCCCTTCCCGCATGCCTATCGCTATGACTGGACCGAGGAAGAGGCTACCGCGTTTGCCCTGCGCGAGCTGGACCACATTCTGAAAACCCGCACTGCGCCCAGCGACACCGCCGCCATGCTGATCGAGCCGGTGCAGGGCGAATTTGGTTACTACCCGGCCAACAAGGTGTTCATGCAGGGGCTGGCCGAACGCTGCCGGCAGCACGGCATTTTGCTGATCTGCGACGAGATTCAGGCCGGCTATGGCCGCACCGGACGGTTCTGGAGCCACAGTCACTTTGACGTCACCCCGGATATCGTGATCACCGCCAAGGGCCTGGCCAGCGGCTTCCCGCTGTCGGCCATTGCCGCTTCCGAAGCGCTGATGAGCAAAGGCCTGGCCGGTTCGCAGGGCGGCACCTATGGCGCCAATGCGGTGGCCTGTGCCGCCGCTCTGGCGACGCTGGAGGTGATCGACAGTGAGCAGCTGGTCGAGAACGCCGTCCGCCAGGGTGAGCGGCTGAATGAGCGCCTGCACGAGCTGAAAGAACGCTTCCCGATGATCGACACCCTGCGCGGCAAGGGGCTGATGCTGGGGATGGAAATCGCCGACGACTTCCGCACCCCGCGAGGTGATCTGGCCGCCCGGCTGACCAGCGCGGCGGAGCAGCAGGGGTTGTTGTTGCTGCGCTGCGGCACCGAGGGGCAGATCGTTCGCTGGTTGCCGCCGCTGACGGTCAGCAGTGCCGAAGTTGACGAGGCGGTAGCCCGCTTCACCCGGGCACTAGAGCAGGTGGCGGCATGACCCGCGTGCTGGTACTGGTTGCGCCCGGCGACGCGCCGCTGCCGGGGCTGGATGATCTGCCGACCACGGTAGAACTGCGCACGGTCAGCAGCGAGTCTGATCTGCGCACGCATTTGCCGCAGACCGATGTGCTGGTAGTGACGGATTTTCGCACCGACCTGCTTGAGCGCTGCTGGCCGGACGAGCACCGCATTCGCTGGGTGCATGCGACCAGTGCCGGCGTTGATGCGTTGATGTTCCCAGCGCTGTGGGACAGCGATGTACTGCTGACCAACGCGCGCGGCGTGTTTGATCTGGGCATCGCCGAGTACGTGCTGGGTGCGGTGCTGATGCACGCCAAGGACAGCCTCGGCAACCTGGCGCTGCAACGCCAGCAGCGCTGGCAGCATCGCGAGACCGCGCTGGTGGCCCGGCAGCGGGCGCTGGTGATCGGCGCCGGGTCCATTGGCAGCGAGGTGGCGCGGCTGCTGTCGGCGCTGGATATCGAGGTGATCGGTATCGCCCGGACCGCCCGCAGCGCCGAACACTTCAGCCGCGTACTGGCCAGTGAACAACTGGATGGCGCGTTGCCCGAGGCTGACATTGTGGTGATTACCGCACCGCTGACCGACGCCACGCGAGGCTTGATCAACCGCGACCGGTTAGCGCGCATGCGCGCTGATGCGCTGCTGGTCAACGTCGGCCGCGGTGCCATCGTGGTGACCGACGATCTGGTCGCGGCCCTGCAGGCCGGCCAGTTGGGGGGGGCCGTGCTGGATGTGGTGGACCCCGAGCCGCTGCCGGAAGGCCATCCGTTGTGGGAACTGCCCAATGTGATGCTGTCTGCGCACATGGCGGGCGACTTTATCGGCTGGCGCCGTGCGCTGGGCGAGCAGTTCATGGCCAACCTGCAGCGCTGGCTGGCCGATGAGCCCCTGCTCAATATCGTGAACAGGGGGAAATAGCGCCCGGCAATAAGGCGAAGTCCGGGCTCTCTGGCACTGAGGAGGCGAATATGTCCAACGACATTCTGGCAATGACGGCAACCCAGCTGCGTGCGCATTTTGTTGATCGACAGCTGTCACCGGTCGAGGTGGCCAATTGTCTGCTTGATCAGATTGAGCGTGTTGATGGGCACACCAACGGCTTCTGTCTGGTTGACCGGGAGACCAGTGTGGCGCTGGCACGTGCAGCGGAGCAGCGCTATGTCGAAGGGTGCCCCAGCGGGTTGCTGGACGGCGTACCGGTGGCGGTCAAGGACGTCTTTCTGACCCCGATGTGGCCGACCCTGAAAGGCTCGCACACGGTCGACCCGCAAAGCACACTCGGCAAGACCGGCGCCTGTACCGCGGCGCTGGCCCGCCACAACTATGTGCCGATCGGCAAGACCACAACGCCGGAGCTCGGCTGGAAAGGGGTGACCGACAACCCGGTTGACGGGGTCACCAACAACCCCTGGAATCCGGACAAAACCGCCGGCGGCTCCAGCGGCGGCAGCGGGGTGGCGGTTGCCCTGGGCATGGCGCCGATGGCGCTGGGGACCGATGCCGGCGGCTCGATTCGGATTCCTGCCTCCTTTTGCGGCATCGTCGGTCTCAAACCCTCCTTTGGTGAAGTGCCGCACTGGCCCTCCAGCCCTTTTGGCACCCTGGCCCATGCCGGGCCGATGACCTGGACGGTTGAAGACTGTGCGCTGATGATGAATGTGCTGGCCGAGCCCGATTACCGCGATACCCACGCTGTGCCGCGCCGCAATATCGACTATCTGGCTGAGTTGCGCAGCGGGGTAAAGGGTTTGAAGATCGCCTACAGCCCCAATCTGGGCTATGTGGATGTTGATCCCGAGGTGGAAGCAGCCGTGGCCGAGGCGGCCCGCGTGCTGGCCGAACTGGGGGCCGAGGTGGTGCGGGTTGACCCCGGTTTCAGTGATCCGCTGGCTGCCTTTGGCCATCTGTTTTACGGCGGAGCGGCCAATGCCATTCGCGACCTGGGGCCGAAGAAACGGGAGGTGATGGATCCGGAACTGGTCAAGGTATCGGAAAAGGCAGCCCGCCTGAGCATGCTGGACTACATGGGGGCGGTGAACGAGTCGATGGCGTTGCGCGAGCGCATGGCGACCTTCCATCAGAAGTACGACCTGTTGCTCACCCCGACCCTGCCACTGACCGCCTTCAAGACCGGGCGCGAGGTGCCGGAGGACTGGCCAAGCACCCGCTGGCCGACCTGGACGCCCTTTACCTATCCGTTCAACATGACCGGCCAGCCGGCCATCTCTGTGCCCTGCGGATTTGACAGCCAGGGGCTGCCGATTGGCTTGCAACTGGTGGGCGCGCGCTTCAATGATGCTCTGGTGCTGCGCGCGGGGTATGCGTATCAGCAGGCCGCTCCGTTGACCGACCGCCGTCCGGCGCTCTTTACCACCGTCAAGGAGTAATGCCATGCCGCTGGGAAACTCCGATATTGATCTGTATGAATCCGAAGACCCGATCTGGAATCCGGCGCTGCTGACCATTCCCATTCCGGGGATTCGCAAGATGGTCAATCTGGCCGCCAACATGGAGGATGTGATCCATCTGTCCATCGGTCAGCCGGATCTGCCGGCGCCGGATGTGGTGGTTGAAGCGTCGGTCGAGGCGCTGCGCGCCGGACAGACTGGCTACACCATGGACGCCGGCCTGCCGGAGCTGCTGGAATCGCTGGCGGAGTACTACAGCGAACGCTACCAGCGGCCGTTGACGTCGGACAACATCATGGTCACCACCGGTGCGACCGAGGCGCTCTATCTGGCGCTGACAGCGGTTGCAGCCCCAGGCCGTCACTTTATCGTGCCGGATCCGGCGTTCATGCTCTATGCACCGCTGATTCGCATGAACGGCGGCGAGGTGACCGAGATATCAACGCGTGCCGAGAATCATCACCAGCTTGATCCGCAGGAGGTGATCGATGCCATTGAGCCGCATACCTACGCGATCATTCTCAACTCGCCGAGCAACCCGACCGGCACGCTGTATCCGCGCGAGACGCTGGAGGCGATTCTGGAAGAGGCGGCCTACCGTGGTATCCATGTCATCAGCGATGAGGTGTACGACCACCTGATCTATGACGGGCGAGAATACCCGTCGGTGCTGTCGTGCTGCAGCGATCTGGATCACGTGATGGTAGTCAGCAGTTTTTCCAAGACCTACAGCATGGCCGGTATGCGCATCGGCTGGCTGATCGGCAGCCAGGCGGCAATCAAGAAGCTGCGGCGCTATCACATGTTCACCACCACGGTCGCCAATACGCCGTTCCAGTGGGCCGGGGTAGCGGCGCTGCGCAGCGGCGGGCCGTTTATCGAGCAGATGCTGAGCGAGTACACCCGGCGTCGCGACCGGCTGGTCGAGCTGGTGGAACAGACGCCGCACCTGACTGGCTACAAGCCCGAGGGCGCTTTTTATCTGTTTCCGTCGCTGCCAGAAGGGGTAAACGGCACCAACGTGGCGTTGCGGCTGTTGAAGGAAACCGGAGTCTGCACCATTCCCGGCGAGACCTTCGGCAACAGTTGCAGCAATGCCTTGCGGCTGAGCTATTCCACCTCGCTGGAGCGGATCGAGCAGGCGTTCGAGCGGATTATTCCGTGGATGGAGAAGCAGGATTTTGATTAGGGCGGGGCCTTTATGGCTGGCAGTTGCGCGCTCAATCCTTTTGGCGCGGGCCGTTAATGGTTGGCCGTTTCATACGCTGCGTTGCTGCTGAAGCAGCTTTTCGCCTTG
>NZ_NBYK01000001.1:193022-511441 GCF_002197985.1 Halopseudomonas aestusnigri
ACGAAACCAGGGTGCGCACTCCACCATTCGAGCACGTTGCAAGTTGCTGATCGCTCCCACGCTCTGCGTGGGAGCGCTTGTACGGACGCTCTGCGTCCTCGTGTTTACGGCACGGCGCTTATGGACATCCGGCGAAGAGCCTTCAATCAGACCGCCCCGCGCCCACGCAGCTCGGCAATCTGTGCCTCGTCGTAGCCAAGCTCGCGCAGAATGCTGTCAGTGTGTTCACCCAGGGCTGGCCCGGTCCATTCGGCGCTGCCGGGGGTGTCGGAAAGTTTAGGCACGATGCCCGGCATCTTGAACGGTTTGCCGTCGGGCAGGGTGGCGTTGAGGAACATTTCGCGGGCCAGGTACTGCGGGTCGGTGAACATGTCGGCGGCTGAATAGATCTTGCTGGCGGGGACTTCGGCCTGTTCCAGCACCTGCAATACCTGCTCCTGTGGCAGGCTGGCGGCCCAGCGGTCAATCAGCGTGTACAGCTCGTCGCGTCTGGCGTCACGGCCGGCATTGTCGGCCAGGGTCGGGTCGGCGGCCAGATCATCACGGCCAATGGCGCGCATGAAACGCTGGAAGATGGCATCGCCGTTGGCGCCGATCTGTACTGCCTTGCCGTCGCTGCAGGTGTGGATGGAGGAGGGGGTGATGCCGGGCATGATGTTGCCGGTGCGCTCGCGCACGAAGCCCATTACATCGAATTCGGGCACCATGCTTTCCATCATCGCGAAGACGGCTTCGTAGAGCGCGACGTCGACAATCTGGCCCTTGCCCTGATTGACCTCCCGGTGCCGCAACGCCATCAGCGCGCCAATCACGCCCCAGAGCGCGGCGATGGAGTCACCGATGGAAATGCCGGTACGCACCGGCGGACGGTCCTCGAAACCGGTGATATAGCGCAGCCCGCCCATGGATTCGCCAACGGCGCCAAATCCGGGCTGGTCCTTTTGCGGGCCGGTCTGACCAAAGCCGGACAGCCGTACCATGACCAGCCCCGGGTTGAGCGCGTGCAGGGTATCCCAGTCCAGCCCGAGTTTTTCCAGTGTGCCGGGGCGAAAGTTCTCGATCAGGATGTCGGCATCGCCGAGCAGTTGCTTGAGCACGTCGATGGCGTCGGGATCTTTCAGGTTGAGGGTCAGCGACTGCTTGTTGCGGGCCTGCACAAACCACCACAGTGAGGTGCCCTCGTAGAGCTTGCGCCACATGCGCAATGGATCGCCGCCATTTGGCGACTCGACCTTGATGACCTCGGCGCCGAACTCGGCGCAGATTCGAGCGGCGAAAGGGCCGGCGATCAGGGTGCCGAGTTCGATGACCTTGAGGCCGGCGAGGGGTTTGGCGGCGTTCATGCGGGCTCCGGATGCGGTGGCTGGGCCGCCAGTGTAGGGCAAAGGCGGCGGCCGCGGAACGCTGCTCAGTGCTTGATCGCCTCTGCAAACTGGCCGATGGCATCGACCACCCGCTGCGCCTCGTCGCGGATCTCCAGCATCACCTCGCCGGCCCGGTTGGCCAGCACCACGCCCTGTTCCGACTTGCTGCGGCTGCCGGCCATGCCGTCGACCGCGCGATGGGCCAGCTCCATGTTCTGCTGCACCACCTCGTTGATCTCCAGGGTGGCCTGGGCGGTGCGCGCGGCGAGGTTGCGCACTTCGTCGGCGACCACGGCGAAACCGCGCCCCTGCTCGCCGGCGCGGGCGGCCTCGATGGCGGCGTTGAGGGCCAGCAGGTTGGTCTGGTCAGCGATGCCGCGAATGACCTGAACGATGCTGTTGATCTGCTCCGATTGTTTGTTCAGCGCATTGATGTGGTCGGACACACTGTCCAGATCACCCGCGATTGAGCGCACCACCACGATTGCTTCCTGCACAGTGGCCGCGCCGGTGCGCGCGCTTTCATCCGTTTCTGCAGCGATCCCGAAGGCGAGTTGGGCAGCGGCGGACTCAGCGTTGCGCCGCTCGATCTGAGCGGTGATGTCACTGGCGAACTTGACGAAGCCATAGAGCCTGCCGTTGGCGTCGTAGAGGGGGTTGTAGGTGGCGCGTAACCAGATGACCTGGCCGCTGCGGGTAACGCGCTGGAAGACATCCGAGAGGAATTCACCCCGATTCAGGCGCTGCCAGGCCTGCTCGTACTGTCTGCTGCCGGCGACCTCGGGGCTGCAGAATATGCGGTGGTGCTTGCCTTTGATTTCGTCCAGGCGGTACCCCATGGTACGCAGAAAGTTGTCATTGGCGGTGACGATCTCGCCGTCTTGGGTGAATTCAATCACCGCCATTGACCGATTGATGGCATTCAGCAGACTCTGGTGTTGCTGTTCGGCCTGTACTTCCCGGGTGATGTCAAAGGCCAGTTTCACTACCTTCGACACCCGGCCGTTAGCGCCAATGACCGGGATGTAGCTAGCCTCCAGCCAAACCTGTTTGCCGTCTTTGGCTATGCGATCAAAACGGTCACTGAAACTCTCGCCGCTGGCCAGGCGCTGCCAGAAGCGGCGATATTCGCTACTGTTGACCAGTTCCGGTGCGCAGAACAGGCTGTGCCTGCGGCCACGGACTTCCTCAAGCTGATAGCCGACAACGTTCAGGAACGCGGCATTGGCATCGAGAATCTCGCCCTCTGGCGTGAATTCGATCCAGGCGATGTTCTTGCGGATTGCATTGAAGATGTGCGACTGGGTTGCGAGCAGTTGCTGACTTCGTTGAAGCTCTGCTTTAAGACGTGCTCCGAACATGACAACCTCTTGGTGGCGCGGATAGATGAGCGTGCTTGCAGGGTATAACTGAATCGGCCGACATGCGTTGGACTTGAACCAATACTCCGGCGTCTGGCCGTTTTTTTTAGCGCCTCAGGCCTGTGCTCGGGGCTGTGCATCGAATTGATCAGGAGGATGAATTGGCTAGCAGTCTGCTTGTGTTACTGGATGATATTGCAACAGTGCTGGATGACGTCTCGGTCATGACCAAGGTTGCCGCCAAGAAGACCGCGGGCGTGCTGGGTGACGATCTGGCGCTTAACGCCCAGCAGGTTGCCGGTGTGCGGGCCGAACGGGAGCTGCCGGTGGTATGGGCCGTAGCCAAGGGCTCGTTTCGCAATAAGCTGATTCTGGTGCCGGCGGCGCTGCTGATCAGCGCGATTGCCCCCTGGGCTATCACGCCGCTATTGATGCTGGGCGGGGCATTTCTCTGTTACGAGGGCGCAGAAAAGCTGGCGCACCGCTTTCTGCATGACGCCGAGGCCGAGCACCGGCAAACGCTGCAGGCGCTGCAGGACGAGCAGGTGGATCTGGTTGAACGGGAAAAGGCCAAGATTGCTGGCGCGGTGCGCACCGACTTTATCCTCTCCGCCGAGATTATCGCCATCACGTTGGGTACGGTAGCTGACGCTGATTTCGTCAAACAGTTGGTTGTACTGGCGGGGATTGCCGTGGTGATGACCATCGGTGTCTACGGGCTGGTTGCCGGTATTGTCAAACTGGATGACGGCGGGCTGGCGCTGACCCGCAAGGACAGCCCGCTGCTGCAGCGACTCGGGCAGGGCGTCCTCGATATGGCACCCTGGCTGATGAAAACGTTATCGGTCGTGGGGACGGCTGCGATGTTTATGGTCGGCGGGGGTATCCTGACGCACGGCCTGTCGGTAGTGCATCACTGGATCGAGGACAGCGCCGAGCGGGCGGCGGACCTGCCCTATATCGGCACCGTGCTGGATGGGCTGCTGCCAACCCTGCTCAATGCCGGTTTCGGTGTGGCCGCCGGTGCCCTGCTGGTGGGAGTGATTACGCTGGGTGGCCGTCTTCGGCGCTGAACCTGATGTCAGGGCGCTAGGGTGTGGGCGTGGGTATTGAGGTCCTCGCCCAGCCGGTACTGGTTGTTGCCGCTGCGTTTGGCGCTGTACATGGCTAGGTGGGCGGCATGGATCAGCTTGTCCATGGTGGCGGCATGATCGGGGAACAGGGCAACGCCCAGACTGGCACCAATACGGTAGTCGCGCCCTTGCAGGGTGATCACCGGCGCGAGACTGGCAAACAGTTTCTCGCTGATCTGGTGGGCCTCGTCAGTTACCCGGCTGCTGCGAGATAACTCCTCAAGCAGGACGACAAACTCGTCCCCGCCCAGTCTGGCGACCATATCAGAGCTGCGCACCGCGCTGCGCAGACGCTGGGCAACCGTCAGTAACACCTCGTCGCCACTGGCGTGGCCGAGTTGATCATTGATTGCCTTGAACTGGTTCAGGTCGATGAACACGAGAGCCAGACGCGTTTGCCGGGCTCTGGCCCTGGCCAGGGCTTCAACCAGTCGCTGCTCCAGCATCAACCGGTTGGGCAGACCGGTCAGCGGGTCCTGGTGGGCGCGCTGTTCCAGCTCCCGAACCGAGCGCTTTTCTTCGGTAATGTCGCGTACGACACCCATCATCTTGACCGGCTGCCCCTGTTCGTTCTGGACCACGTTGCCGGTTTCCCGAACCCAGTGCACGCTGCCATCCGGCCAGATGACCCGGTACTCCTCGTCGTGGTTTTCGCCGGTGTCGATACAGCGCTGCTCGCCGATCTTGACCAGTTCCCGGTCATCGGGATGCACGCTGTCGCAGAACAGACTGTAGGAGGGCGTCACGTCTCCCGGCTGATAACCGAACATGCCATAGATGGCTTCCGACCAGTACAGTCGGTCGGTACCGATATCCCAATCCCAGGTGCCGATTCGGGCGAAGTACTGGCTGCGCTTGAAGCGCTCCATGGCCTCGCTGCCGGCTTGCTGCTCTGCCGTCGGGTGCAGCAGCAGTATCCGCTGGCGACCGATATCGGGCAGCCGGGTCAGGTCCTGCTGAGTTTGCTGGTCGCCCCTGCGCAGCAGTGTTTCCATGCGCTGCATCGGCGCCGGCAGCGTATCCAGCATCGGTAGCCAGCGGGTTATCGGTTGGCCGGTCGGGTCGGTTTGCTCAGCGGGGTCGAGCAGGAGTGCGGCGGCAGGATTGTGCCAGCGTACACGCTGACGGCGGTCCAGGATCAGCAGACCGTTGGGGGACAGTTCCAGCAACCGGCGAAAGGTCGTTGCGCGCCGTTGCTGTTGCCAGAGCGCCGCACCGGTCAGCAGGACAATGGTCGCAAGCGTGACGAGGAGTAGGAGCATCGTTGGCTGTCGTGGCTTAGGGGTGCATCAAGTATACCCTCGGCAGCATCGCTGGCCAGTTTTTGTGGCGTTTTGCCATATTGCGCTGCGCACGGCATTGGCGGGGTGAATACGCTACACTGCGTGCCCGTTTTTCTGATGGACACATTTGCGATGGCCCTGCAGGCAACCCCTTACAAGGTTCAGCTGAATATCACCGACACCGACCTGGGTGTGTACGAGAGCGTGCGCATGACCGTTGCCCGTCACCCGTCGGAGACCGAAGAGCGGCTGGCGGTTCGCCTGTTGGCCTACGCCCTCTGGTACCACGAGCGTCTGACGTTCGGTCGCGGTCTGTCTGATGTTGATGAACCGGCGCTGTGGCTGAAAACCCTGGATGACCGGGTCGAGCACTGGATTGAGGTTGGTCAACCCGATGCCGATCGCATGACCTGGTGTTCGCGCCGTGCCGAGAAGGTGTCGGTGCTGGTGTATGGCAATACTCGGGTATGGATCAGCAAGCAGCTGTCTGCAGTCGCCTCGCTGGCCAACCTGAATGTGGCGGCCCTGCCCGAGGAGCCTCTGCAGGCGCTGTCTACCGATTTGCCGCGCAGCATCGACTGGGGTGTGATGATCAGCGATGGCGTACTTTACGTCAGCGATGGCGATCTGCAGCACGAGCTGCCGATCGAATGGTTGCAGGGCGAGCGTTGAGCCGATGCAGATAGAAACCCGCCCCTTACCGCCTGCGCTGCCCGCCCTGGGCAGTCTGCCGCCGTTGCTTACACGCCTGTATGCCGCCCGCGGCGTGCTGAACGAGGCAGAGCTGGACCGGAGGTTGCAGGCTCTGTTGCCGTTTAATGGCCTGCTTGGTATTGATCGGGCGGTCGCGGTGCTGGAGCAGGCGCTGCGTTCGCGCCAGTCGATCCTGATTGTGGGTGACTTCGACGCCGACGGCGCCACGGCCAGCAGCGTTGCCGTGCTGGCGCTGCGCATGCTGGGGGCGGCGCAGGTCGACTATCTGGTGCCCAACCGCTTCGAGTACGGCTATGGTCTGACGCCGGAAATTGTTGAGGTAGCGCTGACCCGCTCGCCGGACGTACTGGTGACGGTCGACAATGGCATCTCCAGCATCGACGGCGTTGCCGCCGCCAAGGCGGCCGGGTTGCAGGTGGTGGTGACGGATCATCACTTGCCCGGCGAACAGCTGCCGGCAGCCGACGCCATCGTCAATCCGAGCCAGCCTGGCTGTGGCTTTGCCAGTAAGGCGATGGCCGGCGTCGGGGTGATTTTTTACGTCATGCTGGCGCTGCGGGCGGCGCTGCGTGACAGTGGCTGGTTTGCCGAAACCGGGCGAGCGGAGCCGAACCTGGCCGAACTGCTGGATCTGGTGGCGCTTGGTACGGTGGCGGATGTGGTGCCGCTGGATGCCAATAACCGCATTCTGGTGCATCAGGGGCTGGCGCGCATTCGTGCCGGGCGCTGCCGCCCGGGGATTCTCGCGCTGCTGGAGGTGGCCGGGCGCCCGCGCGAGCGGCTGGTTTCGACCGATCTCGGCTTTATTGTTGGCCCGCGTCTGAACGCGGCCGGTCGCCTGGACGACATGAGTCTGGGGATCGAATGCCTGCTGACCGATAGCGAGTCGCTGGCGCTGGATATGGCCCGTGAACTGGACGCACTCAACCGTGACCGCAAGGCAATCGAGCGCGACATGCAGCAGCAGGCGCTGAAGACCCTGGAAAGCATGCAGCTGGACGAAACTGCGCTGCCGTTCGGGCTGTGTCTGTTCGATCCGGAATGGCATCAGGGGGTGATCGGCATTCTGGCCTCGCGCCTGAAGGACCGCTTTCATCGCCCGGTGATCGCCTTTGCCGATGCCGGCGATGGCATGGTCAAGGGCTCGGCACGTTCGGTCAGCGGGCTGCACATCCGTGATGCACTGGACGCGGTCGCGGCGCGTCACCCCGAGCTGATCAGCAAGTTTGGTGGCCACGCCATGGCGGCCGGATTGTCACTGCGTGAGGTGGATTTTCCGGCCTTTGCCGCGGCCTTTGATGCTGAAGTGCGACGTCAGCTGCAGGCTGAGGATCTGACCGGGCGGCTGCTCTCCGATGGCGAGCTGCAGGCAAGTGATCTGTCGATGGATATCGCCGCCTCCCTGCGCGAAGCCGGACCCTGGGGGCAGCATTTCCCCGAACCGCTGTTTCATGGCGAGTTTCAGGTGCTGCAGCAACGGCTGGTCGGCGAACGGCACCTCAAGCTGGTATTGCGCGTGCCGGGCGATGCGCAGCCTCTTGATGCGATTGCCTTCAACATTGACCCGCAGTGCTGGCCCAATGCATCCGTCAGTCGGGTGCTGCTGGCCTACACGCTGGATATCAATGAATTTCGCGGGCGTCAGAGCCTGCAACTGATGGTTCGTCATCTCGAACCGGTCAGCGACGTCTAGATTGACGTATTCAGGGGATTGACCTGCCGGGCGCTTTTGGTTTTCATGCAGTGATACAGAGATCACAAATGCATCACCATTCTTTTTGCCCGAGGATAAGTCGGGCGCGCTTGGGGGCAAGGACGTGCCGGACCTGAAGCAGCAATTGCTGAATATGCAGCGTCACCTTGGGCTGAACCCCAATGAGGTGAGGCAACGGCTGCGCCTGCTGCTGATTAATGACACCGGGTTCGACTGCCTGGGTGCCCACCTGCCGACGCTCGATCACTTGCATGCGGAATGCATCGAGGCGCTGCTCCAGCATCTGGAACAGTTTGACGAGCCGGCCAGGTTGCTTTCCCATCCCGGCCGCCTGACCGCTCTGAAGGGGCAGCAGCAAACCTACTTCCGGCAACTGCTGCGCGGCCCGTATGACCTGCAGTACGTGCGTCTGCGCCTGCTGGTGGGGCTGACCCATGAGCGCCTGGGCGTGGACCTCAAGTGGTATCTGGCGGCCTTTCACTTCTATCTTGATTTCATGCATCGGGCCATTAACCGGCAGTGGCGTGATGAGCCGAAGCTGGCCGAACAGCTCTATGGCAGTCTGCTGAAGGTTGCCTTCTTTGATCTCAGTCTGACCGTCGATACCTACTCCAGTGCCGGCAAGATGGCGCTGCAGGCGAGTGAGGATCGCTACGCCCGCGCTGTTCAGGGTGCCAGTGACGGGCTCTGGGAGTGGCATGTCGAGGACGATCGGCTGCATCTATCGGAGCGCTGGCTGGCCATGCTCGGACTGGACGCGGGGCGTGCTCCACGTACCCTTGTCGATTGGGCGGCGTTGATTCCCGAGCTGCAGCGCGGCGGGTTCCTTGCGGCGGTACAGGCGCACCTTGATGGTCGTCAGCCGTATCTGCATGTCGAGTGCGAAATGCGTGACAGCTGGGGGCGCCTGCTCTGGGTAATGATCCGTGGCGTAGCGGCCACCGATCTGCACGGCGAGCACCTGCTGGCCGGGTCGCTGACCGATATCAGCCAGCGCAAGCAGACCGAGCAGGAGCTGGCGCACATGGTCTTGCACGACGAGCTGACCGGGTTACCCAACCGGCAGCAGGTCAGCCAGCTGCTGACCCAGGCGCTGCAGCGTCAGGCCAAGCCGGGGGCACGTCATGCGGCGGTGCTGTTTATCGACCTGGATCGCTTCAAGCTGATCAATGACAGCCTTGGACACCAGGTCGGTGATCAGGTGCTGATTCAGGTCGCCAAGCGGATTGAGCGCTGCCTGCGCCCGGGCGATCACCTGGCGCGCTTTGGTGGTGATGAATTTGTGGTGTTGCTGGATGACATGGCCGTGGCCGGCGATGCGGAAGTGGTGGCAAAGCGTATCATGCACGCATTGCAGTACCCGATCATCGCGGCCTCTCGGCGCTTGTCGGTCAGCGTCAGTATCGGCGTGGCTCCTCTCAAGGGCTATGGTGGCCAGCAGGATGTGCTTCGCGAGGCGGATCTTGCCCTGTATCGGGCCAAGGCGTTCGGCAAGTCGCAGCTGGCGCTCTACAGCGAGGCGCTGCAGGAAGAGGTGAATCAGCGCCTGAATCTTGAAAACGCACTCAGCGAGGCACTGGCGCAGCGTCAGTTCGAGCTGTTCTATCAGCCCATCGTGCAGGTTTCCGCCGGACGTGCCCATGCTGTCGGTGTTGAAGCATTGCTGCGCTGGCGGCAGGGCGCGCGGCTGGTGTCTCCGGACGAATTTATTCCGGTTCTGGAAGAGTCGGGCGAGATTGTCGAGGTGGGTGAATGGGTCCTGCAACAGGCTTGTGCCCAGGTGCGTCAGTGGCAGCAACAAGGGCTCAGCACCTTGCGCTGCTCGGTCAACCTGTCCAGCCGGCAGTTGCAGGAACAGGGCTTCCCCAATCGGGTGGCGCAAATCCTGCGGGAAACCGGGTTGCCGCCGTCCAGCCTGGTGCTGGAAATCACCGAGAGCCTGCTGATGCGCGACGTCCCCGATACCCTGGCCGCCCTGCGGGAGCTGGAGAGTATGGGGATCCGCATTGCGCTGGATGACTTTGGTACCGGTTTCTCTTCGCTCGGGTATCTGCACCGCTACCCGTTGCACATTATCAAGGTCGACAAGAGCTTTATTACCCGGGCGCCTGACGATGAGCGCCTCAAGGCGATCAGCCGCGCCATCATCGGCCTGGGGCGAGGGCTGGATATGGATGTCATCGCCGAAGGTATCGAGACCCCGGAGCAGATGGATTTTCTGCACAACGAGGGCTGCAACTTCGTGCAGGGCTTCTGGTTCAGTCGGCCGCAGTCGGCGCTGGATATCTATCCGGTTCTGGAGCGGCTGTCGCTCAAGCCGCCTGTCGTCAATGCGGCTGATCATCAGGCTGCTATAGTGCAGTAACGTTCAGCGTATCGAGTGGGGGTCTCATGCGTCACGGGGTGCTTGCGTTCATTGCCGGATTTCTTGCGGTATTCAGCTTTCATCAGCCTGCACTGGCGCTGCTGCATGCCGCCGGGGTGGTGCCTTTCCCTGCGTTTTCCCTCGAGCCGGTTGCGCCACTGGCAGTGCCTTCTGTGGTGTCCTCGGCATTCTGGGGTGGTATCTGGGGGATTGTTCTGGTGCTGGCGCTGGCGCGCATGGGCAAGCCGCTGGTCTGGCTCAAGGCGGCCCTGTTTGGCGGGATCGTGCTGACTCTGGTTGCCCTGTTGCTGGTATTTCCACTCAAGGGCTATGGTCTGGACTGGCAGCTGTTTGCGCCGCGCTTTGCCATCGGATTCATCCTCAATGCGCTCTGGGGCCTGGGCACGCTGGTTTATCTGCGGGCCTTTGCTCAGCGGGCATGACGGCTGCACGCGGCGACTGAATTCCGCTACAATGGCGGCTTTTTCCTGCCGGGATTCGTCACCATGGAAATCAATCCGATTCTGAACACCATCAAAGACCTGAGAAGCCGCTCTGAAACCATCAGGGGGTATCTTTGACTACGATCACAAGCGTGATCGTCTGACCGAAGTAGAGCGTGAGCTGGAAGATCCCGGTGTCTGGAACGACCCGGAGCGCGCCCAGAACCTGGGGCGTGAACGCGCTGCACTGGCGCAGATCGTTGAAACCCTGGATGAAATGAGCAGCGGCCTGGCGGATGCCGGCGAATTGCTGGAAATGGCCGCCGAAGAGGGCGACCAGGGCGCGGTGGATGATGTGGTAAGCGAGTTGCAGCGTCTGCAAGAGTCGCTTGAGAAGCTCGAATTCCGCCGCATGTTCAGTGGTGAGATGGACGCCAACAACTGCTACCTGGATATTCAGGCCGGTTCCGGTGGGACCGAAGCGCAGGACTGGGCCAACATTCTGCTGCGCATGTACCTGCGCTGGGCCGATCAGCATGGTTTTGATGCCGAAATCGTTGAACTGTCCGAGGGCGAAGTCGCCGGCATCAAGAGTGCGACCGTTCACGTACGCGGTGAATACGCCTTTGGCTGGTTGCGGACCGAGATTGGCGTGCATCGACTGGTGCGCAAGAGCCCGTTCGACTCCGGCAACCGTCGTCACACGTCGTTCTCTGCGGTTTTTGCTGCACCCGAGATCGACGACGATATCGACATCGACATCAACCCGGCGGATCTGCGGGTGGATACCTATCGCTCGTCCGGGGCGGGTGGTCAGCACGTTAACACCACCGACTCGGCGGTGCGGATTACCCATATTCCGACCAACACCGTGGTCAGCTGCCAGAACCAGCGTTCGCAGCACGCCAACAAGGACCACGCAATGAAGATGTTGCGGGCCAAGTTGTACGAACTGGAAATGATGAAACGTACCGAGGCTGCGCAGGCGCTGGAAGACACCAAGTCCGATATCGGCTGGGGCCACCAGATTCGCTCCTATGTGCTCGACCAGTCGCGCATCAAGGATTTGCGCACCGGTATCGAGAACAGCAACTGCAACGCGGTACTTGACGGCGATCTCGACGAGTTTATCGAGGCCAGCCTGAAACAGGGCCTGTAAGCCGAGCGCCGCACGGCAATCCGCCGAGGCCCGCGCTGCGGGCCGCTAACTGAATTGATTTTTTCCGGGATTTCACTGACATGACCGACCAGCCGCAAGACCTGCAAGCCCATCACGAGGAAGAGAATCAGCTGATCGCCCAGCGCAAGGCCAAACTGGCCGCTGCTCGCGAACAGGGTATCGCCTTCCCCAACGACTTCCGCCGCGACAGCCTGTGCGCCGACCTGCAGAAGGCCTATGAGGGCAAGAGCAAGGAAGAGCTGGAGGCAGCAGCAATCCCGGTCAAGATCGCCGGACGTATCATGCTCAACCGCGGTGCCTTTATGGTGCTGCAGGACAGTTCCGGCCGTCTGCAGGTCTATGTTGACCGCAAGGGGCTGCCGGCCGAGACCCTGGAAGCGATCAAGACCTGGGATCTGGGTGACATCATCGCCGCTGAAGGCACTCTGGCGCGCTCCGGCAAGGGCGATCTCTATGTACACATGAAGGACGTGCGTCTGCTCACCAAGTCACTGCGCCCGCTGCCGGACAAGCATCACGGCCTGACCGATACCGAGCAGCGCTACCGTCAGCGCTACGTTGACCTGATCGTCAACGAGGAAGCGCGTCATACCTTCCGCGTGCGTTCACAGGTGATCGCGCATATCCGTCGGTTCCTCAACGACCGCGGCTTCCTGGAAGTGGAAACCCCGATGCTGCAGACCATTCCGGGTGGCGCGGCGGCCAAGCCATTTGAGACCCATCACAACGCCCTGGATATGCCGATGTTCCTGCGCATCGCGCCGGAGCTGTACCTCAAGCGTCTGGTAGTTGGCGGCTTCGAGAAGGTGTTCGAGATCAACCGCAACTTCCGCAATGAAGGTGTCTCGACCCGTCACAACCCCGAGTTCACCATGCTTGAGTTCTATCAGGCCTACGCAGACTACCGCGACAACATGGACCTGACCGAGGAGCTGTTCCGCGAGCTGGCGCAGGCGGTGCTGGGCTCCACCGACGTGCCCTACGGCGACAAGGTCTTCCACTTCGGCGAGCCCTTCGTGCGTCTGTCGGTGTATGACTCCATTCTCAAGTACAACCCGGAGATAACCGCCGACGATCTCAATGACGTCGAAAAGGCCCGCGCCATCGCCAAGAAGGCCGGCGCCAAGGTGCTTGGTCACGAGGGGCTGGGCAAGCTGCAGGTAATGATTTTCGAGGAGCTGGTCGAGCACAAGCTGGAGCAGCCGCACTTCATCACCGAATACCCGTTCGAAGTCTCGCCGCTGGCGCGCCGCAATGACGACAACCCGAACGTCACCGATCGTTTCGAGCTGTTTATCGGTGGCCGTGAGATCGCCAACGCCTACTCGGAGCTTAACGACGCCGAAGACCAGGCCGAGCGCTTCCTCGCCCAGGTGGCCGAGAAGGACGCGGGTGATGATGAGGCCATGCACTACGACGCCGACTTCGTTCGCGCGCTGGAATACGGCATGCCGCCGACCGCCGGTGAAGGGATCGGTATCGACCGCCTGGTCATGCTGCTGACCAACTCGCCGTCGATCCGCGACGTCATCCTGTTCCCGCACATGCGGCCAGAAACGGTATAGGCGGCTTCGCCGCCAGCTGCAAGCGTCAAGCGGCAAGTAGTTCGTGCTGTCCAGGACTATGATGAGCATCAGGTTGTCCGTGTGGTCTGCGAGATTGCGTGAATGCACGGACAGCTTGTAGCTTGCGGCTTAAGGCTTGAAGCTGCGACCAAAGGGAGCCCCCCGTGAAACAGAGTGAGCAGTATCAGCTGGTCATCCGCAGTCTGTCTGATCGGATTGTCGAGGCGCAGGCGCCGATTCGGGTGCTGGATGCCATCAAGTGGGACGACAGTATCCGCGACACCTTCCTCAAGAAGCGCTGCAAGGCGCTTCCTGATGTCAATGCGGACTATTACGCCCAGCGTCCGCTGAGCTTTGATCCGGCTGAACGGCGGCAGATTTTTCAGGATATCGAGCGTGATATCACTCGTCAGTTGGGCAGCTTCAACCCGGTTGGCCAGATCATGCGGCGCATGTGCCGGGAATACCGCATGGTCATCCGCATGCTTGAGGCACGCGGTACCCAGGATTTTGGGCTGATCTCGCAGGAGCTCTATGGCGCGGCATCGGACGCTTTTCACGCCGGCGATCCGACCTTGACCGACCTGGGCATCATGCTCAGCGAATCGCTGAAGAACATTGCCCGTACCGAACTGGCGCGCGACCCGAAAACCATCGCGGCGCCGGAGGCGGTGCAGATTCTCCAGGCACGCATGAACGAGGCGTTTCCGGACGACCAGGCGGTGCGCGTGTTCGAGTCCGACGGTATCGTCGCTGATGCCGCCGCGGGTGCCGATTACATCAAGATCCGCAGCGATGCAATGTTCAACCAGCGTGACCTGAACATTCTGGCTGTGCACGAGGGGATGGTGCATGTGGCGACCAGTCTCAACGGCCAGCACCAGCCGATCTGCACCTTCCTGGCCAAGGGGCCGCCGTCGTCCACGGTGACCCAGGAAGGGCTGGCCATTCTGATGGAGGTCCTGACGTTCAACTCCTATCCGGCACGCCTGCGCAAGCTGACCGACCGTACCCGGGCGATTCAGATTGCCGAGACCGGTGGTGATTTTCTTGATGTCTTTCAGTTCTATCGGGACGAAGGCTATTCCCGTGACGACAGCTACAACAACACCAGCCGAGTGTTCCGGGGCTCGGCCAGTGACGGCCTGCCGTTCACCAAGGATCTGGTTTATCTGAAGGGCTTTATCCTGACTTACAACTACATCCAGCTGGCGGTGCGCAAGGGCAAGCTGCAGCAGATTCCGTTGTTGTTCTGTGGCAAGACCACGCTGGAGGATATGCGTACCCTGGGGCAGTTGGTGGACGAGGGGCTGGTGGTTCCGCCGCGCTACCTGCCGGCGCCCTTTGCCGATCTCAACGCCCTGAGTGCCTGGATGTGTTTTTCAGGGTTTTTGAACAACCTCAGTCTGGATCGAGTCGAAGCCGACTACGCCAACATTCTGTAATTGGAGCAACCGATGTCGCAAGCGCAGGAAATCAACAAGCTGCCGATCATTCTCACGGCCATTATCACCGTGATTGCCACGGTCGCCGTGCTGCATTTGTACGGCTATCTGAAGATCGTCAACCCGGAGGAAGGGCTGGAGCTTGCCGACTATCGGGTGGTAACGGTCGGTTCGGAGGAGGCGGGCAGTCTGCGCCGTAATCCGGCCAAGCACGAGGCCGAATGTGTCGACGGCATTCTGGTGCTGCACGCCAGCAATATGAACGGCCTTTCCGGGGTGCTCAGGGATAGCCGTGATCGCGTGGTCCGCTGCGTCAATCAGGCGGTACCGCTGGCGGAGTAACCCATGACGGAACGGGCAGTGCAGTTGAAGCCAGACTGGCTTGATGCCCTTCAGGGCGAGTTCGCGCAGCCCTACATGCAGCAGCTGCGCGATTTTCTGCAGGCCGAAAAGGCGGCGGGCAAGGCGATCTTTCCGCCGGGTGCGCTGATCTTCAATGCGCTCAATTCAACGCCGCTGGACAAGGTGCGGGTGGTGATCATCGGGCAGGACCCATATCACGGCCCCGGGCAGGCGCACGGCTTGAGCTTCTCGGTGCCGCCGGGGGTGCGTACGCCGCCGTCGCTGCGCAATATCTTCAAGGAAATCAATCGCGATCTTGGTCTGCCAATACCGCAGCATGGCTGCCTGCAGTCATGGGCAGAGCAGGGCGTATTGCTGCTTAACGCAGTGCTGACGGTCGAGCTGGGCCAAGCCGGGTCGCACGCCAAGCGGGGCTGGGAACGTTTCACCTCGAGGGTGATCGAACTCGTCAATGAGCGCTGCGAACACTGTGTCTTTCTGCTGTGGGGCAGCTACGCCCAACGCAAGGGTGAGCAGATTGATCGAACCCGGCACTGTGTGCTGACCTCGGTGCACCCCTCGCCGCTGTCCGCCCATCGCGGCTTCATCGGCAACGGCCACTTTTCCGCAGCGAACGACTATCTTGTCAGTAACGGACTGGCACCCATCGACTGGAGCTTGCCAGACCCTCCCCGGTAACTGCCTGACGACTGCTGGAGATTGTCATGGAACATGCTCTGCAACCCTATACCGCGCTGGTGCCGCGCACCGACAAGCTGGTGGTACAAAAGGCCGGCCATACGGCGCTGGTCACCATCGACAACCCGCCGGCCAATACCTGGGATTCCGATACCCTGCACGGGCTGCCGGACCTGCTCAGGCATCTCAACAATGACCCGGATATCTATGCGCTGGTGCTGACCGGGCGCGGCGAGCGTTTCTTTTCGGCGGGCGCCGACCTGAAGATGTTTGCCGATGGCAATCCGGCCCGCGCCCGGGAGATGGCGCGGTTGTTCGGGCTCGCATTTGAGGCGCTGCGCGACTTTTCCGGGGTCACCATTGCCGCCATCAACGGTTACGCGATGGGGGGTGGACTGGAGTGCGCTCTGGCCTGCGATATTCGCATCGCCGAGCGGCAGGCGCAGATGGCGCTGCCGGAGGCGGGCGTCGGCTTGCTGCCCTGCGCGGGTGGCACTCAGGCGCTCGCCTGGCTGGTTGGAGAGGGCTGGGCCAAGCGCATGATCCTGTGCGGCGAGCGGGTCGATGGAGTGCGTGCCGAGCGCATTGGTCTGGTCGAGGAATGTGTTGAGCAGGGGCAGGCACTGGGCGTGGCGTTGCGCCTGGCGGCGCAGGTTGCACGGCAGAGTCCGGCGGCTGTGCGTTATTGCAAGGAGCTGATTCAAGGGGGCAGAGATCAGCCGATCAATACCCTGTTGGCGCGTGAGCGCGAGCGCTTCGTCGATCTGTTCGAGCTGGAGGATACGGTAGAAGGCGTAAATGCCTTTCTGGAGAAGCGACCGCCGCAGTGGACGCGGCGGTAACCGGAGGCTCGCACTGCTGGCTCAGCCCAGCAGCTGCATGGCGGCTTCCATTTCGGCTGACAGGTCTTCGTCTTCCTGCTCGCCTGCAGGATCCAGCCCCAGCTTGGCGAACGAGGGGATGGTGCTCCAGTCCATCAGTGCGTAGGGGTGCTGGGTGCCTGCCAGTGACTGCAGCATGGCGACCTGAACAATGTCGGCGTAATCGACGCTGGACGAGTTGCGCTGAAAGTCCAGGTGCTCCGAGGGCACGTGACGCAGCGGTGCCGGAAAGTCCCAAGCCTGCAGGATGCGATCCCCGAGAACCGGATGGATGCGGTCAATGACCAGATTGAGGCTGATGGAGTCGCGCAGCAACTGCGAGTTTTCCTCGGCATACGACAGAATCGGCAGCACGCCAATCTGATGCACCAGGCCGGCAAGCGTGGCCTGGTCGGGCTTGAGTTTGGTGTAGTGACGGCAGAGCACGTGGCTGATGCCTGCTACTTCGGTACTGCGGGTCCAGACCTCACGCATCTTGCGATCAATGACGTCGGAGGTCGCCTGGAACATTTGTGACATCGCCAAACCGGTTGCCAGGTTGGCGGTGTAGGTAATGCCCATGCGGTTGACCGCCATGGCCAGATCGGTGATTTCCTGACGACTGCGCAGCAGCGGGCTGTTGACGACCTTGATGAGTCGGGCGCTGAGGGCCGCGTCGTTGCTGATTTCCTTCACCAGGTGGGGAATGCTGACATCCGGATCCTCAGCTGCCTCGCGTACTCGCAGGGCGACTTCCGGCAGTGTGGGCAGCACCAGTTGGTCTTTCTCGATGGCCTGTATCAGCTCGTCCTGGACGCGCTGGGCAAGATCTGTCATCTCGTGTCCCTTGTTTCTCTGTTATTCGGCTTCTGCGCTGGTGAGTTCGCGTTCATAGGGCAGATCGGCAAGGCTGATCAGTGGTCCGTCGCTATCGCCTGCACTCAATGTACTCAATTGTGCCGCATCTTTCTGAACAACAGCCAGCATTTCAATGGCCTTATGGCTGCGGGCGGCCATGACGACCTCTCCAACCACCTTGCCGCTCTCGCGGTCGATGATCTCGGTACCGGGCGAGGGGGGTGCTTCTCCGGCCATCAGCAGACGGTACATCCGGCGTTTCAGCTTGCCCAGGTACTGCATGCGCGCCACGATTTCCTGACCGGTATAGCAGCCCTTGCGGAAACTTACACCGCCGAGCTGCTGAAGGTTGAGCATTTGCGGGATAAAGTGCTCCCGGGTTTCGTCACTGACCTGGCCGACCCCGCTGCGAATGCGCTGCAGCTGCCATTGGTTCAGGCTGACCGGATCGGCATGCTGGCACAGGGTGTCCAGCAGGTACTCGGCTTGCTCGGTCGGCACCCACAGGACGCAGGCGCCGCCGGGCAGCCCGATGGCAAACAGGTCATCCTTGTGCGCCACCGTGCCATTGGCTGGCATGTCGAGGCCACAACTCTGCAGGGCGGCATCGGCGGCTTCGCCCCAGATACCGAAGCCGACCCGGTTGTCACTCTGGTCGCTCAGTTCGCATTTGTAGAAGACGGCGTACTTGCCGAGATCGGCGAGCTGTGCGGCGATCAGCTGGCGATCAAGCCCCAGCATGACGCCCTGATTTGTTCGCCACAGGTAAAAACTCGACTGCATTCTGCCCTTGGGGTTGCAGCGAGCGCCCAGGGTGGCAGTGGTGCCGGTGACGGATTTCAGGTCGCAGGTGAGCTGGCCCTGGAGAAACTTGTCGGTATCGACGCCTTCAACGGCGATAATGCCTTCGTGGCTCAGCAAGCTGATGCAGGTGGCGCAGTCTGCCCGGTCGTCAGTAAAACGAGCGGCGAGGTCGGGTAGTTGAGTCATGCCTGTCGTTGTTCCAATGGTTCAGGTGGTACATCATAGGGGCCATGGCAGGTGCTTGTCAGGCGTTGCCTGACGTTATAATGCGGTTTTTACCGAGCAGTTCAATCCTCACTGTGGAGTTGCCGATGTCGGCCGATATAGAAATGAAGCGCTTGTTCTGGCATAGCCGTCGCGGCATGCTGGAGCTGGATGTATTGCTGGTGCCCTTCCTGCAGGAAGCGTATCCGACGCTGGAGGCAGCCGATAAGCAGCGTTATCAGAAGCTGCTGGAATGTGAGGATCAGGATATGTTCGGCTGGTTCATGCAGCGCAGTAAGCCGGAGGACCCGGATTTGCAGCGCATCGTGGAGATGATTCTCGATCGTGTACAGCCCGACTGAATACCTTTTGCTGCGTCGCCAGCCTTCACGCTGGCTGGCGCTGGCCCTGATGTTGATGGGCTTGCTGGCCTGTGTCGGTGTGCTGCAAAGCGCGCTGCCCCTTTGGCCGAGTCTGCTTTGTCTATTGCTGGTTGCCTGTTACTGCAGCTGGGTCTGGCCGCGCCAGATCAGTTTGAGTCATCCGCACTCGGTGACCGGCCTGCGTTTTGACAGCGATGGCTGGCATATCTTGCGGCGCGATGGCTCGGAGGTGACTGCCCGCCTGCTGGGTGACACCTACGTCAGTGCCATGCTGACGGTCGTTCGGTTGCGTGAGCAGGGGCGCTGGTGCCCGGTATCGGTCGTGTTGCCGGCCGACGCAGCCTCCGAGGAAAGCCTGCGGCGGTTGCGTCTGCGGCTGCGTTTCAGTCGCCAGCGCTGGGCGGCTGCAGAATAGTATCCTGCGCTTCGTCCAGCTGCGCCGGGAAGTCCAGGGTGTAATGCAAGCCGCGGCTTTCACGGCGCAGCATGGCCGAACGGATGATCAGGTCGGCCACCAGGGCCAGATTGCGCAGCTCGAGCAAGTCGCGGCTGACCCGGTAGTTGCTGTAGAACTCATGAATTTCGGCGCGCAGCATGTCGACCCGGTGTTTGGCACGCTGCAGGCGCTTGGATGTCCTTACGATCCCCACGTAGTCCCACATAAAGCGCCGCAGCTCGTCCCAGTTGTGCGAAATGATGACGTCCTCGTCCGAGTCGGTTACCTGGCTTTCGTCCCAGTTGGGCAGGTTCTGAGGCATGGCGATGCTGTCGAGCTGCTCCAGAATGTCACGACTGGCGGCGCGTCCGTAGACGATGCACTCGAGCAGCGAGTTGCTGGCCATGCGGTTGGCGCCGTGCAGGCCGGTAAAGCTGGTTTCACCGATGGCGTAAAGCTGATCGATGTCGGTTCTGCCGCTGCTGTCGACCATCACGCCGCCGCAGGTGTAGTGCGCTGCGGGTACCACCGGAATCGGCTCCTTGGTGATGTTGATGCCGAAGGCCAGGCAGCGTTCGTGCACGGTCGGGAAGTGGCTGCGGATGAAGTCGGCCGGCTTGTGGGTGATATCCAGATAGACGCAATCGAGCCCGAGACGCTTCATCTCGTGGTCAATCGCCCGGGCCACGATGTCACGCGGTGCCAGTTCGGCGCGCTCATCGAAGCGCGGCATGAAGCGCTCACCGTTGGGCAGACGCAGTAGCGCCCCTTCACCTCGCAATGCTTCGGTAACCAGAAAGCTTTTGGCCTTGGGGTGATACAGGCAGGTTGGGTGGAACTGATTGAATTCCATATTGGCTACCCGGCAGCCGGCCCGCCAGGCCATGGCAATGCCGTCGCCTGAGGCGCTGTCGGGGTTGCTGGTGTACAGATACACCTTGCTGGCGCCGCCGGTGGCCAGCACGGTGAAGCGCGCAGCAACGGTTTCGACGTGGCCCGTCGAGCGGTTCAGGATATAGGCGCCGAGGCATTGATTGCCGTCGCGGCCGAGCTTCTGGGTGGTGATCAGGTCAACTGCAACGCGGTTGTCGAGCAGTTCGATGTTGTCGTGCTGCTGGGCGCGCTGCAGCAGCGTATTGAAAATCGCGGCGCCGGTGGCGTCGGCTGCATGGATGATGCGCCGGTGGCTGTGGCCGCCTTCGCGGGTCAGGTGAAAATCGTCACTTTCGCTGCCGTCCTCGCGTCGTTCGCGGGTGAAGGGGACGCCCTGTTCGACCAGCCAGCCGATCGCATCGCGGCTGTCGCCAACGATCTGGCGCACGGCATCCTCATGGCACAAGCCGCCGCCGGCGATCAGCGTATCCTGAACATGTGCATCGACCGTGTCGGTGTCGTCAAGCACGGCAGCAACGCCGCCTTGCGCCCAGAACGTGGAGCCTTCCGACAGCTGCCCCTTGCTGAGCACGGCGACACGCAGGTCGCTTGCCAGGTGCAGTGCCAAAGTCAGGCCGGCAGCGCCGCTGCCGATGACCAGTACATCGTATTGCCGTTGTTGAGTCATTGCGTTCTTTGCGCTCAATGCTTGCGTCGAGGTGGCCTAGTATATAGAAGGCGAGTCGCTCACAATACTGCCACCCATGGGGGAGTGCCTGGGACATCACTGCGGTTGATATGAGTGATGGCTTATTGCATTCAAGGGGGAACTTTTTAACATCGCCCGTGCTCCTAGTCCTGAACCTGAGTGAGGGGAGAACTTTTGGTTACATCTTGTGTCTACGATAACAACGCTGATCGCGGACTCCGAAGAGTGGCAAGTCAATGACGGGGCAGAGCGATCAACAGCTGGTTGAGCGTGTTCAGAAGGGCGACAAGCGTGCCTTTGACCTGCTGGTTCTCAAGTACCAGCACAAGATTCTCGCGCTGGTGACCCGTTTCGTGCATGACAGTCACGAAGCGCAGGATGTGGCTCAGGAGGCCTTTATCAAGGCGTACCGTGCGCTGCCGAATTTTCGCGGCGACAGTGCCTTCTACACCTGGCTGTATCGCATCGCGATCAATACGGCGAAGAATTATCTGGTGGCACGCAATCGCCGCCCGCCGGACAGCGATATAGCCGCAGATGAGGCGGAGTATTACGACGGCGACAGCATTCTCAAGGATATTCACTCGCCCGAGCGCGACATGTTGCGTGACGAAATCGAGCAAGTAGTGAACCGAACGCTGCAACAGTTGCCTGATGATTTAAGAACGGCTTTGACCCTGCGTGAGTTCGAAGGGTTGAGCTATGAAGACATTGCCAATGTGATGGACTGTCCGGTAGGCACAGTTCGATCCCGGATCTTCCGGGCGCGGGAGGCAATCGACAAAGCCCTGAAACCGCTGCTTGAAGCCTAGGTAGCAGGGTGGGGTGCAACGCAGTGAGCCCGATGGGCCAACAGCAGAGGTAAAGCAATGAGAAGCGAAGTCTTGCAGGAGTCTCTTTCCGCGCTTATGGATAACGAGGCTGACGAGCTGGAAGTGCGCCGTGTTCTCCAGGCCGCTGAGCAGGACCCGGCACTGCGTAGTACCTGGTCGCGCTATCAGGTGGCACGTGCGGTGATGCACAAGGAGCCTTGGCAGGGGGCTGTTGATCTGTCTGCGGGTATTGCTGCCGCGCTGCGCGACGAGCCAGAGCTGCAGATGGCGCCGGCGCCAGCCGATGTCAAACCGGTCTCCACTATCTGGCGCAACCTGGGCCGTGTTGCAGTGGCCGCTTCGGTGACCCTGGCGGTACTGGTCGGTGTGCGCATGGTCAACCAGGGCGATGCGCCCGGCGGTGCCCAGATGACGGCCGGCACCATGACCGCGCCGTCGATGCTGCAGGCCAACCCGGCAGCGCGCTCCGGTGCGGTGCTGGCAGGGTACTCGCAGGCCGGAAACGCCGGTGCAGAGCCTCTTGCGCCTGCTCAAGCGCCGTCTGCGTGGCACGAACAGCGCATCGGTCGCTATCTGCGTGAGCATGCCGAATCCAGTGCGCAGATGGCGAGTCCGCAGCTCATTCCTTATGCCCGTGCAGCCAGCATGGAAGGTCGCTAGTGGTCGGTTGTCGATGCTCGCTGAGCGGCCTGACCCTGGCCGCTCTGCTGATCTCGCCGCTGGTTCAGGCACGCGATGCCGGCCAGTGGCTGCAGGGAATGGTCGATGCATCAGGGCAGCAAAGTTATTCGGGGTCGTTTGTCTACGAGCGCTCCGGCAGTTTCAGCACCCACCATATCTGGCATCGCGCCGATGGTGATGGCGTCACCGAGCGCATGTTGCGCGCCGACGGCGAGCCGCAGGAATGGGTGCGACGTGACGGACAGATTCAATGCGCCAGCTCCTTCGCCGCAGTGTCGGGCTGGCGCGGTGAGGCTCCTGCGACGCTGAATCCGGCTCAGCTGCAACGCTGGTATGCACTGGAGGTGCTGGGCACCACCCGGGTTGCGGATCGCCCGGTTACGGTGATCGCCATGAAGCCCCGTGACGCGTTTCGTTATGCCTATGAGCTGTATCTGGATGACCAGACCGGCATGCTGCTCAAGTCCCTGCTCATTAACGAGCGCAATGTGCTGCTCGAACGTTTTCAGTTTACTGATGTGCAGTTTGCCGAGTTGACGGACGAGCAGCTCGAACCGGGCGCGAGTTGCCTGACGCTGGCCGAGCACCCGCTGGAAAAGCGCGTGGATACCTCCGGCTGGGTGCCTGGCTGGATTCCGCCGGGTTTTGTTGCCGGCGAGCCGGTAGTTCGCACACTGGCGGTCAATGAACCGCAGGTCATGAGCCAGGCCTTCAGCGATGGCCTGGCTCGATTTACCCTGTTTGTCGAGCCTTTGGGTGATGGGGCTCTGGCGGAAGATTTGCTTGCTCAGCTGGGGCCGACCGTGGCTGTCAGTCGTCGATTGCAGGTCGAGGGTGTGGGTTATCTGGCAACCATCGTCGGTGAAATTCCCCCGGCAACCGCCGAGCGTATCGCGGCGTCCTTTCCCTTTGCGACTGCGGAGATGGCCCAGTGATTGAAGAGCGCGGGCGTGTCCTCAGTGTTGAAGAGGGGGCGGTGTGGGTTGAAACGGTGCGCAGCAGCACCTGTGGCAACTGCGCCGCCAAGGCCGGTTGCGGTCAGGCATTGCTCGCACGGGTTGGAAGCGGTGCCAGGCGCGGATTTATCCGTGCCCTGACGGATCGCAGTTGGCAAATAGGTGATGAAGTCTTTATCGGTATTCCCGAGGACGCCGTCGTGCGCGGCGCGCTCTGGGTTTATCTGACTCCACTGCTCGGGTTGTTTGCGGCCGCTTTGCTGGCGCAGGCGCTGGAGGCGGCGGAGCCGATGGTGATCTTGGCTGCGGTATCCGGTCTGATCGCCGGTTTTGCAGTGGTTCGTTGGCACGGCCAGCAAGCGCAGCGTGACACGCGGCTGATGCCGCAGGTGTTGCGTTCTGCCGGGCAGATGATGCCCTTCGTCCAGGAGGGACGGCTGAACGGCTGATGTCTTGCAAGATGGTCCTTGAGTACAGGTGAGGAGAATTCACGCTTATGTTGTCTGTTCGACGTTGGGCCCTCGCAACTGCGAGCGTGCTGGTCCTGGGGTGGCAATCACTGGCAGTTGCCGCGGATTTGCCGGACTTTACCGAGCTGGTGGAGGAAGCCTCCCCGGCTATCGTCAATATCAGTACCCGTCAGAAGGTATCCAGCCAACCGGTTGCAGGCATGCAGGGTATGCCTGATCTGGAGGGCATGCCGCCGATGTTTCGTGAATTCTTTGAGCGCAGCTTCCCGCAGGCCCCAGCGCCACGCGAGCGAGAGGCTCCCCAGTCGCTCGGCTCGGGCTTCATTATTTCCCGTGATGGCTATGTGCTGACCAATAACCATGTGGTGGCCGACGCCGACGAGATTTTCGTCCGGCTGTCTGATCGTCGGGAAATGCAGGCGGAGCTGGTCGGCGCTGATCCGCGTTCTGACCTCGCGTTGCTGAAAATTGATGCCGGTGACGACCTGCCGGTAGTCAAGATCGGCAAGTCGGCGGACCTCAAGCCGGGCGAGTGGGTATTGGCGATTGGTTCGCCGTTCGGCTTCGACTACTCGGTAACCGCCGGTATTGTCAGTGCCAAGGGGCGCAGCCTGCCGAACGAGAACTATGTTCCCTTTATCCAGACTGACGTAGCGATCAATCCGGGTAACTCCGGTGGTCCGCTGTTCAACCTGGACGGCGAAGTGGTGGGCATCAACTCCCAGATCTTCACTCGCTCCGGTGGCTTCATGGGGCTTTCGTTCGCCATCCCGATGGACGTGGCAATGGACGTGGTCGAGCAGATCAAGGATAGCGGCAGCGTCCAGCGTGGCTGGCTGGGTGTCGTCATTCAGGAGGTCAACAAGGATCTGGCCGAGTCGTTCGATCTGCCCAAGCCGGCCGGCGCCCTGGTGGCCCAGATCATGCCGGGCGGTCCTGCCGACAAGGGCGGTTTGAAAGTCGGCGATGTCATCCTTGAGTTCAATGGTCACGAAGTTGTGCGCTCGTCCGACCTGCCCCATGCGGTAGGCCGGGTTCGTCCCGGAACCGACGCAACGCTGGTGGTGATGCGTGACAAGCAGCGCAAGACGCTGACCATGGAGATTGGCACGCTGCCGGATGATGATGCGGTTGCGGCAACAGGCACCAATGAACAGGCGCCGAGCGTAGCGTCCAACCGTCTTGGTGTGACGGTCGTCGAGTTGACTGATGACCAGAAGAAGAACCTGGATATTCACTCCGGTGTTGTGGTCCGTGAGGTGAGCCGGGGGCCGGGTGCGATGGTCGGGCTGCGGCCCGGCGATATCATCACCAACCTGGACAATCGTTCGGTGGATTCGGTGGAAACCTTCACGCGTATTGCCCGTGATCTGCCGGACAATCGCTCCATCTCCATGCGGGTGATTCGTCAGGGCCGCGCCAGTTACATCACCTTCCGCCTGGCGGAGTAAGTCGTCGCCACAGGCTTCCGGTCATCAGCGGTCTTGAGATGGCGATGACCGGGGGCTGCAGCGATGGCGACATGGCTGCTAATCAGGTAAACTCGCGGGCTGTTTTGGGGAGTCGGCTCCCCGTCTCGCCATGTCTGGCAACCCTGTCTGGATGATCCGCGCTGTGAGTGACCTTAGCCTGATTCGTAATTTTTCCATCATTGCCCACATCGACCACGGCAAGTCGACGCTGGCCGACCGCTTTATCCAGATCTGCGGTGGTCTGAGCGAGCGTGAAATGGAAGCGCAGGTACTCGACTCCATGGATCTGGAGCGCGAGCGTGGTATCACCATCAAGGCGCACAGCGTCACGCTGTATTACACCGCCAAAGACGGCAAGACCTACCAGCTGAACTTTATTGATACCCCTGGTCACGTCGACTTTCACTACGAAGTCAGCCGCTCGCTCGCTGCCTGCGAGGGCGCGCTGTTGGTGGTGGACGCTGCGCAGGGTGTGGAGGCGCAGTCGGTAGCCAACTGCTACACCGCTATCGAGCAGGGCCTTGAGGTCATGCCGGTGTTGAACAAGATTGACCTGCCCCAGGCCGAGCCGGAGCGGGTCAAGGCCGAGATTGAAAGCGTAATCGGCATTGACGCGACAGATGCGGTTGCCTGCTCGGCCAAGAGCGGCATCGGGGTCGAGGATGTGCTCGAAGCGCTGATTCACTCCATTCCTGCGCCTGAAGGCGAGATCGAAGCACCGCTGCAGGCATTGATCATTGATTCCTGGTTCGACAACTACCTGGGCGTGGTGTCGCTGGTGCGCGTCAAGCATGGCCGGATCAAGAAGGGTGACAAGGTGCTGGTCAAGTCGACCGGCAAGACCCATCTGGTCGACAGCGTCGGCGTGTTCAACCCCAAGCATACCGAAACTGTTGACCTGAAGGCCGGTGAAGTGGGCTTTATTATCGCCGGTATCAAGGACATTCATGGTGCGCCGGTGGGTGATACCCTGACCCTGTCCAATACCCCGGATGTCGATCCGCTGCCGGGCTTCCAGAAGGTCAAGCCGCAGGTTTATGCCGGCCTGTTTCCGGTCAGTTCCGATGATTTCGAGGATTTTCGCGAGGCGCTGCAGAAGCTGACGCTGAACGATGCTGCGCTGCAGTTCGAGCCGGAAAGCTCCGAGGCACTGGGCTTTGGCTTCCGTATCGGCTTCCTCGGCATGCTGCACATGGAGATCATCCAGGAGCGCCTGGAGCGCGAGTACGATCTGGATCTGATTACCACCGCCCCGACCGTAGTGTTCGAGGTGGAGAAGAAGGGCGGTGAGGTTATCTACGTTGATAACCCGTCGCTGCTGCCCGACCCCTCGATGATCGAGGAAATGCGCGAGCCGATCGTGCGTGCCAACATTCTGGTGCCACAGGATCACCTCGGCAGCGTGATCACGCTCTGTATCGACAAGCGTGGCGTGCAGCACGACATGGTCTTTCTCGGCACCCAGGTTCAGGTTGTCTATGATCTGCCCATGAATGAGGTGGTACTCGATTTCTTCGACCGGCTGAAGTCGGTCAGCCGCGGCTATGCCTCGCTGGACTACAGCTTCGACCGCTTCCAGCCGGCAAAGCTGGTGCGTCTTGACGTGCTGATCAATGGTGAGAAGGTCGACGCGCTGGCGTTGATCGTGCACCGTGACAACGCGGCCTTCAAGGGACGCCAGTTGGTCGAGAAGATGAAAGACCTGATTCCGCGACAAATGTTCGATGTGGCGATTCAGGCTGCCATTGGTGGCCAGATCGTCGCCCGCTCAACCGTCAAGGCGTTACGCAAGAACGTACTTGCCAAGTGCTATGGTGGTGATGCCAGCCGGAAGAAAAAACTGCTTGAAAAGCAGAAGGCCGGCAAGAAGCGCATGAAGCAGGTGGGTAGTGTGGAGATTCCGCAGGATGCGTTCCTGGCGGTACTCAAAGTCGACAACTAGAGACGGTAAGCGCGAACGATGATGCATATCAACTTTCCACTGGTGCTGGTGATTGCGGTTGCCGTCAGTGGGTTTCTGGCCCTGCTTGATCGTATCGTGCTCGCGCCACGTCGTCGTCGCGCGATTGCCACCTATGAAGCCCAGGTCGATGTTGCCGACCCTCAGACCATCGCTCGGCTGGACAAGGAGCCGCTGCTGGTCGAATACGGCAAGTCGTTCTTTCCTGTGCTGGCGGTAGTGCTGATCCTGCGTTCCTTCCTGGTTGAGCCGTTCCAGATTCCCTCCGGCTCAATGAAGCCGACATTGGATGTAGGCGACTTTATCCTCGTCAACAAGTTTGCCTACGGCATTCGCCTGCCGGTGATCGACACCAAGGTCATCCCGATTGGCGAGCCGCAGCGTGGTGATGTCATGGTATTCCGTTACCCCAACGACCCTGCCATCAACTACATCAAGCGTGTTGTCGGCTTGCCTGGCGATCATATCCGCTATGCTGGAAAGCAGCTGTATATCAACGGTCAGAAGATTGAACACGAACTGGTTGAGATCGTGCCGGATGACGAAGTGCCGGACGGTCATCCGCTGCAGGCAGTGGCAAAGGCGGCTATCTTCAATGAGCAGCTCGGTGAGGTGAGTCATCAGATCCGCCAGAAGCAGCTGTCGCAGACGCCCAGACCGAACGAGTGGGTGGTGCCCGAAGGGCACTATTTCATGATGGGCGATAACCGCGACAACTCCAACGACAGCCGTTACTGGCAGTCTGCGGATATGCCCAGGGAGTTGTGGGGAATGGTTCCCGACAACTATATTGTGGGTAAGGCCTTCGCGGTCTGGATGCATTGGCCGGAACCGAAGCTGAGCAATCTGCCCAGTTTTTCGAGCGTCGCTCTGATCCATTGAGTGCGCCGAACAGGATATAACATCAACGACGGATTACGAGGTTCTCATGCGCCACTCACAGCAAGGGGCATCCTTCTTCGGCTGGCTGGCCGTTATTGCGCTGATTGTCTTCGGCATGATCATTGCCATGAAGCTGACCCCGATCTACATGGATCATTACTCGCTGCGCAATATCATTACCACGGTCAATGAAGATCCGACCATCAAGATCAACTCGCTGCGTGACTTGAACAGCTACATTGACAAGGGCATGCAGCTCAACGGCATTCGCGACATCGACGCGAAGGAAGCCATCAAGGTGACGCAGAGCGGCCAGAACGCCTACACCCTGGTGCTCAAGTACGAAGTGCGAGCGCCGTTGCTGAATACAGTGGACCTGCTGGTCCACTTCGACGAAACATTCATTATCAGACCGCTAAAGTGAGCAACAAGCTAGACCGACTAGAGCGCAGGATAGGCTACCAATTCAAGGACCAGGACCTGCTGGTGCTGGCCTTGACCCACCGCAGTCTCGGTGGGCGCAACAATGAACGCCTGGAGTTTCTGGGTGATTCGATTCTCAATTTTGTTGCCGCCGAGATGCTGTTCCAACATTTTCCCCAGGCCCGAGAAGGCCAGCTTTCGCGGCTGCGTGCACGCCTGGTCAAGGGTGTAACCCTGGCCGAGCTGGCCAAGGGCTTTGAGCTGGGCGAGTACCTGCGCCTGGGTTCCGGCGAGCTGAAGAGCGGAGGCTTTCGCCGCGAATCGATCCTGGCGGATGCAACCGAGGCGATTATCGGTGCCATTTATCTGGATGCCGGGCTCGAACCGGTCCGCGAGCGGATTCTGCACTGGCTGGGCGAGCATATTGCGACCCTGACGCTGGTCGACAACAACAAGGATCCGAAAACACGGCTGCAGGAGTTCCTGCAATCGCGTCAAAGCGAGCTGCCGCGTTACGAAGTGATCGAGAGCAGTGGTGAAGCCCACTGCAGAACATTCAAGGTGGACTGTCAGGTCGCATTGCTGGCCGAACGCACGTACGGCGTTGGCAGTAGCCGCCGCCTTGCAGAACAACAGGCAGCCCAGCAGGCGTTGATCGCCCTGGGTGTGGAGCGAGCCGATGACTGATGCTGTTTCCCGCTGCGGTTACGTAGCCATTGTCGGCCGGCCGAATGTCGGCAAGTCGACCCTGCTGAACCATATTCTCGGCCAGAAGCTGGCCATCACCTCGCGCAAGCCGCAGACAACCCGTCATACGCTGCTCGGTATCAAGACCGAGGGAGCGGTGCAGGCGATTTATGTCGATACCCCCGGCTTGCACAAGGAAAACGAGAAAGCCCTCAACCGCTTTATGAACAAGAGCGCCAGTCAGGCCCTGCGTGATGTTGACGTTGTCCTGTTTGTGGTTGACCGGCTGCGCTGGACCGATGAAGACCAGATGGTGCTGGAGCGGGTGCAGTATCTGACCTGTCCGGTGCTGATCGTGGTCAACAAGCTCGATCGGATGGACGACAAGAACGAGCTGTTGCCGCATCTGGAATGGTTGACCAAGCAGTTGCCCAACGCCGAAGTTGTCCCAGTGTCTGCATTGCAGGGGCGCAATATCGACCGTCTGGAGTCGCTGATTGCCGAACGGCTGCCGGAGAGTGAGCACTTCTACCCGGAAGATCAGCTGACCGACAAGAGCTCGCGTTTTCTGGCTGCCGAGCTGGTGCGTGAAAAGGTCATGCGTCAACTGGGCGCCGAGATTCCCTATCAGGTCGCGGTTGAAATCGAACAGTTCAAGCAGGAAGGGCGCATTCTGCATATTCACGCGCTGATTCTGGTCGAGCGTGAAGGGCAGAAGAAAATCATCATTGGTGACGGCGGTGAGCGGTTGAAGAAGATCGGTCAGGAAGCGCGCCTCGACATGCAGAAGCTGTTCGGCAGCAAGATCATGCTCAACCTCTGGGTCAAGGTGCGTCGCGGCTGGTCTGATGATGAGCGCGCCCTCGGTTCGCTGGGTTACCGCTTCGACGACTGACCTGCATGCGCGAGCACCTGCAGCCTGCCTACGTCCTGCACAGCAGACCCTACCGTGACACCAGTGCACTGGTAGACTTGCTCAGCCTGCAGGGCGGGCTGCAGCGGGTTGTCTGGCGCGGCGCGCGGGGTAGCGGTCGCGGTGTTCGCCCTCAACCCTTCGTGCCGCTGCTGGTCAGCTGGCACGGCCGCGGTGACCTGAAAACCCTGCAGCAGGCTGAAGTGGCCGGTGCTCATGCACGACTGCAGGGGCAGGCGCTGTTCAGCGGTATGTACCTCAATGAATTGCTGGTTCGTCTGCTGTCACCGGGCGACGCTCAGACGCTGCTGTTTGCCGGCTATCAGTCGGCGCTGGAGCGGCTGGCGTCGTCGCCGTCTTCGGTTGAACCGATTCTGCGTGAATTCGAGTGGCGTCTGCTGGAACTGCTGGGTTACGGTTTCAGTCTGACCGAGGACGCCGATCAGCAGCCGGTGCTGGCTGATACCCTGTACCGCTGGAGTCCGGATCTGGGTTTGTATCCGGTGGTCGATACCACCTCAAGTGGTCTGTCCGGGCGAGGGTTGCTGGCGATGGCTGCGCTGGACTGGGCCAGCGTCGACGCGCTGCCGGTTGCCAAGGGGCTGATGCGCCAGGTGCTGGCTGTTCACCTGGGCGATCGTCCGCTGGTCAGTCGCCAATTATTTGCCGCGGGTCGCACGGGCGAACCGCGCTGAGTCAAGGGCGGATCGCCGCCCGGCATAGTCAACGGAGAATCTTGCATGAGCCAGTCTGATCGCGTGCTGTTGGGCGTCAACATCGACCACGTCGCTACTCTGCGTCAGGCCCGTGGTACCCGTTACCCGGATCCGGTCCAGGCGGCCATTGAAGCCGAGCAGGCCGGGGCAGATGGTATTACCGTGCATCTGCGTGAAGATCGTCGTCATATCCAGGAGCGTGATATTCACCTGCTGGCACAGGTGCTGCAGACGCGAATGAATTTCGAGATGGCGGTTACCGATGAGATGGTCGCCTTTGCCGAGCAGATTCGTCCGGCACATGTCTGTCTGGTCCCGGAACGTCGTGAAGAACTCACTACCGAGGGTGGGCTGGACGTCTGCGGTAACGAGGCGCGCGTTCAGGCGGCCATCGAGCGGCTGGCCGCGGCCGGCAGTGAAGTGTCGCTGTTTATCGACCCGGACCGGCGCCAGATTGAGGCGGCCAAGCGGCTGGGCGCGCCGGTGATTGAGCTGCACACGGGCCACTATGCCGATACCGAGGGGGCCGAGCAGCAGCAGGCGCTGGAGCGTATCCGCGAGTCCGTCACCTACGCCCGCAAGCTTGGTCTGGTGGTCAACGCCGGGCACGGTCTGCATTATCATAACGTTCAGGCAATTGCTGCGATTCCCGGAATCAATGAGCTGAACATCGGCCACGCGATTATCGCCCGCGCCCTGTTTTCCGGTCTGGCCGGTGCGGTGCGTGACATGCGCCAACTGATCATGGAAGCATCTGGCCGATGATCCGGGGTATCGGCACCGACCTGGTGCTGGTGTCGCGGATTGAGGCAGCGCTGGGGCGCCAGGGCGAGCGTTTTGCCCGGCGTATCCTGACGCCGGACGAGTTTGCCCGTTTTGCCGATCACGGTCAGCCGGCACGCTTTCTGGCCAAACGCTTTGCGGCCAAGGAAGCCATCATGAAAGCGCTCGGTACCGGGCTGGCCGGAGGGCTGTCCTGGCAGCACATGCAGATTGATCGTGATCCGCTGGGTGCCCCGGTCGTTGTGCTGAGCGGGGCCGCGGCCCAGCGAGTGGCGGACGGCGGCGGCGGGCGCATGCTGCTCTCGCTCAGTGACGAGCGGGAGCAGGCGCTGGCGTTTGCCCTCTGGTCACAGGACTGACAGGCTGCCCTGCAGGCGGTCTACAGCTTCCAGCAGCCGTTCTATTTCTTCGCCGCAGGGCGCCTTTTCCTTCAGTCTGGTTTCGGCTTGCAGACAGCGTCTTCGCAGCTCGGGTACGCCGCAGTAGCGGGTTGCTCCGTGCAGGCGGTGCACCGTCTCCAGCAGCGCGTCGGTGTTGCCGGCCCGGTAGCTTTGCTCTATCTGCTCGCGGTCGCCGGGCAGGCTCTGCATCAGCATATCCAGCATCTCCTGCGCCAGATCTGCCTTGCCAGCCGCCAGCCGCAACCCTTCGTCGTGATCCAGTATGCGCGGTTCGCTGTCTGCAGGTTGCTCCGGCTGCTCCTCCAACGTCGGTGCAGCGCCGGGTGACAGGTCGTGACCGGTCCATTTCAAGATACTGTCACGCAATTGCTCGGGGCTGATCGGTTTGCTCAGGTAGTCATTCATGCCGCATTTGAGCAGTTTGCGTCGTTCATCTGCGAGCGCGTGGGCGGTCAGTGCAACGACCGGCGTGGCCGACTGCTGACTGATCTCTTCGCGAATACGCAGTTCCTCGGTTGTCTGGCGTCCGTCCATTCCGGGCATTTGAACATCCATGAAAATCAGATCAAAGCGCTGTTCATCAAGGATATCGAGGGCGTTTTCTCCGCTGGTGGCGGTACGCACCCGGGTGCCCATTTCCTGCAGAAAGGTTTCGACCAGTTTGAGGTTGGCCGGGTTATCGTCGACGCAGAGAATGCTGACGCTGTCCGGATTGCTGCGTCGCTCGGACAGCAGTGGGGTCGACGACTCCGCCGCTACGCCCGCGCGGGGTGACAGCAGACGGGTAAGGGTGCGATACAGCTTGCGCAGGCACAGTGGACGGGAAAGCACCGCGCAGTGTGCCGGCGGCAGTTGATCCAGCAAGTCCGGTTGCGCGACCGTGTCTACCAGCAGAATACTCTGGCACTGCCCGGCGGCGGCCCAGCGCTGAGCTGCCTGAACGCTTTCGGTCCACTCGGAGTCATTGTTGCCGCTGCTGATCAGGGCAAGCGCAATGGTCTGGCCCCGCGCTGCGTTGAGGTCGCTATCAAGCTCGCTGAGTGAGGCGTACAGGCGTGCCTGCAGGCCAAGCCCCTCAAGTGAGTGGAGCAGAGCTTGCCGGGTCAGGTCGAAGGGCTCGTAAACAGCGACCTCAATGCCGGAAAATGGTCGCACGGGAAGGTCGTCGCTGGCCTGGCTGGATTTATTCAGGGTGATCGTCAACCAGAACTCGGAGCCTTCCCCGGGTCTGCTATTCAGGCCGATGTCGCCCTGCATTTCTTCGACCAGGCGCTTGGTGATGACCAGCCCCAGGCCGGTGCCGCCGGTCTGCCTGGTCAGCGAGTTATCGACCTGACTGAAGGCCCGGAACAGCGACTTCTGTTGTGCCTCGGAAAGGCCAACGCCGGTGTCAGAGACGCTGATGCGCAAGGTCGCCTCGCTGTCGTTTTCCTCTTCCAGCATAACCCGCAGGCAAACCGACCCCACGTGCGTGAACTTGATCGCGTTACTCAGCAGGTTGGACAGAATCTGTTTCAGGCGCAGTGCATCGCCTTTGAGGCCCAGCGGGACGTCACTGTAGATCAGGCTGACCAGCTCGATCTGCTTCTGGTGAGCGGCCGGTGCGAGCATGGTCAGCGCTTCTTCGATCTGATCACGCAGGTTGAATGGCATGCTCTCGAGGGTCAGCTTGCCGGCTTCAATCTTGGAGAAGTCCAGAATTTCGTTGATGATCGCCAGCAGGTTGCTGGCCGACTTGCTGATGGTGTCCAGGTATTCGCTCTGGCGCGTTGTCATCTCGGTGCGCTGAAGCAGGTTGCTGAAACCGATAATCCCGTTAAGCGGTGTGCGCAGCTCGTGACTCATGTTGGCGAGAAATTCGGACTTGATCCGGCTGGCTTCCTGCGCCGCCTTGCGCGCCATATCGAGCTCGATATTCTGAACTTCGATGGTTTCCAGCGTCTGGCGCAGGTCCTCGGTGGCCTGCTCGACGTTCTGTTGCAGCTCGCCCTGCGCACTCTGCAGCGCCTGGGCCATGGTATTGATGCCCTCGACCAGATCGTCCAGCTCGCGCGCACCCTGCTTCGGCAGGCGCACATCGAGCTGGCCCCTGCTGATTCGGGCGATGGCCTGGTTGATGTCGGCAATCGGTTCGAGGATACGACGGCCCATGGTGCTGACCATCAGGCTGGTGATCAGCAGGCCAAGCAGAACCAGTACCAGGGTGCTGAGCAGGGTCTGGTAGGTACGCAGCTGGGTATTGCCGTGGCTGAGTTCGACTTCCAGCCAGCCGATCAGCGCATCCGGCTCAAGATCGGTGCGAGTGCTGTCTGACAGCAGCTCGGGGCTGGCCTGCAGCGGCAGGACGAAACGGGTACTGCGCTCACCGCTGCGGATCTGCAGGCCGGTACCCGCCGCCAGCGGGGTTTCCGGTACGGGCTGATCGGCGATGAACATCTGCGGGCCGCTGTGTTCGAGTGGATGGTGATCGGCGTCATACAGCGTTACCGCGCGCACATCCTGATAATTCAGGGTGCTTGCCAGAGCGCTGCGCAGCCGCTCGGGCTGCCCGGCCAGCAAGGCCTCGGTGGCTGGTCTTTGCAGGTGTTCGGCGGTGAGCTGCCCGCGCTCGAGCAATTGCTGCTGCAGGTCACCAAGGTGCTGCCAGCTGAAATAGGCGCCAACAGCCGTGGCCAGAATCCCCGCGGGGATCAGGGTCATCAGCAGCAGCCTTGCCTTGATACCGATCTCGTTCATTTGCTATATCCACTTCGCCGTTGCCGGTATCATAGGCCGACTTGTTAAAAAGCACAGCTTCGACGACCCGGGTACCCGGGTCAACCGGCCCCCGAGGTAGAGTCATGAGTTACCCAACCATTGCCGACTGCATCGGCAACACCCCGCTGGTTCGCCTGCAACGCCTGCCCGGCAATACCAGCAATACCATCCTGGTCAAACTCGAAGGTAACAACCCGGCCGGTTCAGTCAAGGATCGGCCGGCGCTGTCGATGATCGAGCGGGCCGAGGCACGCGGGGATATCCAGCCCGGCGACACCCTGATTGAGGCGACCTCCGGCAATACCGGCATCGCCCTGGCCATGGCAGCAGCGATCAAGGGCTACCGCATGGTGCTGATCATGCCGAATAACATGAGTGCCGAGCGCAAGGCAGCGATGACGGCCTACGGCGCCGAGCTGATTGAGGTCACCCAGGCTCAGGGCATGGAGGGCGCGCGCGATCTGGCGTTGCGCATGCAGGCCGAGGGGCAGGGCAAGGTACTTGACCAGTTTGGCAACCAGGACAACCCCGAGGCGCATTACCGCGGCACTGGCCCCGAGATCTGGCGCGACACAAACGGTACCGTTACGCATTTCATCAGCTCGATGGGCACCACCGGTACCATCATGGGGACTTCCCGTTACCTCAAGGAACAGAATCCGTCGATTCAGATTGTTGGCCTGCAGCCTGTCGAGGGAGCGGCGATTCCCGGTATCCGTCGCTGGCCGAAGGAGTATCTGCCTACCATTTTTGACGACACCCGGGTCGATCGTGTGATCGATATGGGCCAGCAGGAGGCCGAGGTGACCATGCGTCGTCTGGCGCGTGAAGAGGGCATCTTCTGTGGTGTGTCATCCGGCGGGTCGGTGGCCGCAGCGCTGCGCATCAGTGCCGAGGTCGAGAACGCCGTCATCGTGGCGATCATCTGTGATCGCGGCGATCGCTACCTGTCCACCGGCGTCTACGACGGTCCACTGTGAAACGCGGTCGCGGACGGCCGCGCACGACTGCTGCAGCCGATGCACCGGCTGCGGTCGGGCAGCGTATCGAGCTGACCCTGGAGCGTCTGACCCACGACGGGCGCGGTATCGGTCGCTGGCGTGGACGGACCACCTTTGTCGAGGGCGGATTGCCCGGTGAGCAGGTCACTGCCCGGGTGATTCGTGCGCGCAGCAAGCTGATTGAGGCGCGCCTGGAAAGCCTGCAGCAGGCCAGCCCTGATCGACAGCTGCCGCGCTGTCCGCACATCGAACTGTGTGGTGGCTGCAGCTTGCAGCACATGCCGCACTATCAGCAGCTGGAGATCAAGCAACAGGCGCTGGCCCAGCAATTGCAGCATTTCGCCCAGGTTGAGCCACAGCAATGGGCGCCGGCATTGTCCGGGTCGGATTATGGCTATCGCCAGCGCACCCGTATCGCGCTGCGCTGGGATCGGCAGCGGCGCGAGCTGGATGTGGGCTTTCGTCAACGCGCCAGCAATGAGCTGGTCAACGTAACGCAATGCCCCGTTCTGGTGCCGCAGCTGGAGGCGGCGCTCAAGGCCTTGCCAGCGCTGCTGCGCGGGCTGCGCTCTGTCGAGACGCTGGGGCATGTCGAGCTGATCGGCGCTGAGCATCCGGCGCTGGTGCTGCGTCATCTGCAACCGCTCCCGGCCGAAGATCAGCAACAATTGCTGGCCTTTGCCGAGCAGCATGGCATGGGCTGCTGGCTGCAGGGCGATGACGCTGCAGCGGTGCCGCTGGGCTCGGCTGCCGAGCCGGCGTACAAGCTGGCTGATCAGCAGTTGACGCTGGGTTTTGCGCCGGGTGACTTCACCCAGGTCAATCCGCAGATCAATCAGGCCATGGTCAATCAGGCACTGGACTGGCTGGCGATTGAGCCGGGCGAAGCGGTGCTGGACCTGTTCTGCGGCGTCGGTAACTTCGCCCTGGCGCTGGCCCGGGCAGGCGCTTCGGTGGTGGGTATCGAGGGCAGTGAAGAGATGGTGGCGCGCGCGCAGGAAAATGCGCGCAAAAACCGCCTGGATGCGGTGCACTTTTTCTCGGCTGACCTGTCGAAGCCCCTTGAAATGTCGGCTGCGCCCCAGAGATATACGGCCGCGCTGCTGGACCCCCCGCGTGATGGCGCCGATCAGCTGGTGGCCGATCTGGCAGCAATGGGTGTCGCGCGCATACTTTACATTTCCTGCAACCCGGCCACGCTGGCGCGGGACGCGGGAATTCTGGCTGGCAAGGGCTATACCCTGGTCAGGGCGGGCATCATGGATATGTTCCCCCAAACCGCCCATGTCGAAGCCATGGCATTGTTCCGGAGACAGTAGATCGCCTCCGGGCGAGGATAAGAAAATGGTACAGGTCAGAGCAGCACACCCGATCAATCAGGACGGCAGCGTCAATATCGACGCCTGGATCAGCAGGATCGGGGAGCGCACCCAGCTCAGCGACCCCCAGGTGCTTCATGAGGCATGCGAATGGGCATGTGATCTTGAGCAACAGGCGATCGCTGCGGAGAACATCTGGGCTGACGGCGCCAGCAGTTATCGCACCGGTCTTGAAATGGCCGAAATCCTGGCTGACCTCAAACTCGACCAGGATTCGCTGGTCGCCGCAGTCGTCTATCGCGCTGTGCGCGAGCGCAAGACCGATCTCACCGAGGTCGAGCACCGGTTTGGTCCGACTGTCACCCATCTGGTCGATGGCGTGCAGCGCATGGCGGCCATCAGTGTGTCGCAGAATCCCGGCAACAACGCCATGTTCAATACCCAGTCCCAGGTAGAGAATCTGCGCAAGATGCTGGTGACCATGGTCGATGACGTGCGCGTCGCCCTGATCAAGCTGGCCGAGCGTACCTGCGCCATCCGGGCGGTCAAGGACGCGCCGGAGGAGAAGCGCTACCGGGTTGCCCGTGAGGTGTTCGACATCTATGCACCGCTGGCCCATCGTCTCGGGATTGGTCATATCAAGTGGGAGCTGGAAGATCTGTCCTTCCGCTACCTGGAGCCGACCCAGTACAAGCAGATTGCCAAGCTGTTGGACGAGCGTCGGCTCGACCGGCAGGAATATATTGATGCGGTAATGGCGCAGTTGCGCGAGGCACTGGAAGAAGCGTCCATTCATGCCGACATTACCGGTCGGGCCAAGCATATTTACTCGATCTGGCGGAAGATGCAGCGCAAGGGCATCGATTTCAGTCAGGTATACGACGTGCGCGCAGTGCGGATTCTGGTGCCGCAGGTGCGTGATTGCTACACCGCTCTTGGGGTAGTTCACAGCCTTTGGCGGCACATTCCCAACGAGTTCGACGACTACATTGCCAACCCCAAGGAAAACGGCTATCGCTCGCTGCATACGGCGGTGATCGGCCCCGAGGGCAAGGTGCTGGAAGTGCAGATCCGTACCCAGGCCATGCATGAAGAGGCCGAGCTCGGTGTTTGCGCCCACTGGCGCTACAAGGGGACCGATCCGGACAGCAGCTCCAACGCCTACGAGGACAAGATCGCCTGGTTGCGACAGGTGCTGGAATGGCACGAGGAGATGGGCGATATCGGCGGGTTGGCCGAACAGCTGCGGGTGGATTTCGAGCCGGATCGTATCTACCTGTTCACCCCCGACGGCCACGTGCTGGACATGCCCAAGGGCGCGACCCCGCTGGATTTCGCCTATCGGGTACACACCGAGATCGGTCACAGCTGTCGCGGCGCCAAGGTCAACGGCCGCATCGTACCGCTCAACTACCTGCTGCAGACCGGTGAGCAGGTCGAGATCATTACCGGCAAGCAGAGCGGGCCCAGTCGTGACTGGCTGAACCCCAACCTCGGCTACCTGAACACGTCACGCGCGCGGGCCAAGGTTCAGCACTGGTTCAAGGAACAGGCCCGCGAGCAGAACGTGCAGGCCGGCAAGCTGATGGTCGAGCGCGAGCTGACCCGTATGGCCCTGAACGGCGCAGACTATGCGCAGTTGATTGACCGCCTCGGGCTGAAGAGTCAGGAAGATTTGTTCGTCGCTGTCGGAGCCGGCGACATGCGCCTGGCCCATGTGGTGACTGTGGCCCAGCAATTGGTCGAGCCGGATCGTCACAGCGAGCAGCTGGAGCTGATTCCGAAGAAGCCGAGCCGCTCTTCTGTCGGCCGCCGCGGCGATGTCTACATTCAGGGCGTCGGCAATCTGATGACCCAATTGGCCGGTTGTTGCCAGCCTGTGCCGGGTGACCCGATCATCGGCTATATCACCCTCGGTCGTGGCGTCACTGTTCACCGCGCCGACTGTGCCAATGCGATGCAGCTGCAGGATCGTGACTCCGAGCGCCTGATCGAGGTGAGCTGGGGTGGCGCGCCGGTGCAGACTTACCCGGTGGAAATCTATATCAAGGCCTACGACCGCTCCGGCCTGCTGCGCGACGTGTCGCTGTTGCTGGCCAATGAGAAGATCAACGTGCTGGAGGTCAATACGCGGACCAACAAGGACGATAACTACGCGGCCATGCTGCTGACCATCGAGATCCCGAGTCTGAGTCTGCTCAGTCGCCTGCTGACGCGGATCAGCCAGCTGCCGAACGTGATTGAGGCGCGGCGTAACCGCCAGGAAGGTCGTGGATGAGTTACCAGTTGGACGATCTGCTGTACCTAATGCAGCGCCTGCGTGACCCGCAGCACGGTTGCCCATGGGATCTGGAGCAGAGCTACGCGACCATCGTGCCGCATACGCTGGAAGAGGCCTACGAAGTCGCCGATGCCATCGAGCAGGGCGACTTCGATCAGCTGCGCGGCGAGCTGGGTGATCTGCTGTTTCAGGTGGTGTATTACGCCCAGCTGGCCAGCGAGGAAGAGCGTTTCAGCTGGAACGAGGTGGTCGATGGCATTACCCGCAAGCTGGTGCGGCGTCACCCGCATGTGTTCCCCGACGGCAATCTGCGTACCCCGCCCGGCACCCTGACCCTGGCGCCCGAGCAGATCAAGCAGCGTTGGGAGCAGATCAAGGCCGAGGAGCGGGCCGAGAAAGCAGGCCAGCCTGAGCAGCTGTCACTGCTGGATGATGTACCGGCGGCGCTGCCGGCCCTGAGTCGCGCGCAGAAGCTGCAGAAACGCGCGGCGTCGGCCGGCTTCGACTGGCCCGAGGCGGCCCCGGTGATCGACAAGATCAGTGAAGAGCTCGACGAAGTGCGTGAAGCGCTCGCGGCTGGCCAGCAGCAGGCCGTTGCCGAAGAAATGGGTGATCTGCTGTTCTGCGTGGTCAATCTGGCCCGGCACCTGGGTGTCGATGCGGAAAACGCGCTGCGCCAGGGCAATGCCAAGTTCGAGCGGCGCTTTCGCTTTATCGAAGATCAACTGCGTGCGCAGGGAACTACGGTGGCCGAGCGCTCGCTGGACGAACTCGACGCCCTGTGGGATGCCGCCAAGCAGCAAGGCTTGTAGGGTCACGGCATGCCGTGACCGTGCTTGTCGCCGCGCTTAATGCTGGGTTTCCTGCTGGCGCTCGAGCAACTCCTGCAGGTGCTTGCGGCTCAGCTCCAGATAGCGCGGTGTCGGGCCCTCGTCCTTGTACAGGGGGTCGCCCATTTCGTCGACCGCGATGACGTCCTTGCCGGCCTGGTAGGGCAGACTGGCTTCGAGTCCCTCCAGTGCGGCGCCGAGCAGGTCGGTAATCAGGTCCTCGATCTGGCGTTTCGGATACATCTCGTGCAGGGCTTCCAGGCGGGCCGCGTCCTCGAGTGACAGATGTACGCTGTAGCTGTTGCGGGTAACCCGGCCCTTGGCGGTTTTTTCCCAAGTCTGGGTGAGTTCACGGATCTTCATGTTTTCCCCCTTGATGACTGACCGTCGCTTGTGGCGACACCCTCAGCATAGACCATTCGCGCAGGCTTTCAGTGCCATTGGCCCCTTGTCAGGGACGGGCGGGCATCGCATGCTGTTCGCTCATACTGTTCGGAGGTAAGTCCATGACCGATATCGATGCCCGCTTGCGCGAAGACGTCCACAATCTGGGAGCCCTGCTCGGGCAGACCATTAAGGCTCACCTGGGGGAGGACTTTCTGCAGCGCATCGAGCGCATCCGTCTGGGCGCCAAACAGGGGCGCAAGGCGGATCAGGCCGCCAATGAAGCGTTACTCAGCGCCCTGCAGGACTTGCCCGATAGCCAGCTGCTGCCGGTCTGTCGTGCCTTCAACCAGTTCCTCAACCTGGCCAACATCGCCGAACAGCATCACCGCATTCGCCGCCGCCGGGCGGATGAGCCGCTCGGCTTCGAGTCGCGTTGCGTGAGTGATCTGCTGGCCCGACTCAAGCAGGAAAACTTCAGTGCCGAAGCCATCGTGCAGCAGGTCAATGATCTGGACATTGAGCTGGTGCTGACCGCGCATCCGACCGAAGTGACCCGCCGCACCCTGATTCAGAAATACGACGCCATCGCCGCCGCCCTTGCCCGCGGTGATCACGACGATCTGACTTCCAGCGAACGTGGTGAGGTGCGTCAGGATCTGGCCCGCCTGATCAGCGAGGCCTGGCATACCGATGAGATTCGCCGTACCCGTCCGACGCCGGTTGATGAGGCCAAGTGGGGCTTTGCTGTCATCGAGCATTCGCTGTGGCAGGCTCTGCCGCAGTTTCTTCGTCAGTTTGACGCCGATGTGCATAAGGCGACAGGCGAGCATCTTGATCTGCGCGCCGCACCGGTGCGCATTGCCTCCTGGATGGGCGGCGACCGCGATGGCAACCCCAACGTCACCGCACCGGTAACCCGCGAGGTGCTGCTGCTGGGGCGCTGGATGGCGGCGGATCTGTACCTGCGCGACATCGAAGAGCTGACCAATCAGCTGTCAATGCACGCCGCCAGTGACGAGCTGCTGGCGCAGGCGAACTCGGTCGACGAGCCTTATCGCGCGGTGCTCAAGCAGTTGCGTACCCGGCTGCAGGCGAGCCGGCGCTGGGCGGAGCAGTCGCTGAGCGCCGATGTGCCCATGCCTGAGGAGGTATTGCACGATCTGGATGACCTGCGCGGCCCGCTGGAGCTGTGCTACCGGTCGCTGATGCAGTTTGGTCTCAAGCGCATCGCCAATGGCCCGCTGCTCGATACCCTGCGTCGGGTCAACGCCTTTGGGCTTGGGCTGGTGCGACTGGATATTCGTCAGGATGCAGCGCGGCACGCCGAGGTATTCAGCGAGCTGACCCAATACCTGCAGCTGGGCAACTACGCCGACTGGGACGAGGAGGCTCGCTGCCGCTTCCTGCTTGACGAGTTGCACAACCGCCGTCCGCTGCTGCCGCCGAGCTGGCAGCCGTCTGCGGACGTGGCTGAAGTGCTGGCGACCTGTCGGGTGGTTGCCCAGCAGCCGCGCGAGCTGCTCGGGTCCTATGTCATCTCCATGGCTTCGCATCCCTCCGACGTGCTGGCGGTCAAGCTGCTGCTCAAGGAAACCGGTGTCACCTGGCCGATGCGAGTCGCTCCGCTGTTTGAAACCCTCGATGATCTGGATCACGCCGCCGACGCCATCGACCGGCTGCTGGCGCTGGATCAGTATCGCGCGCTGGTTGGCGACGAGCAGGAAGTCATGATCGGTTACTCCGACTCTGCCAAGGATGCCGGCACTCTGGCGGCGGGCTGGGCGCAGTACCGCGCCCAGGAGGCACTGGTGGCGGTTTGTCAGCGTCATGGCGTACACCTGCGTCTGTTCCACGGTCGTGGCGGCACGGTTGGCCGAGGCGGGGCGCCTGCGCACATGGCGATTCTGTCGCAGCCACCGGGCTCGGTATGGGGCCAGTTCCGGGTGACCGAGCAGGGCGAGATGATCCGCTTCAAGTTCGGTCTGCCCGGCATTGCCGTGCAAAGCATGCAGCTGTACGCCAGTGCGGTGCTAGAAGCCAGCCTGCTGCCGCCGCCAGCACCGCAACCGGCCTGGCGCGAGATGATGCAGCAGATGGCGGATCGTTCGGTCGAGGTTTATCGCGGCGTAGTGCGCGGCGAGCCACAATTCGTCGAGTACTTCCGTCAGGCCACGCCGGAGCAGGAACTTGGGCGTCTGCCGCTGGGCAGCCGGCCGGCCAAGCGGCGCAGTCAGGGCGGTATTGAAACCCTGCGGGCGATTCCCTGGATCTTCGCCTGGACGCAGACCCGGCTGATGCTGCCAGCCTGGCTGGGCGCAGGACAGGCGCTGCGTGAGATGCTGGATGCGGGCAGGCAGGACCAGTTGCGCGAGATGATGACGCACTGGCCGTTCTTCCTGGCACGGGTCGAGATGCTGGAGATGGTGCTGTCCAAGGCCGATGTCGATATTGCCCGCTTCTATGAGCGGCGTCTGGCTAGCGAGGACCTCTGGCCGCTGGGCAAGCGTCTGCGTGACGCCCTGGAACAGGCCACTGCGGCAGTGCTGCAACTGCGTGACAGCGATGTGCTGCTGGCCCACAACCCGGCGCTCGGTGAGTCAGTTGCGATTCGCAACCCCTACACCGATCCGCTGCATGTGCTGCAGGCCGAACTGATGGCGCGTACCCGCGCGCAGGGCGACAAGATTGATGCGGATCTTGAGCGTGCCCTGATGGTGACCATGGCCGGCATCGCCGCCGGGATGCGCAATACCGGCTGACGACAGAAAGCGCAGCCTTGATGGGCTGCGCTGATCGTCAAGTATTTCAATGGCTTGTTTGCCTGCGACAATGGTCCGTCTTGTGCATGTCGGCGCGGGCGTGTATGTTGATCCCCCTTTGCGATCCAGCACCGCCTGGATAGTGCGAATTTTTCCGCATCTGCGCCGCGCGCGGGTGCCAGGCAGGTCGCTGGTTTAGGGCCGCTGACAGCTCGGATTCAGTTAGACGAGGAGTACATCATGCGAGTTATCCTGTTGGGCGCCCCCGGGGCGGGCAAGGGCACACAGGCCCAGTTCATCTGCGAGCGTTTTGGCATTCCGCAGATCTCCACCGGGGACATGCTGCGCGCAGCGGTCAAGGCCGGCACCGAGCTTGGCAAGCAGGTGAAAGAAGTCATGGACAATGGCGGCCTGGTTTCCGACGACCTGATCATCGGCCTGATCAAGGAGCGTATCACCCAGGACGATTGCGCCAAGGGCTTCCTGTTTGACGGTTTCCCGCGCACCATCCCGCAGGCTGAAGCGCTGGTTGAAGCCGGCATCGATATCGATCGCGTACTGGAAATTGCCGTAGCCGACGAAGAAATCGTTGCCCGCCTGTCCGGCCGCCGCGTGCACCCGGGTTCCGGTCGGGTTTACCATGTCGACCACAACCCGCCGAAGGTTGCCGGCAAGGATGATGTGACGGGTGAAGACCTGATCCAGCGTGACGACGACAAGGAAGAAACCGTGCGCAAGCGTCTGGAGGTGTATCACACCCAGACCAAGCCGCTGGTCGACTTCTACCAGAAGCTGTCTGCTGCCAAGGGCACGCCCAAGTGCGCCAAGGTGGAAGGCATCGGCAGCGTCGAGCAGATCACTGCCAAGGTCATCACCGCGCTGGACTGAGTCCTGCTCGCTTGACCACAAGACCCGTGCTGACTTCGGTCGCACGGGTCTTTGCATTTTTGTACAATGCCCGGCCCTGAATTCAGAATCCGACCATGACTACACTGCTTGCTCTGGATACCGCCACCGAATGCTGTTCCGCCGCGCTGCTGCATGACGGCCGCGTCACTGCGCGCAGCGAAGTGATTCCGCGTCAGCACGCCCAGCGTCTGCTGCCGATGATTGAAGAGCTGCTCGGCGAGCGCGAGCTGCGTTTGCAGGATGTCGATGCGCTGGTGTTCGGCCGCGGACCCGGTGCCTTTACCGGTGTGCGTATCGCCACTGGCATGGTGCAGGGTCTGGCCTTTGCCGCCGACAAGCCGGTGATTGCGGTGTCCAACCTGGCTGCGCTGGCCCAGCGCGCGTGGCGCGAACATGGCGCCGAGACCGTTGCAGCGGCGATTGATGCGCGCATGGACGAAGTCTACTGGGGGCTATACGTCCTGCAGGACGGCGTCATGCAGTCACTGGACGACGAGCGGGTCTGCCCGCCGGAAGCCGTCAGCCTGCCTGACGGGGTAGCCAGTGTGGCCGGCGCCGGGACTGGCTGGCAGTACGCCGACCGGCTGGCGGTCTCGGCCGAGCGCAGTTGGTCGCAGATGCTGCCGGATGCCGTCGACCTGATTACCCTGGCCCTGCCGCGCTGGCTGGCCGGTGAGGTGCTGGATGCGGCCGATGCCCAGCCGGTCTACCTGCGCGACAAGGTTGCCACGCCAAAAGGCCAGGCGTAAGCTGGCGGCATTATCTCTGGAGCTAATCTGGTGCGCCTGGACGGTTTCAACCCTTACTCATCGCTGCCTGACCGCAGCAGCCGCGCGGTTGCCAATACTACTGGCAGCAGCCCTGCTGCGTCCGTGCCCGGCAATGAGCAGGCCGGGGTAACCGCGACGCGTCTTCCGCCGGCACAGGTGGTCCGTACCTCCAGCCCGGCCGCCGAGTATATCCCTGCCCGGCGCGAGTCTTATGAGCCGATCTACGGTCGCGCCAATCAGGCACTCGCCAGCTACCAAAGCACCGCCAACATGCCGGTCGACAGCGGCGCTGACACCATCGTCGGCATCGACACCTACGCCTGATGTCGTGACCGCACTACCCATGCGTTTCATCACTGGCTGCCCGCTTTGGGCCGAGCCTGCCTGGGCGGGCAGCCTCTATACCTGCGGCAGCGACGCCGATGAGCGTTTGGCGCAGTACAGCCGGGTGTTTGGCGCGGTCGAGGGCAATACCACGTTTTATTCCTTGCCGAGCGAGGCGCGTGTTGCCCGCTGGGCAGAGCTGCTGGCGCACGACTTTCAGTTCTGCGCCAAGCTGCCACGGGAAGTCAGTCACGGCGGTCGACTGGACCCGGCGCACCCTGCGTTGGTGGCCTTCCTCAGCCGCATGGCGCCACTTGGGCAGCGGCTCGGGCCAATCTGGCTGCAGTTGCCGGAGCGCTTTGCGCCACAAGATATGGGTACGCTGGCGGATTTTCTCGATAGCTTGCCGAGCGAATACCGCTATGCAGTCGAAGTGCGCAATCCGGGCTTTTTCCGCAAGGATGACGCCGAGCGCCAGCTCAATCGTTTGCTGCATCAGCGCAGTATCGAGCGCATCAGCTTCGACAGCCGCGCCCTGTTTGCCAGTGCTGCGACCGATCCGTCGACGCTGGAAGCCAGGCAGCGCAAGCCGCGTCTGCCGGTGCACGCCATTGCGCTGAGTGAGCGCCCCAGCGTGCGCTTTATCGGTGGCATGGAGCAGGCTGCCAACTGGCAGGCACTGGCGCCCTGGCTCGACAAGTGTGCGCAGTGGCTGCAGGAAGGGCGTCAGCCGATGCTGTTTATGCACACCCCGGACAACCGGCTGGCACCGCAACTGGCCCGAGACTTTCACGCCGCGCTCTGCGAACGGCTGCCGACCCTCCCACCGATGCCGCTCTGGCCCGGTGAGCAGGAGGCCGTCGATATGCCGCAGCAGGGCGGCTTGTTCTGATAGCAACAGGAAACCTCATGACTGACGACATGCCCCTAACCCTGGCGGTCAACTGGCGGGATAGCCGCTTTCAGGTCGCTGCCCAGGCGCTGGCGGCGCGGCTGCAGTTGCCGGTGCTGGCGGATCTGCCGGACGGAGCGGGGTTGCTGTTGGAGTTCGATGATGACGGGCTGGCGTTGCGCAGCACGGAAGATGGCGCACCGGGTGCGGTGCGGGTCGACTTTGTCAACGGGGCGATGGCGCACCGCCGTCAGTTTGGCGGCGGGGCCGGGCAAATGGTGGCGCGTGCGGTGGGTATTCGCGGCAGTATCCGGCCCACCGTGCTTGATGCCACCGCAGGCTTGGGGCGCGACGGCTTCGTGATTGCCTCGCTGGGCTGCGAGGTCACGCTGCTTGAGCGTCAGCCGGTGATCGCTGCGTTGCTTGAGGACGGCTTGCAGCGGGCCCGTGCGGCAGGGGGGGAGGTTGCGGAAATTGCCACGCGCATGCACCTGGTGCACTGCGATGCGATTGCCGCGATGGGGGATTGGCAGTTGGAGCTGCCTCAGGTCATTCATCTGGACCCGATGTTCCCGCACCGGGACAAGTCGGCGCTGGTAAAAAAGGAAATGCGCTTGTTCCGCCCGCTCGCCGGCGGTGACGATGACGCGCCCGAGCTGCTGGCGGCGGCGCTGCAGCTGGCCAGTCACCGGGTCGTGGTCAAGCGGCCGCGCAAGGCGCCAGCCATTGCCGGACAGCGGCCCAGCGCCGAGATGGCCGGCCAGTCCAGTCGCTACGATATCTACGGCAAGAAAAAACTCGAGTAACGTACCGTCATGCCGCACTTGCCGGTTTGCCTGAGCCTTCGGCGCTGCGTGCCACCTGTCGGATCGACAGTCGCACCTCTGCGCTCAGGACGCGTTTGGCGGTGTTTTCGGCAATATCTTCGAGTCCGGCTACATAACTCAGTCGGCCCTCGGCGTCGGCGCTGAGTACCTGTTCAGCGGTCAGGCGCTGGATGAATTGGCGGAACAGGGTCTTGTCGAAGAATTCCGGTGCGTTCAATCCGTGCAGGATCGACAGCCGCTGCGCCATCACCGTACAGCGGGCCTCCAGCTGTTCTGCAGTCTGACTGCCATTGGGAAAGTTCAGCAGCAGCGCCGAAACCATGTAGAAACGCTCCAGAATCTGGATGATGCTGCGTGACAATAGGCTGAGCATGACAAACTCGGGTGAGCTCAGGTCCGGGCGCTGGATCTGGCCATCGGCCTCGCGCAGCAGTTGCTGCGCGATCAGGCTGTCGATCCATTGCTGAATTACCTCGGGTAGTTGCTCCTCCTTCCAGCGCAGAAACAGCTCGTTCTGCAGGTAGGGATAGATCCCCGTAACCAGGCGCTCAATCTGCTCGCGGGTCATGCGCGGGTTGTTCTGGAACAGGCAGGCAATCAGCGCCGGCAACGCGACCAGATGCAGCACGTTGTTGCGGTAGTAGGTCATCAGTACCGCCTGTGGTTCGTCCAGCCGCATAATCTCGCCGAGGGCGTCGGACTGGCGATCAATCATCTGCATGGCCTCAACGTGCTCGATCATCTCCTGGCCCGAGATATTCGGCAGGGTCACGCCGCCACTGTAGGGCACCGCCTGCAGCAGCGCCTTGTAGTGATCCAGCGAGCTGGCCAGCGAGGTCTCGTCCAGCGCCAGACGCGCAGTGGACAGCATTACCAGCGCGACCATGTTGACCGGGTTGACGTCGGCGGCCGCGCTGATGCCGCTGGTCAGCTCACGGGCCAGGGTGTTGGTGGTGTCGTTCAGCCAGGCCGGGCGGTAGTCCGGCCCCATCGACTGGTTGCGCCAGCCGGGTTGCTCGCGGTCGAGGAAGTCGGCCAGCGCCAGTGGTTCACCAAAGTTCACCGCCACCTGGCCGAACGGCAACTTGAGGGCTGACAGCACGCGGAAGATATCGAAGACCGATTCTTTCTTCTTTGCCTGGCCGCGCAGCTCGCCAAGGTAGGTGCGGCCCTCCAGTACCCGCTCGTAGCCAATATAGACCGGTACGAAGACGATGGGGCGGCGCGAGGAACGCAGGAAGCTGCGCAGGGTGATCGCCAGCATGCCGGTCTTGGGGCTGAGCATGCGCCCGGTGCGCGAGCGACCGCCTTCGATGAAGTATTCCACCGGGAAGCCGCGGCTGAACAGCGCGTGCAGATATTCGTTGAATACGGCGGTGTAGAGCTGATTGCCCTTGAAGCTGCGGCGCATGAAGAAGGCGCCACCTCGGCGCAGGATGCCGCCGATGACCGGCATATTGAGGTTGATGCCTGCGGCGATGTGCGGCGGCGTCATGCTGTTGCGGAACAGCAGGTAGGACAGCAGCAGGTAGTCGATGTGGCTGCGGTGGCAGGGCACATAGATGATTTCATTGCCGCGGGCGATGTCCTGGATCGGCTTGATGTTATTGACCCGAATGCCGTCGTACAGTTTATTCCAGAACCAGCTCAGTACTACCTCAAGGAAGCGGATGATGGTGTAGGTGAAGTCCGAGGCGATCTCGTTGGCATAGTGGGAGGCCATGGCTTGCGCCTTGCTCTCGTCAATCCCCTTTTCGCTGGCCTCGCGGGTGATCGCCTCGCGCACCAGCGGGGCATGCAGCAGCCCCTTGAGCAGAGTGCGGCGGTGAACCAGCTCAGGACCGACCACGGCGGCGCGTTGCTGGCGGAAGTGCACGCGCAGCACACGGTTGACTCGGCGTATCGCGCGCTGGCGGTCCATTCCCGGTTCAAGCAGGGTGTGCAATGGCACCTGCGGGCCGAAGTGCACGCGCACCTTGCGCCCCTGCAGCAGGATTGCGAGAAACTTGCGCAGGCGGCCGCCCACCCAGTTCCAGGCGAACAGTAACTTCAGCGGCGATGATTCACTGTCTGGTGACTGCCCCCAGAAGACAGTGACGGGTACCAGTTGCACGTCGGCAGCGCCCTGTAGCGCGCAGTCCAGCACCTTGCCGAGGCGTGGTGACTGACCTCGCGGATCCGGGCGGCCGACCCAGGAGCGTTCACGGCTTAAGAATACATAGGAATCACGCTCGTCGAGCGGTGGCAGCGGGGCACGCACCGGACGTGGCAGGCCGGCGCGCACGCATTCGCGGTCGGCGACGATAAGGTCACTCAGCGAGCGGTAGGGCAGAACATAGATTACCGGTCGCTGCGGGTCTATGCCGATGTCATCGCCTTCGCCGATCCGGCGCGAGCGGGCCCACAGATACAGCAGGCGGCGAGCCATACCGAAACGCAGGCGACCGAACAATGAGGAATAGGAAGCGGACATGGACATCTCTGTGGCAGCGTGGGCGGTAGCCGGATTTCGCAAGGCGGTTTGAGGTGAATTTTAGCGGGTTTGGCGGCCGCTCGCAGCCTGTCATGGCGGTGGCGGCACCGCCCGGCAAATGGTTGCTTGAAATGCACCGGGGGGATTCATATAGTCACTGCCTCGTGCGCATCCTTATCCGGCCGGAGACGGGGCATTTTGCCTCTCGCGATTGTGAACCACTGCACAGTTGCATTGTCGTAAACCGACATGGGTATCAGGGGCGATCGCTGGCCGCAGAAGCCAGCCGCAGACCGCGCGAAAGACCATTCTGGGGGAATAATAAAAGGCATGATAAGCATAAACAGCCTGACCAAACGCTTCGGCGATCACGTCGCCGTCGACAATCTGTCGTTTGACGTCAAGCCGGGTGAAGTGCTCGGTTTTCTCGGGCCCAACGGGGCCGGCAAGTCCACCACCATGAAGATGCTGACCGGATTTCTGACGCCTGATGGCGGTTCGGCGTCGGTCTGCGGCTTCGATATTCAGACCCAGACGCTGCTGGCGCAGCAGAAGATGGGCTATCTGCCGGAAGGTGCGCCCTGTTACGGCGACATGCGCGTCAAGGGCTTCCTTGAATTTATCGCCAGTGTTCGTGGCTTGGCTGGTGCCGAGCGCCAGCGTCAGGTGCAGCGCGCCGTTGAGCAGGTCGAACTGCAGGACGTGCTCGGCCAGCGCATCGAGACGCTGTCCAAAGGGTTCAAGCGCCGGGTCGGTCTGGCCCAGGCCATTCTGCACGACCCGCAGGTGCTGATTCTGGACGAGCCCACCGATGGTCTGGACCCAAACCAGAAGCATCAGGTTCGCCGGCTGATTCAGCAACTGGCCGAAGGCAGCAACAAGATTGTTGTGATTTCCACCCATATCCTCGAAGAAGTCAGTGCAGTCTGCTCGCGCGCCGTGATTATCGGCAAGGGCCGGCTGCTGGCTGACGGTACGCCTGACGAGCTGGAAGCGCGCTCGCGCTATCACCAGGCGGTGACCCTGTCGCTCGCTGCGCCCGCTGACAGCGCAGCGCTCGAATCGCTGCCCGGTGTGGTCGCGGTTGAGCGCTCGGCAGACGGTCTTGCGTTGACCGTACTGGCCAAACCGGGTGAGGTGATCTTCCCGGCGGTCGGTCAACTGGCGCGTGAGCAGCAGTGGCAGGTCAATGAGCTGTCGGTGGAGCGCGGTCGTCTGGACGACGTGTTCCGCAGTCTGACCTCGGGGGAGTCGGTATGAACAATCTGGGTGTAATCTTCCGCCGCGAGCTGGGCAGTTACTTTGCCACGCCGCTGGCCTATATCTTCATCGTCATCTTTCTGGTCATGGCGTCGCTGTTTACCTTTGACGTCGGTGGCTTCTATGAGGCGGGTCAGGCTGATCTGATCGCCTTCTTCAACTTCCATGCGGGCCTGTACCTGTTCCTGATCCCGGCGGTCGCCATGCGGCTGTGGGCGGAGGAGCGCAAGTCGGGGACCATCGAATTGCTGATGACCCTGCCGGTGTCCCGAGCCGCGATGGTGCTGGGCAAGTTTCTCGCCGCCTGGGTGTTCGTCGGTATCGCGCTGTTGCTGACCTTCCCGATGGTGTTGACCGTCAATTACCTTGGCTCGCCGGATAACGGCGCGATCCTGACCGGCTATATCGGCAGCTGGCTGATGGCTGGCGGCTATCTGGCCATCGGCTCCTGCATGTCGGCACTGACCAAGAACCAGGTCATCGCCTTTATTCTCAGTGTGGTGGTGTGCTTCCTGTTTGTTGTCAGCGGGGTATCCATGGTGCAGAACGCCTTCAGTGGCTGGGCACCGCAGTGGGTGCTCGATACGCTCGCCTCGTTCAGCTTTCTGACCCGCTTCGAAGCGATCAGCAAGGGTGTGCTGGATTTGCGCGATTTGCTGTATTTCTTCTCGCTGATGGGCGCCTGGTTGCTCGCGACGGCGGTTGTCATCGACCTGAAAAAGGCCGACTGAGGAGCTGACTCTATGAAACGTCTAATGTATTCCGGTGCCGGCCTGCTGGTGCTGCTGCTGGCCTTCTTTGCATTCAATATGGCAACCAACGTGCTGCTGCCCGGCGCGCGACTGGATCTGACCGAACAGAAGCTGTTCACCCTGTCCGATGGCACCAAGCAGATTCTTGACGAGCTGGATGCGCCGATTGATCTGTACTTCTTTTTCTCCGATTCGGCGAGCAAGGACCTGACCGTGCTGCGCAACTACCAGCGTCGGGTTGAGGAAATGCTCAAGGAGTATGAGCGCCGCGCCAATGGCCAGATTCGTCTGCACATTATCGACCCCGAGCCGTTCTCCGAGGCCGAGGATCGCGCTGCCGAGTTCGGCCTTCAGGCGATTCCGCTGAGCGACAGCGGTGAATCGCTGTACTTCGGTCTGGCCGGTACCAACGAGTTGGCCCAGCGTGAGGTGATTCCGTTCTTCGCACTCGAGCAGGAAGGCATGCTCGAGTATGAGCTCAGCCGTCTGGTCAGCACCCTGGCCAAGCCCGACAAGCCGGCAATCGGTCTTATCTCCGGCCTGCCGGTGGATGGCGGCATGAACCCCTACACCCAGCAGCCCGCTGCTCCCTGGATGTCGATTGAGCAGGTGCGGCAGGTGTTCGAGGTCAAGCCGCTGGCCGAGGATATCGACAGTATTCCCGAGGATATCGGCGTGCTGTTGCTGATCCATCCCAAGGCACTGACCGAATCGGCGCTGTACGCCATTGACCAGTTTGTGCTGCGTGGCGGCAAGCTGCTGGCTTATGTGGATCCCTTCGCCGAGGCCGATCAGGGCATGGAGGCGATGATTCAGGGCATGGCGGACGGCAAGGCATCTGATCTTGGGCCGCTGCTGCAGGCCTGGGGTGTGGCCTATGATCCGACCAGGGTTGTGGTCGACGCCCAGCAGGGCATGGCGGTTGGTCGTGGCCCTGGTCAGCGCCCGGCCCGTCACATCGGCTGGCTTGAGGTGGAAACCGCGCAAATCGATGCCGACGATACCATTACCGCCCCGCTGCAGTTGTTGACCTACGCGACCGGTGGCGCGCTGGTGCCGGTCGAGGGCAGTGAGACCCGCTTTACTCCGCTGTTGCAGAGCACTAAAGACAGTGCGTTGCTACCGAGCGATGCCTTCGCCAACCTGCAGGACCCCGAGGACCTGCTCAAGGCGTTCACGCCGGACGACAGCGTCTACACCCTGGCTGCACGTCTGCACGGGCCGGCCAAATCGGCCTACCCGCAGGGGCTTGAAGGGTATGAACCCGGCTTGACGCAGGCAGATAACATCAATGTGGTGGTCATCGCCGACACCGATATGCTGACCGACCGCATGTGGACCCAGGTACGTGATCTGTTCGGTCAGCGTATTGCCCAGCCATGGGCGGAGAACGCCGGTCTGCTGGTCAACGCACTGGATAACCTGTCCGGGTCGGAAGCGCTGATCAGTGTGCGTTCGCGTGGCGACTTCAGCCGTCCGTTCACCGTGGTTGAAGAGCTGCAGCGCAAGGCCGAAAGCCGCTTCCGTGCCAGCGAGGAGCGCTTGCAGCAACGGCTGGCCGAGACCGACCAGAAGCTCGCGCAGTTGCAGCAGAGCCAGGATCCCGGCCAGTTGACCGAGCTGACCACCGAGCAGCGCGATGCGATCCAGGCCTTCCTCGACGAGAAGCTGGCCATTCGCAAGCAACTGCGTGATGTGCGCTATCAGCTCAATGCCGATATTGACGAGCTGGGTAGCCGGCTGAAGTGGCTCAATACCGCAGCTGTGCCAGCCCTGCTGACCCTGGGTGTGCTGTTCTGGTGGCTGCTGGGTCGCGCCCGCCGCAAACGCTGAGGAGATGACATGCGCAAGATCATTCTTATCGCATTGGCCCTGATCGCGGCGGCGCTTGTAGCGGTCGCCCTGCAGGTACGCAACAGTGATCGGGTGACCGATCTGCAGAGCCAGCCGTTGCTGGACGAGGCGAAACTGTCGCAGCTGGCGGCGGTTGAACAGATCGAGCTGGCACGCGCCGGACAGCAGGTAGTGCTGGAGCGTGATGGTGAGGCCTGGACGGTCGCCAATCTTGACCAGTTCCCGCTCCAGCGCGAGCGTCTGGCAGCCCTGCTGCTGGCGCTGCGCGAGGCGCGGGTGATCGAGGCCAAAACGGTCAACGCCGATTACCACGCGCGCCTTGGTCTGACCGAGGGCGAGGGCAACGACAGCGCCCTGAGGGTCAGCGTCAAGGCCGCTGAAGGCGGGTTTGGCCTGCTCTTCGGCAACAAGGTTGGCAGTGATCAGCTGGTGCGTTTCGCCAATGAGGATCAGGTCTGGCTGGTTAATCGGGCGCTCAGCATGTCGGCCAACCCGCAGGACTGGCTCGATCTGCAGGTCAGCCAGATTCCACTTGAGCAGGTCGCCACCGCGCACTGGCGTTATGCCGATGGCGAGGAGCTGCAGCTCGACAAGGCCAGCGAGGGTGATTACAACTTCAAGCTGGCGGACGGCGAGGGTGCCGGTCAGGAGCGCAAGCTGAACTCGATGGTGCTGGCGCTGGCCGATCTGCGGGCGCAGAACGTGTCCCTGCGCACTGCCCTTGAGCTGGGTGAGCCGGTGCTGGTCATGCAGCTCGGCAGCTGGTCCGGTGCCACGCTGGATGCATCGCTCTACGAGGTCGGCGGTGCCTACTGGCTGACTATCGACCAGCTCGACCAGAGTGAGGAAAATCCGCTGACGGTCAACGCGGATGCACGCTGGGCGTTTCAGTTGGGTGTGGCTCAGCATGATCGCATGGTGCTGCGCCATGCAGACCTGAAAACAGCTGACGATGCCGCCGGGCAACCGGAACAGAACTGACCTCCCCCCTGCAGCCGCCTGATTGGGCGGCTGCTGCCTTGCCGCGCTACTTGCGGCTCCCAATCTCTGAACTAGACTCGAAAAACGACCACCGGGTGAATGCCTACGGTGGGCGCGCACGCGTTGTCCGCAGGCGGATAACGGAATTGATCAGGTATGACGAGGATTGCGGTAATGGCAGAGCGGGAGCAGGGGACCGTCAAGTGGTTCAACGATGCCAAGGGGTTTGGTTTTATTCAGCGTGAGTCCGGTCCGGACGTGTTTGTGCACTTCCGCGCCATTCGCGGTGACGGTCACCGCACGTTGGTAGAGGGGCAGAAGGTCGAGTTCAGCGTTTCGCAGGGCCAGAAGGGCCTGCAGGCGGACGACGTTACCAAGCTGTAGCCGGTTTTTGTCCTGATGGCGCGGCTGCGGTGGCAGCTGCGCAGCACAACACCTGCAGCGCGGGTTTGTCCGCGCAGAAGGGTTTTTGTGTCTTTTTTCAGGCTGGCGCAGGCAGCTGGCTGCGCAGCCAGCGATCAAATTCGCCCGCCGGCAGTGCGCCGTTTATCCGCGCGACTTCCTTACCCTGATGCACGATCAGCAGTGTCGGAATGCTGCGGATACCGAAACGGGCGGCCAGGTCGGGTGCCGCTTCGGTGTCAACCTTGAGAAAGCGCGCACGGGGTTCGTGTTGGCTGCAGCTTTGGCTGAAGGTCGGCGCGAACTGACGACATGGCCCGCACCAACTGGCCCAGAAATCGATGACCAGCGGCAGGTCTGCGCCGGCATGACGGGCAAAGCCGGCGGCGTCCACCTCTGTGGGCTTGCCGTTGAATAGCGGCTGCTTGCAGGCACCGCACACGGGTGCGGCGGACAGGCGACTGGCGTCCAGTCGGTTCTTGCGGTGGCAGTGGGGGCAGCAGATCAGCATTGGGAAGTCCTCCGACAATAGCGTATTGATGGGGGCCGATGGTGCCGTTTCAAGGATGCCGGCGTCGCCCCTGCCATTGTCTTTGCAGCTCGATAAAGGTCAGTGAGGCGGACCAGGTAATCAGCACCAGCCCGGTCAGCGACTCGGTTCCGTAGAGAAAGCGGATGTGTCCGGTCGGCGTCAGGTCACCGTAGCCAAGCGTGGAGTAAGTGGTAGCGGAGAGGTAGATGGTATCGAACAGGGTGATGGTATCCAGACCGTTGATGCCGCCTTGTTCCGGCATCTGCAGCAGGAAAAAGGCGCTCAGCCCGAATAGCCAGATTTCGGCGATATGGGTGAACAGCAATACGAAAATCAGGGTCAGGATACGGGGCCGCTCACCCATGGTGGTATCGTCGAGAAAGCGGTGCAGCCGTGACAGGACCTCATAGTGCAATACGACCGCCAGCGCCACAATGACGCAGCTGCACGCCACCATGATGATGTGGAAGCGGTCGATCTCCGGCAGATAGCTCACTTACTGCGCCCAGAGAAATTCGTGTTCGCCGTCGGCGTTGATCTTCAGCCAGCGGTCGGCATCGGCTTCGCCGTCCGCTTCCTCCCAGCCGCCCACCGAACAGCGTACTTCGTGACCAAGTGCGGCGTGAACGGCCCGTGCGCAGTCGCGGTCGCTTTCCCACGGGGTCACGTCGCTGTCGAACCAGATACTCGCCCATTTTCCCGCAGCCTTGCGTACCACCATCAGCGGAATGGTCTGGTCCGCGTGCAGGGCACCATGCTGGGTGAGGCCCTTGGGTTCATCCAGGGTCAGCGGTCCCATGACCTTGTGCAGCCAGTCCAGCAGGTCAGCGACGTGATCGTCGCGCAGGTAGATCTCGATATCGGGTTGGCGCACGGCTACTCCTTGGCGTGTTCTTGGTATCAGCAACGTTCCAGCATGATCATTTGCATGGCCACTTCGAGGCCCTCAATACCTTGCTCGGCGATGGCCTGCTGGCGTTCGGGGCGGCTGCGTACGCCGTGCGGCGTCATGCCGATCAGATTGCCCAGATCTTCGCTTGTCAGCTGAAGAGGATAGCGCAGGGTCTGCTCCGAGGCGATGCGCAGTCCGACCGGCAGGGCCTTGATCAGCGCCGGTGTCGGGTGGATCTGATCATACAGATGTTCGCGCAGGGCCAGCAGGTGGTCGCTGTGCGGGCCGACGATGAGGATGCGTCCGCCTGGCTTGACGGTGCGCAGGCATTCGTCTGCAGACCACGGACTGAACACGCTCAAGGCTGCATCCAGACTCTGGTCGGCAACTGGCAGGCGAGCACTGGAGGCTACCATCCAGCGGATGCTGCGGCTGCGCCGGCAGGCCTTGATGATGGCGTCCTTGCTGATGTCGAAGCCACCGATGGCGGTGTCTGGCAGGGCGCGGGCGAGGCGCTCGGTGTAGTAGCCCTCACCGCAGCCCATATCGAGCAGGGTCTGGGGGCTGAATTCGGCGAATAGCTGATTGATTGCATCGCTCACCGGCTGGTAGTGCCGGGCGTCGAGGAACGCCTGACGACAGGCCAGCATTTGCGGCGTGTCGCCGGGCTGCTTGCTGTTCTTGAATTGCACCAGCAGCAGATTCAGGTAACCCTGGCGGGCCTGATCGTAGCTATGGCCGGCCGGGCAGCGCCATTGGCGCTCAACGTTGCTCAGCGGGGCACGGCAGTGTGGGCAGATCAGTTGCAGCATCAGGTCAGCAACCGTTCCAGGGTGACCTGATAGATGTCGGTCAGCAGGTCGAGATCATCGGCCTTGATGCACTCATTGACCTGATGAATCGTCGCGTTTACCGGGCCGAGTTCAACCACCTGGGTGCCCATGGTCGCGATAAAGCGGCCATCGGAGGTGCCGCCGGAGGTCGACGGCTGGGTCTCGCGGCCGGTGACCTGCCTGATTGCTGCCGAGACGCCGTCGAGCAGGGCACCGGGCTCGGTCAGGAACGGCAGACCGGATACGGTCCAGTGCAGCTCATATTCCAGGCCGTGGGCGTCCAGCAGCTCGCATACGCGCTGTTGCAGGCCCTCGACGGTCGATTCGGTGGAGAAACGGAAGTTGATCAGCGCTTCCAGCTCGCCCGGCACCACGTTGGTCGCGCCGGTACCGGAGTGGATGTTGGAAATCTGGAAGCTGGTCGGCGGGAAGAACGCGTTGCCTTCGTCCCATACCTCGGCGGCCAGCGCGGCCAGTGCCGGCGCGGCCAGGTGAATCGGGTTGCGGGCCAGATGCGGATAGGCCACATGGCCCTGCTTGCCGCGAATGACCAGGCGGGCGTTGAGCGAGCCGCGGCGGCCGTTCTTGACGATATCGCCGACCAACTCAGTGCTGGAGGGCTCGCCAACGATGCACCAGTCGACCTTTTCGCCACGCTCGACCAGCGTTTCGACTACCTTCACTGTGCCGTCGGTGGCGGGGCCTTCCTCGTCACTGGTGATCAGAAAGGCGATCGAGCCCTTGTGGTCGGGATGGGCGGCGACGAAGCGTTCGACTGCCACCACCATCGCCGCCAGGCTGCCCTTCATATCGGCTGCGCCGCGGCCGTGCAGCATGCCGTCGCGAATCTGCGGGATGAAGGGGTTGGTCTGCCACTGCTCGACCGGGCCGGTTGGCACCACATCGGTGTGACCGGCAAAACACAACACCGGACCTTCGCTGCCGCGTCTTGCCCACAGGTTATCGACCTCGCCGAAGCGCAGAGGCTCCAGCTGAAAACCGACCGCCGCCAGTCGCTCGCCCATCAGTTGCTGACAGCCAGCGTCCTCAGGGGTAGTGGAGTTGCGGGAGATGAGGTCGCAGGCCAGCTGCAGGGTAGGGGATAGCTCGGTCATGGTTCCGGTTCGTCTGGGCGGAGAAAGGGCCATCATACCAGAGTCATGCGGCGCTCTTCCCGCCTGATCAGGGCTGCCTGTCCAAGTGAGGCCGTTCGGTTCCCGCCGGTGACCGAGGTCGGCACCGGTTGTTCAGATTCGCGTGTCGGGCCAGCGTGCCCGTCGCCACGCCCGACGCTGCTTCTTGTTGAGGAAGGTCCAGGCCAGCAGCCGACTGCGCTTGCTGCCCTGACCCATGTCGATGATGCGTACGTCGGTGGCGCCGAGATCGCGCAACTGCTCGGGCAGTGCTTTCAGGCTGGATGCGCTGGCGACCAGCGTCGTGAACCAGAATACCTGCGACGCGCAGGTCCTGCTCTGCTCGGCCATGCGGCGAAGGAAGCCTGCCTCGCCGTCGGCGCAATACAGCTCGTTGGCGCGGCCGCCGAAATTGCGCCCGCCGGGTTGCTTGCCCAGGCCCTGCCACTTGCGCTCGTTGGCCTGCCGGGCCTCGTCGGCGCTGGCATAGAACGGCGGGTTGCACAGGGTGAAGTCGAACTGCTCGTCGGCGCCGATGATGCCAGTGAAAATGCACGCGGGGTCCGCCTGCCGGCGCAGCTCGATCCGGGACTGCAGGGTCGGATTGGCCGCGAGGATCTGCGTGCCGTTGCGCAGGGCGTCGGCATCAATGTCGCTGCCGACGAATTGCCAGCCATATTCGGCGTTACCGATCAGGGGATAAATCAGGTTGGCACCGGTGCCAACATCCAGCCCGCGCAGGCTCGCGCCCTTGGGGATAACGCCATCGTGGCTGCTTGCAAGCAAATCCGCCAGGTGGTGGATAAGATCGGCGCGGCCGGGGATGGGCGGGCACAGGGCGTTGTCCGGGATCTGCCAGCCATTGATGTCGTACCAGTGCGTGAGCAGGGCACCGTTGAGGCAGCGCAGGGCGGCCGGATCTGTAAAGTCGATGGTCGTCTGTCCATCCTTGCCCTGGCGGATAAAAGCCTTTAGTGGCGGGCACTTGCGGGCCAGAAGGGGGAAGTCGTAACGGCCCTGATAACGGTTGCGTGGATGCAGTGCTGGTGGCTTGGATGAGCGGCGCGACATGTTGACTCCTGAGCTGGAGGGGGAGCTTCCCACGCCGATGTGGGGCTTGTCATCTGTTGTGCACAGAAGCTGGGGATGATGCTGTGGATAAGTTCAGGATATCCACCTCAACTCCAGCAGGGCTGGCGGCTGCGCAAGACTGGTTGTTTTCTGATCGATTACAGCGCTTGCAGGAAAGCCTCCAGTGCGGCCAGCTCATCGCTGTCCAGCCCCAGCGGTTGCAGCAGCTCTGAGGTTTGTGGAAACAGCGGATCATTCTGTTGATGCGCTGCTGGATGCGGGCGGGGCATGCCCGCGTTGTACATGCGTAACACCCCGCTCAGGTTGGGGAACAGGCCGTTGTGCATCCAGGGGCCGGTCTGGCTGACCAGGCGTAGTGAGGGAGTTCGGAACTTGCCGACGTCGCTCGGATCAGCGGTTACCTGATAACGGCCGGTGTCTTCGTACTTGCGGCCGTAGTAGGTGAGGCCCAGATTGTGGAAGCGCTGGTCGGTCAGTGCTGCACCCTGATGGCAGTTAAGGCAGCGCGCCTTGGTGCGGAACAGATGTAGTCCCTGCAGTTGCTGGTCGCTCAGTGCCGTGGTGTCGCCACGCAGAAATCGATCCAGCGGACGGTCCCTGGGGATCAGGCTGCGCTGAAAATCGGCCAGGGCGCTGGCCAGCTGGCCGGAGTCGATGGGCGAGTGGTCGAACACGTCAGCAAAGCGCTGGCGGTAATCCGGATTCTGATTGAGCCGCTGCAGCACTTCGGGCAGCCGGGCGGCCATCTCATGCGGAGCCTCAATTGGCTTCAGCGCCTGATCCTCAAGGCTATCGCTGCGGCCGTCCCAGAACAGGTGCTCGATTAGCGCAGCGGCCACAACGCTTGGCGTATTGCGCGTACCGAGTTGTTGTTGATGCCCGGGAGAGACGCGCAGCCCGTCGGCAAATGCCTGCCGTGGATCGTGGCAACTGCTGCAGGCAATGTCGCGTGCCTGCGACAGCAGCGGCTCACTGAACAGGGCTGCGCCCAGCGCCACACGTGCAGGGTCCAGAGCAGGAAGGACCGGCAGCGGGGCCAGGTCCTGCTGTGGTTGCCCGGCGTCAATCTGCGCCGGTGGCCATTGCGCCTGCGGTGCGCTGTAGTGCGCTCGCAGACAGGCGGCTGTGCTCAGGTCGCAGGGTTCGGCGGCGCGGGACTGCCCGGAGCCCAGCACCGCAAGCAGGGCTGCGACAATGAAACCTGTGTGCATAAACATGGCTCAGAATCGATAGCCCAGTTCCAGCCAGAATTGCCGTCCGGTTTCGTAGGTAACGGTGTTGTTGCTGGATACCTCTGCGGCGCTACGTTCGTTTAGCACGTTGAACACGTCGACGTTGACGAACACCTCCTGCTGTTTTGGCAGATCCAGCGCCCATGCCAGACGCATATCCCAGGTCAGCGCGCCGCCGTAATCCTGTACTTCCCAGACGTCGACAGAGACGCCCTGATAGTCGATGTTCTCGCCGGTATCGGCCACTTTGCTGTAGTCGGCACGGTAGCGGAAGAAGTTGCTCCAGATCAGGTTGGCCTGCGGTACCTGAGTGATGGTGGTCAGGCGTGCGGTCCAGGGGCGGGTAAAGTTATCGGCCGGGCGGTCAGCATAGCGGATGAACTTGCCCTGGTAGGAGATATACGGGTTCTCGAAGTACAGCTCGCCGGCGCTGTCATCGAAATAGGTGGGAGCGCTGCTCTTGCTGTTGGTCCAGTCCAGTGCCAACTGGCCGCTGGTGCTGGTGCCCCAAAGCGAATAGGCCCGCAGCGGCGTGACCATCAGCGTGAAGATGTCGGTTTCGCTTTTGCCTTCGTTAGCCCAAGTGGTGTAGTCGTCATCCAGCGTCGGATCGGTGGACGGCTCACCGAGGGTTTCGCCGCTGACCTGAACGACCTGATCGCGCCCCTTGCGGTTGACGTACTTGAGGCCGAACTCCAGATTATTCCAGCGCTGTACCACGCCGAGCATCAGCTCATCGTCGTAGGCAATATTCAGCTGACTGAAGCTGACCTGGTTTTGTGCCTGGGTGCCGACGGTCCAGTCGTCGTCAATCGACGCCCGGGTTTCGCTGTTGTAACGCAACTGATTGCGGCCTTCCTGCAGGCGCCAGGCGGCGATATTACGGCCGTAGTAGCGGTTGGCACCGGCCTGCAGCAGGGTATTACCGTTGGCGAACAGGTCGTACTCTGCGGCAAAGCGCGGAGCGATGGTGGTCTGGTCCATGTAGTTGTCGCTGTCTATCCGCACGCCCGGGCGGATGCGCAGCTGTTCGATCTGGATATCGTCTTCAAGCCAGGCGCCCCAGCTCAGGGTGGTAAAGCTGAAGTCGCCGGCGGCATATCGGGTACGGCGGCTCATGTACTGGCCGGCCCAGCCGTTGTTGGTCAGGCCCATGGAACAGGCGTCGACTTGCTGGCCGGCGCTGTTGGTACAGGTGTCGGTTTCGCGGGGGGTGACATAGGTACTGCTTTCGCTGGTGCGTTCGTAGAAGACCTCGTCTTCGCCGATCTCTAGGCCGCCGCGCAGACGGTGTTCGCTGGCCAGCCAGTTGATGGGTTTCGCTGCGGCGTCGAGCTTGTACTGCCAGCCGGACTGCTGCTGTTCGATATCGCCAAACTCGCCTTCCAGCGTGCTGTTTCCGGTGCCCCACCATTTGCTTTCCGAGGTGCGCCAGGCGTAGTAATCGTCAAAGTCCGGGTTGCGAGACTGCTCCAGCTGGTTCCAGCCCAGACTCTGGGTGAGGGTGAGGCTGTCTCCCTGCCAAACCCCTTCTAGGTTGAGTTGAGTGCCGCCAGACTCTATGTAGATGTCCGAGTTGGCAATGTTTGAGCGGAAGTACTGTGCCTCTTCTGGCGCATAGGCGACGCTGCCACGCAGGGTCAGGCGGTCGGAGGCATGCCAGATACCTTTGAGAAAGTAGTTGTCGATGCTGCGAGTCTGTTCTTCTTCGCGGTAGCCGTAGGTATCGACCAGGTGTGAGGAATAGAAGCTGAGCGGGATCTCCGAACGCTTCTGACTGAAGCTGGCGAGCAGGCCGAAGTCGTCGTTCAGGTAGCCTTCCAGAGTACCGCGCACGGTCGTTTTCTCGAACTCCGGCTGGCCGTCATCCCAGGAGGAGGCGTTTTCAACGTCGTCGGCTTCCACTGGGTCAATGTGGTATTCGGTCCACTCCGAGCGGGTGATCTGGTAGGACAGGCTGCCGGACAGCTCGCGCTTGGGGTCGCGGGTGCGGGCATTGACTACGCCGCCGTTGAAACCGCCGTATTCGGCGGACACGTTGCTGTCGAGTACTTCGATCTCTTCCAGCAGGTCGGTATCCAGGGCCAAACCCTGGCTGCGACCGGGTACGGCAAACAGGCGATAAGGAGTGTCTTCTTGGGCCGGGTCGATGTCGTTGTTCATGTTCATACCATCGACGATAAAGGCGTTCTGATAGAACTGAGCACCGTTGATGCTGATATCGGCCGGGCTGATTTCCCCCGGAGTGCGGCTGCTTTGTTGGCTGTTGTCGAACTGCACCGCCGGGTTGGTTTTCAGCAGGCTGGTGATATCGCCATTGCCTGCAGGCAGCGCCTCGATTACTGAACGGGGCAAGGTGTTGCTGCTTTGGTAGGGGCTGGACGTGTGTTCGGCAAGGACCTGCAGGGTGGGCAGGCGAACGTCACCGGCGGCGTCGGATTGAATCAGTTGTTGCGGAAGAATAATGACAGTGTCGTCATCGCTGAGTTGCCAGCTCAGGCCACTGCCTTCCAGCAGCATGCCAAGCACAGTCAGAACCGACAGCTGCCCCTGAATGGCTGGCGCCTGATGATCAGCCAGCAATTCCGACGGCGCGCTGACCTGCAGGCCAGACTGGTTGCTAAACGCCAGTAAAGCAGTTGCCAGAGGTTGTGCCGGGATGTCGTAGATGTAAAAGCTTATTTGCTTGTCGCTGGCAGTGTTGGCCTGACTGGCAAGCGGGATAAGTCCCAGAGCAATCGCGCACGTAAGTGCGCAAGGGCGGAGTGACCGCAGGGTGGGTTGGTTGGGCACAGACACGGCTCCCTGTTGAATTTTGAATTGATAATGATTCGCGTTTGCAGGGGTGTGACGTGTGAGTGCCGCGTTTTTTCAGCAATGCGGGGAAAATTAGTCGCTGATGATGGTCAACCAGGGTGAAACGCTGTTGATGCGGGCATTGTAGGGGCCTAAAACGGCACGTAAGGCTGCATCCGGAGTGTCTAGTTTGAAGCGGCCTGTGACCCGCTTCTGGGCAAGCTCCGGGCTGCGCAGCCACAGGTATCCGGATCGATATCGGCCCAGTTCCACCAGCACGCTGGTCAGAGGTTGGTCCTGAACTGTCAGGTAACCGGTTTGCCACTCGGCAATGTGTGTGCTGTCTACCGCGCTGATGCAGTCGTTCCGGCAGTCATTGGCTGCAAGCTGCTGGCCTGCATTGAGCACAACCTCTGGACCGTCCGGGTAGGCCACCCGGACTTGCCCCTCGCGAACCTGAACAGCATTGCGCCTGCTATCGGTATCTACCAGAAAGGCGGTGCCGGTGACGGTGACGGTCAGATCATCCGTGAACACTTGAAACGGGCGGCTGGCGTCTGGGCTGACTTGCAGGAACACTCGGCCCTTGTGCAGATCGAGATGGCGGCTGTCGTTGGCCATGCTGACATCCAGCTCGGTGCCAGCATCCATAAATACGCGGGTGCCGTCGGTCAGAGTAATCTGCTCGGGTTGGTTATCGCTGCGATATTGCGGGTGCTTGTGCAGCAGACTATGACCGATGACTGTGGACAGCAGAACGCTGGCCGCAAGTGCTGACGGATAACGCCAGCGGCGTTGTCTGGGTTTGTTTGTCCGCGGCAGCGGCGTGAGGCTTGCCGTAAGCTGCCAGACTTGCTGAGCGCGTTGCCATGACCGCCAGTGGCTTGGGTCTTGCTGCAGCCACTGCTGTAGCTCAGCATCCAGCGCAGGGTCGTCCGGAACCTGCTGTTGTCGCAGGAGCCAGTCGGCGGCGGCGGCATCTGGGCTGTCTTTGGCGTATGGCTCAGTCATCGCTGACCTGCTGCATGCAATGAAGCAGTGCAGTATGCACCAGCTGGTGGGCGAGGGTTGTGGATATGCTCAGTTCTGCAGCGATCTCTTTGAAGCGGAGTCCATGCACGCGGTGCAAGAGGAAGGCGCGGCGGGTGCGTTCTGGCAGGGAGTTCAGGCCCGCCTCGATTCGTTTTAATGTGTCCTGATGCTGGGTAATCGCTTCCGGTTGGCCGAGTGCCGAGGGCAGACTGTCGAGCAGGGCATCGCCATCCGGCTGAGTGTTTTCGATCTGCTGGCGTCGGCTGCAGTCGACTGCGAGATTACGAACGATGCGATACAGATAGGCGACCGGGTTATCGATGCGCGGCGTGCTGCTCTGGCGGCTGAAGCGCAGCCAGGCTTCTTGCACGATGTCTTCTGCCTGGGCACGGCTGTGGACGATCGGCTGGGCGTAATCGATCAGCGCGGTGCGATGGCGAAGGTAGAGTTCCAGTAGGGGAGGACCCGATTTCATGTTGCGTTTCAGTGATGGCGAAGTGGGTATTTTTGCGCAAATGATAATTATTATCAATAAATGAGGGTCGGTATTTTGCCGCTTACCGTATACTGTTGCGCCGCAGGAGGATGCCCATGATTACCGAAGACCCCCGTTTTGCCGGAATTGGCCGTTTGTATGGTACCGATGCGCTTGCGCGTCTGGCGGCCAGTCATGTGGTGGTCGTCGGGATTGGTGGGGTCGGCAGTTGGGTGGCCGAAGCGCTGGCCCGTAGCGGTGTTGGCCGCATCAGTCTGATCGACATGGACGAGGTCTGCGTCAGCAACGTCAACCGTCAGCTGCACGCGCTGGACGGTCAGGTGGGCAGGCCCAAGGTTGAGGTGATGGCCGAGCGTCTGCGGGCGATCAGCCCGGAGTGCGACGTGCGCCCGGTGATGGATTTTGTCACGCCCAGCAATCTGGCCGAGCTGATAACCGATGACATCGATTGCGTTGTCGACTGCATCGACAGCGTCAACGCCAAGGTGGCACTGATTGCCTGGTGCCGCCGCCGCAAGATTCCGGTGATCACCACCGGTGGTGCGGGCGGGCAGATCGACCCGACGCAGATTACCGTCGCGGACCTGTCCAAAACCGTCAACGACCCGCTGGCCGCCAAGGCCCGCTCACTGCTGCGCCGCGACCACAACTTCCCCCGCGCCGACAGCAAGCGCAGCTTCGGCGTGCCCTGCGTCTACTCGAAAGAACAGCTGCGCTATCCTAAACCCGACGGCAGCGTCTGCACTCAGAAATCCTTCGTCGGTGAGGGTGTGCGCCTGGACTGCTCCGGCGGCTTTGGTGCGGTCACCATGGTTACCGCTACCTTCGGCATGGTAGCCGCGGCGCAGGCTGTTGGGCGCTTGCTCCGCTAGCGCAGCAAGCGAGCAGCAAGCCTCAAGCGGCAAGCTACAAGCAGTTCGAGTGAAGGGAGTTATCAGCGCTATAACCTGCAAGCGCGGCGGGGTAAGCCTGAAACCACAAAGCGCTTTTGGCTTTTGGCTTGTAGCTTGCCGCTTGAGGCTTGTAGCTATAAAAGAGGCCCGAACCGTTCACCGGTACGGGCCTCTTCGCCGCCTGCTTGCAGCTTATAGCTTGCCGCTTGCAGCTCCCACAACGCGATCAGTTGTGGGCATGCAGCATATCGTTCAGCTGAATCGCGCTCTTGTTGGTCTTGCACTCGATGGCGCCAGTCTGCGAGTTGCGGCGGAACAGCAGGTCGGACTGGTTGGCCAGGTCGCGGGCCTTGACGATTTCGACCAGGTTGTCGGCGTCGTCCAGCAGCGCGACCTTGATGCCGGCGGTGATATACAGACCGGCTTCAACGGTGCAGCGATCGCCCAGCGGGATACCGATACCGGCGTTGGCGCCGATCAGGCAGCCTTCGCCCACGGAGATGACGATGTTGCCGCCACCGGACAGGGTGCCCATGGTGGAGCAGCCGCCGCCCAGGTCGGAACCCTTGCCAACGAACACGCCGGCGGAGATGCGGCCTTCAACCATGCTGGTGCCTGCGGTACCGGCGTTGAAGTTGATAAAGCCTTCGTGCATGACGGTGGTGCCTTCGCCCACGTAGGCGCCCAGACGTACACGGGCGGTGTCGGCGATGCGGATACCGGCCGGGACGACGTAGTCGGTCATTGATGGGAACTTGTCGATGCTGTGCACGACCAGCGACTCACCCTTCATGCGGGCAGCCATCTGACGCTGCGGCAGCTCGCTGATATCGATCGCACCCTGGGTTGTCCAAGCGACGTTCGGCAGCAGCGGGAAGATGCCGGCCAGTACCACGCCGTGCGGCTTGACCAGACGGTGCGAGAGCAGGTGCAGCTTGAGGTAGGCTTCCGGAGTGGAGCTGGGCGCCTCGTCGCTGGCCAGTACGGTCGCGACCAGCGGACGGCTGCTGTCGGCCATCTGCGCGACCAGGGCGGCCTGCTCGCTGAAACCGGCCGCATTCAGTGCCTGGCTCAGTGCGCCGCATTGGCTGGCGGCGAAACCGATTGCCTGATTGCCTTCGGCATAACCAAGCTCGGCCTTGACCACGTCGACCAGGGCGTTGCCGGGGTTGAGCAGGGGTTGCGGATAGAACACCTCCAGCCACTCACCTGCGCTGTTCTGGGTGCCGATGCCAAAGGCCAGACTGAAACATTCACTCATGGGGCGGTTCCTTTGATGCTAGTGCTATGCATTGGATTCAAACGCGCTGGCGTACCACTCCGGCTTGAAGCCGACCAGGCGCTGCGAGCCGATATCCAGTACCGGTCTTTTTATCATTGAGGGGTTGGCTTGCATCAGCGCAACCGCCTTGTCTGTATCGATGTTTGCCTTATCCGCGTCGTCAAGCTTGCGGAAGGTAGTGCCCTTGCGGTTGAGGACGACTTCCCAGCCGTGTTCGGCGCACCAGGCATGCAGGCGTTCGGCGTCGATGCCTTGCGTCTTGTAATCGTGAAACTGGTAGTCGACACCGTGCTCTTCGAGCCAGGTGCGGGCCTTTTTCATGGTGTCGCAGGCCTTGATGCCGTACAGGATAATCATGGCTTACAGGCTCCTGATGAAGTCGCGGATGCGTTCGGCAGCTTCAATGCACTCGTCCAGCGGGGCGACCAGCGCCATGCGGACCCGTCCGGCGCCGGGATTATAACCATCAATTTCCCGTGACAGGTAACGTCCGGGCACCACGGCGACATTCTGCTCGGCCAGCAGGCGGGTAGTGAAGGTCTCGTCGTCGATGGGGGTCTTGGGCCACAGGTAGAAACCGGCGTCGGGGCGCTCGACCTCCATCACGTCGGCGAGAATGGCAAGAACAGCGTCGAACTTGGCCTGATACTGGGCGCGGTTGTCGGCAACGTGCGCTTCATCCTGCCACGCGGCGATGCTGGCGATCTGGCTGTGGATCGGCATCGCGCAGCCGTGGTAGGTACGGTAGGTGAGATACGGCTTGAGCAGGCTGGCGTCGCCGGCGACGAAGCCCGAGCGCAGGCCCGGCAGGTTGGAGCGCTTGGACAGGCTGTGGAACACCACGCAGCGGGCGTAGTCGTCACGGCCCATGGCGGCGCAGGCCTGCAGCAGACCGACCGGCGCGGGGCCGTCCGGGGCGTATATTTCGCTGTAGCACTCGTCCGAGGCGATCACGAAGTCGTACTGGTCGGCCAGCTTGATCAACTGCTGCAGGGTGTCCAGTGGAATGACTGCACCGGTCGGGTTACCCGGTGTGCAGATAAACAGCAGCTGGCAGCGCTGCCAGATGTCGGCCGGGACGGCGCCGAAATCCGGGATAAAGCCATTGCTGCCGTCGCAGGCCAGGTAGTGCGGCTCTACACCAGCCAGAAACGCCGCGCCTTCATAGATCTGATAGAAGGGGTTGGGGCTGACCACCAGCCCCTGCGGATCGCGGGCGATCAGTGCCTGGGTAAAGGAGAACAGCGCTTCACGGGTGCCGTTGACCGGGATGATGTTGCCATTGATATCCAGGCTGCCGTGTTTCAGTGCAAAGCGTTTTGTCAGCCACTCGGCGATGCTCTGGCGCAGCTCGGGCTTACCCTGGGTCGTCGGGTAGACCGCCGCCTGGTTGAGGTTGTCGGCCAGGGCCTGCAGCACGAAGGGCGGAGACGGGTGCTTGGGCTCGCCGATTGACAGCGAGATCGGGCGCAGTGCCGGGTTCGGGGTGACGTCGGCGATCAGGGCGCGCAGCTTTTCAAAAGGGTAGGGCTGCAGGCGCTGCAGGTCGTGATTCATGCGGTGTCCTCAGGGGCCGATGGCAATGGGGCTGCTGTACTCCTGGCCGGTCGGCTGGGTACTGCTGAGTGTGTCGATAATGGTCTGCTGCAGACGTTCGCACAGTTGCGGGTCGGACAGCGCCTGGTTGTTGGCGTCGGTGATGACGAATACGTCGTCCACGCGCTCGCCCAGGGTGACGATCTTGGCGTTCTGCACGCTGATGTCGAAGTCGAGGAAGATGCGGCCCATGCGCGCCAGCAGGCCGGGCCGGTCCGGTGCGCTCAATTCCAGAATGGTATGCAGGCCGCTCGGGTCGTTGAAAATGGTGACCTCGGGTGCAAAGGCAAAGTGCTTGAGCTGACGTGGCACGCGGCGCTGGATGATGCTCGGGTAGGCATCCGGGTCGGACAGGGCGTCAACCAGCCCCTGCTTGATCTGGCGGATGCGTTCGGGATTCTCGCCGATGGAGCCGCCGTCAGAGTCGAGCACGATGTAGGTGTCCAGGCTGAACTGGCTGGTCGAAGTGATGATGCGCGCATCCTGAATGCTCAGGTTGAGCTGATCCATCGCTGACACTGTCGCCGCAAACAGGTCGTTCTGTTCCGGGGTATAGATGAAGATCTGGGTCGCGCCCTCGAATTCGCGTTGGGCGGTTTCCTTGATCAGTACCAGTGGGCCGTGGCGGTCGTTGTGCTGAACGATCGCCTCGGTGTGCCAGGCCACATCGCTGGCGGTGTGACGCAGGAAATAGTCCTCACCCAGCTCTGACCAGAGATCCTCGGCATCCTCTTCCTCGATGCCGTTGCGCACCAGAATATCGAGCGCGGCCTGCTGGGTCTGGCGGATGTGCTCTTCGCGATCCGGCGGATTGTCCAGGCCGCGGCGCAGGGCGCGCTTGGTCTCGGTATACAGCTGGCGCAGCAGGGACGCGCGCCAGGAGTTCCACAGCGTCGGGTTGGTCGCGTTGATGTCGGCGATGGTCAGCACATAGAGGTAGTCGAGCCGCACCTGATTGCCGACCTTGGTAGCGAAGTCGTGGATCTCCAGTGGGTCGGAGATGTCCTTGCGCTGCGCGGTGGTCGACATCAGCAGGTGGTTCTCGACCAGCCAGCTGACCAGGTGAGTATCCCAGGCCGGCAGGTGGTGACGGGTGCAGAACTGCTGGGCATCGACTGCGCCGAGTTCCGAATGGTCACCGCCGCGGCCCTTGGCGATATCGTGATACAGCCCCGCCATGTAAAGCAGATCCGGCTTGGGAAGACGGCAGAAAATCCGCCAGGCCAGCGGATACTTGTCCTGGTATTCGGGGCGGTTCAGTTTGCGCAGGTGCTTGATCAGATTCAGGGTGTGCGCATCGACCGTGTATATGTGGAACAGGTCGTGCTGCATCTGGCCGACGATCTTGCCGAATTCCGGCAGGTAGCGGCCGAGGATGCCATAGCGGTTCATTCGGCGCAGGTTACGGTGGATGCCTTCCTTGCAGCGGAACAGTTCGATAAACAGGCTGGTGTTGCGGATGTCGCTGCGGAAGTCGTCATCAATCAGGTGGCGATGGTCGCGCAGCAGGCGGATGGTATCGGCGCGCACCCCGCGGATTTCCGGGTGCTGGGCCATCAGCAGGAAGATTTCCAGAATCGCGAACGGGGTACGCTTGAAAACATTCGGGTTGGTGACCTCGATGTAGTGGTTGCGTACCTGGAAGCGGCTGTTGAGTGGGCGAATGTCGGCCGCTTCGGCATCACGCAGCAAGATTTCCTCAAAGTGCTGCATCAGCAGGTCGTTCAGCTCCGACAGGGACATCACCACCCGATAGTACTTCTGCATGAAACGCTCGACCGCCAGCTTGCTGTCGGTGCCCTCGTAACCGAGCAGCTTGGCCAGGGCGCGCTGGTGATCGAACAGCAGGCGGTCTTCGGCGCGGCCCGACAGGGTATGCAGGGCAAAGCGCACCTTCCAGAGGAAGGCGCGTCCGGAGTCGAGGATGCGGTACTCGGGCTCGTTCAAAAAGCCCTGCTGGACCAGCTCGCTCAGGTCATTGGTGCCGAAATGGCGCAGGGCGACCCAGGCGATGGTCTGAATGTCGCGCAGACCACCCGGAGAGCTTTTTACGTTGGGTTCGAGGTTGTACTCGGTGTCGTTGAACTTGGCGTGGCGGGCGTGCTGCTCAGCGCGCTTGGCGCGGAAGAACTCGGCGTCGGTCCACATGTGGCTGGTATCGATCGCCTGCATCATGTCCTGGCGCAGTGCCTCGTCGCCCGCCAGGGTGCGCGACTCCATCAGGTTGGTGATGACGGTGATGTCGGCGCGGGCTTCATGCTGGCACTCTTCGATACTGCGCACGCTCTGGCCCACTTCCAGACCGATGTCCCAGAGCAGCATCAGGAAGGCTTCGATCGACTCGCGAAAGGGCTCTGCGTCGCCGCGCAGCAGGATAAGAAGGTCGATGTCCGAGTGTGGATGAAGCTCGCCGCGGCCGTAGCCGCCAACCGCCAGCAACGCGATACCGGGATCGCTGGCGCAGGGCAGCCTGGCCCACGCCTGCTGCAGGATCTGGTCGGTAAACCAGGCGCGCTCATGGATCAGCTGGTGAATGTCACGGCCTTCCTCGAAGCGCTGGGCAATCAGCGCGTCGGCCTGGCGAATGGCTTTCTTGAAGGCCGCAATCGGGCTGCTCTTGAGGGCTAGCTCGGCCTGAAACTGGCCGGGATCGAAAAGCGCGTCATCCATCATCTCAGTTCCTCGGCAGGTCGGGTTGGCCGGACAGCGAATCAGTCGCCGGTCAGCGGAAGGTCTCTTCGCTGCGCAGGGTCAACACCTCGTACCCGTCGGCCGTTACCAGAATGGTGTGTTCCCATTGTGCTGACAGCTTGCGGTCCTTGGTGATGGCGGTCCAGTTGTCGCCCAGCAGACGGGTTTCCGCACGGCCCTGGTTGATCATCGGCTCGATGGTAAAGGTCATGCCTTCGACCAGCTCCATCCCGGTGCCGGCACGGCCGTAGTGCAGAATCTGCGGCTCTTCGTGGAATACCTTGCCGATACCATGACCGCAGTACTCGCGCACCACGCTGTAGCGGTTGGCATGGGCGTGTTCCTGAATCACCGCGCCGATGTCACCCAGACGGGCGCCGGGGCGCACTACCGAGATACCCTTATACATGCATTCCTGGGTAACACGGCTCAGGCGCTCGACCCACTCCGGCACTTCGCCGACCATGAACATCTTGCTGGTGTCGCCGTGGTACCCATCCTTGATGACGGTAACGTCGATATTCAGCGCATCGCCGTTCTTCAGTGGCTTGTCATTCGGAATGCCGTGGCAGACGACATGGTTGATGGAGGTGCAGATGGATTTGGGGAAGGGCATGCGGCCCGGAGCACCGCCGTAATTGAGCGGTGCTGGAATAGCGTTCTGGACGTTGACGATGTAGTCGTGGCAGATGGTGTTGAGTTCGTCGGTGGTGACGCCCGGTTTGACGTACTCGCCGATCATTTCCAGAACCTCTGCCGCGAGGCGGCCGGCAACCCGCATGCCGGCAATGTCTTCAGCGGTCTTGATGGTAACGGTCATGGCAGGACTCTCTTGATTGGGCGCCGGCTGGCGACGTTGGAAAAGCAAGGGATTCTATCAGACCTGCGCGCGCCTGTTGAGCCGGCCGTGCGTCGTCTGCATGACGGCAATGCTTTATTCAGGGTGGTCGATATGGTATAAAGCGCCCCGCTGAGAAAAGAGTCATCGAGCTCGCTCGGCATTTACCTTAAAACCGCACACGTATCGACACGGTATCCTGGGTGCCCTTCGGGGTTGGATGCTGGGATGCGTGGAGGCCCAACCCGACTTACTGGAGTTATCATGACCCAAGTCTCTATGCGCGACATGCTGAAGGCCGGTGCGCACTTCGGCCACCAGACCCGTTACTGGAACCCGAAAATGGGCAAGTACATTTTCGGCGCTCGCAACAAGATTCACATCATCAACCTGGAAAAGACCATGCCGATGTTCCATGAAGCCCTGAGCTTTGTGGAAAAGCAGGCTGCCGGCAAGAACAAGATCCTGTTCGTCGGCACCAAGCGCGCTGCCAGCAAGATCATTGCTGAAGAAGCATCACGTGCTGGTCAGCCCTATGTTGATCACCGTTGGCTCGGCGGCATGCTGACCAACTACAAGACCATCCGTCAGTCCATCAAGCGTCTGCGCGACCTGGAAGCTCAGTCTCAGGACGGCACCTTCGCCAAGCTGACCAAGAAAGAAGCGCTGATGCGCTCGCGCGATCTGGAAAAACTGGATCGCAGCCTGGGTGGTATCAAGGATATGGGCGGCCTGCCCGATGCCCTGTTCGTCATCGACGTCGAGCACGAGCGCATTGCCATCACCGAAGCCAACAAGCTGGGTATTCCGGTCATCGGCATCGTTGATACCAACAGCAGCCCGGATGGCGTTGACTTCGTTATCCCGGGTAACGACGACGCAATCCGCGCCATCAAGCTGTACGCTGCTGCCATGGCTGACGCAGTAATGCGTGGCAAGGGCAACGCCGGCGCTGCTGACGAGTTCGTCGAAGAAGCTGCTCCGGAAGCCTCTGAGGGCTGAGGTGCATACGGCTGAATTGTTGCCGTAGCAAAAAGGGGGCGATGCCCCCTTTTTGCAATGTGTTTATCGCAAGATGATTCGTTGCTTCCTGCTGATTATCGGAAGCAGGAACTAATCCAGTTATGTGAGGAAGAATCCATGGCAGAAGTTACTGCAGCACTGGTCAAAGAACTGCGCGAGCGTACCGGTCAGGGCATGATGGAGTGCAAAAAGGCTCTGGTTGCCGCTGAAGGTGATATCGAGAAGGCGATTGACGACATGCGCGCTTCCGGCGCCATCAAGGCAGCCAAAAAAGCAGGCAATATCGCCGCTGAAGGCTCCATCGCCGTCAAGGTTGCTGCCGACAACAAGTCCGCAGTCATCATCGAAGTCAACTCCCAGACCGACTTTCTGGCTCTGCAGGAAGACTTCAAGGCATTCGTTGCTGCCAGCCTGGACAAGGCGTTTGAAGCTGGTTACACCGACGCTGCTCCGCTGATCGCTGATCAGGAAGCGGCCCGCGAAGCTCTGGTTGCCAAGACTGGTGAGAACGTCAACATCCGTCGCCTGACCCGCGTTGAAGGTGATGTGGTTGGTGCTTACCTGCACGGTCACCGCATCGGTGTTGTCGTTACCCTGAATGGCGGTAACGAAGAACTGGCCCGTGACATCGCCATGCACGTTGCTGCCAGCAACCCGCAGTTCCTGGATGCCTCCCAGGTATCCGAAGAAGCGATCGCCAAAGAGAAGGAAATCTTCCTGGCTCTGAACGCTGACAAGATCGCCGGCAAGCCGGAAAATATTGTTGAGAACATGGTCAAGGGCCGTATCAACAAGTTTGTTTCCGAAGGCAGCCTGATCGAGCAGCCCTTCGTCAAGGATCCGGACGTCAAGGTCGGTGAGCTGGCCAAGAAAGCCGGTGCTGAAGTAGTTTCCTTCGTGCGTTTCGAAGTGGGTGAGGGCATCGAGCGTGCCGAGACCGACTTTGCTGCCGAAGTTGCCGCTCAGCTGGCTGCTGCCAAGCAGTAATACGCTATAGTGCACGCTGACCGGTGCACCGCCCCCGCCCATCGGTGGGGGTGACAAGGTTGATCCGAGAGGCTTCCCGCGCAGGCGTGAAGCCTCTTTTTCAAGAAATACTGAACAAGTTCGCGCCCCGATGGTCTGGGTGGAACTCGTTGAGTATTTCTCCCTTCCAGCCCAGGAGACTAAGACATGGCCCAGGTACCCAGTAGCCGCCAACCCAAATACAAGCGCATTCTTCTCAAGCTCAGCGGCGAGGCGCTGATGGGAACCGAGGATTTCGGTATTGATCCCAAGGTGCTGGACCGTATGGCGCTGGAAATCGGGCAATTGATTGGTATTGGCGTCCAGGTCGGTCTGGTGATTGGCGGTGGCAACCTGTTCCGGGGAGCTGCGTTGAGCGCAGCCGGCATGGATCGGGTCACTGGCGACCACATGGGTATGCTGGCGACCGTCATGAATGCGCTGGCCATGCGCGACTCGCTGGAGCGGTCCAACATCCAGACTCGGGTGATGTCGGCCATCACCATGGAAGGCGTGACCGAGCATTACGACCGCCGCAAGGCAATGCGCTACCTCGCTGGTGGTGACGTGGTAATATTCTCCGCCGGCACGGGTAACCCTTTCTTCACCACCGATACGGCGGCCTGTTTGCGCGGTATCGAGGTCGACGCCGATCTGGTGCTCAAGGCGACCAAGGTGGACGGTGTTTACAACGCCGACCCGATGAAAGACCCGAACGCCGAACGCTTCGAAACACTCAGCTATGACCAGGTTCTGGATCTTAAGCTGGAAGTCATGGACCTGACGGCAATCTGCCTGATCCGTGACCACAATATGCCCCTGCGGGTGTTTAACATGAACAAACCTGGTGCGTTGCTGAATGCGGTTGTTGGCAGCGCCGAAGGAACACTGATCGAGGGTTGAGTAATGATCAACGAAATCAAGCAAGACGCGCAGGAGCGCATGAAGAAATCCGTTGAGGCGCTGGAGCACGCGTTCGCCAAGATTCGTACCGGTCGCGCTCACCCGGCTCTGCTGGACAGCATCATGGTCTCCTATTACGGCTCCGATACGCCGCTGCGTCAGGTTGCCAACGTCATCGTTGAGGATTCGCGGACCCTGGCTCTGAGCGTGTTCGACAAGGGCATGATTCAGGCGGTCGAAAAGGCGATCATGACCTCTGATCTGGGCCTCAACCCGGCCACCTCCGGCACGACCATTCGTGTACCCATGCCGGCGCTGACCGAGGAGACTCGCAAGGGCTACACCAAACAGGCCCGTGCAGAGGCTGAAGGCGGTCGCGTTGCCGTGCGCAACATTCGCCGCGATGCGCTGAGTCAGCTCAAGGATCTGCAGAAAGAGAAGGCAATCAGCGAAGACGAGGAGCGTCGCGCCGCTGATGAGGTGCAGAAGCTGACCGACAAGTTCATCGCCGAAATCGACAAGGCGCTGGAAGTGAAAGAAAAGGATCTGATGGCCATCTGAGGCTGTCAGTGACCGGCTTCCAAATGAACAACAAAAAGCAGGCTGGTAGCCTGGCCGTCGTGCCTCGCCACATTGCCATCATCATGGATGGCAACAACCGTTGGGCGCGCAAGCGCCTGATGCCCGGCGTTGCCGGGCACAAGGCAGGTGTCGATGCGGTAAAGGCAATGATTGAGGTCTGCGTCGAGGAAGGGGTCGAGGTGCTGACCCTGTTTGCCTTCTCCAGCGAAAACTGGCAGCGCCCGGCCGACGAGGTCGGTGCGCTGATGGAGCTGTTCCTCAGTGCCCTGCGCCGCGAGGTTCGCAAGCTGGGCGAGAATGGTGTGCGCCTGCGCATTATCGGTGATCGCAGCCGGTTTTCCCGCGAGCTTCAGCAGGCAATGCTGGAGGCCGAGCAGCAGACTGCCCATTGCAGTCGCCTGACACTGGTCATTGCCGCCAATTACGGTGGCCAGTGGGACATGGCCCAGGCTGCACGAAGTCTGGCGGAAGAAGCAGTGCGCGGTGAGCGTACGCCGGCATCGATTGACGAGCAGGCGATTGAGGCGCGTCTCAGTACTGCGGGCCTGCCGTTGCCGGACCTGTGCATTCGCACTGGCGGTGAGAAGCGCATCAGCAACTTCCTGCTATGGCAGCTGGCCTACGCCGAGCTGTACTTTTCCGATCTTTACTGGCCCGATTTCAAGCATGCCGCCCTGCGCGAGGCGATGTGTGATTTTGCGGGTCGTCAACGCCGATTTGGCAAAACCAGCGATCAGATCGCAGCGGAGTCCTGATGCTCAAGCAACGGGTAATAACAGGCGTCATTCTGGCGCTTATTGCAGTGTCCGGGTTTGTCGGCCTGCAGGGCGCATGGTTTGCGGCGTTTATTGGTGCGGTGGTCATGCTGGCTGCCTGGGAGTGGATGCGGCTGTGCGGTGAAAGCCGTCAGAGCGGTCGCATTGTCTATGCCGCTACCCTTGGCCTGTTCATGGTCGGTCTGTATCGCGACGCTCCGGCCATCATCTACTTTGTTGCTCCGGCGCTGGTTTGGTGGGGCATGGCGACGCTGATGATCCTGCGCTATCCCAACGGCGCCGGTCTGTGGCGCGGAAGTTTTCTGCGTCAACTGTTCGGGTTGCTGATCCTGTTGCCGGCCTGGGCGGGAGTGGTCTGGTTGCGGGCCCAGGAGCACGGGCTGTGGATGCTTCTGGGGCTTGCGGTACTGGTGTTTGGTGCTGATATCGGCGCCTACTTTTCCGGCAAGGCCTTTGGTCGCACCAAGTTGCTGCCCAATGTCAGTCCCGGCAAGACTCGTGAAGGCCTGCTCGGCGGCCTGCTGCTGAGTCTGTCGCTGGCACTGGCAGCCATGCTCTATCTGGGCTGGGGGCTGCAGGCGATTGTTTTGGGCCTTGTCGGTTCGGCGCTGGTGGTGCTGATATCGGTAGTCGGCGATCTGACTGAAAGCCTGTTCAAGCGCGAGGCCGGCCTCAAGGACAGCAGTAATCTGTTGCCGGGACATGGTGGCGTGCTGGATCGCATCGATAGTCTGACTGCGGCGATTCCGCTGTACGTTGGGGTCTGGCTGCTGCTCGGGAGCCGTTTGGCGTGAGCCGGCAGCAGGTTACCGTTCTGGGTGCTACCGGGTCGATTGGTGTCAGCACGCTGGACGTGATTGCCCGTCACCCGTCGCGCTATCAGGTGTTTGCGCTGACCGGTTATAGCCGCATGAGTGTGCTGGCGGCGCAGTGTCGTGCTCATCGCCCGCAGTATGCGGTCGTCGCTGACGAGGTTCAGGCCGATGTCCTGCAGGCTGAGCTGCTTGCAGAAGGGCTGCAGACCGAGGTGCTCCATGGTGCCGACGCGTTGGCGCGGGTTGCTGCCGATGATGCAGTGGATGTGGTGATGGCGGCCATTGTCGGCGCGGCCGGCCTTCGGCCAACCCTGGCCGCAGTCCAGGCGGGCAAGCGGGTATTGCTGGCGAACAAGGAAGCGCTGGTCATGTCCGGTGCATTGTTCATGGAAGCCGTGAAGGCCTCCGGCGCACGTTTGCTGCCGATCGACAGCGAGCACAATGCGATTTTTCAGTGCATGCCCGAGCATTATTCGGCGGGGCTCGGCAAGGCAGGGGTGCGTCGTATTCTGTTGACGGCTTCGGGCGGGCCGTTTCGTAGCTTTACCTACGAACAGTTACTTCAGGTAACGCCGGCGCAGGCCTGTGCGCATCCGAACTGGTCGATGGGGCAGAAAATATCGGTGGACTCGGCCAGCATGATGAACAAGGGGCTCGAGTTGATCGAGGCCTGCTGGCTGTTTGCGGCACATCCGGATCAGGTTGAGGTGGTTGTGCACCCTCAGAGCGTAGTGCATTCGCTGGTCGATTATGTCGACGGGTCCGTGCTTGCTCAGCTGGGAAACCCGGATATGCGAACGCCCATTGCTCATGCCCTGGCGTGGCCGGAGCGCATTGATTCCGGTGTCAGCGCACTGGACCTGCTGACAACCGCACGACTTGATTTTGAAGCCCCGGACCCGGTGCGGTTTCCCTGTCTGCGTCTTGCCCGGGAAGCGGCTCTCGCCGGCGGCACCAGTTGCGCCTTGCTGAATGCGGCCAACGAGGTGGCGGTCGAAGCCTTTCTGGCAGGGCGCGTTCGCTTTGTGGACATCCCTGTTATCATCGAGGACACATTGAACCGTTTGCCCAGTGAGGCGGTGCGTGATCTGGAGCATATTCTGCAGGCAGATCGCAGCGCGCGTGAGCACGCCTCGAGCTGGGTAGAGGCAAACGGAAGCTAAGTTATCGGGTGGCTTGTCCGCCCTGTGAGGTACTGAATGGAGCTGCTGTCTACGTTGTTGGCTACGGTGGTCGCTCTCGGGCTGCTGGTCACCATTCACGAGTACGGTCATTTCTGGGTAGCCCGGCGCTGCGGCATCAAGGTGTTGCGCTTTTCGATCGGTTTCGGCCCTGCGCTGCTGCGCTGGCACGATCGGCGCGGAACCGAATATGCCATCGCCGCCATTCCGCTGGGCGGCTACGTCAAAATGCTCGACGAGCGCGAGGCGCCGGTTGCCGAGCACGAGCTGGATCAGGCCTTCAATCGCAAAACGGTAAGGCAGCGCATTGCGGTTGTGGCTGCAGGGCCGCTGGCGAATTTCCTGCTCGCGATCCTCGCCTTCTGGATTGTCGCGGTGATCGGTTTCAGCACGGTGGCGCCAGTGCTTGGCCCCGTCCCAGCCGGTTCCCCTGCTGCATTGGCCGGCATGCACGAAGGGCTGGAAATTACCGCTGTTGATGGCACCTCGACACGAAGCTGGCACGAAATCAATCTGCAACTGATCCGGCGTCTTGGAGAGAGTGGCAGCATTGATGTGACTGCCAAACCCTTTTCCGGCGGCAGTGAGCAGCGTTACCAGCTGCCCCTCGATAGCTGGCTCAAGGGGGAAGAGGCGCCCGATCCAATGGTGGCGCTCGGGTTGACCGGATGGCAGCCTCAAATTCCCCCGCGTATCGGCCAGGTTGCGCCTGACGGTGCCGCGGCCGAGGCCGGTTTGCAGCCTGGCGATCTGATTCTATCTATTGACGGTGAGCCGGTATCCGACTGGCTGACCGACGTGGTGCCGACCATTCAGGCCAATGCGCAGCAGGTCCTGCAATTACAGGTCGAGCGCAACGGCAGCCTGGTTGATATCGCGCTGACGCCGCGTCCCAAGGCAAGTGACGATGTGGTTGTCGGATACGTTGGTGCAGGCGTCGAGCCGATCGACATGCCGGCTCACATGCAGCGCCAGATAAGTTACAACCCCCTGGTCGCTGTGCCGGTCGCGATGCAGAAAACCTGGGAAATGACAGCGCTGACGCTGGACTCACTGTGGAAGATGCTGACAGGGCTGGTCTCGGCAAAAAACTTGAGTGGTCCGATTACGATTGCTAAAGTGGCGGGCGCCTCTGCCAAGTCAGGGTTGGAAAGTTTTCTCAGTTTTATTGCGTACTTGAGTATCAGTCTGGGGGTTTTGAACCTTCTCCCGATACCGGTTCTGGATGGTGGTCACCTGGTGTATTACGTGGCCGAGTGGGTCAGGGGCAAGCCTCTCTCCGAGCGAATTCAGACATGGGGACTGCAGATCGGCTTGAGCCTGATCGTCGGAGTCATGCTGTTTGCCATTTATAACGATATTAGCCGCCTGGGCGGCTGACCAAGTGCACTGCCTGAACACGACCTGCCATTGATGGCAGATAAGAATTCAATCAGCTGGATCAAAACGGATTTCATGAAACGTTACCTATTGCCTGCGCTTTTTTCGATGCTATTGGCGCCGGGGGCTCACGCCGCTGCCTTCCAGATCTCCGATATCCGCGTCAATGGTTTGCAGCGGGTTTCCGCCGGCAGCGTATTCAGCGCCTTGCCGCTGAACATTGGTGACGAAGTCGATGATCCGGAACTGGTCGAAGCTACGCGCTCCCTGTTCCGTACCGGCTTCTTTCAGGATATTCAGCTGGGTCGCGAAGGCGACGTGCTGGTAATCAACCTGGTCGAGCGCCCCTCCATTTCCTCTATCGAGCTGGAAGGCAACAAGGCGATCAAGAGCGAGGACCTGCTCAAGGGCCTGAGCGCCGCCGGCCTGGCTGAAGGCGAGATTTTTCAGCGCGCAACCCTGGAAGGGGTGCGCAACGAGCTGCTTCGTCAGTACGTATCCCAGGGCCGCTACTCTGCCGATATCGAGGCGCAGGTCATTCCCGAACCGCGTAACCGGGTTGCCTTGAAGATTGTCATCGACGAGGGGTCGGTTGCGGCGATTTCGCACATCAACGTCGTCGGCAACACCGTCTTCGAGACCGAAGATCTCGTTGATCTGTTCGAGCTGAAGACGTCGGGCTGGTTCTCGTTCCTGAGCAGTGACGACAAGTATTCCCGCGAGAAGCTGTCGGGTGATCTGGAACGGCTGCGCTCCTATTATCTGGACCGTGGCTACGTCAACATGAACGTGGCTTCGACCCAGGTATCCATCACCCCGGACAAGAAACACGTCTATATCACCGTCAACATTACCGAGGGCGAGCGCTACAGCATCAGCGATGTGCGTCTGTCCGGTGATCTGGTCGTAGGTGAGGACGAGATCAAGCGTCTGATGCTGATTGAACCGGGTCAGATTTTCTCCCGCCAGGTGATGACGTCTACCTCCGACCTGATCAGCCGTCGACTGGGTAATGAGGGTTACACCTTCGCCAGCGTCAACGGTATTCCCGAGATCAACGAAGAAGACAAGACGGTTGCCGTGACCTTCTACGTCGACCCGGGCAAGCGTGCCTACGTCAATCGCATCAACTTCCGTGGCAACACCAAGACCGAAGATCAGGTGCTGCGTCGCGAAATGCGGCAAATGGAGGGTGGCTGGGCGTCAACCTATCTGATTGATCAGTCCAAGACCCGCCTTGAGCGCCTGGGCTTCTTCAAGGAAGTGAATGTCGAGACGGTTCCGGTACCCGGCACCGACGACCTGATTGACGTCAATTACAGCGTTGAAGAGCAGCCTTCCGGCTCGGTAACCGCCAGCCTCGGTTTTTCCCAGAGCTCCGGTATCATCCTCGGTGGCTCGATCAGCCAGAACAACTTCTTCGGTACCGGTAACCGGGTAAGTGTCGGGGCAAACCGCTCCGATTATCAGACCTCGTTGTCCTTCGGCTTTCTGGATCCGTACTTCACCGTTGATGGCATGAGCCTGGGCTATAACGCGTTCTACCGGACTACCGACTACGATGAGCTGGACGTCGATGTCACCAGCTACGCCGTCGACTCCTTCGGTGGCGGCTTCAACTTCGGTTATCCGGTCAGTGACACCTCGCGCATCTCCTTCGGGATGAGTGCCCAGCAGGACACCATCAAGAGCGGTATCTATACCGTGCAGGAGATTTTGAATTTCCTGGATACCGAAGGGGACAGCTTTACCAACCTGTTCTTCGACGCCTCCTGGTCGCAGAGCACGCTCAATCGCGGCGTATTTCCGGATCGTGGCCACTCGCAAAGCCTGAGCTGGCATGTGACCGTGCCGGGCAGTGATCTGCAGTTCTACACCATGGATTATCGCGGTCAGCGCTTCTTCCCGATGACTGAAGACCTGACCCTGCGTCTGCACACCGATCTGGGCTTTGGTCGCGGCTTTGGCGGTACCGACCGCATGCCGTTCTACGAGCATTACTACGCCGGCGGTATCGGTTCTGTGCGCGGCTTCGAGGACAGCACCCTGGGCCCGAAGAGTACCCCGAATGTCAACGACCCTGATCAGGACTCGCTGCCCTTTGGCGGTAACATCAAGATCACTGGCGGTGCGGAAGTTATCTTCCCGGCCCCCTTCGTCAAAGACCAGCGTTCGTTGCGCACGGCCCTGTTTTTCGACGTAGGTAACATATACGATACCCAGTGCACGCAGACCAAGACGGTTGAGGGCGACAAGAATCCCGGTTGTGGCGATGTTGACCTCGGTGAGCTGCGTTACAGTGTCGGTGTTGGCCTGTCCTGGCTGACCGCTCTGGGCCCCTTGGGCTTCAGTCTGGCCATGCCGCTGAATGCTGATTCGGCCGACGACGCCCAGGTGTTCCAGTTCACTCTCGGCCAGACGTTCTGACGTCAGACCAATAACAACGTGGTATCGAAATCAGGAGTTTTAGAGTGGGTAAGTTTACGCGTGTAGCGGTGATGTCCCTGCTGGCTCTGGCCAGTTTCCAGGCCTCTGCCGAGATGAAGATTGCCGTGCTGGATTATCAGATGGCGCTGCTGGAGTCTGATGCAGCGAAGAAATACTCGGTTGACGCCGAAAAGCAGTTCGGTGCGCAGCTGCAACGCGTAAAGAATCTGGAAGCTGAAGCCAAGCGATTGCAGGAGCGCCTGCAGCGTGATGGCGGTCAGATGGAGCAGTCCGAGCTCGAAAAGCTGGAGCTTGAACTGCGTCAGAAGGTACGTGAGTTCCAGCTGCAGTCGCGTGAGCTGAATGAGGCCAAGGCCCAGTCCGATCGTCAGATGCTGGAAACCCTGCGTCCGCGCCTGGATGCCGCAGTTGAAGGCGTTTTGTCTGCCGGTGGCTACGATCTGGTACTCGATCGCGGTGGCGTGATTGAAGTGAAGCCGCAGTTCGATATCACCCGTCAGGTGATTGAGCGCCTGAATAGCACCCGCTGATGTCCGAAATCCTGTCCTTGTCCCTTGCGCGCCTGGCTGAAGAGCTCGGCGCGCAGCTTATTGGGGACCCGCAAACGGAAATCCTCGGCCTGGCGACCCTGCAGGATGCCGGCCCCGGCCAACTCGCTTTTCTGGCCAACGCCCAGTATCGCAAGTACCTGGCTGACACGCGTGCCAGTGCGGTCCTGCTGACCGAGCGCGATGCCGAGGGGTTTGCCGGCAATGCGCTGGTGGTGGCCGACCCTTATCTGACCTACGCTCGCCTGTCTCACCGCTTTGACCGCAAGCCCAAAGCTGCTGCCGGTATTCATCCGACTGCGGTGGTGGCAGCGAACGCGCAGGTTGATCCCAGCGCCAGCATTGGCGCCGGTGTGGTTGTCGAGGCCGAGGCCGTTATCGGTGCCGGCGTTACCCTGAGTCCGCAGTGCTATGTCGGTGCGCGTTCGACTATCGGTGCGGGTGGCTGGCTCGCTCCCCGGGTGACCCTTTACCACGACGTTCATATTGGCGAGCGAGTGGTGATTCAGTCGGGTGCGGTAGTCGGCTCCGAGGGGTTTGGCTTCGCCAATCAGGCTGGCCACTGGCAGAAAATTGCCCAGATTGGCGGAGTGCGTATTGGTGATGATGTCGAAATCGGCGCCAATACCACCATCGACCGCGGCGCCTTGGCCGATACCCTGATCGGCAACGGGGTCAAGCTCGATAATCAGATTCAGATCGCACATAACGTGCAGGTCGGTGATCACACGGCAATGGCGGCCTGCGTCGGTATCTCCGGCAGCACCAAAATCGGTCGCCACTGCATGATTGCCGGCGGTGTCGGCATGGTCGGGCATATCGAGGTCTGCGACAATGTGTTCGTCAGCGGCATGACCATGGTCACCCGCTCCATTACCGAGCCCGGTGCCTATTCTTCAGGTACGGCGATGCAGCCGGCTGGCGAATGGAAGAAGAGCGCAGCGCGTATCCGTCAGCTTGATGGTATGGCCAAGCGACTCCAGCAGCTCGAGAAACAGCTTGAACAGGTGACTCGGCAGTCCCCCGACTCATCAAACGCCTGAGTGGCGCCCCGTTCGGGGCGCTTTTATCCTTTTCAGCAAGGCCAGCGATACATGGATATCAACGAAATCAAAGAATACCTGCCCCACCGTTACCCCTTCCTGCTGGTGGATCGGGTTCAGGAGCTGGATCTTGAGAACAAGCGCATTCGCGCCTACAAGAACGTCTCGGTCAATGAGCCGTTCTTTAATGGTCATTTTCCCCAGCACCCGATCATGCCCGGTGTGCTGATCATCGAGGCCATGGCTCAGGCCGCCGGCCTGCTCGGCTTCAAGATGATGGGCGTAAAGCCGGCGGATGGCACTCTGTATTATTTTGTCGGCTCCGACAAACTGCGCTTCCGCCAGCCGGTTGTGCCGGGCGATCAGCTTCAGCTGGAAGCCAGCTATCTGAGTGACAAGCGTGGTATCTGGAAGTTTGCCTGCCGTGCTACCGTTGACGGCAAGGAAGCCTGTTCAGCTGAAATCATTTGTGCGGAACGCAAGATATGAGTCGTATTCACCCTCTGGCGATTGTTGACCCGGCCGCACGGCTGGCTGATGACGTCGAGGTAGGCCCCTGGAGTTATATCGGTGCCGACGTCGAGATTGGCGCCGGCACGCAGGTAGCCTCCCATGTTGTTATCAAGGGGCCGACGACCATCGGGCGCGGGAACCGGATATTCCAGTTCGCGTCGGTGGGCGAGGAGTGTCAGGACAAGAAGTACAAGGGTGAGCCTACCCGGCTGGTGATTGGTGACAACAACATCATCCGCGAAGGCTGCACCCTGCATCGCGGAACCGTGCAGGACCAGGGCATCACCCGTATCGGCAGCAACAATCTGCTGATGGCGTATGTCCATGTCGCCCACGACTGTGTGGTTGGTGACAACATCATCATGGCCAACAATGCGACCATCGCCGGTCATGTACATGTGGGCGATGGTGCGATTCTGGGTGGCTACACTACAGTCCACCAGTTCTGCCACATCGGCTCCTTTGCCATGAGCGCCGCCAATACCGCGGTGTTCAAGGATATTCCGGCGTTTGTCATGGTCGGTGGTAACCCGGCCAGTGCCCATGGCATGAACTTCGAGGGCATGCGTCGGCGCGGCTATTCCGCCGAGCTGATCAGTGCGCTGCGCCGTGCCTACAAGGTGGTCTACCGTCAGGGTCTGACCACCAGCGAGGCGATGGCGCAACTGGCTGAGGCTGCCGAGCAGTTCCCGGAAGTTGCGCTGTACTGTGCCTCCATCAACGAGTCGACCCGCGGCATTACCCGCTGACATGTCAGGTATCGCCCCGTTGCGTTCGAACAAGCCCCTGTGTATCGCCCTGGTTGCCGGTGAGGCGTCCGGCGATACCCTGGGGGCAGGGCTGATCGCGGCGCTCAAGCAACGTTTCCCCAATGCACGCTTTATTGGTATCGGAGGGCCTCGCATGCTCGCCGAGGGCATGCAGACCCGGGTGCCAATGGAGCGTCTGTCGGTAATGGGGCTGGTCGAGGTGCTAGGGCGTCTGCGCGAGCTGCTCAGAATCCGTCGCGAGCTGGTCGATTACCTCAAGCAGGAGCGGCCGGACGTATTCATTGGTATTGATGCGCCGGACTTCACCCTTGGGGTTGAGCAGCGTTTGCGTGACGCGAGCATTCCCACGGTGCACTACGTCAGCCCGTCGGTCTGGGCGTGGCGCGAGAAGCGGGTTCTGGGTATCGCTCAGTCGACCGATCTGATGCTGACCCTGTTTCCCTTTGAGGAAGACGTCTACCGCCGGCACGGTGTGGCGGTGCGCTGCGTCGGTCACACCCTGGCCGACCGTGTCCCGCTGGAGCCGGATCGTGCCGCCGCGCGGCAGTCGCTGGGTCTGCCGGAAGCGGGACGGGTTGTCGCTCTGCTGCCGGGTAGCCGCAACGGTGAGCTGCGCAAGCTGGGGCGCCTGTTCCTTGAGACCGCCGCCTGGTGTCTCGAACGCCAGCCGGACCTGCAGTTCATCATGCCCTGCGCCAGCCCTGAACGCCGTCAGCAGATGGATGCCATTCTCGCCGAGAGCGGACTTGAGTTGCCGCTGACCCTGTTTGACGGGCGCGCCCACGAGGTGCTGGCTGCCTGTGATGCGGTATTGATCGCCTCGGGCACCGCCACGCTCGAAGCCATGCTGTTCAAGCGGCCGATGGTGGTGGCCTATCGTATGGCGGGGCTGACCTTCCGTATCCTCAAGCGGCTGGTCAAGGTGGGGCATGTATCGCTGCCGAACCTGCTGGCCGGGCGCGAAGTGGCTCCCGAGTTCCTGCAGGATGCGGCCACGCCCGAGGCTATGGGCGAGGCGCTGCTGGCCCGCCTGCTGCCGACCGCAGAGCGAGCCGAAACAGAACAGACCTTCATGCAGCTGCACCAGATGCTGCGTCGTGATGCCGATCAGTGCGCGGCGGACGCGGTTGCCGACCTGATCGCCGAGCGCGGACACCTGTGAGTCAGCTCGGCATGGACTGGTCATTGCCGGCTGGCGAGGAGCTGATCGCCGGGGTTGATGAGGTAGGGCGCGGTCCGCTCTGTGGTGCGGTGGTTACCGCGGCCGTTATCCTGGATCCGGCCCGTCCGATCGAGGGGCTGAATGATTCCAAGAAATTGACCGAGGCGCGGCGAGAGGCGCTTTTTCCGGTGATTCAGGAGCGCGCGCTGGCCTGGTGTATTGCCCGAGCCGAGGTGGAAGAAATCGACCGGCTGAATATTCTGCACGCCACCATGCTGGCGATGCAGCGCGCGGTAGCGGGGTTGCAGGTTCGCCCCGATCTGGTGCTGGTGGACGGCAACCGCTGTCCTGCGTTGCCGATGCGCAGCGAGCCGGTGATCAAGGGCGATAGTCGGGTGCCGGCAATTGCGGCGGCGTCGATTCTGGCCAAGGTCGCGCGTGATCGTGAGATGCAAGAGCTGGACAGGCAATATCCCGGGTATGGCATAGCCGGTCACAAAGGCTATCCAACGCCGGTGCACCTTGCCGCACTGCGTGAGCTGGGTGCGACACCCATTCATCGTCGTTCCTTTGCGCCGGTGCGCAAGGCGCTGGAACGGTAACCGGCTGCAGCGGTCACATCGTTCTGTATGCTGCGACTGGCCGCAGCAGTTCCCCGTCGCTACAATTCTCTGCCTGACGCTTCGCCATCTGAAACAGGATTTCCATGTCATTTTCCTTTGTTCACCTGCGTGTCCACAGTGAGTACTCCCTGGTCGACGGACTGGTCAAGGTCAAACCCCTGATCAAGGCTGTTACCGAGGCGGGCATGCCGGCGGTGGCGATTACCGACCAGAGCAACATGTGCAGCCTGGTCAAGTTCTACAAGGCTGCGATGGGCGGTGGCATCAAGCCGATTTCCGGCGTTGATCTGTGGCTGACCGATGCCGAAGACGACAGCGTGCTGACCCGCATCAGCCTGCTGGCGATGAACCCCAAGGGCTACCGCAATCTCACCGAGCTGGTCTCGCGCGGCTATACCGAGGGCCAGCGCAACGGCGTTGTTACGGTTCGTCGGGAGTGGATTGCCGAGGCCAGCGAAGGCGTGATCGCTCTGTCGGCAGCCAAGGAAGGGGAGATTGGTATCGCGCTGCTGTCTTCCAGCCCCAAACGGGCGGATGAGCTGCTGGCCTATTGGATGGGTGTCTTCCCTGATCGCTTTTATCTCGAACTGCAGCGCACCAGTCGCGTCAATGACGAGGAACACGTGCACGCCGCCGTCGCGCTGGCGGCGCGCAGCGGCTGTCCGGTTGTGGCGACCAACGATGTACGCTTTCTCAAGCGCGGTGACTTTGAGGCCCACGAGACCCGTGTCTGCATTGGTGAGGGCAGGGCGCTGGACGATCCGCGCCGGGTGCGTCAGTACAGCGAGGAGCAGTATCTTAAGACCTCTGAGGAAATGGCCGAGCTGTTTGCCGATATCCCCGAGGCGCTGGAAAACAGTGTCGAAATTGCCAAGCGCTGCAATATCGATGTCCAGCTGGGTACCTACTTTCTGCCGGAGTTTCCCATTCCGGATGGTCTGACCATCGAGGAGTACTTCAAGAAGGTCTCCTTCGAGGGCCTGGAAGAGCGTCTGAAGGTCATTCTGCCGCCGGACACGCCGGACTATGAGGCCAAGCGCCAGGTCTACATCGACCGTCTCAACTTCGAACTCGACATCATCAATCAGATGGGCTTTCCCGGCTACTTCCTGATCGTGATGGACTTTATCAAGTGGGCCAAGGGCAATGGCGTGCCGGTAGGCCCGGGCAGGGGCTCGGGGGCGGGGTCGCTGGTCGCCTATTCGCTGCTGATTACCGACCTTGATCCGCTGGCCTACGATCTGCTGTTCGAGCGCTTCCTCAACCCGGAGCGTATTTCCATGCCCGACTTCGACGTCGACTTCTGCATGGAAGGCCGCGATCGGGTCATTGACTATGTAGCCGACGCCTACGGCCGCAACGCGGTCTCGCAGATCATCACCTTCGGTACCATGGCGGCTAAGGCGGTAGTGCGCGACGTGGCGCGGGTGCAGGGCAAGTCTTACGGCCTGGCCGACAAGCTGTCGAAGATGATTCCCTTCGAGGTCGGCATGACGCTGACCAAGGCCTATGAGCAGGAAGAGATGCTGCGCGATTTCCTCGCCAACGACGAGGAAGCCCAGGAAATCTGGGACATGGCGCTCAAGCTGGAGGGCATTACCCGTAACGTCGGCAAGCACGCCGGGGGGGTGGTAATCGCGCCGACCAAGCTGACCGATTTTGCGCCACTGTATTGCGACGAATCCGGTGGCGGTCTGGTTACCCAGTTCGACAAGGACGACGTGGAAGCAGCCGGTCTGGTGAAGTTCGACTTCCTCGGTCTGCGGACCCTGACCATCATCAAGTGGGCGATGGAAACCATCCACCGCCAGCAGCGTGCGCAGGGCGTCAGTGACGAGGAACTGGTCAATATCGACCTGATTCCGCTGGATGATGCACCGACTTACAGCATGCTGCAAAAGGCGGAAACCACAGCCGTTTTCCAGCTTGAATCGCGCGGCATGAAGGAGCTGATCAAGAAGCTCAAGCCCGACTGCCTGGAAGACATGATCGCACTGGTGGCCCTGTTCCGTCCGGGCCCGCTGCAGTCAGGCATGGTGGACGACTTCATCAACCGCAAGCACGGCCGCGAAGAGATTTCCTACCCGCACCCGAACTACCAGTACCCAGGTCTTGAGCCGGTGCTCAAGCCCACCTACGGCATCATCCTGTATCAGGAACAGGTCATGCAGATCGCCCAGGTGATGGCCGGCTACACCCTGGGTGGCGCGGACATGCTGCGCCGGGCGATGGGTAAGAAAAAGCCAGAAGAGATGGCCAAGCAGCGTGGCGGCTTTATCGAAGGCTGCGCCAATAACGGCATTGACGCGGACCTGGCCGGTAATATTTTCGATCTGGTAGAAAAGTTCGCCGGTTACGGCTTCAACAAGTCGCACTCGGCCGCCTATGGTCTGGTGTCCTATCAGACTGCCTGGCTGAAGGCCCATTACCCGGCACCCTTCATGGCAGCGGTTCTCTCGGCGGATATGCACAACACCGACAAGGTGGTGACGCTGATTGAGGAATGCCGCAGCATGCGCCTGCGGATCAAGGCGCCGGATGTCAACGTTTCGGAATTCAAGTTCACCGTAGATGACGCCGGTGATGTGGTTTACGGCCTCGGCGCGATCAAGGGCGTGGGTGAAGGTCCGGTCGAAACCATCGTTGAGACCCGCAAGGCCGGCGGCCCGTTTAACGACTTGTTCGACTTCTGCGCCCGGGTGGACCTCAAGCGTATCAACAAGCGGGTGATGGAAGCGCTGATTCGCAGCGGTGCGCTGGATCGCCTCGGGCCGTTCTTCGCCGAGGAAGTTCAGGCCTATCAGAAGCAGATCGACCGTAACCGCGCAGCATTGATGAGCGCGATGGAAGAGGCGATTGCCTCGGCCGAACAGACCGCGCGCAGCGCCGATAGCGGCCACGACGACCTGTTTGGTGATCTGCTGGGGCCATCTACCGAACGCGATGTGTACGAGCCCTACCGCAAGGTGCGCGAGTGGACCTTCAAGGAACGCCTGCGTGGCGAGAAGGAAACCCTGGGTCTGTACCTCACCGGTCACCCGATTGACGAGTACGAACGTGAGATTCGCCGCTTCGCCCGTCAGCGCATTCTGGATCTGAAGCCTTCGCGCGAGAGCCAGACCATCGCTGGGCTGGTATTCGACATGCGGGTGATGAAGAACAAGCGCGGCGACAAGGTAGGCTTTATCACCCTCGATGACCGATCGGCGCGGATCGAGGTGTCGCTGTTTTCCGAGGCCTACAATGCGGCGCAGGCGTTGTTGCAGAAGGACGCCATGCTGGTGGTCGAAGGGGAGGTCGCGGTCGATGACTTCTCCGGCGGCATGCGGGTGCGTGCCAAACGCGTGATGAGTCTGGAGGAGGCGCGTACCGGGCTGCTCGACAGTGTACGGGTGAACCTCGATGGCACTCGTCACGACGCCGCCGCGCTGAGCCGAATGGCAGGGCTGCTGCAGCAGTATCGCGGCGGCTGCCCGGTTACGGTCGGGTACCAGCGGGCCGATGCGGCAGCGTTGCTGCGCCTCGGTGACGAGTGGCGTGTGGAGCCGGCAGACGATCTGCTGCAAAGCCTGCGTGACCAGTTGGGCAAAGACAGCGTCTCTCTGCACTATAGATAGCGCAAAGCCGGATGCTCGACGGGCGCCCGGCAATCCCGTAAGGTTATTTGCGAAACTTTTGGATGCCCGGATCGGGCGCAAGCGGATGATGGATGCCTATGAGCAACAGCCAGAAATACTTGGAGTTTGAACAGCCAATTGCGGACCTGCAGGCCAAGATCGAAGAGCTGCGTCTGGTCGGCAGTGACAACGCGCTGAACATCACCGAAGAAATCACTCGGCTGCAGGAGAAGAGCAAGTCCCTGACCGAGAGCATTTTCGGCAACCTGAGCAGCTGGCAGGTTGCCCAGATGTCGCGCCACCCGCAGCGTCCCTATACGCTGGACTATATCCGTCACATCTTTACCGACTTTGAAGAGCTGCACGGCGATCGCCATTTTGCCGATGATGCCGCCATCGTCGGCGGTATTGCGCGTCTGGACGGCCGTCCGGTGATGATCATCGGTCACCAGAAAGGTCGTGACGTAAAGGAAAAGGTGCGCCGCAACTTCGGCATGCCCAAGCCGGAAGGCTACCGCAAGGCCTGCCGCCTGATGGAAATGGCCGAGCGCTTCAAAATGCCGATCCTGACCTTTATCGACACCCCTGGCGCGTATCCGGGTATCGATGCCGAAGAGCGTGGCCAGAGTGAGGCCATTGCCTGGAACCTGCAGGTCATGTCGCGTCTGAAAACGCCGATCATCGCCACTGTTATTGGTGAAGGCGGCTCCGGCGGTGCGCTGGCCATTGGTGTCTGCGATCATCTGATGATGCTGCAGTACTCGACCTATTCGGTAATCTCGCCTGAGGGCTGTGCTTCCATTCTCTGGAAGAGCGCCGAAAAGGCGGCTGATGCAGCGGCGGCCATGGGTATCACCGCCGAGCGTCTGAAAGAGCTGGGACTGGTCGACACCCTGATCCCCGAGCCGCTGGGTGGCGCACAGCGCTCACCTCAGGAAACCGCCGAGCGCCTCAAGCAGCAGCTGGTTGCGCAACTGGCCAAACTTGACGAGCGCACTCCCGAGCAACTGCTGGAAACCCGCTACCAGCGGCTGATGTCCTTCGGTATTCAGTAAATGCTCATCCCGCAGGGGCTGCGCGAGCAGCTCAGCTCCTGTTTAAGCGCCCCGGCCTGGTGGCTGGGGTTGTCCGGTGGTCTGGATTCCATGGTTCTGCTTGAGCTGCTGGTCCAGGCGCGCCAATCCTCTGATATTCCGCCTCTTTACGCCATTCACATTCATCACGGACTGCACCCCGAGGCTGACGCCTGGGCGATGCATTGTCAGCGTGCCTGCGATGCCCGGGGTGTGCCGCTGACGGTGGTGCGGGTGCGGGTGGGGCAGAGTCCCAGTATCGAACAGGCTGCCCGCGACGCGCGTTACGCAGCCTTTGCTGAGGCACTGCCGGAGGGCGCCGAGTTGCTGCTGGCGCATCATGCCGATGATCAGCTGGAAACGATGTTGTTTCGCATGCTGCGTGGCACGGGTATTCAAGGGCTTGCAGGGATGCCTGCTCGTCGCCCGCTCGGGCGTGGCTGGCTGTCACGACCGCTGCTGGACGCGTCGCGCGCCGAGCTTGCGGATTTCGCTGTTCGACAGGGTTTGAACTGGATTGAGGATCCTGCCAACAGGGATGCGCGTTTTGCCCGTACGGCGCTGCGGCACGAGTTGTTGCCGGCGCTGCGTAACAGCTGGCCGCAGGTAGACCAGAGTCTGCGCCGCCTGGCAGAACATGCTGATGAGGCCAGCGGGTTGCTGGATGACCTGGCAGCATCTGATCTGCAGTCTGCCGTATTACCGCTTGATGATGCATGGCTTGGTCACTGGCCGAGTCTGCTGCTTGCACCGGTTTTGGTGTTGTCGCCCGCCAGGCAGCGCAATCTGCTGCGTTTCTGGTTGAGGCAGCAGGGCGTGCTGATGCCGGATCAGCGCCATCTTGATCAGTGGGTGCAGCAACTCGCAGCCTGCAGCGACGCGCAACCGCAACTGCTGCTGGGTAGCCACAGGCTATACCGTTCGTCAGATCGTCTCTGGCTGGTGGAAGCCAGCTGGCCCCGGCAGGGGAGTGCCCAGATTTGTCAGCCGCTTGCCTGTCAGTCGCTGTCGGCCGGTAACGGGACCCTCTGTATCGCGCCGTCGTCCGGCGGTTTACGAGCTCCCGGTGCGGCTGGGTGGCAGCTTGCGTATCGGCAGGGGGGCGAGCGAATAAAGCTGGCGGGCCGGCCTACCCGGTCGGTCAAACAACTGCTTCAGGAGGCCCGCGTACCTGCCTGGCTGCGTCCTTCGGTGCCGTTGCTATACTCAGGCGGCGAGCTGGTTTCGGTGGCGGGGCGCTGGAACGCCGAGCAGGCTCTGGTGGACGGAAATCAGAGTGGTTTTACGGTCAGTTGGAAGCCTGTTTCGGATTGAGCAAGCGGGGCCCGTCTGGTATCCTGACTTCCCATCTTGACGAGACTTTGGCTGACCCTTCAGGTCACCTCTGACTCCCTTCGAATTCCTCGCGGTGCAAACCGCTTAACTGTTCAATCTATGGGTTTTTCATGACGCGCTACATCTTCGTCACGGGTGGTGTTGTTTCTTCTTTGGGTAAGGGCATCGCCTCGGCTTCCCTCGCGGCTATCCTCGAGGCGCGTGGTCTGAAGGTCACCATGCTCAAGCTGGATCCCTATATCAACGTGGATCCGGGCACCATGAGTCCCTTCCAGCATGGTGAAGTCTTCGTGACCCATGATGGCGCGGAAACCGACCTCGATCTGGGGCACTACGAGCGTTTCGTCAACGCTACCATGACCCAGAACAACAACTTTACCACCGGCCGTGTCTATGCCGACGTGCTGCGCAAGGAGCGCCGTGGTGACTATCTGGGCGCGACCATTCAGGTCATTCCGCACATTACCGACGAGATCAAGAGCCGCATCATCAAGGGTGCCGGCGATGCCGACGTGGCACTGGTTGAAATCGGCGGTACCGTGGGCGACATCGAATCCCAGCCGTTCCTGGAAGCCATCCGCCAGCTGCGGGTGGAGGTCGGTGCCAAGCGCGCGATGCTGATGCACCTGACGCTGGTGCCGTACATCGCCACCGCTGGCGAGACCAAGACCAAGCCGACCCAGCACTCGGTCAAGGAGCTGCGCTCCATCGGCCTGCAGCCCGATGTGCTGATTTGCCGCTCCGATCATCCGATCGACCTGTCTTCACGCCGCAAGATCGCGCTGTTCACCAACGTGGAAGAACGCGCGGTTATCGGTCTGGAAGACGTCGACACCATCTACAAGATTCCGTCTGTACTGCACGCACAGGGCCTGGATGACTTCGTCGTCGAACGCTTTGGTCTGGAGTGCGGTCAGGCCGACCTGTCCGAGTGGGACCGCGTGGTAGACGCCAAGCTCAACCCAGAGCACGAAGTCACCATCGCCATGGTCGGCAAGTACATGGAGCTGCTCGATGCCTACAAGTCGCTGATCGAGGCACTCAGCCACGCCGGCATTCAGGCACGCACCAAGGTGAATGTGCGCTATATCGACTCCGAGAATATCGAACAGCAAGGCACCGGTCTGCTGGAAGGGGTCGACGCCATTCTGGTGCCGGGCGGCTTTGGCTCCCGTGGTGTCGAGGGCAAGATCGCGGCCGTGCGCTATGCCCGCGAGAACAAGATTCCGTACCTGGGCATCTGTCTGGGCATGCAGGTCGCGGTCATCGAGTACGCCCGCAATGTGCTGGGCTGGAGTGATGCCAACTCCACCGAGTTCAACAAGACCTCCGGTCACCCGGTTGTGGGTCTGATCACCGAGTGGCAGGATGCGACCGGTCAGACCGAGCTGCGTACCGAGGCGTCCGACCTGGGCGGCACAATGCGTCTGGGTGCGCAGGAATGCACGCTGGAGCTGGGCTCCAAGGCGCACGACTGCTATGGCAAGGACGTGATCGTCGAGCGTCACCGTCACCGCTACGAGGTCAACAATAATCTGTTGCCCGATCTGCAGGCTGGCGGTTTGAGTATTTCCGGCCGTTCCGGCGACGGCGCGCTGGTCGAGGTAGTCGAGGTCAAGGATCACCCGTGGTTCGTGGCCTGCCAGTTCCACCCGGAGTTTACGTCGACTCCGCGTTACGGCCACCCGCTGTTCAGTGGTTTCATCGGCGCCGCGCTGCGTCAGCACAAGAACGGCTGAGATTAAGGAAGAAGCTGGCTTATGGCACAGAAAATCGTGCGCGTTGGTGACATCGAGATGGCCAACGACAAACCCTTCGTTCTGTTTGGTGGCATGAACGTACTGGAGTCGCGAGATCTGGCAATGCAGATCTGCGAGCACTACGTTGAAGTCACCGACAAGCTGGGGATTCCCTACGTGTTCAAGGCCAGCTTCGACAAGGCCAACCGCTCGTCGATCAACTCGTTCCGCGGCCCCGGCATGGAAGAGGGGCTGAAGATCTTTGAAGAGATCAAGCGCACTTTCAACGTGCCGGTCATCACTGACGTGCACGAGCCCTATCAGGCCGCGCCGGTTGCCGAGGTCTGCGACATCATTCAGCTGCCGGCTTTCCTGTCGCGGCAGACGGATCTGGTTGTGGCGATGGCCAAAACCAACGCCGTGATCAACATCAAGAAGGCCCAGTTCCTCGCGCCGCAGGAAATGAAGCACATCCTCACCAAGTGTGAAGAAGCCGGCAACGACCGACTGGTGCTGTGCGAGCGCGGTTCGTCCTTCGGTTACAACAATCTGGTAGTCGACATGCTGGGCTTCGGCATCATGAAGCAGTTCGAGTACCCGGTGTTCTTCGACGTGACCCATGCCCTGCAGATGCCGGGTGGTCGCAGTGACTCGGCCGGCGGTCGTCGCGCCCAGGTTACCGATCTGGCCAAGGCGGGCATGAGCCAGGGCCTGGCGGGTCTGTTCCTCGAAGCGCACCCCGATCCTGATAACGCCAAGTGCGACGGCCCCTGTGCCCTGCGCCTGGACAAGCTGGAGCCGTTCCTTGGCCAGTTGAAGGCCCTTGACGATCTGGTCAAGAGCTTCCCGGTGCTGGAAACGGCTTGAGCCGCTAACGCTTTCACCCGATTGACCCGATATACGGAGCTAGCAAGTAAAGATGGCAAAAATCATTGATATCAAGGGCCGTGAAGTTCTGGACTCGCGCGGTAACCCGACCGTTGAAGCGGACGTAATTCTGGAAGGCGGCATCATGGGCAGCGCCTGCGCTCCTTCCGGTGCGTCAACCGGTTCGCGCGAAGCACTGGAACTGCGTGATGGCGACAAGAGCCGTTACCTCGGCAAGGGCGTGCTCAAGGCCGTCGCCAATATCAATGGCCCCATCCGCGAGCTGCTGGTTGGCCGCGATGCCACCGCCCAGGCCGATCTGGACCGCGCAATGATCGAGCTGGATGGTACCGAGAACAAGGCCACTCTGGGCGCCAACGCCATCCTCGCCGTCTCCCTGGCTGCTGCCAAGGCGGCTGCCCAGGCCAAGGGCGTGCCGCTGTACGCGCACATTGCCGACTTGAACGGTACCCCTGGTGTCTACTCCATGCCGGTACCGATGATGAACATCATCAACGGTGGTGAACATGCCGACAACAACGTCGACATCCAGGAGTTCATGGTGCAGCCGGTTGGCGCCAAGAACTTCGCCGATGCGCTGCGCATGGGTGCCGAGATTTTCCATCACCTCAAAGCGGTTCTGAAGGCCCGTGGTCTGAACACTGCTGTGGGTGACGAGGGCGGCTTCGCGCCGAACCTGGCGTCCAATGAAGACGCGCTGGCAGCCATCGCCGAGGCCGTAGCCAACGCCGGTTACACCCTGGGTGACGACGTCACTCTGGCACTGGACTGCGCTTCCAGCGAGTTCTACAAGGACGGCAATTACGATCTGGCTGGCGAAGGCAAGGTGTTTGATGCGGCCGGTTTTGCCGACTACCTGGCTGGTCTGACCCAGCGCTACCCGATCATCTCCATCGAAGACGGCATGGACGAGTCCGACTGGGCTGGCTGGAAAGTCCTGACCGACAAGATCGGCGAGAAGGTACAACTGGTCGGTGACGACCTGTTCGTGACCAACACCAAGATTCTCAAGCGCGGTATCGACGAGAAGATCGGCAACTCCATCCTGATCAAGTTCAACCAGATCGGTTCGCTGACCGAGACCCTGGAAGCGATCCAGATGGCCAAGGCTGCCGGCTTTACTGCGGTTATCTCGCACCGCTCCGGTGAGACCGAAGACAGCACCATCGCCGATCTGGCAGTGGGTACCGCTGCCGGTCAGATCAAGACCGGTTCGCTATGCCGTTCCGACCGCGTATCCAAGTACAACCAGCTGCTGCGTATCGAAGAGCAACTGGGTAACAAGGCGCCCTACAAGGGTCGCGCCGAGTTCCGCGGCTGATCGGTCTGGCGGGTGCGTGCGAGCGTACCCGCCATTCCTCGACAGGAGCATCCGGCTTGAAATGGCTCTGGCTCATTGCGCTGTCGCTGCTGGCGGCGATGCAGTACCGACTCTGGGTTGGCGAGGGCAGTCTTGCCCACGTTTCCCAGCTCAAGCAGCAGATTGCCGAGCAGCAGCGCGAGAACGAGCAGCTGCTGGAGCGCAATCGCGTGCTGACGGCAGAGGTCATTGAGCTCAAGCAGGGGCTGGAAACTGTCGAAGAGCGTGCCCGTCGTGAGCTGGGCATGGTCAAGCAGGGCGAAACCCTGTTCCAACTGAGCGACCAATGAGCGTCGTTACACCTGATTTCTGGGTCGTTCTGCCCGCCGCCGGTGTCGGCGCGCGCATGCAGGCAGACCGTCCGAAGCAATACCTTCTCTGGGGTGAACGCACCCTGATCGAACACACATTGGCCTGCTTCCTGGATCAGCCGGGATTGCGCGGGTTGGTGGTCTCCCTGTCTGCTGACGATGGCTGGTGGCCGACGCTGCCCTGCGCGCAGGATACGCGTATTACCCGAGCTGTTGGCGGCCGCGAGCGTGCCGACTCGGTGCTGAACGGCCTGATTGCGTTAGGCGAGCTGGGCGCAGCTGATGACGACTGGGTACTGGTGCACGACGCGGCTCGCCCCAATCTCGCCGATAGCGACCTGCACAAGCTGCTCAACACGTTAGCCGATGATCCGGTCGGTGGACTGCTGGCGGTGCCGGTGCGCGACACCCTCAAGCAGATCGGTCCAGATGGCCGGGTGACATCAACACCCGATCGCAGCCTGTTCTGGCAGGCGTATACGCCACAGATGTTTCGTCTCGGGCCATTGCAGCGGGCGCTGGCCGAGGCGCTGGCCGCTGGCGCACGGATTACCGATGAGGCCTCGGCGATGGAGTGGGTCGGTCAGGCACCGCTGCTGGTGGAAGGCCGTGCAGACAATCTGAAAATTACCCGCCCCGAAGATCTGGAGTGGCTGCGCCAGCGCGAGCGCTGATGTTGACACGGTTGCGCCGAATCAGTGGTTACGCTGTGCCGTCCGTCAGGCCAAGGCCCTGCTGCAGTGGGCAGTTGGCTGCGGTGACCACCCAGCCCTGTTGTTCGGCAAAGGCCTCGCTCAGCAGCAGGCCCCCCGTTGGCTGGGCGACCAGCTCACCGCGTTGCAGATGATATAGCTCACCGGTGGGTTCGCCATTGCGGTATTCGGCCAGAAACAGGTCCGGTTGCTGGTGGTCAACCCGGGCGATCAGTTCCCTGCTGTCCGGATCAAGATATTCGTCGGCATGCAAGAGCGAAGGGGCGTCTATGTCGTCCGGCAGAGCAAGCTGCATCTGGTAGACCAGTTGCAGCGAACTGGTCGGCAAGTGGACGTATGCCCGTGGGCGCTCAAGCAGGTTCAGCTCCCGGCAGAGCACCGGCCTGGTGTTTCCGGCGCGTGCGCCAAGGGTGAAATGGCGTTCACTGTCCAATGGCAGACTCTCTGCATAGGGCGTCGGCAGCCAGGTATCCTGATAGCGCCCCTGCAGCCAGCCGCTCCGAGTCTCGATCAGTAATTCCTCGGCGATCTCGGTCATGACGGTCAACAGCGGCACGCGCAGTTCGTGGGAAGGAACGTAGCCGGACAACAGTTTCAGAACCTGGTCGCCATGGTCCGGCCGGTCCTGACGTACCAGCAGGCGAAAATCCCGCTGCTGCCAGTGCAGATTCAGATCGACCGAGACCCCCAGATTGGCCAGAACGACATTGAAGTGGTTGGGGTCGCTGAGCTGGAGCGGGACGCGACGCTCCTGCATCTGGGCAAAACTCAGAGGGCTGCCGGTAGGTTCGTAGCGTAATACCTCTGCACTGGCGGTAACCGCGATGGCCTGGGTCTTGAATGCGACGGGATTTTTCCGGGCAACGATTTGAGTCATGCCTTACTCCATGCTGGATAGTACCGACAGGGCCGCGCTGACGTTCTGCGCAAGGTGGCTGGGGGTTATGGTGCCGATAATCGCGCTGGTCACGCCGGGGTGCCCGAGAACCAATTCCAGGCTGTTGCGTACCGGGTCCTCGCCATTCAGGCAGACGTGTCCGCTGGCCAGCGCTTTTTTGATCAGAATGCCCTTGTTGTGTTGCAGGGCGAAGTCGAGCACCTCGCGCTCTGCCTGTTCGCGCAGGTTATAGGTCACCATGGCACAATCGCCCTGCTGCAGGGCACGCAGACCACCGGCTACCGTCTTGCCGGAGAACCCGTAGGCGAGAATCAGGCCTTCCTGCTTGAGTTGGGCCAGCGTCGGGTAGACCTCCTGATCCAGCACCTCAAGATCGTTGCCGTCGGAGTGCACCAGTACCAGGTCCAGTCGATCGGTGCCCAGGCGCTTCAGGGATCGCTCTACCGAATGGCGGGTATGTTTGGCTGAGAAATCAAATTGCGACTGGCCTTCGACAAACTCCTCGCCAACCTTGCTGCAGATGATCCAGCTGTCGCGCTGGCCCTTGAGCAGCGGGCCAAGGCGTTGCTCGCTGGTGCCGTAGGCCGGCGCGGTGTCCAGCAGATTGATGCCCAGATCATGCGCAAGAGCGAGCAGGTTGCGCACAGCGTCATCGTCTGGCAATTCGAAACCGTTCGGATATTTGACGCCCTGATTGCGGCCGATCTTGACGGTACCCAGCCCGAGGGGAGACAGGCGCAGGCCGGTGTCTCCCAGGGTGCGGTAGAAGGGGTGCAGGGTGCTCATTGGAAGCAGGCGTCCCAGAGCGGCGCGGCCACACGCGGGCGCGGCAGGTCTGGCGGCAGCGGCGGATGCCCGGTCGATGTTACCTGCTGGCGAGTCAGTTCCTGCATCACCAGATCGCTCAGATTGGGTGCCAGGGCCAGCTTGGTCGGCCAACTGATCAGCGCATTGTGACAGGCTTGAACATAGGCGTTATCGGGGCGTACCAGCCCGCTCTGGGCCGGCTCGGCCCGGTTGACTGGCAGCGTGGTCCACTGGCACGCGCTAAGGTCGATCCACGGCAGCAGCTCACGGAGTTCGCGGCGAGCCTGGTCGATCAACTGGTCCGGTGCTTGATTGACCCCTTGCTCTGCGAGGTCGCCACCCAGATACCAGCACCACTGGCCGTCTTCACAGGGGTGAGTGGTCACGGTCAGGCGCGGCTTGGGGCTGGCGCCGAGACAGTGGGCATACAGGGGTGGCAGGTCCGGGCCCTTGACCAGCACCATTTGCAGCGGGCGACGCTGCATTGCCGGCTCGCTGACGCCCCAGTCCTGCAGCAGACCTTCGGTGCCTTCCCCGGCGGTAAGCACATAACGGCTGGCGCGGACCCGTGTGCCGGTCAGCTGAATCCCGGCTATCTCACCGTTGTCGTCACGCAGGATATGCGGGTTATTGTCGCTGATCAGGCTGTCGCCCGAGAGCTCTGCCAGACGCTGAATCACATCCGGCACGTCCAGCACCAGCTCACCGAGCTGATACACCTTGCCCTTGAAGCCCGGGTTGTTGAATACGGTGGGCAACGCCTTGCCCTTGATCTGATCCACCCGCCCGCGCAGGGCCTTGCTGGCGAAGAAGCCGGCCAGATTGCTGATCAGGCTGCCGGGTGACCACAGATAATGGTGCTGGGAAAGCACGCGCACGCCACTCAGGTCCAGTTCGCCTTCGCCGGCCAGGCACTGCCGCCAGCGGTTGGGCATGTCGGCGATCGCCTCCGTTGCGGCGTTGAGCTTGCCTCCGAGTGCATACTTGATACCGCCATGGATGATGCCCTGTGACTTGACGCTCTGGCCGCCTCCCAGGGCGCCACGCTCAATCAGCACGGTATGATAGCCAGCCTTGCGCAGGCGCGCGTTGAGCCATAGTCCGGCGACGCCGCCGCCGATAATGCAGATGTCAGTATCCAGGGTTGTACTCATGTGCTCCCGCAGCTCTGGTTAAAAAGGCCCCCTAGTATAGTCACTGGGGGCGTGCCTGGTCACATCTGTTACCCTAGGAGCCAGCGCTGGTTTAGCGCAGCCCTTACCGGACGCCTAGCTGCTACAGGATGCTTTCATGGCCCGTCGTCTCTATACCCTGTTTTTCTTCCTTTGCCTGCCGCTGATTTTATTGCGTCTGCTGTATCGCGCGATCAAGGCGCCTGCCTATGCCCGACGCTGGGCTGAACGTTTTGCTCTGGGAGGCGATGTGCGCAGCGGCGGAATCTGGGTGCACGCGGTGTCGGTCGGCGAGAGTATTGCCGCCGCGCCCATGGTGCGTGAATTGCTCAAGCGTTATCCGGCGCTGCCGATCACCGTCACCTGCATGACGCCGACCGGTTCCGAGCAGATCCGCAAGCTGTTCGGCGGTCAGGTTGGTCACGTCTATCTGCCCTATGACCTGCCGTGGCTGCAGCGTCGGTTATTGCGCCGGCTGCAGCCAAAGATCGGCATCATCATGGAAACCGAGCTGTGGCCGAATCTGGTGGCCGAGGCCGGGCGTGCGAGGGTGCCATTGGTACTGGCCAATGCGCGGCTGTCGGCTCGCTCCGCCCGCGGCTATCAGCGAGTAGGTGCGCTGGTTCGGCCAATGTTTGCGGCGCTGGACTGGGTTGCCGTGCAGAGCCAGGCCGAGGCACTGCGTTTTATCGAGCTGGGTGTGGGGCGCGAGCAGATGCAGGTGACTGGCAGCATCAAGTTCGATTTTCGTCCCGATCCGCAGCAGGTACAGCAGGCGCAGGAGCTGCGCGCGCGCTGGGGCGGCGACCGCCCGGTATGGATTGCGGCCAGCACCCATGCTGGCGAGGATGAGCAGGTGCTGCGAGCGCATCGTCAGGTGCTGGATGCGCTGCCCGATGCATTGCTGATTCTGGTGCCGAGGCATCCCGAGCGCTTTGATTCGGTCGCGCGCCAGGTCAGTGAGGCGGGTTTCGGTATGGTACGGCGCAGCAGCGGTGCGCTGCCGGCTGCTGACCAGCAGGTGCTGGTTGGCGACACCATGGGCGAGCTGGTGTTTCTCTACGCCTGCGCTGATCTGGCGTTCGTCGGCGGCTCGCTGGTGCCGAACGGTGGTCATAACTATCTTGAGCCGGCGGCACTGGGGCTGCCGGTGTTGTCCGGGCCGCACCGCTTCAATTTCACCGAAATCAGCGAGCTGCTTGAAGGCGCAGGCGCCCTGCAGGTGATAGCTGACGAGGCTGCGTTGGCTGCTGCAGTGCAGGACTGGTTGCAGGACGACGTGACTCGTCAGCGTGCCGGTCAGGCTGGTCAAGCGGTGGTAGTAGACAATCAGGGCGCGCTGGAACGCTTGCTCGAAGGCATCGCCCGCCTGCTAGTCTGAGGTTGCCGTATAAACACAAACAGCGCCCGAGGGCGCTGTTTGTGTTTCTGTGCCCGGCGTTCAGAACGTGCTGCTGTCGCCGTTGGCTGGCATGGCAGGCGGCTGCGGCTGGCCGCCCATCGACATCTGCCGGGCTTCCTCTTCGGTTGTCTGCGGGATGAAATCCCGATCCGGGTCGTAGTTCGGGTTCAGCCACTGTGACAGGTCCTGCAGATCCTGCGGGCTCAGTGTGCCGGCAGCCTGCTTCAGGCTGAGGTTGTTGATGATGTAGTTGTAGCGCACGGTGTTGTAGTCGCGCACGGTGCGGAACAGGTTGCGCTGGGCTTCCAGCACATCTACCACGTTGCGTGTACCGACTTCGTAACCGGTCTGGGTGGCGTCGAGCGCGGCTTTGGCGGAGACGATGGCCTGACGCCGTGCGGCCACTTCATCAACGCTGGAGGTGACGGTGCGGTAGAGGTTGCGCGTGCTTTCCACAACCCGGCGCAGCTGCGCCTCGCTGCTCTGTTCGGCCTGGGTCAGGCGGTAGGTCGACTCGCGCACGCGGGAGGTGGTCAGGCCGCCGGTAAACAGCGGCATGCTCAGTTCCACGCCAAAGCTGGTCAGCTCTGTATCGGTGCTGGCCTGACCGGTACCGGCGATGCTGGCGCCGCCGTTGTCGTTGCTGTAGCGCACGAAGGCATCGACGACCGGAGCATAGCCGGCCTTGCTGCTGCGCAGGCTGTCTTCGGCGCCGTCGATGGCGTAACGGCTGGCCTGCAGGGTCAGATTCTGTTCGGCGGCGGTTTCGACCCACTGCTGCATGCTGGCCGGTGTCGGCGGCAGGATCGGTAGCTCGTGGCTAATGCCGTACAGGCTGTCGTAGTCCTGAGTGGTCAGGCGGGTCAGCGCCTGGTAGCTGACGTCCAGATTGGTCTGGGCGGTCAGGCGCGCTGCGCGTGCACTGTCGTATCCCGCCTGTGCCTCGAGAACGTCGGTGCGTGCGGACAGGCCGACTTCAAAACGCTCCCGTGCCTGCTCCAGCTGGCGGGAAAAGGCTTTTTCCTCGGCTTTTGCCGTTGCCAGGTTGTCTGACGCGCGCAGGACGTTGAAGTAGGCCTGGGAGACCTCAAGGATCAGGTTTTGCTGGGTTGCCGAGAACTCCAGCTGGGCCTGCTGACTCACCGACTTGGCGGCCTGGTAGCTGAACCAGCGGTCAGCCCGGAACAGGGGTTGGGTAAGGCTGGCCTGATAGTAGTGGTTGGAGTATTCGTCGCCGCCTACGTTATCAATGTCGAGGTCCTGGCGTGATGCGCCGGCGGCGACGCCGAGGTTGGGCAGCAGCTGCGAGCGGGCCTGGGGCAGGGCTTCCTGACGGGCCAGTGCATCCGCTTGTGCTGCGGCCAGGTCAGCGCTGTTGAGCACCGCCTGCTGGTAAACGGTCATCAGATCGGTATTGGCAGCGGCGTGAGCGGAAGCTCCGGCCAGCAGCAGTGCAACGGTAAGCGGACGCAACATGCACGAATCCTTCGCATGAGAGGAGGTCAGGCAAGGCTAAAAGGGTCGGGGGCCGGGGTCAAGCGGCTTTGGGGGACACAATTGGGAACAATCTGTTGTTGCGTCTTTTGCTGACGTTTTCGCGGATTTTGTCAGCCATCACGGGCGCTTTGATCTGCGTGTTGGGAAGGGATATCTGTCGTGGGCTTGAGACGGTAACAGCATATCTCTAGACTGTGCGGACATCTTGACGGGGTGCTGCCTGCTTGCAGGGGGCTGAGATGATACCCGTTGAACCTGAACCGGTTAGTACCGGCGTAGGAATCGAGATCGATCGCAGGCCCCAGTCCATCCGGGCTGGGGTGGTCGTGGTCATTCGGTTCCCTGCGCACCTCAACGCAGTGGAGCACAATAATGAACAGCACGTTGCCTGATACCGCCATCGCCACCTCCGGTGCCGACAGCGCCGCCACCCAGCCTTTTCCCAATTCCCGCAAGGTCTACCTGACCGGCTCGCGTCCGGATATCCGCGTGCCCATGCGGGAAATCAGCCTGGCCGACACGCCAACCGACTTTGGCGGCGAGGCCAACGCACCGGTGCTGGTCTATGACACCTCCGGCCCCTATACCGATCCGGGCGTCAGCATCGATCTGCGCGCGGGGCTTGCCGATGTGCGCAGTGCCTGGATCGACGAACGGGGTGATACAGAAGTGTTGCCGGGGCTGACGTCCGAGTTTGGCGCCGCGCGTCTGGCTGACCCGTCACTCGACCACATGCGTTTTGCCCACGTGCGCACGCCGCGCCGCGCCAGGGCCGGCTGCAACGTGACGCAGATGCACTACGCCCGCCGCGGCATCATTACGCCGGAAATGGAGTTCGTCGCGATTCGCGAGAATATGAAGCTGCAGCAGGCGCGTGATGCGGGGCTGCTCAAGGATCAGCATGCCGGTCACAGTTTCGGCGCAAGTATTCCGAAGGAAATTACCCCCGAGTTCGTGCGCGAAGAGATCGCCCGTGGTCGAGCGATTATCCCGGCCAACATCAACCACCCGGAACTGGAGCCGATGATCATCGGCCGCAACTTCCTGGTAAAGATCAACGGCAATATCGGTAACTCGGCCCTGGGCTCCTCCATCGAGGAGGAGGTCGAGAAGATGACCTGGGGGATTCGCTGGGGCTCCGACACGGTCATGGACCTGTCGACCGGCAAGAATATTCACGAAACCCGCGAGTGGATCATCCGTAACTCGCCGGTGCCGATTGGCACCGTGCCGATCTATCAGGCGCTGGAGAAGGTTGGCGGCGTGGCCGAAGACCTGACCTGGGACATCTTCCGCGACACGCTGATCGAACAGGCCGAACAGGGCGTGGATTACTTCACCATTCACGCTGGTGTGTTGCTGCGCTATGTGCCGATGACCGCCAAACGGGTCACCGGCATCGTGTCGCGCGGTGGCTCGATCATGGCCAAGTGGTGTCTGGCGCACCACAAAGAGAATTTCCTCTATACCCACTTCGAAGACATCTGCGAAATCATGAAGGCCTACGACGTCAGCTTCTCGCTCGGCGATGGCCTGCGTCCCGGCTCCATTGCCGATGCCAACGACGAAGCCCAATTCGGCGAGCTGGAAACCTTGGGCGAGCTGACCAAGATCGCCTGGAAGCACGATGTCCAGGTCATGATCGAAGGTCCGGGCCACGTGCCGATGCAACTGATCAAGGAGAACATGGACAAGCAGCTGGAGTGCTGCGATGAGGCGCCGTTCTACACCCTGGGTCCGCTGACGACCGACATAGCGCCAGGTTACGACCACATCACCAGCGGTATCGGTGCGGCGATGATCGGCTGGTTCGGCTGCGCCATGCTCTGCTACGTAACGCCCAAGGAACACCTGGGGCTGCCGAACCGGGATGACGTCAAGACCGGCATCATTACCTACAAGATCGCAGCCCACGCAGCCGATCTGGCGAAGGGGCACCCGGGCGCGCAGATTCGTGACAACGCCCTGAGCAAGGCGCGCTTCGAGTTCCGCTGGGAGGACCAGTTCAACCTGGGGCTCGATCCGGACACCGCGCGTGCCTTCCACGATGAAACGCTGCCGAAGGAATCCGCCAAGGTGGCGCACTTCTGCTCGATGTGCGGCCCCAAGTTCTGCTCGATGAAAATCACCCAGGAAGTGCGCGAATATGCGGCCGAGCAGCGCATCGCTGCGGTTGATCTGGCGGTTGAAGAGGGCATGAAGGCCAAGTCGCAGGAGTTCCGCACTGCCGGATCGCAGCTCTACCACAAGCTCTAGCAAGTCAGTGCGGCGAGGGTTCTGGCACGTCTGAACCCTTGCCGTTGCCCCGAAAGATATGCGAGCTTAGACGCTCGGCAGCGGGTCTTGGTCGGTCCTCGGGCTTCGGATCCGCTGCAATTTGTTTCCTTCGGGGGTATTGCCTTGTCCTTTACACGTGCCGACGTGGAGATCATCAGCCGGGAAGATGGCTTCCGTGGTTTCTATCGCCTGGATGTCCTGCAGCTGCGCCATCGTCTGTTCGACGGTGGCTGGGGCCCGGTACTGCGCCGTGAGCTGTTCGTGCGCCACGACGCTGTCTGTGTGTTGCCCTACGACCCCTGGCTGGATCAGCTGGTTCTGATCGAGCAGGTGCGGGTGGGTGCGCTGGAAAAAAGTGACAGTCCGTGGATGCTGGAGCTGGTCGCCGGCCTGATCGATACCGATGAGGCGCCGGAGCAGGTCGCTCACCGCGAAGCGCAGGAAGAGGCCGGTTTGACGCTGCTGTCTCTGCACCCCATTACCCGCTATTTTCCGTCCCCCGGCGGCAGTGACGAGCGTGTGTACCTTTATTGTGCGCTGGTCGACAGTCGTGGTGCGGGCGGTATTCACGGATTGGCCGAGGAAGGCGAGGATATTCGCGTCAGCCTGTGGCCGCGGGCCGAGGCCATTACTGCGGTTGAGGATGGCCGGATCGACAATGCCGCCAGCATCATCGCGCTGCAGTGGCTGCAGCTGCATGCCGAGCGCCTGCGCGCCGAGGCGGGGCCCCAGCCATGATGACCTTGCGCAAGCCCCGTTATCACGTTGATCTGATCGGCCTGCAGGCGCTGTGCGAGAGCAATTACTGGAAGCTGCTGAAGCTGATGCCGCGTATGCACGAGGAGGATGAGCACCGCATTGTGGTCGATGCTGGCGATGGTGCGGCTCAGGCGCTGGTCATGCGCGTGCTTGAGCGTTGCCCCTATACCTCGACGCTGCAGCTGTTTCACGAGCGGCGGCACGAGTGGGTAACACCGCCGAGTATGGAAGTTCGGCTTTATCACGATGCGGGCCTGGCGGAGGTGGTTGCGGCCTATAACAGTCGCCGGTTTCGGGGGGTGTACCCCTACCCGAACGAGCAGATGTTGCAGCCGGACGAAAAGTTTCAGTTGAATCAGTTTCTCGGGGAGTGGCTGGGATACTGTCAGCGCAATGGACAAAGCGCGCAGCCGTTATCAATTGCCGGCCAGGGTCTGTGACCGAATCGCTGGATTCCTCTGGCGGCAACCGCCAAGATTGAGTGTAAACAAGGAGCGAGAAGTGGGGGCACGATGTCGTTAGGGGCGGATTTCGTCTGCGTGGTGCAGTTGACGGACAGTCACCTGTTTGCCGATGCGGGTGCTGACCTGCTGGGGCTGGATACGCACGCCAGTTTGAACGCTGTCATTGATATGGTGCTTGAACAGACACCCGAGATGGACTTGGTGCTGGCGACCGGGGACATAACCCAGGATGGCAGCGAAGATGCCTACCGTCGTTTTATCGCCGCCAGCCAGCGCCTGCCCGCACCCTGCTACTGGATTCCCGGCAATCACGATGACGCCGAATTGATGGCCGAGGTTGGAAAGCCTCTTGGCCTTAGCCGGCCCTGGGTTGACCTCGGCAACTGGCGAATTGTTCTGCTCGATACCAGTATTTCCGGTGCCGTGCCTGGCCGACTGGCAGCATCACAGCTCCAGATTGTGGATGACGCACTGGCGTCAGCAGAGGAGCGCCACGTCATGGTTTGTCTGCATCACCAGCCGGTCGACATCGGTAGCGACTGGATGGCGCCGATCGGGCTGCTCAACCCGCAGGACTTGCTGGGCCGTATCCAGCATCGCCCCGAGGTAAAGGTGGTGCTTTGGGGGCATATTCACCAGCAGTTCGACCAGCAGCTTGGTCATTTGCGTCTGCTGGCCACGCCTTCCACCTGCGTCCAGTTTGCCGCGGGCAGCAGCGATTTTGCCACTGATACGCTGGCGCCTGGCTATCGTTGGCTGCGTCTGTACGACGACGGTCGTATCGAAACGGCTGTTCGCCGCCTTCCGGAAGGCCTGTTTTTGCCTGAGCCGGGAGCAGTGGGCTATTGAGTTGCAGCCGCACTGACGGTGGCAGGCAGTCCGCTCGCCGGATACTATGTGACCCCATGCAAGCTCACTCCGATGGCCGGCGTCAGTCAGTCAGGCAGGCGGGTGGGCGTTGAAGAAATTCAAGAAGGATACCTGCTCACACCATGTCAGATTCGACCTATAACGCGGATGCGCTTGAAGTACTCAGCGGTCTCGATCCGGTGCGCCGCCGACCGGGCATGTACACCGACACCACGCGTCCCAATCACCTGGCGCAGGAAGTCATCGACAACAGTGTCGACGAGGCACTCGCCGGGCATGCCCGCAGCATCAGCGTGGTACTGCATCAGGACAATTCGCTTGAGGTCAGCGATGATGGTCGCGGAATGCCGGTGGATATTCACCCGGAGGAGGGCGTCTCGGGGGTCGAGCTGATCCTTACCCGCCTGCATGCCGGCGGCAAGTTCTCGAACAAGAACTACCAGTTCTCCGGCGGTTTGCACGGGGTTGGCATCTCGGTGGTCAACGCGCTTTCGCTGCGGGTTGAGGTCCGGGTCAAGCGCGATGGACAGGAATACGCCATGGCGTTCGAGAATGGCGAAAAGGTCCGTGAGCTGGAGGTCATCGGTACCGTCGGCAAGCGCAATACCGGCACCACGGTCATCTTCTGGCCGGATGCCAAATATTTCGATTCCCCCAAATTCAGCATCAGCCGCCTCAAGCATCTGCTCAAGGCCAAGGCGGTGCTGTGCCCGGGCCTCAAGGTCGACTTTGACGACCGTCAGGCCGGGGAAAAGATCAGCTGGTACTACGAAGACGGCCTGCGCGATTACCTGGTCGACAGCTGCGCCGAATGGCCAAAACTGCCGGAAGAACCCTTCGCCGGCAGTTTCAGTGCCAAGCAGGAGGCGGTGGACTGGGCCGTATTCTGGTTGCCCGAAGGCGGTGAGCTGGTCCAGGAAAGCTACGTCAACCTGATCCCGACCGCCCAGGGTGGCACCCACGTCAATGGCCTGCGCGCAGGGCTGCTTGAAGCGATTCGCGAGTTCTGCGAATTCCGCAACCTGTTGCCGCGCGGCCTCAAACTGGCACCGGAAGATATCTGGGAGCGGGTCAGCTATGTGCTGTCACTGAAAATGGCCGAGGCGCAGTTCTCCGGCCAGACCAAGGAGCGACTGTCGTCCCGTGAGTCGGCTGCCTTCGTATCAGGTGTCGTCAAGGATGCCTTCAGTCTGTGGCTGAATCAGCACGCAGAGATCGGCCAGCAGATCGCCGAGATGGCGATCAGCCATGCCGGGCGTCGGCTCAAGGCGGGCAAGAAGATCGAGCGTAAACGCATTACCCAGGGGCCTGCCCTGCCGGGCAAGCTGGCGGACTGCGTCGGGCAGGACAGCAAGCGCTCGGAGCTGTTTCTGGTGGAAGGTGATTCCGCCGGCGGTAGCGCCAAGCAGGCGCGAGACAAGGAGTTTCAGGCCATCATGCCGCTGCGCGGCAAGATTCTGAATACCTGGGAAGTGGAATCCAGTGAGGTGCTGGGTTCGCAGGAAGTGCACGACATTGCCGTTGCCATCGGGGTGGATCCGGGCGCGGCCAGTCTCGAGCAACTGCGTTACGGCAAGATCTGTATTCTTGCCGACGCGGACTCGGACGGGCTGCACATTGCGACGCTGCTGTGCGCCTTGTTCGTCCGTCATTTCCGCCCGCTGGTTGAAGCCGGTCATGTGTTTGTTGCCATGCCGCCGCTCTACCGTATCGACATCGGCAAGGATGTTTACTACGCACTGGATGATGCCGAAAAGCAGGGCATCCTCGACCGTATCGAAGCCGAGGGCAAGCGCGGCAAGATTCAGGTAACGCGCTTCAAGGGCCTGGGCGAAATGAACCCCTTGCAGCTGCGCGAAACCACCATGGCGCCGGAAACCCGCCGACTGGTGCAGCTGACTGTCGATGAGACGCAGGATACAGAGCAGTTGATGGACATGCTGTTGGCCAAAAAGCGTTCCTCCGACCGTAAGGTCTGGCTCGAGAGTAAGGGCAATCTGGCTGAGGTGCTGCTTTGATGAGTGGCATCCGTCTGCGCCTGCTTGGCGCATTCCTGATGGCAGTCAGCGGTGCTGCGCTGGCATTTGAGCGCGCCCCGGAGTTGCAGTTGGAGTCTGCCTTGCCGCTGGACGGCATGCCGCGCGGCAATCTGTCTGCACTGCAGCGCTGCGACGGGCGCTTGCTGGCTGTATCTGATCGCGAAGATAGCAGCCTGTTTGTGCTGCAACGTGCCGAAGAAAGCTACCAGGCTGAGGTCGAAGCGTTTTTGCTGCCGGCACAAGCGCCTTCGATGCTGCCTGTGCAGCTGCTTGCAGGTGCCTGGTTGCGCGGTCTGAGTGGCCCGGCACTGGATTTCGAGGGTCTGGCGTGCGACAGCGAGGGTAACCGCTATCTGGTGAGCGAAAGCCAGTTGGGGGTGCTGCGTCTGCCGCCGCCGGCTGAGCAAGCGGTGACCGGTGAATGGCTGACGCTGGATGCGGCCGTTTACACCGAAGGTGAGGCGCGTGGCTTATGGCAGCAGATAAACGCGCTGGCTGAAGGCATCGCGGTTGACGCCGAGGCTGGAACCCTTTGGCTCGCCGCCGAGCGCCAGGCGCGGGGCCTGATCAAGTTGCAGCGTCAGGGCGATGAATGGAAATGCCCGCTGGCCGGTTGTGTCCTGCTGGCGGAGCGTCGATTCCTGCCAACCGAGCCCTTTGGTCCCGGTATTTTGAATCGAGAAGTGATGCCGGTGGATTTTTCTGATCTGGTGTTCTGGCAGGGGCGGCTGTGGACGCTGGAGCGCAATGCGCATCAGGTCTGCCGCCGCAATCCGCTATCGGGCAAGCGTGAGCGCTGCTGGTCCTTTGTCCAGAGCGTTTTGGTCGAACCGTATTTCTATCCGGACGCTCCCTTCGGATTGGCCGAAGCGCTGCTGATCAGCGATGACGGCATCATCATCGGTCTGGATAACAACGGCCGGGCGCGTCCGGATGGTGATACGCGGCCCTGGTTGTTCCACTTTGCTCTGCCTGACGACTGGCGTGAGGGCTATCAGCCGTGACCGAACCGTTGCCACCTTCACAGCGCAAGCTGGGGACCGGGATGATGATTCTGGCCTGGGTGGCCGGGCTGCTGCTGGCGGCCTACTGGTTCAGCAGCGTGGAAGAGCGTCAGCGCAATCCCAACCAGCGACCGGCGTCGAGTCAGTTGGGCAATGCCGTGGAAGTGAGGCTGGAGCCGAACAGGCAGGGGCACTATCTGCTCAGCGGTCAGATCAACCGCAAGGCGGTGACCCTGCTGGTTGATACCGGAGCCAGTTTTGTCGCCGTTCCTGCCGCGCTGGCTGACGAGCTGGGGTTGCCGCGTGGTCGGCAGTTCATGGTTGATACCGCCAACGGCACCGCCGAGGGCTACGCCACGCGGCTACAGACACTGCAGCTGGGCGACATTCTGTTGCACGACGTTGAGGCCGGTATCGTGCCCGGTATGGCGGGTGAAGAGGTATTGCTGGGCATGAGCGCCCTCAGGCAACTGGATTTTCGTTCGCAGGGCGGTGATCTGCTGCTGCGACAGTATCAATGAGTTATCTGGCAGGCAGGGCAATGCGCGCTGCCGCCTGTGTGGAGAACAAGCATGAGTGATGCACTGGATCTGAGCCTGGACGGTATTGAGCGACGTTCGCTGGCGTCCTTTACCGAGGAGGCTTACCTCAACTATTCCATGTACGTCATCATGGATCGGGCGCTGCCGCATATCGGCGACGGCCTCAAACCGGTGCAGCGCCGTATCGTCTATGCGATGAGTGAGCTGGGGCTGTCAGCCAGCTCCAAGCACAAGAAATCGGCACGTACCGTTGGCGACGTGCTGGGCAAGTACCATCCGCATGGCGATTCAGCCTGCTATGAAGCCATGGTGCTGATGGCCCAGCCATTTTCCTACCGTTACCCGCTGGTGGATGGTCAGGGCAACTGGGGTGCGCCGGACGATCCCAAGTCGTTTGCCGCGATGCGCTATACCGAGGCCCGTCTGGCGCGCTACAGCGAGGTATTGCTGACCGAATTGGGGCAGGGCACCGTCGACTGGCAACCCAACTTTGACGGCACAATGGATGAGCCCATGGTTCTTCCTGCACGGTTGCCGAACCTGCTACTGAACGGCACTACCGGTATCGCCGTTGGCATGGCCACTGACATTCCGCCGCACAACCTGAAGGAAGTTGCCGCGGCCTGCATTCGTCTGCTGGACGATCCGGGCGCCGGCCTTGACGAGATTCTCGAGCATATTCAGGGGCCTGACTTTCCGACCGAGGCGGAGATTATTACCCCTCGCCAGGAGCTGCTGAAGATGTACGCCAGCGGCCGCGGTTCGGTGCGTTGCCGCGCCGTCTGGAGCAGGGAAGACGGTGAGGTGGTTATCACCGCGCTGCCGCACCAGGTCTCAGGTGCCAAGGTACTCGAGCAGATTGCCGCACAGATGCAGAACAAGAAGCTGCCGATGGTAGCTGACCTGCGTGATGAGTCCGATCATGAAAACCCGACGCGTATCGTGATCGTGCCGCGCTCCAATCGGGTCGATCTGGACGATCTGATGCAGCATCTGTTTGCGACCACCGACCTTGAGCACAGTTATCGGGTCAACATGAACGTGATCGGCACCGACGGCAAGCCGGCGGTGAAAGACCTGTGGGGCATGCTCAGCGAATGGCTGGGCTTCCGGGTTGCCACGGTGCGACGCCGTCTGCAATTCCGTCTGGACAAGGTACTGGCGCGTCTGCACCTGTTGGACGGTTTGCTGGTCGCCTTCCTCAATCTGGATGAAGTCATTCACATCATCCGCACCGAGGAGCATCCGAAGGCGGAACTGATTGCGCGCTTCGACTTGAGCGAGCTGCAGGCCGACTACATTCTTGACACCCGTCTGCGTCAGCTGGCGCGGCTGGAAGAGATGAAGATCCGAGCCGAGCAGGACGCGCTGCGCGAAGAGCGCGATGAGTTGCAGAGCATTCTCGGCGATGAGCGCAAGCTGCGCACGCTGGTGCGCGACGAGCTCGCTGCCGATGCCGAGACTTATGGTGACGAGCGCCGCTCGCCGCTGGTTGAGCGTAAGGAAGCGCGTGCGCTGTCGGAAACCGAGCTGGTACCTTCCGAGCCGGTGACGGTGGTGCTGTCAGAGAAGGGCTGGGTGCGTTGTGCCAAGGGCCACGATGTGGATGGCACTACGCTCAGTTACAAGGCGGGTGACGGCTTCCTTGCGCAGGCCAGCGGGCGCTCCAATCAGCAGACGGTATTCATCGACAGCACTGGTCGCAGTTACTCACTGTCGGCGCATACACTGCCGTCGGCGCGTGGCCAGGGTGAACCGCTGACTGGTCGCTTCAGTCCACCGACCGGGGCAGGATTTGACGCGGTATTGATGCCGGATGAGCAGGGCTTGTATCTGCTGGCATCCGACGCCGGTTACGGCTTCCTGGTCAAGGGCGAGGACATGCTGGCCAAGAACAAGAACGGTAAGGCGTTGCTGAACATTCCGGACGGCGGTCGAATTCTGGCTCCGCAGCCGGTCCGCTATCCGCAAAGCAGTCACCTTGCTGCGGTATCCAATGAGGGGAGATTGCTGGTATTTCCGCTCAAGGACCTGCCGCAGCTGGCCAAGGGCAAGGGTAACAAGATCATTTCGCTGCCTGCGGCGCGGGTGAAATCGCGTGAGGAGTTCGTTGCCGGGCTGGCGGTGTTGCCACCGGGCGCGCAGTTGGTCCTGACCGCCGGCAAACGCACATTGACGCTGAAGGCGGCCGACCTTGAGCACTACAGCGGTGAGCGCGGCCGGCGCGGGAACAAGCTGCCTCGCGGCTTCCAGAAGGTTGATGCGGTTGCGGTAGAGCTGGGAGCTGCGGCAAGCAGTGAGCCTGCCGCAGAGTAGCGAGGCTGGCGCCAGTCTCAGGATTGGCTCTGGTTGTACAGTGCGCTGAGCTGACGCTCAAGCAGCGACTGATAGGGCTCAAGCAGGCGTTCGATGCAGAAGGTGCCAGGCTGGCTTGCCAGGCGCCGCGCCGATGCGCATTGCGACAGGCCTTCGCTGGCGGCCAGTTCGGCATCCACCAGCAGCAGGTTACGGCTGTGCTGCAGGTGTTCGATAACCTGCTGACAGGCCGAATGCTGCCCCAGGGCTTCGTCGCTCATCCCTTCAAGGCCGGCCGCATGACCCAGCGCCAGTTGCAGATGCAGCGCGATACCGGTGTCGGCGATCTCGATCTGCAGATCATGGCCCAGCACGCGCAGCAGTTCGCCGCAGCACAATCCGTGTTTCAGTTCTGATCCATCCCCTGTGCTATCTCTGAACAGTACGATACTGGTGCCATCGTGCAGGGTATGTTGTTCTCCGCCGTAGAGTTGACAGGCATGCTGTACTTGCTGACGGTAGCGCTCCAGCAATCTCATCAGGCGGTCGCGGGGCAGCCGGCGAAGGGCGTCGTGGTTACCCAGGCGCACTGCCAGCAAGCCCTGTTTCTGAAGCGGTGTTTCGGACTCGGCTTCGGTTTCGCCCTCTGTTTCCCCTGCAGTCTGCCCATGCTCGACGACCTCGCCATCGCTGTCGGTCGTTGGCTGCAAGTCTGCGGGTGCTTGCGGGCCGTCTGCGGCGTCATCGTTGTCCTGCGGCGCGTCAGGCACCAGTATCGGGATGGCACCGGAGTTGAGTGCGGGTGCGCTGGTAATCGGTGCCGGTTCGGTTAATGGCTCGGGCTCGGGCTCGGCTATTATTTCTGGCTCTGGCTCTGGCTCTGGCTCTGGCTCTGGCATCAGGCCGCGATTGTTGAGCAGCGTCCGTGACAGTTCACCCAGTTCATCGTTGCGTTTGCAGGCAGGTGCCGGGTAGACGGGGGTGCTGTCCCACAGCGCCAGGGCGTTGAGCTGACGCGCCAGTTCGCGGCCGCGATGCCAGGCGAAAAGCCCGGCGACGCAGCCAATCAGCAGTAGGCCCCAGATCAGGCGTTCCAGCATCAGGTTGGCGGGCTGGATGAATGGCGAGGCTGCCAGTGTCAGCTGTACCTGGCCGGTAAGCTGATCCTGCAGATGTATCGCAGCAATGTATTTCCCCTGGCCGGGTGCACGCTGCTGGCGGGGCGGTTCGCTGCCAGCCTCGGCAATCAGGCGATTGCTCGGTGAGTAGAGGCTCGCGTGGGCGATCATCGGGTTCTGGTTCCACTGGGCCAGCAGGATGTTGAGACTCAAGCGATCTTCCGCTGCCAGTGGCTCGGCGGCACTCGCCGCTATCTGGCGCGCCAGCGTGCTGCCAACGCGGTCGGCCTGCTGGGCGACATCCTGTTGCAACTGTACCTTGCCCAGCCAGAGGATGAGCACCAGGATCAGGATCAAGGGCGCGACCACCATCAGCGGCATCGTGCCGGCCAGCGTCGGTGAGCGGCGGCGCAGGTTGGCATAGCAGCGCAGGAACAGATTGTCGTGGGATGGCGTCTTGTGGCTCAAAGCGGGACTCTATGGTTGCGCAGGTAGGGATCTCGGGGGAGACGGGACATTGCCGGTTTCGCGAGTATAGCCATTCCCTATATGGGGCAAAAGGCTGATCTGTGAGGTGTTGGGCAAATGCGGGTAGAATAGGCGCCTCACTTTTAACTGGGAGCGAGCGTCTTGAAGGAAATCGTTCTGATCAACATCACCGGTCCTGATCGCCCGGGTCTTACCGCGGCCATCACCGGGCTGCTCGCCCGGGCGCAGGTCAATATTCTCGATATTGGTCAGGCGGTCATCCATGACACGCTGTCCTTCGGCATTCTGGTCGAGATGCCAGCCGATCACGGTAGTTCCGATGTGCTGAAAGAAGTGTTGTTCCGAGGCTACGAGTTGGATCAGCAGGTACGTTTTACCCCTGTCAGTGCGGACGAGTACAGTCGCTGGGTCACCGGGCAGGGCAAGGCGCGTCATATCGTAACCTTGCTGGCTCGCCGGGTAACTGCCGAGCACATTGCCCGGGTCAGTGAGATTACTGCGCGCTACGGCCTCAATATCGACCATATTGACCGTTTGTCCGGCCGTATCCCGGAGGGCTTGCCCGAGGATCAGGGCAAGGGCTGCATAGAGTTCTCGGTGCGCGGTGAGCCGGACGATCCGGCAGCGCTGCGTGCGGAATTTCTTGCCATCGCTCAGGAGCTGAACGTCGATATCGCCTTCCAGCAGGACAGCATCTTTCGTCGCAACCGTCGTCTGGTCGTTTTCGACATGGACTCCACGCTGATCGATGCAGAGGTAATCGACGAGCTGGCCAAGGCGGCAGGCGTTGGCGAGGCGGTAGCAGAGATTACCGAACGGGCGATGCGTGGCGAGCTGGACTTTCGCGCCAGTTTTCGCGAGCGCATGGCTCTGCTCAAGGGGCTTCCGGTTTCTACCCTCGACAGCATTGCCGAATCGCTGCGGCTGACCGAGGGCGCCGAAACGCTGATTTCCCAGTTGCGTCGGTTGGGCTACAAGACGGCCATCCTCTCCGGTGGCTTCAACTACTTTGCCGAGCGCCTGCAACAGCGTCTGGGTATCGACTATGTCTATGCCAATGCGCTACCGGTAGAGGACGGGCTGGTTACCGGCGAGGTGCAGGAGCCGATTGTCGATGGTCAGCGCAAGGCCGAGTTGCTTCGTCAACTGGCCGCCAGGGAGGGAATCAGTCTGGAGCAGACTATTGCCGTTGGCGATGGCGCGAACGACCTGCCCATGCTTTCGATTGCCGGCCTGGGTGTCGCCTTTCGGGCCAAGCCGCTGGTCAAACAATCGGCCAAGCAGGCGATTTCGACACTGGGTCTGGACGGCATTTTGTACCTGCTGGGTTTCCGCGACCGCGACGGTATGTAGTGTGGTCCGGGCACCGTCTCGATGGCGGTGCCCGGTGCAGGGTCAGTCTGCGGAGAAGTCGTAATTCATGCTGTCGCTGGGCGGCTGCAGGTAGTGGCCCTGAATGTAATTGGCACCTGCCTGCCAGAGGGTTGGCATCATGGCTGCGCTATCGACGTAGGGCACAATGGTCAGCTTGCCCTGGCTGTGCAGGGAGCTGATGATGCCCTTAAGGGTCTCTACGGCTTTCGGGTCGGACAGGTCGCGGGTGAATGAGCCGTCGATTTTGATGTAGTCTGCGTGCACATGCTTCAGCGCCGCATACGGGTTTAGTGCGCCGCCAAAATGGCTGATCGAGACCCGGCAGTGCATGCGGTGCAGTGCCTCGGTATGCACCTTGGCCTGCTTAAGGTAGGTGTTTATATCGGCGTCATGGAACTGGAATATGATGGCGTCGGCCGGTAGCCTGGCTTCCTTCAGCTTGCCGGCAATCCATTCCACCATGTCCGCTTCCTGCAGGCTTGCCCCGCTCAGATTCAGAAGCAGGTGGGTGTCTGCGCCGCGTCCGCGATGATTGCTGAGAAGCTTGACTGCCTGGGTGATTACCCAGCGATCAATCTCCAGTGCAAGCCCGGCTTCCTGGGCCGCTGGCAGGAAGTCGGCCGCTGGTACTTCCTCGCCTTCATGGTTCAACAGGCGCAGGAAGGTCTCGTAGTTTTCCGCTTCGTCACCACGCAGGCTGATAATCGGCTGGAACAGCAGGCGGAAGCCATTGGTTTCCAGGGTGTGCCTGATCAGGGCAATCAGGTTGCCGCGGTTGGCCTGCAATGCCAGCTCTTCCAGCGGGTTGAATACCTTGATGCCGTTGCCGCCGTTGTTGCCCAGTTGCTCGGCGAGGCGGTGCGCGCGATCAATGGCTTCGACCGGATCGGCGTTGGTTTCGCTGATAGATGCGACACCCATGCTGACGGTCATCCGAACTGTCCGGCCGTTGGTTTCAAACAGATGGGTCTCGATCTTGGTTCGCAAGGCTTCGAGTTGCTCTGTGGCCGCCTCGGGCTCCTGGCCCTCAATGAGGATGCTGCAGGCGTCATCGGCAAAGCGGGCCATCAGGGTGTCTTCACTGAAATGGGCGCGGAGCATCTGCGCCAGATCGGTCAGCAGCAGGTCGGCAGCGCCGATGCCGATGTCGGCTTGCAGGCTGCTGAAGCCATCTATGCTCAGGTAGACGAGGGTACTTGGCTGACCCTGGCGAACGGCCTGGTCGCGCACGCTATCCAGTTGCTCCTGGAAGTAGGCGCGATTGAACATGCCGGTTACCAGATCACGGCTGGCCATCGCCTTGAGTTTTTCCTCGAAGTCGCTGCTGGCCGTTTCTGCCCGGATGACGACCTGGGTGCAGGGTTCGCCGTCATAGCTGGCTGGAGAAAAGCTCAAGACCACCGGGAAGCGCTTGCCGTTGCTGTCCACTGCCTTGCAGCGAATCTCGTTCTGGCCACCCTGGCTGGCGTAGTGGCGAAGGAAGTCCTTGAAGGCGCCCTGATCATCGCCATCGATGAGCCCCACCATCGGTTCTGCTGCCAGGTCATCCGGATCTTCATAGCCGAACAGCTCGCCGTAAGCGCGGTTGGTATAGATATGCATGCCGTCATGCACGTAGGCGATGGCGTCCACGGAGCTGTCCAGCAGCAGCTGGCAGCGCTTCTCGGCTTCGCGCAGGGTCTGTTCGACGATGCGACGTTGGCGGCGCGCATTCAGATTGGCCAGCTCGCGGTCGACGATCAGGGTCAGAAGTACGTCGGCATCATGCGGGATTGCGTCGGTCATACCGCTGCGCAGTGCTTCGGTGCGCATTTCCAGATCAATTTCGGGCTTGAGCAGGATGAACGGGATGTCTCTGGATTGGCGTTTGATCAGGGTGATGGCGTCTTCCGCCGTCATGTAACTGGTTTCGGTCTGGGCCAGGCAGATGTCCCAGTTCTGCTGCAGGCATTCCTGCAGATCTTCGATGGAGGTAACCCTGTGGGCGCGTGTTGCGTGGCCTGCATTACGCAGCAGACTGACCATACGCTCGGCATTGTTCTGGGAGTCGTCGAGGATCAGCAGCTTGATGGCTTGGTTGTCGTTGGCCATGGTCTTCCGGGGGGTGCAGGGCCGGTTTGAATGGCCCCTTACAGATCAAGGAATTTGAATCTACAGAGACTTCCATAGTGAGTCAAAGTCATCCTCGGGGCCAGCGGTCAGAGATGCGCGCCCTGTCTCAGATTGACTGGTCCCAGCGGTCTCCTGCTCGATCAGGTGATACTCGAACTGACTGAAGCTGCCGGTCGCGCTGACGCGATTGCTCAGATTGGCCCTTTCGACCTTTCCGCCCTGCAGAATGTTGATCTTGCTGTTGACCTGAAATGGCAGGCGCGGGGTGATGATAGTTGCCGGACGGTCGATAGCTGTCACGGCGGGCAGCAACAGTGCGCGCAGGTACTGGCTTGGTTCGCCCGTCTTGCGGATCAGCTTGGCTGCGCAGGGGGTACAGTGCGGTGCAATCAGTTCAATGCCCATCTGCGTGCCACCGCCGCGGACCTGACGAATCCAGCGCACGACGGCCAGGCTCCAGTCCTGTTCGTTGGCTTCCTGGATACCCAATAGTTCGCCCGCCTGCAGTTGTTTGGGAACCTCTTTCGGCCAGGTCAGGCAGAAGCCGCCGGGACTGTGGTTGACAATCGGCAGGTTATGGATCGGATATTGGTCGTCACCCTCTTCGGCTTCTTCCGAGTTGGTGCCGTAGTTGATTTGCTCGACGCCGGCGGCATGCCACTCTACCGAGTCACCACCATCAAACGCGCTGCTCCAGCCGCCTTCACGGGCCCGCTGCGCCGCATCCGAAAACGGATTGAGCTCGGCATCGCTGGCGTCGATCATGCGTGCGAAGCTCTTGCCGGAAATCCGGTAGTGAGTCGCGCTCATGCCAATGCTGACACGCAGGTGCCCCTGGCTCGGGATTCGGTTAAAGGTGCGCTCGGCCAGGTCTCCCCAGGACTGGCTGACGTGCTGCAGCAATTCCACGCCCAGCACGCTTGGGATGTGCAATTCGCCCCGGTAGTCATTGCCGGTAGTCATGAATTCCTTGATGCCATTGACCAGCTTGCGGGTATCGAGTCCCAGGCTGTGGTCAAGGCTTTCGCCACGAATCAAAGATTTGTAGCGTGGCGGGCAGTCCATGTCAGGGTTAATGATGAACAGTGCCTTTGAATCTTCCGGGGAGACCAGCCGGGCATAACGGCTCCAGTCTTCCAGCGTGGCAAACAGGCGACCCATTGCGCTCTGGCGCATCTGATTGGGGCGGCTCGCGCCCATCAGCAGGGCGACCAGATAGCATTGTTCGATACTCAGGGGTTGGCGGTCAGCGCTCTCGCTGTCCGGTACCGGTGTCTGGTGGAGGTTGCGTTTGCGCGCCAGTTGGTACAGTTGGTGCAACTCGAGCCAGACCCCATCTGCTACCGGGCAGTAAAGCTGGAAAGCACGCAGAAGTGGCCCGCACAACCCGCGGATTGATCGCTGCAGGGCCAGTGTCATCAGGTTGGCGTGATCGCGTGATTTGATACTGCGTTCCTGGGCAACGATGATCTTGTAGCCGTTGGCCAGATGGTTCTGCAGCGACTGGGACAGATTGGCAACCTTGCGCGGCTTGTCTTCGAGCACAATCGATTGGCCCAGGTAGTAGCGCGATAGGGCGGTGCAGACATAGTGCACCTCGGGCCGAATGCGCTCCAGCATGGCCAGGCGCTTGTCGGCAGGCACGTCGTACTGGTTCAGTTCAATCAGTCCCTGATAGAGCTGGCGCGCCGTTTCACCGATATTGGCTTTTGGCAGGTTGGCTAGCCACTGGGCTATGCCTTTCTCGGACCCTTCTGCAAAACTCAGGTTACTGAGTGTCTGCTGGGGTATCCGCAAATGCAGCTTTTGCGTTGTGCTATCCATAACTGTCGTATCCAGTACAAGCGTCTATGGCCTGATTCCGGCCCACGGGGTGTGCCGGTCTTCCGTGGCTCTGTGGGGGGAAACAGCCTTCCGAAAACACACTCTAGCAGCTTAGCTGACAACTGGCTAAGCCCGCTCCCTGCCGTTGCCACCAAGGCTGATGATTATGCCTGATTGCCCGTTGGGGGCGCGTCCTGTTGCAGCTCTACGCTGACCGGCACCTTGCCCGGCTCGCCGGCAACTTCCCGCACCAGCCTGGGTACCAGGTAGCCCGGCATGCGGGTGAGCATGGCGCCGACCAGCGCGCGAGCCTCGTCATCCGGGACCATAAAGTGGCTGGCGCCGCGGACGCGGTCAAGCAAATGGAGATAATAGGGCAATATACCGGCATCGCCTAGTGCCTCACCCAGCGCTTGCTGCGCCGTCAGGCTGTCGTTGACGCCGCGCAGCAAGACGGCCTGATTGAGCAGTATGACGCCGGCCTGGCGCAAAAGGGCTGCTGCTTCTGCGGTTCGGGCGTCCAGTTCGGCTGCATGATTGCAATGCCAGACCATGGTGACCGGCAGGCGCGTACCGCACAGCGCGTCGATCAGCTCGGGGGTGATGCGTTGTGGTATGACGACAGGCAGTCGGGTGTGCACGCGCAGGCGTCGTACGTGGGCGATGGCGGCAATCTCGCGGGTCAGCCAGGCCAGGCGTCGGTCGTTGGCTGCGAGCGGATCGCCGCCGCTGTAGATGACCTCGCTGATACTGCTGTCGTTGCGGATATATTCGAGGGCGTCGTTCCACTCGCTGGTGCTGAGGTTGTTGTCGTCATAGGGGAAATGGCGACGGAAGCAATAGCGGCAGTTGACAGCGCAACCACTGCTGACGACCAGCAGCAGGCGACCATGGTACTTGTGAATGATCCCGGGCCTGGCGTTGGTGTGCTGTTCTCCGAGGGGGTCGAGTACATACCCGGGCTGCTCTGCCAACTCTTCGCCGATCGGCAGGACCTGACGCAGCAAAGGGTCATTGATATCGCCCGGACGCATACGGCTGAGGTAAGGCTCCGGGACCCTCAGCGGAAATGTCTCGGCTGCAGCCAGAGCCGCAGGCAGAAGTGTGCTTTCGAGATGCAGGCGGCGCAGAAGCTCGGCGGGGCTGGTGATGCTGTTGGCCAGAATATTTTGCCAGCTGGCGGACTCAACACGAACTGCAGAACCATGTATCATTGGCGTTTTTCCGCGCATGGGTGTCAGGGTGTCCGACTGACGGCCTCGCACACTGGCTGGTGTGGCGCGAGTCGGATCATCCATTCAATTTAAAGTGGGAACTTGTATGGCCAACTATTCTACCAACGAATTCAAACCGGGTCTTAAGGTGATGCTGGACGGTGATCCGTGCTCGATTCTGGAGAACGAATACGTCAAACCGGGTAAAGGCCAGGCGTTTAACCGCGTCAAGGTCCGTAACCTGAAGACCGGTCGCGTCAACGAGCGCACCTTCAAGTCGGGCGACAGCCTGGAAGGCGCCGACGTGATGGATCGCGAGATGGAGTACCTGTACTCCGACGGTGAGTTCTGGCACTTCATGGCGACCGACGGCTCCTTCGAGCAGTACGGCGCTGACGAGAAGGCGGTTGGCGACTGCATGAACTGGATGAAAGAGCAGGTGGTTTACACTGTGACCCTGTTCAATGGTGCGCCTATTGCGGTGACTCCGCCGAACTTTGTCGAGCTGGAAGTCGTTGAAACCGACCCGGGCGTGCGTGGTGATACCTCCGGTGGCGGCAACAAGCCGGCCAAGCTGGTAACCGGTGCAGTGGTCAAGGTGCCGCTGTTTATCAACACCGGCGACGTGCTCAAGGTTGATACCCGTTCCAGCGAGTATGTTGGTCGCGCGTAACGGTTTTGGTGGTTGAAGATACCGGGGCCTGTCCCCGGTTTTTTGTGTCCGTAAATTGAGGTAGGCAGCATGAATCGACTGTGGCAACCCAGTGCAACCATCGACGCTCTGCGTCAGCGCGCGGGCATTATCAATCGTATTCGCGCGTTCTTTGCCGAGCGTGGTGTGCTGGAGGTGGATACGCCCAGCCTGTCACATGCGGCTGTCAGCGACCCGTTCCTGCACCCCTTTTCTGCCCAATACATCCCCGAGGGCGGTGGGCAGGCAGCAACGCTGTATCTGCATACCTCACCCGAATATCCGATGAAGCGTTTGCTGGCGGCGGGCAGTGGCGCGATCTGGCAGCTGTGCAAGGTCTATCGCAACGGCGAGATCGGCAGGCGGCATAATCCTGAATTCAGCATGCTCGAGTGGTATCGCCCAGGGTTTGATCACCATCAGCTAATGGATGAAGTTGATGCGCTGGTGCGCGCTGTGCTTGCCGGCGAGTCGGCGCGGCGGATTACTTATGCCGCCGTGTTTGCCGAGCATACCGGTCTGGATATTCATCAGTGCAGTGACGCCGATCTGCAAAGCCTGGCCGCCGCGCGCTGCGGATTCCAGGGAGAGTTGTCGCGCGGCGGCTATCTGAATTTGCTGTTTTCCGAATGTGTCGAGCCCCGGTTGCAGGCGCCGACCATGGTGTACGCGTTTCCCGCATCGCAGGCGGCACTGGCGCGGGTTGTCGAGGGCGATGATCGGGTGCCGAGCGCCGCGCGCTTCGAAATGTTCGTCAAGGGCATGGAACTGGCCAACGGCTACTTCGAACTCACTGATGCCGATGAGCAGTTGCGGCGCTTTGAGGCAGATCAGGCCCAGCGTAAAGCGCTGGGCCTCACTGCATTGCCGATCGACATGCCACTGGTAGACGCGTTGCGCTCTGGCATGCCCTCGTGCGCAGGTGTGGCGCTGGGGGTGGATCGACTGGTGATGCTGGCGCTGGGCGCCAGCACGATTGGTGAGGTTATCGCGTTCGATACGCAGCGTGCCTGAGGATCAGGCAACGCTGCCCATCAGTTGCCCCATCTGCACGCTAGCCCCGGCCTTGAGGGCTTCGCTCCAGTGTATTGCCTCTGGGCCGAACAGCACGATGGCGGTTGAGCCGAGTTTGAAGCGGCCCATCTCATTGCCTTTCTCCAGCTTCGGGGCGGCCTGGCCGTAAGCGGTGCTGCGCAGCGTACGGCTGGGCGGGGCAACCAGGCCAGCCCACACCGTCTCAACCGACGCAACGATCATGGCGCCGACCAGAACGACGGCCATTGGACCGGCTTCGGTATCGAACAGGCACACCACGCGCTCGTTGCGGGCGAACAACTCCGGTACGTTCTCGGCGGTCGTCTGGTTGACCGAGAACAGTTTGCCCGGAACGTAGATCATTTCCTTCAGGGTGCCGCCAAAGGGCATGTGTACGCGGTGGTAGTCCTTGGGCGAGAGGTAAACAGTCGCGAACTCGCCGCCCTGGAAGTCGGCCGCCAGCTCGGCATTGCCGCCGAGCAACTCCTGCACGCTGAAGCTGTGCCCCTTGGCCTGAAAGATACGGCCGTGTTCAATCTTGCCGAGCTGACTGATGGCACCGTCGGCCGGGCAGAGGATGCCACCGGGGGTCTGATCCAGCGGGCGGGCATCGGGCTTGAGTGCGCGGGTGAAAAAGTCGTTGAAGCTGCTGTAAGCGGTTGGGTTCTCTTCTTGTGCCTCGCTCATGTCGACCTGGTAGCGTTTGACAAACCAGGTAATGAACGGGTTTTTGACCCAGCCCCAGGTGCAATTGGCCAGGCAGCCGGCCAGACGCGAGAGCAGGTGGTGCGGCAGCAGGTACTGAAACAGGATAAACAGACGATCAGGCATGGTGCTTCCTTAGAGTTCTACTGCGGTGTCTGGATGGTTACCCCACTCGGACCATGAGCCTGCGTAGGCTCTGACGCGTGGGTAGCCCAGCAGCTTGGCTGCCAGATAGGTGAAGCCGGAACGGTGGTGCGTCTGGCAGTGGGTGACGATTTCCTTGTCCGGTGTGATGCCCAGCTTGAGCAGCTGTTCGGCCATGTCCGAGCGCATGCGCAGGCCGCGCTCGGGGTCCATCCCGGCAGTCCATTCAAAATTGACTGCGCCGGGAATATGGCCGCCTTTGCTGGCGACAACCTTCTCACCACGGTACTCCTGTGGCGAGCGAGCATCCCAGATGACCCGGTCTGGATTGTGCAGGTCTGCCATCAGCTCCGTCAGGGTGATGGTGTGGTCGTTGTTCGGTGTAATTGTTGGCGTCGTGGGTGTGGCCTGCTGCGGTGCACTTTCCAGCGGCAGCCCGTCTTCGATCCAGGCCTTGAGGCCGCCGTTAATATAGCTGTAGCGGGTGTGACCAATGCAGTCGAGCATCCAGATAAAACGCCCCGCCCAGCCTCCACCCTCGTCGTCGTAAACGACATAGTGGATATCATCCTGGTGACCCAGCTCGGCAAAAATGGCCTGCAGCTCGGGCAGGCCGGGCAGCGGGCCCGGACGTGGTGCGGGTGAGGCGGTACGTGCGGGCGCAAGATGCACGGCGCCGGGAATATGCCCTGCCTGATACTGGGCCGTGCTGCACAGATCAACCAGGCGGACCTGTTCGCTGTTCAGAGGCAGCGGCAGCTCAGCGGGGTCAATCAGTAGTGGCAGCGTAAGGGATGCCATGAACAAGGTCTCCTGCAGTGGAGCAAACTGGCGCTCCGTCAAAAAAAGAGTGGATGCTAGGCGCGTTGCTTGAGGTGAAGCAAGGCTTTATGCAGACATTCGGCGGTTTTAACCACGGCCTGCTGGCGTTTGCTGTCAAGGGGCTGGGAGCTGCCGTTACTGACATAGATCAGACCGACCAGCTGCTCGTTGTGGGTCAGGGGCGCCAGATAAAAGACACTTCCTGCGCCGAGTTCGAGCACCTTCTCGGGCATGGCGCCAGGCGCTTGCTGCGGTTGTACCTCATGGCAGCTGGCGCTGCGTAGCCACGCGGGCCAGTGACCTTCGCGGCTGCTGCCCACGGGTGTGCCGGACAGCGGCTGCCCTGAGGCAACGCCGCTGGCAACGGCAATTACCAGCTGATGGCTGCGAGCGCTGGAGAGGGCGATCCAGCAGGTCGTAAGGCCGAGCCCCTTGATCAGGGCGTTTTGCGCGCATTCGAGCAGTTGGGCCAGGTTGCCGAAGGAGTCGGGTTGTTTGCTCAGGCGCAGGCACAGGCTGCGCCAGAGATCCGGGTCGGCTGATCGCGGCTCTGGTCTTGCCGGCTCGGGTTGTGCTTTGGGCGGCGTCCCGGTGCGTGCTGCAGGCGTCTTGCCAGTCACGGAGGGCGGTTGCGGAAGCGTGCTGGCAGGCAGAAAGATGTCGCTGCTGCAGCGCGTAAATTGGTCATGCGCACTATTGACGGCGTTCTCGTGCGTCAGGCGCTGGGCGTCAGCGACCTCAATATTGAGATACAGGGCGCTCAATTTTTGCCAGCGGGAGGTATGTCGGTTGTACCAGCTGTGATGGGTTCCCAGCGCCATGCCATTGGCGATCAGCGCGCTATTGGCGGGCTGGGTCAGCCAGCGGTAAAGCTCCCGGTCACCGTCCAGCTGGGCTTGCTGGTCCTGCGGATGAGCGCTGTCCCGCGCTACGCGAAGAGCCTTGACCATGGTACGACGATTGGCGTTAAGCGAGCGGTATCCCTGCAGGATCCAGGGCGGCAGCCACCAGTCCTGCGCTACCAGTTGAACCAGATGAAAGCCGTTTGCGGTGGTATCGGCAATCTGGCGCCGGCTGACGCCATCAGGCAGAACGCCGTCATTCAGTCGCTCCCACTGTTCGAACAGATGTGGCTTGAGGTAGGCAAGTGTCCACAGGGGGGAGAGAAACAGCAGGGTCGCCAGTGACATCTCGTGCCACAGCCGGGCAATGCGGTTTGCAAACAGCCCCTGGGCCTGACTGACAGCGTGCTCGCTGATGCTCAGGAGCTGCCGGTAGGCCCAGGGCAGTTGATCGGGTTCGACCACCGGAATGCCCTTGAGCAGGTCTGCAATGCGCTGGGTTCCGAGTAATGAGCAGGCCTGTTCCAGCGTCAATACGTCCACATCCCTGTGGCGCGCTGCGGCACCGGCGGCGCGGCAGATATGCAGCGCCGCTACCGGGGCGCGCATGATCGCCTGGGTCAGTTCGTTCATACTGAGCAGGTCACCCTCCAGTTGCGCTACCAGATGTGTCTGCTGGTCGAGGCTGATCGGCAGCACGCATGCGTTCAGTTTCTGACGCAGCTCGCCGATAACCTCGTTACTACCGTTGTTGGGGTGTGTGCTCATGCGCTTCACAGCTTTATACTAGTCTTCTGCACGACTATAACTCGAATGGCAGCAGTTTGCTGCTCTGCGCGGTTATGCGCACCGGCTTGTTCTGGATACCTCGAATATATGTTGAAAATTGGTGGTTTCGTTGTCGTCATCGTCAGTGTGCTGGGGGGGTTCCTGCTGTCCGGCGGGCATATCGCCGCACTCTGGCATCCCTTTGAAATCCTCATCATCGGTGGCGCCGCATTGGGGGCCTTTCTGGTAGCCAACAGCATTGAGGTGGTGAAAAAGTGCCTTGGCGCGGCGCCGGCCATCATTTTCGGGCACCGCTTTTCCAAGCCGTTTTACTTGGATGTGCTGGGTCTGCTCTACGAGGTGCTGAACAAGAGCCGGCGCGAGGGCATGATGGCCATTGAGCAGGATATCGAGGAGCCGGGGGAGAGCCCGATCTTCAGCAAGTATCCAGCCGTTCTCAAAGATCGGATGATGACCGAGTTCATCTGCGACTACCTGCGCATTATGTCCACCGGCAATATGGCCCCGCATGAGCTGGAAGCGCTGTTTGATGTGGAGATTTCCGCGATTTCTGAAGAACTGCAGGAGCCGTCGCATGCGGTCACCCGTGTGGCTGATGCCCTGCCCGGGTTCGGTATCGTTGCTGCTGTCCTCGGTATCGTTATCACCATGAGCATCCTTGGGGATGCAGACAAGGCCGAGATCGGCGAGAAAGTGGCCACCGCGCTGGTGGGTACCTTCCTTGGTATTCTGGCTGCCTATGGTTTTGTTGGCCCCTTCGCCACGGCCATGGGGCATACGGCCCACGAAGAGGCCAACACCTACGAGGCGATCAAAATGACGCTGGTTGCCAGTGCCCAGGGCCTGCCGCCGGCCCTGGCTGTCGAGTTCGGGCGCAAGTCGCTGCTGCCGGAGCATCGACCCAGTTTCACTGAGCTGGAAGATTCGGTGAAGGGACGCTAAGCGGTGGATAACAATCAACCCATTATCGTCAAGCGGGTGACCCGCAAGGAAGCCGGTCATCATGGCGGGTCATGGAAGATCGCCTTCGCCGACTTTGCCGTAGCGATGATGGCGTTTTTCCTTGTCATGTGGCTGGTGACCGTCGCGACTCCGGAGCAGTTGCGCAATATTTCCGGTTACTTCAACGATCCTGTCGGCTTCAGCGAGGGCGGCAGTCCTTTTGCCATTGATCTTGGCGGCTCCCCTGCGGTGGCGCCGGAGCGGACCCTTAACAAGACCGAAGATCCCGAGGATCAGCAACTGATTGACGAAGATTCTGCCCGGCAGTTGGCCGATCAGGTCGAGCGCCAGGATATGGAGGCGCTGCTGCAGGAGTTGCAGAATCAGATCGACAATGAACCTGTGTTGCAGCGCTTCAAGGATCAGATTCTGATCGAGATTACCCAGGATGGTCTGCGCATACAGATCGTTGATGCCGAGAATCGGCCCATGTTCTCCAGCGGCAGCGCCCAGTTACAGCCGTATTTTGAGGACATTCTGCTCTCGCTCAGCGATACCATTGCCAAAGTGAACAAGAAGATCAGTATCAGTGGGCATACGGATGCGCAGCCCTTTGTCGGTCGCCGTGGTTACGGCAACTGGGAGCTGTCCAGCGAGCGCGCCAATGCGGCACGCCGCACCCTTCTCGCGGCGGGCTATCCGGAGCAGCAAGTCGCACGAGTAGTCGGTTATGCGGATTCGGCGCTGTTTGACCGTGATGATCCTCTGAGTCCGACCAATCGGCGTATTGATATCGTGGTGCTTAACCGGCATGCCGAGGAGCAGATGCTTGAGGGTGTCGAGGCGGCCGGGGCGCAGGCGCCGGACGAGCCGGTTGTGCCTGAGTCTGAGCAGTCCGAGCCTGAGCCCGCAGAGCCGGCTGTCGAACTCCCGGTTGAGCCTGAGGAGCCGCAAGAGTCTGCGCCGGTTGAACAACCGGCTTCAACCGAGCCTGCTCGCGAACGGCGTCTCAACCTGTTCGAAAACGCCGAGCCGATCAGGCGCCTGCAGCAGTGAGGTGGCTCAGCCGGTAAGGGTCGAGAGGATGTGGCGATAGCTGCTCATGCGAATGGGCGATATCTCTCCGGCCTCAACCGCCTGAAGCAGGGCGCAACCAGGTTCGTGCAGATGCTGACAGTCGCGGAAGCGGCAGTGGCCCAGAAACGGGCGGAACTCGATAAAGCCTTCCAGCAGCTCGTCGTGCGAAATATGCGTCAGGCCGAATTCGCGAATACCGGGCGAGTCGATCAGGTCGCCGCCCGCCGGGAAATGAAATAGCCGGGCTGTTGTGGTGGTATGAGTGCCTTTACCGGTGCTTTCGGAAAGGGCACCGACGCGCAGATCCTGGCCCGGCAGCAGCGCGTTGATCAGGGATGACTTGCCGACCCCCGATTGCCCGACAAAGACACTGGTGTGGTCTTTCAGCTCGGCGCGCAGCGTGTCCAGGCCATCCCCCTCGTCGGCGGACAGCAACAGGGTGCGATATCCCAGCTGACTGTAGTCATCCAGCCATTGCAGCAGCTCGGGATCGGGGCGGGTTTTCAGCAGATCCGACTTGTTCATTACCAGCAGCGGCTCGATGCCGGCCTGCTCGGCGGCAACCAGATAGCGGTCGATCAGGTTGGTGTAGGGCGTCGGCAGGGGAGCGAAGACGATAATCAGGCGGTCGACATTGGCGGCAACCGGCTTCAGCTGGCCGCGTTGATCTGGGCGGCAGAGTTCGGTCTGGCGCTCCTGCTGTGCGACGATAACCCCGCCTTGCTGGTTGTCTGGCCGCCAGATAATACGGTCGCCAGTGACCAGCGCTGGCAGGTTGGCGCGTCGGTAGCAGCGCCGAATCTGGCCGGCCAGCTCGCCGCTGGTGGCTTCGACGTCAACCTGAACGCCAAAATGCGCAATCACCAGGCCGGACTGCTCGGGGCCAAGGTCGCCACCGACCAGGCTTTCCTCCGCACGTTCGGCGCGACGTTCGGCGCGAGCAGCGCGCTCGTCCTGGATTTTCTGGATGCGCCAGTTCTGGCGGCGGGTAAGATTTCGTTTGGCCATGGGCTCTGCGTCTGAATAATCGGCGGCAGTTTAGCACGCTGCAGTTATACTGCAGCCATTGCGCGTTTAGCGCGCCTTTACGCCTAGCCAGGAGCTCCCATGCAACACCCTGACAACCTGATCTGGATCGATCTTGAAATGACCGGCCTTGATCCGGACAACGACGTCATCATCGAGATTGCGACCATTGTCACTGACCCGCAGTTGAATGTGCTGGCCGAAGGGCCGTCGCTGGCGATCAAACAGCCCGATGCACTGCTCGATGGTATGGATGAATGGAATACCCGACAGCATGGTCAATCCGGGCTGACCCGCCGGGTGCGTGAAAGCACTATCAGTCCGGCTGATGCGGAGCAGCAGACAATCGACTTTCTGTCTGCCTGGGTTCCGGCGAGCAAGTCTCCGATGTGCGGCAACAGCATTTGCCAGGACCGGCGCTTTCTCTATCGAGGTATGCCAGAGCTGGAGAAGTACTTCCACTACCGCAACCTGGATGTCTCGACCCTGAAAGAGTTGGCGGCGCGCTGGGCGCCAGAGGTGAAGAACGGCTTCAAGAAGCAGAGCAGTCACCTGGCGCTGGACGACATTCGTGATTCGATCGCCGAGCTGAAGCACTACCGCGAGCACTTCATCAAGTTTTGATTGTCAGCTTGCGCCGTGCTGCTCAAGCGCCCAGCGAACATGCTCGCGAACCAGCTCTGAGGTATCCGCGCGCCGTCGTTTGAGGGCTTCGACGACCGGGATGCTGGTAGTGGCGTTGCCCAGCCCTACGGCCAGATTGCGCAGCCAGCGTTCATAGCCGATACGGCGTATCGGCGACCCCTCTGTACGTTGCAGAAATGTCGCCTCGTCCCAACTGAACAGCTCGACCAGGTCCGCCTGATCGAGCTGGTGGCGCGGGCTGAAGTCGGGCTCCCCGGTTGGCTTGGCAAACCGGTTCCATGGGCACACCAACTGGCAGTCGTCGCAGCCAAATACCCGATTGCCCATGGCTCTCCGCAGGTTTTCAGGGATCGCGCCCTTGAGTTCAATGGTCAGATACGAAATGCAGCGCCGGGCATCCAGCACGTGCGGGCCGACGAAGGCATCGGTCGGGCAGCGCTCCAGGCAGGCCGTACATTTGCCGCAGTGTTCGGTTTGCTGGGGCGAGTCAGTCGGCAGCGGCAGATCGGTATACAGCTCGCCCAGGAAAAAGTAGCTGCCGGCCTTGCGGTTTATCAGCATGGTGTTCTTGCCGATCCAGCCGAGCCCTGAACGACTGGCCAGCGCGCGCTCCATCACCGGGGCGCTGTCGACGAATGCCCGGTAGCCAAACGGGCCTATCAGTTCCTGAATGCGGTCGGCCAGTTGCTGAAGGCGACGCCGGATCAGTTTGTGGTAGTCGCGGCCCAGTGCATAGCGTGAAATGTAGGCAGTGTCAGGACTGGCCAGGCGCCTGGCCATGGCTGCGTCAGCAGGCAGATAGTCCATGCGCACGGAGATGACCCGTTGCGTGCCGGGCACCAGCTCCGGCGGCCGCGTGCGTTTGCTGCCGTGGCTGGCCATCCAGTCCATCTCGCCCTGATATCCGGCATCAAGCCAGCGTTGCAGCCACTGTTCGTGCTCGCCAATATCAGGCGCGCTGATGCCCAGCTGCTGGAACCCCAGATCCTGTGCGAAGACGCGAATCTGGTTGGCGAGTGCCTGGTAGTCTGGATCTTCGGGCATGAGGGTGTTAGGGCTGGCTGTCTGGAATCTCGTATAATTGTGCCAGACAACCCCTGCAGGAGCCTATCAATGTCCGACCCGATGCCAGTCTGGGTGCATTCGCGACAACAGACGCGCCAGCTTGATGCCGCTCTGATTGCCTCGGGCATTCCCGGAATCGACCTTATGCAGCGTGCTGCGATGGCAGCATGGCAGGCGGTGCTGGGGCGTTGGCCTGATGTTGGCTGTTTAACGGTGTTGTGTGGCTCCGGCAATAACGCTGGTGATGGTTATCTGGTTGCCCGTCTGGCGTTGCTGGCGGGATGGCGGGTGCAGGTGTGGGCTGTGTCGGCACCGGAGCGGTTGGTTGGCGATGCTGCACTTGCCTGGCAGCAGGCGCGGGACGCCGGCGTGCCGATAGCTGACTGGTCTTCCGGCGCGACACTGGACGGTGTACTGGTTGACGCGCTGCTGGGCACCGGGCTGACCGGCAGCGTGCGCGCGCCCTTTGCCGAGGCCATCGCAGCGATTAACGACGCCCGCTGCCCGGTATTGTCTGTGGATGTACCCAGCGGACTCGACGCCGATCGGGGCGTTGCGCTGGGTGTGGCAGTGAACGCCGATGTCACGGTTACCTTTATTGCCTTAAAGCTCGGTCTGCTGACCTCACAGGGGCCCGACCTGTGCGGCGAGCTGGTGTATGCGGCATTGGCTGATCCGCTGCCGGATACGGTGCCGGCCGCGTTGGAGCTGCTGCAATTGTCGCGTTGGCAGCGCTGTCTCCCTGCGCGCATGAAATCTGCCCACAAGGGGCGTTTCGGCCACCTGCTGCTGGTTGGTGGTGGGCCCGGAATGGGCGGGGCCATCATGCTGGCGGCAGAAGCCGCGTTGTGCAGCGGCGCCGGCAAGGTCAGCGTAGCGACCTCTGCCGAGCACGTGGCGCCCTTGCTGGTGCGCTGCCCTGAGGTAATGGTGCGCGCGGTTGCTGATGCCGAGGCGTTGGCGCCCTTGCTGGCAACGGCCGATGCACTGGTGCTGGGTCCGGGGCTCGGGCGCAGTCCCTGGGCTGAACAGATGATGTCGGCGTGCCTGGATTCAGCGTTGCCGCAGGTGCTGGATGCTGATGCGCTAAACCTGCTGGCCTGCCAGTCCATTATGCCTGAGCTTGGCGCCGATACCGTTATTACCCCCCATCCGGCGGAGGCTGCCCGGCTACTGGGGTGTTCAACGGCCGAGGTGCAGGACGACCGTCTGGGCGCGCTGCAACGGTTGATCGAACCTCTGGGCTGTCATGCGGTTCTAAAGGGAGTCGGTTCGCTGGTCGGCAGTCCCGCCCGCCTTGAAATGTTGCCGGCGGTCTGTGCCGCGGGTAATCCGGGGATGGCGGCAGGCGGCATGGGTGACGTGCTGTCCGGCTTGTTGGGTGCACTGCTGGCGCAGCACGTTCCCGCGGGGCAGGCGGCACGGTATGCTGTACTGATTCATGCCCTGGCCGGCGATCTGTTGGCGGGGGAGTTGGGGGAAGTCGGCATGCGTGCTGGCGAAATGATGCCTGCCATGCGCAGGGTTTTGAATCGGCGGGGCGTTGAATGAAGCTGGAGCTGCATGCGGTGGGGGAAGACGCCATGACGTCGCTTGGTGGTGATATTGCCAGGGCGCTGGAAGGGCGGGGGATCGTCTATCTGGAGGGTGACCTCGGGATGGGCAAGACCACGCTGAGTCGCGGCATCATCCGGGCACTGGGCCAGCAAGGGCCGGTCAAGAGTCCTACCTACACGCTGGTCGAACCCTACGAGCTGGGTGAGGTGAACGTCTATCACTTCGACCTTTATCGCCTGGCCAATCCGGAGGAGCTGGAGTTCCTTGGTGTTCGTGACTACTTTGACGGTAACAACCTGTGTCTGATCGAGTGGCCTGCGAAGGGGCAGGGAGTTTTGCCAACAGCTGACCTGACGATTACCATTGGCGCCGAGGGCGAGGGGCGTCGTCTGACTCTGGCGGGGCAAACCACCCACGGTGAACTGACGTGTCGACGGATTCAACAGATGCGGAGTGAAGGCTAGCGTGGTGCGCATGAACGCAAGGAAAGGCTTCCTGTTCGGTGCGGGTGGGGTGCTGTTGCTCCTTGGCCTGCTGTCAGGGTTTGTCCAGGCTGCCGATATCAAGAGCGTTCGCCTGTGGCGCGCGCCCGATAATACGCGTCTGGTATTTGATCTCAGTGGACCGGCTGAACATACCCTGTTTACCCTGTCCAATCCCGAGCGGATTGTCATCGATATCAGTAATGCCCGTCTGATGGCTGATACCAGCGCGCTGGCGCTGGAGAATACGCCGCTTCGTGGCTTGCGCGCTGCACCCCGGGATGGCGACGGCCTGCGTGTGGTGCTGGATCTGTCCGAGCAAGTCAATCCCAAGAGTTTTGTGCTGCCGCCCAACCAGCAGTACGGTGATCGTCTGGTTGTTGACCTCTTTGATAACGGTCGCCCGTCTGCTTCCCTGCCGCAACCGGCGGCGCCATCGGCATCCCCCCTGCCGCAGACACCGACCCGCTCTGCGGCCGAAGCGGGCAATCGCGATATCGTGATTGCAATTGATGCCGGTCATGGGGGGGAAGATCCCGGAGCTATCGGGCACGGTGGGGCTCGTGAGAAAGAGGTCGTGCTTGCTATTGCACGCGATCTCAAGCGCCTGATTGATGCAGAACCAGGGTTCCGCGGGGAACTGGTGCGTACCGGAGACTACTTTATTCCGCTGCGTCGACGCACGGAGATCGCTCGCCAGCATAACGCTGACCTGTTCGTTTCGATTCACGCGGATGCCTTCACTCGCGCCGGTGCCAATGGCGCCTCCGTATTTGCCTTGTCTGACCGGGGCGCGACGTCGGAAACGGCGCGTCTGCTGGCGGACCGGGAGAACCGCTCCGACTTGATCGGTGGCGTGGGTGGCGTCAGTCTCGACAACAAGGATCAGGTGCTTGCCAGCGTCCTGCTGGATCTGTCGATGACGGCGACCCTGTCTGCCAGCCTGGATGTGGGGCAACAGGTGCTGTCCTCGGTTGGCCAGGTCAATCGTTTGCACAAGCCTCGGGTGGAGCAGGCCGGGTTCATGGTGCTCAAGTCGCCGGATATTCCGTCGATTCTGGTGGAGACGGGCTTTATCTCCAATCCCGGCGAGGCGCGCAAGCTGGTTACCCGCAGCCATCAGCAGGCCATGGCTCGGGCCATTTATACCGGCGTTAGAGGCTATTTCCATCGCAATCCTCCACCGGGTACGCGTATCGCCGCGCTGAAGGCGGGCGGGCAGCTGGCTCAAGGGCCAAGGCAGCATACCGTCCGCCGTGGCGACAGCCTGTCGATGATCGCGAACATCTATCAGGTCTCGCTGGCAAGCCTGCGCGCGGCCAATGATCTTTCTACCGACCAGATCCGGGTTGGTCAGGTGCTGAATGTGCCTGCCAGCAGCATGCTGGTCCAAAACGAACGCTGATATGTCCCGAATTCAATTGTTGAGCCCGCGTCTGGCCAACCAGATCGCGGCTGGTGAGGTCGTTGAGCGTCCGGCATCGGTTATCAAGGAGTTGCTTGAAAACAGCCTGGATGCCGGTGCAAAGCGCATCGACATCGATGTTGAACAAGCTGGCGTCAAGCTGCTTCGTGTGCGTGATGATGGCTCCGGGATCGAGCAGGATGATTTACCGCTGGCGCTGTCTCGCCATGCAACCAGCAAGATTCGTGATCTGGACGATCTGGAAAGAGTCGCCACGCTTGGTTTTCGGGGTGAGGCGCTGGCATCGGTCAGCTCGGTATCGCGTCTGACGCTGACGTCCTGTCCCGAAGGCGGCGATCAGGCCTGGCAGGTCGAAACCGAGGGGCGTGACATGGCCCCGAACATCCGACCTGCCGCGCACCCGCAGGGTACGACCGTCGAAGTGCGAGACCTGTTTTTCAATACGCCGGCCCGGCGCAAGTTTCTGCGTACCGAAAAGACCGAGTTTGCTCACCTGGAAGAGGTGGTCAAACGACTGGCGTTGTCGCGTTTCGATGTGGGTTTCAATCTGCGGCATAACGGCCGTCCGGTGTTCAGCTTGCCGCCGGCACGTACCGAACAGGAGGCGCGTCGCCGCGTGGCCACGGTGTGTGGTCCTGCGTTCGTTGAACAGTCGCGCTTCATCGATCATGAGCGCAGCGGCTTGCGGCTGTGGGGATGGGTGGGCTTGCCGACGTTCTCGCGCAGCCAGGCTGATCTGCAGTATTTCTTTGTTAATGGCAGAATGATTCGCGACAAGCTGGTGGTGCACGCGGTACGCCAAGCCTACCGCGATGTGCTGTTCAACGGGCGGCATCCAACCTTTGTGCTGTTTATGGAGCTGGACCCTGCTGTGGTCGATGTAAATGTGCATCCGACCAAGCATGAGGTTCGCTTCCGGGACGGCCGGATGGTGCATGATTTTCTGTTCAGCACCCTGTACCGGGCGTTGGCTGATCAGCGTCCCGGCGATCAGGCGGCAGGGGAGGATGGCGAGGGAGGCGGTGCTCCGGCGTTGAATCCGGTGCAGGCGCAGCCTGCCGCCAGTGGCATTGATGCTGGCGTATTCTCAGGGCAGCAGCGAATGGCGCTGAACGAACCGCCCGCCCGCTGGGACGCTGGAACCATGCCGTTGCCCGGTCAGCAGGTGCAGTCAAGGCCGCCGGCCGTTACCGGCGCAGCCTACGCCGGTCTGTACGGGGCGCCAGCGGCTGACGCTGGCGTGCCCGATAGCGGCAAGGACGAAGCCATTCCGCCGCTGGGTTATGCGGTTGCACAACTTCATGGGGTGTACATCCTTTCCGAAAATGCGGCCGGTCTGGTTGTCGTGGATATGCATGCTGCCCACGAACGCATTACCTACGAGCGACTGAAGCTGGCGATGGATCAGGAGGGGCTGCGCAGTCAGCCGCTGCTGGTGCCGGAAACTCTGGCTGTGAGTCAGCGGGAAGCTGATTGCGCGGATGAACATGCGGACTGGTTTGCGCGGCTGGGCATGTCGTTGCAGCGAATGGGGCCCGAATCGCTGGCCATCCGCGAGGTGCCAGCTCTGCTTCGGCAGGCGGATGCCGAGCAGCTGGTTCGTGATGTGCTGAGTGATTTGCTGGAATACGGCACCAGTGATCGTATTCAGGCGCATCTCAACGAGCTGCTGGCGACCATGGCCTGCCATGGTGCCGTGCGCGCCAACCGGCGTCTTACACTGGCGGAAATGAACGGCTTGCTGCGGGATATGGAGCAGACCGAGCGCAGCGGGCAGTGCAACCACGGACGCCCGACCTGGACGCAGCTCAGCATGGCTGAGCTGGACAAGCTGTTCCTGCGGGGGCGCTGAGTATGAGCCTGCCAGACAGCGACGCATCGGCCGAGCGTCCGCCGGTCATTTGTCTGATGGGGCCAACCGCCTCGGGCAAGACCGAACTTGCCATGCATCTTTACGACCGGTTTCCGTGCGAGCTGGTCAGCGTTGACTCGGTGCTGGTCTACCGTGGGATGGATATCGGTGCGGCCAAGCCTGATGCTGAGACGCTACAGCGTTATCCGCACCATCTGATCGATATTCTCGATCCGGCCGAGGCCTATTCTGCCGCGCGCTTTCGAGATGATGCGCTGGCGTTGATGCGCGATATTACGGCGCGGGGCAAGGTGCCGCTGCTGGTGGGCGGGACCATGCTGTATTTCAAGGCATTGACCGACGGCCTGGCCACAATGCCTTCGGCCGATCCGGTGATACGGGCCAGGATCGAACGAATGGCGCTGGAGGGTGGCTGGGAGATGGTGCACGCTGCGCTGGCCGAGGTCGATCCCGAAGCTGGAGCACGCATTCATCCGAACGATCCGCAGCGGATTCAGCGGGCGTATGAGGTATTTCTCAGCAGTGGTATTACACTGAGTCAATGGCACCGTCGCCAGCATGCAGAAAAAGCCTCAGGGCAGGCGCCGGAGAGCGGTGTTTTACCTTATACTGTGCGCTATCTGGCGGTCGCACCGCAGGAGCGTTCGGTGCTGCATCAACGCATTGCCGAACGTTTTTCGCTGATGTTGCAACAAGGGCTGCTTTCCGAGGTCGAAGCGTTGCATGCGAGAGGGGATCTGGATGTCGGTATGCCCTCAATCCGTGCGGTTGGCTATCGGCAGGTCTGGGATTATCTGGAAGGGCGGCTTGATTACGAGCAGATGCGTGAACGCGGCATTATTGCGACGCGTCAATTGGCCAAGCGGCAGTTTACCTGGTTGCGCGGTTGGCATACGTCAATCGAGTGGCTCGACAGTCTCGATCCGAAAAGGTTTGAGCGGGCCTTGAAAGTGCTGGATACCGTCGCAATATAGGCATGACGTTTCTGCCAGTTCCCTGTCTGTTCGCAGTACATGCCTGCTCGTCTTTTGGATAATGGACAGGCCGGCCAAATTGCATTGTTATGATGCGTAAAAATTATACGGTTTCCATGAAAGGAGTGAGGCAATGTCAAAAGGGCATTCTCTACAAGACCCTTACCTGAACGTTCTGCGCAAGGAACGTGTTCCGGTATCCATTTATCTGGTTAACGGCATCAAGCTGCAGGGTCAGATCGAATCTTTCGACCAGTTTGTCATTCTGCTGAAGAATACTGTCAGTCAGATGGTTTACAAACACGCCATTTCTACCGTCGTTCCGGGTCGTCCGGTACGTCTGCCGACCCAGCCCGGTGCTGACGACGCTGAGGTTGGCAATCCCTGATGATGCAGGAGGCCTGATTGTTTTTTGAGCGTCATGAAGGGGGTGAACGTGCCATCCTCGTTCACCTTGAGGGCGTTGATGAACAGCGTCGTGAAGATCCGCATGAATTCATCGAGCTGGTGCGTTCGGCCGGGGCTGAAAATGCAGGCTTCCTTACCATCACGCGTCACAAGCCCACGCCGCGATTCCTGATCGGACCTGGCAAGGTCCAGGAATTGCGGGCGCTGGTCAAGGCCAGTGAAGGTGAAGTGGTGATCTTCAATCACACACTGACACCGAGTCAGGAGCGCAACCTCGAGCGTGAGCTTGAGTGTCGTGTGCTTGACCGTACCGGCCTGATTCTCGATATCTTTGCTCAGCGTGCCCGGACCCACGAGGGTAAGCTGCAGGTGGAGCTGGCCCAGCTTGATCACCTGAGTACCCGCCTGGTTCGCGGCTGGACCCACCTTGAGCGCCAGAAAGGCGGTATTGGTCTGCGCGGGCCGGGGGAAACCCAGCTTGAAACCGACCGCCGCCTGCTGCGTGTGCGGATCAAGCAGATCAACAAGCGCCTGGAGAAGGTGCGCAGCCAGCGCGATCAGGCCCGTCGAGCTCGTCAGCGTGCAGAGATTCCGGTGGTATCACTGGTGGGCTATACCAACGCCGGCAAGTCAACGCTGTTCAACGCCCTCACTACCGCTACCGTCTATGCGGCTGATCAGCTGTTCGCTACCCTGGATCCGACACTTCGACGCATTGAGCTCGACGACGTCGGGCCGGTCATTCTCGCCGATACGGTGGGTTTTATCCGCCATTTGCCGCACAAGCTGGTTGAGGCTTTCCGCGCGACACTTGAAGAGTCAAGCCAGGCCGATCTGCTGCTGCATGTGATTGATGCGGCGGACGAGGAGCGCGAGTCCAACATGGAGCAGGTGCTGGCGGTGTTGGGGGAGATCGGTGCTCTCGAGTTGCCAATGCTGGAGGTCTACAACAAGATCGACCTGCTGGATGACTTCGAGCCGCAGATTCAGCGTAACGAGGACGGTGTCGCGGTACGCGTCTGGATCTCAGCGCAGAAAGGGCTTGGGCTGGAGCTGCTGCAGCAGGCAATCGCCGAGCGGGTGGGTGATGAGGTGGTGCACGCACAGATTGTGCTTGAGCATGCCGAGGCGAGACTGCGTGCCCAGTTCTATGCTGTGGGGGCAGTGCTGAGCGAGCAGGTAGGCGACGACGGACGCCAGCAGTTGAATGTGCGCCTGCAGCGCAGTGATTTCAACCGGCTGCTCAAGCGTGAAGGCTGGTTGCCCGAGCAGTTTCTGCAGCAACATACTTTGCAATGAAAGTGCGAGGGCGCGGTTCGCGTCCGTCGTGCCCTTTACGGTAGGATGTTACCCGGTTACGGGGCAACTCCCTGACCTTGAACGTTACAGACAACGGAGAACGCTATGGCCTGGAATGAGCCTGGTGGCGGCAATAATTCAAACGACCAGGACCCTTGGGGTAGCGGCGGCAATCGCGGCGGTAATCGCGGCGGCAAGCAAGGTCCGCCGGATCTGGACGAGGCGCTGCGCAAGTTGCAGGACAGCCTGAATAATCTGTTTGGCTCGGGCAAGCGCAGCGGTAATGGCGGGTCTGACCGCAGCAACGGCAGTGGTGCCGGTGTTCCTGGCTGGATCTGGGGGCTGGCGCTGGTTGTGGTGCTGGGTTTCTGGGCGTTCAAGGCTGTGTATATGGTCAATGAGCAGGAGCAGGCCGTGATTCTGCGCTTCGGTGAGTATCACCGGACCGTCGGCCCTGGTCTGCACCTGTATTTCCCGCCAGTGGAAAGCAAGTTTCAGCGCAATGTCACCCAGGTGCGTTCCTATCGCCAGAAGGGGCAGATGCTGACCGAGGACGAGAACATCGTTGAGGTACCGGTCGCAATTCAGTACCGCATTTCCAATCTGGAAAATTTCGTGCTCAAGGTGGAAGATCCGGAAACCAGTCTGCGCCATGCTACCGAGAGTGCCGTGCGTCATGTGGTGGGTTCCACGCCGATGCACCAGGTGTTGACCGAAGGTCGTGAGCAGATGGCGGTAGAGGTGACCGAGCGGCTTCAGCGTTATCTTGACGCCTACAACACCGGTATTACCGTCACTCAGGTAAACATCGAGAATGCCCAGGCACCGGCCGAGGTGCAGGATGCTTTCGACGACGTGATTCGTGCCAAGGAAGACGAGGTGCGTGCTCGCAACCAGGCTGAAGCCTATGCCAATGGGGTTATCCCGGAGGCCCGTGGTCGCGCCCAACGCATGCTCGAGGAAGCCAGCGGTTACCACGATGAGGTGATCGCGAGGGCAGAGGGTGAAGCTCAGCGCTTTGATCTGTTGCTGGGGCAGTATCAGGCTGCGCCGGGCGTGTTGCGCGAGCGCCTCTATCTGGACGCCATGCAGGATGTGTTGAGTAATACCAGCAAGGTCTTGATCGCGGGTGGCGAGGGCAGTAACAACCTGCTTTACCTGCCGCTGGACAAGATGATCGGCCAAGGTGGTTCGACATCGTCTGCTACCGGTGCTTCCAGTCTGCCGTCGATGTCGCAGGGCGACGCTTCGACACGCTCAACTACATCGCAGCAGCGCGATCTGCGTTCCAGGGAGTCTCGCTGATGAGTAACAAGTCTCTGATGGGTTTGATTGGTCTGCTGGCGGTAGTGATCGTTGGCTGGAACAGCTTCTTCGTGGTCAACCAGACCGAGCGCGCCATCGTGCTGCAGTTTGGTAAGGTGGTGCAGAGTGATGTAGCGCCTGGACTCCACTTCAAGCTGCCGTTCGTGCAGGAGGCCCAGATTTTTGATGGTCGCCTGCTCACCCTTGATACTGCTACCCAGCGTTACCTGACGCTGGAGAAGAAGGCATTGATGGTGGATTCCTACGCCAAGTGGCGCGTTGCCGATGTTCAGCGTTTCTACACTGCTACATCCGGCCTGCGTGCCATCGCGGAGGAGCGTTTGTCGCGTCAGCTCGAATCCGGTCTGCGCAACGAGGTGGCTCGCCGCACGTTGCATGAAGTGGTTTCGGGCGAGCGTGACCAGTTGATGGCCGACATTTCTGCGACCCTCGACGAGAATGCTCGCCGCGAGCTGGGTATCGAGGTCGTGGATGTTCGGGTCAAGGCGATTGACCTGCCTGCGGAGGTCAATCGCAGCGTCTTTGACCGCATGAGTACCGAGCGTGAGCGTGAGGCGCGCGAGCATCGAGCCAAGGGCGCGGAACTGGCAGAGGGTATTCGTGCGGATGCGGATCGCCAGCAGCGCGTAATTTTGGCTGAAGCCTTCCGTGAGTCCGAAAAGATTCGTGGTGATGGTGATGCCAAGGCCGCAGCCATCTACGCCGAGGCGTATAACAAGGATCCTGAGTTTTACTCCTTCACGCGTAGCCTGCAGGCCTATCGTGAGAGTTTCGCGGAGCGGTCCGACATGCTGGTGCTGGATCCGGAAAGCGAGTTCTTCAGATACATGCAGGGCAATCAGGCCAATCCCTGACAGGCTGATTAGAACCATAAAACGGGTCACCCGACAGGTGGCCCGTTTTGCTGTCGGCGTAACGTTAAATTGGCTGAATGCCCGGGTGTCTGCTGCGTAAAACGTGTTACACTTGCGCAGCCGGGAAATCCCGGCTTTTTTGTGACCGCTCCACGCCTATGGCTGGCGGGTCGGCGCTGGAAGAGGCTCGCATGTGGCAGGATTTTCTTACCGCGCTGTGCCTGGTGCTGGTACTCGAGGGTATCCTGCCCTTTCTGGTGCCTGAGCGCTGGCAACGAATGATGAGTGGTATCGGCGACCTGAGTCCGCGTCAGGTTCGACTGGCAGCGCTTGCCAGTATGGTGCTCGGTACCCTGTGTCTGTATCTGGTTCGCCAGGTGGCGTGATGTGGGCAGGGCTATAGTCCTCCCCCTCGTCACCCTGTATGAAAGGTTCTGAAAATGCCTACTGTAGATCGCTGGTTGCTGCCCGATGGCATCGACGAGGTGCTGCCCCGCGAGGCGGTGCGTATCGAGTCAGCCCGTCGGCAGTTGCTGGATCTGTTCTCCCGCTGGGGCTATGACCTGGTCATTACCCCGCATATCGAATACCTCGAATCCCTGCTGACTGGTGCCGGTCACGATCTTGAGCTGCAGACGTTCAAGATGATCGACCAGATGTCCGGTCGCATGCTCGGCTTGCGGGCGGATATTACCCCTCAGGTAGCGCGCATCGATGCGCACACGCTGGGGGCGGAAGGGCCTTCCCGTCTCTGTTACTGCGGTAGCGTACTGCATACCCTGCCACGACCGCTGTCTACCTCTCGCAGCCTGATTCAGCTGGGTGCGGAATTGTACGGGGACGCGTCGAGTGCCAGTGACATCGAAGTCATTTCCCTGATGCTTGAGACCATGGCGGTCTGTCGGGTAAAGGGTGTTCACCTGGACCTCGGGCATGTCGGTATCTATCGTGGTCTGGTGCAGGCTGCAAATCTGGACGAGGCTACCGAGCAGGCACTGTTTGATGCGCTGCAGCGCAAGGCGCCCGATGAGGTGGCAGCTCTGGTCGGAGGTCTGCTGCAGGCGTCTATCGGGGCCATGCTGTGCAGTCTGGTTGAGTTGTCCGGTGGGGTCGAGGTGCTTGACCGGGCTCATGCGTTGCTCGATGGTGCTCCCGAGTCGGTCATGGCTGCGCTGGATGATCTGGCTGAGGTTGCCCAGGTACTGACGCGTCGTTATCCGGATGTGCCGCTGTATTTCGACCTGGGTGAGTTGCGTGGCTATCATTACCACACCGGGGTGGTGTTTGCAGCGTTTGTACCAGGTATCGGTCAGAGTGTGGCTCAGGGTGGTCGTTACGACGATATCGGTCGCGACTTCGGTCGTGCCCGTCCGGCCACCGGCTTCTCCACTGATCTGCGTTTTCTGGTCCAGCGCGGCGAACTGCCTGATGCCGGCGTCCCTGCTTCAATTTGGGCGCCGCACAGCGCTGAGGCGGATTTGCAGGATGTGGTTGCCGGGCTGCGGGCTCAGGGTGAGCGCGTAATAGTGGCGCTGCCCGGGCAAGGGGATGCCGAGGCTGCGCAGCATGGCTGTAACCGGCGGCTTGCCTATTCGGGCGGTGGTTGGCAGGTAGTCGAACTGAATTCGTGATTACAAGGCCGAAAGGTCATTTTATTTCTAGTGAGGCATGGGCTGAACATGGGTAAGAATGTTGTCATCCTGGGGACCCAGTGGGGCGATGAAGGCAAGGGCAAGATCGTCGACCTGCTGACCGATCAGGTGTCTGCAGTAGTGCGTTATCAGGGCGGGCATAACGCCGGTCACACGCTGGTAATCGATGGTGAGAAAACCGTACTGCACCTGATTCCTTCCGGGATTCTGCGTGACAACGTCCAGTGCTTTATCGGTAACGGCGTTGTGCTGTCGCCCGAAGCGCTGCTCAAGGAGCTGACCGAGCTTGAGGCCAAGGGTGTGCCGGTTCGCGAACGTTTGCGCATTAGCCCCGCCTGCCCGCTGATCCTGCCTTATCACGTAGCCCTGGATCAGGCGCGCGAGAAGGCTCGCGGCGAAGCCAAGATCGGTACTACCGGTCGCGGTATCGGGCCGGCCTACGAGGACAAGGTGTCGCGTCGCGGCCTGCGCGTGGCGGATCTGTTCCACCGCGAGCGTTTCGCTGCCAAGCTGGGTGAGGTGCTCGACTATCACAACTTCGCGCTGCAGCATTACTACAAGGTTGATCCGATCGATTTCCAGAAAACGCTGGATGAGGCGATGGGCTATGCCGAGTGGCTGGCGCCGCTGATGACCGATGTAACCTCGCGCCTGCACGAACTGCGTCGCGAAGGTGCGAATATCATGTTCGAGGGTGCTCAGGGTTCGCTGCTGGATATCGATCACGGCACGTATCCCTTCGTTACCAGCTCCAACACCACGGCTGGTGGTACTGCGACCGGTTCCGGTTTTGGTCCGCTGTATCTGGATTATGTGCTGGGTATCACCAAGGCCTACACCACGCGCGTGGGCTCCGGTCCGTTCCCGACCGAACTGTTTGACGATGTGGGTAGCCGGCTTGCCGAGCGGGGTCACGAGTTTGGTTCGACAACCGGTCGCGCTCGCCGATGTGGCTGGTTCGATGCAGTCATCCTGCGCCGCGCCATCGAGATCAACAGTATCAGTGGCCTCTGCCTGACCAAGCTGGACGTGCTGGACGGTCTGGATGTGATTCGTATCTGTGTCGGCTATCGCAATGCGGCCGGTGATGTGCTTGAGGCTCCGACCGATGCAGACAGCTACATTGGTCTGGAGCCGGTTTACGAGGATATGCCGGGCTGGCAGGAGTCTACTCTGGGCATCAAGACCATTGAGGGGCTGCCGGCTGCCGCGCGTGCGTATATCGCCCGCATCGAAGAGTTGGTTGGTGCGCCGATCGATATTATTTCGACCGGCCCTGATCGCAACGAAACAGTGATTCTGCGTCAGGTATTCTGACGCGGTTATTGGTTCGGTGCTGAAAAGGCGTCCTGCGGGGCGCCTTTTTTGTTTGGGGTGCCTGGCGGTCTGCGCAAGAGGGTGGCGGTGTTGCGTGTTGTCTGCGGGGGAGGGGGATTTGCAGGCACAAAAAAACCGAGCGCAAGGCTCGGTTCTTTTATGAAATTGGTGCCCAGGAGAAGACTCGAACTTCCACGGCCGTGAGGCCACTAGCACCTGAAGCTAGCGTGTCTACCAATTTCACCACCTGGGCGATTTACTGCTGTTGAAAATCGAGAGAAGATAATCCGATTTTCGAAATTGGTGCCCAGGAGAAGACTCGAACTTCCACGGCCGTAAGGCCACTAGCACCTGAAGCTAGCGTGTCTACCAATTTCACCACCTGGGCATGTCATGCGGACCTGCTATGCTGAACCGAAGTTCGTTGCAGTAGCTGTTTCCTGCTGACGGCGCGAATCTTAGATAGTCCCGGCGCACTTGTAAACCCCCGGCACGGAAAAATTATTTTTTTAAACAGGTGCATGCAGGCTTCATTTTCGGTTCAATAGGGCCCTATGACGAAAAAGACGAAATCCCCCGGTTCGACCTCTCGGTCGACCACCTCAAACGCTTCCCCCGATCTCGATTTGACCAAGGACTGGAGTCATCTCGACCCGGAAGCTCGGCGCGAAGCCGAAAAGTACGATAACCCCATTCCGAGCCGCGAACTGATCCTGCATCTGCTGGAGTCCCGTGGCGCGCCTGCGACCCGTGCGCAGTTGCAGCAGGAGTTCGGCCTGTCCGACGAAGACAGTGTCGAGGCGCTGCGCCGCCGTCTGCGCGCCATGGAGCGCGACGGGCAGGTAATCTATACCCGTCGCGGCGCTTATGCGCCAGTCGACAAGCTGGATCTGATTCCCGGACGTATCCAGGGGCATCGCGATGGCTTCGGTTTCCTGATTCCCGACGACAGTAGCGGTGATATCTTCTTGGGCCCGTCGCAAATGCGCCTGGTCTTCGACGGTGATCGCGCGTTGGTGCGCATCACTGGGGTCGACCGGCGCGGGCGCAACGAAGGTGCGGTAGTCGAAGTGATCTCCCGCGCGCACGAAATTTTGGTTGGCCGGTACTACGAGGAAGACGGCATAGGCTATGTCGTCGCCGATAACGCTCGTATCAATCAGGACGTGCTGATCGCTCCCACTGCCAAGGGCGGTGTAAAGCATGGTCAATATGCCGAAGTACGCATTACCCACTGGCCGACCCCGAGTCGTCAGGCCCAGGGTGAGGTCATTGAGGTGGTGGGCGACTATATGGCGCCCGGGATGGAAATTGAAGTTGCGCTGCGCAGTTACGATATCCCCAGCGAGTGGCCCGAGGCGGTGCTGAAAGAGGCCGCTCTGCTGAAAGATCATGTGGTCGAAAAGGACAAGCAGAAGCGGGTTGATCTGCGCCATCTGCCGCTGGTCACCATTGACGGCGAAGATGCGCGTGACTTTGACGATGCGATTTACTGTGAGCCGCATAAGGCCAGCGGCTGGCGTCTGTTCTCGGGTGGCTGGAAGCTCTATGTTGCCATTGCGGATGTCTCGCACTACGTGCCGCTGGGCTCGGCGCTGGATGAAGAGGCCGAGCTGCGAGGTACCTCGGTCTACTTCCCCAGTCAGGTCATTCCGATGCTGCCTGAGGAGTTGTCCAACGGGCTGTGCTCGTTGAATCCGCATGTTGATCGCCTTGCCATGGTCTGCGAAATGACCGTGTCGAAGAGTGGCGAGCTGACTGACTTCGAGTTCTACGAGGCGGTTATCCACTCGCATGCGCGCCTGACCTACAACAAGGTCTCCAGCATGCTTGAACATCCGCGCAGTCGTGAAGGCAAGGCGCTGCGTGACGAGTATTCCGAGGTAGTTGCCCATCTGGAAAACCTGTACGAGCTCTACAAGGCCCTGGCCAAGGCGCGCCAGGGGCGCGGGGCGATCGATTTTGAAACGACCGAAACGCGCATGGTGTTTGGAGATGATCGCAAGATCGTCGAGATTTTGCCGACAACGCGCAATGATGCGCACAAGATTGTCGAGGAATGCATGTTGTGCGCCAACGTGGCGACTGCGCGCTTCCTTCAGGAGCTTGAGCTGCCGGGGCTGTATCGTGTGCATGACAGTCCGCAGGCGGAAAAAATCGAGCGTTTGCGCGAGTTTCTCAACTCGCTCGGCCTGAGTCTGACCCGCAAGAAGGGTGATCCGACGCCGGAAGACTATGCAGCAGTGCTCGCGCGCGTCCAGGGTCGTCCCGATGCCCAGTTGATTCAAACGGTGATGCTGCGCTCGCTCAGTCAGGCAGTGTACAGCCCGGACAATGCCGGGCACTTTGGTCTCAACTACGAGGCCTACACACATTTCACTTCGCCCATTCGTCGCTATCCGGACCTGCTGGTGCATCGCGCCATTCGCAGTGTCATTCGCTCGCGTCGTAATACCTCTCTGGTGCGTCGCGCCGGCGCCGGCGTGATTCCGAAGGCGAAAATCTATCCCTATGACCATCAGCGTCTGGTCGAGCTGGGCGAGCAGTGTTCCCAGAATGAGCGGCGTGCCGACGAGGCGACTCGCGATGTGGTGAGCTGGCTCAAGTGCGAGTTCATGCAGGATCGCGTCGGTGACAGTTTTGATGGTTTGGTTACTGCGGTCACCAGCTTCGGGTTGTTCGTCGAGCTCACAGATATTTATGTGGAAGGGTTGCTGCACATTACTGCATTGCCTGCCGACTACTACGAATTTGATGCGGTGCATCACTCGCTGATCGGCGAGCGTTCCGGTCGCCGCTTCCGTTTGGGCGACTCGGTACGGGTTCAGGTGGCCAGGGTTGATCTTGATGATCGCAAGATCGACTTTGAGATGGCGGCAGATGCGCCACAGGCCCCTGTGGAACGTCAGGTAACGGCCAGTCGCGCCATGCGTGAAAAGCTGCTCGCTGATGCCCGTCGTGCCGCCGGAGAGGTGGCGCCGCGTGGCAAGGCCCCGCGCAAGGGGCGCTCCGACGCCAGCTCCGGTAAGCCGGGAGGGAGTTCGCGGAGCAAGACTGCTCGGCCCGCAAAGGCTCCGTCGGATGGCAAGGCGGATGGCAAGAGTGCGGCGCCGACAAGTCGCGGCCCGCGAAAGCGCAAGTCGCGATAGGGTGAGTGCAGTTTGATGAGTGATCTTGAACGGGTGTTCGGCGTACATGCCGTGCAGGCGCTGATTGAGCGTCACCCCAAGCGCGTAAAGCGTCTGATAATTCAGTCCGGTCGTCTGAATGAGCGTCAGCAGCGGCTTTTGTCCGAGGCGGAACAGGCCGGACTAAGTGTTGTTCGGTTGGCGGCCGATGAGCTGGATGCCCAGGCAGATGGCGTTCATCAGGGCGTTCTGGCAGAAGTATCGCCCAGTCAGCTGTGGTCCGAGGAGATGCTGGGGCATCTGCTGGACAGGCTCGATGGTCCGGCATTGCTGCTGGTGCTGGATGGTGTGACTGATCCGCATAATCTCGGCGCCTGCCTGCGCAGTGCGGATGCCGCCGGAGCGCACGCCGTGATTGTGCCCAAGGATCGCTCCGCGACCCTGAATCCGACGGTACGCAAGGTGGCCTGCGGCGCAGCGGAGACTGTGCCGCTGGTGGCTGTAACCAATCTCAGTCGTACGCTGAAGCAGTTGCAGCAGCGCGGGCTGTGGGTGGTTGGTACTGCCGGCGAAGCGGAACAACTTATTTATGATGTGGATTTCACCGTTCCGTCGGTGATTGTTATGGGCGCGGAGGGCGCGGGTATGCGTCGTCTGACCCGTGAGCACTGCGATTATCTGGCCAAGCTGCCGATGGCCGGCAGTGTCAGCAGTCTCAATGTCTCGGTCGCTACTGGCATCTGCCTGTTTGAAGCGGTACGCCAGCGCGGCGCATCGAGCTGATCTGGATGCCGACGGTGCCGAGGGCGCCGTCGGTGTAACTCAACCCTTGCAGGGTAGCTAGCCTCCCACCCACACTATTGGCTTCCAGCTTCCAGCTTCCAGCTTCCAGCTTCCAGCTTCCAGCTTCCAGCTTCCAGCTTCCAGCCAAGAGTTGCGTCTTGCTGGCATTTCCCTTGCAAGCTAGGCGGCCGTTCACTATGATGTGCGCCCCAAACCCTATGTTCCACTCCTTGCCAGACTGTTTGGGCAGCTGGCTATAACCCGTAAGGAGCTTGTATGCGTCATTACGAAATCGTATTTCTGGTTCACCCGGACCAGAGCGAGCAGGTTAACGCGATGGTTGAGCGTTACACCAAGCTGATCGAAGAAGACGGCGGCAAACTGCACCGTCTGGAAGACTGGGGCCGCCGCCAACTGGCTTACCCGATCGACAAGGTTCACAAAGCTCACTACATCATGATGAATGTTGAGTGCAGCGCCAAAGCACTGGAAGAGCTGACTGAAAACTTCCGTTACAACGATGCCGTTATCCGTAACATGGTCATCCGTCGTGACGAAGCCGTTACCGAACAGTCCGACATGCTCAAGGCTGAAGAGAGTGGTCGTGGTGAGCGTCGCGAGCGTCGCGAGCGCAACGACGACAATGACTCCGGCGATAACGCTGACAGCAATGACACCGATGACAACGGTGACGACGAGTAAGTTTTTTCAGTTCCCATTCCAGAATTAAGGAGACGCTGCCATGGCACGTTTTTTCCGCCGCAGAAAGTTCTGCCGTTTCACCGCTGAAGGCGTTAAAGAGATCGATTACAAGGATCTCAACACTCTGAAGGCCTACGTTACCGAGACCGGCAAGATTGTCCCGAGCCGCATTACCGGTACCAAGGCTAAGTACCAGCGTCAGCTGGCCGTTGCTATCAAGCGCGCCCGCTACCTGGCTCTGCTGCCTTACACCGACGGCCACGGTCGTTAATTGGTAGCCAAAAGTAATTGATCAGGAAACCGAATCGGCATGCAGGGGCTGGCTGAGTTCATCATGCGCGGTCGCAGACAAGCCACACTGGTGGTGGGTTTGTCGGTCGCAGTACCCATGCTGTTCTGGTTTGGTGCGGTGGCAATGGCGTTGGTGCTGTTGCGCCGCGGGTGGTCGGAAGGCCTCCCGGTGCTGGTTTGGGCGTCCTTGCCTGCAGTTGCCTGGGCGCTGTTGGGTGATCCCACCCCGCTGATGGTGTTGTTGGGCTGTTCGGCGTTGGCGCTGTTGTTGCGCCAGTGCAGTGAGTGGTCGCTGGTGACGATGGCGACTGCGCCGCTCGGGCTGGTTTTTGCACTGGTACTGCTGGTTACCCTGCAGGGCCCGTTGCAAGAGGTGGCAGATCAGATTCGCTCTGCGCTGCCGCAGATGTTGACCGAGTTGAGCGCAGAAGTCGACGAGGCTGCACTGGCCCGCCTGCAGGCACTTATGGTGCCCCTGCTGGCCGGTTTGATGGGGGCTACCCACGCAGCCATGACACTGGTGTGCCTGATTCTCGCGCGCAGCTGGCAAGCCCGGTTGTTCAACCCTGGCGGGTTTCGCGACGAGTTTCACCGTTTGCGCTTGGCACCGTGGATGAGCATCGTTTTGGCCTTGCTGGTGTTTGTTGGCCCGCAGTTTGATGGGCTGGCAATGCTTGCACCGATTGCCACAGTGCCGCTGCTGTTTGCCGGACTGGCGCTGGTGCATGGCGTTGTCGGTATCAAGCGGCTGGGTATCGGCCCGCTGGTGGTGCTTTACGCGACGCTGATTTTTGTCTGGCAAGTGCTGTACCCCCTGATCATGTTTTTGGCGTTTATTGATAGTCTGTTTGATTTCCGTTCCCGCTTGCAGCCGGCTTCCGGCGCCAGTGGAAACGATGACTCAAACGGTCAAGGTTGAATTTAAGAGGTCATCGCAATGGAAGTTATCCTGCTCGAAAAGATCGCGAACCTGGGTAACCTGGGCGACAAAGTCGCTGTCAAGGCTGGTTACGCTCGCAATTTCCTGCTGCCTTTCGGCAAGGCTACTCCGGCTACCGCTGAAAACGTTGCTGCGTTCGAAGCACGCCGTGCCGAACTGGAAAAACTGGCTGCAGAGAAGAAGGCCGAGGCTGACGCCCGTGCCGCTCAGCTGGCTGAACTGACTGTTACCATCGCCGCCAACGCTGGCGAAGAGGGCAAACTGTTCGGTTCCATCGGTACTCGCGACATCGCCGATGCCGTTACCGCAGCTGGCGTTGCCATTGAGAAGAGCGAAGTTCGTCTGCCCGACGGCGCGCTGCGCAACGTAGGTGAGTTCGATGTCGTCGTGCAGCTGCACACTGACGTTGAAACCACCGTCAAGCTGGTTGTTGTAGCCGGCTGATAACGGGTCGCACTGGCAGTGCTCGCCCTTGGCGGGTGATTTGCCGGTGCATTCTCGTTAGACTTGTCACACGGCGCCTGTCTCCGGACAGGCGCCGTGTTGCATTTCTGTACCAGCCGTTTTGAGCGCCCTTTCATGACTGACACACTGTATAGCGAACATCCGGAACTCGATCTGCAGACCGCAGCATTGAAGGTGCCGCCGCACTCCATTGAGGCCGAACAGGCTGTGCTGGGCGGGGTCATGCTGGACAACATGGCCTGGGAGCGCGTTTCAGAGCTGCTCAGCGAAAGTGATTTCTATCGGCACGATCACCGAATGATCTTCAAGGCGCTGGTGCGCCTGGCCTCGCGCAACCAGCCATTCGACGTGGTCACGCTGGCGGAAGATCTCGACAAGGAAGGTCTGATTGATCAGGTGGGCGGGCTCGCCTATCTCGGTCAACTGGCCAAAAATACCCCTTCGGTTGCCAACATCAGCGCCTACGCGCAGATTATTCGTGAGCGTTCAACGTTGCGGCAACTGATCAGTGTCAGCACCGAAATTGCCGACACCGCCTTCAATCCCAAGGGAATGCAGGCGACCGAAGTGCTCGATGAAGCCGAGCGCAAGATTTTCTCGATTGCTGAAAGCCGCCCCAAGACCGGTGGCCCAGAGGGCGTCAACAGCCTGTTGACCAAGGCCATTGACCGAATCGATACCCTGTTCAACAGTGAAGGCTCGATTACCGGCCTGTCCACCGGGTTTACCGAGCTGGACAACATGACGTCGGGCTTGCAGCCGGCTGACCTGATTATTGTCGCCGGTCGTCCGTCGATGGGCAAAACTACCTTTGCGATGAACCTGGTCGAAAATGCAGTGATGCGCAGCGATAAAGCTGTACTGGTGTTCTCCCTCGAGATGCCGGGAGAGTCGCTGATCATGCGTATGCTCTCATCGCTTGGGCGTATTGATCAGACCAAGGTGCGTTCCGGCCGTCTGGACGATGAGGATTGGCCGCGCCTGACCTCGGCGGTCAATATGCTGAATGACCGCAAGCTGTTCATTGACGACACCGCTGGCCTGTCCCCGATGGAGATGCGCACCCGCGCGCGTCGTATCGTGCGCGAGCACGGTGATCTTGGCCTGATCATGATCGACTACCTGCAGCTGATGCGCATTGGTGGGGCCAGCTCGGAAAACCGGACCAACGAGATTTCCGAAATTTCCCGCTCGCTCAAGGCGCTGGCCAAAGAGTTCAACGTACCGGTTATTGCGCTGTCGCAGCTTAACCGCTCGCTGGAGCAGCGCCCGAACAAGCGCCCGATCAACTCTGACCTGCGGGAATCCGGCGCGATCGAGCAGGACGCGGACGTGATCATGTTCGTCTACCGTGATGAGGTCTATCACCCAGATACCCAGGACAAGGGTATCGCCGAGCTGATCATCGGCAAGCAGCGTAACGGCCCCATCGGCACGGCACGGATGGCGTTTCTGGGCAAATACACCCGTTTTGAAAACCTCGCACCCGGTTCCTATTCCGGTTACGGGGAGGAGTAAGCATGGCGGTCAGCATCCCGGTCGCGAAGCACCAACTGTTCGACTACCCGCGTTACTGGGCCGAGTGCTTCGGCCCGGCGCCTTTCCTGCCGATGAGTCGGGAGGAGATGGACCTGCTCGGCTGGGACAGCTGCGACGTGATCATTGTTACCGGCGACGCCTATGTCGACCATCCGTCGTTCGGCATGGCCATTATCGGGCGGCTGCTCGAGGCGCAGGGTTACCGCGTTGGTATCATCAGCCAGCCAGACTGGCACAGCAAAGATGACTTCATGAAGTTGGGCAAGCCAAACCTGTTTTTTGGTGTGGCGGCCGGCAATATGGACTCGATGATCAATCGCTATACGGCTGACCGCAAGGTGCGCTCCGATGACGCCTATACGCCCGGTGGCAGTGGCGGCAAGCGCCCGGATCGTGCCAGCCTGGTCTACAGCCAGCGCTGCCGTGAGGCGTTCAAGGACGTGCCGGTTGTGCTCGGCGGGATTGAGGCATCGCTGCGCCGCATCGCCCACTATGACTACTGGCAGGACAAGGTTCGCCATTCGCTGTTGATCGATGCCAAGGCCGATATTCTTCTCTACGGCAACGCCGAGCGGGCGATCGTCGAGGTGGCCCATCGACTGAGCCGCGGCGAGCCGATCCAGAGTATTACCGACGTGCGTGGCACTGCCTTTGTGCGTCGTGATACCCCCGAGGGCTGGTTCGAGCTGGATTCGACCCGCATCGATCGCCCTGGCAAGATCGACAAGATCATCAATCCCTACGTCAATACTCAGGACACAGCAGCCTGTGCTGTAGAGCAGGCCAAGGGCCCGGACCAGCAAAGTGACGATGATGTTCAGGTAGTCGAGCTGCTGCCGCATCCGCGCCTGGAGCGTGACCGCACGGTGATCCGCCTTCCTGCGTTCGATAAGGTCAAAGGCGATCCGGTTCTCTATGCTCACGCCAACCGCGTGCTGCATCTGGAAACCAACCCGGGCAACGCCCGGGCTCTGGTGCAGCGCCATGGTGACCGCGACGTGTGGTTCAACCCTCCGCCAATTCCGTTGTCGACTGAAGAGATGGACTACGTGTTCGGTCTGCCGTACGCCCGTGTTCCGCATCCGGCCTATGGTGATGCGCGCATTCCGGCTTACGAAATGATTCGTTTCTCGGTCAACATCATGCGTGGCTGCTTTGGTGGCTGTACCTTCTGCTCGATCACCGAGCACGAGGGGCGGATCATACAGAATCGGTCGCACGACTCGATCATCCGCGAAATCGAAGAAATTCGCGACCGGGTTCCCGGCTTTACCGGGGTGATTTCCGATCTCGGCGGGCCAACGGCCAACATGTATCGCATCGCCTGCAAAAGCCCGGAAATCGAGGCTGCCTGCCGCAAGCCATCCTGCGTGTTCCCCGGTATTTGCGAGAACCTCAACACCGATCACTCGTCATTGATCTCGCTGTATCGCAAGGCTCGTGATCTGCCGGGGGTGAAGAAGATTCTGATTGCCTCCGGGCTGCGTTACGACCTGGCGGTGGAGTCGCCGGAGTACGTCAAGGAGCTGGTCACCCACCACGTGGGCGGTTACCTGAAGATTGCACCGGAGCACACCGAAGAAGGGCCGCTGACCAAGATGATGAAGCCGGGCATCGGCTCCTACGATCGCTTCAAACAGATGTTCGAGAAGTTCTCGAAAGAGGCGGGCAAGGAGCAGTACCTGATCCCGTACTTCATCGCCGCGCATCCGGGCACTACCGATGAGGACATGATGAACCTGGCGCTCTGGCTCAAGCGCAACGGCTTCCGCGCTGATCAGGTGCAGGCGTTCTACCCATCACCGATGGCGACTGCGACGGCCATGTATCACTCGGGCAAGAACCCGCTGCGCAAGGTCACCTACAAGAGCGACGGCGTGAATATCGTCAAGGGCGAGCGCCAGCGGCGCCTGCATAAGGCTTTTTTGCGCTATCACGATCCGAACAACTGGCCGATGCTGCGCGAGGCGCTGACCAATATGGGTCGCGCTGATCTGATTGGCAACGGCAAGCATCAGCTGATTCCGGCATTCCAGCCCGCAGTGGCCGGATACCAGAGCGCCCGCCGCAAGAACTCGACACCCGCCGGCAGCAAGAAGGCCGGGCGCGTGCTCACCCAGCATACCGGCCTGCCGCCGCGCGAGACTGGCGCGGGCAAGGGCGCAGGGAAGGGGGTCGGCAAGCCGTCAGGCGGCAAGCGCAAGCCGGCCCGTCGCGGCTAGAAGCAACGGGGCTATTGTGCTGATAGCCGTTTTCGAATGGCCGTGAGCGCATTCTCTGCCTACAGTGATTATCAGGTGGCGTCGTCAGGCGCCACTGCAATTCACGGAGGGCTCCGTCATGCTGAACGAAATCTGGATGCGCTGGTGGGCCGACTATGCCGCCGCGTCGGCCTGTTAGAGGTGGGAACTTCAGAGCAGGGACAGGTCGCTCTCGGCTTTGAGTTCGCGCCAGTGTTGCAATTGTTCGCGTAACTGGCTCAGCTCCACCGGTTTTGCCATATGGCCGTTCATGCCGGCCTTGCGTGCCCGCTCGCGGTGCTCGGGAAGGATATGGGCGGTCAGGGCGATGATTGGAATCGGCTGGCTGCCAGTGCGTTGCTCCCACTGGCGTATGCGTTCGGCAGCGGTGAAACCATCCATTTCGGGCATTTCGCAGTCCATCAGTACCAGGTCAAAGGGCTGCTGTTGCACTGCCTCCAGCGCTCTGGCGCCGTTATCCACCGCTGTGGCAGACACCTGCAGCTTTGCCAGCATGCCGAGAATGACCTTGGTTGAAATCGCGTTATCTTCGGCGACCAGAACCCTGAAGTGGTTTTCCTCCCGGGTCGCGACCGGCTGGTCGCGGTCACTGCTGTCCTGGGCCGGGGTACGGCGCTGTGCCCACTCGTCTATCAGAGTGGTGCGCAGGGTATAGCCGGCAACCGGTTTGCTGAGAATCCGGCGAATACCGGCATTGCGGGCAATGACCCGACTGGGTACCTGATTGATTCCGGTCAGCATGATGATGAGCAGATCGCTGTTTATAGTCGGGTCGTCCTTGATACGGGCGGCCAGTTCAACGCCGCTCATGCCGGGCATCGACTGATCGAGCAGAATGATTTCGAACGGATTGCCCAGGTTGGCCTGGCTGCGCAGCAGGGCCAGTGCCTCGCGACCGTTGGATGCGCATTGCGCGCGCATTCCCCAGGCCGCGGTCTGCTGTTGCAGGACCTTGCGGCAGGTGGCGTTGTCGTCAACGATCAGCACATTGCGGTCAGTCAGGCTGCTGCCATCCGTGTCTGCGTCAAGCCCTGCATCGATGCTGCTTGCCGGCAGGGTAAACCAGACGGTGGTGCCCTGGTCGTTGGCATACTTGATGCCGAGTTGGCCCTTCATCATGCCGATCAACTGGCGGGTGATCACCAGTGGCAACTTGCCGTCAGTATCGGACTGATCGAGGAAGCGGGTGACCTTGAAATCGCTGTTGAGCAGACTGTTGCACGCATCTTCCGGCATGCCGGCGCCGGTGTCCTGAATTGCAAAGCGCAGCTGAGGGGCGCCATCTTTCTGTTCCATTCCGACCACCAGCAGCACCTCACCCTGTTCCGTATAGTGCAGAGCGTTGGCAAGGAGGTTCATCAGGATCTGGCGCAGGCGTGTTGGGTCGCCCTGAAGGGTGCGAGGTACCTCTGGGTGGACGAAGCCGATTAGTTCAATGCCCTGTCCTTCGGCGCGGGCGCGGTAGATATCGAGGCAATCGTTGACCAGCGCATGCAGATCGAACTGCACCCGCTCGAGGGTCAACTGACCGGACTCCAGCCGCGACATGTCGAGAATTTCGTTGATCAGGTTGAGCAGGTCGTTGCCGGAGCCATGGATGGTCTGCACGTAATCACGCTGTTTGGCGGACAGTGCGGTATCAAGCAGCAGTTCACTCATGCCCAGAACACCGTTCATCGGCGTCCGGATTTCGTGGCTGATACGTGCCAGAAACTCGGCCTTGGCGCGTTGCTCGGCACGTGCGGTTGCGCTGTCCTGGCGGTCGCGGGCGCGGCGACTGATGATCCCCTGCAGGCGGCGATAAAGGCTCCAGCTGTAACCCACCAGCGCACTCCAGAGCAGCAGCTCGGCCAGATAGGCCTCAGGCTGTTGCTGGCCAGCCATGGCCTCCATCAGGCCGTTACCCAGGAGCAGGCAGGTTGCACTGGTGAAGGGGACGTCCAGACGTTGCTCGCGGATGCTTACCCAATACGCAAGCAACAGCAGGGCCGCAGGCAGGCCGATGTGAACGGTATGGATGAGCAGACGCGAGAGCGACGGGAACACTGCGCAGCCGGCTGTCAGCAGTGCCGTGACGACCGCCGCTGCGTAAATGGCATGACGTCGATTGCGACGGCTGTCGTTACCCAGCAGCGAGCACGTCAGCAGGGCCAGCAGCGGATAGGCGCTGAGATGCACGATTTCGCCGGGATGACCGTACAGTCGCGGCATAGCCTCGGCAATCCAGCTCAAACCACTCAGGCTGCTGATCGATATCAGCAGGCTTGCACCGCCCAGTAGCAGGTGGAACGGGTCGCGTCCCAGCACGCCGTGCAACAGACAGTGCAGCACCAGGGCCAGCATCAGACCGACCAGAATGCCCTGGAGCGTCTGCTGCATGCTGTGGCGTGCCGAGGCTTCCTTGACGTCCAGTAGCTCGATTCGGGTGCTCAGCGGGTAATCGTTCTGCAGACGCAGAATCAGGGTGTCGCCAGCGCTGGTACTGGCATCAAGCGGGAAAGCAAAGCCATAAAATGGCAATGGCCGGGTATCGGCAGGCATCCGGCTGCCCGTGCGATAGAGGTGGCTGGCCTCGCCGTTTTGCAATCGATAGACCTCGATCAGCGCGATGCTGGGGTTTTCGAGGATCAGTAATCGGTTCTCGACGTTGTCGAGACGGACTTCGACCCACAGCGCACCCTCATTGCCGGGCAGGCTAAGAGGCGCGGAAGGTGCGGGTACGAAGCGGTTGGCGTAGCGGTTGGACAGGATGTCCTGCAGCAGCAGCTCGCCGCTGGCGTCGACATAGGTTCGATAAGCGGGCGTGCCGCTTTGTACCTTGTCGATCCAGGTAGTGAACGTGAAGGCGATACCCAGAGTCAGGGCGAGTATCAACGAGCTGATCTGCTTCACGATTGAGTCCTGTCCTTGGTTCTGGTGTCCGGTTGATACAATGCGTCGGCCAGTATAGCGCAGCCATCTGCCTGCAGAAATGCAACGGCCGGACAGTCTCCTGTCCGGCCGTGCCTTGTTCAGCTCTCCCGGGCGATGGCGCGGTAGCCGATATCGCTGCGGTAGAAGCTCCCTTTCCAGCTTATCTGTCGGGCCAGCTCGTAGGCGCCCTGCTGGGCGGCCTTGACGGTCTCGCCAAGCGCGGTGGCGCAGAGGACCCGACCGCCGCTGGTAACGACCTGGCCATCCTTCAGCGCAGTGCCGGCATGGAACACCTTGCCATTGTCGCTGACGGCCTCGTCCAGTCCGCTGATGACGTCGCCCTTGGCGTAGTCGGCGGGGTAGCCGCCGGCAGCCAGCACAACGCCGAGACTGCAACGCGGATCCCATTGGGCGCTGACCTGATCCAGGGTACCCGCATTGGCTGCTTCAACCAGGGTGACGAGGCTTGATTGCAGGCGCAGCATGATCGGCTGGGTTTCCGGGTCGCCAAAACGGCAGTTGAACTCGATGACCTTGGGCTTGCCGTCGGCGTCGATCATCAGACCGGCGTAGAGGAAGCCGGTATAGACGTTGCCTTCGGCAGCCATGCCGCGCACGGTCGGCCAGATGATCTGTTCCATGACCCGCTGGTGGACCTCGTTGGTCACCACCGGGGCAGGGGAGTAGGCGCCCATGCCGCCGGTATTGGGGCCGGTATCGCCGTCGCCAACGCGCTTGTGGTCCTGGCTTGTCGCCATCGGCAGCACGTGTTCGCCGTCGACCATGACGATGAAGCTGGCCTCTTCGCCGTCGAGAAACTCCTCAATGACCACGCGTGAGCCTGCTTCGCCGAAGGCGTTGCCGGCCAGCATGTCGCGCACGGCATCCTCGGCTTCCTGCAACGTCATGGCAACGATCACGCCCTTGCCAGCAGCCAGGCCATCGGCCTTGATGACGATCGGTGCGCCTTTCTCGCGCAGGTAGGCCAGCGCGGGCTCGATCTCGGTGAAGTTCTGGTACTCGGCAGTTGGAATCTGGTGACGGGCCAAAAAGTCCTTGGTGAAGGCCTTGGAGCCTTCCAGTTGCGCAGCCCCGGCAGTCGGGCCAAAGCAGGGCAGGCCGTGCTCGCGGAAGCGGTCAACGACGCCGGCGACCAGCGGGGCCTCCGGGCCGACGATGGTCAGGCTGACGTTGTCCTTGGCAAAGGCAACCAGCTTGTCCAGTTCCAGCACGTCGATGGCGACGTTTTCGCACTTGGCCTCAATCGCGGTGCCGGCGTTACCCGGAGCGACAAATACCTTCTCGACGCGCTCGTCCTGCGCCACCTTCCACGCCAGCGCGTGCTCACGTCCGCCGCTGCCGATAATCAATATATTCATTGTGCATTCTGCTCTGTTGAGAGGTCTTCAGGCTGAACGCTGAAGGCTTGAGGCTGGAAGGTCTGGTTGCGTGCTAGAGGCGGAGGTTTGTGCTCCGCTCCGGTACTGATGCGCGTGGTTGGCCTTCCAGCCTTTAGCCTCCAGCTTTCAGCGGCTATTAATGCCTAAAGTGGCGCATGCCGGTGAAGACCATGGCCATGCCTGCTTCGTCGGCTGCGTCAATCACTTCCTGATCGCGCATGGAGCCGCCGGGCTGGATAACGGCGCTGATGCCCACCTTGGCGGCGTTGTCGATACCGTCGCGGAACGGGAAGAACGCATCGGATGCCATGACCGCGCCGGCGACCTGCAGGCCTGCGTGCTCGGCCTTGATGGCGGCGATGCGGGCGGAGTTGACGCGGCTCATCTGGCCGGCGCCGACACCGATGGTCTGGCGGCCTTTGGCGTAGACGATGGCATTGGATTTGACGAACTTGGCGACTTTCCAGGCGAACACCAGGTCGTGGATTTCCTGTTCGGTCGGCGCGCGTTTGGTAACCACCTTCAGGTCGTCTGCGGTGATCATGCCGATATCTCGGCTCTGCACCAGCAGGCCGCCGTTGACGCGCTTGTAGTCCCAGTCTGCCTGGCGCTCGGTGCCCCATTCGCCGCATTCCAGCAGGCGCACGTTGGCCTTGGCGGCGACCGCAGCACGGGCTTCGGCGCTGATGCGCGGGGCGATGATGACTTCAACGAACTGACGCTCAACGATGGCGGCGGCGGTGGCACCGTCCAGCTCACGGTTGAAGGCAATGATGCCGCCAAAGGCGGATTCGCTGTCGGTTGCCCAGGCCAGATCGTAGGCTTTGCGGATGCCGCCTTCGTCTTCCGGGACCACCGCCACGCCGCAGGGGTTGGCGTGCTTGACGATGACGCAGGCCGGTTTGGTGAAGCTCTTGACGCATTCCAGCGCGGCGTCGGTATCGGCCACGTTGTTGTAGGACAGTTCCTTGCCCTGCAGCTGGGTCGCGGTGGCGATGCTGGCTTCGGCTGGGGCAGCTTCCTTATAGAAGGCTGCGGCCTGGTGCGGGTTCTCGCCGTAGCGCATGTCCTGCACCTTGATGAACTGGCTGTTGAAGGTGCGCGGGAAGGTGGCGCGGTCTTCGGTGCTCAGGGTGTCGCGGGTCTGCTCAATGGTGCCGAGGTAGTTGGCGATCATGCCGTCGTAGGCAGCGGTGTGCTCAAACGCCTTCAGGGCCAGGTCAAAGCGCTGGGCGTAGGTCAGGCCGCCGCTCTTCAGGGCTTCCACGATGCTGTCGTAATCGCTGGCGTTGACGACGATGGCGACGTCCTTGTGGTTCTTCGCTGCGCTGCGAACCATGGTCGGGCCACCAATGTCGATGTTCTCGATGGCGTCGGGCAGGGTGCAATCGGGCTTGGCGACGGTGGCGGCGAACGGATAGAGGTTTACCACTACCATGTCGATGGGCTGAATGCCGTGTTGGGCCATGATCTCGCCATCGAGGTCGCGACGACCGAGGATACCACCGTGGATCTTCGGATGCAGGGTCTTGACCCGGCCGTCCATCATTTCCGGAAAGCCGGTGTAGTCGGCTACTTCAACAGCCTTGATGCCCTGTTCGCACAGGAGCTTGTAGGTGCCACCGGTGGAGAGGATTTCAACGCCCTGGGCGGTCAGCTCGCGGGCAAAGTCGACGATGCCAGTCTTGTCGGAAACGCTGATCAGTGCGCGGCGTACCGGCAGGCGGGTAGTTTGATCGGTCATCTTGGATCCAGGCTAGGTTCAAAAAATCAGCTTCAAGCTACAAGCCTCAAGCTTCAAGTGGAGACGATTCTGGCTGGCAGCTTCAGAGCAGTCCGTACTGTTTCAGCTTCTTGCGCAGCGTTCCGCGGTTCAGGCCCAGCACTTCCGAGGCTCGCGTCTGGTTGCCCTTGACGTAATTCATCACGCTCTCAAGCAGCGGTGCTTCGACCTCGGACAGCACCATGTTGTAGACGTCGGTAACGTCCTGGCCTTCGAGATGCTGGAAATAGTTGTGCAGGGCCTCTTCGACACTGTCGCGCAGCGTTCTCGGGGTGCGGATGTCATCAATCCCGGTTGCCGGGATGATGGATTGACTGCTGTCACTCACGGTGTGGCTTCCATCAGGTAGGGTGGTGTCGTAAATCATGCTGCCAGATCTCCTTCCAGCAGCCGGGCGAAGTAATGCGCGATGGCGACGTGTTGCTGGTGCGCATCGGTAATACGGTTGAACTCCCTGCGAAACTCGGCGGCGCCGGGCAGGGTTTGCAGATACCAGCTGACGTGCTTGCGGGCTATACGGGCGCCGTGCTCGTCGCCGTAAAAGGCATGCAGTGCGCTCAGATGGCTGGTCAGAATCTGCTGCTGCTCATCAAGTGACGCGGGCGGAAGGTATTGGCCTGTACGCAGAAAGTGGTCAATCTCGCGGAAGATCCACGGGCGGCCCTGGGCGGCACGGCCAATCATCACGGCGTCGGCTCCAGTGTGCTGCAGGACCTGGCGGGCCTTGTCCGGGCTGGTGATATCGCCGTTGGCGAATACCGGGATACGGATACTTTGCTTGACTGCGGCAATGGTGTCGTACTCGGCGTGACCGGTGTATAGCTCGGAGCGGGTGCGGCCATGCACGGCAAGCGCCTGAATGCCACTGTCTTCGGCAATCCGGGCTACCCGCAGGGCGTTGCGATTCTCCGGATCCCAGCCGGTCCTGATTTTCAGGGTGACGGGAATATCAACGGCCTGAACCACGGCCTCGCAGATGGCTGCAACCAGCGGCTCGTCACGCAGCAGTGCGGAGCCGGCGGCCTTGTTGCAAACCTTCTTTGCCGGGCAGCCCATATTGATGTCGATAATCTGTGCGCCCAGCTCGGCGTTCATCCGCGCCGCCTGTGCCATCATCTCGGGATCGCCACCGGCAATCTGCACCGAGCGTGGTTCGGGCTCACCCTCATGCACCAGACGCAGACGTGATTTGCGGCTGTTCCACAGCCGGGTATCACTGGTCACCATTTCGGACACAACCAGCCCTGCACCCAGTCGCCGGCACAGCTGCCGGAAGGGCTGATCGGTAACGCCGGCCATCGGGGCCAGAATCACACGATTGGCGAGTTGATAGGGTCCGATACTGATCACTGCTGGTCCATCCCTGTACTGTCGGTTTTCAGTGCGGCTGGCGGGTCGCTGTATCCCGTCCGCTCTGGCTCAGGGCGAAGATGGGCGAAAAGGGCGCACATGATACCCGCAAAGCATGACCGGTTAAAGACTGTTCTGGGTGTTTTTTGTACAGCTGACCAGCGAGTTTAGGCCAATTGGCGGCACCGCGCGACAGCCAGCGGTGCGCGCCGACGAAAGGCTCAGGGCGTGACGAAGTCCAACTGGTAGCTGGTTGCCTGCTGGCTAGGGGCGACCATGCTCAAGGCGATATGTATCGGCGTCTGCGACGGCATCAGGGTGCGCCCCGCCAGCTCGCCGGCCAGGTACTCGGTAGGACGAAAGTCGCGGGTCGTTGTGACGCGGCCGCGGCTATCGCTGAATGCCATGCGGATGACCGGGAATGGCTGGTCGAAATCGGCCCGGTTGTAGATGATGAGATTGATGTCCAGCGTGTTTGGAAACTCCGGGTGCGGGCGGACCAGCAGGTTGCTGCTGCGAATCTGGCTGATGTCGACGCGCGCAGGCAGGCGGCAGCCGGCAATCAGGCAGATATTCTCCAGTGCGGGACGCAGTTGCGCATTGCGTGCCCACGCATCGAGGTTGTACAGCGCAGCCTGGGTGACCAGAGCCGCTATTGCGAGCAGACACAGGATGCCCCACAGCCAGTTGTGGCGTGCGCGACGTCGGCTAAGTGGTGCTTCGAACGGCAAGGGCTCATCTTCCAGCTCCGGCAGATGCAGCAGATCGCCAAAGGCCGGCTCTCTCTCTGCCGGTACGCTGTCCGTCTCCGTATCGGGCACCACTGAGAACGCGGGCTCCCTGCGATCACGGCGTGTCGGCTCGTCGGTGTCGTCCGGTTGCGACACGATGCGGTCGTCGGGCATGAGGGGTGTGAACGGCACCGCCTGTGCCGGCGCTGAGGCGGTATCGTCGGCGGTCGAGCGACTGGCGCTTAACGGGCCGATATCACGCGCCGGTGGCGTCGCCAGAAAGGATTCGTCGAGATCCGGCTCATCTTCAATCAGTGCGTCAAGGCTGGCTCCGATCCTGGCGTCGGTTGCACCGAGGGCCGGCGTCACGTCATCTGCAGGGTCGACGTCGTCGGTTGCCGGAGGTGGGTTGCCCGCTGCAGATGGATTGATCTCGTCGAGAATGGACTCGTCTAGACCCAGGGCTTCCAGATCCAGGTCGTCCAGTTCCAGGTCGTCATGGATCAGAAATTCCTCCCGATGGGAGCTCGCGGGCCGTTCGGGCGCTGCCGGCAGGTCTGCCATCGGGCTCTGAGGCAAGGCGTTGAACACCTTGAGGCAGGCGCCGCAACGGACATGCCCTGCGGCGGCATGCAGTTGCTCATGAGTCAGACGAAAGTGCGTCTTGCAGAAGGGGCACTGGGTGACCTGCAGTTCACTCATGGATGGCCGGCTGTCCTGTTGCGGAGGTTTGCTGTTCGAGTCGGTATTCTGCCCGGATCAGGGGCGGGCTGTCACCGGCGACGGCCGCTGACCCGAATCCAGCCTTCCTGGTTGGCGACCGGGTCCAGCTCGAAGTCGTCGCGGTAAGCCTGCAGAATCTCGTCGATCTGTTCCGCGAGGATACCGGACAGGGCCAGCAGGCCCCCGGGTTTTACCAGGCTGGCCAGACGCGGCGCCAGGCTGACCAGCGGGCCGGCGAGGATATTGGCCACCAGCACATCAGCCGGTGTATCCGGCATCTGCTCGGGCAGATAGAGATCAAAGCGGTCATCGGCAATCTGGTTGCGCTGGGCGTTGTCGCGCGAGGCCTCGAGTGCCTGAATGTCGATATCGGTACCGACGGCGTGCTCTGCGCCGAGCAACAGGCCGGCGATGGCCAGGATACCTGAGCCGCAGCCGAAGTCGATCAGCGTCTTGCCTTGCAGCTGCTGAGCGTCCAGCCATTGCAGGCACAGTGATGTCGTCGGGTGGGTACCGGTACCGAACGCCAGACCGGGGTCCAGCAACAGGTTGACCGCGTCGGGCTCTGGCGCTGCATGCCAGCTGGGGACGATCCACAGACGCTCACCGAAACGCATGGGGTGGAAATTGTCCATCCAGCTGCGCTCCCAGTCCTGATCCTCGATTTTTTCCAGCTCGTGCGGCGGCAGCTCGGCCTGCCACAGCAGGCGCAGATGCTGCAGCAGTGCTTCCGGGTCGGTGTCTGCTTCGAACAGCGCGAGCAGGTGGGTGTTTGACCACAGCGGGGTGGTGCCCAGGTCCGGCTCGAAGATGGGCTGGTCTTCGGCATCCATAAAGGTGACCGACACAGCGCCGAGTTCCAGTAGCTGATCTTCCAGCGTGGGGGCCTGTTCGGGGGTGATGGCAAGACGCAGTTGCAGCCAGGACATGGGGGCTCCTTTGGAGCAGCTGTAAGCGGCAAGCTTCAAGCTGCAAGATCAGCAGAAAAAGAAGGGGAGCGATAATTCGCTCCCCCGAATGGTGCAGATAATACGCTGTGAGCCTGCAGCTTGCAGTTACTTCCCTGCCAGCTTGTGCTCCAGATAGTGAATGTTGACGCCGCCCTTGCAGAAGCCGGGGTCGCGTACCAGTTCACGATGCAGTGCGGTATTGGTCTTGATGCCGTCTACTACCAGCTCGTCGATGGCATTGCGCATACGTGCAAGCGCTTCATCGCGGGTCGCGCCGTAGGCGATCAGCTTGCCGATCAGCGAGTCGTAGTTCGGCGGAACCTTGTAGCCACTGTACAGGTGTGAGTCGACACGGATGCCGTTGCCGCCTGGAGCGTGGAAGAAAGTGACCGTGCCCGGGCTGGGCATAAAGGTCTTCGGATCTTCAGCGTTGATGCGGCACTCGATCGCGTGGCCACGAATGACAACATCTTCCTGGCGAATGCTCAGCGGCTGACCCGATGCGACAAGGATCTGTTCCTTGACGATGTCGATGCCGGTGACCATTTCCGAAACCGGATGCTCAACCTGTACGCGGGTATTCATTTCGATGAAATAGAACTCGCCGTTTTCATACAGGAACTCGAAGGTGCCTGCGCCGCGATAGCCCAGATCGATACAGGCCTGAACGCAGCGAGCCTGAACTTCGGCGCGCGCCTTCTCGTCAATACCTGGTGCTGGCGCTTCTTCGATGATCTTCTGGTGGCGGCGCTGCAGCGAGCAGTCGCGGTCGCCCAGATGAACGGCATTGCCCTGACCGTCCGACAGTACCTGCACTTCCACGTGGCGCGGATTGGTCAGGAACTTCTCGAGGTAAACCATCGGGTTGCCGAAGGCTGCGCCCGCTTCAACCTGGGTCAGCTTGATCGACTTGATCAGCTCGGATTCTTCATGCACAACGCGCATGCCGCGTCCGCCACCGCCACCCGCGGCCTTGATGATGACCGGGTAGCCGACGCGCTGGGCAATCTTAAGGCACTCGGCTTCGTCTTCCGGCAGCGGACCATCTGAGCCGGGTACGGTGGGTACGCCGGTTTCCTTCATGGCGGCAATCGCGGAGACCTTGTCACCCATCAGGCGGATAACGCTGGCGCTCGGGCCGATGAAGGTAAAGCCGGAGTTTTCAACCTGCTCGGCAAAGTCCGCACGCTCGGCGAGGAAGCCGTAGCCGGGGTGGATACCGTCAGCGCCGGTGACCTCTGCAGCGCTGATGATCGCCGGAATATTCAGGTAGGAGTCGGTCGCCGGTGCCGGGCCGATGCAGACGGTTTCGTCTGCCATGGCCAGGTGCATCAGCTCGCGGTCGGCAGTGGAGTGCACTGCCACGGTTTTCAGACCGAGTTCCTTGCACGCGCGGATCACACGCAGGGCAATTTCACCTCGGTTGGCAACTAGTACTTTTTGCATCTAAGCCTCCGGCCCGGGCTCAGGCGATGCTGAACAGCGGTTGATCGAATTCGACCGGCTGGCCGTTGTCTACCAGAATCGCCTGGACCACGCCGCTTTTGTCGGCTTCGATGTGGTTCATCATCTTCATCGCTTCGACGATGCACAGTACGTCGCCGGCCTTGACGGTCTGGCCTACTTCAACGAATACGGCCGCAGTCGGAGACGGCGAGCGGTAGAAGGTACCAACCATCGGCGAGCGAACCAGGTGGCCACTCGGTTCGGCCGGAGCTACTGGTTCGGCGGCCGGTGCGGCGGCCGGGGCAGGCGCGGCGGCAACCGGGGCCGGAGCAGGGGCTACCTGATACTGCGGTACCGGTGCGTGCTGGCTGTGACGGCTGATGCGAACCGACTCCTCGCCCTCATGTATTTCCAGTTCGTCGATGCCGGACTCTTCCAGAAGTTCGATGAGTTTTTTGACTTTGCGAATATCCATTGATGCATGCACTCCAGAGCAGGTTGCGTAATCAGTTTTGGTCGATCTTGTGTATCGCGGCTTGCAGGGCCAGCTCGTAGCCCTTGGCTCCCAGACCGCAGATCACTCCCTCGGCTACGTCCGAAAAGTAGGAGTGATGACGGAAGGGTTCGCGCTTATACACGTTGGATAAGTGAACTTCGATGAATGGGATGCTCACTGCGAGCAATGCGTCACGTATTGCGACGCTGGTGTGGGTAAAAGCAGCCGGATTGATGATGATGAAGTCGATGGCTTCGTCACCCGCGGCATGAATGCGTTCGATCAATTCATGCTCGGCGTTGCTTTGCAGGCTGAGCAGATGATGCTCCTGCTGGCTGGCCAGTTCGCGCAGGTGCTGGTTGATCTGATCTAGTGTCGTCGCGCCGTAGACGCCGGGTTCACGGCTGCCGAGGCGGTTCAGGTTGGGTCCGTGGAGGACCAGGATGCTGGCCATTGTGCGTGTATTCCATTGCAGGACGGGTGCGCTGCGGCAGTGACCCGTCAGTCAAGATTTTTCCGGCAGTTTGCCGTAATCAGGTCGGCCTGTCCAGAAGTGGACTGTTGACATCAGATGTCAGCATGATGGCTGCATTATGGCGCAATCTTTTCCTGCGCGGACTGGCTGGCGAGGCTGCTGAATTCTTCCAGTGAGACTTCGCCCTGAATGCGCAGGTCACGGCGTTCCTGTCCGTTGGTGGCAAAAAACAGGTAGGCGGGTGGGCCGAACAACTGGTGGCGGGTCAGCCAGGCTCGTTGTTCCGGGCTGTTGTCGGTCAGATCAAGCTTGATGCGCAGATGGTTGGCCAGCAGTGCCTGTACCTCTGGTTGGCTGAGGATGGTGCGCTCCATGATCTTGCAGCTGATGCACCAGTCGGCATAAACATCGACGATCGCGGGCTGGCCGCGCTCGGCAGCCAAAGCCAGCTGGCGTTCGAGTTCGACTGGTTCCCTGATCAGCGTGAAACCCGCAGTGGCCGGCTGAGTCGCGCTGCCGCCAGCCAGTGGCTGCAGCGGCCTGAGCGGGTCTTCGCCGCCAGCCAGTGCGCCGAACAGCGCGGCTGCGGCATACAGCGCAAACAGCAGGGCTATGGTCTGACGAAGGTAGTTGCCGCCTTGCATCAGCCCGAGCCGCACGGCGAGACCTGCGGCCAATGCAGCCCACAGGGCGAGGCTTATCGGGCCCGGCAGGACACGTTCAAGCAGCCAGATGGCGACTGCCAGCAAGCCAAAGCCGAACAGATGCTTGACCGTTTCCATCCACGGGCCGGAACCGGGCAGCAGGCTCTTGCCGAACAGGGTTACCAGAATCAGCGGCACCCCCATGCCCAGACCCAGGGCGAACAGGTTTAGGCCGCCGCCTATGGTGTCCCCGGTGCTGCTGATGTAGACCAGCGCGCCGGCCAGCGGTGCAGAGATGCAGGGCGATACCACCAGTGTCGACAGCGCACCCATGGCCGTGGCGCCGGGCAGCGAGCCGCCGTGGGCTCGGCGATTCAGGCGTTCCAGTGGTTCGCGCAGGAACTCGGGCAAGCGCAGATCGAACAGGCCGAACATGGCCAGTGCGAACAGCACGAAGAACACCGCGAAGGTGCCCAGGATCCAGGGTGATTGCAGCCGCGCCTGCAGGTTGAGGGCAGCGCCGAAGCTGCCGATCAGGGCGCCGACAATGGCCAGCGTCACTGCCATGCCAAGCACGTAGCCAAGCGAAAGCGACAGCGCGCGGCCACGGCTGATATGGCTGCGGCCCAACACCATGCTGGAGAGAATCGGCAGCATGGGCAGTACGCACGGGGTAAAGGTCAGGCCGATGCCGGCCAGCATAAACAGCAGCCAGGTCATCAGGCGATCATGCTCCTGATCGTCGGGGGCTGTTGCCGTTGCCGGCTCTGTGGCAGAGGCGGCGCTGCTTGCTGTGGTGCCGCCGGCAGCCGGTGCCGGCAGATCCAGCATGACGGTTTCTGGCGGGTAACAAAGACCCGCGTCGGCGCAGCCCTGGAAGCCGACCCGCAGCTGGGTCTGACCTGCGGTCAATTGGCTGGCGTCGAGCTGAATCTGCAATTGGTCGTAGTAGACCTCTACGTCGCCGAAATACTCGTCTGTCTTGTGTTTGCCTTCCGGCAGGCTGATCTGCAGGTCTTGGTCCGGGCTTTGCGGGTTGCTCAGGTGCAGGCGGTGGCGATACAGGTAGTAACCAGGCGCCATTTCAAAGATGACGGTGACCTGTTGCGCGCTGGCGTCAAGGATATCCGGGCGAAAAGCCTGATGAACCGGCAGAAAGGTGTTTTGGCTGCTGCCGCTCTGGATCAGCCCGGTAAGAGAGCCATTGCCGGAGAGTTGAGCGTGGACGCTGGCGCTTAGCAACAGCAGCAGCATCAGGCAAAAACGAAACGCGCGCATGGGATAACCGACCGAAAAGTGGACGGTCATCATAAAGGCTGACGCAGGCAGGTGAAAGGCACTGACCATGAGGCGCAGTGCCGCAATTGTTGCTGAATGGCTCTGCCGGTCAGATTCGGAAGGCCGAGACCGCCGACAGCAGGGCGCGGCTGCGCTGGCTGATCTGCTGGGTATGCTGGCGGGTATGCACCACCATGCCGAGGTTGGCCTCGCTCAGATGGTGAATCTGCTGGCTGTTTTCTCGGATGGTGCGCACCCGATCAGACTGGGCGTCGGTGTGGGTGGCGATATGCTCGGCCAATTCATTGATGCGCTCGATGGCGTTGACGATGCGGCCCAGTGCCGCGTCCGCCAGTTGGCCTTGCTCGGCGGTATTGCGTGCGTGCTTGACCTGCTCTTCCATCTGACCGGCGGACTGGCGAGCCACCTGTTGGAGCCGTTCGATAAGCTGACGGATTTCCTGGGTCGAGCCGGCAGTGCGCTGGGCCAGTCCCCGCACTTCATCGGCGACCACGGCAAAACCGCGCCCGGCCTCACCAGCCCGGGCCGCCTCAATGGCGGCGTTCAGGGCAAGCAGGTTGGTTTGCTCGGCAATGCCCTGAATAACCTCCAGCACGCTGCCAATGGTGTCTGATTCGGCCACCATGCGGTCGATGGTACGGGCGCTGTTCTGTACCTCGACCACCAGTTGCTGCATCTGGGCGATGGTGCCGCCAATCACCTGCTGGCCATCGCGCACCTCGCGGTTGGCGATCCGTGCCAGCTCGGCGCTTTCGCCGGCGTTGGTGGCCACCAGACGGATGGCTTCGTCCATGCCGCCGATATCCTGGTTGATTGACTGGGTGTCGCGCTGTTGCTGGGCTGCCCGGTCATGGGTGTCGGCAGACAGTCTTTCCAGGTCGTCGCTGGTGCCGCTCAGTGCCTCGGCCTGCTGATTGATGGTGGTCACCAGTTCGATCAGATACTGGCGCAACTGGTTGGCCGAATGCTCGAGCTGTTTCAGTTCCTGTACCCGACTGCGGGTAGCAACGGGCTTGGTGAAGTCACCGCCGGCGTAGGTCGACAGGACCGGCGCGAACTGGCTGATGCCGTTGGCCAGGGAGCGCTGCATGCGCTCGATCAGAATCGCGATCAGAATCAGCATGGCGATGATGCCCAACTGAACGTTGCGCACCTGGGCGGTGACACGGTCGCGGGCAGCGGTCAGTGCCGGCCGCATTTGCTCGGCCCCTTGCAGCAGGCTGGCGATCCGCTCGCCGGTGATCTGTTGCAGTCTGGCGCGCTCGCTGATCAATGCGCTGGTTCGTTCCAGTTCTGCCGGGTAGCGGTTGAGCAGCGATTGCAGGGCGCGCTTGTAGTCGCTGCCAGGATCGCTGGCGCTTGCCTTGCTGCCCGTATCGACACCCAGCAATGAGGCGAAGGGGTCGTTGCTTTTCTGCTGCGCCTCGACCACGCCGTGCAGCGGCAGCCGGTCGAGCTCGTCGGCGTTCTGGCGTGTGGTGGCAAGCAGGCGCCGCAGGTTTTCAATCAAGGCAGGATCGTTCTGGCTGAACAGGCGGGCTCTTGCCAGGCTGATCCGCACCAGGTTGGCCTGCAATTCGTCAATCAGGCGCACATAATCTGCCGCCGCCTCAGCGCCCTGGCGTTGCCCGTCGCGGCTGTAGGCAGCCAGATGGGAAAGTTCGGCCAGCACTTCGCGCTCGGCCTGAATCAGTAATGCCTGCGGATCACCGGCCAGCTTGCCGATCGCCAGCAGATCGGTCTGCATAAACTCGACAAACTCTGCCAGAGGTGCGTCGAATGGCTGGCGGATGGTTTCCGGGAACTGCTGCAGGTTTTGCTGCAACGCGGCAGCCGTATTCTGGGCCTGTTGCAGGCGCAGGGCATCACCGTGCTGGCGGTAGGCCTCGGTGTCCTGTTGCAGGGATTGGGTCTGTCCGACCATGTTGAGGTAGGCGTCCATCAGCGCATAGGGAGCCTTCAACGCTTGTTGTGACCACCACAGGCTGGCACCCAGTGCTAAGCCGGCAGCAGCGAGCAGCACGGTATTGATCAGGGTGAGAGATTTCAGGCGCATGGCAGTACCCCGGTAGAATCGGACTGCCGGAATAATAATGTCAGTTGTGTGACAGCTTGATGAACGCGCTGGCCGTATGATGGCGCGCCCCGGCAGTGCGTTTGCGCTGATCTGCGCAGCACATTCAAATAGCCGTGATATGCTGGTCCGCAGAACAGCCACAGGAGTCGGAATATGAAATTTGGCAAGCGCAACGCAGCTACGGGCGGCGACGGTCATGGCTCACTGGTAAGCAGCGCAGTGCTCGCACTGGTTGTGGTCTGGCTCTTTATCTGCCTGCTGGTGGGCTGGTACTGGAGCAGCGAGCCTGATCTGGAGCCGGTTGCCGGTGCCCCGCAACCCGAGATGGTCAATGGCGAATACACCGCCCGCACCCTGCGAGCTGTGGTGCAGACCCTGCTTGAGAAGCCGGGTGGCTACCTGAGCAACGACATCATGCCGCCCGGTCTGTGGCTGGATAACATGCCGCGCTGGGAGTATGGCGTGCTGGTTCAGGTGCGTGACATGACCCGTGCGCTGCGCCGCGATATGGCGCGTTCGCAGTCGCAGTCTACCGAGGACCGCGATCTGGCCAAAGCGGAGCCGCGGCTGCATTTTGACAACAACAGCTGGGCCATGCCGGCCAGCGAAAGCGAATACCGCGACGGTATTCGCTCACTCGACAGCTATATCGAACGCCTGCAACGCGGTGAGGCGGACTTCTACTCCCGTGCAGACAACCTCTCCAGCTGGGTGGGGGATGTCAGCACCCGTCTTGGCTCCATGTCGCAACGCCTGTCTGCCAGTGTGGGGCGCGCGCCGTTGACGACCGGCGGAAAGCTTGGCGAGACAACGCCCTGGCTGGAAATCGACGACGTGTTCTACGAGGCTCGCGGTACTTCCTGGGCCCTGGTGCAACTGCTGCGTGCGGTTGAGCATGACTTCGCCGATGTGCTTGAGAAGAAGAACGCGCTGGTAAGCCTGCAGCAGATCATCCGTGAACTGGAAGCCACCCAGCAGACGCTGTGGAGTCCGATGGTGCTGAATGGTGACGGCTTCGGCATGCTGGCCAACCATTCGCTGGTCATGGCCAACTATCTGTCCCGTGCCAACGCCGGCATGATTGAGCTGCGCCGCTTGCTGGAACAGGGCTGATTTGTGGATCAGCAACACATCGCGGCCTATCTTCAGGCTTCCGGCAGCGAGCGGGTGATTCATGTCGATGAGCAGGATCGTGAACTGGGTGTCGTGTCGCGTGCCGACGCTCAGTCGCGTGGTCTGATTACCCGTTGTACCTTTATTTTCGTATTCAACTCCCTCGGTGAGCTGTGTGTGCATCAGCGCACGCCGCACAAGCGTCTTTATCCTTCCTTCTGGGATGTGGCAGCAGGCGGTGTGGTGGCGGCCGGTGAGAGTTATCTGCAGGGCGCTGAGCGGGAGCTGGCCGAGGAGTTGGGCGTATCCGGCGTGCCGTTGACCGAGCACTTCCGGTTTTTCTTCAACTCGGCCGAGAGCCAGCTGTGGGGCGGGGTATTCAGTTGCTGCTGGGATGGTCCGCTGACGCTGCAACCGGAGGAGGTGCAAGCGGTGCGCTGGGTGGACCCGCGCAGCGACTGGCAGCGTGCGGGGGAGCAATATGCTCCCGACTCCCTGGAAGCGCTGGCGCGTCTGCTGCAACACTCGTCATTGGAACTTCATGCATGAAAAAAACCGGTTTGCAGGCCCTGGGTGGCCTGGTGTATTCGACCGATGCCGGGCGTCTGTGCCCGGGCTGTGAACAGCCGGTGGCGCAATGTCGCTGTGCTGACCAGGCTATCCCCGAGGGTGACGGCATCGCCCGGGTGCGCCGGGAAACCAAAGGCCGCGGTGGCAAGACGGTAACCACCGTGACCGGTGTACTGCTGAACGCCGATGACCTCAAGGCGCTGGCCAAGCGGCTGAAGAATCGCTGCGGCTGTGGCGGCGCGGTCAAGGACGGCATTATCGAGATTCAGGGCGACAAGGCCGATCAGGTCTGCGAGCTGCTGGTGGCGGAAGGGTTCAAGGTCAAGCGCGCCGGAGGCTGAGCGGGTGATCCTTCGGCGGCAACTGCTGAGCGCCTGGCGCGACCCGCTGGCGCAGCGCCGGGTTTGGCATATCGCGCTGCCGCTGATTCTCTCCAATATCAGTGTGCCGCTGGTCGGGTTGGTCGATACCGCGGTTATCGGGCATATGGACGGGGCCCATCATCTCGGTGCTGTGGCTGTTGGCAGCACGCTGTTTACCTTCGTGCTCTGGGCAACGGGCTTTCTGCGCATGGGCACCACCGGGTTCGCGGCGCAGGCCTGTGGCAGTGCAGATGGCGACCAGCTACGACGTATCCTGCTGCAGGCAATCTGGCTGGCGGTGTTGATCAGTGCACTGGTCTGGCTATTTCGCACGCCGCTGCTGAATCTGGGACTGCACTATCTGCAGAGCAGTGAGGCGCTGCTCGAGCAGGCCCGCGCCTACTTTCAGATTCGCCTGATCAGTCTGCCGGCGGCACTGGCCAACTTTGTGCTGATCGGCTGGTTTATCGGCGCCCAGAACAGCCGCGTGCCGTTCGCGATGCTGCTGACCGTCAACCTGACCAATATGCTGCTGGATGTGCTGCTGGTGGTTGGGCTGGATCTGGGCGTGCAGGGTGCGGCCTGGGCCAGCGTCTGCGGTGATGTGCTCGGCTTGCTGCTCGGGCTCGCGCTTGTGCGGTCTACCCTGCGGCAATACCCCGGGGCGTTTGACTGGGTGCGAGGTCTCAGGCTCAAAGGCGCGGCGCCGCTGCTGCGGGTCAATCGGGATATTCTCATTCGTACCCTGGCGCTGCAGTCGGTGTTCTATCTGCTGGTGGTGCAGGGTGCCAGGCTCGGAGATGAGGTGGTCGCGGCCAACGCGGTGCTGCTCAACTTTCTGCTGATTACCTCCCATGCGCTTGATGGTCTGGCACATGCGCTCGAAGCGCTTGGCGGTCACGCCCTGGGCAAGCGGGACAAGCGTGGGCTGGTCCAGGTGCTGGTGATTACGACCGGCTGGTCGCTGGTGCTGAGCCTGGCTTTTGTTGCGGCGTTTGCTCTGGGCGGTGATCTGCTCATTCGTTTGCTTACGGATTTGCCGGAGGTGAGGGCGCTGGCCCGGCAGTATCTGGTCTGGGTTACGATCATGCCGCTGGTGACCGTCTGGAGTTATCTGCTTGACGGCTTGTTCATCGGCGCGTCCCGCGCGTTGGCCATGCGCAATGCCATGCTGCTCGCGCTGGTGTGCTACCTGCCGCTGGCGTGGGCCTTGCAGGGCCAAGGTAATCATCTTGTCTGGTTTGGCTTTTTGACGTTTATGGCGTTGCGCTCGCTGCTTCTGGGGGGCTGGTTTGCCTGGCTCTGGCGCACGGACCGCTGGATGCAGCTAGATTAGAAGTGATGCTGAAAGGGCTGGGCAGTAATGGGAGAAGAGCAATGATAGAGGCGTCCATACCGGCAGATGAACAGCAGCGTCTGGCCGCGCTCCGCGCCATGCAACTGCTGGATACACCACCTGATCCGCATATTGATGCGTTGCTGCGCATCGCCCAGCGGCTGTTTGGCGTAGGTAGCGCGCTGGTGAGCCTGATTGACACTGATCGCCAGTGGTTCAAGGGGCGCATCGGAGCGACGAATCTTGAAGGGCCGCGCAACGTTTCGTTCTGCGGTCACACCATTCTGTCCGACGATATTCTCTACGTGCAGGATGCGCACGCCGATGAGCGCTTTTTCGATAATCCGGCCGTAACCGGCTATCCGTTTGTGCGTTTTTATGCGGGCATTGCTCTGCATGCGCCCGATGGCAGCAGGATCGGCTCGTTCTGCGTGCACGATACCGCGCCGCGTGAGCTGACCGACAGCGAACGTGAGGCGATGGGCGACTTTCAACAGTTGCTGGAGGCCCTGTTTGTTGCGCATCAGTTGCGCATGGATGCGGCCTGGCTGCAGGAGGCGCTGGGTGCGGCCGAGCGGCGGGCGCTGATTGATCCATTGACCCAGTTGTGGAACCGTCAGGGGTTGCGCACCATGTTGCCTGCGATCATCAGTCGTGCCGAGCGCGAGGGGTTGCTGGTCGGTTTTGTGTATGGCGATCTGGATCATTTCAAGCGGATCAATGATGAGCGTGGGCACGCTGGTGGTGACCAAGTGCTGATTCAGGCCGGCCAGCGCATGGTGGCGACGATTCGTCCGCACGACCTGGCATTGCGGCTGGGCGGCGAGGAGCTGGCGGTATTAGCGCTGGTACAGGGTCAGGATGAGCTGGATACCGTTGCAGAGCGTTTGCGCGAGAGTTTTTGTCGCCACGCCTTCGAGCTGGAAGATGGTCCGCTGGAGGTCACCATCAGCCTTGGGACCGCATTGGCCGCAGCGCAGGATGTGGATGGCGCTGCTCAGAATCTCATCGCCCGTGCTGATGCTGCACTTTACCGGGCAAAGCGTGAGGGGCGTAACCGTGTGGTTCGCGGTTAGTCGAGCGTAGTAGCCGGGCGCAGCCACCAGTGCAGGTAGCGCCCCAGATGCTGGTAGGCAGGATGCTGGCTGTAGCGCAGCTCGTATTCAATCAGATCTTCGAGGCTGCTGTTACTGCAGAAGGGCTCCGGCATGTAGTCATAGAACACCCGTACGCCGCTGGTGGCCAGGCAGTTAAGGCTCGCCGCGGCGATCCAGTGCATGGCGTCACGCGGGTCAATCGGCTGCTGCGGTGTCAGCCCGCTCGTGCCCTGGCCGGACAACGGCTTCTTGCGCAGCTTTTTGAACTGACCCTTGACCAGATTCTTGTAGATCAGTGCGTCGCGGTTGTAGAACGCGAGGGATAGCGCGCCGGCGGGCTGCACGAGGGCGGCCAGTTGCTGCAGCGCCTGCGCCGGGTCGGCCAGCCATTCCAGTACCGCATGACAGATTACCAAGTCATACCGTTCACCCTGCGCGGCGAGATCTTGCAGCGGCGCCTGCATGAAGCGTACGGGCAGGGCGGGGTTGCTGGCGTTGATGCGCTCACGGGCCGCATCAAGCATCGCTTCTGAAGGTTCTGCAACGGTGAGCTGATGGCCGAGGCCGGCCAGCCAGCTGCTGATCTGGCCAAGTCCGGCGCCAATGTCGAGAATGCGCAGCGGCGATTCTGCCTGCAGCAATGCCGGCAGCCATTGCTGCAGGTCGCGCTGCAACACGGCCAGACGAATGGCACCCTTGGGGCTGTCATAGATGCGCTGGGCGAAACGGGCGCCCAGGTGGTCAAAGTAGCGGTCGGTCATGGCGAGACTCTGCCGTGCAGGCATAAAAAAAGCCAGCTTGTGGCCGGCTTTTTAGCGGGGCGAAACGCTTATTTTTGGTAAGCGTTTACAGCCTTGACGATTTCCGCGCGGGCTTCATCAGCGCCGCCCCAGCGGTCAATCTTGACCCACTTGCCGGGTTCGAGATCCTTGTAGTTCTCGAAGAAGTGCTGGATTTGCTGGATCAGCAGTTCCGGCAGGTCGGTGTATTCCTTGATATCGCGGTACAGCACGCTCAGCTTGTCGTGCGGGACGGCGATCAGTTTGGCATCTCCGCCGCCATCGTCGGTCATGTGCAGAACGCCAACCGGGCGTGCACGGATGACTGCGCCGGGAGCGACCGGATGCGGGGTAACGACCAGCACGTCCAGCGGATCGCCGTCGTCAGCCAGGGTGTTCGGGATGTAGCCGTAGTTGGCCGGGTAGAACATCGGGGTGGCCATGAAGCGATCAACGAACAGGGTGCTGCTGTCCTTGTCGATCTCGTACTTGATCGGCGCATGGTTGGCTGGGATTTCGATAGCGACGTAGATGTCGTTGGGAATGTCTTTGCCGGCGGGGATCTTGTCGTAGCTCATGGGTTACCTGAGGGGCCATAGTTGAAAACTGGCCGGCATTATAGGCGCATCGCCGGCCGATACCAAGCAAAAACGGGGTGAACCTTGGTCGTAGATGTGCTCTGGCCGAGAGTGTCGGCCACGGCTGTCGGGAAATGGGCGCACAAGCGCCGCCACGCGTGCATCGGCGCGGCGGCGCAGGGCGTCAGAGTTTCAGTGCGAAGTACATGAAATCGTGGTCGTTGGAGAAGCCCAGCGAGCGATACAGACTTTGTGCAGCCACGTTTTCCTCGCCGGTCATCACGGTCATTCGCTTGACCCCGGCCTCGCGCGCCATGTTCTTGGCGTGATTGATCAGCTTGTCGGCAACCAGTTGACGACGCGCCTCCTCGGTGACGTAGATGCCTTTGAGTACCCAGCTGGCCGCAAGCGTCAGGGCCGAGAAACTGGGAATGAACTGGCAAAAGCCGAGGGCCTTGCCGCTGTCTTCATCCTCGGCGATCAGAATGATGGCCTGTTCGTGTACCAGCCGCGCTTCGAGGAAGCGGCGCGATGCCTCGGGCAGCGGCGGCTGGCCGTAGAACTCGCGGTACTTGATAAAGAGCGGCGTCACCTCGTCGAGTCGATCGATATCAGCCTGGACTATGCGCATACGAGTGCTCCAATTATGGTCATTAAGTGGCTGGCAGGTTTTGGGTGGTCATTAACAGCATCGTGCATCAGTACTTTTGAATCTGCAATCGCAGGCCCCTAAAAAAGCCGGGATGCGGTGCTTGCGGGCAAACAGACGCGTTGTGCCGGCCGGCTTTTGGAGCGCTGTCGCGCGGCGGCAGGCGTTCAGGTGGTTCCGATGCTTGACATACTGCCGGCCGTCGCCATGCTGTTGCGCTTTCAGCTTTCAGCTTTCAGCTTTCAGCTTTCAGCTTTCAGCTTTCAGCTTTCAGCTTTCAGCGTAAGCTGTAGCCATTCGATTGTGACAAGGACATTTCATGCATCTCCACATTCTCGGCATCTGCGGTACGTTCATGGGGTCGCTGGCGTTGCTGGCACGCGAACTGGGCCATCAGGTCAGCGGCTCGGATGCCAACGTCTATCCGCCGATGAGTACCCAGCTCAGCGAACAGGGTATTGCCTTGCAGGAGGGGTACCGTCCCGAGCATCTGCAGCCGGCCCCGGACATGGTCATCGTCGGCAACGCCATGGCCCGCGGCAACCCGGCGGTGGAGTACATGCTGGATCAGGGCATGCCTTACATGTCCGGCCCCGAATGGCTGGCGCGGCATGTGTTGCAGGATCGCTGGGTACTGGCGGTAGCCGGCACCCATGGCAAAACCTCGACCTCCAGTCTGCTGGCCTGGCTGCTGGAAGACGCCGGCATGTCGCCCGGCTTTCTCATCGGTGGGGTGCCGCAGAACTTCGGAATTTCCGCACGCCTGGGGGGCACGCCGTTCTTCGTCGTCGAGGCGGATGAATACGACAGCGCCTTCTTCGACAAACGCTCCAAGTTCGTGCACTACCGTCCACGCACGGCGGTGCTGAACAATCTTGAATTTGACCATGCCGATATTTTCCCGGATCTGGCTGCCATCGAGCGGCAGTTTCATCACCTTGTGCGGACAGTACCGGCCTCGGGATTGATCATTCATCCGCAGCAGGACGAGGCGCTGCAGCGCGTCATCGGAATGGGCTGCTGGACGCCGTGCCAGACTACCGGCGAGGGTGGCAACTGGCAGGCACGGCTGCTGAGTGACGACGGCTCGCGCTTTGAAGTCTGGCTCGATGGGGAGCTGCAGGGCGTCGCCGAATGGCAGCAGACCGGCCAGCATAGCGTTGCCAACGCGCTGTCGGCGCTTGCGGCCGCGCGTCACGTTGGCGTGACGCCAGCGCAGGGTATCGCTTCGCTTGGCGGGTTCCGCAATGCCAAGCGGCGCATGGAAAAACTGGCCGAGATCAATGGCATCAGCGTCTACGATGACTTTGCCCATCACCCAACGGCGATTGCGACCACGCTGGCCGGTATTCGGGCGCAGATCGGTGACGCGCCGTTGATTGCGGTAATTGAACCGCGCTCCAATACCATGCGTCTGGGCAGTCACATGGCTGCTTTGCCGGCCAGCGTTCGTGATGCCTCGCAGGTGTTCTGGTATCAGCCGGCAGGGCTGGACTGGTCGCTTGAGAGCGTGGTTGCAGACAGCCCTGTACCGGCGCAGGTGGCCAGTGATCTGGATGCCATTGTCGAGCGGGTGGTCGCTGCGGCGACCCCGCAAACACGGGTGGTGGTGATGAGTAACGGTGGCTTTGGTGGTATTCATCAGCGCCTGATTCAGGCCCTGGAGGCGCGCCATGGTTGAGCGAGTTACGCTGGCGGTGACAGGTGCTTCGGGCGTGCAGTATGCGATGCGGCTGCTTGGCTGTCTGGTCGAGTCAGGGGTAGAGGTGTCGTTTCTGATTTCGCAGGCAGCGCAGCTGGTCGCGGCAACGGAAACCGAGTGGCGGTTGCCGCCCAAGCCGCAGGCGCTGGAGCAATACCTGGCCGCGCAGTTCAGGGCGGCCGAAGGGCAGATCCGGGTGTATGGCAAGCAGGACTGGATGGCGCCGGTGGCTTCGGGCAGCGGCGCGCCAGCGGCGATGGTGGTGTGTCCCTGTTCGACCGGCACGCTGTCGGCGATTGCAACCGGAGCCAGCAACAACCTGATCGAGCGGGCGGCGGATGTGGCGCTGAAGGAGCGGCGCAAACTGATTCTGGTACCACGCGAGACGCCGTTTTCCAGCATTCATCTGGAAAACATGCTCAAGCTCAGTCAGATGGGGGCGGTCATCATGCCGGCCAGTCCCGGCTTTTATCACAAGCCGCAGTCGATTGATGATCTGATCGATTTTGTGGTGGCGCGGATTCTGGGGCAGTTGGGGATGGAGCAGGCACTTATCCCGCGCTGGGGAGAGTAGCCCGCGACCCGCGACCCAGCTGTCGTGGGTCGCGGGTTGCAGCACTTCTCTAAATCAGACGAAGTACAGCGACAGGCCTTCGGAGATGAACGCGGGCTTGTCGACGCCTTCAATTTCCAGCGTGTTGCGGGCTTTCATCAGCCACTGTCCCGGGTTCTTCTCAGTCACGTCGAGGATGGTGGTGTGCAGACGAACGCGCGAACCCACGCGCACCGGCTGGATGAAGCGCAGGCTGTCCATACCGTAGTTGACGGCCATTTTCAGGCCTTCCGGGCGCGGCATCAGGCCGGCTGACAGGGCCGGCAGCAGCGACAGCGACAGGAAGCCGTGGGCGATGGTGCCGCCAAACGGGGTCTGCTTGGCCTTTTCTTCGTCAATGTGGATGAACTGGTGGTCGCCAGTGCACTCGGCGAACTGGTTGACGCGCTCCTGGTCGATCTGCAGCCAGTCAGAATGGCCCATATCCTTGCCGATCAGGGACGTAAGTTCAGAAACGGGAATGGCTTTCATCGTGCTCTCCGTGACTCTTATTGTGAGGGTGTGCGTGCCCGCGGCATTGTTGCTACCCTGCCGCAGGAAAATAATGTTCGCAGGCATGGTTGCAAGTGGGGCGGGCGGCGGTCAATGCAAGCCGGGCTTCCATAGGTTTGCTGAATGATTCGACCACCTGTCGGCAGGCTATGTCGTGTCGCAGTTGATGGCAAGGGGGATGTTGTGAGCGAGCAGGTCGCGCTTTTTCCGCTCAAGACCGTGTTGATGCCGGGCTGTTATCTGGATTTGCAGATATTTGAAGCGCGCTATCTCGATATGGTCAGCCGCTGCTTTCGTCAGCAGCAGGGTTTCGTTGTGGTCGGGCTTGAGGAAGGTTCTGAGGTGGGTTCGAGCAACCTGCGTTTCAGCGCCATTGGCTGCGAGGCGCGGATTATTGACTGGCAGCAGCGCGACAACGGCCTGTTGGGGATTCGTGTCGAGGGGCACCGCCGGGCTCGGCTTGCGCAGGTCGAGGTGGCCGCCGATGGCTTGGTATGTGCTGAAGCACAGTGGTTGCCGGAGGCCCTCGATGCGCCGCTGGAGGCCGAGCACGACGAGTTGCTGGCGTTGCACGCGGCTTTGCTGGAACACCCGCTGATCAGCAATCTGCAGATGCCGGCGGTTGCCGAGAGTCAGCAGGCGCTCGCCTGGCAGCTGGGCTATCTGCTGCCGCTCAGCATGGAGCAGAAGACCTCGTTGCTGGCAATGGCGCCGCCATTGGAGCGGCTTGATCAGATTGGTGACTGGCTGGCGCAGATGCAGGCATAAAGGCTACGGCGCCGTCAGCAGCAACCAGCATGCGACCAGATAAGGCCAGGATGCGACCAGCAGTCTTGCCAGGGGCGGCATTGGTGCCAGCGGGCTGGCGCGCTGGACCAGCCAGCTGGACAGCAGCACTGCACTGCTGGCGCACAGCAGGCTGCTCAGCAGCGCCATCGGATCGGCAACCTGTTGCAGCAGCAGGTTGCTGTCGAGTAGCGCCAGCAGTGGCAACGGATAGAGTAACCAGCTGACCCGGGTCCAGAATCCCTGCCCCCGGTTGCAAAGCACGATGCTGACTCCCAGCATGGCCGTGATCAGGGCGGCAATGCTGCTGGCCGCAGACAGCTCCGCCAGCCAGCTCAGAGCAAGGGTCAGCGTCAGGGCGAGCAGAAGCAGCCAGCACGCGCCCCATTGCCGGGCCAGCAGCAGGCTCAGAGGGATCGGCAGGGCCAGCAGTAGCACCTCCGGCTGTGGCCGGGCAAGCGCTGGCAGGCCAGGCAGCTGCAGGTGCTCCCGGCTGGCAACCAGAGTGGCGCTGAATACATCCAGTGTGTGCTGCTGCAGGATCAGCACCAGCAGTGCCAGCAGGCACAGGCCGGCAGCTGCCAGCGGGCTCCAGCGGCGCTGCCAGCGCAACAGGTAAAGGCTACCGCCCAGCACAATCGCGGCGCCGGCGGCCAGGTTCAGCGCCTGGCCCCAGAACAGTGGGGGGACGGCCCAGCTTGCTGCCTGCCCTGCGGTGTAGCCGGGAATAAGGTAAGCAGGCGCCCAAGCCAGAGCCGAAAGAACGTTGATGGCGATAAAGCGCCAGGCAGGCATGTCGAACATGCCGGCGATCATCGGGATGATCGGGCGCAGCGGGCCGATAAAGCGGCCAAGTACCACGCTCAGCCAGCCGTAGCGGCGGAAAAAGCGCTCCCCCTGGTCAATCCACTGCGGATTGCGCCGGAACAGCGGGAGGCGGCGAATGTCCTGATGAAACCAGCGGCCCAGGGCAAAGCTGAGCAAGTCGCCCAGCACGGCTCCGGCAAAGGCCCAGATGACGGCCTCGGTCAGTGATACGCCGGCGCCCGCTGCCAGTGCGGAAATGGCGAACAGCAGGAAGACGCCCGGCACCACCAGTCCGGCTACCGCCAGCGATTCGGTGAGCGAGACCAGGAAAATGGCAATGCCGAGCCACTGCTGGTGGTTTGACAGCCAGTCTGTGAGGGAACTCAGCATGTCACATCCCCTTTGCTGGCGCTGGCCTGAGCCTGTGCATGATCCAGCATCCGATAGTCGCGGCCGGGCAGTCGGCTGCGCCCCAGCGGGTTGCGAGTGCAGTGCGGGGCATAGGCAGCGTCTACCCAGCGATACGGCAGATGTTCATCGCGGCCGCTCGGAATGCCGAGGCGAGGAGCCTGAATCACCTGCTCGGGGCGGTAGCCGTCATCCTCAATCAGCAGCCAGTCTGCATCGAACCTGCGGGCGTTCCATTCCGGTACCCGAATGGCCAGCGAGCGACACAGCAGCGTCTGTCCGGCGCACAGGCGCTCGGGCTGGCGTGGCTGGCCGTTGCGCTGTGGGTTGAGTTGTTGCATGCGCGTGAGGCTGCTTGGCGGGCTGATGGCGTCGACGACCGGATGCGCTGATTTGAGCAGTACGCCGCAGCCTTCGCCCAGCGCGCTGCAATTCATCGAGTCGCCGCCACGGGCGTAGTACATGTAAATGGTGCCAGGGTCCATGAACAGGGCGCGCCGGGCCTGGGTGAACCCCAGCGACGCGTGGCTGCCACGCTCTTCCAGCAGGTACGCCTCGGTCTCGATGATGCGGGCGGCCAGCCACTGGTCGCCGAGCCGCCGGCGAATCACTTTGCCCAGTAGCGCAACCGCCAGCTCGCGGGCGTCTCGCTGAAAGAAACGCTCTGGCAACGGGGTCGGGGAGGCTGTGCTGGTGCGGGTATCGGGCATGGGGTCATGGTAGCAGGGGTTGGATGACACATTGAATTGCACAGCGACCGCAGGCGGCGCTGTCAAGCCAATGGCGAGCCCGCTATAATGCCGCATTTGGCCAGACAGGGGCAGGTGACAGCATGAGCGTTGAACAGGTAGCGGTATACATGACCGAGCTGGGGCAGAAGGCCCGCAAGGCCTCGCGCGTGATTGCCCGCACCCCGACCGCCGTCAAGAATGCTGCCCTGCTGGCTACCGCCGAGGCGATTGAAGCGGCCGCCGAGCGTCTGGTTGCAGCCAATGAGCTGGACCTGCAGGCCGGCCGCGACAACGGCCTTGATGAGGCGATGCTCGACCGTCTGGCGCTCACGCCGGCCCGTCTGGCCGCTATGGTCGAAGGCTTGCGCCAGGTGGCGGCACTTCCCGACCCGGTGGGCGCCATTCGCGACATGAAGTTTCTGCCTTCGGGCATCCAGGTTGGCAAGATGCGCGTGCCGCTCGGTGTGATCGGCATCATCTATGAGTCGCGTCCGAACGTGACCGTCGAGGCTGCCAGTCTGTGCCTCAAGTCCGGCAATGCCTGCATTCTGCGTGGTGGTTCCGAGTCCATCCATTCCAACCGAGCGATCGCCGAGTGCCTGCGTGAAGGGCTGGCGGCAGCGGGTCTGCCCAACGAGGTCGTGCAGGTGGTGGAAACCACCGATCGCGCCGCCGTGGGTGCGTTGATCACCATGCCCGAATACGTTGACGTGATCGTGCCGCGCGGCGGCAAGGGCCTGATCGAGCGCATCAGCAAGGACGCGCGTGTGCCGGTGATCAAGCACCTGGACGGCATCTGCCACGTCTATGTCGATGACCGCGCCGATTTCGACAAGGCCGAGGCTATCGTCATCAATGCCAAGACCCACCGCTATGGCGTTTGTAACGCGATGGAGACGCTGCTGGTTAACCAAGCCGTCGCCGAGCCGTTCCTCAAGCGTGTTGCCCCGCTCTATGCCGCCAAGGGCGTTGAGCTGCGCGGCTGTGCGGCGACCTGTGCGTTGCTGCCGGAGGTGGTCGCAGCGACCGAGGAGGACTGGTCGACCGAGTATCTGGCGCCGATTCTGTCGATCCGCATCGTTGCCGACATGGACGCCGCGATTGAGCACATCAACATCTACAGTTCGCAGCACACCGATGCGATGGTCTCGGAAGATTACACCCGTGCCCGTCGGTTCATTGCCGAAGTGGATTCCAGTTCGGTGATGATCAACGCCTCGACCCGCTTTGCCGACGGCTTCGAGTATGGTCTGGGTGCGGAGATCGGTATTTCCACCGACAAGATTCACGCTCGCGGTCCGGTTGGCCTGGAAGGGTTGACCAGCGAGAAGTACGTGGTGTTCGGTGACGGCCATATCCGTCAGTGAGCCGTTATTGATGCGCCGTGTCGGCCTGCTTGGCGGCACCTTTGATCCGGTGCATTTCGGGCATTTGCGCAGTGCGGTTGAAGTGTGCGAGCAGCTGCAGCTGGATGAGCTGAGGCTGATCCCAAGTGCGCGTCCACCGCACCGCGGAATGCCGGGAGCCACAGCTGCACAGCGATTGCGGATGGTGGAGCTGGCGCTGGGGCAGGGTGGCGGCCTGCAGGTGGATGATCGGGAGCTGCAGCGTGAACGCCCGTCCTATACGGTAGAAACACTGGAATCGCTGCGCCAGGAACTGGGATCGGACGTGGCTCTGTTCATGGTGCTGGGCTGGGATGCCTTCTGCGGGCTGCCGAGTTGGCACCGCTGGGAGTCGCTGCTGGAGTTGGCCAATCTGGTTGTGCTGCAGCGCCCTGATTACGACCTCGAAGTGCCGGAGGTGCTCAAGGATTTGCTGGCTGCGCGCAGCTCAGACCAGCCCGAGCGCAGCCACGGGCAGATCATCTGCCTGTCGCAGACGCCGCTGGCAATCTCGGCAACCCATATTCGCACGTTGGTAGGCAGCGGCGCGTCGCCGCGTTTTCTGTTGCCGGATGCGGTGCTTGACTATATTGAAAACGAAGGGCTGTATCGGCCCTCTACTAAGGATTGAAAATCTACATGCAGATTGAAGAACTGGTTCAGTTGGTGGTCGACGCGCTCGAAGAGCTGAAGGCCAAGGACATCGTCAAGATCGATGTGCGCGAACACACCAGCGTTACCGACTACATGATTATCGCCAGCGGCAGCTCCAACCGTCAGGTCAAGGCGCTGGCAGACAACGTCGTGGAGAAGGCCAAGGATGCCGGCCGTCAACCGATGGGCGTGGAGGGCAAGGAGTCTGGCGAGTGGGTGCTGGTCGATCTGGCCGATGTGGTCGTGCACATCATGCAGCCGGCTACCCGCGAGTTCTATGACCTTGAGCGCCTGTGGCAGAGCGCTGAATCGCGTCGGGCACAGCACCAGCCGACGGAGTAAGCGACCTTGCGCCTTCGCCTGATCAGCGTGGCCTCACGCATGCCGCGCTGGGTCGAGGACGGCTATCAGGAGTACGCCAAGCGCATGCCGCCTGACTTGCCTCTGGAGCTGGTCGAGATCCCGTTGACGACCCGCGGCAAGAATGCCGACGTGGCGCGCCTGATGCGCCGTGAGGGCGAGCAGATGCTGGCTGCAGTGCAACCGGGGGAACGGATCGTGACTCTGGAGGTCAATGGTCGCGCCTGGTCTACCGAAACGCTGGCCGAGCAGTTGGAAAGCTGGCGGCTGGACGCGCGCAACGTGAACCTCATGGTAGGTGGCCCCGAAGGGCTGGCCGAGGAGGTCGCGGTGCGCAGCGATCAGCGCTGGTCGCTGTCGCCGCTGACGTTGCCGCATCCGTTGGTGCGTATCCTGCTGGCGGAGCAGCTGTACCGGGCCTGGACCATTCTCAATCGTCATCCCTATCACAAGTGATTCATGGCCAAGCCGATTCACCTGAAAGACCATAACCATGATGCCCGTATCGTCCAGCGTCGCCTGATTCTGGCTGCGGTGTTCATTCTGGGGCTGGTTGGCGCGCTGGTTGCGCGGATGTATTACCTGCAGGTGACCCAGTACGAGTATCACTCGACGCTGTCCGAGAACAACCGGGTCCATGTTCAGCCCATTCCGCCGACTCGCGGTCGTATCTACGACCGTAACGGCGTGGTGCTGGCGGAGAATCGGCCCAGCTTCAGTCTGACCATTACCCGTGACCGGGTTGAGGATCTGCCGGCCACCTTCGAGCTGCTCAAGTCCCTGCTCGAACTCAGCGAGGAGGACGCCGCGCAGGCAGAACGCCGGCTATCTCAGGCACGTCGCCCGTTCGAGTCGGTGCCGGTGATGTTCGAGCTGACCCAGGAACAGATTGCGCGTATTGCGATCAACCAGTTCCGCCTGCCCGGTGTCGACGTTCAGGCGAGCTTCGTGCGTTATTACCCCTTCGCCGATCACTTTGCCCATGCTCTGGGTTATGTTGGGCGTATCAACGAGCAGGAGCTCAAGTCAATTGATCCGGTCGCCTATGCCGGCACCCACTACATCGGCAAAACCGGTATCGAACGGTATTACGAGCAGCTGCTGCACGGCACCGTCGGCTATGAGGAAGTGGAAACCAATGCCCGCGGCCGCGTGCTGCGGGTGCTCAATCGTACCGATCCGATTCCCGGCCGCGATCTGACCCTGGAGCTGGACGTCAAGCTTCAGCAGGTGGCAGAGGAGGCGCTGGGTGATCGGCGTGGCGCGGTAGTGGCTATCGACCCTGCCACCGGCGGGGTGCTGGCCTTTGTCAGCAAGCCCGGTTTTGACCCCAATCTGTTCGTGACCGGCATCAGCTATGCCGATTACGGCGCCTTGCGTGATTCGCTCGACCAGCCGCTGTTTAACCGGGTGCTGCGGGGCCAGTATCCGCCGGGCTCGACGATCAAGCCGATTGTTGCGCTGGCGGGTCTGGATGCGGGCGTGGTAACCCGTACCAGCCGGGTCTATGACCCTGGCTTTTATCAACTGCCCAATGTCAGCCACAAATACCGCAACTGGAATCGCTCAGGGGACGGCTGGGTTGATATGTCCTATGCCATTGCCCGTTCCAACGATACCTACTTTTACGATCTGGCCAACAAGCTGGGCATTGATCGGATGCACGATTTCATGAGTCAGTTCGGGATCGGTCAGCGTGTATCGATCGACATGTACGAAGAGGCTGCCGGGCTCATGCCGTCCAGTAGCTGGAAGCGCACCAAGTACCGCCAGCCCTGGTATCCGGGGGAAACCCTGATTGCCGGCATTGGCCAAGGGTACATGCTGGCTACTCCGCTGCAGCTGGCCCAGTCCACTGCATTGATTGCCAGTCGCGGTGTCTGGCACCGCCCGCGGCTGTTGAAGAACGCCGAAGGCGTGCTGCCGGACGAATCCGAGACCCCGCCGAATATTCAGCTGCGCAACCCCGCAGACTGGGATTTCATTACCCAGGCCATGCAGGATGTCATGCAGTCGCCCCATGGAACTGCGAGGGCTGCAGCCGCAGGCGCGACCTACAACATGGCAGGCAAGAGCGGTACTGCGCAGGTGGTTGCGATTGCCCAGGGTGAGCGGTACGACTCCGCGGCGCTGCGTGAGCGACATCGCGACCATGCCCTGTTTGTCGGTTTTGCACCGACCGAAAATCCCATGATCGCGGTGGCTGCCCTGGTCGAGAATGGTGAGGGTGGCGGCCGGGTTGCCGGTCCTGTGGTGAGGGCTGTGTTTGACGCCTGGGTAGTGCCGCGCCTTGAGGCCGAGCAGCAGCAAGGGCACGCCGAATCTCGGGAGAATGGACAATGAAGTCGATTCCGGTTTCCAGTCACGGTCTTCGGCGGCGCGAGTCGATCTGGATGCGTATTCACGTCGATCCCTGGCTGTTGCTGCTTATTCTTGCGCTGGCAACGGTGGATGCCTTTGTTCTCTATTCCGCCAGTGGCAAGAGCATGCCGATGGTAGTGCGACAGATGGCGTACTTCGCAGTAGGTATCTCGGCGATGATCGTAGTGGCGCAGTTTCAGCCGCGTTTTATGCAGCGCTGGGTGCCGGTTGCCTACATTGGCGGTGCGCTGCTGTTGCTGGCCGTACTGCTGGTGGGTACCGAGGCAAAGGGCGCGCAGCGCTGGTTGACGATTCCCGGGGTGACACGTTTCCAACCGTCGGAAATCATGAAGCTGGTCATGCCGATGAGCGTCGCCTGGTACCTCGGACGGCGTAATCTGCCGCCGAGCTTCAAGCAGGTGGTGGTCACCCTGACGATCATCTTTGTGCCGACCTTGCTGATTCTCAAACAGCCTGATCTCGGTACCTCTTTGCTCATCGCCGCATCCGGCATTTTTGCGCTGTTGCTGGCCGGCCTGCGCTGGCGCTACATCATCGGCGCCCTGCTGGCGCTGGCTCCGGCGGCGGCCGGTATGTGGTACTTCGTCATGCACGGCTACCAGAAGCAGCGCGTGCTGACCTTCCTTAACCCGGAGAGTGATCCGCTGGGTTCCGGCTGGAACATCATCCAGTCCAAGGCGGCCATTGGCTCGGGCGGGGTGTTCGGCAAAGGCTGGCTGCAGGGCACCCAGTCTCATCTCGATTTTCTGCCAGAAGGGCATACCGACTTCATCATTGCGGTGCTGGCCGAGGAGTTCGGCATGGTGGGTGTCTGCCTGCTGCTGGGGGTGTATCTGCTGGTTATCGCCCGTGGCATGGTGATCACGTTGCAAGCCCAGGATGCTTTCTGCAAACTGCTGGCGGGCAGTATTACGTTGACCTTTTTCGTATATGTCTTCGTCAACATCGGCATGGTCAGCGGCCTGCTGCCGGTGGTGGGGGTGCCGCTGCCGTTTATCAGCTACGGGGGAACCTCGCTGGTGACCCTGTTACTCGGATTCGGAATCCTCATGTCGATCCAGACGCACAAGAAATGGATGGCACAAAATTGATCGTATCTTCGTTTTTCCGGCGTGCCCGTATGGGCGCGGCGTTGCGTACCTGCTCCACGGCGCTGGCTGCCGCGCTGCTTGCCACTGGCGCTGTTGCTGTGCAGGCGGGGGACTATGGCCCTGATCATCCGGGTGTACCGGATTTTGTGCGGCAGATGCAGAGTGAGCACGGCTTCAGTGCCGAGCACGTGCAGGCGCTGCTGGATCAGGCGGTGCACCAGGACAACATCATCAAGGCAATCTCGCGTCCGGCCGAGCGGGTCAAACCCTGGCATGAGTACCGCGCGATCTTCATTACCGATCAGCGCATCGAGCGCGGGCTGGCGTTCTGGGCAGAACATGCCGATACGCTCGCGCGGGCCGAGCGGGAGTACGGTGTAGAGCCGGAGGTGATTCTGGCTATCATCGGCGTCGAGACCTTCTACGGCCGCAACATGGGCTCGTATCGCGTCCTCGATGCGCTCGCGACCCTGGGGTTCGACTACCCGCCGCGTGCCGACTTTTTCCGCAAGCAGTTGATGAGCTATATGGTGCTGACCCGCGAACAGCAGATCGACCCGCTGACCCTCAAGGGGTCGTACGCGGGTGCGATGGGCTTCGGCCAGTTCATTCCGTCCAGCTACCAGGCCTATGCCGTCGACTTTGATGGCGACGGCAAGGTTGATATCTGGAACAACCCGGTTGATGCGATCGGCAGTGTTGCCAACTATTTCCACCAGCACGGCTGGACTCACGGTGCCCGGGTCGCCATCGAGGCACAGGTCAGCGGAGACCGCTACCGGGACGGGTTGACCGAGCCCAAGGGCCTGGAAGCACGGCAGAGTGTTGGCGAACTCAAGGCGCTGGGCTGGACACCGCAGGCCACCCTGGCAGACGATGAGCAGGTCATGGCTTTCGAGTTCGACGCCGGGGAACGAATGCAGTACTGGGTGGGTCTGAACAACCTGTACGTCATCACCCGCTACAATCGCAGCGTCATGTATGCCATGGTGGTACATCAACTCGCAGACCTGTTACGTGAGGCCAGGCCCGAATGATGCTGAATGTCCTGTCATCCATGCGTTATGTGCTGCTCGGCGGTCTGGTCGCGCTCGCTGCCTGCTCATCCAATCCGCAAAGCGGACCCTCGACCAGCCCTGGCGCCGCTGCGGGCGCGCCGGCCGACAGCCGGCCGCTGCGTGACGGGCCGCCCAGCTATATGCAGGATGTATCGCTGATTCCGGATGCGGTGCCGACGCCGCACACCGGGGCATTCAAGGCGTCGCCCTACACGGTCCTTGGCCAGCGTTACCATCCGATGCAGGACGGCCGCAGCTATCGGGAGGAGGGCACGGCGTCCTGGTACGGCACCAAGTTCCACGGTCAGCACACCGCCAATGGCGAGGTATACGACTTGTATGGGATGTCTGCCGCACACAAGACCTTGCCATTGCCGACCTACGTTCAGGTCACCAACCTTGATAATCAGCGCAAGGTGATTGTCCGGGTCAATGACCGTGGGCCCTTCTATTCGGACCGGATTATCGACCTTTCCTTCGCCGCAGCAAAAAAACTGGGGTTCGCTGATCAGGGTACGGCCAGGGTGCGGGTCGAAGGCATTGATCCGGTGGCCTGGCGGCAACAGAACAACCCTGACTATCTGGTGACCCGAGAGGCCGTTGCCGCGGCACCGGTCATGGCCGCGTTGCCGCCAGAGCCGGTCGAGAACGTGCAGGCCGGGGGTTATTATCTTCAGGTCGGTGCATTTTCATCCGATCAGGCCGCACAGGCGCTGCGTCAGCGCGTGATGGGTCTGGTTGGCAACAATGTCCGGGTCAGCCCGGTACAGATTGATTCCCGTACCCTGCATCGTGTCAGGGTGGGGCCGCTGAATACTCAGGACGAGGCTCGACGGATGATGGAAACCCTGCGCGTAGCCAACCTGGGTACGCCCGCATTGGTCACTTCCAACTGATTTTAGTACCCGCGTAAACGCAACCCACCATTGATTGTGAGCACCATGTTGAAAAAACTGATTTCGACCCTGCTGATTACCTCCGTCGCGGCTCTGACGCTGACCGCTCAGGCACAGACGCCGGCCCGCCCGACCCTGAATGCGCCGTCGGCGGCTGCGCCGATCGTGCCGACTGCGCCGGAGCTGGCGGCGACAAGCTATCTGCTGATTGATGCCAACAGTGGCGCCGTGCTGGTGGAGCATAATGCCGATAACCCCCTGCCGCCGGCCAGCCTGACCAAGATGATGACCAGCTATATCGTCAGTCAGGAAATCAAGCGTGGCCAGATCGGCGAGAATGATCCGGTGCTGGTCAGCGAGAAGGCCTGGCGCATGGGTGGGTCCAAAATGTTCATCCGCGTCGGTACCGAGGTATCGGTGATCGACCTGCTGCGCGGCGTCATTATCCAGTCCGGTAATGATGCCAGTATCGCTCTGGCCGAGCACGTTGCCGGCAGCGAGGATGCCTTTGCCGACCTGATGAATGCGCAGGCGCAGCGGCTTGGCATGACCAACACGCACTTCGTCAACGCGACCGGCTGGCCGGCCGAGGATCACTATGCCTCGGCCCGGGACCTCGCGATTCTTGCGCAGGCGATCATTCGGGATGATCCGAAATCCCACTATGCGATCTATGGTGAGAAGGAGTTCGTCTGGAACGATATCCGTCAGCCCAACCGTAACCTGATGCTCTGGCGCGACAGCACGGTAGATGGCCTGAAGACCGGTCACACCGACGAGGCGGGTTTCTGCCTGGTGGCGTCGGCCAAGCGCGATGACATGCGTCTGATCTCGGTGGTCATGGGCACCACCAGTGAAGCTGCCCGGGCCGCAGAAACACAAAAGTTGCTTACCTGGGGCTTCCGCTTCTTTGAAACCAAAACCTTCTATCAGCCGGGTCAGGTTCTGGCCGATGAACGGGTCTGGAAAGGCGCGCAGAGCTCCGTGCAGCTGGGGCTGCAGGACGGTCTGATGCTGACGCTGCCGAAGGGCCAGTCAGACAAGCTGGAGGCCAGCCTGAGCTTGAATAAGCCGCTCATTGCCCCCATTCAGGTGGGAGACGTGTTGGGTGAAGTCGAGGTGAAGCTCGGCGAAGAGGTTGTCCACAAGGCGCCTCTGGTTGCACTCACCGCGGTTGAAGAGGGCGGTTTGTTTGGTCGTCTGTGGGACAGTATTCGTCTGTTCTTCTACGGCCTGTTTGATTGAGGAGGCCGCATATGGCCGATGTAACTGAGCCTCAGGCTCCAAAAATCGAATTTCCCTGTCAGTACCCGATCAAGGTGATCGGGACTGCTGGTGACGACTTTGCCGAGGTGATCTGCGAAGTGGTGGAGAAACACGCCCCCGGCATCGATACCACCACGGTCGAGATCAAGGACAGCAAGAACGGTCGTTTTCTGTCACTGCGGGTGGTCATCACAGCCACTGGTCAGGAGCAGCTCGAAGCATTGCATCGTGACCTCAAGGCCACCGGTCGCGTGCATATGGTGCTTTGATGGCAGGTCCCTCCGGGCTGGTCATTCGCCGCCTCGGGCTGGTGGACTACCAGCCCACCCTTGAAGCCATGCGCCGGCTTACCGAGGAGCGTGGCGCCGATACTCCCGACGAAATCTGGCTGCTGCAGCACCCCCGGGTATTTACCCAGGGGCAGGCGGGCAAGGCTGAACACGTCCTGGCGCCCGGTGATATCCCGGTCATCAAGGTAGAGCGTGGTGGTCAGGTGACCTATCATGGCCCGGGGCAGCTGGTGGCCTATCTGATGCTGGATCTGCGCCGCAAGAATCTGGGCGTGCGTGACCTTGTGACTGCTATGGAGCAGAGCCTGGTCGATGTGCTGGCCCTGCATGGCGTCGAAGCGGCGCCGCGTGCTGATGCGCCGGGTGTTTATGTTGGTGCGGACAAGATTGCCTCGCTGGGGCTGCGGGTACGCCGCGGCTGTTCGTTCCACGGGTTGGCACTGAATCTGGATATGGATCTCGAGCCGTTTCGGCGGATCAACCCGTGCGGCTACGCCGGTCTGCGCATGACCCAGCTGGCTGAGCACGTCGAGGGGCCGGTAGATATGCTTCTGGTCGAGGAGCAACTGGCAGCCGCGCTGCGCAAGCGCCTTGGATACATCGCAGAGTAGAGTTGTTCGGGCGCGTCTGCGCCCGACTCGGTTTCAGCTCAGATTCAGGGTCGGAATCAGGCTGGCATCGACTGCCTGGCCCGGTACCGGAGCGGGCGCTGCCAGGCCCAGGTTGTTTTTCTCGAATACCCGGTCGGCTCGGTAGCTGGAGCGCACCAGCGGGCCGGCGGCCACTTCCATGAAGCCCATCTCCAGACCGATCTCGCGATAGCGGTTGAACTCTTCAGGGCTGACCCAGCGTTGTACCGCCAAGTGATTGCGGGTCGGCTGCAGGTACTGGCCAAGGGTAACGATATCCACGCCGATTTCGCGCAGATCCCTGAAGGTTTGCAGGATTTCGTCGTCGGTCTCACCCAGTCCAACCATCAGGCTGGTTTTGGTCAACACCTGCGGCCGGTGCTTCTTGGCGTGGGCCAGTACGTTCAGCGTCTTGCGGTATCCGGCGCGCGGGTCGCGTACCTCGTGGGTCAGGCGTTCGACGGTTTCCACGTTCTGGGCGAAGACTTCCAGACCTGAATCAACGACCGCTTCAATCGCGCTCAGCTCGCCGTCAAAGTCAGGCGTAAGGGCCTCGACGACCACCTGGGGCGTACGTGCCTTGATCGCGCGGACGCAGGCGGCGTAATGGGCAGCGCCGCCGTCGTCCAGATCGTCCCGGTCGACCGAGGTCAGCACGATATAGCGCAGGGCCATTAGCTCGACGGATTTCGCGGTGTTCTCCGGCTCTTCCTTGTCCAGCCAGCCGTTCGGGTTGCCGGTGTCCACCGCGCAGAAACGGCAGGCGCGGGTGCAGACCGATCCCATGAGCATGATGGTGGCGGTGCCGTTGGACCAGCATTCGCCCATATTGGGGCAATGGGATTCCTGGCAGACCGTGCTCAGGCGATGTTCGCTGACATTACGTTTGACTGCCTCAAAACGGTCACCGCCGGGTGCCTTGACCCGCAGCCACTTGGGCTTTGGCGAAAACACCTGGGGTTCGGCGTTGGCGCGACGTTTCTGGCCATCCTTGATGGCGGCAATGCCCTGGGCGTTGCGAAACTTTTCGCCGCTGGCAACGGACTTCTGCGGGGTGTCGGACATGATCGGCAGGGCTCCTGGTAGAGGCTCCGTAGGGTGCTGAAGGAGGCACGGGTCGGCTTGTGGCCGTCGCAAATTCTACCACAGTGGCGCAAGCGCGCGCAGCGCTGAGCTGCGCGCTGATGATCATGGCCGGCGCAGCGCCTCGAGCAGCTCGACCGAGGCGTAACCGTCTGCCGGCCAGCCCTGTTGCTGCTGGAAGCTGCGAATGGCGCGCCGGGTATTGGCGCCGATAATGCCGTCTATGCCGCCCGGCTCCAGGCTTTTCTCGGTCAGCAGGGTCTGCAGTTCGATGCGCTCAGTGCGTGACAGTGGGCGGTCATCGGTCGGCCAGTCGGCGACGATCCGTCCGCCACCCTGAAACCGCTCGGACAGCAGGCCGATGGCCAGCGCATAACTCGACGAGTTGTTGTAGCGCATGATGGTGCTGAAGTTATGCAGCAGCAGGAAGGCGGGGCCACGATGACCTGCGGGCAGCAGCAGCGCGGCGCGCTGGTCGGCCAGATTATCGGCAAGGCGCTGGCCTCCGGGGGCGGTGACGCCCAGCGCTTGCCATTCTGCAACGGTCTTCTTCACCGCCGGGTCGGCCTGGGCATAATCGAAGTTGGCTGGCAGCAACACTTCCTGGCCCCAAGAGTGGCCGGTGCGCCAGCCGGATTGCTGCAGGTAATGCGCAGCCGAGGCCAAGGCGTCGGCTGGTGAGTTCCAGATATCACGTTTGCCATTGCCATCGAAATCCACAGCGTACTGGTTGTATGTGGTGGGAATAAACTGGGTCTGCCCCATGGCACCTGCCCATGACCCAAGCATGCCTGCCGGTTCGATGTCGCGGTGCTGCAGGATATCCAGAGCTGCCAGTAACTGATCGTGGGCAAAGCGCGGGCGTCGGCCCTCGTGGGCCAGGGTGGCCAACGAGCGAATAACCGGGCGGTTGCCCATGTTCTGGCCGTAGTTGCTCTCCAGCCCCCAGATGGCGGCCAGAATGTGCCGGTCTACCCCGTAGCGCTGTTCGATGGCATTCAGCGTCTCGCGTTCGGCGGCCAGGCGACTGCGGCCGGTCGATACCCGCTGGCTGGACATGGCGCTGTCGAGATAGGCCCACACTGGCCGGGAGAACTCGGGCTGGCTGCGGTCCGCCCTGATGACATCTTCATCCGGGGTGACGCCTGCAAAGGCGCGGTCAAAGAGTTCGGCGTCGATACCCTTGTCCAGTGCCTCCTGGCGAAAGCTGTCTCGCCATTGGGCGAAGGTCTGCGGTTTGGGCGCTTGTGCCGGCACCGCTGCCGGCGCAACGGCTGCGGCGGGCGGCTGGGTCGGTGCCGCTTGCGCGAGCGCGGCGCTGGGTGCGTCTGCGCAGGCGGTGAGCCAGATAAGGCTGCACGAGGTGATCAGATGGAGGCGGGCCTTGCGGCTGAGGGGTGTGGGCATGCAGGTTCCCTAGGGTCTTATTTTGGAGCTTACGGGTGCCGCTGGAGCCCCGTTCTTGAGGCTTTGGAGGTTGTCTCCGGGGAAAGGTTCCGGCTGCAGAGCCTGACAATGACAGGTGCCGCGTTACTCGGCAAGGGCTGAAAATGACTTCGTTCGGCAGGGTGTGGTAAAGTTCGCGGCCTTGAATGGAATCCGCCCCGATATGCTCATGTTGCTACGTAACGGCGTTACGCCACCATAGTTTTGCTCCCCGGCCAGCCTCCGCGCTGCTGACCTTGTGCGCGCTCGCGCACCTTTTCTTGCATGGCTGTCTTGTGGTCATGTCGTGTTTTCGCTGTTTTTGACAGGCAAGTAATTCCTATGAATCTAATAGAAACCGTCCGCAATGAGTGGTTCTCCAATGTGCGCGGCGATCTGCTGTCCGGGTTGGTTGTTGCATTGGCGCTGATTCCAGAGGCCATCGCTTTTTCCATCATCGCTGGTGTCGACCCCAAGGTTGGCTTGTACGCCTCGTTCTGCATTGCGGTGGTTATTGCGTTCACCGGTGGTCGTCCGGGCATGATTTCGGCAGCTACCGGCGCGATGGCTCTGCTGATGGTGACACTGGTCAAGGATCACGGCCTTGAGTATCTGCTGGCGGCTTCGTTGCTGTGCGGGGTGTTGCAGATCGGCGCCGGCTATCTGCGGCTCGGGTCGCTGATGCGGTTTGTGTCGCGCTCGGTGGTCACCGGTTTCGTCAACGCGCTGGCCATTCTGATTTTCATGGCTCAGTTGCCGGAACTGACGGGGGGTACCTGGCACGTCTATGCCATGACCGCTGCGGGCCTCGGGGTTATCTACCTGTTCCCGCTGCTGCCGCGCGTCGGCAAGGTGATTCCCTCGCCGCTGGTTTGCATTTTGTTGCTGACTGCGGTATCGATCTATCTCGGGCTGGATATTCGCACTGTCAGCGATATGGGCGAGCTGCCCGATACCCTGCCGGTCTTCCTCTGGCCGGACGTGCCACTCAACCTCGATACGCTGATGATCATTCTGCCGTACTCTGCCGCGATGGCGGTGGTTGGGCTGCTTGAGTCGATGATGACTGCCACGATTGTCGACGATCTGACCGATACCAGTAGCGACAAGAACCGTGAGTGCAAGGGCCAGGGGGTAGCGAATATCGCATCGGGCCTGCTTGGCGGCATGGCGGGATGCGCCATGATCGGTCAGTCGGTGATCAATGTGAAGTCCGGTGGTCGTACTCGACTGTCCTGTTTGGTTGCAGGCATCGTGCTGCTGGTGCTGGTGGTGTTCGCCAGCGACTGGGTTGGTCAGATTCCCATGGCGGCGCTGGTGGCGGTGATGATCATGGTGTCGATCGGTACCTTCAGCTGGGACTCGATCCGCAACCTGCGTCACCACCCGTTGTCGACCAACCTGGTCATGCTGGCCACCGTATCAGTGGTGGTGGCGACCCATAACCTGGCCTATGGCGTGTTTGTCGGCGTGCTGCTGGCGGCTATGTTTTTCGCCAACAAGATTGGTCATTACCTGCATATCGGCAGCGTGCTGAGCGCCGATGGCGAAGAGCGTCGCTACGAGGTGGTGGGCCAGGTGTTTTTCAGTTCTGCGGACAAGTTTGCTGCGGGCTTTGATTTCAGGGAAGCGCTTGATAGGGTGGTGATTGACCTGAGTCGCGCCCACTTCTGGGATATCACCGCCGTGGGTGCACTGGACAAGGTCGTCATCAAGTTCCGCCGGGAGGGTACAGCGGTTGAGGTCATCGGCCTGAATGAGGCCAGCGCCACGATTGTGGATCGGTTTGGCGTGCATGACAAACCTGATGCGGTAGACCACATCGGCGGTCACTGAAAGCAACGGAGAGCATGATGAACGAACCACAGGTACTGGCCTGCATCGATGGCTCCGCATCCAGCGAGGCGGTCTGCGATTATGCCGCCTGGGCCAGCTTGCGCCTGTCCGCGCCGCTGACCTTGCTGCATGTATTGGAGCCCAGCGTCGGCGCATCGCCTGCCGACCTGTCCGGCAGCATCGGACTGGGTAGTCGCGAGCATCTGCTGAGCGAGCTGGCGGAGCTGGACGAACGACGAGCACGCCTGCTGCGCGAACAGGGCAAGCTGATGCTCGATGCTGCGACAGCCCGGGTGCGCGCAGACGGAGTGGCAGAACCCACTCTGCGGCAGCGCCGCGGGCGCCTGGTCGACACCCTGCAGGAGCTGGAAAGCTATATCCGGTTGCTGGTGGTTGGGCGACAGGGTGAAGCCGGCGGCTCGGCAGCGAGCCAGGTTGGCAGTCAGCTGGAAAGCGTAATTCGCACCATGCATCGGCCGGTACTGGTCTCTACCGGCGTATTCCGCTCGCCGCAGCGCGTGCTGGTGGCCTTCGATAACAGCCCAAGTGTTCGCAAGGGACTGGACCTGCTGTTGCAGAGTCCCTTGTTGGCCGGTCTGGCGATGCACCTGCTGATGGTCGGTGCCGATACTGCTGACGCGCGGGAGGCTCTTGAGTCCGCCCGCTTGCAGCTGCAGCAGGCAGGCGTCACGGCAACGGCCGAGATCCGCGCTGGCGCAGAGGTGGACTCGATACTTTTGGCCTGTCAGCGCGAGCAGGCAATGGATCTGATCGTCATGGGGGCCTACGGCCATTCGCCCATTCGCCGGTTTCTGGTCGGCAGCACGACCACGTCCATGCTCCGCCATGCCGAGTGCCCGTTGCTGCTGCTGCGCTGACCGCCCCTGACTCAGAGCGCCAGACGCGCGCCCGAGGCCTCGACCAGAATCCGTGCCAGGCCATCCCAAGGCGAACCCGGTGCCTGGCCCTTGATCTGCTCGTCCACGGTTTGGGCATCACCCAGCCAGCGTTCCCAGGCCATCGCCGGATGGCGTTGCAGTGCCGCGCGGAGCAAGGGTTTGCGCTTATCCCAGACCGGCGGACGCTGGCTGGCGAATACCTTGTCCAGCGGAATACCGCGGCTGTGCTGCTGTGCCATATCGGCCAGGGCCCGCAGTTCACGGCTCACAGCCCAGAGAATCACCGGAGCCTCGACCCCTTCGCCGCGCAGGCCATGAAGCATGCGCAGGGCATGTTCCGGCTGCCCCTGCAGCATGGCGTCGCTGAGGTTGAAAACGTCGAAGCGGGCGCTGTCGGCAACAACCTGCTGCACCGTCTCCAGGGTCAGCTGGCCCTGCGGGCAGTAGAGTTTCAGCTTCTCGATTTCCTGCGCTGCCGCCAGCAGATTGCCTTCCACCCGCGCGCAGAGCAGGTCGATCGCCTCGGGGCCAGCCTGCAGGCCGGCGGCAAGCAGGCGCTCGCGAATCCAGTTGGGTAATTGGGCAGGCTCAATCGGCCAGATCTGGACGAACCGGCTGTCAGCGTGTTCGATCAGGGTTTTTGCCCACTTGCTGCGCTGGGTCGTGCCATCGAGCTTGGGCAGACTGATCAGCAGGGTAGTGTCTTCGGCCGGTTGTTCCAGATAGGCCAGTAACGCCTTTGCTCCGGCGTCACCCGGTTTGCCCGAGGGAATGCGCAGTTCGAGCAAGCGCTTCTGGGCAAACAGCGAGAGGCTGTGGCTGGCTTCGTACAGCTGGGACCAGTCGAAGCTGCGGTCCACATCAAAAACCTGGCGCTCCTCGCTGCCGGCGTTGCGGCAGGCCTGGCGAATCAGGTCGCAGGCCTCGCCACAGAGCAGCGGATCATCACCGCTGACAACGTAGACGGCGCCCAGCTCGTCCCTGAGCTGCTTGCCCAGCTGGGGGGCGTTGAGCTTCATTACCTGCTCAGTTGCCCTGCTGGTCGAGACGCGATTCGCGGCTGGAAAGGTCGCCTTCGCTGATACTGGAGAGACGGAACAGCAATTGGCGAGTGAGGTCCTGACGCATTTCCCGGCGCAGCAGCTCCTCTTCCTCGGTGGTACCGATGATGTTGTCCTTGTCGTTGACGTAAATACGGCGTGTGGCCAGGGTTTCCGGACCGATCAGCGGGCGACCCTGACGGTCGGCGATCTGGAAGGTCAGGTTGCTGGTCAGCTCGTATTCTGCCGGAGTCGAGCTGCTGGTATAGCTTACTGCTCTGCGCTCCTGACCTTCGTTCAGCAGTTGCAGCCGGTAGGCTGCGGTCGGCGTGACCTGGACCCCGTCCACTTCCAGTGCCTCAAGCACTTGCTGATAGGTTCGGCCGTAGCGGTTTTGCGCCGTTACATCGAGTTGGGTCAGCTCGACGCTGTCGACACCGGTGCCGCGCAGGTGAAACCCGCAGCCGGAGGCGAGCAGGGTGGCGCCGAGAACGGCGCAGCTGAGCAGCAGGCGGGGGGTGGTCAGTGACATCTTGGCTCTCCGTTGCAAAATCAGTTGGCGACAATGTTGACCAGCTTGCCCGGGACGACGATCACCTTGCGGATGGTCAGGCCCTCGGTAAAGCGCAGCACATTCTCGTTTTCCCGCGCGGTGGCTTCAATCAGCTCGCGGCTGGCGTCGGCGGCGACTTCAATGTGACCGCGCAGCTTGCCGTTGACCTGAATAACCAGTTGCAGGCTGTCCTGTACCAACGCGCTCTCGTCGACGCTCGGCCAGCGCGCGTCGATGATCGCGTCGCTGTGACCCAATGCCTGCCAGAGACTGTGGCAGATGTGCGGGGCGATGGGCGCCAGTAGCAGGGCGACGGTTTCCAGGCCCTCCTGCATCAGGGCGCGGTCCTGCTCGGCGTCCTGCGGTGCCTTTTCCAGCACGTTCATCAGGGTCATCACGGCGGCGATGGCGGTATTGAACTTGTGGTGCTGGCCGATATCCTGGCTGGCCTGCTTGATGGCCAGATGGATGGCGCGGCGCACGGCTTTCTGCTCGTCGCTCAGGCTGCCGAGGTCGGCGTTTGCGGCCGGGCCCCTGGCATGGTGCTGCTGGCTCAGGCGCCAGACGCGGCGCAGGAAGCGCTGGGCGCCTTCAACGCCGGAGTCGGACCACTCCAGGCTCATGTCCGGCGGTGAGGCGAACATCATGAACAGGCGGCAGGTGTCGGCTCCGTACTGGTCGATCATGGCCTGCGGGTCAACGCCGTTGTTCTTCGACTTGGACATCTTCTCGGTGCCGCCGATCTCGACCGGCTGGCCGTCGCTGCGCAGGGTGGCAGCAACAATCTTGCCCTTGGCGTCGCGCTCGACATCCACATCGGCCGGGTTGTACCAGGTCTTGCTGCCGTTGGTTTCAAGGCGGTAGTAGGTGTCGGCCAGGACCATGCCCTGGGTCAGCAGGTTCTTGAACGGCTCGTTGCTGTTGACCAGGCCCTCGTCGCGCATCAGCTTGTGGAAGAAACGCGCGTAGAGCAGGTGCAAAATGGCGTGTTCGATCCCGCCGATGTACTGGTCCACCGGCAGCCAGTGATTGGCCGCAGCCGGGTCGACCATGCCCTTGTCATATTGCGGGCTGGCGTAGCGGGCGTAGTACCAGGAGCTTTCGACGAAGGTATCCATGGTGTCTGTTTCGCGCTTGGCGGCGGCGCCACACTTCGGACAGCTGCACTCATAAAATTCGGGCATCTTGGCCAGCGGGCTGCCGGCGCCATCGGGGATCACGTCTTCGGGCAGTACGACCGGCAACTGGTCATCCGGTACCGGTACGTCACCACAGCTGTCGCAGTGAATAATCGGAATCGGGCAGCCCCAGTAGCGCTGACGGCTGATACCCCAGTCGCGCAGGCGGAACTGGGTGCGTGGCTCGCCCAGGTCTTTCTGCTTCAGTACTTCACCAATGGCGGTAAAGGCGCTGTCGTAGTCCAGGCCGTCGAATTCTTCTGAGTTGATCAGCTCGCCCTTCTCGGCGTAGGCGTCCTGCCACGGCTCGGGTGTTTCGTCGCCGGCCGAAGTGCGGATCACCGGCTTGATCGGCAGGCGATATTTGCTGGCAAAGGCAAAGTCGCGCTCATCATGCGCCGGTACGGCCATGACCGCGCCTTCGCCATACCCCATGAGCACGTAATTAGCGACCCATACCGGCAGCTTCTCGCCGGTCAGCGGGTGCAGTACGTACAGCGGGGTCGGCAGGCCTTTCTTTTCCTGGGTAGCGATGTCGGCCTCGGCCACACCGCCACGCTTGCACTCGTCGATGAACGCTTGCAGTTCGGGGTTGTTCTGCGCGGCCTGGGTGGCCAGCGGGTGCTCGGCGGCAACAGCAACGTAGGTCGCGCCCATCAGGGTGTCCGGGCGTGTGGTAAAGACCTTCAGGGTGCCGTCGTGGCCGATGCTGGCGGTGTCGTACGGGAACTGGACTTCCATGCCGACCGACTTACCGATCCAGTTGCGCTGCATGGTCTTGACCTGTTCGGGCCAGCCGGTCAGCTCATCGAGTGAGCTCAGCAGCTCCTCCGCGTAGTTGGTGATCGCGAAGTAGTACATCGGGATCTCGCGCTTCTCGATCACGGCGCCGCTGCGCCAGCCCTTGCCGTCGATTACCTGCTCGTTGGCCAGAACAGTCTGGTCGACCGGGTCCCAGTTCACGGTACCGTTCTTGCGGTAGATGATGCCCTTCTCGAACAGGCGGGTGAACAGCCATTGCTCCCAGCGGTAGTAATCCGGCTTGCAGGTGGCAATCTCGCGCGACCAGTCGATTGCCAGGCCCAGGCTTTTCAGTTGGGTACGCATGTAATCGATGTTGGAGTAGGTCCAGGCAGCCGGAGCGACTTTATTGTTCATCGCTGCGTTTTCCGCCGGCATGCCGAAGGCGTCCCAGCCCATGGGCTGCAGTACGTTCTTGCCCTGCATGCGCTGGTAGCGGGCGATCACGTCACCGATGGTGTAGTTGCGCACATGCCCCATGTGTAGCTTGCCGCTCGGGTAGGGAAACATCGACAGGCAGTAGTAGGTGGCCTGGTCGGGGGTTTCGCTGACCTTGAATGCGTTGGCATTGTCCCAGTCGGTCTGGGCAGCGGCTTCAATCTCACTCGGTAAATACTGTTCTTGCATGGCGTGGGGTCTGGTGACTCGTGGTGACGTGAAAAAGTAATGGGGCAGGATACACCACCCGGCGCTCATCAGGTAGTCACATGCCATTCGTCGCCGGCTCGGTAGACACCCGGTCGGTGGGTCTATTCTCTAGGTGGGAAGGCAGGTCACCGGGGCTTGCTCCAGGCTACTGCGGGAGGGTGCGAGATGTGTGGCGGATTGCCTTCGGTGGTGGCTCGACAGCCACAGGACAGTGCCTATGGTCGTCTGTTGAGACGGCTGGACCAGGCGCTGGATATGGCGCACACCCGGCAATGGCTCAGTGGCTATCCGGAATTGCCGAGTGAACTCGAGCTGCAGGGGCTGAGCCCCGAGGAGATGGCGCTGCTGCAGCAGATTCTGGTCGCCATCTCCACTCGCACGCCGCTACCGGGCGTGACGCCGGCGCCAGGCAACGGGCAGCAGTATTGCTAGTGCCATAACGATCAGCGGCCAACTGCGCCAGCGCAGATAGGGCGTTTGCCCTTGCATGGGCTGCACCTCGCCGATCAATACCTCCTGCTGAAACTGCGCAATCCGCTGGCGAATGATGCCGCGCGGATCGATCAGCGCGGTCACGCCATTATTGGTCGCACGGATCATCCAGCGCTGGCTTTCGATAGCGCGCATCTGCGCCATCTGCAGGTGCTGGAGCGGGCCGATGGAAGAGCCGAACCAGCTGTCGTTGCTGATAGTGATCAACAGGTCGCTCCGGGCGGCGAGCTTGGCGGCAAAATCGGGGTAGACCGCTTCGTAGCAGATCAGTGGAGCCAGTTGGTAACCGGCGGCCTGCAGCGGCGGCTGATCGGCCGGGCCGCGACTGAAGCTGGACATCGGCAGGTTGAAAAAGTCGATCAGGCCGCGCAGCAGGCTTTCCAGTGGCACGTACTCGCCAAAGGGTACCAGCTTCTGTTTCAGGTACTGGCTGCGGGGCTCGCTGCCACCAACCATGATGCCATTGTAGATGCGCATGCCATGCTCATCGTGGGTATCGACCGGGATGCCGGTGATGAGGGTGCGGCCTTGTTGCGCCAGATTGGCGGCGATGCCATCGACGAAGTACAGCGATTGGCTCTGCAGGACCGGTACCGCGGTTTCCGGCCAGACCACCAGATCGGTTGGCGGTTGGGCGTAGGTCAGGTCACGGTACAGTTCCAGTGTGTGGGTAATGTAGGCCGGGTCCCACTTGTTGGCCTGCTCGATGTTGGCCTGCACCAGATTGACGCTCAGGCGCTTGCCGACTGGCCGGGTCCAGTCGACGTATTGCAGCAGCAGGCCGCCGCCCCAGAACAAGCCGACCAGGGCAGCAACGGCCGCCGCCTGCAGCGGGCGTCGCAGCAGACGCCACTCGGTCAACAGGCAGGCGCTCAGCACTGATATCACGCCGAGCAGCCAGACGCCGCCAATCGGCGCCCAGCCGGCCAGCGCGCTGTGGGTGTGCGCATAGCCGTGATAGAGCCAGGGGAAGCCTGTGAGGAACCAGCTGCGGAACATTTCCTGGGCAAACCACAGCAGGGCGAAACACAGGCTGGCGAGCCACGGGCCCTGCGGGCGCAGAAAACGCACCCACAGCCAGGCCATCAGTGCAAAGAAGCAAGCCAGTCCCAGTTCCAGTCCGCCGGTCAGCAAGGCGGCCAGCGGCGGTGAGGCATTGCCGTGGACGTGGATGCTGATATAGATCCAGGAAACGCCGGAGACGAACAGCCCCAGCCCCCAGGCGCCACCGCGCAGGGCGGCCTGCTTTGGCGTGACGTCCTTCAACCCCTGATACAGCAGGGCCACCGAGAGCATGCCCAGCGGCCAGATGTTGTAGGGGGCAAAGGAGAGGGTGCTGAGCGCGCCGGCGACCAGCGCGATCAGGTGGCCGACAAGGCCGGGGCCGCGCAGGCGGCTGAGCAGGGCATGCATGGAGATGTCCTTATCGGTGCCGGCTAGCGGTTGACCAGGGTGACGCGCAGCAGATGAACCCGGCGGCTGTCGGCGTTCAGCACGCGAACCCGGAAACCGTCCAGCTCGACCACTTCATTGCGTTTGGGCAGATGGCCGAAGGCGTTCATGACCAGCCCGCCAACGGTATCGAACTCTTCGTCGGAGAACTCGGTTTCGAAGTGTTCGTTGAACTCCTCGATGGGGGTCAGGCCCTTGACCAGATAATCACCACTGGGCAGCGGTTTGATCTGGCTGTCCTCGTCAACATCATGCTCGTCTTCGATGTCGCCGACGATCTGCTCCAGCACGTCTTCGATGGTTACCAGGCCGGATACGCCGCCGTATTCATCGATGACAATGGCCATGTGATTGCGGGTGGCACGGAACTCCTTGAGCAGCACGTTGAGACGCTTGGATTCCGGTACAAAGGTCGCGGAACGCAGGATGTCCTTGATGTTGAAGCGCTCGGTGTTCTCTTCCAGCAGCAGCGGCAGCAGGTCCTTGGCGAGCAGAATGCCGAGCACATCATCGACGTTCTCGCCGATGACCGGAAAGCGCGAGTGGGCGGCTTCGATCACTGCGGGCAGAAATTCGCGCGGACTGTGGCTTGCCTTGATGGTAGTCATCTGCGAGCGCGGCACCATAATGTCGCGGACCTGCATGTCCGACACCTGGAGCGCACCTTCGATGATCGACAGGGCCTCGATATCCAGAACCTCGTTACTGTGCGCCTCGCGCAGCAGCTCGAGCAGTTCCTGGCGGTTCTTGGGTTCATGGACAAAAGCCTGGACCAGTTTATCCAGCCACGACTTATGCCCGTTGGTCGATCGATCTTCGCTCATTGGTCCTTACTCATCATCTTCAAGGTAGGGGTCGGCTATGCCGAGTTCTGCCAGCAATTCCCGTTCCAGGGCTTCCATCTCTTCTGCATCGGCGTCTTCGATGTGATCGTAGCCGAGCAGGTGCAGGCAGCCGTGGATGACCATGTGCGCCCAGTGCGCGAGCAGGGGTTTGCCCTGCTCGTCAGCTTCACGGGCGACTACGGGGGCGCAGATCACCAGGTCGCCAAGCAACGGCAGGTCAAGTTCGGGGGGCAGGTCGGCAGGAAAGGACAATACGTTGGTGGCGTAGTCCTTGCCGCGATAGGTGCTGTTCAGCTGGCGGCCCTCATCGGCGTCCACCAGACGGATGGTCAGTTCTCGGTCGGTGCCGGTACCCAGGGCCAGCCCGACCCAGCGTATGAAGCTGTCGTCGTCGGGCTGATCGGGTGCGCTGGAGGCGCGCTGAATGTCGAGCTCAATGCTCATTGCGGCGCTCCTTGCGGGCTGCTTCCTGCAGCGCGTCGAAGCGGTCGTAGGCCTCGACGATACGCTGGACCAGCGGGTGGCGCACCACGTCCTTGGACTCGAAGTGGGTGAAGCCAATGCCCTTGACATCTTTCAGCACTTCGGTGACGTGGGCCAGGCCCGAGCGGGTGCCGCGGGGCAGGTCGACCTGGGTAATGTCGCCGGTGATCACCGCGGTCGAGCCGAAGCCGATACGGGTCAGGAACATCTTCATCTGTTCCAGTGTGGTGTTCTGCGACTCGTCGAGAATGATGAAGCTGTTGTTCAGGGTACGGCCACGCATGTACGCCAGCGGCGCGATCTCGATCACCTGCTTTTCGATCAGCTTGGCAACCTGCTCAAACCCGAGCATCTCGTACAGGGCGTCGTAGAGCGGGCGCAGGTAGGGGTCGATTTTCTGCGCCAGGTCACCGGGCAAAAAACCCAGCTTCTCGCCGGCTTCTACCGCCGGACGTACCAGCAGGATGCGCCGAATCTGCTCGCGCTCCAGTGCATCGACCGCGCAGGCCACCGCCAGATAGGTCTTGCCGGTGCCGGCCGGGCCGATGCCGAAGTTGATGTCATGCTCCAGAATCGAGCGCACGTACTTCTGCTGATTCGGGCCGCGCGGCTGGATGCTCATCTTGCGCGTGCGCAGGATTACCGGCTTGTGGTCTTCACCATTGCTGAGGCTTTCGCCCAGGCTTTCCAGTCCCGATTCCTGCAGATACAGGTGCACGGTATCCGGGCTCAGGTCATCGGTATTGCGGGTTTCGCGATACAGCTGACGCAGCACGGCTTCGGCAGAGCGGGTCAGGGAATCGTCGCCAATCAGCTCGAAGTGGTTGCCGCGGTTGCGGACTTCGATGCCGAGGCGTTGTTCGATCAGGCGGAGATTTTCATCGAACTGGCCGCAAAGGCTGGCGAAGCGGCGGGGGTCGACAGGTTCGATACTGAAGCGATGGATATGCTGGGGCGCGTTCAAAATGGTCCGTTGGTCGCCATATGGCACTGAGAAGCGCACAGGATAGCGCGCAAATATCCCGCTGCAAAGACCCGCCTATCCATACCTGTCACTGGGTTATCAGCACAACGGTGGCGGTTTTGCAGCGGGGGCGGGGCACACCTGCTCAGTGTGCCGTGTTGCTGATCAGGGTCCCGCGCAGTGAGTGCGGCAGCGCTTCTTCGATCCGGACGTCGACGAACTGGCCGATCAGGCCGGGGTTGTCGCAGCGGAAATTGACCACCCGGTTGTGCTCGGTGCGGCCCTGCAGCATGCCCGGGTCCTTCTTCGAGAAGTCGCTGACCAGAATGCGCTGGGTAGTGCCGACCATGCGGCGGCTGTTCTCGAAGCCCTGCTGGTTCAGGCGTGCCTGAAGAATCTGCAGGCGCTGCTTCTTGGTCTCCATTGGCGTGTCATCATTCAGATCGGCCGCCGGCGTGCCGGGACGGGCGCTATAGATGAACGAGTAGGAGAAATCGAAGCCGACGTCCTCAACCAGTTTCATGGTCTGCTCGAAATCACGGTCGGTTTCACCCGGGAAGCCGATAATGAAGTCCGAGCTGAGGATAATATCCGGCACCGCGGCTTTCAGCTTGCGGATGCGCGACTTGTATTCCAGCGCGGTGTGGTTGCGCTTCATCGCCGCCAGTACCCGGTCGGAACCCGATTGCACCGGCAGATGCAGGTACTTCACCAGTTTCGGAATCTCGGCGTGGGCCTGAATGATGGCGTCGGAAAATTCCAGCGGGTGGCTGGTGGTGTAGCGAATGCGCTCAATCCCGTCGATCGCCGCCACGGCGTGCAGCAGGTCGGCAAAGTCGGTACCGTCAAAACGGTAGCCATTGACGTTCTGACCCAGCAGGGTGACTTCCTTGACGCCGTTCTCGGCCAGGTGAACGATCTCGGCCAGCACGTCGGCCAGTGGGCGGCTGACTTCCTCGCCACGGGTGTAGGGCACCACGCAGAAGCTGCAGTACTTGCTGCAGCCTTCCATGATCGATACGAAGGCCGTCGGGCCGTCTACGCGCGGCTCGGGCAGGGCGTCGAACTTCTCGATCTCGGGGAAGCTGACATCCACCTGCGGCTGCTGGGTGGTGCGCGCGGCGTTGATCATCTCAGGCAGGCGGTGCAGAGTCTGCGGGCCGAAGACGACGTCAACGTAGGAGGCGCGATCGCGGATGGCGGTACCTTCCTGGCTGGCGACGCAGCCGCCAACGCCGATGATCAGCTCCGGGTTCTTCTCTTTAAGCGGGCGCCAGCGGCCCAGCTCGGAGAAAACCTTTTCCTGAGCTTTTTCACGGATCGAGCAGGTGTTGAGCAGGATGACATCCGCCTCATCGGGGTTGTCGGTCAGCTCCATTGCCTGATGTTCGCCGAGCAGGTCTGCCATGCGCGAGCTGTCATACTCGTTCATCTGGCAACCGTGGGTCTGAATAAAGAGTTTCTTGGCCATGGGATTGTGCTGGGGGCTAGCTGGGAAAAGGGGCGATTATACACACATCTGCTTCTGCCGCCCCCTGTGCTATGATGCGCGCCCGCCGAGCGGCTGATGCCACGGTGTCCTTCCACGTTTTTCAAGGTGTTGATCAACCCGTCATGAGCAAAGAAAAGCAACCGGTTTTCCGGGTCATCTTCCAGAACCAGGGACAGGTGTTCGAGCTTTACGCCCAGCAGATCTTTCAGAGCGAGCTGTGGGGGTTCATGGAAATTGAAGAGCTGATCTTCGGCGAGCGGTCACAGATGCTGGTCGATCCGGCCGAAGAGAAACTGAAGAATCAGTTTGAAGGGGTCAAGCGCAGCTTCATTCCCGTGCACTCGATCATTCGTATTGACGAAGTTGAACGCGTCGGCACGCCAAAAATCACTGACGCCCAGGGCGGCAGCAACATCATGCATTTCCCGATGCCGCCGCGTAACGACAGCTGACAGACTCATGCAGCAGCCTCAAGGCTGCTGGAGTTCCTGATCCGCCTGGCCGGTATCGCCGGGCAGCTCGTCGGGAACGCCCGGCGCCATCGTGCCACTGAGCTGTTCCTCGCGAATCTGCGCCAGATAGTCCCGGAACAGGGTGCCGAGCACGTGGTTGGCCACCTGAACTTCCTGTGCGTCCATCTCTTGTGCGACCAGGTCAGCAGCATCCATGGCGTCATCGTTGCCGTTGACGGCAGCCATCTTGAGGATGATGTAGGCCTGCGGCAGGTTGCGCGGGATGCCTTCGCCGTTGAAGTGCATCATACCCAGAAGGTACTGGGCTCTGGGCTCTCCCTGGATTGATGCCTTTTCCAGCCACTGCAGCGAGGTCGCATAGTTCCGCTCTACGCGCTCACCCTTGTAGTACAGCTGGCCCAATTCGAATTGTGCCTGCATGTCGCCGCCGTCGGCCGCGCGCTGGCATGCGTCCAGCGCCAGCGGCAGGCTTTCATCGTCAACCCGTTCAAAGGCGCAGCGGTCGTCGGCACTGATCAGTAGCGGGTTATCCGACTCTGCCAGCAGGGTGGACGCCGGCAGCATAAGCAGGCCGGTAAGGACAGCGGGCGTAAGCAGGCGTTGCATGACGGGATCAGGGCCTCGGCTGGTGATCGTCGGGTTCAGGTTGTGATCTATTGTGCGCCTGTTCACTCAACAGGCCAACTGTCACTGCCGCTCCCAGCAGGGCAGGGAATAGCAGAAGCAGTGTGTCGCCCGGAACAAACAGGTCAGCCAGGGGAGCTGCGCCCGGTTGCAGCAACGGTGTCAGCGTGCCGACGGCGCAGAGGGCCACGAAGGGCAGTGGTCGTCGGTCTTGCCGTGCGACCAGAAGGCAACCAGCGAGCATCACCAGCAACGCGGCGCTGTTGATCACCCACTGGTAGCCGAACAGCTGGTCCATCCGGCGCAGCAGTTCAAAGGCGGCCATCAGGCCGAGCAGGATGCGGCCCCAGGCTGCCGGCTGCCATTGCAGGCCGCGGCCAAGGTAGAACGCGGCCAGACCCAGTAACGGCAGGCTGAGGTTCTGCGCCGCCAGCCCGAGTATGCGCTGGGTATGTTCCAGCTCCTTTGCGAGTGAGCCAAGGCTCAGCAGCAGGCTGGCTGCGGCAGCCAGACCCAGCCCCAGCAAAGCGGCTGTCATGGCCCCTCGAGCCGCGGCAGACAGCGGCCTGCGCTGTCGCCACAGCCAGAAGCTGGCGGCGATCAGCAGCAGGGTCAGCAGGCCGTAGGCGAGCTGGCTCATAGCGCGGCGAAGGCCTTCTCGGCCGCATCCAGAGTCAGCTTCAGCTCGGTTTCGCCGTGGGCGATCGAGGTAAAGCCGGCCTCGAAGGCACTGGGTGCCAGATAGACGCCGCCATCGAGCATCAGGTGGAAGAACTTCTTGAAGCGCTCTACGTCGCTGGCCATAACATCTTCAAAGGTGACGATGTCATCGGCGCCGGAGAAGTACAGGCCGAACATCGCGCCCGCCTGAGTGGTCACGAAGGGCACACCCGCGGCATCGGCGCGCTCCTGCAGGCCAGCCAGCATGCGGCTGGTGTAGGCGCTTACCTCGTCATGGAAGCCGGGACGCTTGATCAGGCGCAGGGTGGTCAGGCCGGCTGCCATCGCCAGCGGATTACCGGACAGGGTGCCGGCCTGGTAGACCGGGCCGAGCGGGGCGATGCATTCCATCACTGCGCGCTTGCCGCCGAAGCAGCCGACCGGCATGCCGCCGCCGATGATCTTGCCGAAGGTGGTCAGATCCGGGGTGACGCCGTAGTGCGCCTGGGCGCCGCCGAGAGCCACGCGGAAACCGGTCATCACCTCGTCGAAAATCAGCACCACGCCGTGCTCGTCGCAGGCCTCACGCAGCCCCTGCAGGAAGCCGGGCGCTGGCGGCACGCAGTTCATGTTGCCGGCAACCGGCTCGACGATGATGCAGGCGACTTGCTGGCCGACGTCGGCCAGGGTCTTGCGTACGGCTTCGATGTCGTTGAACGGCAGGGTCAGGGTGTGCTTGGCAAAATCGGCTGGCACGCCGGCGGAGCTGGGCACGCCCTGGGTCAGCAGGCCGGAACCGGCCTTGACCAGCAGGCTGTCGGAGTGACCGTGGTAGCAGCCCTCGAACTTGATGATGCTGTCGCGGCCGGTGTAGCCACGGGCCAGGCGGATGGCACTCATGGTCGCTTCGGTGCCGGAGCTGACCATGCGCACCATATCCATCGACGGTACCAGCGAGCAGACCAGTTCGGCCATCTCTGTCTCCAGCGCAGTCGGCGCGCCGTAGGACAGGCCGTGCTGCAGTTGATTGCGCACTGCGTCCAGCACCTCTGGGTGGCTGTGGCCGAGGATCATCGGACCCCAGGAGCCGACGTAGTCGACATAGCGCTTGTCGTCTTCATCAATGACGTAGGCGCCCTCGGCGTGCTTGAAGAACAGCGGGGTGCCACCGACGCTCTTGAAGGCGCGGACCGGTGAATTGACGCCTCCCGGGATGTGTTTCTGGGCGCTGGCAAACAGGGATTCGGAACGGGACATGATCAGGTCTCTCAGGATGCGTGAATGAGTTGGCTGAACTGACGGGCGCGTTGCTGCACCGTCTCAGCGTCGGGAGCGCCGAACAGACCGTTGATCACGGCCAGATAATCGGCGCCGGCGTCAAGCAGGGGCGACGCGTTGTCCAGGGTGATGCCGCCAATGGCGACAATGGGTACGGAAAATCGCTGGCGGGCTTCGCGCAGCAGCGCGGGCGTTGCTGCCGGTGCGCCCGGTTTGGTCATGGAGTTGAAAAAGCGGCCAAAGGCGATATAGCTGGCGCCGTCAATCAGCGCGCGTTCGGCCAGTTGCAGGCTGGCGTGGCAGGTGCCGCCGATCAGCGCTTGCGGGCCGAGCTGCTGGCGTGCCTCACTCAGGGAGCCGTCTTCCTGGCCCAGATGCAGGCCCACGCCCAGCTGGTCGGCCAGCGCCAGATCATCGTTGATCAGCAGTTGGCAATCATGCGCACGGCATAGCTCGGCAAGCTGGCTTGCTTCGGCCAGCCGCTTGTCGGCATCACCGGACTTGTCGCGGTACTGCAGCCAGCGGGCGCCGCCGATCAGCGCGGCTTCGACATAGGGCAGCAGCTTGCCGTCTGTCAGCAGGGCGCTGTCAGTAATGGCGTAAAGGCCGCGCTCGCTCACGAGCAGAAGTCCAGCGGCAGGCGGCGCGGCACGTACTGGCCATGGCCAGGCTGTTCGGCGTCGCGCAGGGTGCGCCAGGTGTAGTCGAGTGACGAGCGCACCGCGCTGACCAGCTCTTCGCCGAGCGCCAGACGGCCTGCCAGCGTACTTGCCAGCGTGCAGCCGGAACCGTGATAACTGCCGGGCAGACGCGGGCAGGTGAAGTCGTGCTGGCTGCCATCGGCGCAGTACAGGCGATTGTGGATTTCGGCCTCGTCGCCATGACCGCCGGTGATCAGCAGGTGGCGAATATGGGGCAGCAGCTTGGCCGCGCACTCATCGGCGCTGCCGTCCGGCAGCTCCGCCAGAATGCGCGCCTCGGGCAGGTTCGGGGTAGCAATGGCGGCGACCGGGAACAGGCGCTCGCGAATGGCAAACCCAACATCATCCTTGCCCAGCGAACCGCCACCTCCGGCACGCAGCACCGGGTCGCAGACCAGCGGCACATTGGGCAGACGCAACATCAATTCCAGTACGGTGTCGGCCATTTCGACCGAGCCGAGCATGCCCAGTTTCACCGCCGAAACCGGCATGTCGCTGATGACCTTGTTGGCCTGGGCCAGCACCCACTCGCGGTCGAGCACACGGAAGTCGCTGACATCAACCGTGTCCTGCACGGTAAGCGCGGTCACTGTTGGCGCCGCGTGGCAGCCCTGCGCAATCAGTGCCTCAATGTCGGCCTGCAGGCCTGCGCCGCCGCTCGGATCATGGCCGGAAAGGCATAGAACGACGGGCTTGAACGGGTTGGGTTGGGTCATGGCAAGTTGTTCCGCGTGCTGACAGGCGTTTGACCAGCGCGGTGTGCGCCCCGAGCTGGCATGACAGCGCGCTAGCATACCATCTTGCCCGCGTGGCGGGGTGAGCAGGCGTCTCGCCTCTAGGCGGGTGTTCGCACTGCAGGCGCGCAGCCGAGACCAGATCTTCGACCGGTGGCCGCGCTCCGTTCCCAGCCAAGGCTACTCTGGCGCGCTTTGACACTGCCGCTGAGAGCATGGATAGCTACACTTGAAGGCAGCCTTGATAAACGAAAACCGCACAATAATGAAGGTGACCTATGAAAGCCATTGACCAATGGTTTGACGAGTACGGTGAAAGCCACCGCAACCCGTTCAACAAGCTGACGCACTGGATCTGTGTGCCGCTGATTACGTTCAGTGTGCTCGGTATGCTGTGGGCTATTCATCCGTGGGTAGCGATGGGGGCCGTAGCTGCAGCATTGGTATTCTATGTGCTGCTGTCCTGGCAGATTGCACTGGCGATGCTGGTGGTCAGCTTACTGATGCTGCTGGGACTAAGCCTGATGACTCACGTGTTCTGGTGGTCGTTGGGGATCTTTGTGCTGGCCTGGATTGGTCAGTTCATAGGGCATCATGTGGAGGGCAAGAAACCGTCGTTCTTCAAGGATGTGCAGTTTCTGCTGATTGGCCCGGCCTGGTTGCTGGGCTTTGTATTCCGCTTGTTTGGCGTGCGCTATTGATTGTTGCTGCCGATCAAAGGGCGCCATTGGCGTAATGCTGTTCAGTTAGACTTTTTCATGAGCTGTACCGGCCTTGAGGGAGGCGTTTTGCTGGACGGATACGGCATGTCGTGCTGGTGCGAACACTACCGCTGCAGGGACAGGCTTGGGCATGTTGCATCTCCCCGAGCCTTGTGGACGCGACGTGTCGCGTCCCTACGAACGCCATAACCACAACTCCGTAGTAGGGACACGGCATGCCGTGTCCGTAAGGTCCCTGCTACAGCGCGCGGTAGCGAGTAATCCGAGGGCCTTGGATTTCTCAGCTTAAGTGGACAGCATTACGTCATTGGCGCCCTTTTTGGTTTACGACAGCTGGTGTTTCATCACCTTGCCGTTGGCATTGCGCGGCAGCGCTGAAGCCTGGCCGTACAGGCGTGGGCGCTTGTAGTCGGCCAGCAGCGGTTCCAGATAGGCGCTCAGCTCGGCGTGCAGGTCGGCGAGCGGCTCGCGCAGCACGACGACCGCCTTGACGGTTTCGCCCCACTGCGGATGCGGTACGCCAAATACCGCGACTTCGACGATATTCGGGTGGGCTTCCAGCGCCACTTCGATCTCTCGCGGGTAGACGTTTACGCCACCGGAGATGATCAGCTCCTTGGCGCGCCCAAGCACCCAGTAATAGCCCTCGGCGTCGCGGCGGGCGAGATCGCCAGAGTCCAGCCAGCCGTCGCTGTGCAGGCATTCGGCGGTCGCTTCCGGCTTGTTCCAGTAGCCAAGCATCATGCCTTCGGTACGAATCTGGATCTGGCCGGTGCATTCGCCAGCAAGCTCGTTACCCTGTTCATCGACCATCCGCAGCTCGGTGTGCAACGCGCCGCGGCGGCCGATCGAGCCGGCTTTGCCGGGGTGCTCCTCCGGCAGCATGATGGTGCCGCTCGGCCCGGCCTCTGTGAGGCCGTAGACGCAGTACAGACGGTCGGTGTTCATCCGTTGGGCGATCAGTTGCAGCTGCTCGGTTGACAGTGGCCCGCCGCCGTAGATCCAGTACTGCATGGAGCTGATGTCGCGCTCGGCAATATCCGGCTGCTGCGCGGTCATCATGAAGGCGACCGGAGCGCCGAAGAAGTGCGTGGTGCGCTCCTTCTCGACGGTATCCAGCAGCAGCGTGGGGTGGAAATCGGGCAGTACCACGTGGGCTGCGCCGACGTAGGTGCCGCCGAGCAGGAAGACGTTAAGCGGCGCCGAGTGGGTCAGCGGCATCATGTGCAGCATGCGGCTGTGCGGGCGCATGTTCATTTCCAGCGCCGAGGCGTTGGCGACGGTCAGCAGCGCGTGGTGGTGGAACAGCACGCCCTTGGGCTTGCCCGTGGTACCGGAGGTGTAGAGCAGGGTGCAAGGCTGGTCGGCCGGAATCTCGGCGACGTCCCAGCGGCTCTGCATGTCCAGTACCTGGGCGCCCGGCTGATCCAGACGCAGGCAGGGAGCCAGAGTGCTGGCGCGCTCGGCGTGGTCGCCCTGAGCGATGACCAGACGTGCGTCGCAGTCGCCGAGGATGTATTCCAGCTCGGCAGTAGTCAGGCGCGCATTGACCGGAACGACAATCGCACCGAGGTTAATAACGGCAAAGTAGCCCAGCACCCAGCTGTAGCTGTTGGGCATGTACAGTGCGACGCGGTCGCCGCTGCCGATCTGGTACTGCTCGTGCAGATGGGCAGCCAGACGCAGGCTCTGGTCATGCAGTTCGGACCAGCTCAGGCGGCAGTCTGCGGTGATCAGGGCTTCGCCCTCGGGAAACTTGCGGGCGTTGACCGCGAGCAGTTTGGGAATGTTCATGGGGTATCCATCCTGTTGTTGTCGTTAGGTGATGGGGTCTTGCTGTTCGGGTTTCAGCCGGTGCTTGGCAGTTCACGCCACTGCCCCGGCTGCAGATCGCCGAGGGTCCAGTCACCGATGCGCACGCGCACCAGGCGCAGCGTGGGTAGCCCGACCGCTGCGGTCATGCGCCGGACCTGGCGGTTGCGGCCTTCGCGGATGGTGATCGCCAGCCAGCTGGTTGGCACGCTCTTGCGAAAGCGTACCGGAGGGTTGCGCGGCCACAGGGCGGGTTCATCAATCTGCTCCACCTCGGCCGGGCGAGTGGGGCCGTCGTTCAGCTCAGGTCCGGCGCGCAGCTGCGCCAACTGCTCCTCGCTGGGTTCGCCTTCCACCTGTACCCAGTAGGTCTTCGGCAGCTTGTGCTTCGGATCGGTGATGCGTGCCTGCAGGCGGCCGTCGTTGGTCAGCAGCAGCAGGCCTTCGCTGTCGCGGTCCAGCCGCCCGGCAGGATAGACGCCGGGAGTCTTGATGAAGTCGGCCAGTGTCGCCCGATCGTCACCGTCGGTGAACTGGGTCAGCACATCGAACGGCTTGTTCAACGCGATCAATTTTGGGTTGGCCGGCCGCGCCGCCGGCCTGCGGCGCGGCTTGCCGGGTGGTCGCGGGCGGTTCGATGGACGTGGGCGTTGGTTCATCTGCGGCTATCCTGGGCTGGGTCAGCGCGGCAGTGTAGCGGCAACCGGCAGCACCGCAAGGGTGACAGTCGTTTTGCTGAACAGCCGCTTTTCCCCGTTCTGCAAGGCAAACACCTCGGCCTCTGCGACACAGATCTGCTTGCCCGGTTTCAGTATCTCGGCGCGGCACAGCAGCGTTTCGCATTGCGCCGGACGCAGCAGGTTGACCTTGAACTCGATGGTCAGCAGGCTGAAGTTATCTTCCAGCAGCGTTGCCGCCGCAGCACCGGCGGTGTGGTCGGCCAGGGTACTTTGCACCCCGGCGTGAACAAAACCGCCCTGCTGGAAGTGCCTTGGCAGAATCGGCAGCTCTGCTTCTACCCAGCCCGGGCCACAGGCGGTGGGGCGAATACCGAGATCAGCGATGAAGTTGGCCCGTTTGAAGCCGGCATCTACCCGCGCCTGGATAATACTCTGGTCGATTGGCATGGTCGATTCCTCACAGGCCGGATGGGGTTGACCGGGCAACCAGCGCCTCAACATCGATGCCGCGTGGCAGCGTGCCGTAGGCTTGGCCATGCTCACCCAGACGGCTGGCGATAAAGGCGTCGGATACGGTGCTGTTGCCTGCTTCGAGCAACAGTTTGGCCTGCAGCGCAATGGCGACGTCTTCGGTCAGCTGGCGGGCGCGGTACTGAATGTCGTCGGTATCGGCAAACTGCTGCTTGATCCGCTCGATGCGCAGCCTGAGCGCGCTGGAGCCGTGACCGTCACCCAGTTCGGCGAACAGCGCATCGAGCACACCCGGCTCCTTCGACAGCGCGCGCAGTACGTCCAGACACTGCACGTTGCCCGAACCTTCCCAGATCGAGTTGACCGGCGCTTCGCGGTACAGGCGCGGCAGAATGGTTTCTTCAACGTAACCGGCGCCGCCCAGGCATTCCTGCGCTTCGTTGATCATTCCCGGCGCGCGTTTGCAGATCCAGTATTTGCCGATGGCGGTGACCAGGCGGGCGAACTTGTCCTCCTGCGCATCGTGGGCGTTGTCGATGGCTTTGCCCATGCGCATGGTGAGGGCCAGCGCGGCCTCGCTTTCCAGCGCCAGATCGGCCAGCACGTTCTGCATCAGCGGCTGCTCGTTCAGCACCCGGGTGCCTACCGTGCGATGGGCACAGTGGTGCGCGGCCTGGGTCAGCGCCTGACGCATCAGCGAGCTGGAGCCGATCATGCAGTCGAAGCGGGTCAGCGAGACCATCTCGATGATGGTCGGTACGCCGCGGCCTTCCGGGCCAATCATCCAGGCCAATGCACCGCGATATTCGACTTCACTGGAGGCGTTGGCCCAGTTGCCGAGCTTGTTCTTCAGGCGCTGCACGTAAAATTCGTTGCGACTGCCGTCCGGGCGGTGGCGCGGCAGCAGGAAGCAGCTCAGGCCCTTGTCGGTATAGGCCAGAGTGAGGAAGGCGTCGCACATCGGCGCCGAGCAGAACCACTTGTGGCCTACCAGTTCGTAGGCCTGGCCCGGGCCGCCGACGCCGACCGGGTAGGCGCGGGTGGTGTTGGCGCGCACATCGGTACCGCCCTGTTTCTCGGTCATGGCCATGCCGATGGTGGCGCCGGTCTTCTGTGCAATCGGCAGGTTGCGCGGGTCGTACTGGCCGGACAGGATCTTCGGCAGCCAGACCTCGGCGACGTCCGGCTGCAGGCGCAGCGCAGGCACGCAGGCAAAGCTCATGGTCATTGGGCAGCTGGTACCGGCTTCGGCCTGGTTGTGCAGGTACATGGTCGCGGCGCGGGCGACCTGGGCGCCGGGGCGCGGGTCATTCCAGGGTGCGCTGGTAATCCCGGCCTTGATGCCGGCGGCCATCAGTTCGTGATAGGCAGGATGAAAGTCGACCATGTCCACGCGGTGGCCGTAGCGGTCGTGGCTCCTGAATACCGGCTTGTTCTCGTTGGCGAGGAAGCCCGCTTCCATCAAGGCGCCACCGGCCAGCTGGCCGTAGGTGCTGAGCTGCTCGTCTGCCCAGCCGCCGTCGTAGCGGCGCACCCATTCCTGCAGCGGCAGGTCGCTGCGGTACAGGTTGAGGCCTTCCAGCGGTGGCACTTGATTGGTGACTTCATGGGTTTCGGCATACTGATGCAACTGACTCATGGGACCTCCTTGGCGTTGATGGCGCGCAGACAGAAACGAACAATGGCGAGGGTGACGGCTTCCAGCGTCTCGCTGGGCAGGCCGCTTTCGCGGTCTGCTCGGGCCTGGGGCGACAACGGGCCGACCAGTGATTCGGCAACTGCGCCAACCACGCAGGCGGATGTGAGGGGGATGTTCTCGACCTGAAAACTGCCATCGGCTATGCCTTCGGCAATCAGTTCGCTGTACAGGTTAGCGTAGGCCTGACGGTAGTAAAGGCGCTGGGTTTCGACCTCTTCTTCAGCAGGTTCGGCGATCAGTGCGTAGGCGAGTTGGCGGCTGTGCCAGGCGCGGGCGGCAAACTGGGTGAGGCCATTGCGCAGGCGATCAACGGCGCGACCGGGGGCCTGGAATTGTTGCTTGAGGGTGTCGAGTTCCAGGCGAGTTGCCTTGACAAAGACGCTGGCAGCCATATCGCCTTTGCCGGCGAAGTGGCGGTATAGGCTGCCGGTGGCGACGCCTGCGCTGCGTGCCAGCGTACTCATTGTCAGTGACGAGAAGCCTCCATCGGCGACCTGCTGTACGGCACAATCAAGAATATGTTCGCGCAGTACCTGATCGCGCTCGATGCGGCTGGCGGTGGTGCGGTAGGCCATACTCTGAATCCTTATTCACTTCTTGTTTGCGTAGTGAATCAGGATTCAGATGTTGGGGCAGCGGGGATAATGGTCAGATGAGCGGCTGAATCGGTCAGTGCTCCAGCACCATGATCATCACTTCCTTGACGATAAAGGCAAACACGCCCAGGCCGAGAGCGAAGAACAGCACTGCGGTGCCGTAGCGTCCGGCTTTGGACTCCTTGGCCAGATCCCAGACGATAAAACCCATGAAGGCAACCAGGCCAAATATCATCAGCGGCATGGCAATGGTTTCGAACTGTTCGTAGGTCACGAGCGGCTCCGTTGAGAAAAAGGTGGGGCCGCAGTATACCGGCTAGTCGATCTGCCTGCCCGTCGGGTTCTGGCTAGTTCAGACCCAGATGTTTCAGCGGCAGTTCGGTGCTGGCGATGATCTGATTCAGTACAAAGCTGGAGCGGACGCTGGAAACCCCCTCGATACGGGTCAGCGTACCCAGCAGCAGTTGCTGGTAGTGCTCCATGTCCGGGACGACGACGCGCAGGTGGTAGTCGGCGTCCATTCCGGTCACCAGGCAACAGTCCAGCACTTCAGGGCACTGGCTGATGACTTTCTCGAAACCGGCGAAGCGCTCCGGGGTGTGGCGGTCCATGCCAATCATCACGAAGGCTGTCAGCTTGAGGTCGAGCTTGGCCGGATCCAGCAGCGCTACCTGGCGCCGAATCAGTCCGCTTTCTTCCAGCGCTTTCACCCGGCGCGAACAGGGCGAAGGCGACAGGCCAATCCGTTCTGCCAGCTCCTGGTTGCTGATGCGGGCATCGTGCTGCAGGGCGGCGAGAATCTTCAGATCATAGCGATCCAGGTCGAGATTATTCATGGCGATTTTCTCAATTGCGCGTTTTTATGTATTTTTAGTTAATTATTGCTGATGTCGCAAGATTATGTGCAAAAACAGGTAATTTATTTCCCGAAGATAGGGATATTATTTTCACCAGATTCAGCCGAAGCCGATCGTCCAGACCGCTTCGTCCACAAGGCGAAACGGGGCCACAGCATCCAGAAGGTGTGAGGCCAGTCGGTTACCCAGCCCACGAGGCACGGGAGCAAAGGCATCATCCCAAGAGGATGGAGGAGGACGTAAAAAGGCGAGCTGCCCTGCAGGCAGCTCGCCTTTTTTTGTTTGCAGTCTGAAGGCTGCGGGCTTGTCCATAGATCAGCCGCTTGCTCAAACTTATGGCTTCCAGCTTCCAGCTTCCAGCTTCCAGCTTCCAGCTGGTGGTCTACGCCGGATCCTTGTGAACCAGCACGTCGGCCTGCGGGAAGCGCTCGACAATTGCCAGCCGAACCTGCTCGCCACGCGCGTGGGCGTCGGCCAGAGTCAGAGTAGCGGGTAACTCAAGATGCAGCTGCATGAACCAGTGCTGGCCGGACTCGCGGGTGCGCAGCTCGTGTACGTCGATGACGTCCGGCACCGCTCGGGCAATGCGCAGGGCCTCGGCGCGCACTTCGTCCGGCAGCTCGTGGTCCATCAGAATCTGAATCGCATCCAGTCCGATACGTACCGCGCCGTAGCCAATGAAGAGCGCAATGCCCAGACCAAATAGCGCGTCGGCCCGCTGAATGCCGAACTGGGCCAGCAGCAGCGCAACGATGATGCTCAGATTCAGCAGCAGGTCAGACTTGTAGTGCAGTGAGTCGGCACCAACGGCGGTGGAGTTGGTGCGGGCGATAACGTGCTTCTGGATCGCGAGCAGTGCAAGGGTTGCGATGATCGAAAAGACCATGACGGCAATGCCGGCCCAGGCGGCTTCCAGCGGTTCGGGGTGAAGCAGGCGGTTGATGCCCTGCAGCAACACCAGCACGGCCGAGCCGGTGATGAAGGCCGACTGTGCCAGGCCCGCCAGCGCCTCGGCCTTGCCGTGGCCGAAACGGTGTTCCTTGTCGGCGGGTTTGAGCGCATAGGCCACCGCAAACAGGTTGATGGTCGACGCCGCGGCGTCCATCAGTGAGTCGATCAGGCCGGCCAGCAGGCTGACTGAGCCGGTGGTCAGCCAAACGGTAGCCTTCAGCGCGATCAGCACCAGCGCCACGCCGACCGAGGCGCGGGTAGCCAGTCGCAGCAGCCGGGCGCGCTCTTCTCCCATTGCGTGCGGTTTGCTCATCAGCCACGCCCCGTCAGTTGCAACTTTGCCAACTGAGTGGTTGAGTCGGCCTTGATCTGGCGGGCCTGTGCCAGCGGCAAGTCCTTCCCCAGCTCTTGCTTGAGAATGTGCTGCAGCGCGGCGGTATCGACCCGGCCATCAGCATCGACTGCCTGCTGCAATGTCTCTGGTGCCACGCTGTATTTGCCGCCCGGCAGATAAATGGCGCCGGTGGTGAAGTCGATGCCGAAGGCGATAAGCCCCGGGATGATAAAAATCAGCAGGCCAATACCATTGAGAATGGCCACGCCTGGGTCAATCTGGCCGCTTATCTGGCCTCGGCGCTCGGGGTAGAAGATGGTGCCGCAGGCACTGAGTTGTGTGATCAGTGCGCCGCAGAGGATGGCGGCAGACAGCGATTTGAGACGGCTATTCACGGAGCAGGACTCACGATAGAGGGTTGAACCAGCCGCACTAGCATAGCGGTCGCCCGGAGTGACGGAAAGCCCGAGCTCGCTATAATGCCGGCTCATCTCAATCAGCTCAGGCGCCATGAACGATCTGCCCGTCTCCCGGATTTTGCCCGAACTCAAACAGGCCCTTGCCGGCCAGCATTCGGTCGTCCTGCAGGCGCCGCCCGGTGCCGGTAAGACCTCACTGGTGCCGCTGGCGCTGCTTGAGTGCGGCTGGCTGGCCGGGCAGAAGATCATCATGCTGGAGCCGCGTCGGCTGGCGGCCAGAGCGGCTGCCGAGCGACTGGCCGAGCTGCTGGGTGAGCCGGTGGGGCAGACGGTAGGCTATCGCATCCGGCTGGAAAGCAAGGTCAGCGCGGCGACACGCTTAGAGGTGGTCACCGAAGGGATTCTGCAGCGGATGTTGCAGGACGATCCGGAGCTGCCAGGCGTTGGCGTGGTGATCTTCGACGAGTTCCACGAGCGCAGCCTGGATGCCGATCTGGGGTTGGCTCTCTGTGTGCAGACCCAGCAATACCTGCGCGACGATCCGCCGCTGCGCCTGCTGGTCATGTCGGCGACGCTCGACGCCGAGGGCGTCAGCCGCCTGTTGGACGACGCGCCGATCATCACCAGTCAGGGCCGTCAGTATCCGGTGGACATTCGTTACGGCGCACCGGCAACCCTGGGACGCTCGAATGATGCCGAGGTGGTACAGACCGTGCTGCGCGCGCTGGACGACGAGCGCGGCAGCGTGCTGGTGTTTCTGCCGGGCATGGCCGAGATCCGCCGGGTGCTGGCGCGGCTGGAGGAGGTGCTGGGCGGCCAGACGAACGTGCTGCTTACTCCGCTGTTTGGCGATCTGGATCTGGCGGCCCAGCGCCGCGCGATTGCGCCGGCTCCTGCGGGCAAGCGCAAAATCGTGCTGGCGACCGCCATCGCCGAGACCAGTCTGACCATCGAGGGCATTAGCGTGGTGGTGGATGCCGGCCTGTCCCGTGAGGCGGCGTTTGATCCGCTGTCGGGCATGAGCGCATTGCAGACCCGTCGAGTATCGCGCGCCGCTGCCGAGCAGCGCGCCGGCCGTGCCGGCCGTCTGGAACCCGGTGTCTGCTACCGGCTGTGGTCTGCCCAGCAGCACGAGCAGCTGGCGGCGCAGCGTGATGCCGAGATGCTGCAGGCGGATCTCGCCCCACTGGCGCTGCAGCTGGCGCAGTGGGGCGTACAACAGCCTGATGAACTGGTCTGGCTGGATCCGCCCCCGGCTGCTGCACTGGAGCAGGGGCGTGAGCTGCTGGAACGGCTCGGTGCCTTGCAGCGCGACGGTGCCAACTGGCAGTTGACTGACCACGGGCGGGTGCTGGCTGGCTTGCCGATGCATCCACGGCTAGCGCATATGCTGGTTGAAGGGCGGCGGCTTGGCCTGGCTGAGCTGGCAGCGCGTATTGCTGCGGTGATTGATGAGCGCGACCTGCTGCGCCGCGCCGACAACGCCGATCTCAGTGCGCGGCTGGCACTGTTCGATGATCCGCGGGGTGCCGATGTTGATCGCGCGGCGCTGCAACGCGCCAAGCGGCTGGTTGACCAATGGACGCGACTGTCGAATCGGCTGCCGGCCAGCGACCGGGTCAGCGACCCGCAGCATGATGACTGGCACGGCGTGCTGCTGGCGCTGGCCTACCCGGATCGCATCGCTCAGCGACGTGGCGCGGCCGGCTCCGACTATCGTCTGGCCAATGGCCGTTCAGCCGGGTTTGCCGAGGTCGACCGACTGCAGCAATCGGCGTGGTTGGCGGTGGCGGCTTTGGGCGGGCAGGGCGGTCAGCGTCAGGCGCGGATTTTTGTGGCTGCCGAGCTTAATATGGAGCGCCTGCTGGCGGTTGAACCGGCGCTGCTGAGTGAGCGCGACACCCTGGAGTGGGATAGCCGCAGTGAAACCCTGCTGGCCGAGCGGCAGCAGCGCATTGGCGAGCTGATCTGGCAGCGCAAGGCGCTGCCGCAGGTGGCACCGGAACTACGCCAGCGCGCACTCTGTGATGTGGTACGGCGCCAGGGTATCAATCTGCTGCCGTGGAAGCCGGAGCAGCGGCAATGGCAGGCGCGGGTGCAGTTGCTGCGTGAGCTGGATCTGGCGAAGGGCAATGATAGCCGCTGGCCGGACCTGTCGGATGAGGCCTTGCTCGCTACCCTGGAAGACTGGCTGGCGCCTTATCTGGACAAGGTCAACCGGCTCGCGCATTTCGCCAACCTGGAGCTGGGCAATATTCTCGCCGGGCTGCTGCCCTGGCCATTGCCAAAGGAACTGGACGAGCAGGCGCCGACCCACTGGACGGTGCCGACCGGCTCACGGATGCGTATCGACTACAGCGAGACGCCGCCGGTGCTTGCGGTGCGTCTGCAGGAGATGTTCGGCAGTGCCGATACTCCGCGTATCGCCGGCGGTCGGCAGGCGCTCAAATTGCATCTGCTGTCGCCGGCCCAACGCCCGGTGCAGGTGACCCAGGATCTGGCCGGCTTCTGGCAGGGCAGTTATGCCGAGGTGAAGAAAGACATGAAGGGCCGCTACCCCAAGCACTACTGGCCGGATGACCCGTTACAGGCCGAGCCAACCCGCCGGGCCAAGCCGCGCGGTACTTGAGCCGCGCACTAAATCAGCACATCCCTTACAATGCGCCCCTTTGCACCAGTCAGCGGAGAGCCCGATGGACAATACCAGCCAGATACTTGAGCGCAGCGCCGAGCTGTTCAGCGGTCAGCGCCTGCTGCTGGTCAATCCGCCGGCGGACGGCCTGACCCGCAGCCTGTCGGCCGACTGGACACTCTGGTGCTGGGACTACGCCAGCAGCCGCGGATTGGCTGGCGCGCTGCCGGAAGAGCGGCTGGTGTTCTCTCACCTGTGTCCGCAGGTCGATGATCTGGATGCTGCGATTCTGGTCATGCCCAAGGCGATCGAGCGCGCCGAGTATGCGCTGGCGCAGATGGTGCCGTTGCTGGCGCAGGGCAAGCCGGTCTATCTGGTTGGCGAAAAGAAGGGCGGCATTACCCGGGCGGAAAAACTGCTGGGCCGCTATGGAGCGCATCCGGAGAAACTTGATTCGGCGCGGCATTGTCAGCTCTGGCGGGTGATCGTCGATCAGCCGGTTGCGCCATTCCTGCTGGAAGACTGGCGGCAGCAGTACGAGTTGAGGTTTGACGATCAGCCGCTGCAACTGGTCAGCCTGCCGGGTGTGTTCAGTCATGGCCGGCTGGACGAGGGCAGCGAGCTGTTGCTGGCCGAGCAGCGGCCGCTGCCGGCCGGCCGGGTGCTGGATTTTGGCTGTGGCTCCGGCGTGCTGTCGCTGGTCATGGCGCGGCGTAACCCGGGTTGCCGGTTTGAACTGGTCGATATCGATGCGCTAGCCATTTACTGCGCGCGGCAGTCGCTGGCGCTCAACGGTGTCGAGGCCGAGGTGCATGCCTCTGACGGGCTGAGTGACGTGCACGGCCGCTTTTCCGCGGTTATCAGCAACCCGCCGTTTCATACCGGTATCCGTCAGGACACCAGCATCGCCGAACGCTTCTTCGAGCAGGTGACCCGTAACCTGCAGCCGGGAGGAGAGTTGCGCATCGTTGCCAACGGCTTTTTGCGTTACCCGCCGCTGATCGAGGAGCACATTGGGCCCTGTCAGGTGTTGCGTGAGAACAACCGGTTCAAGGTCTACTCGGCGGTCGCGCCGGGTTGATTCAGCCGGCCTTTGCCGTTATATTTGCGCCCGTCTTAGGGGAGTAGCCTCTGCGCAAGCGCCTGCTTGCACCGGCAAACGTCAACATAATTGATCCGCAGATCATGGCGTTTGCGACCCTCCACCGCTCAATGCGGTATCGGGTTTGACGAGACCTTTGACACGCGACCACCAGCCGAGGGCGGGGGTAGTCGTGTGTCAATGGAACCGTAATCCCGCCCTCCTTTGGAAACTCCGTGGAAGCTTTTTTCGTATCGAGCGGGATCGTCACGCTGGCTGAGATCGGCGACAAGACCCAACTGCTGGCACTGCTGCTGGCGGCGCGTTTTCGCCGGCCGTGGCCAATCATCTGGGGCATTCTGGTGGCGACTGTGGCCAATCACGCGATGGCCGGTGCCATCGGCCAACTGGTTGCCGACTACCTGAACGACACCTGGCAGCACGCGATTCTTGCTGTGTCGTTTCTGGCGGTTGCCGCCTGGACGTTGATTCCCGACAAACTGGATGAAGACGACGCGCCACCGGTTGGGCGTTATGGCGCGTTTGTTGCGACCGTCATTGCTTTCTTCCTCGCGGAGATGGGTGACAAGACCCAGATCGCAACGGTGGTGCTGGCTGCGCAATTCGATGCCTACGTCTGGGTAGTTCTGGGCACGACCGTTGGCATGCTGCTGGCCAACGTACCGGTGGTGATTTTGGGTAATGTCGCGGCAGAGCGCCTGCCGCTGACCCTGATCCGCCGCATTACCGCCCTGGCCTTCCTGCTGCTGGGGTTGTACTCGGCGTGGCTGCTGGTGCAGCCGATGCTGACAACGGCGGGCTGAGTCAGGCGCCGTTGACGATACGGTTGCGGCCCTGCTGCTTGGCCTGATACAGGCTGCGATCCACGGCGTCGAGGAAGGCCCGTGGGTCGTCATGCTGACCAGGCAGAATGGTGCCAATGCCCATACTGACAGTCAGAATCTGGCCCGCCTCCGAGTTGGCGTGGGGAATCTGCTCCTTGAAAATCAGCGAGCGGCAACGCTCTGCCACGCGCTCGGCAGCCTTGGCGTCGGTCTCCGGCAGTACCAGTACGAACTCTTCACCGCCGTAGCGGGCAAAGAAATCGCGCGAACGTGCTGCGGCGCCACTCAATGCCTGGGCAACCCGTTTAAGGCAGTCGTCGCCGCTGATATGACCGTAGTGGTCGTTGTACTGCTTGAAGTAGTCGATATCGAGCAGAATGACCGACAGCGGCTGGCCGTTGCGCCGGGCATTGGTCCATTCCAGCTGCAGAATGGAGTCGAACATGCGACGATTGGCGGCGCCGGTCAGGCCATCCTTGAAAGACAGCTCCTCCAGTTCCTTTTGCAGGGTTTTCAGGCGTTCTTCGGTTTTCTTGCGCTCGCTGATGTCGAACATGAAGCCGATGAGGGCCTCAACCTCGCCATCCTCGTCACGTACTACATGAACCACGTCGCGAATCCACACGTACTCACCGTCGGCAGTGAGTGCACGGTAGTCGGCTTCGTGATCGGTTCCGGCCTGGGACTGGGAGATGCAGAAGTTCACTACCCACTCGCGGTCCTCCGGATGCATGCGGTTGGCCCAGTCGTCGGCGCTGATCCAGCTGTCCTGTGTCCAGCCCAGCAGGTGTTCTATCTGCGGGCCGATGTAGGCGAAGGTCATGGTCTTCCAGTCGATCTTCCAGGGAATGGCCTTGGTTGATTCGAGCAGCGTCTTATAGACCGCGCTGTCGTGGGCTATCTCGGTGGCGATGTCGCTCATACCCGTATCCTGTTGACGTTTTTTTGTTCAGTGCTGAATGTAAGCATGCTTCATGCCAGTTGGCCATCACTTGGCGTTACCCCTGATGACGTATTGCCTGCAGTCTGCCGTGCGCGCTGATACAGCGTCAGCAGCTTGGCCGGCTGGTCATATACGATGCGCTGGCCGGAGCGCAAGTCGCGGCGCATCAGCCGGATCATTTGCTCCAGAACAGGCTGGGCGAAGCTGTCGGCAGGCTGTCCGGTGACCTCTGCCAGGCGCCCGGCAATCACGGGTGCATCGCTGACAACCGGGCAGATGCGGTAACCATAGCTGCCACCGATGGCCTGGGGAACCAGATCCATGAAGCGGTCTGGACGTTGGCGGAAGAAGCTAAGCGGCAGCCGGTAGGCGTTATTGCCGAGAATTGGCAGGTCGTCAGGTATCGCTTCCTCTTCGTCCAGTACCTGCAGGCGGGTCGCCAGCGGCAGCAGCCGGTCGAGCCGGTAGGTAGATGCCATGTGCCGATTGCCGACCCGAACCAGATTCGCAATCAGTTCCCCCAGAGACGCATGGCCGATAATGGCTGCACGTTTGGGTAGCCCGCCCCAGGCGCCGTCTGCCCCGTTGAGCAGGGCCTCGATGACGGAGGCGTTCTCGACGCCTGCGCCGGCATGAATATGCACCAGCAACTTGAGTGGCGCAGGCAGACAGCGGCGAGCGACGGCGACAAAGGCGCCAACCTGGAACGGCAGGTAGGTGCCTCGATCATCTTCCATGCTCAGCCCGAAGATCGGCTGCTGTGCCAGCAACTGCAGTATCTCGATGGTTTCCTCCGGATTCTGGATGAAGGCATCGCAGCCATCGACGACGTTGATCATGATCCTGGGGGCGCCGCCGTCATCGCCACTGATGTTCTGCCGCAGCCAGGCGATGCTGGCGGGAATGCTGCGGCGCAGGGTAGCAAAGTCGTATTGGCCGGCCATGCCGTCCCGGCTCAGGTAGATCTCGTGCAGCGTATTGGGCACGCGGTAGTCGCGCAACTTGAGCATCGACGGCGAGGGCATGAATTCACCGATGTCGTTTACCAGCCCGAGATCGGTAAAGGCGTAGCAGCCGGTCATGTCGACCTGATGGTCGCGCAGGTAGATCATAAAGTCGTCGTCGACTTCCAGCTCGTCGGGCATGGCGTAGTCGAGGGTGCCCAGCAGAATGTTGCGAAAACCGAATTCGCGCAGCTTTGGCAGGATCGCCAGCTTGTCCTGCAGCGTCTGACCAACCCGGGCGCCAACCGGATTCTCGCGCAGCGACAGGTCGATAAAGAACGGATCAATAGAGCACAAGCGGTCAATCTTGTTCTGCGCACCAGCCAAAATGGCGCGGGCGTCGGCAAGCAGCTGATTGTCTGACATCATGGTGTGACCTTCCATGCTGGTCAAAAAACACTCTGTATAGCATTGTGCTGCCTGGTCAGCCAGTGTTCAGATGTATACAGGTGCGACCAAAGGACACTGCCGGGATGTCATCTTGCTGTGGAATGATGCGGCGTTTTGCGGAGTTTCTCGCTGATTCAAGGACGCCTCTCATGACCACTTATCTTATTTCACCCGTACGTTGCTGCCTGGCTGGTCTTGCCATGCTCTGGGTCGGCCTTGCCGGCGCGGCCGAGCCGATTGCCATTGGCCTTAATCTGCCACGCACCGGCCAGTATGCCCAGGAGGGCTTGATGCAGATGCGCGGCGCAATGCTCGCGCTGGACGAGATTAATCAGGCCGGCGGGGTACTGGGACGTCCACTGGAGCTGCTGGAGCGCGACAGTGCGTCCAATCCCGAGCGGGCTGTGCGCAATGTTGACGAACTGGCCGATGCCGGTGCGCGCATGCTGTTTGGCGGTGCCAGCAGCGCCGTGGCCATTGCCGCAGGCAAGCGCGCCCGCGATCGTGGCCTGCTGTATTTCGGCACACTGACCTATTCCAACGACACCACTGGGCGCGATGGCCAGCGATACATGTTCCGCGAGAGCTACAACGCCTGGATGGCAGCGCGGGTACTGGCGGCACAATTGCAGGATCAGTACGCCGGCAAGCGCTACTACTACGTGACCGCGGACTACACCTGGGGCCACAGTACCGAGGAGTCGATGCGCCACTTTACCGGCACGGATGATTTGGCGGTGCACGGAGCTGTGCGGATACCGTTCCCGAATGCGTCGCTGCGTGAACTGCGCGAGGCGCTGCAGCAGGCCCGTGCTGCCGAGCCCGAGGTGCTGGTGCTGGTGCTCTTTGGTGATCAGATGGTCAAGGCGATGGGCCTGGTTCGTCAGCTCGGCTTCGAGAACGTGCAGGTGGTGGTACCCAATCTGACCCTGAGCATGGTCGAGCAGGCCGGGCCGTCAGTCATGGCCGGCGTGCTGGGTGCGGTGCCATGGACCTGGAATGTACCGCGCGAGTTCGGCTTTGAACGGGGTGAGCAATTTGTCAGTACCTTTGCCGAGCGCTATCAGACTTATCCTTCCAGCTCGGCCGCATCGGCTTACAGCATTGTCTACCAGTGGGCTGATGCGGTTGCGCGCAGCGGGTCGCTTGATAGCGAAGGGCTGATTCGTGCGCTGGAAGGGCACAGCTATCAACTGCTGAAGGATACCCAGACCTGGCGTGCATTCGACCATCAGAACCTGCAGACCGTCTACGCGGTCCGTATCAAGCCCCGTTCCGAGGTGATGGCTGATCCGCTGCGCCAGGATTACTTCCAGATCATCGGGCAACTCTCCGCTGAAGAGGCGGCGCAGACGCTGGAGCAGTGGCAGGCCGAGCGCAAGGCGGCCGGTCAGCCCCTGCGCTTGCGCTAAGCGACGCTCAAAACCCCTGTTGCTCCAGCAGTGTCGCCAGCTGCTGGAGAATCCCGATGCCCTGCACGTCGGTTTCAAGCCAGGGCAGTTGCGGACGCGGCAGGTGGCCAAGCTCGCCATCAATGCGCTGCAGGTAGCTGGCTTCCTGCAGCCGACGTTGTTGCAGGAAGTGGCCGTCGGCGTTGTCGGGTATGACCCGGTTGACCAGCGCCGCAGCGACCGGAATCTGCGCCTGCTGCAGACTCTCTACTGCCCGTACCGTCTCCAGAATCGGTAGCCGCTCGGCTGTCAGCACAAACAGAAAACCGCTGGTTGCTGGATCCTCCAACTGGCGGCGGGCCTGGTGAAACAGCCGCCTGCGGTTGCGCAGGGCTTCGGCAACGCTGCGGGTGCGCTGATCCAGACCGCTTAGCGGATCCTCGTTGGGGTCGTCAAACGGGCTATTGAGATCACGGCCGCTGCGCGGGGTCAGGTGCTGCAGCACCTTGCCCAGCTCGGCGGACTTGCGGTTGTGGCTGAGCAGGCCATCGGTCCAGGCGGCCATAGCCTCAGGCAGGGTGAGCAGGCGCAGGGTGTGCCCGGTCGGGGCAGTGTCGAAGATAATCAGGTCGTAGTCGTCCGGCGGTGCGGTGACCAGTCTGGCAATGCGCTCGAGCAGTGCCGCTTCCTGAGTGCCCGGTGAATGGCGGGTCAGCTGCATTTGCCGGGTGAGTTCAGTCAGCATCTCAGGTGCTGCCAGCTTGCGCATTTGCTCAATCACCCGCTGCAGGTGGGCGTCCACCTCGGCATCGGGGTCGATTTCCAGCGCGTCCAGATTGGGCAGCAGGCGTCTGGGGCGATCATCCAGCGGGCGGTCGAACACATCCCCCAGGCTGTGCGCCGGGTCAGTCGAGACGATCAGGCAGCGCTGCCCCCGGCTTGCCGCGAGTACGGCCAGTGCCGCGGCGACCGTGGTTTTGCCGACGCCGCCCTTGCCGCCAACCCACAGCAGGCGGCGTTGCAGCAGGTCAAGGTGGGTAGTGGAAATATTGACTCTCCCGGTCAGCAGCAGCGGAAATGGTCCAGCGGCGAGTGTTCCATACCCATGCGCCGGTGCCAGTCGTGGAAGCGTTCAAGCAGCAGCGGCTGCAGCTCCAGCGTGTAGTAGGAAGCCGGGTTGGGCACGCCCATCATCTCGCTGAACACCAGCAGCATGAACAGATCATCATGGTCACGCCGGCTGCGGGCAATCGCGCCCCGGTAGCGGGAGCTGTAGGCCTCTTCCAGGAAGAAGCGCGCCTGACTCAGCCAGGCGCGCCATTTCTCGCCACGGTCAGCGGCCATCGGCTTGCTCCGCTGCCGCCAGTGCCAAGTGCCGTTTCAGCGCCGCAGCGCACTCCAGCGCGACCAGAATGGCGGCAATCAGCACGACGATATCCAGCGCAAGCAGGAAGTAGTTCTGCTGGTCGTAGAAGGTCTTGAGCTGGATCACCAGCGCGGTCACCGTCATCACCAGCAGGAAGCACAGCGGCAGCAGGGTGTACCACATGGGGCGGCGGTAGTGCACCAGCATCACCGTAATCACCAGCAGGGTCAGGCCGGCGAGCAACTGGTTGGTGGTGCCGAACAGCGGCCAGATGATCATGCCGCCGGAGCCGTCCGCACCGCCAGCGCCGAAGGCCAGCAGCAGGCAACTGCCGATCGCCAGCAGGGTGGCGGGCAGCGGTTTCTTCATCCACTCCTGATGATAGATCTCGCCCCATTCCTGGAAGATATAGCGCTGCAGACGCAGCCCGGTGTCCATGGTAGTGCCAGCGAACAGTGCGGCCATTACGGTCAGCAGGGTGGCGGCGGTCACTTCGGGCAGGCCCAGACCGTTGTGGATGACGTAGGCGCCGCCCTGCACGAAGGCGGTGACGCCGCCCTGGCCAAAGGCGCTGTACATGGCTTTCCAGTCTGTCAGGCTGGCAAAGCCGGCACAGGCAACCAGAATCGCTGCCAGTGACAGGCAGCCTTCACCGATGGCACCGAAGTAGCCGACGAAGCGGGCGTCGGTTTCCTTGTCGAGCTGCTTGGACGTGGTGCCGGAAGACACCAGACCGTGGAAGCCCGAAATGGCGCCGCAGGCGATGGTGACAAACAGTAGCGGCACAATCGAGGGGGTGCCGGCAGGCACATCATCGTTGATCATCGGTGCGACCAGCGCCGGGTTCAGCAGCATGATTGCGCCGTACAGAATCAGCAGGCCGACGAACAACTGCAGGCCGTTGATGTAATCACGTGGTTGCAGCAGCATCCACACCGGCAGCACAGACGCGACGCCTGCGTAGAGGAACAGCAGCAGAATCCAGATGGCGTTGCCCGAGAGTCCCGCAATCTCGGCCGGCATCTGAATCGGCACCGACGGGCCGGCCCAGATCAGCGCGTAGAGCGCGACGACGCCAACTACCGATACTACCGGCAGGCTGATCATGCGGCGATAGATCAACTGGCCGACGATCAATGCGACGACAATCGCACCCCAGACTGGCAGTACGGCAGTCGGGAAGCTCATCATCAGCTTGGCGATGACCACCGCAAAGACGGCGTTGACCATCAGCAGCACCAGGAAAATCACGATCATGAAGATGCTGCGGGCACGCTTGCCCACTACGTCGCCGGTTAGCGAGCCGACCGATTTGGCCTTGTTGCGCACACTGGCCCAGACCGCGCCCATATCGTGGACGCCGGCGAAGAAAATGGTGCCCATCACCACCCAGATGAAAGCCGGAAGCCAGCCCCAGATGACTGCAATGGCCGGCCCGACGATGGGCGCGGCGCCGGCGACGGAGGTGAAATGGTGACCCCACAGCACAAAGCGGTTGGTCGGAACAAAGTCGATGCCATCCTCGAATTCGTGCGCTGGTGTACGAAAATCCGGGTCGAGGCGATAGATCCGGTTGGCAATGAAACGGGAGTAGATGAAGTACCCGAGGGTCATCAATCCCAGCCCGATCAGTAGCAAAATGGCTGCACTCATGCTGTGGCTCCAGTGTTATAAGTTTTGTCGGATAGCCTGTCGGAGCGTCTGCTCCGCCGCACTGCCTACTATAGCCCAGTGCGGGCCGGCGGGTCGTCTGGAAGAACAGGGCAATGTGCAGCAGGCACGCAGCAGCCTGATATCAGGTCAGTAGGTCAACGGCTCGCCAGATACAGTCCGCAGCCAATCAGCAGCCCGCCCCCCAGACGTTGAAGCCCCCGGCTCTGGCGGGGCAGGGCAAGGCGACTGCCAAGCACCGCATAGAGTGTCTTGACCAGCAGCAAGGCCACTGCGGTGGTGATCAGTACTTGCAGCGCTACCCCGGGCGACAGTGGTGTGGTTACAAACAGGGGCAGGAAGCTGGCGTAGAAGATCAGGGCCTTGATATCGCCGAGGGTAAGCAGCAACCCCGCGATCAGACTGTGCCAGCTGCTGCCGGTCGAAACGGGCAGTGCCCGCTTTGTATGCGGTTGACGCCACAGGGACCAGCCAAACCAGATCAGGTAGGCCGCTGCCAGCCAGCGCAGCAGGTTGAACACCCCTCCCAGGCTGTCGATTACCACCTGCCAGCCCGCCAGCGCCAGCGCGGCCAGCAGCAAATCGCCGAGGGTGATGCCGATTGCTGCCGCAACACCCTGGCCAACGCCGCAGCGGGCGCTGCGCACAACGACCAGCGCCACACTGCTGCTGGGCAGTGCCGCCAGCACCGTCAGGGCAAGAAACAGCGAGAGCAGCTCGCCGGCGTTCATCAGTGGATATGTGGCTTGAGCACCCGGTCACTGCTGGCCGGGTAGCGTTCAAGCAGATGTGCCGGGCGAGTCGGGCGGGTGACCAGGTTGCCGCCGCAGTTCGGACAGCAGCCTGCGAAGCGCTGCGCGCAGTCGTGGCAGAAGGTGCATTCGAAGCTGCAGATCAGAGCATCGGATGCATCGGCGGGCAGGTCGCGGTCGCAGCATTCACAGTTGGGGCGCAGTTGCAGCATGGCAGATACCGGCAAGATGATTATTTGCAGTTATAGCAGTGGCTGATGCCCGATGAAACCCGCTGTATATGGTGTAGTCTCATCCGTTAAACCCAGTCAAACGTGAGTAACACCATGCAGAACCTGACCATTGATATCGTCTCCGACATTGCCTGCCCCTGGTGCGCCATCGGCTATGCTCGCCTGGAGCAGGCTCTGGCGGCGCTGGAAGGCGAGGTGGAAGCAAAGGTGGAGTGGCACGCCTTCGAGCTCAATCCCGATCCGGCCCAGCGGCCGATGCCGATTGTCGAGGCGCTGTGCCGCAAGTACGGTCGTGGCGAGGCCGAGGTGCGGGCGGCGCAGGATGACATGATTCGTATCGCCACCGGTCTCGGGCTGAATTTCACCCATATGCAGGAACGCTACACCGCCAATACCTTCGATGGTCACCGCTTGGTGAAGTGGGCGGCTGAGCATGATCGCCAGACGGCGATGAAACAGGCTCTGTTCGACGCCTACTTCGGAGCGGCAAAGGACGTCAGCAACAGGGACGTACTGCTCGATGCCGTGCGTGCCGCCGGGCTCGATGCGGCAGAGGCCGAGAAGGTGCTGGCCAGTGACAGGTTCGCCGACATTGTTCGCGCCGACGAGGCGCACTGGCAACAGGCGGGTATCTCCTCGGTACCGGCCTTCGTGATCAACGGCCAGTACCTGATTTCCGGGGCACAGGAACCGGAGTATCTGGTTCAGGCGCTGCGCGAGATTGCCGGACGCCAGGGGGCGCCGGCCTGATCGCCAGAGGGCTCTGATATGGAATTGGCAGGGCCTGCAGCAAGGGTGAAATATTCTCCTGTCAGCATGAGGCTTACGGATGTCCTTACAGAAGGTATTTCATGGCAACGTCCCCCTCATCTGAAACCCTGCCTCCGGGCCCGTCTGATGTGAGTCGCCGAGAGGCATTCGGCTTCTGGTTGAAGCTGGGGTTTATCAGTTTCGGTGGCCCTGCCGGGCAGATCGCATTGATGCATGACGAGCTGGTTTCCCGGCGTCGCTGGTTATCCGAGCGGCGTTTTTTGCACGCCCTGAACTACTGCATGCTGCTGCCCGGGCCGGAGGCGCAGCAGTTGGCGACTTATCTGGGCTGGTTGCTGCATCGCAGTTGGGGTGGGGTGGTGGCTGGGCTGCTGTTTATTCTGCCATCGCTGGGTTTGCTGATCTTGCTGGCCTGGGTGTATCTGGTTTACGGCGACGTGCCGCTGATTGCAGGGGTGTTCTACGCGATCAAGCCGGTGGTGGTGGTCGTGGTTGTTCAGGCGGCCTGGCGGGTCGGCGGCCGGGTGTTGCATAACCGCTGGCTCTGGGCGATTGCGCTGGCCGCTTTCGCAGCGATATTCGCCTTGCAGCTACCTTTTCCGCTGATCGTGCTGGCGGCGGCGGTGGCGGGCACGGTGGGCGGGCGATTGCGGCCGTTGGCCTTTTCGCCTTCGGCGACGGCCCGGGCGCCGTCTGATGGCGGCAGGGATGCGCTGCTGAATGATCATAGTCCGATACCTGAGCATGCCCGCTTCAGCTCGTGGCGCCTGCTTCGAGTTTTGCTGATCGGGGCTGCGCTTTGGGTCTTGCCGATGGGGCTGCTGACGTTATGGCAAGGCTGGCATGGGCCGTTGACCCAGATGGCCTGGTTCTTTACCAAGGCAGCCTTGCTGACCTTCGGGGGGGCCTATGCGGTGCTGCCCTATGTTTATCAGGGGGCTGTACTGCAATACGGCTGGCTCTCGCCGCTGCAGATGATCGACGGGCTGGCGCTGGGCGAAAGCACCCCGGGACCTTTGATCATGGTGGTGGTGTTTGTCGCGTTTCTTGGTGGCTATCAGGGCGCATTTTTAGGTGCTGACCAGGCGCTGGCTGCTGGCATGCTGGCGGCGCTGCTGGTCTGCTGGTTCACTTTTCTGCCGTCGTTTCTGTTTGTACTCGGCGGTGCGCCGCTGATCGAAGCTACCCGTGGCGAACTGCGTCTGACTGCCGCCCTGACTGGCGTAAGTGCTGCTGTTGTGGGCGTTATCGTCAATCTGGCGCTGTTCTTCGGCTGGCACGTTTTCATGCCTGCCGAGGCTGCCGGGCCGGACTGGCTGGCACTGGGCATCGGGCTGATCGCGGCCGGTCTGCTGTTTGGGAGGGGCTGGACGGTGCTGCAGACCCTGCTGCTTGGTGCCGCAGCAGGGCTCTTGCTTGGCGTATCAGGGCTGTTGTCCTGATACCGCTCAGGCGGCCGAGGTGGCCGGGCCGCCGAGACGGTTCATCAGGGTGCGCAGCAGTACGCCGTAAAGCGGCAGGAACAGCAGCATGCTGATGAGCAGTTTGATGGCATAGTCGACGGTAGCGATCTCGACCCAGTGCTCGGCCATGAACGGGTTGCTGCTGTGCCAGAAGGCGACCGAGAAGAAGGCGAAGGTGTCTGCCAGGTTACCCAGCACGGTCGACAGGCTTGGTGCGATCCACCAGGCCTTGATGCGGCGCAGGCGGTCGAACACCTGAATATCCAGCAATTGCCCGATCACGTAGGCAACGAAACTGGCCAGAGAGATGCGCAGCACAAAATCGTTGAACGACAGCAGCGCGTCGATACCACGGTAGCTGCCTTCCTGAAACACCACCGACACTACATAGGACGCAACCAGCGCCGGCAGCATGACGCGCGCAATAACGCGGCGCGCAACCTGTTTGCCGAGCAGGCGAACGGTCAGATCGGTAGCCAGAAAAATGAACGGAAAGCTGAAGGCGCCCCATGTGGTGTGGTAACCGAACAGGGTGATCGGCAACTGCACCAGGTAATTGCTGGCGATGATGATGGCAATGTGAAAACTGATCAGCAGTGCGAGCGCGCGGCGCTGCATGCCGGAGGTAAGTACGGTCATGGTCTGTCCTTTTTTACGATTCGAGTCTGCTGACTCGCCGTTTTGTCAGATGGGGTGAGGGAACCCATGTCGTTCGGGGTCGAACGGCGCGCAATTGTACCGGTTCTGCGCGGATTGACCAGCGTATTCGCTGCATTCCGACCGGCGGGGCAAGCTCGCCGGCCGGAATCTGCTTACTTGGCAGCTTCGTACAGGCCCTGAACGCGGGGAGCAGCAGAGCGCAGTGTCTCAATGCGGCCGGAGGAAGAGGGGTGGGTGCTCATGAATGCCGGTGGCTCGCCCTGCGATGCGGCCTGCATTTTTTGCCACAGGCTGACAGCGGCTTGTGGGTCATAGCCGGCGCGTGCGGCCAGCTCCAGGCCAATCAGATCTGCTTCGCTCTCGTTGGCTCGACTGTTCGGCAGCTCCAGGCCATATTGCACCGCCATCTGGGCTGCCTGGCTTCCGCCTTCGCCCAGGCCCAGCAGGGCGCTGGCCAGTTGGGTGCCCATCTGGGTGGCATAGGCTCGGGAAATAGCCTCGCGGCCATGCTCGCGCAGGGCGTGGGCAATCTCGTGCCCCATGATCTGGGCTATTTCGGCATCGGTCAGTTGAAGGCGATCGATAATTCCCGAGTAGAACAGAATCTTGCCACCGGGTGAGCAACTGGCATTGAGCTGGTCATCCTTGATCAGGTTGACTTCCCAGTCCCAGCTGCTGGCATCGGGGCGGAAGTGCGGGACCTGTGCGATCAGCTTGGCGGCGATGCCATTGAGTCTTCGCACGGTAGCAGCGCTGGTATTCAGCAGCCCCTGCTTTTTGGCTTCAGCCAGGGTCTCGTTGTACGACTCGGCAGCCATCTGGTTGACCTGCTCGCTGGACAGGCCGCTCATCATATACTGGGTGCGGTTGACGCCGACGTTGCCGCCTTGAGTGGTCTGCACGCTCTGACAGCCAACCAGCAGCACAACAGGCAGGAGAAGGGTGAATCGCAGTCGCATTGTGCTCTTCCTTGCAAAACGAAGTTGAAATTCGGCCGATGTTCCGCCCGGAAGCACCGGCCCCGCGTTATCTGTTGGCAGCGTCTTCGATGCTGTCGCCGACCTTCTGAATGTCCTTGCCCAGCCCTTCCATCGTGTTGCAGGCGCTCAGGCCGGCAAGGCTGAACAGGACAGACAGCAGCAGTACCCGTGATCTCTTCATGCTCTATTCTCTCATCAGGCGTAAAATAGTGTTGCAGGCCTCTGGGGAACAGCCCCGCGGACATTCAACGGTGAAAGATTACGTTATTGGACCTGAATTTGGACAATTGTATGCAACGGGCTGCAGATTTTTATGCTGTGGCCGATACTACGGATGAACCGGTGTTCCGCGCCGCTCTGTCGTTCCCACGTCGAGGTATTTCATGAAATTCAGGTCAATTCAGCTTTCCATTACTGTGCTGGCAGGTGCCTGTCTGTTTATCGCTGTTGGCGTCATGACGCTGTACTCGGTTTATTCCGCTGAACGCAGTCAGACGTTGGTGCAGGAACGCTCTCGGGTGTTGATCGATGATCTGGTCAAAGATCGCCTGATGGCGATTGCCGAAGGCGAGCAGGCGCGTATTCGTCGCTACCTCGAGTATCCGCTGACGGTAGCCACTCAGCTGGCGCAGCTTAACTCGATGTTGGGACAGATTCAGGATGACGGGATGCCGGCGCTGATGATGGGGCGCGAGGAAATGACCCGCGTAATCCGCATGACGCTGGAGCAAAGCCCGCAGTTGTGGGATGCCTACGTGGGCTGGGAGCCGAACTCGCTGGATAACCTCGACAGCTTTTTTGAGGGGGTTGAATCCGACGGCTACAACGGCACGGGTCGCTATATGCCCATGTGGTTCCGTAACGAAAACGGCACTCTGTCGCTGGAAGCACTGGGTGATATGGAGAATGAAACCATCCTCGAAAACGGCGTGCGTGCCGGCGAGTATTACCTCTGCCCCCGTGAGACGCTGAAGCCCTGTGTGATCGACCCCGCTCCTTACGAGGTCGGCGGCAAGACCGTGCTGCTTGCCTCCTTTACTGTGCCGATCATCAGCGATGGCGAGTTTATGGGTGCCGCTGGTGCCGATCTGTCGATGGCGTTTTTGCAGCAGATGCTGCACGAGAGCAATCAGGATCTCTACGACGGCCAGGGCGAGCAGGCTCTGGTGAGTGCTTCCGGACGGCTGGTTGCGTTCACAGGCGAGGGTGCCAAGCCGGGCGACCATGCCTCTTTGGTGCTTGATCAAATGGAAATGGATGCGATCTCCGCTGTGGGCAGGTCCAACGAGCCGCTTTTTCAAATCGAGAGTGAAGGTGTAGATCATCTGCAGCTGATCATGCCGGTCACGCTGCCGGGCACAGATGTGCGTTGGTCGCTGCTTATCAAGTTGCCGCTTGCGGTGGTCATGCAGGACTTCAACCAGCTTGACGCCGAGCTGACTGACATGCGTCAACAGGATTCCATGCTGATGACAGGCATCGGTCTGCTGGTTGCACTGGCGGGTCTCGGTGTGATGGTCTTGCTGGCTTACGGCCTGGCCAAGCCGGCGCGCCAGCTGGTGGTCATGCTGGACGATATTGCCAAGGGCGAAGGGGATCTGACCAAGCGTCTCAATGTGGATAGGGCGGATGAGCTGGGTGACATCGCCCGGGGCTTCAATGCCTTCCTCGACAAGCTGCAGGGCATGATTCGTGAGGTTGTCGGTTCGGTTCAGCAGGTCACCGATGCCTCGGAACACACCGCCGACATAGCGCTGCGGACCAATGATGGCGTGCAGCGTCAACTCAGCGAGATTGATCTGGTCGCGACGGCCGTGACAGAAATGACTGCGACCGCGCAAGATGTTGCACGTAACGCCTCGCAGGCGGCCAGCGCGGCTCAGAATGCCGACGGTTCCGCTTCGCACGGTCGTGAGGTGGTGCGGGCAACGTCCGAAACCATTCAAAACCTCTCGCAGGATATCCAGCGTGCGGTCGACAGCGTGCAGGCACTGGCACGCGACAGCGAAAATATCACCGGTATTCTGGACACCATTCGTGGTATTGCAGAACAAACCAACCTGCTGGCGCTGAACGCGGCCATCGAAGCGGCTCGCGCCGGTGAGCAGGGTCGCGGCTTTGCGGTGGTTGCCGATGAGGTTCGTAATCTGGCGCAGAAAACCCAGAGCTCGACCGAAGAAATTCAGCATATGATCGAGCAGCTGCAGAACGGGACCCGCGAGACAGTCAAGGTGATGGAGCAAAGTCGTGCCCGCACCGATCAGAGTGTACTGCAGGCGGAGGAGGCGGATGCAGCCTTGACCTCGATTACCCAGGCAGTATCGGTGATCAATGACATGAACAATCAGATCGCGAGTGCCGCCGAGGAGCAGAGCGCCGTTGCCGAGGATATCAATCGCAACGTCATGACCATCGATACGGTCGCCAAGGATGTGGCCAAGGGTGCCGATGAGGCTTCCCAGGCCAGTGCGTCACTGACCAAGCTGGCAGAGCATCAGCGCCGTCTGATCAATCAGTTCAAGGTTTGAGCCGGACCTGCGGGGCTGCAGCAATGCGGCCCCTGGGTAGCCGGGTTGCTGACTGCTGTGCTGACAGGGTAGGCCATCTCGATACGGCTGTCGGCATTCAGCAATAATGGCTGCAGGGCCGTCACCGCGGTGCTCTCCGCCAGCCATATGGCTTGCTCCGCGCTGTTTAGGGCTGCCGGCATGCGGTCGCTCATCCGGCTTGCCAGGCCTTTGGCAGGTACGGTGATCAGCGCGCAACTGTCCCAGTACTGACCGTCATCCAGCTGGTAGCGTTCCCAGATCCCCGCCAGTGCCAGCCCGCCTTCCTTGCGCCGCAGATACCAGGGGTGCTTGCGTTGACCCTGCTGCAGCCAGAGGAAATAGCCGTCGACGGGCAGGATGCAGCGCCGCTGGGCGAAAGCCTGCCGGAACATAGGTTTTTCGTGCAGGTATTCAGCCCGGGCCGAAAAGCTGGCCCGGCTGAGGTCCTTTAGCCAGCCCGGCGTCAGGTTCCACAGGACAGAGGCGCACTCCAGCTGGCCTGCTGTCTTGCGCAGAATCAGCAACGGCTTGCCAGGGGCAATATTCCACTGTGGCTTCCAGTCGTCGGGCATTGTGGTATGGGGCTGATTGAACTGGGCCAGGCGACCGCTCATGACTCGGGTAGCTCGCTGTCTTCTTCGTTGATGGGGCTTGCCTGGAGATAGGCATGGATCAGCTCGGTACTGCGATCAACGTCTTCGTCTTCAACCCACAGGCCAAGCAGGTCATGCACTGGCAGATCGCCAATGGCCCCCTGCAGATAGCCGCCGCTGATATGGCTGCGGATGTGATGGTCGGCCAGTACGGCGGTCAGCAAGCTGGCCTCCGCCATGTCGGCGGGACGGTAGATACGCTGCATGCTCAGTCCTGCTCGCGGCGCAGGTCGACGTGATAGTCGTCGCCTGCGTCGTCGATCCACAGGCTGACGTGGATCGGCTGGCAGCAGACCTGACAGTCCTCGGTATAGGATTGGGCTCCACCGCTCAGGTCAAGCAGCAGGGTGATGGGTTCGCCGCAGTGTGGGCAGACCAGATTCGCTTCTTCCAGTGCCTGCACCGTAAAGTCCCCGTACGTCTTGTATGTGACATGCAGTGTAGCTGCATCGTCAATCTGGCGAAACCACGGTGGGCAACGCATAATGCCCGGCTGACGACAAGACTCTGAGGGTGACATGAGCGAGTTCGAGGGCATTCGCCCCTACAACGATGCCGAAGTGCCAGCTGTGCTGGAGCGTCTGCTGTCTGATCAGGAACTGATGCGCATGCTGGCGGGCTACCGCTTCCCGCGCCTCAATCGCTGGCTGCCGGGTGGTGCCCGGTCGCTGGTGCAACTGGCGCTCAGGCGCGAGGCCCGCGGCGTCGAATCGGTTGATGATCTTCAGCACAGGCTGGAGCCCTATCTGGATCGCCTGATCGAAAGCAGCACCCTGGCTGTCACCTACAGTGGCCTGGATAACCTGCGCAGCGATCAGCCCCACCTGTTTATCGCCAACCATCGTGACATCGTGATGGATCCGGCGTTTGTCAATTATGCGCTTTACCACGCGGGGCACCCGACGCCACGTATTGCGATTGGCGACAATCTGCTGCAGCGCCCCTTCGTTGCCGATCTGATGCGCCTGAACAAGAGCTTTATCGTGCACCGCTCACTGACCGGTCGGCGCGAGAAGCTGCAGGCTTACCAGACCCTGTCTGCCTATATCAGCCACTCGATTGCCGAGGGGCAGTCGATCTGGATTGCTCAGGCGGAGGGGCGAGCGAAGGATGGTCTGGATGAAACCGATTCGGCGATCATCAAGATGTTCTGCATGAGCCGCAAGGCCGAACCTGTTGCGGATGTGATTCGCTCGCTGAGCATGGTACCGGTATCGATTTCCTACGAATGGGATCCGTGTGACGGCATGAAAGCGCGCGAGCTGGAGCAGCGCGCGCGTTCAGGCAGTTACAGCAAGGAGCCGGGCGAGGATGACCGCTCCATTGCCATGGGCCTGACAGGTTACAAGGGGCGGGTGCATGTGGCGTTTGGCAAGCCGCTGACGGAGACCTTTGACGATGCCAGACAGGTAGCTGCGGCAGTGGATCGGCAGATTCTGGGTCATTACCGCCTCTATCCGAGCAACTTTCTGGCATTTGAGCACTCAGGCGAACAGGTGCCAACGGCGCTGTCGAACTGGCGTACGGACTACACAGCCAGCGAGCTGGCGGCCGAGGAACAGCGTTTTGCAGCACGGTTGTCGGCGTTACCCGAGGCGCAGCGGCCATTCTGGCTGCTGCAGTACGCGAACCCGGTGCGCAGTCGCTTGCGGGTGATCAAGGAGTCGGCCGGCGTCTGATTGCGGTCAGGGTCAGACGCGGGTGCTGACCAGACTGAGGAGTAGGGCCAGGCTGAGGCAGACGGTGCCGACGCTGTAGAACAGGCGATTGATGCGCTGGTCGCGTTGCTGGCTGATGTCGGAGTCGCTGGGTGGCAGGGTCGCCAGGCGCTGGCGGCCGAGGCTGCTGCGCAGTTGGGTCGCAATCCACAGCCAGCTGCCATTGACGGCGAAGAACAGGGCCAGGCTGTTGAGGACCAGCGCCGGGTTTTCAAGGTAATACAACCAAGCTGCCTGCAGCGGGAACATGGCAGAACCTCCGGTGTCTCGGATTCGGGCAACCAGGTTCTATTGGCTTTTTTGTTGGTTACGACGAAACGAAAAAGGAATGTAACGACGTGCCGGAGTCGGCTCGTCTATTAATAAGCGCGGCAGATGTTATGCCAAGAGGCGATTAAATTCGACACGGTCTGTTCAAAATCCGATCAACGGTTACCACCTCCGGTGGTCGGTATTGCCTCTCTGCGAGACTGCGCGCACCCTTGTGAAACGGGCCTTGATGCAAGGCGGACCAATTGAGGTGACGATATGAAAAATCGGTATATGGTGACTCTGATGCTCGGTGCCGTGCTGGCATTGGGTGGCTGTGCATCTTCGCTGAGCGGCGATGTTTACAGTCGGGATGATGCGCGGGCGCCGCAGACCGTGCGTATGGGGACAGTGGAATCGGTGCGTCTGGTGCAGATCGAAGGTACCAAGACCGTGATTGGCCCTGCCGCCGGGGCGGCCATCGGTGGTGTCGCCGGCAGCTCGGTGGGTGGCGGTCGTGGCAGCGCGATTGCCGCTATTGTCGGCGCAGTGGCTGGCGGAATGGCCGGTGCGGCAGCCGAGGAGGGTATTACCCGTACTCAGGGCGTGGAAATTATCGTGAACGAAGATGGTGGCTATACTCGTGCCTACGTTCAGGAAGTGGTTGAAGGGGTTAATTTTGCTCCGGGTGATCGCGTGCGCATCATGTCGGTGAATGGTCAGTCCCGGGTCGTCAAGTAACGCGCATGGAGCCGGAATGGCAGCAGCCAGGGCGCTGCTGCCATAGCGTTGTTACGCATTTTGTAACGGATTCAGCTGCTTGCGTTGCTCGGCGATGGCAGCTTGCCCCTATAATGACGTGCGCCTCCTGACCATGCCCATTCCGTAGTTGCGGTATTGCTGGAACGGGAGCCGCAATGGCCATATAAGGAGTAAGTCCTGCATGACCCTGGCGCTGATCGTCATCCTCCCGCTGCTTGGCAGCCTGCTTCCACTGCTTTTCAAGAATCAAGGGCGTTCTCTTTGTGCCACGATGGCCATGGTTGCACCGGTCATCGGTCTGGCATTGCTCTGGCGGCATGCCGATGCGGTATTCGCCGGGCAAACTCTGATCCAGTCGCGGCCCTGGCTGAGCGAACTGGGGCTGAATATCAGTTTCCGGCTTGATGGCCTGAGTTTCCTGTTTGCCCTGATGATTCAGGGTATCGGCCTGCTGGTTATTCTCTACGCCCGCTACTACCTCTCCAAAAACGACCCGATGGGCCGTTTCTTCTGTTATCTGCAGCTGTTCATGTCGGCCATGCTTGGCGTGGTGCTGTCCGAAAACCTGTTGCTGCTGATGGTGTTCTGGGAAATGACCAGCCTGTCATCCTTCCTGCTGATCGGCTATTGGTCGCACTCTACCGATGCCCGCAAGGGCGCGCGGATGGCGCTGGCCGTTACCGGCGCCGGTGGTCTGGCGCTGTTGGCTGGTATTCTCCTGCTGGGCCAGATTGTCGGCAGTTACGAGCTGACGGATGTATTTGCCGCTGGCGAGCAGATTCGTCAGCATGCCCTTTATCCGGTGATTTTGGTGCTGGTGCTGCTCGGGGTGTTTACCAAGTCGGCACAGTTTCCGTTCCACTTCTGGCTGCCGCACGCCATGGCAGCGCCAACGCCGGTGTCGGCGTATCTGCACTCGGCAACCATGGTCAAGGCAGGGGTGTTTCTGCTGGCGCGCCTCTATCCGGCACTCGCTGGCACCGATCTGTGGTTCTACATCGTCAGCAGCGCCGGTATGGCAACGCTGCTGGTGGGCGCTTGTACTGCGCTGTTCCAGCATGACCTCAAGGGGCTGCTGGCCTATTCGACAATCAGTCATCTGGGCCTGATCACCCTGCTTTTTGGTCTGGATACGCGGCTGGCAGCTGTCGCAGCGGTGTTTCATATCATCAACCACGCCACCTTCAAGGCCTCGCTGTTCATGGCCGCAGGGATCATCGATCATGAGACCGGTACCCGTGACATGCGGCGTATCAATGGCCTGCTGCGGTTCATGCCGCATACGGCGGTGCTGGCGATGGTGGCCGCCTCGGCGATGGCCGGCGTGCCGCTGCTCAACGGCTTTCTCAGCAAGGAGATGTTCTTCACCGAGACGCTGGAGCAGCACATGCTCGGCAACTGGAGCTGGCTGATTCCGCTGGGTGCGACCCTGGGCGGGGTGTTTTCGGTGGCCTATTCGCTGCGCTTCGTGCACGACGTATTTTTCAACGGCAAGCCGGTGAATCTGCCCAAGTATCCGCCACACGAACCACCGCGCTATATGCGCGTGCCGGTCGAAATTCTGGTGGTGATGTGTCTGGCGGTCGGTCTGGCGCCGGGCTTTACGGTTGCCGGTCTGCTGGCGGTAGCTGCGGAGTCGACGGTGAGTAACGCCTTGCCGGAGTACAGTCTGGCGATCTGGCACGGCTTCAACCTGCCGCTGTTTATGAGCTTCGCGGCCATGGTGCTGGGGATTCTGGTCTATTCACTGCGTCGGCCGCTGTTCGACTGGTATGCCCGCCAGCGGGATGTGGATGCCAAGCTGGTATTTGAGGCGGCGGTGCAGCGTCTGGTGCGGGGCGCGGGTCAGATAACCCTGCTGCTGGAAAATGCCTCGCTGCAACGCTACCTCCTCTGCCTGTTGCTGGCCGCATTGGTGGTGACCGGGTTCTGGTTGTTGCAGCTGCCGGCGCTGCGTGGCCCGGTTGCCCTCACACCCATTGATGGAGTGACCCTGGCCGGTGCCGTGCTGACCATGTTGAGTGCGGTTGCTACCGCGTACTGGCATCGCCTGCGGCTGGTATCGCTGGTTACCCTCAGTGTGGTGGGGCTGGGTGTGGTGCTGGCATTTGCCCGCTTTGCCGCGCCGGATCTGGCGTTGACCCAGATCTCGGTCGAAGTGGTCACCATCGTCCTGCTGATGCTGGCGCTGTTCTTTTTGCCGGCGCGGACCCCACGTGAGTCCTCGGGCCTGCGCCGTGGCCGTGACCTGATTATCGCGCTGCTGTGTGGCGCTCTGGTGGGCGCGCTTGCCTTCGCCATGCTCACCCGTCCCTACGACAGCATCGCCGACTTCTTCCTCGCCAACAGCGTGACGGGTGGCGGTGGCCACAATGTGGTGAACGTTATTCTGGTCGACTTCCGTGGCTTCGATACCATGGGTGAGATCACCGTGCTGGCGATCGCAGCCATCGCCATCTACGCGCTGATCGATGGTCTGCGTCTGCGGGTGCCCGGTGCAGACAGCCTCGGCAAGCCCTGGGCGCAGCGCGGTGACTTGCTGATGCTGGTTAATTTGTCGCACGTCCTGTTGCCGCTGGCGCTGATGATCTCGGTGTACATCTTCCTGCGCGGACACAACCTGCCGGGTGGCGGCTTTATTGCAGGCCTGATTACCGCGGTCGCGCTGATCCTGCAGTATGTCGCCAGCGGCGAGGCCTGGACTGCCCAGCGCTGGCCGGTGAACTACCACTGGCTGGCAGGTGCCGGGGTGCTGATCGCCGGTGCTACCGGGGTGGGGAGCTGGGCCTTTGGCTATCCGTTCCTGACCAGCAGCTTCGGGCATTTCCATATTCCGCTGGTCGGTGAGATCGAACTGGCGACCGCAATGCTGTTTGATCTTGGGGTGTATCTGACGGTCGTGGGCGCAACACTGCTGATTCTGGCAAACCTTGGCAAATTGCCGCAGTCGCGGGTAGTCGGAGGAGATTTCTGATGGAGCTGCTGTATGCCATTACCCTTGCAGTGCTGACCAGTTGCGGTGTCTACCTGATGTTGCGGGCACGCACCTTTCCGGTGGTGGTCGGGCTGGCACTGCTGAGTTACGCGGTGAACCTGTATCTGTTTGCTACCGGCCGTCTCGGTGATGCAGCGCCGGCGGTGCTTGGCAAGGCAGGGGTGTACGCAGACCCCTTGCCGCAGGCGCTGGTGCTGACTGCAATCGTTATAGGCTTTGCCATGACGGCCTATGCGCTGGTGCTGGCGCTGCGGGCGCAGGGCGAGCTGGACAGCGACCACGTTGACGGCAAGGGGGACCATTGATGAGTCACCTGCCAATTTTGCCCGTACTGGTACCGATGTTTGCCGGTGCACTGTTGCTGGTGCTCGGCGCGAGCATGGACACCAAGCGGGCACTGTCGCTGCTGGCGACCTTTCTGCAGATTCCGCTGGCGGCGATGCTGGTAGTCGAGGCCGGACAGGGTATCGGGGTCTACGCCCTCGGTAACTGGATGCCACCGTTCGGTATCGTGCTGGTGGTCGACCGGCTGAGCGCCCTGTTGCTGCTGGTAACGGCAATACTTGCCGCCGCAGCCATCATCTATGCGGTGCGTGGCGACGATGCGGCCGGTCGCAATTTCCATCCGCTGTTCCAGTTTCAGCTGATGGGCATCAACGGCGCCTTTCTGACCGGCGATCTTTTCAACCTGTTCGTGTTCTTCGAGGTCCTGCTGATTTCCTCCTACGCGCTGCTGCTGCATGGCGCGGGGTCGGCTCGGGTGCGCTCCGGTCTGCATTATCTGCTGCTGAACCTGACCGGTTCGGCACTGTTTCTGATCGCCGTCGGAACCCTTTACGGCGTGACCGGAACGCTCAACATGGCCGACATGGCGCTCAGGGTGCGTGAGCTTGATCCGGCAGATGCGCCTCTGGTCGGGGCGGCGGGTATGCTGCTGCTGGTGGTGTTCGGTTTGAAGACGGCGGTATTTCCGCTGTACTTCTGGTTGCCGCGCGCCTACGCGGCGGCGGGTGCACCGGTCGCCGCGCTGTTTGCGATCATGACCAAGGTGGGGCTGTACTCGATCCTGCGCGTATACACGCTGATTTTCGGGGCCGATGCCGGGGAGTTGGCCAATATGGCGCTGTCCTGGCTCTGGCCGCTGGCTCTGGTAACCCTGTTGCTCGGTGCTATCGGTGCGCTGGCGGCCAGCACGCTGAGTTCGCTGACGGCCTATTTGGTCGTGGTATCGGTCGGCACCATGCTGGCAGGGCTGGCGATCGGGACGGCGGAGTCGCTGCAGGCGACTCTGTTCTACCTTATGCACTCGACCTGGATTACCGGCGCGCTGTTCCTGCTGACCGGTATCCTCCAGCGAGTACGCGGGCCGCGTTTCTCGGCGCGGCTGATTGCCGGGCCGCAATTACCGCATCCGATGCTGCTGGGCGGTGTGTTCTTCCTGATTGCCATGTCCATCGTTGGCATGCCGCCGCTGTCCGGTTTCCTCGGCAAGCTGTTGCTGCTCGGCTCGGCAGGGCAGGGTGTCACCGCCGCCTGGCTTTACGCGCTGGTGCTGGGTAGCGGACTACTCGGACTGGTTGCCTTGAGCCGGGCAGGCAGCACCCTGTTTTGGCGTCAATCCGATCAGGCCGCCACAGGTGAGCCGGTCGATGGCGCGCGCATGGGCGCGGTGCTCTTGCTGCTCGCTGCAAGCCCGGCGTTGGTGGTGATGGCCGGGCCGCTGTTGTCTTACCTGGCGCAGACCGCAGAGCAACTGCTCATGCCGCAGTTGTATATCGACGCGGTATTGTCGCTGCAACCGATTGCCGGAGGCGCCCAATGAAGCGACCTGATCGCGTGTTTCCGCACCCCTGGCTCAGTGTGTCTCTGCTGATAGGCTGGCTGCTGCTGATGAACTCGGTATCGGTTGGCAACGTCATCATGGCGGCCGTGCTGGCCACCCTTATTCCCTGGTTGACCCATGTCTTCTGGCCGCGGTCACCGCATCGGCTGCGCTTTGGTCGTTTGCTGATTTTCGCCTGCCGGGTGCTCAGTGACATCGTGCTGGCGAACCTGCAGGTCGCCAGGCTGATTCTCGGCTCGCGCCGTCGACTGCGGCCAGCCTTCGTCCATTATCCGCTGCAGTTGCAGCAGGACTTTTCGATCAGCGTGCTGGCCAGCACCATCTCGCTGACGCCGGGCACGGTATCGGCCGATATCAGCCCTGATCGCAGCACCCTGCTGATTCACGGTCTGGATGTGGGCGACGAACAGGCGCTGATCGAACATATTCGTCAGCGCTATGAAGAACCCATTCGGGAGATTTTCGAATGCTCGACACCGTAGTTCTGCTCTGTCTGGGCATCATCTGCGCAGCGCTGCTGCTGACCTTTGCCCGTCTGATCAAGGGCCCGGATCTGCCGGATCGGATACTGGCGCTGGATACCCTCTACATCAACGCTATCGCGCTGATCATGCTGCTGGGCCTGTACCTGGACTCCAACCTGTTCTTCGAGGCAGCGCTGCTGATCGCGGTCATGGGGTTTGTCAGTACAGTGGCCATCGCCAAGCATTTGCTGCGTGGCAATATCATCGAATAGGAGAGGGACATGAGTGACGCAAGCTGGGTTGAATGGCTGGTTGCCGCACTGCTGCTGATCGGCAGCGTATTTGCCCTTGTCGGCGCCATCGGCCTGTTCAAGCTGCCTGATTTCTTCATGCGCCTGCATGGCCCGACCAAGGCTTCGACCCTGGGTGTCGGGGCGCTGGTACTGGGGTCCATGGTCTACTTCAGCGCCCAGAGCGGCAGCATCAGTCTGCATGAACTGTTGATTACGTTCTTTTTGTTCCTGACTGCGCCGGTCAGCGCCAATATGCTGGCCAAGGCTGCCATGCATGAAAAGCTGCGCCGCGAACCCCGCACCCGTGGCGAACCCTGGGAGCAGTAGGGACACAGCATGCTGTGTCCGAAAGGCCTTTGGAGCATCTCGCAGCTGGATCGTTCCGGTCGATCTCGACCCCGGACGGCATGCCGCGCTCCACGCACGCCTCTTACCCCAACCTCTGCGTAGGGTCACGACATGCCGTGACCGTGCCAATTCGCAGTGCTCCAGCTATCGCACGGACGCGACATGTCGCGTCCCTACGAGGTTGCCGCGGTCTTCAGCCGCGGCAGTCCGAAGACAATAGCCAGTACCGCCATTACACCCAACAGCCAGCAGTAGTGAACCTGGGTGATCAGCACCATCGGTGACAGCGCGGCCAGTGATCCGGCCAGCAGTATCTGGGCACCGTAGGGAATCAGACCCTGAATCACGCAGGAGAAGATATCCAGCAGACTGGCGCTGCGGCGCGGATCGACCTGGTAATGGCTGGCCAGGTCTTTTGCCACGCTGCCGCTGATGATAATCGCGACGGTGTTGTTGGCGACGAACAGGTTGGTCAGGCTGACCAATCCGGCGATCCCGGTTTCTCCACTGCGACGGCCCGCAGAGCGAGAGGTCAGCGCCTGAATGCGCTCGCGCAGCCAGTCCAGCCCGCCTTCCTGCTTCATGATGGCCGACAGGCCGCCAATCAGCATCGACAAAATGGTGATTTCCAGCATCCCGGCGAAGCCCTGGTAAATGTCGTTGCCGTAGCTGGCCAGTGCGTAGTCGGGCTTGATCAGCATGCCGGTCACACCGGAGAGAATAACGCCAGTCATCAGCACGATCATCACGTCCAGCCCGCAGAGTGCCAGCACCAGCACGCTCAGGTAGGGTACGACCAGCCAGGGATTGAAGTCTTCTGCTGTGGCGGCGCCGTGGGCGTCACCGACAATAAACAGCACCACCAGGGTGACTGCCATCGCCGGCAGGGCAATGATCAGGTTCAGGCGGAACTTGTCGCGCATGCCGACGCCCTGGGTGCGGGTAGCTGCGATAGTGGTATCGGAGATGATCGACAGGTTGTCCCCGGCCATGGCGCCACCAATCACCGCGCCTACGGCCAGCGGAATCGACAGGCCAGTGGCCTCGGCAAAACCAAGTGCGATGGGGACCAGCGCGCCGATGGTGCCCATTGAGGTGCCCATGGCAGTGGAAATGAACACGGCAATCATAAACAGGCCGGGCAGGATCAGGCTGGGCGGCAATATGCTCAGGCCCATATTGACGGTTGCATCAACGCCGCCGATCGCCTTGGTGACACTGGAAAACGCGCCGGCCAGCAGGAATACCAGCGCCATGGTGATGATGTTGCGATCACCGATACCGTCGATAAAGGTCTGCAGATTCTCGCGGTAGCTGGGCTTGGCCAGCAGCAGGCCCAGGATAATGGCAGGCAGGATCGCGACGGGTGCCTTGATCTGGTAGAAGGCGAAGTCGGTGCCCGCGAGGCTGTAGTAGATGCCGCTGCCGAGGAAAATCAGCAGGAACAGCAACAGGGGCAGCAGGGCGCTTGCCCGGGGTTGTACGGGTGTAGGCATTGGGTGGTCTCTGACAGCAAAGGGAGTACGTCGGGCTATCCGACGTTAGCCGGCCAGTTTAGCAGAGGAATCCGACCTGCAGGGCACGGGTGGTCGGGAGTGGGCGGGCCGCAGCGGCCCGCCCGGATCGGATTCAGGGCGCCAGGGCAACGCTGGAGGCAGGGATCCGCGGGGTTATATTGATGACCACACGGCGATTTTGCTCGCGACCGGCGGCGGTGGCGTTGTCGGCCCGCGGGTCGGCCTCGCCGAGGCTGATCAGCTCCATGTTGTTGCGGCTGACGCCGCCGAGCTGCAGCACGCTGGCTACCGCCTGTGCGCGTTCCAGGCTCAGACGCTGGTTGATGGTGTCATCGCCCACGCTATCGCTGTAGCCGGTCACCTGGATGTGACTGTCGGTGGCGCCGCGCAACAGCTTCGCCACCCGCGACAGTGGAACCAGGCCGGAGGGCAGCAGCAGGGTGCGCTTGGGGTGGAAGTTGCCATTGACCGGAATGATCAGGCGCACATTGTCACCCTCGTGCTCAAGTTCGTAGCGCTCCTCGGCGGCGATGGCGCGCAACTCGTCGAGGTGCAGGTGAGTCCAGGGGGTAACCGGCTTTGGTGCAGGAGGTGGCGGTGGAGTAGCTTTGGTGCTTGAGCAGGCGGTCAGCAGGAGCAGAACACTTCCAAGTGAAATGGCAGAAAGCAGCTTCATTGTTATCTATCCACACGCGGGTCGGGAACCAAATGCACTTGCGGGTATCGCAAGCGGGTTGATGCGGCACAGATTACCACTGGCTTGCTGGTTTGTGATCTCCCGTATGTCATGATTCAGACCTGAGTCAGCTTAACGCAAAGGAGTTCACAGATTGAGTCCGATTCGCTGGGGTAGGGCGGCGCTGCTGGCGCCAGTGCTTTTGAGTGGCTGTAGCGTGATGCAGGGTTTCTGGAGTGGCGAGCCGCAGCGCGTCACTGGCTTGCTGGAGCGCACGACCGATGGTTTCGTGCTGCGTGAGTGCGGGAGTGAGCGGGTCATGACATTGACCGAGTCTCAGATGCTGGACGGGATTTATCAATTGGCCAGTCAGCCGGGGCAGATCGCCATCTTTACCGATCTGACAGGTGAGATTGACCGGCATGGCCGGCTGCATCCTGAGCAGGTGCTGCGCATGCAGTCTCACGGACGTGGTTGCAGTGATGACAGCGCGAACTCCGCGCAGTGGGTCGCATTGGGCTATCAACCGGCCTGGCAGATCTGGCTGTCGCCAGCGGGATTGGTGCGCTCTGATGGAAATCTGACTTATCCGGCGCGCTCGGTGGTGATTGAACAGTTGCCGGACGGCGCGCTGAATGCAGCCACGCCGCCGGATCATCAGGTCGAGCTGTGGTTGTATCCGCAGGCCTGTCAGGATCCGGTTACCGGTGATTACTTTCACCTGCGGGCAACACTGACGGTCAATGGCGAGCAGCAGCGCGGATGCGGCTATCAGGGGGCGATTATCGCGCCCTGATAGCCTGCGGAGTTGGCTGGCCGAGATCAGCCGCCGAGGTAGGCCTTGCGCACATCCGGATTGGCCAGCAGTGCCTCACCGGTATCTTCCAGCACGATATGGCCGTGCTCCATCACGTAGCCACGGTCGGCCAGTTTGAGCGCCTGGTTGGCGTTCTGCTCAACCAGAAAGACGGTGACGCCTTGTTGGCGCAGTTGCTCGATGATATCGAATATCTGCTGAATGATGATCGGTGCCAGGCCGAGTGACGGCTCATCCAGCAGCAACAGCCGCGGTTTGCTCATCAGTGCCCGGCCGATCGCCAGCATTTGTTGCTCGCCGCCGGACATGGTGCCGGCCCGTTGCTGGTAACGTTCCTTCAGCCGCGGGAACAGCGTCAGCACGGTATCGAGCTGCACCTGACGTGTCTCCTTGTCGGCGAAAAAGGCGCCCATGCTGAGGTTTTCCTCAACCGTCAGGCGCGAGAACACGCGGCGCCCTTCCGGCACGATGGCAATATCCTTGCGCATGATTTCGGCTGTGGTCATGCCGGTCAGCTCGTCGCCTTCGTAGCGAATGCTGCCGGTGGTGGCTCGCGGGTCGCCGCACAGGGTCATCAGCAGGGTGGTCTTGCCGGCGCCGTTGGCGCCGATCAGGGTAACGATTTCGCCGCGACGCACCTCAAGGTTGACGTCATGCAGCGCCTGAATCTTCCCGTAGTGGGTCGACACGTTCTTCATATACAGCATGCGGTGCTTTCCCTCAGGTCTCGCCCAGATAGGCTTTGATGACGTCTGGATTCTGCTTGATCTCATCCGGGGTGCCGGCGGCCAGCGGGCGGCCCTGGTTGATCACGACGATGTGGTCGGAGATGCTCATCACCAGCTTCATGTCGTGCTCGATCAGCAGCACAGTGATCTGGTGCTCATCGCGCAGCTCGCTGATCAGTGCCTTGAGATCGTCGGTTTCCTTCGGGTTCAGACCCGCTGCCGGTTCATCGAGCATCAGCAGTTTCGGCTGGGTCACCATGCAACGGGCGATCTCCAGACGGCGCTGCTGACCATAGGCCAGGGTGTTGGCCGGGCGGTTGGCAAACTCGCGCAGCTCGACCCGGTCCAGCCAGTAGGCCGCGCGCTCCATCGCCTCCTGCTCGCTGCGGCGATAGCCCGGGGTCTTGAACAGTCCGGCCAGCAGGTTGGTGTTCATATGCTGGTGCTGCGCTACCAGCAGGTTCTCCACCACGGTCATTTCCTTGAACAGGCGCACATGCTGGAAGGTGCGGATCATGCCGCGTCGGGCAACCTTGAAGCCGGGCATGCCCTGGATTTCACGGCCATCGAACACGATCTTGCCGCCACTCGGTTTGTAGAAACCGGTCAGGCAGTTGAACACGGTGGTCTTGCCGGCCCCGTTGGGGCCGATCATCGAAACGATCTGACCGGGCTGTACGCTGAGGTGAACGCCGTCAACGGCCAGCAGGCCGCCGAAGCGCATGGTCAGGCCCGATACATCCAGAAGGGGGCGGCTCATGTACGTAACTCCATGTGCGGACGGCTCATCGGCAGCAGACCCTGGGGGCGCCAGATCATCATCAGGACCATCATCAGGCCGAACAGCAGCATGCGGTATTCATCAAATTCGCGGGCCATCTCCGGCAGGATGGTCATGATGATCGCCGCCAGAATGACGCCGATCTGTGACCCCATGCCACCCAGCACCACGATGGCGAGGATGATGGCAGACTCGATGAAGGTAAAGGATTCCGGGCTGATGAAGCCTTGGCGCGCAGCGAAGAAGCAGCCGGCAAAACCGGCGAAGCTGGCACCAATGGTGAAGGCGCCCAGCTTCACGGCGGTCGGGTTGATGCCCAGCGCGCGGCAGGCAATCTCGTCTTCGCGCAGGGCTTCCCAGGCGCGACCGATCGGCATGCGCAGCAGGCGGTTGATCACGAACAGGGTGATCAGCACCAGCAGCAGCGCCAGCAGGTAGAGGAAGATTACCCGGTGCTCGGAGTTGTAGCTGATGCCGACAAACTCGTGGAAGGTCTGCATGCCCTCGCTGGCACGGCGGCTGAATTCCAGGCCAAACAGGGTGGGCTTGGGAATGCCGCCGATACCGTTCGGGCCGTTGGTCAGCCAGGTCATGTTGTTCAGCAGGATGCGTATGATCTCGCCAAAACCCAGCGTCACAATGGCTAGATAGTCGCCGCGCAGTCGCAGCACCGGGAACCCCAGCAGAAAGCCGAACAGGGCAGCCAGGCAACCGGCGATGATCAGGCCGGTCCAGAAACCGACATCGAAATACATCGCCATCAGTGCGTAGCCGTAGGCGCCAACGGCGTAGAAGCCGACGTAGCCCAGATCCAGCAGACCGGCCAGACCCACAACGATGTTCAGGCCCAGACCCAGCATCACGTAGATCAGCACCAGGGTGCCCAGGTCCGTACCGCCGCGGTTGGAGAGGAACGGCCAGAGGATTGCTGCGGCGATCATGAAGCACCAGAACAGCCGCCGCAGTGCTGGCTTGTCGCCGAGGCTGGTCAGCTTCGCCGGCGCCTTCGGCAGTCCTGGCAGGCCCTTCCAGAGGGCGCCGAGTTGATCGCGGAACAGGTTGAAGAAAAACAGGAAGGTGGCCGCTGCCGCGATCTTCCAGTACACGTCCGGGCCGGCACCGACCAGACCGAGGGTAGTGCCCTGCTGATCCAGGCGCACGCCCAGCAACAGGCCGGTGAGGATGGCAACCACAACGGCTGAAATCACCGCCGGTTTCAGGTTCGAACGGATCATACCTTCTCCACCTCCGGACGACCGAGGATGCCACTGGGACGGAACAGCAGAATCAGGATCAGCAGACCGAAAGCGACCACATCCTTGTATTCGGTGCTGAAGTAGCCGGCGGTAATGGCTTCGGTGACGCCCAGCAGCAGGCCGCCGAGGACGGCCCCCGGGATACTGCCGATACCGCCCAGAACCGCTGCGGTGAAGGCCTTGAGACCGGCCATGAAGCCGATGTAGGGATTGATCACGCCGTAGTACATGCCCAGCAGTACGCCGGCAACGGCAGCCAGCGCGGCGCCGATGACGAAGGTCAGGGCGATGACGGCGTTGGTGTTGATCCCCAGCAGGTTGGTCATCTTCAGATCCTCGGCGCAGGCGCGACAGGCGCGGCCCATGCGTGAGCGGGAGATGAACAGGGTGAGCAGGGTCATGGTGATCAGGGTGACTGCAAAGATGATCATCTGCATGTAGGACAGGGTGGCGTGGAATCCGTCCTGCGGGCCGATATCAATGCCACCGCTGATCATGGTCGGCATGGCAATATCGCGCGAGCCCTGGGCGATGCGCACCAGATTCTGCAGGAAGATCGACATGCCGATAGCGGAAATCAGCGGAATCAGGCGGTTGCCGCCGCGCAATGGGCGGTAGGCGACGCGCTCGATGCTGTAGCCGTAGGCGCTGGTCACCATCATGCTGATGGCAAACGCAGCGACAATCATCACCGGCACCGACTCGATACCGAACATGGCCAGCGCGGCGATGACGATAAAGGCGATATAGCTGCCGATCATGTACACCTCGCCATGGGCGAAGTTGATCATGCCGATGATGCCGTAGACCATGGTGTAGCCGATGGCGATCAGGGCGTAGGTGCTGCCGACGGTCAGACCGTTGAGCAGCTGTTGGATAAGGTAGTAAAGGGACTCTGGCATGGCCATGACACCGAAAGGGCAAGGGAAACAGTGCAGGTCCGCACAGCTGTGCGTTCGACAATAAAAAGCGGGCCTGCCAACGTATGGTTGAACAGGCCCGTTGCGGGTCGATTACTCGGTCAGTGCGGTCTTGCTGGCGTCAGCGTGCCACTCATAGACGACGAAGTTGAAGTTCTTCAGGTCGCCCTTTTCATCGAAGCTGAGAGTGCCGGTGGGGGTTTCGAAGCTGTTGCTGCGCAGTGCTTCGGCGACGGCTTCGGTGTCGGTGCTGTCGGCGATCTTGATGCCGTCGGCAATGACCTGAACGGCGGCATAGGCCGGGAATACGAACGGACCTGACGGGTCTTCGTTCTTGGCCTTGAACGCCTCGACCAGATGGGCGTTCTTCGGATCCTGGTCAAAGGCTTTGGGCAGAGTAACCAGCAGGCCTTCGGAGGATTCGCCGGCGATGGCGGAGATGTCGGTGTTGCCAACCCCTTCCGGGCCCATGAAGCGAACATCCAGGCCCTGCTCGCCAGCCTGACGCAGGATCAGGCCCAGCTCGGGGTGGTAGCCGCCGTAGTAGACGAAATCGACACCGGCCTGGCGCAACTTGGCGATCAGCGCGGAGAAGTCCTTGTCGCCAGCGGTAATACCTTCAAAGACCGGCACCTCAACATCGTTGGCCAGCAGCACGTCCCGTACGGCGGTGGCGATACCTTCACCATACTGCTGCTTGTCGTGGATGACGGCGACTTTCTGCGGCTTGATCTGCTCGACGATAAAGTTGCCGGCGGTCGGGCCCTGCAGGCTGTCCAGACCGATGGTACGGAACACCATCTGGTAGCCGCGATCGGTGATGTCCGGGCTGGTGGAGGCCGCGGTGATCATCAGGATGCCTTCTTCCTCGTAGATGTCGGAAGCTGGCTGGGTCGAGCTGGAGCAGAGGTGGCCGACAACAAAGCTGATACCCTCGTTGACAATCCGGTTGGCGACTGCAACGGCCTGTTTGGGATCGCACGCATCGTCAAATACCACACCTTCCAGCTGGGCACCGTTGACGCCGCCTGCCTGGTTGATCTGCTCAATGGCCATTTTGGCGCCGATGAACTGCATGTCGCCGTACTGGGCGACGGGACCGGTAACCGGACCGGCCAGGGCGATCTTGATGGTGTCCGCTGCGACTGCACAGGTGCTGGCGCCAGCCAGCGCCGCGGCGGCGATCATCCGGGAAAGTGCTTTCTTGTGTGCCATTTTCATGTCATCTGCTCACTTGTGTTGTTATGCCGAAAAGGGGTGTTACGCCAGTGATGTCGTGCTGCCGGAACATCGGTTCGGAACTGTACCGGCGCAGTTTAGCAATCGTCCTGCAGGCAATGGAATCTGGGGTGTGCAAAAAATAAACCGATGTCCGCAAACTGAAATATTCTGTCTGTATGGCGACATCTCCGCTCTTAGAATAGTCATTTTTGGCGTATTTGCCCCATCAGGGCGGGCAGCAGACTTGCGTTCACGTCCCAGCTCATTAGTATTCAGCGGCTGAAACCATAGGGAGCGCGAGCAATTATGACGGTATCGGATGAGGCCTACGCGGCCATTCTCGGCGCGACAGCGCAGATCGAGTGGAAAGTGCTGGAGCCGCATTTTGCCCGTGGCGACCTGCTTGCGGTTGATGCGGCACTGGATCTGGTTCAGGTCGCGGCGGCGATGATGGAAGACAACAGCGAAGCCATCAAGGGCTGGATGGATGCCGGACAGCTGCAGGTTGCGACCGACAGCTGCGCCGCTGATTGGGCCGCGCGCAACCCGGATACGCTTTGGGCCGTGGTGATTCGGCCCTGGGTGCTGGTGCAGGAGCGGATTGGCTGAGCGTTGGACGCTGCGGCCACGACATGTCGTGGCCCTGCATCAAGAGCGCGCTGGCACAGGTACAGGCGCCGACCGCACCGAGAGGCAGGGAGGCGACATGTCGCGTCCGAGCGGCCCCGATCTTACCGCCTAACCCAATCTCGCCCGCAACCAGCCGCTCAGTGCATCGACCAGCAGCACCATCGCCAGCATGGCGATGATGACACTGGATGCCTTGGACTGCTGGAACAGGCTGAGGGTAACGTGCAGCATCTGGCCCAGACCGCCGGCACCGACAAAGCCAAGCACAGCCGCCATGCGGATGTTGTTTTCCCAGCGATACAACGTATAGGACAGCCACTGCGGCAACACGCCCGGCAGCGTTCCATAGAGGAAGGCAACAATGCGACCGGCTCCCGCCTCGCGCAGCGCGGTCGCAGGCGCGGTCGGGGTGTTCTCCAGCGCCTCGGCAAACAGGCGGCCCAGCACGCCGGTGGTGTGCAGCGCCAGTGCCAGGGTGCCGGCAAAGGGGCCGAGCCCGGCGGCCAGCACCATCAAGGCTGCCCAGACCAGCTCCGGTACCGAGCGTAGCGCATTGAGCAACAGGCGACAGAAGCTGCGCGCAAGAGTGCCCATTCGCCCGGCCGCCAGCAGACTCAGGGCGGCGCCGAACAGTGCAGCCAGCAGCGTCCCGATCGCCGAGATGGCCAGTGTCTCCAATGCGCCTTGCCAAAGCTTGGCCAGCCAGGCCGGGCTGGTGTTGGGCGGGAAGAACGCCGCCACATAGCGGGCCATCTGCTCGCGACCATCCGCGGTAACCAGAGAACTGAAATCCAGTTGCAGCCAGATAAATGACGCGGCGACCGCGGCGCAAAGGAGCGTCAGGGTCAGTGCGTTGAGCAGCGTGCGCTTCATGCCAGCCTCCGGCGCAGGTAAAGGCTGATCTGGTCTGCAACCAGCACCAGCAGCAGGAAGGTCAGCAGGATGCTCACCACCTCGCCACCGGCAAACATGCGAATCGACAGGTCAATCATCTGGCCCAGTCCGCCGGCACCGACAAAACCCATTACCACCGAGGCCCGCACTGCACACTCCCAACGGTACAGGCTATAGGATGTCAGCTCCTGTGCTGCATTCGGCAGCAGACCATAAAAGAAGGCGGCGATGCGCGAGCTGCCGCTCTGCAGCAGTGCCCGAGCGGGGGCCTGATCCACCGACTCGAGTATCTCGGCGTAGACCTTGCCGAGCATGCCGCTGTAGGTAATGGCAATGGCCAGTACGCCGGCGGTCGGGCCCAGGCCTACGGCCCGCACGAACAGCAATGCCCAAACGATCTCGGGAATGCTGCGCAGTACGATCAGCAGCATCCGCACCGGGTAGCGCAGCAGCCGGCCGAGCCAGTGCGCTCGACCGCTCAGCAGGGTGGAAACCGACAGCGCCCGGGTGGCTGCCAGAGCCGCGGGTATTGCCAGAATCAGTGCCAGTGCCATGCCGGCTGTGGCCATGGCGAGGGTTTCCAGCGTCGCACGAGCCAGCAGATGCAGAAATTCGGCGTCGCTGGCCGGTGGCCAGAAGCCGCTCAGGAAGCGGCCCATGGTATTCAGGTTGTCACCGCTGAACAGATTCTGGGGACGAAACTCGGTCAGTTGCAGGCCCGGCCACAGGAGTAGAAGCAGTATCGCGGTCAGCAGGGCGCGGGGCAGGGCGGCCGGGTCGCGCTCGCGCCAGTGGGTTGAAGGCCTGTTCACAGACAACGGACCGGCCGGGCAATTGCCGGATTGGCCGGCTCGGACTGGCGGGCGGTCAGGCTTTCGTTGGCATACAGCGCCGTCAGGTCCTGCTCGCTGACCTCGCCTGCCGATTTGTCAAACAGGATTCGGCCTGCGCGCAACCCGAGAATCCGCGGGAAGTGCTTGAGCGCGAGATCGACCGCATGCAGGCTGGCCACCAGCGGCAGCTGCCGTTCACGGGCTACCTCACCCAGCAGACTCAGGGTGTGGTCGGCCAGTACCGGATCCATCGCCGAAACCGGCTCGTCGGCCAGCAGCAGGTCCGGACGCTGGTACAGCGTGCGGGCAATCCCGACCCGCTGCTGCTGCCCACCTGATAGCTGGTCGCACCGGTCAAACAGGCGGTCGCCGAGATCCAGCCGAGCCAGCTCCTGTCGAGCACCCGGGATATCCAGCGGGTAGCACAACGAAACCAGTGCGCGGGCGAGTGACCACTGGCCCAGACGGCCGGCGAGCACCGCAGTGACGACGCGCTGGCGCGGCGGCAACGGCGGGCTCTGATGGATCAGACCGATACGGCTGCGCAGTCGACGCAAGTCGCCGGAACCCAGCCGGGCAGGTTGAAGGTCCAGCAGCCTCAGTTCGCCACTGCTGGGCAACAGGCTGGTTGCCAGCAGCCGCAGCAAGGTGGTCTTGCCCGCGCCGGAGGGTCCGATGATGGCAACCTGCTCACCCGGATTCAGGGTCAGGTCAATGCCCTGCAGCGCGGTCTGGCCGTTGGGGTGAACATAGTCCACCCCGGACAGCCGGATGCTCACTCGAGCAGACCCGCAGAGCGGGCGGCCTCTTCAATACCGATATAGTTTTCGGCGCTGGTCGGCACAAAGCGCGAGGCTCGTTGCAGGTCAAGGATCGCCTTGTGCGCCGGGTTGGCCGGGTCCAGCGCCAGGAAGGCCGCACGGATGCGCTCGACCAGTTCGGGCTCCAGGTCGCCACGCACGGTCCAGTTGTAGTCGTAGTAGGTTGGCGTTGTGGTGTAAACGCGTACCTTGCTGGTGTCGACCTTGTTCTCTTCCAGCAGCTTTTCCCAGACCGAGGAGTTCAGCACGCCGGCGTCGACCTTGCCGGATTCGACCCAGGCGACAGTGGCGTCATGGGCGCCGGAGAAACCGACACGGCTGAAAAAGGTGTCGGGATCGATGCCGTCCTGCTGCAGGAAGTAGCGGGGCATCAGGTGCCCGGAGGTCGAGGACACCGAGCCGAAGGCGAAGCTCTTGCCCTTGAGGTCAGCGTGGCGGTTTACCTGTGGATCGGCGGTGATGAAGGTGCTGGTAAACACTTCATCCTGCTCGCGCTGAACCAGCGGAATGGCGTTGCCGGTGCGCAGCTTGGCCTGAACGAAGGTAAAACCACCCAGCCACGCCATATCCAGACGCTTGGCACCAAGCGCTTCAACCACGCCGGCATAATCGGAGACCGGCTGGAATACGACTGGAATACCCAGCTGTTCCTGCAGGTATTGGCCGAGAGGTTCGAACTTGCGCAGCAGCTCGGTGGGCGCCTCATCCGGGATGGCGGAGACACGAAGCTCAGTTGTTTCAGCACTGGCAGCGGCAGAGAACAGGGTAGCGACAGACAGGCAAAGGCCTGCCAGCAGCGCGGCGGGGCGACGACGTGGGAACATGTTTTTCTCCGGTTCAATAGCGGATTACTCGTGCCGAGCGTTGTTGGCCCGGTACGGCGTGTGCGAAGTGTAGTGAAAAAATGCAGCGAGGCGAAGTGCTGCCGTGCTGTGCTCCCATTCTGTCCGGCATCCATTACACTGCTGGCTTTTTGTGGAGGCACTCCATGCGCTGGCCCGTCGCTGCCAACCTGTCCCTGCTGTTTGCCGATATGCCCTTGCCCGAGAGGGTCGATGCTGCCCGTGACGCAGGTTTTTCCGGTGTCGAGATCCAGTTCCCCTATGTGCTGGAAGCCGCAGCGCTCAGAGCCGAGCTGGAGCGCCTGGCGCTGCCGCTGGTGCTGATCAACCTGCCGGCCGGTGACCTGATGGCAGGCGGCGCTGGGCTCGCGGCAGTACCCGAGCGTCGGCCGGCCTTCGCTCGGGCGCTGGATCAGGCGCTGCGTTATGCCGAAGTAGTCAGACCCGAGCGTGTCAATGTGCTGCCCGGGCGGCTGGTTGAAGGCGTTGAGCGGGAAGCTGCCCTGGCGTGTCTGGCGGACAATCTGCGGCTGGCGGCCGACGGTTTCGCCGGTCTGGGCATTGGTGTTTGCTGTGAGGCAATCAATCGGCTGGACATGCCCGGTTTTCTGATTGCCGGCTCAGCGGAGCTGGTCGACCTGATGGACCGCGTGGCGCATGCCAATGTGGCCGCCCAGCTGGATCTGTATCACATGGTGCGCATGGGCGAGAGCCTGCCTGTTGCGATAGGCCGCCTGGCTGGTCGTATCGGCCACGTTCAGTTTGCCGACGCGCCGGGGCGGGGCGCCCCCGGCACGGGGGATATTGATTTTGCCGAGGCGATGCAGGCGCTGGCATTGGCAGGCTACCGTGGCTGGCTGGCGGCCGAATACCGCCCAGGCCCGGCTGATGCCCTGCGCTGGTTGGACAGCTGGCGTTCGGCCGGTTGGGCTGGCTGATCAGACACCGGGACCGCAACGCACCTCACGCGCTCTTGTCAGCAGGTTGCCGCGATCATCATATAACCAGCCGGCCGGTCGCCAGCCGCGACGGGCCAGTTCAAGGCGATAATGGCGGCCTGGGGCGAAGTCATGACTGATGGCCATGATGCAGGTGCGCCGGCCGCTGCTCATGACGCCTTGCACCGCGCCTGGGGAAGGCGTCTCGAAGTCATAGCGTACCTGCAGTTCGTGCGGCCCTGTGCTGAGATCGTCGAAGCGCAGGCTGCGCTGCGGCTCGCCATCCAGTCGGTAGGCCTGGGCCAGGCTGCCCACGTCAGGGTCAAGGGTGATGCGGGCTCTGTCTTGTGCCAGAGGCGGCAGGGGCGCTGAGGCGCAGCCGATGAGCAGCAGTGCGCAAGGAAGTACACGGATCGTCTTCATGGGCCTGTTGCAGTCAGTGGTTGAGGAAACAGCAGGTCATCCATACGCAGGGCCTTTTCGACATCCAGTCCAATGATCAGTACGCCAATGACGCTGTTGGTCAGCGGGTCACGTATGCCGGTACTGAGATGAACCTGAAAGCGCCGGGTGGACTGGTCATAGTCGAGCGTACTCATGTACGGCTGGTCTGAAAAGAAGGGCTCGACGAACTTGGTTTCGTCGCCCTGCCAGTAATCGGTCGTCAGGTCACTGATCGCCACGTTGAGGCCGTGCTGGTCGGTCACGATCAGCTCGCTGATGGCTCCGTTCTGACCTGACCGGATGTCCCGTAGCCAGTCCGACAGCGCCGTGTTCAGCACGCTGGTCGTCAGCGGGCGCTGATCGGCGGGCAGGTGCTGCTCCGCCAGCCATTGCCTGTCCAGCTGTTCGATTGCCTGGATTGATAGCCCTTGGTGCCTGCGGTTCTGTTCCCGCACTGCAGAGATTAATGCAGAGTCCTGCCGCCATTGCGCAAACAGGTTTTCGTAAAGGCTTTGCAGGCGCTGGCGCTCCCCCGCAGTCAGCACGCCAAATTCAGGCAGGCAGCCGAATACCCGATCATTGAATTGTTCTATGAAGCCAGGATGGGCATCGACATAGCGATTGGAGAAGTAGACGCCGAGGGTCGTGTATTGCTGAAAGTGGGCGTAGGCCGGGCGCAGCGTTGTGGGCGCCCGGGTCAGTTCGATTCGCAGGGTCTGCTGATCAGCAAGAAAGGCATCAATACGGCCGCGCTGCAGCAATTGCAGCAGTTGCCCGGTGTTGCTCACCAGCGGGTCAACGCGATAACCATGCTGCTGCAGCCACTCCACCTCGTTGCTCCCGCGGATACCGGCGATCTTCAGTCCGGATGCCTTGCCTATGCTCGGCGGGCGGGTAGGGCTGTTGCTGAACCAGTACCATTTTTCCAGTGCCAGTGGTGCAGACAGGACCGCAAAATTGCTGGCGCGGTTCATTCTGGTCGCCGAGAAGAAGCCGTCGGCCTTGCCGGCACTGACCTCCTGGATGGCGCGTTCCCACGGCAGGACCCGGATGTCGTACTCGACCTGCATGCTGTCGAATATGCATTCCAGAGCTCGGACAGAGCTGCCGGTCAGACGGTCTCCTTCGCGCACCTGGTAGGGGGGGAAGATGTCGGTGTTCAGACGAATGCTTTCCGCCTGTGCAGTGCAGGCCAGCAAAAGCAGCAGTGGCAGCATCAATACGCGCGGCATCGTCGATGATTCCTTTCGGGTTCCAATTCAACTATAGGTGAAATCGGCGGACTTATCGGCGGTCTGACATATTTCGATAAACCCGGTTGCTGCTGCCTGATCAAGCAGACCGATAGCGCTGGTCGAACGTTGCCGCCCGGCGCATCCTATTCAGACAACTTATTATCAGCAAGTCTGCGCATAAGCGATGTAGTGCATTTTACGAGGAGACACGGCATGCAGGACCTTCAGGGCAAGGTAGCGGTAATCACGGGTGGTGGTAGCGGTCTCGGCCGCGAGCTGGCGCTGTGCTGCGCGGCACGCGGCATGAAGCTGGTGCTCGGCGATGTGGATGAGCGCGGCATGCAGGAAACCGTGCGCCTGGTCGAGGAAGCGGCACCGGGTACCGAATCCGCCACCATGCGGCTGGATGTCTCCAAGCTGGAACAGGTGCAGGCGCTGGCCGATCTGTGCAAGTCGCGCTTTGGTGGCGCTCACCTGCTGTTCAATAACGCTGGCGTCAGCGTCGGTGGCGCCGCCTGGGAAAACACCCCGGACGACTGGGAGTGGGTGATGGGTGTGAACGTCTATGGCGTGATCTGGGGCGTCAAGGTGTTCACCCCGATCATGCTGGAGCAGGGCGAGGGTCACATCGTCAATACCGCCTCTGCTGCAGGCTGGCTCAATGGCCCCAACATGGCGGTCTACAACGTCAGCAAGCACTCGGTGGTGGCGCTTTCCGAAACCCTGGCGCTGGATCTGCAGGACATTGGCGCCAATGTCGGCGTGACCTGCCTGTGCCCGGCGTTTTTCCCCACCGGTATTTCCGACTCTCAGCGTAACCGTCCGGCGGACAAGGCTGATACCGTTGCCCTCAGTGAAACGGCACTCAAGCGTGCCGAGATGACCAAGGCTGCGGTTGCCAAAGGCAGGATTCAGGCGTCTGACGTAGCTGAAATGACCGTCAAGGCGGTGGAGGCCAACCAGTTCTATGTCTTCCCGCACCGCAAGATCAAGCAACTGATTGCTCTGCGCGCTCAGGCGGCTGACAACGAGCAGACGGTATTCGACTCGCTGAATCCGTAAAGCTCCGATGCAGCAGATCCAGGTCGTGCGGCAGGCCTGGACCTGGTGCACCTGCGGACGCGACATGTCGCGTCCCTACGCTGGCGGTAGCTCGGCGTCATACAACAGCGGCAGGGCAGGTGGTTTCCGGGAAGGTCGAGCGCCCGCTCGACCAGCAGGCAGGGATGCAGCGCTATGGCCGAGTTGGAACTCGGCCGTCCCGGAGTTCAGCCAGCCAGCGCCAGTTTCTGTCTGTCGGCGCCGGCCGTATCGCCCAGTACAAATCCTGCAACCGCCGCGCGCGTGTCCTGCAGCGCTGTCTTGTGCTCCAGCTCCAGAAAATGCCCGGTGTGCGCGATTCTGACAAAGCGTGCGTTGGTCGCCAGCTCGCCAAAACAGCGAGCATCGTCCGCGCTGGTGTACTTGTCCCATGCGCCATTGATAAACAGCAGCGGTATATCGATGTTGCGCACACAGCTCATGTATTGCCCGGCATCCAGCTCCAGCACCTGACGCACGTGAAACAGCATCTGGCTGTACTCGTGTTCCTCCAGGCTGCTGACATGGCGGAAGTTGCAGCGCTTGTATAGCGGCGGCAGGTACTCGCCGATCGTGTCGTTGATCAGCATGGCGACGGCCTGGCGGTCGCAGGCTGCCAGGTGCATCCTGCCGCGGCTCAGATAGTCCTGCATGTGCGGGTTGAGTATTGGCGAGAAGGATGTGACGACGGCCCGCCGAATACGCGCCGGCCGCTGCGCCAGTGCCAGCATGGTCGCCACGCCTCCCCACGAGAACGACATCACCTGGTCGGCCCGGAAGTGCTCAATCAGGTCCAGCAGAATCAGTGCTTCATCTTCCTTGCCTATCAACGGCAGCGACGGATTGTGCGGGCGTGAGTGACCGCTGTAGGGCTGGTCGAATAACACGACGTTGCACAGCGGCTGCAGATAGCGGAGCGTCTGGCCGAAGGCGGCGCTGGTCGCCAGCGAGCCGTTGACCAGAATGATGGTCGTGTCGCTGGCCGGGTTGGGGTAAAACCAGGTGTGCACCTTCAAATCACGGTGCACGCGAACAACAGCTTTCTCAGCGTACATGGGCACCTCGATATCAGTGGGCTTGCCGACGCGGGGCGACGATCGGAGTGCTCACAGCTAACCCCAGCCAGATGACAGGGGCGTTGCATCGCCCCTGCCTTTTGTCTGTCTTCATCTATATGTCATGGAGAGCACTAGTCACCGCGGCGCGGCAAATGCCTCACGGACACGACATGTCGTGTCCCTACGACGTAGATCGGCTTACCTCGCATCCGCAGGATGAGATATGTCGCGCGCGTACTCGCATTCACTCCGCGCATAACCACTGCACGGACACGACCTGTGATGTCCTTCCGCATGACCAGATGCAACCGCCGCCGCGGTGCGCACCGCGTCCTCGCAAACACCCCATCCGTAGGGACGCGACATGTCGCGTCCGCCAGGGCATGCGCAGACCGACGAACGGCCATGGATTGGCTGATATAGGGCTAAAGATTGGCCCGAGACGAACGATATAAGTGTCAGCTTTGATGCAGTTGTGGCGCTGGGTTTTTGACAGCTCCCTGTCGAACAGCGCCGAGGTGGCTCAGGTCATTGATGGCAAAGCAGAAAAAAAGATTGCAAAAAAGCCTAAAGGTCGCTTGAAAAGCGCCGATACAGTAATCGAATGCGAACTCAATGGGTGCCTGGGCAAAGCCGGCCCGCGGGTCGCAAGCTCAGGCAAACATCACTAGGTCGAGGTACTTATCATGGCTCTTACAGTCAACACGAACGTAGCTTCCCTGAACGCCCAGCGTAACCTGGGTTCTTCCTCCAGCAGTCTGGCTACTTCCCTGGAGCGTCTGTCCTCCGGTTCGCGCATCAACAGCGCCAAAGACGACGCCGCAGGTCTGCAAATCTCCAACCGTCTGACCAGTCAGATCAACGGTCTGAGCGTAGCCGTCAAAAACGCCAACGATGGTATCTCTCTGGCGCAGACCGCTGAAGGCGCCCTGCAGGAGTCCACCAACATTCTGCAGCGTATGCGTGATCTGGCCCTGCAGTCCGCCAACGGCGGTAACGGCGATGCAGAACGCAAGGCTCTGAACGACGAAGTCGTACAGCTGAAAAACGAGCTGGATCGTATCTCCACCACTACCAAGTTCGGCAGCAAGTCGCTATTCGACGGTGGTTTTGCCGAAAACATCCAGGTTGGCGCGCAGGCCAACGAAACCATCAGCGTCAAGATCGGCAGCTTCCGTACTACAGACCTGGGCACCACTGCCAGCCGTGACGCCACCAAGGCATCGCTGACTGCCGGCGCTGCGCCGACTTCGCTGACTATTGTTGGTGCAACTGCTGAGATTCCCGCCGTGCCTGCAGTACCAGAGGTTCCTGCGGTAGCATCTACCTACACTAGCGGTGGGACGGGGCAAGTTACTGATTTTCAGGGTGGTGCGGCGGTCTCGTTCGACCTTAATGGTACAACCATCACCCTGAATACTGATTTGACCGACGCTGCTGGTATTGCTGCTGAAATTCAGAGTCAGCTGACTGCCGACAGCAATACCGAAGTTACTGCTGCTGAATCTGGCGGCAATATTGTATTGACTAACGCAGCAGGTACAGGCGTAACCGTCACTGCAGGTACTGGTGATATTACGACCGTATTTGGCGACGCCCCTGTATCAGTAGCAGGTTCCCCGCTGGTTCCGGAAGTGCCTGAAGTACCTGCAGTGCCTGCCACGGCGGGGAATGGTTCCTTTACCATCGCAGTTAATGGTGAGCCTGCGGAAACCGTTTCTATCGATGCAGGAACCTACACCACTCTTGAGTCTCTGGCTGATAACATTAACCAGAAAATTGCTGGTAATGCCAACCTCAGTGGTGAGGTGCGCGCCACGGTAGATCAGGGGCGCTTGTCCTTTGTTACTACTGAAACGGGCGCTGATGCCGATGTGACCGTGGCCGAAGTGACTGACGGTACTGCCCTGGCTAATTTGGGCTTTAATGTCGGTACGCCGGCAGATCTCACTGCCGCCGGTGTTGATGAAGGTGCCCAGGCTGCCAACTCGGTCGAGAAGATCGACATCACCACTGTTGACGGTGCGCAGGCTGCGATTGCAACTATCGACGCTGCGCTGCAGGAAGTGGACGTGACCCGTGCCTCCCTCGGTGCGATTCAGAACCGCTTCGATTCGACCATCAGCAACCTGCAGAACGTATCCGAAAATGCTTCCGCTGCCCGCGGCCGTATCCAGGACACCGACTACGCTGCTGAAACTGCAAACCTGACCAAGAACCAGATCCTGCAGCAGGCAGGCACTGCGATCCTGGCCCAGGCCAACCAGCTGCCTCAGGCGGTTCTGAGCCTCTTGGGCTAAGAAACGATCAGGGGTAATATGCGGGGGGAAGGCATTGGCCTTCTCCCCGCTTTGTCCGTTGCGAGGTAAGCACCATGGATATGGGTGTTATCAAACCGTTTGAAGTGACCCGTCCTGCCAACAGCGCAGCTGCGGTGGAAGCGGGTGCTGGCGCGAGCCAGGTCAAGCAGATGGATGCTGCACAGAATCGTTCCTCCTCATCCGAGCCAGTGGCTACCCAGACCCGTTCCGCGGTCGGCCAGTCACCCGAAGCCGAGCGCGAGAAATTGCAGGCGGCGGTGTCGGATATACAGGGTTTTGTCCAGTCGGTTCGCCGAGACATCAATTTCAACCTTGATGAAGACAGCGGCCGGGTGGTGATTAATGTTACCGAGGCAACCAGTGGCGACGTGATTCGCCAGATTCCCTCGGAAGAGGCGTTGCGCCTGGCCGAGAACCTCTCGGAAATCCGCAGCGTGCTGTTCGAAGCAGAGGCCTGACTCTGCTTGCCGGTTTTGCTGGCACGCAACTTGCCTGATAGACCGGAACCTTCTTTTCGGCAATCGAACCGTCAGAAAACGGTCGCGAGGTAAGGATTATGGCTATCACCGGTATTGGCTCCGGCCTGGATATCAGCAATATCGTCAGCGCGCTGGTCAACGCCGAGGGCGCGCCCAAGACGGCTCAGCTGAACCGTCTCGAGAAAGCGACGACGGAAAAGTTCACTGCACTCGGGTCTTTCCGCGGTGCTCTGTCTACCTTTCAGGACACCCTCAAGAGCCTCAGCTCGCCAGACACCTACGAAAAGCGCACGGCAACCAGCGGCGACAGCAGCCTGTTTTCCGTCAAGGCGGACTCCAAGGCGGGTGCCGGGAACTACAGCGTGCAGGTGTTCAACCTGGCGCAGACCAGCAAGGTTGCGCTCAGGGGGGTTGATGATCCGGCAGCAGAGATCGGCACCGGAACCATGACCATCGCTGCCGGAGACAAGTCTTTCAGTATCGACGTCAGCGAGAACAACAACAGCCTGACCGGTATCCGCGATGCGATCAATGCGGCGGGCAAGGATAGTGGTATCAGCGCCACCATCGTGACCGATCCCAGCGGTACGGGCGGCTCGCGCCTGGTGCTCAGCTCGTCTGCCTCGGGTACCGGTAACGACGTCAGCGTGACTGTCAGCACCGATGCCGGGGATACCGGTGACCTGAGTGTGTTGGCATTTACACCCCCTGCAACCACTGACTTCGAACCGGTCGAGCCCGCGGATCCCCGCGAGCCCAAGGTGATTTCCTATGCCCGCGACGCCAGCATAGCCATTGATGGCATCACTATATCGAGTGATACCAACACCATTGATGACGCAATCGAAGGCGTCACGATTACACTGAAGAAGGCCCAGACTCAGGAAGAACTGGACGCGGCAAATACAGTCAGCCTCGCTGTTGGCGCGGACAAGGCCGGTGTCAAAAAATCGTTACAGTCCTTCGTTGATGCCTACAACAAGATGATGTCGACGACCAACTCACTGACGTCGGTTACCGAAGTGGGCGGGGATGAAAGTCAGCCACTGGCGGCGGCGCTGGTCGGTGATGCGTCGGTGCGCTCGGTGCTCTCCGGTCTGCGCAGCGAAATGGCGAGCGCTGGTGAGGGCAGTATCCGGATTCTGGCGGATCTGGGGATTCGTACGGAGCGTGACGGGTCGCTGAGTATTGATACAGAGAAGCTGGATGCCGCTCTGGAAGACAACTTTGCGGCGATCGGTAATTTCCTTGCCGGTGATGATGGCCTGATGATGCGGCTCAACAACAAGATTGATCCGTATGCAAAAGATGGCGGGATCATCGATACCCGCAACAACTCGCTGCAGAACACCCTGTCGGACATCGATGATCAGCGCGAGCGGCTCAATACCCGGCTTGCGAGCCTGGAGTCGCGTCTGCTGGCGCAGTTCAACGCAATGGACACCCTGGTGGCGAATTTGTCGAACACCAGTACCTATCTAGCAGGCCAGCTGGCTAACCTGCCTGGCGTCGTAAGGGAGAAACAGTAAGCATGGCCAATCCGATTGATACCTATAAACAGGTCAAGGTGTCCCAGGAAGTATCGCAGTATCGCGCCGTCCAGTTGTTGCTGGCCGGCGCCATCGAGCGCCTCAAGCTCGCACGCCATGCCCAGTCGATCGGCAATCCGGAGCGCCGCGGTGTGGCGGTCAGCAGCACGCTCAGCATCATCGGCGCGCTGCAGGCTTCGCTGGACAAGGATATGGGCGGCGAAATCGCCGAAAACCTGGATGCGCTGTATGACTACATGACCCGCAAGCTGGCGGGTGTGGCGCTGGATGACACGCCGCGCTCACTGGATGAAGTAATCCAGCTGTTGGGTGAAATCAAGGAAGCTTGGGATGCCATCGAGCCGGCGTGATTGACAGCGTTAAAGGCGATCTGTGGGTAACAGACCGGCTCTGGTGGGCCGGTTTTTTTATGTAAAAGGTGCTTCAGCTTTCTGCCTGCTAGCCGATACAGGGTCATGTGCCACAGCAACGCAGGATTTTGCAGATGAACGCCTACGCAGCAATGAAGCAGTACCAGACCGTCAACGTCAACGCGCAGGTCAGCGAAGCTGATCCGCACCGCTTGATTCAGATGCTGATGGAAGGCGGGCTGCAGCGTATTGCCCAGGCCAAGGGCGCCATGCAGCACGGTAACGTTGCGCTCAAGGGCGAGCGGATCGGCAAGGCGCTGGGGATTATCGGCGGTCTGCGCGAAGCGCTTAACGCTGAAAAGGGCGGAGAACTGGCGCTGAACCTGGATCGACTTTATGCTTTCATGCAGGATCGCCTGACTCAGGCCAATCTGAAGAACGACGTATCTATGCTGGATGAGGTGGCCGACCTGCTTCGTGAGGTCAAGGCCGGCTGGGACGGCATCCGCCAATCGTGAGGACTCAAGCATGGCCAATGCCGTGGAAAAACTGCAGGAAACCCACGCGTCGCTGATTGCCGCTGTTCAGGCGGGCGATTGGCAGCAGGTTGGCGAGCTGGACAAGGCCTGCCGCGAGCAGGTGCGTGTCGCCATGGAGGATCCTGCGCGTGATGATCTGCAGGTTGCTTCCACGCTTGAGGAGTTGAGCGAAACCTACCGCGAAGTCGTGGCGCTGTGTCAGGCCGTCCAGGGCAAGATTGCCGAAGAGTTGCAGGGGTTGCAACGCGGGCGGCAGGGCGCGAAGGTGTATCAGATGTTCCGCTAGTCGGACTGGGGGCTGGCTGTTTTCCGAAGTCGCTTATGCAGCAACGGAAGGTGCAGGCATGTTGCTGTCTGATGACTTGCCTGACGATCGGCGGACAGTGGAGCCGCCAACTCTGGCTCATAACATTTGACTGTGATTTTCGTGCCGACAAAGGCGCGCCAACTATTTGACTCAATAGTCGTTTCTGACTACAGTAACCGACCATAACAGAGTGTGGCGCAGCGCCATCATGGTGTTGCGAGCCGCTCCCGCCTGCTAACAGGAATAGCGCCCCGTCTATGCTGCCAAACAGTCATATCCTGCTGATTGATGATTCTGCTCAGAGTCGTCACGATCTGAGTGTCATTCTGGAGTTTCTCGGGGAAGATGCGATCATTGCCGACAGCGCCGGTTGGTTGCAGGTTGTGACCGAGCAGGTCGAGTCTGCGCGCGAAATCAAGTGCGTGATTCTCGGTCGCTGCGAGCTGGAACAGGGCTTGCCCGCGTTGTTGGGGCAGCTCGACAAGTGGGATGAGAATCTGCCGGTTATTCTGCTCGACCCGACCCAGTCGAGCAGTTGGCCTGATCATCTCAAGCAGCGTCTGCTGGCGGTCATGGAGCCGCCGCTCAGTTACAACCATCTGCTCGATGCCCTGCACCGCGCGCAGGTCTATCGTGAGGTGTTTGAGGAAAACGCCAACCGCCAGCGCCAGCGCGAACCCAACCTGTTTCGCAGCCTGGTGGGCACCAGCCGTTCAATTCAGTCTGTGCGGCAGATGATGCAGCAGGTGGCTGACACCGAGGCCACGGTGCTGATTCTGGGTGAATCGGGGACGGGCAAGGAAGTGGTCGCCCGTAACCTGCATTACCATTCGCGCCGCAAGGACGCGCCGTTCGTGCCGGTCAACTGCGGAGCCATTCCGGCCGAGTTGCTGGAAAGCGAACTGTTCGGTCACGAGAAGGGCGCCTTTACCGGCGCCATTACCAGCCGGGCGGGGCGTTTCGAGCTGGCCCAGGGCGGAACCCTGTTTCTTGACGAGATAGGCGACATGCCGCTGCCGATGCAGGTAAAGCTGCTGCGGGTGCTGCAGGAGCGTACCTTCGAGCGTGTAGGCAGCAACAAGGTGCAAAGCGCCGACGTGCGGGTGATTGCAGCGACGCACAAGAATCTGGAGCAGATGATCGAAGAGGGTACCTTCCGTGAGGACCTCTATTACCGCCTTAACGTGTTCCCCATCGATATGCCTGCCATGCGCGAGCGTATCGAAGACTTGCCGCTGCTGCTGAACGAGCTGATTACCCGCCTCGAGACCGAGAAGCGTGGCTCGATCCGGTTCAGCACCTCGGCCATCATGTCGCTGTGTCAGCATGATTGGCCGGGTAACGTGCGGGAGCTGGCCAACCTGGTGGAACGTATGGCGATCATGCACCCCCATGGGGTGATTGGCGTGGGGGAGCTGCCGCGCAAGTTTCGCTACGTCGAGGATGATCAGGATGACCTGCGTCAGCTGCGCGAGACCGAAGATGAGCGCAGCGATGCGTTCAATGGCCTGGTCGGGCTCGACAGCCCGGCATTCCTGCCGCCCGAGGGGCTGGACCTCAAGGAATACCTGGCAGGTCTTGAGCAAACGCTGATCCAGCAGGCCCTGGACGAATGCAGCGGGGTGGTCGCCCGTGCAGCTGAACGCCTGCGCATTCGCCGTACCACGCTGGTTGAGAAGATGCGCAAGTACGGTCTTAATCGCGGTGTTGACTCGTCAGAAGACTGACGCTCTCGGCCTTGGTGTTTTTTAGGTCTTTGATTTTTAAGTATTTTTCTATATTGGCATAAGGCTTGCTGTGAGAACCCTGTGTGCTTCATGTATTCAGGGGATACCCCATGGCGGCCAACGTGCAACCCAGTCAAAACCCGGCAGATGATCTTGGCGATATTGTTCGTCAGGTGCTGGCCTCCGATCGGACGACAGACAGCGATCAGCTTCAGGACGCGTTCGAGCGCTTCCAGTCAATGTCTGCCCAGCTGGGCGCTTCCCATGCGCTGCTGGAGCGGCAGGTTGCTCTGCTCAAGCGTCAACTGGCTGACAGTCAGGCGCAGCGCTCCCGTGAGCTGGCAGAGAAGGCACGCCTGGCTGGACGGCTGCAGAATGTGCTCAATCTGCTGCCTGGCGGCGTGATCGTTCTGGACGGGCGTGGCGTTGTGCGTGAAGCCAATCCCGCGGCCCGTGAGCTGCTCGGTGAGCCACTTGAGGGGCAGCTCTGGCGTGACCTGATCCAGCAACGCTTTGCTCCACGTGAAGACGATTACCATGAGGTATCACTGCGCAGCGGTCGCAGAGTTTCGTTGGCAACCCGGTCATTGCAGGGGGAGCCGGGTCAGTTGATTCTGATCCAGGATCAGACCGAGACCCGCGCGCTGCAGTCGGAACTGGCACGCAATGAGCGCCTGTCCGCACTGGGGCGGATGGTGGCGTCGCTGGCGCATCAGATTCGAACCCCGCTGGCCTCGGCGTTGCTGTATGCCGAACATCTTAATGATGCCGACCTGCCGACTGAGCACCGTACCCGGTTTTCCAGCCGCCTGCAGGGGCGGCTATTGAGTATTGAGCACCAGATTCGTGACATGCTGCAGTTTGCCAAGGGCGACCTGCCAATCAACGATTTGCTGCCGGTGTCCATTTTCTTTGAATGGCTGCAAAGCCAGGCTGAAAGCGTGATTGAAGCGCGCGGCGGGACCTGCCGCTGGGTTAACCTGCTACCCCAGGATGCAATGCTTCGCTGCAATCGCGACACGCTGGTCGGCGCCGTTATCAACCTGATCGAGAATGCGCTGCAGGCGGGTATGCCAGCGCCGCGGCTGAAGGTGGTTGCCCGCTTGATGGAAGGTCAGCTGAGCCTGAGTGTGGTGGATGCCGGTCAGGGCATGACGGCCGAGCAACTGGCGCTTATCGGTGAGCCCTTTCATACCAGCAAGCCTCAGGGTACCGGGCTTGGCGTCACGGTTGTGAAGTCGGTGGTCAATGCCCACGGTGGGGCACTGCATCTGCACAGCAAGGCTGGCTGGGGAACCAGCGCCGAGATTCTGCTGCCGCTGCGGCTATTGCCCGCAGCCAAGGAGCACCATCATGAGCAAGCCTGATATTCGTATTCTGCTGGTTGAGGATGATGCTGATCTGAGCGAGGCGCTGGCCGATACGCTGATGCTGGGTGGCTATGCCTGTCTTCAGGCGGCTGATGCCGAGTCTGCGCTCGCTTTACTTGGGCGTGAGAGCGTTAGCATGGTGGTCAGTGATGTAAACATGCCCGGCATGGACGGGCATGCGCTACTGCGCACCTTGCGCACGCAATACCCGCATTTGCCGGTGCTGCTGATGACCGCCTATGGCACCGTGCAGCAGGCGGTCAGCGCCATGCGCGAGGGGGCGGTTGATTATCTGGTCAAGCCCTTTGCACCCAAGGCGCTGCTGGAGTTGATTGCTCAGCATGCGCAAGGACGACTTGAGGGTGCCCCCGGTACGGGGCCGGTTGCGGTCGATCCCGCCAGTGTGCAGCTGCTGGAACTGGCTGCGCGAGTTGCTGGCAGTGACTCGACTGTACTGATTTCGGGTGAGTCCGGGACCGGTAAGGAAGTGCTGGCGCGCTACATCCATCAGCAATCTCCGCGGGCCGAACAGCCGTTTATTGCCATTAACTGCGCGGCCATTCCGGATAACATGCTGGAGGCCACTCTGTTCGGGCATGAAAAGGGCGCCTTTACCGGTGCCGTGGCGGCGCAACCTGGCAAGTTCGAGCAGGCCAACGGCGGCACTCTGTTGCTGGACGAAATTTCCGAAATGCCGCTGGCGCTGCAGGCGAAGCTACTGCGGGTTCTGCAGGAGCGTGAGGTCGAGCGCGTGGGTGGTCGCAAGCTGATTCGGCTGGATATCCGTATCATCGCCACCACCAACCGGGACTTGCCGGCGGAGGTGGCTGCCGGGCGCTTCCGAGAAGATCTCTACTATCGCCTGGGTGTGTTTCCGCTGCAGTGGCGGGCGTTGCGCGAGCGCCCGGCGGATATTCTGCCGATTGCCGAGCGCCTGCTGAGTAAGCACGCGAGCAAGATGAATCTGCCTAGCGTCAGTTTTTCGGCGCAGGCGGTCAAGGCACTGGAGGCGCATCCCTGGCCAGGTAACGTCCGCGAGCTCGACAACGCGGTGCAGCGCGCACTGGTGCTGCAGGCGGGGGGTGTCATTCAGCCGTCGGATTTGTGTCTCGATCTGCAGGCCGGTGGTGCAACGCCGTTGCTGCGCGCGGTACCGCCAGTCCCGCCAGTTGAATCGGCACAGCCGTCGTCGTCGGCGTTGCCCGTCGCCGACAGTGGCTGTGATCTGGGCAGCGGGGTGCGTCAGCGCGAATTTCAAATGATCATCAATGTACTGCGTGCCGAGCGCGGGCGCCGCAAGGAAGCCGCCGAGCGCCTGGGTATCAGTCCTCGCACCCTGCGTTACAAGCTCGCGCAGATGCGCGATGCCGGCCTGGATGTGGAAGGCAGCCTGTTCGCCGGTATCTGATCGTCAATTATCGTCCTCTCTCTGGCATCGGCTATTCGGCCGGTGCTGCCTTGCATTTGTCCATATGGTGGCGGGCTGACCACTGTTGGCATCAAACTTGCTGAATACCCTGTAAAGCGACTGTAGCCGTCAAAAAACCGGACGGCGTGGAGGCAAGCGTGACTCAGGGTGTTGAATTCAATCGATTGATGCTGCAAATGCGCACCATGCAAATGGAAGCCATGGGCAAGCCGCAGGCGGTCAAGCCGGCGGAGCCCAGCGTCAACGGCCCGGGCTTCGATGATCTGCTCAAGCAGGCGGTTGATCGCGTCAACGAACTGCAAAAAACCACGTCTGAACTGCAAACCGGCTATGAGCGCGGTGTAGAGGGGATCGACCTGACCGAGGTGATGATTGCCTCGCAGAAATCATCGGTTGCCTTTCAGGCGATGACGCAGGTGCGTAACAAGATGATTACCGCCTACGAAGACATCATGAAAATGCCAATCTAATCTCCCATGAGCCTGACTGTCTGAGGAAATGACAATGGATTCTGCCGGCAGCAATACCCCAGCTACCCGTGATCCGCTCGGTGCTGATCGCAAGCCGCTGATGGGACTGACCTTTCTGGACAATCTGTCGCAACTGCCGATGTTGCGCCAGTTCGGTCTGCTGGTTGGTCTGGCCGCCAGTGTGGCCATCGGGTTTGCCGTGGTGCTGTGGTCGCAAGAGCCCGAGTACCGGCCGCTTTACAACAGCATGGACGGTTTCGACGCGGGTCAGGTGGTGGAGATGCTGCAGCAGAGCCGTATCGACTACAAGGTTGAGCCGAACAGCGGCGCGCTGCTGGTTCGCAGCGAGGATCTTGCCGATGCACGTCTGCGTCTGGCCAGTGCCGGTATTTCGCCGACCGACGGCAACGTAGGCTTCGAGATTCTGGATCGTGAGCAGGGTCTTGGTACCAGTCAGTTCATGGAAACCACGCGTTACCGCCGCGGTCTTGAGGGGGAGCTGGCTCGCACCATCTCCAGCCTCTACAACGTCAAGGCAGCGCGCGTACATATCGCCATTCCGCGCTCCACCGTGTTTGTTCGCGATGATCGCAAGCCCAGCGCCTCCGTGCTGCTGGAAATGTACGCCGGTCGCCGTCTGGAGCCTGCGCAGGTGATGGCCATCGTCAATCTGGTGGCAACCAGTGTGCCGGAACTGGGTAAGGACGAAGTCACGGTTGTTGATCAGAACGGCAACCTGCTGTCCAATCAGAGCGAGCTGAACGAGCTGACAGTGGCCGGCCGCCAGTTTGATTACACCCGTCGCCTGGAAGAGACCTACACCCGCCGGGTACACAACATCCTCCAGCCGGTGCTGGGGACCGGACGTTACAAGGCCGAGGTGTCGGCGGATGTGGATTTCAGCGCAGTTGAGTCCACTGCGGAAATGTTCAGCCCCGATGCAGCGCTGCGCAGCGAGCAGGTGGTGACCGAGGCGCGTTCGGCCAATGCTGGCCCCCAGGGCGTACCGGGTGCGCTGTCGAACCAGCCGCCGGGAGCCACCCAGGTGCCTGAACAGGTTATTGACCCGGTCACTGGCCAGCCGGTTGTTGCCGCCGTACCGCAGGACAAGCGCGAGCAGGCGGTACGCAATTACGAGCTGGATCGGCAGATCAGCCATACCCGCCAGCAGCTGGGCCGTCTCAAGCGTCTTTCGGTTGCCGTTGTGGTTGACGACCCGGCACAGGTGGATCCGCAGACCGGGGAAGTCACCCGGACGCCGATCAGCGAGGCGGAAATGGCGCGCTTGACCCGTCTGGTCCAGGACGCGGTGGGGTATGATGCCAGCCGGGGTGACAGCGTCAGCGTGATCAATAGCGCGTTTGTTGCTGAAGCCGAACTGGAACCGCTGCCGGCCATCCCGTTCTGGGAGCAGCCGTGGTTCTGGGATGTTGCCAAGCAGATATTGGGTATTCTGTTTGTTCTGGTGCTGGTCTTCGCGGTGCTGCGCCCGGCGCTCAAGAACCTGACAGTCGCTGGCAAGGGCGGCAGTGACAACTATCCGGCGCTGGCTGGCGGAGGTTACGATGGCATGGACGGCGGCCTGCGTGATGATCAGGTGAGTCTGTCCGGTCCGTCCTCCGGTCCGGTATTGTTGCCGCCGCCCGGCGCCGGCTACGAACAGCAGCTCAATGCGATCAAGGGCCTGTTGGCCGAAGACCCGGGTCGGGTGGCACAGGTCGTAAAAGAGTGGATTAACGCCGATGAGTGATGACGCCAGCAAACGCCCGGCCAAACTGTCCAAGCTGGATAAGGCGGCCATTTTCCTGCTCAGCCTCGGTGAGTCCGATGCGGCGGCGATTCTCAAGCACATGGGGCCCAAGGAAGTTCAGCGGGTCGGCAGTGCCATGGCTGGATTGCGCACTGTACAGCGCGATCAGGTTCAGGAAGTCATGGGCGACTTTATCGAGGTGGTGGGCGAGCAGACCGGTTTGGGCGTTGGCGCCGATTCCTATATCCGCACCATGCTTACCCAGGCATTGGGGGAGGACAAGGCCAACAGCCTGGTTGACCGCATTCTGCTTGGCGGCAGCACCTCGGGTCTGGACAGCCTGAAGTGGATGGAGCCGCGTGCCGTTGCTGATGTGATCCGCTACGAACATCCGCAGATTCAGGCCATTGTGGTGGCCTATCTTGACCCTGATATGGCCGCTGAGGTGGTTGGCTATTTCGACCACAAGGTGCGGCTGGACATTCTCCTGCGCGTTGCCGCTCTCAATACCGTGCAGCCATCGGCTCTGAAAGAACTGAACGAGATTCTCGAGAAGCAGTTTGCCGGCAACTCCAATACCTCGCGCGCGTCCATGGGCGGTGTCAAACGCACGGCCGACATCATGAACTTCCTTGAGTCCAGCGCCGAGTCGCAGCTGATCGAGTCGATCCGTGAAATCGACGAGGACCTCTCCTCCAAGATCGAGGATCTGATGTTCGTGTTCGATAACCTGGCAGATGTGGATGACCGCGGCATCCAGGCGCTGCTGCGCGAGGTCTCCTCCGAGGTGCTGATTGTCGCGCTCAAGGGTGCCGACGAGGCAATCAAGGAGAAGATCTTCCGCAATATGTCCAAGCGCGCGTCCGAGTTGCTGCAGGACGACCTGGAAGCCAAGGGGCCGGTCCGTATCAGCGAGGTCGAGGCTGCACAGAAGGAAATTCTCACCATTGCACGCCGCATGGCCGACGCCGGCGAAATTGTGCTCGGCGGCAAGGGTGGCGAAGAGATGATCTGAGCCCGGCAATCGCTGCCCTGCACATCGCGCGGTGGTATGCTGGCCGGGTTTTCCAAGCGGGGTAGGGTGTCATGTCGCAGGTCAAGAACGAAAGCGAGCTGTTGCGCAGTGGTGATGTATCAGCGTTCAGTCGCTGGGATCTGCCGAGCTTTGACGCCGAGCCGCATCATATTCCACTTGAGCGAGCGGCTGAGGCTGCGGCCAAGCCGGAAGCCGAAGCAGAAGCGGCGGCTGATCCGCAGGAGCTGGACGTGGAAGCGGTCAAGCCTTTCACCGTGGAGGAGCTTGAACAGATCCGCGAGGAAGCCTACAACGAAGGCTTTGCCACCGGAGAAAAGGACGGCTTTCATTCCGGTCAGCTCAAGGCGCAGCAGGAAGCCAAGGCCGTACTGGCCAAGCGCACTGCAGAGCTGGACGCCCTGATGGCCCAGTTGATGGCGCCGCTCAAGCAGCAGGACGAGCAGATCGAAGACATGCTGCTGATGCTGCTGGAGCAGATGCTGCGCGCAGTGTTGCAGCGGGAAATGCAAGTCGATCGGGCGCAGGTGGTCAGCGTCCTGCGTTCGGCGCTCAAGGCATTGCCGGTGGGTGCCGAGAATATTCGGATTTACCTCAACCCCCTCGATTTCGAAAGCATCAAGGCCCTGCGTGAGCGCCACGATGAGAGCTGGCGTCTGCTTGAGGACGATCAGTTGATGCCCGGCGGCTGCCGGATTGAAACCGAGCACAGCCAGGTTGATGCTACGCTGGAAACCCGTCTGCAGCAATTGATCGCGCAGCTGTACGAGCAGCGCCGCGAGCAACGTGCGCATCCTCCCGCCGCCGACTTGCCGATTCCCGAGCGTGGTGCGGAGCCGCAATGAGCAAGCCCCAGCGCATCAGCTTCGTTCGCCGGTTGTCGGGGTATCAGCAGGCGCTGCACTTGCCGGCGCAGCCGGTGGTCGAGGGCCGCCTGATCCGTATGGTGGGTCTGACCCTTGAAGCTGAGGGCTGCAAGGCGCCGATCGGCAGCCGCTGTCTGGTCATCAGTGACACGCTGCAGGGCGAGAGTCAGATCGAAGCCGAGGTCATGGGCTTTGCCGGCAGCAAAATTTACCTGATGCCGGTTGATCGTCTTGAGGGACTGCAGCCAGGGGCTCGGGTGGTACCTTCAGCCGGTGGCGGCAAGCTGCCGATGGGGTTTGCCATGCTGGGCCGGGTGGTGGATGGCATTGGTCGTCCGCTGGACGGCAAAGGTAACTTCAAGGCCGAAGACTGGGTGGATATCAACGGCCCGACGATCAATCCGCTCAAGCGCCACCCCATTGAAGAAACGCTGGATGTCGGCATTCGCTCCATTAACAGTTTGCTGACGGTCGGCCGTGGCCAGCGCCTCGGCCTGTTTGCCGGCAGCGGCGTCGGCAAGAGTATGCTGCTGGGCATGATGACGCGCTTCACCGATGCCGATATCACCATTGTCGGGCTGGTTGGCGAGCGGGGCCGGGAGGTCAAGGAGTTCATTGAACAAATCCTCGGCGAGGAGGGCATGGCGCGCTCTGTGGTGGTTGCCTCGCCTGCCGATGATGCCCCCTTGATGCGATTGCGCGCGGCAATGTACTGCACCCGCATCGCTGAATACTTTCGTGATCAGGGCAAGAACGTGCTGTTGCTGATGGATTCTCTGACCCGTTTTGCCCAGGCCCAGCGCGAGATTGCATTGGCCATTGGCGAGCCGCCGGCGACCAAGGGTTATCCGCCTTCGGTGTTTGCCAAGCTGCCACAGCTGGTTGAGCGCGCCGGCAATGCCGAGCAGGGCGGAGGGTCAATTACCGCGTTCTACACGGTGCTGTCCGAGGGGGATGACCAGCAGGATCCGATTGCCGACGCCTCGCGGGCGATTCTCGATGGGCACGTGGTGCTGTCGCGTCGTCTGGCCGAAGAGGGGCATTATCCGGCCATTGATATTGAAGCCTCGATCAGTCGTGCCATGCCGCAGATTGTTCCGCAGGCGTATTTGCAGAAGGCGCAGCTGTTCAAACAGCTCTATGCCCGCTATCAGCAGAGTCGCGACCTTATCAGCGTCGGTGCTTACGCCGCCGGATCAGACCCGTTGACGGACAAGGCCATGGAAAAGATGCCTTCGATGCAGGGCTTTCTGCGTCAGGGGCTGCATGAGAGCGTGTCGCTGACCGACAGTCAGACCGGCCTGGAACAGATTCTGGGCAATGAGTGAAGCGCGTATTCGCCGGCTTGCGCCGGTACTGGATATGGCGCTGGACGAGGAGCGCAAGGCAGCCAAAGTGCTTGGACAATGCCAGAAGCAGTTCGAAGAGGCCGAGGTTCGTTTGCGTGATCTGGAATACTACTGTTCGGAATACGCCAAGGGTTGGAGCCAGCGGGGCTCCCAGGGCGTTGGTCGCGACTGGTTGATGAACTACCAGCGCTTCATGGCGCAGATGGAGGTGGCGATTGATCAGCAGCGGCAGACCGTACGCTGGCATGGCGAGAGTATCGACCGTGCGCGAGAGCACTGGCGCCAGCGCTATCAGCGGCTCGAAGCGCTGCGCAAGCTGATCGAGAAGTACCGGCAAGAGGCGCAGGCCAGAGCAGACAGGCAGGAGCAGAAGCTGCTCGACGAGCTATCCCAGCGCGCCCACTCGCAGCGCACAAATAATTCCTGACAGTAGCCGGACCCTGTGCTAAAACAAATTCTGAGTTGGCGTTTGCCAGCGTAGGACCTGACAGGGAGAAAACATGTCAATTCAGGCGTCAATGTCCACCGATAGCCAGGTTTTGACCATCAGCGTAAACGGGCGTTTTGACTTCAGTGCCCATCAGGATTTTCGCAACGCCTATGAACGTGGCGGCTTGACTCCCAGGCAGTATGTCGTTGACCTGCAGGATACCGACTATATCGATAGCTCGGCGCTGGGCATGCTGCTGCTGTTGCGTGATCATGCTGGTGGCGACAGCGCCGATGTGCGTATCGTTCACTGTAACCCGGATGTGCGCAAGGTTCTGAGTATCTCCAACTTCGAACAGCTGTTCAGCATCGAATAATCATGTCCAGTACCGGCGCTGACGGCATAGACCCGGATCAGGGTGCCCGGCCGTTGATGGTGCTGGTGGCTGATGACAACCCTGCCGACCGCATGATCCTACGGCGCCTGGTCGAACGCCTTGGGCACCAGGTCCATGAGGCAGAGCATGGGCAACAGGCCGTCGAGCTGTTCGCCTTGCATTCCCCCGATATTGTGCTGCTTGATGCGCTGATGCCCACCATGGACGGCTTTGAAGCAGCCCGCAGGATCAAGCTGCATGCGGGTGAGGATCTGGTGCCGATCATTTTTCTCACCAGCCTGACGGAGACGGGTGCGCTGGTGAAGTGTCTTGAAGCCGGCGGTGACGACTTTTTGACCAAGCCCTATAACCCGGTGATCCTGGAAGCCAAGATACGCGCGTTCCGACGCATGCGTGAAATGCATCAGACCCTGCAAAGCCAGCGCGATGTCATCGCCGGGCAGCATGCCGGGCTGCTGCGGGATCAGCAGCTTGCCAAAATCGTGTTTGACCGGGTGGCGCACGCTGGTGCGCTGAACGACAGCTGCCTGCGTTACCTGCAATCGGCCTACGCGATGTTCAATGGCGATATTTTGCTGGCGGCGCACCGACCGTCCGGTGAGCTGCACCTGCTGCTGGGCGACTTTACCGGCCACGGACTCTCTGCCGCGATCGGGGCGATGCCACTGGCTGAAGTGTTTTATGCCATGACCGCCAAGGGGTTTGCGCTGCGGGATATTCTGCTTGAGCTTAATGGCAAGCTTGGCCGAATCCTGCCGGTGGGGATCTTCTGCTGCGCAGTACTGATTGAGCTGAACGCCGCCAAGGGGCTGGTGGAAGTCTGGAACGGCGGTCTGCCTGAGGTGCTGATTCTCGGCCGCGATGGCGCGTTGCTGCAGCGGGTGCCGTCCTCCAATTTACCGCTTGGGGTGGCCAATCGTGAGCGCTTCAATCCCGAGCCGACGGTTATGGCAATGCAACCGGGCGAGCGTTTGCTGTGCTGGACCGATGGCATCATTGAATGCCGCAATGCTGCGGGCGAACAGTTTGGCGAGCATGGGGTGCTGCAGGCGGTCGCTGCGCATGCCGGTCGGCCGGATGAGGTGTTTGACGGATTGCTTGACGCTCTGGCGCATTTCCACGGCAGTGCAGAGGACGATATCAGTCTGTTACAGGTTGTCATGCCAGAGCGTGAGCTGGCGCAGGCGGTATTGCCCGGGGCCTTGGGGGGGGCAGCCCAGACAGGGCAAGACTGGCAGCTGAGCTACACCTTTCGCGCGGCAGCCATTCGCGAGCAGAACCCGTTACCATTTCTGATGCAGACGCTGATGTCGGTACAGGGGCTGCGCAGCCGCGCCGGGAGTCTGTTCACGGTGCTCAGCGAGCTCTACAGCAATGCTCTCGAACACGGTCTGTTGCGACTGGAGTCAGCCTGGAAGCAGGACTCCGACGGCTTTGCGTTCTACTATCAGGAGCGCGGTGCCCGTCTGCAGAGGCTGGACAATGGCTGGATTCGCTTCTGGCTGGACCATCAGCCTGTTGCCGGGGGTGGTTGTCTGACCATCGAGTGCGAGGACAGCGGCGCCGGTTTCGCGTCGCCTGGTACCTCGGCTGACTATGCCGGGCGCGGGCTGGCGCTGATCAGCGCGTTGGCCGATGAGGTCAGCTTCAGCGCGCAGTGCAGCCGGGTCAGGGTGGTCTTCCACTGGTCGCTTGGGCATACTGATCCGCACTGAGAATTGAACATACCCCCATCGAAAAGGAATACAGCGCGATGGCAGATCGCAAGCCGGACATGGATGTGACTGTGCAGCAGGGCCTGCGGGAGTTGATGCAGGATGACTACCCGCTGTTGCTGGAGACGTTTCTGGCCGATGCCGGCAAGCGTTTGCGTCAATTGCACGACGCCCTGGCTCAGGGTGACATGAATGCCTACCGTCAGGCAGCGCACAGCTTCAAGGGCAGCGCCGGCAACATGGGAGCCCTGGCGCTGGAACAGGCCTGTCTGGACGCCGAAGCCGCTGGTGTAGCGGGGGATCAGCAGGTCGCAGCCAGCGTGCTGATTGAGATTGAGCAGGCGTTTGACCGCCTGCAACCGTTGCTCGCGTAGTCTTTACTTCCCACGTTTTCAATATTGGCCCGCAGTTTGCAGATACTCTCCTGACATATTGGCCAAGCCTTTTCAGGTGGAGATGACATCATGCCGGTCGGGCAGAATCTGATGGCGCTTTTCAGCGCCGACTTTTCCCGTGACACAGTCTCCGGTATTGCTTCCGGTCGCAGCAAGGCAGGCGATTCCGGGGCAGTGGCGGCGTTTTCGGCGATTCTTGCCGAGCAGACGCCAGAGGATCTGGATGCCCTGATGCAGCAGCTTGCTCAGGCGACCGGCGCGGACCAGGCGGCGCTGCCGCTGCCTGCCCTTGTTGCCGCAGACGGCAAGGATTTGCCGGAAAGCATGCAGAGCTGGTTTCAGCAGTTGGCGCAGCTGGTGGGCGCCGCCGACGCCGCCTCTGCAGAGGAAGTAGCTACGGATGATGGGCTGGCTGGGGATGACTCCGACAGCATCCTGGCGGGAATCAGTGAACAATGGCAGCAGTGGCTCGCACGTCTGCCGAGTCAGGAAGCATCCGCTGGCACTGAAGCTGGCGACGGGGCTTTGACGCCTGGCGTCAATCCTGCTGCCGCTGCGCTTGTAGCTGTTGAGGCAGCGGCGCAGGCTGCGCCTGCTGAGGATGAGGCGGGTGACCCGCTGCTTGCGGGCGCAGGACGCGGCCCGTCCGGAGCCGATCTGGCTGCGCAGCTGCGCGCGCTGCTGCGGGGTGACGCTCAGGCCGGCGCGTCCGCCGATGCGTCTGCCCGCGAGGCGGCAACCCGGGCGGCGGAGGGCACCACAGCTCAGGCTGAGGCCGGCAATCGTCAGGTGCTGTCCGACACCCAGCAGCAGCGTGTGCTGCAGGGGGTGGGCGGTGAACAGCCGGCCTCTGTCGGCAAGCTTATCGAGCAGCTTGAGTCACGCCTCGCGGCGCGCGCTGGCGGCCTGGATGCTGAATCAGCTGATGCCGGCAAGAGCGCCGCCGCGGCGCAATTGCATGCCAATGGGCAGTCTGCGCTGACCGCTCGACCGGTCACCGGCGTGGCTCAGACCCTGGGTGTACCCATGGGGCAGGCCGGCTGGAGCGAGGCGGTGGTCAACAAGGTGATGTGGATGTCCAGCCAGAATGTGAAGTCGGTTGAGATTCAGCTCGATCCGGCAGAGCTCGGGCCGCTGGAAATCCGGATTCAAACCCGTGGACAGGAGCACCAGGTGCAGTTTGTCAGTCAGCATGCAGGCGTGCGCGATGCGCTGGAAGGGCAGATGCATCGACTGCGTGAAATGTTTACCCAGCAGGGGGCATCGCTGGTCGACGTCAACGTATCCGATGGCTCGGCGGATGGACGTCAGTCCCAGAGCGCTTTCGCCGGTCCGGCGGATCAGGGCGGCAGCAGTGGCCGCGGCAGTCATGGCGCTGCTGCGTCCCATGGTAGTGAAGACATACCGGCCGATGATCCTGCCGCTACACTGCAGACCCGACTGGCGGCCGCGCGGCTGGTTGACTACTACGCCTGATACACCCGCTCAGGGTTATCTGACATCGAGGTAGCTTCGGCTGCCTCGGTTCTGTCGCCCGGCCCGCACCGGGCAGCAAAGACATTTTTCCTTCAAGTCAGTATCCTATGACCTTTGCTGGCGCGTCGGTATTGCTGCAGTGCGCTGGTGCGCACAGTTGGCCTGATACTGGCACGCTGGATGCATGCATCTACATGAACCGTGGCTGAAAGGCCTAATTGACGGAATATTGGCATGGCAAAGCAATCGGAATCTGTCGAAGACGACGTGCAGGAAAAGCCGGCAAAGAGCCGCAAAAAACTTTTCATACTGATCGGTATCGGGCTGCTTGCCCTGCTGATCTCGGCGGGCGGCGTTGCCTTCTTTCTGCTCGGTGGCGAGGACGCCCCCGAGCAAGAGGTGTCGGCAGAGCCGGTGCAGCAGGAAGCCATTTATCAGCCGCTGGATCCGGCCTTTGTCGTCAACTATGCAGTGTCCGGTCGCCAGCGCTACATGCAGGTCAGTGTGGTGCTGATGAGTCGCGATGCCGCTGGCATGGCCAAGCTCAACCAGCACCTGCCGCTGATTCGCAATCAGTTGGTAATGCTGTTTGGCAGTGAGGATTTCGAGTCGCTGATGACGCCTGAAGGCAAGCAGGCGCTGCGCGACAAGGCGACCCTGGCCGTCAAGGCGTTGCTTGAAAAGGAAGTAGGTAACCCGGTCATCGAATCGGTGCTGTTTACCAACATGGTTCTTCAATAGGACACATCTATGGCCGTACAGGATCTGCTGTCCCAGGATGAGATCGACGCCCTTCTGCATGGTGTGGATGATGGCGCCATTGATACCGATCTCGACAGTGACCCCGGTTCGATCAAGAGTTATGACCTGACCAGCCAGGATCGTATCGTACGCGGGCGTATGCCTACGCTGGAAATGATCAACGAGCGTTTCGCCCGCTACACCCGTATCAGCATGTTCAACTTGATGCGTCGCTCCGCTGACGTGGCCGTTGGCGGCGTGCAGGTAATGAAGTTTGGCGAGTACGTCCACACTCTGTATGTGCCGACCAGTCTCAATCTGGTGAAGATGAAGCCGCTGCGCGGCACGGCACTGTTCATCCTGGACGCCAAGCTGGTGTTCAAGCTGGTCGACAATTTCTTTGGTGGCGATGGTCGTCACGCCAAGATCGAAGGGCGTGAATTTACGCCGACCGAACTGCGCGTCGTGCGCATGGTGCTGGACCAGGCGTTTGTGGATCTCAAGGAGGCCTGGCAGGCGGTTCACGATGTCACCTTTGAATACGTCAACTCCGAGGTAAACCCGGCACTGGCCAACATTGTCAGTCCGAGCGAGGTGGTGGTGGTCTCAACCTTCCATATCGAGCTCGATGGCGGCGGTGGCGATCTGCATGTCACCATGCCCTATTCGATGATCGAGCCGCTGCGCGAGGTCCTTGATTCGGGCGTTCAGTCTGATGTGGACGAGCATGACGAGCGCTGGGTGCGTGCCCTGCGAGAAGAAATCACCGGTGTGAAGGTGCCGCTGAACGCGACCGTGGTCAAAACCGAGCTCAAGTTGCGTGATCTGCTGAGCATGCAGGCAGGTGATGTGATCCCGGTGGAGATGCCCGACTATATGGTGCTCTGTGCCAACGGCGTGCCCACCTTCAAGAGCAAGCTGGGGTCGGTCAAGGGCAACCTGGCGCTGCAGATTCTTGGGCCGGTCACGCGACCGCGCTGATCGACCACCACAATTAATAACAGGGGACAGCGAGATGGCTGACGACAACAAACCCGATGAAATCAGCCCGGAAGAGCAGGCTCTGGCGGATGAGTGGGCGGCGGCGCTGGATGAGGCCGGTAACGCCAATCAGGACGACATTGATGCGATGCTGGCTCAGACCGGTTCGCAGCCACGCATGCCGATGGAAGAGTTCGATGCCTCGGCACGCACCAGCCGCTCCGCCGAGGACATGGACCCCGGCGACAGCCCGAATCTGGACGTCATTCTTGACATTCCGGTCACCATCTCGATGGAGGTCGGCAATACCGAGATCACCATTCGCAACCTGTTGCAGCTGAATCAGGGCTCGGTGGTGGAGCTGGATCGGCTGGCCGGGGAGCCGCTGGACGTCAAGGTAAACGGTACGCTGATTGCACATGGTGAGGTGGTGGTGGTGAACGAAAAGTTCGGCATCCGTCTGACCGACGTGATCAGCCCCTCCGAACGCATCAAGAAGCTGCGTTGATGCGCACGTTGATCGCGACGCTTCTGGCGTCTGCGCCGTTGCAGGTGCTGGCGCAGGCGACTGAGCCTGCAGCCGTCGCGGCAGTGGGTAATGTCGGCGGCGGATCGCTGGCCTTGCAGCTTGGCCAGTTGGCCCTGGGGCTGGGGTTTGTGGTTGGCCTGATTGTGCTGCTGGGGTGGCTGCTGCGTCGAGTCGGTCCGCTCGCAGCCCAGGGTGGCCAGCATATCCGTCTGGTCAGCAGCCTGCCGCTCGGGCCTCGCGATCGTTTGCTTCTGGTCGATGTGGGGGGTACGCAGATGCTGCTCGGGGCTTCCCCGGGTCGTATCAATACATTGCATGTGTTTGACCATCCGGTGGCGGAGCTTCAGGCCGATGTCGCAGCCAATGGCGATTTTGCTCGCAAGCTGCAGGCGCTGCTGAAAAGAGAGGGGCAATCGTGATGCGCTGGCTGGGACTTTTCCTGATCCTGCTTGCGCCGTCGGTTCTGGCCCAGTCAGCTGCTGATCCGCTGACCATGCCGGCGATCACCTTGAGTACCGACAGCGAGGGGCAGCAGACCTATTCAGTCAGTCTGCAGATTCTGCTGCTGATGTCGGCGCTGACCTTTATTCCCGCCTTTGTCATGATGATGACCAGCTTCACCCGGATCATCATCGTGTTCGCTATCTTGCGTCAGGCGCTGGGCTTGCAGCAAACGCCGTCCAGTCAGGTATTGATCGGTCTGGCGCTGTTTCTGACCCTGTTTATCATGGCGCCGGTGTTCAGCAAGATTAACGAATCGGCCCTTCAACCCTATCTGAATGAGCAGATGCAGCCGCAGCAGGCGTTGGAAGCGGCCAGCCTTCCATTGCGTGAGTTCATGCTGGCGCAGACCCGTGAAACGGATCTGGAGCTGTTTGTACGTCTGGCCAAGCGTACCGATCTGACCGGGCCGGACGAGGTACCGTTTCATATTCTGGTGCCGGCGTTCGTGACGTCCGAGTTGAAAACCGCCTTTCAGATCGGCTTCATGATTTTTATACCCTTTCTAGTTATCGACCTGGTGGTGGCCAGCGTGCTGATGGCCATGGGTATGATGATGTTGTCGCCATTGATCATATCGTTGCCGTTCAAGATCATGCTGTTCGTACTGGTTGACGGCTGGGCGCTGATTATCGGTACCCTGGCCGCCAGTTTCGCGGTTCCCTAGGAGGCCTGCAGATGAGTCCGGAAGTGGCGGTTGGTCTGTTCAGTCAGGCGTTGTGGCTGACCTCGGTGGTGGTCGCCATTGTGGTTCTGCCCAGTCTGGTCATTGGTTTGATCGTCGCCATGTTTCAGGCTGCGACCCAGATCAACGAGCAGACGCTCAGTTTTCTGCCGCGTCTGCTGGTCACCTTTATTACGTTGATCTGGCTTGGCCCCTGGCTGGCTACCCAGATGGTCGAATTTACCGACACGCTGTATCGCCAGATTCCCGGATTGATCGGCTGATGATCGAGTTGTCCAGCGCCGAGCTCAGTCGCTGGGTGGCAAGCTACCTGTGGGTGCTGTTTCGCATAGCCTCCCTGTTGATGACCATGCCGGTACTTGGCACCCAGCTGCTGCCTGTGCGCGTGCGTCTGTATTTCGCATTGGCTCTGACCTTGCTGATTGCGCCGCAGGTGGGTGAGGTGCCGTTGCTGGACGCGCTGTCGCTGAGTACCTGGATAGTGATTGGCGAACAGATCCTGATCGGCGCGGCAATGGGGTTCTCACTGCAACTGCTGTTTCAGGTCCACGTGTTGGCGGGGCAGATCATTGCAATGCAGATGGGCCTCGGTTTCGCCTCCATGAATGATCCGTCTACCGGCATTTCCGTCGCTGTGGTGGCGCAGGTGTTTACCATGCTGGTCACGCTACTGTTTCTGGCAATGAACGGCCATTTGGTCGTGCTGGAAGTGCTGGCCGAGAGCTTTACTACTCTGCCGATCGGGGAGAGCCTGGGACGCATGGACTTTCAGGCATTGGTTCTGCGATTTTCCTGGGTTATGGCCGCGGCCATTCTGATCGGTATGCCAGCCATTACGGCGCTGTTGATCGTCAATATCTCATTTGGCGTCATGATGCGCGCGGCACCGCAGCTGAATATCTTCTCGATCGGTTTTCCGCTGACGCTGGTTTTCGGCCTGTTCATCTTGTGGGTCATGATGGGTAATGTACTGGGGCAGTATCAGGAGCTGGCGTCGGATGCGCTGATCTGGCTTCGCGGTCTGGTGAGGGCGAGCTGATGGCAGAGTCCGACAGCGGTCAGGAACGCACAGAGGAGCCCACGAGCAAGCGACTCAAGGAGTCGCGTGACAAAGGGCAGGTTGCGCGCTCGCGCGAGCTCAATACCCTCGCTGTCGTGATGGTTTCAGCGGTTGGCTTGCTCATGCTGGGCCCGGCAATGGCGCAGAAGATGATGGATCTTATGGTCTTCAATTTCTCGCTGGAGCGCGAAGCGCTCTATGCTAACGACTCCATGGGACTGCATCTGTTTGCCTCGTTGCGCGAGGGTCTGGAGATCCTCGGCCCTCTGTTTGGTCTGTTGCTGATTGCATCCATTGTCGGCCCGATCATGTTGGGCGGCTGGCTGTTCAGTATCAGCTCGCTGGCGCCGAAGTTTGAGCGGATGGACCCGCTGGCGGGTCTCAAACGGATGTTTTCGATCAAGGCGCTGGTGGAGCTACTCAAGGCGCTGGCGAAGTTTCTGGTGGTGTTGGGTGTGGCGCTGGTGGTGCTGCAGGTGCGCACCGAGGACTTGCTCAGCATGGCCAAGGAACCGCTGCCGGCCGCCATCATTCACAGCGCCTGGGTGCTTGGCTGGTCGCTGCTGATTCTGTCCTGTTCGCTGATTTTGATCGCGGCGGTGGATGCGCCTTTCCAGCTGTGGGATCACAAGCAGAAACTGCGTATGACCAAGCAGGAAATCAAGGATGAGTACAAGGATTCCGAAGGCAAGCCCGAGGTGAAATCGCGGATCCGTCAGTTGCAGCGGGAAATGGCCGAACGGCGGATGATGAGCAAGGTGCCGCAGGCAGACGTAGTGATTACCAACCCGACCCATTTTGCGGTTGCCTTGAAGTATGATCCGTTGTCTTCTGGTGCGCCGGTGGTGCTCGCCAAGGGGGCTGATTTTATCGCCCAGCGTATTCGCGAGGTAGCTAACGAGAACCAGATCATCATTCTCGAGTCGCCGCCGCTGGCGCGAGCGGTCTATTACAGCACCGAGATCGACCACGAGATTCCATCCGGGCTGTATCTGGCTGTGGCGCAAGTGCTGGCATATGTATTCCAGTTGCGCCAGTATCGGGCGGGGCAGGGTAAGCGGCCGGGGCCGATGCCGGACCCGACCATCCCGGATGATCTCAAGCGTTGAGGCTGAAGCCAGTTCAGGGCTGGCTGGTCGGCGCCTGATGCAGTTCCAGATCCTGAATCAGGTCGCCAAGATCCTCCTCCATCAGACGGCGCAATTCGGTTTCGTACTCTTCAATCGAACCGGACAGATCAAGAATAATTTCCACCCGGCGATTCAGGGCGCGGGTCTCTGGCCACTCGTTGCTGGCCCGCGGGCGCGTTTCTGCATAGCCTTGCACGCGCATGCGTTCGGGCTTGATCGTCTCGTTGTACAGCAGCGCGTTGGCTACCGAGGATGCACGGGCGGCCGACAGATCCCAGTTGGACTGGAAGCGGCTGGTGTTGATGGGAATGTTATCGGTATGGCCTTCGATGGTGATTTCACCCGGCAGCTCGGCGAGTACCGTAGCGATGCGATCGAGCATGTCCTGGAACTCGGGGGTCATCTCTGCTGAGCCGGAGGGAAATGAACCCTTTTCCTCGACTCGGATGATGATGCGCTTGCGGTCATTTTCCAGTTGCAGGCGACCTTGAGCCAGTTCGTTTTCGAGCACGTCGCGCAGGGCATCCATGCTGGTGTCGATCTGCTCTTTGGTGGTGTCCTGAACCTGCTTCTGGACGTCCGCTTCCAGTTCCTCACGCAGCGTTTCGAGCTTTGGATCCTGTTCGGTCGTCTGCTGGCGTACGCTGTCTACCGGCGTTGGCTCGGGCTTGCCTGGCGAGAACTTGTCAAAGATGGGGCTGGTTCCCATGGGGATCTCCAGCGCCGGTACCTCGCGTTGCACGCCAAAGGCCGCAGACAACTCGCCGGCGATTTGCTTGAACTTCTGCGCGTCGATCTCGGAGAACGACAGCAGCAACACGAAAAAGCACATCAGCAGCGACATCAGGTCGGCAAAGGTCATGACCCAGGCGGGTATGCCCGGGCTGTCGTCTTCCTGCTCTTCCATCAGCCTTCCTTCGCCTCTTCGCCCGTCTTGCCGCGCTTCTCGGCAGGCAGGTAGCTGCTCAGCAGTTGCTCGATAACCCGAGGGTTGGTGCCTTCCTGAATGGCGAGGATGGCATCAATCCAGAGCGATTGCATGCGCGCCTCTTCGGTCATGCGCAGTGCCAGCTTGTCGGCAATGGGCAAACAAACCATGGTGGCCAGCATCGCGCCGTACAGGGTTGTCAGCAGTGCGACCGCCATGGCCGGGCCAATGGATTTGGGGTCTTCCATGTTGGACAGCATTTGCACCAGACCGATCAGCGTGCCGATCATGCCCATGGCCGGGCCGACATCGCCGAGGGCGGAGAAAATTTTGGCCCCCCAGCGGTTGCGCTCCATGGTCAGCACCCGTTCCTTCTCGAGAATGGCTTTCACGGTCTCCTGGGGATGACCATCAATCAGCAGCTGGATGCCGCTGGCGAGGAAAGGGGAGGCGATTTCCTTTTCCTCGAGGGCCAGCAGACCGGACTTGCGGGCGATGGTGGCGAGCTCAACCAGTTCGTTGATGCTGCTCTCGGTATCGGGCAGCTTGAATCGAAAGGCGCGTCCGGCAACTTTTATGGCGCCAATAAATTGACCAACATTGAATTTTGCAAGTACCACAAACAGGCTGCCACCAAATACGATAAGCATCGATGGTACGTTGAAGAACACCTGAGCGCCGGTGCCCAGCAGAATGGATGCGGCGATGATGCCGAGTGCGCCGATCAGGCCAATCAGGGTTGCGAGATCCAACGGGGACTCCTGGGGTTTGTTGCGACGGGAAGCACTTCAATGATCGCCCGCATTAGGGCTGAAGCGGCTATTCTAAGGGGGATGGCCAAGATTGCAAACGCCGATTGAAGTCGGCTTTGTGCCAAATTTACCGGTATTCGGAGAGTTGTCATGGCGGGAGTTGCGCGTGTGTCCTCAGGCTCGGTGTTGGCAGCGGTGCTGCTGGCAGGAGCGCTGGTCTTTATCGGATTTAGTCTGAAAACCGGGTTGCTCGAATTTCGAGGGGCCGACCGGATTGTCAGTGTCAAAGGATTGGCGGAGCGTGAGTTGCCTGCGGACCTGGCTCTCTGGCCGATCAATTTCAGCGTTGCGGGCGACAGCCTTGATCGCCTTCAGGCAGACGTCGAATACCAGCAGGGGCTGGTACGGTCTTTTCTGCTGCTAAAGGGGTTCGAAGAGCAGGACATTCAGTTGTCGATGCCCAAGATAGTCGATCAGCACGCCAACAGTTACGGGGCTAATCTGCCGCCCGAACGCTACCGGGCCGAGGTGACGGTTCTGGTTCGCACGGCGGATGTGAATGGCGTCAAGGCAGGCATGCAAACGGTCGGGGAGCTGGTCAAGTCGGGGGTCGCGCTTACCCAGAGTTATGAATTTCAGCCCACCTTCCTGTTCACCCAGCTGGACTCGATCAAGCCGGACATGATTGCGGACGCCACCCGTGACGCGCGAGCCGCTGCGGATCAGTTTGCCCGCGACTCCGGCACCTCCGTTGGTGCTATCCGGCGCGCCTCCCAAGGCTACTTTTCGATTGATGATGTCGATCCGTTTACTCCGGAGATCAAGCGAATTCGAGTGGTGACCAATATCGATTACAGCCTGGAGTAGCGCCTAACCTGCTGTGTGCCGGCGGACAAACTCGCTGATCTGCAGCGGCCAGCGCTGCAGGTCGCTGGCGCTGTCAATGATGTGCAACTCCGCTACGGGCAGTGCTTCAGCCAGGAGCTCCGCGCTTTGCACAGGATGAATCGGATCATTGCGCCAGCCCAGAATCAGTGTTGGAACCTTCAGCTGTTGCAGTGTGCTGCTGTCTGGCAGGTCGCAGGCGCAGGCCGCCTCGAGGATGGCGGTCAGTGTTGGTGCGTGCATCGTGCTGAGCGCCTGTTGTGACGCGGTGGCGTGTTCCGGATGGGCTTGCAGCAGCCAGTCAGGCAGGGCGGGGTTTTGCATTGTCAGGTTGACCAGACTGGTCAGGCCGCGTTGCTCGATGATACGTTGCATCTGCCGATAGCGGCGTACCTGCTTGGGGCGTGTCTGCCAGGCGGTTGGCGGGGTGGCCAGAATGAGGCAGGAGGTCAGCTCGGGGGCTGTCAGGGCTGCGAGCAGTGCGCTGGCCGCGCCCATCGAGTGGCCGCCCAGTGCGCGCGGCAACGCCGTGTGCGCGCTGGCAATGGCGAGCAAGTCGTCAGCCTGTGCACTCCACAGGTAGGCGGCGCTGTCTGTGCCTCCCGGTGAGTGCCCATGCCCGCGTGCATCGTAGCGTACTCGACATACCCCATCCTCTGCGGCGGGATGAAACCAGCCGGTGCGAGTCTCAAAGTCCATGGAGTGCATCAAGCCATGTGCCCAGACCAGAACGGGTCCCGAGCCGGATACTGTCGTGTTGAACATGCAGGTGTCATCATCAAGGCCGAATTGCCAGATTAACAGACGGGTATGCCGCTGACAGCCGCAAACTGCCGAATTAGACTGGCTGACTTATTTTTCCGGGGGGCGTGTTAATGGATTTGGTGGCCTGGGCACATCGAGGTAGTGCCGGTTTTACCCTGCGAGGCTGGCACAGTCGGCCGAGTGGCAAACCCGTGCTGCATTTTCTGCATGGCAACGGTTTTTGCACCCGAACCTATGAGCCTATGCTGGGATTGCTGGCCGAGCAGTTCGATCTGTGGCTGTGTGACCTGCAGGGACACGGGCAGAGCGATCACGGCGGGCGCTTTGTTGGCTGGAATCGCAACGCCGAGCTGGCTGCCGAGGCTTTCAGCATGCAGGGGGCCCTGTTTGAAGATGTGCCGCGCATGGCCTGTGGTCATAGCTTTGGTGGAGTGTTGACGGCGTTGATGATGGCCCGCCAGCCGACCCTGTTCGAGCGTGCGGTGCTGCTTGATCCGGTGTTCTTTCCGCCGGGCTTGATTGCCCTGCGCCGTGGGCTGGCACTCGTTGGCCTGGATGACCACTCGGTAGCCAAGCGGGCTGCAGCGCGCAGGGACTATTGGCCAGATCGTACCGCCGCGCATGCGGGGTTGCACAATCGCGGCATGTTCAAGGGCTGGGATGAAACGGCTTTTGAGGCGCACATCGCGCACGCTCTGCGGGATCGGGAGACTGGCGGTGTCGAGTTGTGCTGCAAGCCGGAAAGAGAGGCAGAGGTCTTTCGCAGTATGCCATCGGCGCTGTGGTCGTCATTAAGACGGCTGACGACGCCAACGGAGATTATCTTCGGCGATCGAACCTATCCGTTTGTGATTCGTTCCGCCCGCCGTTTGGCGGCCAGTAACCGTCATGTTCGCGCGCACCAGACTGCAGGTGGTCACTGTTTCATGCTTGAGCACCCGGCCGCGGCGGCCGCGGCCGTGCGCAAATTCCTGCTGGAAGGCTGATTCCGGTTCAGGTGCTGCTGGCGTTTTCGGCCAGTAGCGCGCTGCGCTCCTGGATGCTGCGGGCAACATGCTCTGCCAGGCCCGTGCCGGCCTCACTCATGGTCAGGTAGGTATGGTCCGCGCCAGCCTGAATGATCCGGCGGGCGATGTCCTCGTACATGGCATGGGATACGATCAGTCCGTCGAAGCCCCGTGCCCGCAGTTTTTGGGTTGCGATGGTCTTGGCTTCGGCGTCGTTCATCGCGAGGATGACCGAGTGAATGTTGGGCATGTTCAGATTCTGCCAGAACACCGGGTCCTCCGCGTCTGCGAACAGCGCGCTGCGCCCTGCCTGAAGGCTGGTATCCACAGCGACCGGGTCTGAATCCAGACCAATGATGCGATAGCCTTTTTCGGCCAGGTTGTCGTAGGCGGCTCGACCGGTGCGACCCAGGCCCATGACCAGTACCTGCGCGTCCCCCAGAGTGATTGGCTGCTCGTCCGGGTGGCGGATGTCGCGCTCGAATCGCCGCAGCGAGGGGCCGATGCGCTCGTATATCGAATGTGCAACGCGGTTCAGTGGTGCCGATATGATGAACGAAAACGACACTGTCAGCGCCAGTGGCACAAGCCAGGCGGGTAGCACCAGACTGGCCATGATCAGACCGAATTCGCTGTAGTTGGTCAGCGTCAGGCTGCTCAGGAAGGCGCTGCGCGCACGCAGTTTGAAGCCGACAAACAGCAGGAAGAATAGCCCGGCTTTCAATGGCAGCAGCAATGCCATCACCAGTGCAAAGACGACCGCGTGCTGGTCAGGCAGGCCGCCGAGCCCAATCTGCAGGAAGAAGCCGACCAGAAACACTTCCTTGAGGCTCCACAGTGATTGCGACAGTTCGCCGGCGCGTTTGTGATTGGCCAGCATTGCACCAAAGGCCAATGCGCCCAGTTCCGAGCTCAGCCCCAGCGCTTCAAAACCGACGCCGCCGACTACCAGGGCCAGCAGCAGGCCGAGCAGAACCATCAGCTCCTCGCGGCCGCTCAGGTCCAGCAGCTTAAACAGCAGTGGCCGGCACAGCGGCAGGATCAGGACCATCAGCGCCCAGCTTGACGGAGTCTTGCCGCTGGCCACGCTGATGGCTACCAGCGCGATGAGATCCTGCATGATCAGCACGCCGATCGCTACCCGGCCATGAAATGCACGCAGCTCGCGTTTGCTTTCCAGTACCTTTGCAGCCAGTACCGTGCTGGAAAACGACAGCGCCATGGCCAGCAGGATGGCCTCGCCCGCCGGCATATCCAGGACGTACATGAAGGCTGGCAAAAACAGCGCGCTGGAAATACCGAAATGCAGCAGGCTGCCGCCAACCACCTCCGGACGTACCAGATTCTTTACCTTGAGCTTGAGGCCGACGGTGAAGAGCAGCAGCAATACGCCGAGGTGGGCGATGTGATTGAGCACATAGCTGTCTTCCGGGCCCACACCAACACGTTCCCCCAGCGCCGAGAGCGCAAAACCGGCTCCCAGGTAGCCGATCAGGGGAGGGAGGCCGGCCTGCTTCAACAGCAGGCCCAGGCCAAAAGCAAAGGCAATCCAGACTGCTTCAATCACAACCGCGTTCCATTATCCGTGTGTGGGGCCAATCATGGCCGCTCACGGCAGCCTCGTCTGCGCAGACTATATCGAACTTGGCGCGGTTTTGCCGAGTGCAGTGGCCAAAACGACGAACCCGGCCGGAGCCGGGTTCGTGCAATGCCTTGCCGCTTTTGGCGTCAGGCAGCGACGATGACGTCGCCGTGATTTTCCGGCTCGATCAGCGCCCGGTGGAGGGCTGCGATGGCAGCGTCGTAGTCCTCTTCCTGCACGACGCACTGCATCTCGACCTGACGGATCGACTGGTGAACCGCCTGGATGCTGATGCCGGCTTCGGCCAGCGCCGCTACGGTCTTGGCCAGGATGCCCTTGACCTTGAGGTCGGAGCCGATCGCCGAGACGATGGCGATGTTGTGCACGTTGACCTCGGCCATCGGATAACGCTCCTCGATCAGGCGTGAGGCGCGGTTGATCATCTTGCGTGATGCTGAAACGTAGTAGGTAATGCTGTTGGCGTCGGAGTCCTTGTTGACCACGTACAGCTTCAACTGCTTGAGCAGGCGGGTGATTTCCAGGTCGTATTCGACGTCGCCGAGCATTTCCTGATCAAACACCTCAATGCCGAAGACATCCTTGCGGCCGGCGATGATCTCGACACAGGGTTTTTCGCTGCAGTAATCCTGGCTGATCAGTGTGCCCTGGTGTTCCGGCTCGAAGGCATTCTTGATGCGCAGGTGAATACCAGCACGGCGCAAGGTGCGCGCGGCCTTCGGGTGAATCGCCTCCATGCCCAGGTTGGACAGTTGATCCGCTACGTCATAGTTGGTCCGGCCGATGGTTACGACCTTGTCCACGCCAACCAGAGCCGGGTCGGCGCTGGAAAGATGGTATTCCTTGTGGATGATCGCTTCACTGGCGCCGGTAGCTGCGGCAATCTGGGCGAAGGTGATCTCGCTGTAGCCGCGGTCGAAGGTGTTCATCAGGCCTTCGCTGCAATGGGTGTAGCCGGTTGCAACAACCAGTTCACTGTTGAAGTCGATCCCGGCGAAGCTGTCACGGACCATATCCTGAAAGGCCTTGGGTTCGCGCTGGTTCCAACCGGTCAGGTCGGCCAGGCGAGCATTGATGCCGTGCTTCTTCAGCGCCAGAACAGTATTGAAGGCGCTGTGTGCCTCGCCCAGTGAGGCGAGCATTTCGCGTACCTTCATCAGATGTTCGGTCAGCTGGAAGTGGCCGTAGGAGCACAGCTGCTGCAGGCTGACCATGCAGTCGCGAACGTCGCTGATGCGGCCTTCGATGAAGCGGTTGGCAGCCTGCAACTCGTACTCGCCCTTGAACAGCTCGGCGTTCTTGGCGGTCATTGCTTGCTGGACGTTGTCCAGGGCTTCCAGCCAGGCGTCTTCGTTGTGGGCGTCGGCGAAGCGCTCGTAGACACCTGGCTCGCCGGTCTTCTTGTGTTCGAGCAGCATGTTGGTCATGCCCGAATAGGCAGAGACCACAAAAATGCGCTGGTACAGCTCAGCACCCTGACGTTGGCCAATGAAAATGTTCTGCAGTACTTCCTCGAAGCGGCTCATTGAAGTGCCGCCGATCTTCTCTACTGTATGCATGGTCCTGGTTTCTGTCGTTGGTGAATGCTGGCCTGCCATCGGCAGGTCGGAGCCTCATGCTCCGCCGCGTGTACCGGTCTGTTGCTGCCCCTTGGGCGCAGCCGGCAGATTATCCACATCAAGCTGGCGTCGGAATAGATGTCTGAGTGCATCTATTTGTTGCATCAGACGCGCGGTCTGTGGGACGCGGTCACTATTGCCGTGCACCGCTGCCGGAGTCGCCATCCATCTCGGCGCTACTCCGGCCGGCATGATCTTCAATTCGGCTCTGCCATCTGGGCAGGGCGCTTGGATCATGCCCGTGGGCGGGTGCGACTCAATCCATGTCGACGGGGTAGACGCCGTCCTTGTCATGAACTTCCTTGCCGCTGAGCGGCGGGTTGAAGACGCACGCCATTTTCATGTCCTCGGTGCCACCACGCAGCATGTGCTCGTCGTGCTTGTCGAGGATGTAGAGCGTGCCCGGTCGGATCTGGTAGACCTTGCCGTCGGACAGGGTCTCGATCTCGCCGTTGCCACTCATGCAGTAGACCGACTCCAAATGGTTCTTGTAATGGATGTGGGTCTCTTTGTTGGCATAAATGGTGGTGATGTGGAACGAGAACCCCATGTTGTCGTCCTTGAGCAGCATCCGGGTGCTCTCCCAGGTCTCGGTGGCGACACGGCGCTCGGAGTTTTCACAGTCTTGCAGTGTACGTACGATCATGGATTCGGGTTCCTTACGAAGCTTGGTTGGCTACCTGCTCTGCCATGACTTTGGCAAAGGCGGCATCAAGAATTTTCAGTGCCTTGTCGATCTGCTCTTCGCTGATGGTCAGCGGGCACAGGCACTTGACGACCTGGCTGTGGTTGCCGCTGGTTTCGATTACCAGGCCGTTGGCGAAGGCTTCCTGGCAGATGGCGGCAGCGATATCGCCGTCCGGGCAGTTGATGCCGAGCATCATGCCGCGACCCTTGATGTAGAGAGAGTCGGGGCCGTGTTTGCGGACGATTTTCTGCATGCCTTCACGGATGTGCTGGCCCTTGGCCTGGACGCTCTTGGCGAAGCTGTCGTCCGACCAGAAATGCTCGATGGCAGTGGCTGCGGTAACAAACGCGTGGTTGTTGCCGCGGAAAGTGCCGTTGTGTTCGCCCGGTTTCCACTGATCAAGCTCGTTGCGCATGACGACGATGGCAAATGGCAGACCGAAACCGCTGAGCGACTTGGACAGGGTGATGATGTCTGGCTTGATGCCCATCTCTTCAAAGCTGAAGAAGGTGCCGGTTCGACCGCAGCCGGCCTGAATGTCATCAACAATCAGCAGCATGTCGTGCTTGCGGCACAGCTTTTCCAGTTTGCGCATCCAGTCGGCCGATGCGGTATTCAGGCCGCCTTCGCCCTGAACCACCTCAACAATTACTGCGGCCGGCTTGTCGATACCGCTGCTCGGGTCGCTGAGCATCTTGTCCATCATGGAGATGGTGTTGACCTTGTCACCGAAGTAGTTGGCGTAGGGCATGCGGCTGACGTCAGTCAGCGGTACGCCAGCAGCGCCGCGGTGATGGCCGTTACCGGTGGCAGCCAGTGCACCGATGGTGCAACCGTGGAAGCCATTGGTAAAGCTGATGATATTGCTGCGGCCGGTTACCTTGCGAGCCAACTTCAGGGCTGCTTCAACGGCGTTGGCGCCGGTCGGTCCGCTGAACTGAACCTTGTACTTGTCCAGGCCGCGCGGCTGCAGAATTACCCGGTTGAAGGTTTCCAGAAAGCGTTCCTTGGCATCGGAATACATGTCCAGTCCGTGTGTCAGACCGTCATCTTCCAGATACTGGATCAGGGCCTTCTTCAGGACCGGATTGTTGTGGCCGTAGTTCAGCGTGCCAGCACCGGCGAGGAAGTCGATGTAGTGCTTGCCTTCACGGGTGATCAGCTCCGCGCCGCGGGCCTGCTTGAAAATCACCGGGAACGAGCGGCAGTAGCTGCGAATATCCGATTCGTTTTTCTCGAACTGTTCAAAGGTATTCATGAACTCTCCTGGTCTCAGTGCTGAGCGTCGTTGGGTGCTGATTGGGTAAAGGGGCCGGCGCGATAAATGACTTCATCATCGTGCTCGCCGTTGAAATGGGTCTGGCGCGAGAACAGCACTTCGGTGCTGTAGTCGGCGCCGAGCAGGCGAAACGCCTTCTTGAACAGGGCTTCGGATGCCGCGTTGCCGGGGGAGATGGTGGTCTCCAGGCGGCTGACGCCGGTCGGGCGCAGGCGCTCGACAAGCGCCAGCAGCATCTTCAGGGCCAGGCCTTGGCCGCGCATGCGGCGGTCTACCGCAACCTGCCAAACAAACAGCGTGTCCGGGCGTGCCGGCGGGCGATAGCCGGAAATGAAGCCGACCAGATCACCGTCTGCCGTTTCGGCTGCGATGGCGGTATCAGCGAAGTCGTGACACTGCAGCAGGTTGCAGTACACCGAGTTGGTGTCCAGCGGCTTGCAGCGCTCGACCAGGCTGTTAAGGGCATAGCCATCCGTGCTTTCAGGCTTTCGTAGTGTTACGGGTGTAAGGTCCAAAACGGGTTCCTAATGCTTATGCATAAATGCTTTTTTAATAATAAACATATCCAAAAAATTATCTCAACCGGCTGTAAGTGCTGATTTTTATGGGATTTGCTCGCATGCCATATATTTATAGCTGTTAAATAGATCTGTAATGAAAGTGTTTTTTAGTATAAAGATTTTGCCGGAAAGCCAGCTGCGGCAAGGCCTGCGCCCGGATTCGCGCATCGGGCATCGGTAAGAAGGGGAAGGGCGTCGCGGGAGGGAGCGCACCCGCTCGTCAGAGCGGGTGACAAAAGCAGTACGTCAGGGCGTTACAGGGTGAAGCCGCCATCGATGGGGATGATGTTGCCGGTCATATAGGCTCCACCAGTTCCGGCGAGCATGATCGCAAGGGCGGACATCTCCTCTTCGCGTCCCCAGCGCTTCATTGGGATGTGTTTGCAATCCTCGGCCATGGCGTCGGGATCGGAGTGAATGTGGCTGGTCATCTTGCTCGGGAACCGGCCCGGCGCAATGACGTTGACGTTGATATGTTCGCTCACCAGTTCTCGGGCCAGGTTGCGTGACAGTTGATGCACTGCCGCCTTGCTCGGGCCGTAGGAGTAGGCCTGTTCGCCGAACGAGCTGATGCCGGCAACCGAGCCGATGTTGATGATGCGGGCCGGGTTCTCGGCGCTGGCGGAGCTGCGCAGCAGCGGCAGCAGTTGCTGGATACAGCTGAACACCGAAATCACGTTCAGTTGCATGACCTTTTCCCAGCCCGATACCGGGAACTCCTCCAGCGGGGCACCCCAACTGGTGCCGGCATTGTTGACCAGAATGTCCAGTCGGTCGGTGATTGCCTGCACGTCTTCGGCCAGCTGGCGGGCGCCCTGCTCGGTGGAGAGGTCTGCAGCCAGAGCGATGCACTCGCCGTATTGGCTCAGTTGCTCGGCGGTTTGCTGGCCCTCGGCAATCTTGCGGCAGCAGATGATGACCCGGGCGCCTGCTTCGAGATAGCCCTGGGCGATCATGCGGCCAATGCCGCGGCTGCCGCCGGTAACCAGCGCGGTACGGCCGGTCAGACTGAAATAGTGCTGCATAGGGGGTGCTCCTCGAGGTAAGTAAATCGGAGGTTGTTGTGTCGATTCTTACGGTAAACCAGCGTTCAGCAGCCACCCTAGGGTTATCCAGTGCGCAAATGCTCTGTTATGGCCGGCGGATGACTGTCGCTGCGAGTCATCCGCTTTTCGCTTATCCTGTGACGCATGGACCTGCGGAACTGTCGTCATTATCGGCGTTCACAATGGCGAGCCAGTGACTGAGTAAAGTGAGGAAGCGATGGGACCTGTTCGACGTTCGCGCAAAGAAGATGCATCTGCCTGGACCGTGGCCGACAGCCGCAGTGTTTACGGCATTCGGCACTGGGGTGCCGGGTATTTCAACGTTAATGAACAGGGTCATGTTGAGGTCATGCCACGTGGTCCGGAAGGCACGGGTATTGACCTGCATGAGCTGGTTGGTCAGCTGCGCGAAAGCGGGCTGGACCTGCCCCTGCTGGTGCGTTTCCCGGACATTCTGCAGGCACGGGTACGGCAGTTGACCGGTGCCTTTGATCGCAATATCGAGTCGCTGGGCTACGGCAGCGGCTATACCGCGCTGTATCCGATCAAGGTCAACCAGCAGGAAGCCGTAGTCGAGAACATCATCGCCACCGAGAACGTCTCGATCGGCCTGGAAGCCGGTTCCAAACCGGAGTTGATGGCAGTGCTGGCGCTGGCGCCCAAGGGCGGCACCATCGTCTGCAATGGGTACAAGGATCGCGAGTTTATCCATCTGGCGCTGATCGGCCAGAAGCTGGGTCACAAGGTGTTCATCGTTATCGAGAAGGAGTCCGAGGTCCGGCTGGTGATCGAGGAAGCCGAAAAGCTCGGGGTGACGCCGAACATTGGGTTGCGCGTGCGCCTGTCATCGCTGGCGTCCAGCAAGTGGGCCGACACCGGCGGGGAGAAATCCAAGTTTGGGCTGTCGGCAGCGCAACTGCTGCGGGTGGTAGAGGCGTTCCGCGCGGCCAATTTGCAGGATGGGGTTCGCCTGCTGCATTTTCACATGGGGTCGCAGATTGCCAATCTGGCCGACTACCAGCATGGCTTCCGTGAGGCCATTCGTTATTTCGGCGAGCTGCGTGCGTTGGGTCTGCCGGTCGATCATATCGACGTTGGTGGTGGGCTGGGGGTCGACTACGACGGCACCCATTCGCGCAATGCCAGCTCGATCAACTACGACGTCAACGAGTATGCCCAGACCGTCGTCGGCATGCTGCGCGACTTCTGCGATGAGCAGGGCCTGTCGCACCCGCATATCTTTTCCGAAAGCGGCCGGGCGATGACCGCGCACCATGCGGTGCTGATCGTGCAGGTAACCGATGTTGAGCGTTACAACGACGTCATGCCCCAGATTGATGATCTGGAGGCGTTGCCGCTGGTGGTGCGCAATCTGGTCAGGCTGCAGGACCAGCACGATGTCGAGATGGTGACCGAGACCTACTGGCGGGCCACCCACTATATGGCGGATGTAGCGGCGCAGTACGCTGAGGGCAAGCTGACGCTGTCGGAGAAAGCGCTGGCCGAGCAGTGCTACTACGCGTTGTGCAATCGTCTGCATACCCTGCTGAAGGCGCGCCAGCGCTCGCATCGTCAGGTGCTGGACGAGTTGAACGACAAGATGGCCGACAAGTACATCTGCAACTTCTCGGTGTTCCAGAGCCTGCCCGATACCTGGGCGATTGATCAGGTACTGCCGATCATGCCGCTGGATCGCCTAGAGGAGGAGCCGCTGCGCAGGGCGGTGCTGCAGGATCTGACCTGTGACTCCGACGGCAAGATCCGCCATTACGTGGATGAACAGAGCATTGAAAATAGTCTGCCGGTGCACGATCTGCGCGAGGGTGAGGACTATCTGCTGGGTATCTTCCTGGTCGGCGCCTATCAGGAGATTCTGGGTGACATGCACAACCTGTTCGGCGATACCGACTCGGTTAACGTATACCTGCGCCCGGACGGCAAGGTGGTGCACGGTGGTATCGAAACCCACGATACCATCGAAGACATGTTGCGCTACGTGCACTTTGCCCCGGACGAACTGGTGACGCTGTATCGCGACAAGGTCTCCGGCGCCCGCCTGAGTCCGGCCGAGCGCACGCGCTTTGTGGATGCGCTGCGGCTCGGCCTGACGCGGTCGTCCTACCTGAGCGCTGAGTAAGGCGTCAGGCGGCCTGTTTCTGCAAGCTGATCCAGGTCGCTTCGGCCCAGCCTACGGGTTGGCCAGCGGCGTCGTAGAGGGCCGTGCCGGCCTGATGCTTGCGTCCGTCGTGGGCAATGGCCCAGCCGGCTACCACAAGTTGCTCTCCTACCTTGATCGGTCGCTCAAGATGCGCCGCGAAGCGGCCAAGCAGGGCGGTACCTGCATGCTCTCTGACCGCGAAGTATCCTGGGCAGTCCAGAGCTGCCCAGATGAACTCCGGCGCCACGGTACCGTCTCCCGCATCCAGTGTGCTGTCGGGCGTCCAGGGGCAGGCCACGGTGCTGTCGCGGCCGGTCACTGGACCGGTATGCAATAGTAGGCCGTCGTGCTCGCAGCGGTTGGTGCCGCAAACAAAGCAGCCGGGCAGCCCGTGCTCCTCATAGCCGCTGAACCGTGGCCGCGCCGCTTCGGCGTCGGCCAGGCTGATCGCAGCAGGCGGCGTCAGCTGAAGCTGGTAGGGTCTGGCGCTGCCGAGCAGGGTGTCGCCCTGCAGCAGGCGAGCACCGTCGCTGTCGCGAACAATCTGCAGTTCGGTATCCAGCGGCGGCGGTGCGTGCAGGGTGACCTGGCAGGGCTCGGCCATGGCGTTGGCCAACAGGCCGCAGACATAGCCGCCGTTGCCGCTATTTGGCGGCCCGCAGAAGCGCTTGCGAATGATGGTCGGGATGGTGCTTTGCATGAACATTTTCCTTAATGGCTCCAGCCGCCGCAGACCGGAAACACCTGGCCAACAAAGCAGTTGGCGGCGTCGGAGCATAGGTAGGCGGCAAAGTGGGCGTCTTCTTCTGCCGACACCAGACGGCCGAGCGGGACTTCCCGTTGCAGTCGGGCCTGGAAGGCCGGGTTGGCCTGGATCTCGGCGGGGAAATAGGTCGGGTTGTCGACGAAATTCTGCGCGATGGCATTGACCTGAATGCCCTTGGCGGCGACCTCGGCGCCCACCGCCTGGACCCAGGCCAGTTGCGCGCCGCGGGCGGCGCTGTAGCTGGAGGCGCGCTTCATGCCGCGCAGGGCCGAGGCGCTGCCCATCAGCAGAATCTTGCCGTGGCCGCGCTCAGTCATCGCAGGCAGAACCGCACGGGCGAAGCGCGGCAGCGGATCGACCATGTGGCGAAACAGCAGGCCCCATTCCTCGTCTGCTACCTGATCGGCAGGTGTGCTCGGTGCAGGAACGCCGAGGTTGAGCAGCAGCACGTCGAACTCGCCGGCTTCGGCAATCAGCTTCTGCGGCGCCTTCGGGTCCAGAAAATCGCGTGTGTCGGCGATAATCTCAGCACCGCAGCTCTCCAGCGTACGCTGCAGCGCCGGCCCCATGAAATCGCTGGCCTGGGTCAGCAGGATGCGCTTATTGCTAAGGTCGCAAAGGCTCATTGTGTGTCTCCCTGTCAGGTTGCGGGGAAGTGGTGTTCCAGGAAGGGCAGCAGGAAGCTGTTTACCTCGTCTGGCTTCTCGGCCTGAATCCAGTGGCCGCAGTCGGCAATGACGTGTTGCTCAACCTTCGGCACCACGCCCGGCATTTTCTTGATGGTATAGGCTTCAAGGATACCGACCGGGTCGCGGTCACCAATCAGGAACAACGCCGGTTGTTCGATCTGACGGCCTGCCAGCTGCTCGGTGCGCTCCCAGTTGCGCTCAAAGTTGCGATACCAGTTGACCGGGCCGCGGAAGCCGCTTTGTTCAAAGGTTTTGACGTAGACCTCGAAGGCCTCTTCCGAGCACCACGCAGGGGGCTTTCCCGGATCACTGTAGTCGTCCAGCCAGGCCGCGTCGGCTGGCTTGTCCTGCACCAGGGCGCCACCCTCCTGGCTGTCCAGGCCGTGCATCATCAGACGCATGGTGCGCGGAATGTCAGACGCCAGCTCGGCCTCGGCAAGACCTGGCTTCTGGAAGTAGAGAATGTAATGGAAGCGGTCCTTGTAGGCCTCGCGCATCATGTTGATGGCCGGCTGCCTGGGCCGCCCGCCGAAGGGGACCGACATGCCGCAGACCGCCTTGACACGCGCTGGCTCCAGCAGCGCCAGGTGCCAGGCGACCGGTGCGCCCCAGTCATGCCCGATCATGGCCACCTGCTGATGGCCAAAATGGTTCATTGCGCCCTGGATATCGGCGCACAGGGTGATCAGATCGTAGGCCTCGACCGCTTCCGGTGCTTCGGTTGCGCCATAACCGCGCATCTCGGGAGCAAAGACGCGGTAGCCTTGCGCCGCGAGTGCTGCGATTTGATGGCGCCAGGAGTACCAGCATTCGGGGAAACCGTGCAGCAGCCAGACCGGCTTGCCGCTTTCTGGGCCGGCGATATGCACGCTAAGCCTTATGCCGTTGACCTTGATCAGCTGTTGATGTGTCTGCTGCATACTGCTCTCCAAAGAATCATAAGCCGACACTATGGCAAATCGATGCCGTGATGGCGCGATTGTCGCATGCGTATTCACCAGCCGAAGTGACGAATATCCGTACGATGCATGATTGACAATGTCTGTTGCCGAGAGGTCTGAATAGTCGCAGCGGTTTGGTTTCGCTGAGCTATGCTCAGCCTATTATTGCAACAGCATGCAGTCCATTCAGGGAGCAAGGGCGGCAGATGAAGAAGACACGTCCATGGATAACGCTTCAGGGACTTATTGCGGTCTCCATTGTTGTCTGCCTGCTCGCCATGTTGGTGGTCACGGCGTTTCAGGGGTACCGGGGGGCTAGAGCCGTGCTGGTAGCAGCGGCGTCCGATTCGGCTAACCAGGTTGGCTCGCTGCTGGACGAACGCGCCGAGAGGTTGCTCTCGCCCGGCGAAAACGCTCTGCGAATGCTGGTGCACGATCCGTTGGTGAGCGCCGACAACCTTTCCGATCGGGTCGGCAGGTTGCCGGCGCTGGTTCAACTGGTGCGTGATGGGAGCCCCGTAAGTGCTGTCTATGCCGGCTATCCCGATGGGGAGTTCTTTCTGGTTCGCCGGGTACCGGAGGGCGGGATAGACGGATACCAGTTGCCCGCAGGTACGCATTTTCTGGTGCAATCTATCGAGCGTGACAGTGACGGAATGCGCGGCAGGTGGCTGTTTTTCGATCTGTCGCTGCATCAGATTGGCAGTAGGCCGGTACCCGAATACCGCTTCGACCCTCGGACCCGGCCCTGGTATCAGATGGCGCAGCAGTCTGACGACGTTGTTCTGACAGAACCCTATCTGTTCTTTACCACCCATCAGGTTGGGCTGACGATGGCGCAGCGCAGCATGCTTACAGCTGCGGTCATCGGGCTGGATGCGGCGGTGGATGATCTTGCGGTTGAGGTCAAGGATATGCACCTGACGCCGGGGACCGAGATGGCCATCGTGCGCGGCGAACGCGTTGTTGCCTACCCTGACCTGGAACGGCTGATTGTGCTTGAGGGGGCAGATGCGCCCCGGCTGGCGACGCTTGAGGAGCTGCAGGTGCCGGTGCTCAGCGAGCTGGCAGCCATGCGGACGGGCTTCTCGCAAGTGCAGCTGTTGTCGCGGGATGACGGTGACTGGTACGTGATCAGCCTGCCGCTGACCCGTCTCGCCGAAGACCTGGGGCGGGTGTTGATCGCCATTCCCGCCAGTGAGTTGCTGTCCGGTGTTATTTCTATCCTGAAGCAGCAGGCGGTGCTGGCGCTGCTGATGATGTTGCTTCTGGTCATGATCGGCTGGGCGCTGGGGCAGCGTCTGGGCGGACCTTTAAAGGCGCTGGCTGACCAGGTTGGCAAACTGGCGGACATGGACTTCAGTCAGAGCATCAGAGTGCGCTCGCGTATCCGTGAAGTGAGCGATCTGGGTGGGGTGCTGGGGCGCATGGCTGGTGCGATTCACCACTTTCAGCAGATATCGCTGGCCCTGAGTCGTGAAACACGACTGGAGCGCATGCTGGATGTGGTGCTGGAGAATCTTATCGAGATGGCCAAGGGGCGCGGTGGTGCCGTGTTTCTGTTCGAGGAGGACAGTGGCGAGTTGATACTGGCCAGCGGCATCAACAGTGAGTATTACCCGCAGTCGCTGAAACTGGATGAGGCGCTGCGGTCTGACCCCGCCCGCGTACTGTCGACCCGTCTTGATCGTGAGCATCGCTATCTGACCCTGGCGCTGCGTGATCGCCAGGAGGTGCTGCTGGGGGTGTTGGTACTGGAGGTGTCTCCCGCTTTGCCGGCGGCGGCCGTGAAGAGTCTTCGGCAGTTCCTGGACAGCTTGTCCGGGACGCTGGCCGTAGCGATTGAAACGCGCCAGTTGTTTGAGGGTCAGCAGCACCTTCTGGAGTCGATCATCCGCCTGCTGGCTACGGCGATTGACGCCAAGTCTCCCTACACTGGCGGGCACTGTGACCGGGTTCCACAGCTGGCGGAAATGCTGATCAATCGCGCGCTTGGGGCCGATAACGGATCGCTTGCGGGCTTCTCGATGGACGCAGAGGAGTTCTATGCGTTTCGTATCGCCGCCTGGCTGCATGACTGCGGCAAGATCACCAGTCCGGAATATGTTGTCGACAAGGCAACCAAGCTGGAAACGCTCTACAACCGAATTCATGAACTTCGAACCCGCTTCGAGGTGCTATGGCGTGACGCCGAAATTCGCTACTGGCAAGGGCGTGTCGGCGGCCGTGATGAGCACGAATTGGCGATCGAGCTGGCGCAAACCCATGAACGGCTGCAGGCAGAGTTTGCCGAGGTCGCCAGGGCCAATGTTGGTGGCGAGTTCATGCAAGAGGATGACATAGAACGGCTGGGCAGGATTGCCGAGCAGACCTGGACCAGGCACTTCGATGACCGGTTGGGTCTGTCCCATGAGGAGTTGAAGCGACTCGAGGGCGTGCCTGCGCCAGCACTGCCGGTAGTGGAGCACCTCATCAGCGACAAGCCCGAGCACAAGGTGCCTTGGGGCGACCGGAAGCCGCCGGTGGCCAAGGATGATCCGCGTAACAGATGGGGTTTTGATATGGACCCGCCCGAGTACAGCTTCGACCTCGGAGAACTCTACAACTTGTCGATCCAGCGCGGCACCCTGACCGCCGAGGAGCGCTTCAAGATCAATGACCATATTGTGCAGACGCTGATGATGCTCAGTACCTTACCGTTCCCGCGGCATCTGAGAAGCGTGCCGGAGTTGGCCGCGACACACCATGAGCGGCTGGATGGCGCCGGGTATCCGCGCAGGCTCGGCGAAGATCAGCTTTCAGTGCAGGATCGGGTGCTGGCCATTGCCGATATTTTTGAGGCGCTTACAGCGGGCGATCGTCCCTACAAGCCGGCCAAGACTCTGTCTGAAGCCGTCAGAATCATGCTGTTCATGGCGAAGGACCGGCATATTGATGCGGTCCTGCTGGCATTGTTTTTGCGCACCGGTGTGCACGAACAGTACGCGCAGCTGTTTCTGCACGATGCGCAGCGTGATCAGGTCGACGTGGCGGGTTGTCTCGCCCAGTTGCGTGACTGGGGGTTGATTGATGGGCGGGACTGTTAGCCGATGCTTGACCACCGATAATGCAGTTGTGGCACTCTGTGCGACCTGATCGCGTCCGCCGCTCGCGGCGTCATAACTAGAGAGTTGTCATGCTGAGTCTGTCGCCCGTTGCTGAATCTGCCACTCTGCTGCGCCGCGTTGGTGTGGTGGTCGGCTCCGTGCTGGTTACCCTGGGATATTGTCTGGATGTGCTGTGGCGAGCGGCCTTTCGTCGTCTGGATCGCGCCCGCGTTGATCGGTATACGCGGGGCTGGGCCAGCAAGCTGCTGCGTCTGGTTCGGTTGCAGGTGACCGTGTTTGGCAAGGCGCCGGACTTCTCCGACGGCCGCCGTTATATGGTGCTCTGCACCCACGCCAGCCACTACGATATTCCGGTCAGCTTTGTTGCCCTGCCTGGCTCCATTCGCATGCTGGCCAAGGCCGAGCTGTACCGTATTCCGGTTCTCGGGGTGACCATGCGACTGGCGGAGTTTCCCTCGATCAATCGCCACAATCGGGAGCGGGCGCTCGCCGATCTGTCACGCGCGCGGCAGATGATGGAGTCGGGCATTGTGCTGTGGGCCGCGCCTGAGGGTACACGCTCGCGTACCGCCGAGCTGTTGCCCTTCAAGAAAGGCTGCTTTCACCTCGCGCTGGATACCGACGCGATCATCGTTCCGGTCGCCATCCGTGGCATTCACAACGTGCTGCCCGCGCGCAGTTGGCGTTTCAACCTCGGGCAGCAGGTCTCGGTACACATTGGTGAGCCGCTGGACGCCAGCAGCTATGATCGTGAGCAGTTACCTGAGCTGATGGCGGAGACACGCAAGCGTATCGCCGGGTTGCTTGGTCAAGGATAGCGCGGGTTTTCAGACAGTTTCTCAGGCCGGTCTGTGGCGGCGAACTTCTTATTTCTTTTTGTGCTATGCATAGAATGAAAATAAAGTTTATATTTTTCTTAATTGTTTGTCGCAGGGGCCTGGCGTGCGGCTACCCGCTGTTGCCGGTGCGGTCTCTGCGGGCTTGAGTCTGCCATGTTCAACCTACTGGAGTGACCTATGAAAACAGCCCATGACCTGGTAGCCGCCGCCAAGGCGCATATCAAAGAGGTTGACCTGACGGAAGCGGATGCCGCCATTCAGGCTGCTGATGTGCTGATCGACGTGCGCGAGGCGGACGAGTTTCAGGCTGGCCATATTCCAGGCGCAATCAATATTCCCCGTGGGTTGCTGGAATTTCGGCTCAGTAATGATCCTGTGCTGTCGTCCCGCGATCAGAAGCTGGTGCTCTACTGCAAGAACAGTGGCCGCTCGGCGCTTGCCGCCAGCGCCTTGCAGGAGATGGGCTACCTGGAAGTCCTGTCGATTCTGGGTGGCTTTGATGCCTGGGCAGCGGCAAACAAGCCGGTGGCCGGTGCGGCATTGCCTCCATTTGAATAACGCTTTGGTGGTGCCGGCCCAGCGCTGCGATATTGTTGGTCTCTAGCCCTGATCCTCAAGCGCCAAGTGAAACTGGGCACCTTCGGCCTCAAGCGGCGTTAGCAGGGTCGTGCAGTAGCCCAGTTCATCGAGCAGGTCGCGCACCTTGGCGCTGTTCAGGCCACTGTGCGGGGTTTTGCGCAGGTGCTGCTCCAGCGCCTCCAGCGTACTCATGCCTGCGGCAACCGGTTGCCAGCTCACGTCTTCTATGCCCCACACTTGACCGGTTGCTGGATCAACGTCCGGCAACGCTTCTGTGCGCCCTTCTTCACCAAGCATGGCAACGGCGGCCTGCAGCTCAAGCGCGGTGGTATCGACGAACTGGCTCAGTTCGGTGACACCTAGCGTACGGCACAGGCCATCGAGCAGTTTCAATTCGTTGCGCAGGGTGCAAAGAAGACGGTCTCCCTGCTGGAACTGATGGTCCAGCAGGGCATTCAGCCGCAGGGCGCTTGCCACATTGTGCTCCTGAGTTGAGCGGTTATTGGGGATTCGGGCCTACTGTAACCCAGAGCGCGGCCGTCCTGCACGGCTGCGCTCATTCTATCCAGCGGTAGAGGGTGCGCCGGGTGATGCCAAGAATGTCGGCTGCGCGACGCTTGTTGCCACCGGTCGCGCTGAGCACTTGGTGGATGTATTGCCGTTGTATCGTCTCCAGGCTGGGGAGCTGGTCCAGTGCTTCGCCGGTGAGGTTGTCGAGCATCGGTACCGCTGGTGCGCAGGGGGAGTGTGGTTTGTTCTGCTGCAGGCGCTCCGGCAGATTGACGAGCTCGATCAGGTTGCCGGCACAGAAGGTAGCCGCGCGTTCGACTGCATTCTCCAGCTCGCGCACATTACCTGGGAACGGATGGCGCTGCAGCGCTGCTCGAGCGTCGTCGCTGAAGCCTTTGATCAGACGTTGTTGTCTGGCATTGAATCGGGCCAGGAAGAAGTCGGCCAGCGCGTGAATATCTTCGATACGTTCACGCAAGGGCGGAACTTGCAGGGTGAATGTTTCTAGCCGGTAGAACAGGTCTTCGCGGAAGCTGCCGTCGGCAACGCAGTCGGTCAACTGGCGATTGGTTGCGGCGATTACACGCACATTCAACTGGATTTCGTGGTCGCTACCCACCGGGCGCACCTTGCCATCCTGCAGGGCGCGCAATAGCTTGGCCTGCAGGGCGAGCGGCATTTCTCCTATCTCGTCAAGCAGCAGGGTGCCGCCGTCGGCCTGCTGGAACAAGCCGGCGCGTGCTTTACGTGCCCCTGTGTAGGCTCCGGCGGCGTGGCCAAAGAACTCGCTCTCCATTAGCTCGCCTGGGATGCCGCCGCAATTGACAACCATATAAGGTGCGCTGGCACGGGCGCTTTGCTCATGCACTGCGCGAGCGACCAGCTCCTTGCCGGTACCGCTCTCACCTTGGATTAGAATCGGGCCATCGGCGTCGGCTACCTGGCGAATATCCTGAAAAAGCCTGCGCATGACGCTGCTCTGGCCGATGATCCCGTGGAATTGCTCAAGGGCCATGATTGAGCGGTAGCGCTGCACTTCGCGGCGCAGGCGGCGATTTTCCAGCAGCCGATTGGCTGTCAGCAAAAAATGATCCATTTCCAGGGGTTTGGTAAGGAAGTCGTCTGCCCCCTCCTGCAGCGCCTGCACAGCCTGCTGAACGGAACCGAAAGCGGTGATGATAAGAATTGCCGGAGTGGGGCTTGCGCGTTGGGCGACAGGGAGCAGACTGAGGCCATCGGCACCTGGCAGACGCAGATCGCTGATCAGCAGGTCGATATCGCCCTGCTCAAGCGGGGCGTGAGCGGCTTCGGCGCTGGGGCACGCGGTGACGCGGTAGCCTTCGGCCTCCAGCTCCTCTTGCAGTAGTTCACGTAGCCCCGGGTCGTCCTCGATCAGTAGCAGGTGTTCGGTGTGACTCATGCGGCTCTCTCTCTGTTGGTCGGTAGCAGCAGGGTGGCTCGGCAGCCGCCAAGGTCGCTGCTGCCCAGGTGCAGCGTGCCGTTATGTTCTTCGACGATGGTATCGACGATTGCCAGCCCCAGTCCGGTGCCCTCGCCAGGCGGCTTGGTCGTGAAGAACGGTTCCAGCAGTTGCGCATGCGTCGCCTCGGGCAGGCCCGGGCCGTCGTCTTCGATGTCGATGCGCAGGTAATCCTGTTGCTGACTTACCGTTACCCTAAGACATGACTGGCTCGCCTGTAGCGCGTTGCGCAGCAGGTTGAGCAGGGCGAGCTCAAGCCGTGCCGGGTCGACAGTGATGTTGGGCAGGCGGGCTGAGGCAAGAGGCAGTACCTCCAGGTGGCGTCCAGCATCGTCCAGCTCTGGCGTTATGGCCGCGGTGGCACTGTCCAGGATCTGCCGTAAAGAGGTAACGCGCGGTTGCACTGCGCTCGGCCTGCTGTAGTCGAGCAGTTGGCGAACAGTGCGGGTCAGTCGCGCAACCTGGGCGCGAATGGCTCTGAGTTCGCGCGTCTGGGGGGCGCTTGTATCGGTGTTTAGCTGCAGGCGGCGAGCGCGGCCATCAATGACGCTCAGCGGGGCGCCAAGTTCATGGGCGACGCCTCGGGCCATACCGCCGATGGCGGCCATCTTTTCCTGGTCCTTGAGCTGCGCGAGCAGGCGGGTTTCCGCCAGACGGTGCTGATCAAGCTGCTGCTGCGCCTGCTCGATACTGTCTAGCATCTGGTTCAAGCCGCGAGCCAGGGAGGCGACCTCGGTTGGACCTTCCAGCGCCGCCCGGTGAGCGTGATGACCCTCCGCCACATGCCGCATATGCTCCAGCAGATGGTCCACGTGGCGCCCGACGCCGCCGTAGTGGCCGAGCATGACCGCGCAGATAATGCCAATAGCCAGTACCGCCCAGGCTAGCCAAGCGATGATCTCCAGTTGATCCAGCGCCCGCCCGAAGTCGCTGGCGCGCCGGCTGATCTGAATCAACCCCTGAATATTGCCGCCAGCATCAAACAACGGCATGAAGTGGGAGAACAGGTTGCGCCCGTCTACTCGACTGAACCCCTGTTGGGCTTGGCCGGTGGAGACGATCAGGTCAGGAATGGTGGTGCGCGACAGGTCGCTTTCGGTGGTTCCTGCTGCGCTGAGACGTACGCCATTCACATCGAACACCGACGCGCCGTAGACCTCGCCGATGATGAAGACCGAGCTCAATGCCGCTTCGATCGCTTGCTGATCACCCTCGCGCAGTGCATTGCCAATAGGGATGCTGATGGCTCGGCCAATCAGTTCAAGGTCATCTTTAAGGCGTTGTTGTTGAAACTGGCTTGCCTGCTCCAGACCGAAGCGGATGCCGAGCGCCGTGAGCAGCAGCAGGGGCAGCACTACAAACAGCAGGACGGTGCGTTGCAGGCCACTGATGCCTGTCCGGGCGAGCGGGTCATATTTGAACGGATATTTTTTGCTCATGTTTAAAAAGGATACGTTTTGGTGGGTGATAGTTCCGGATCCGGTGTGGTCTTATTTGTTCGATTTTTATTTTTATTTATATAAATCATGTGGTTATGTTTTTTTTGGATTCTTGGCACGGTCTCTGCTGTGTGACTGGTGAACTTCAAAGAAGGAGAAGCACCATGATGAATCTGAAAAAACTGACCGCTGCTCTGTGTGTTGTGACCCTGAGTGCGGGTGCTCCGTTCGCTATTGCGCAAACCGCGGGTGGAGCCGCTGGCCAGCAATATGGCGAACCGTCCGCGGCTGCGGCAGCTGCGCCCGTGTCTGAATCCGATCTGGAAAAGTTCGTCAGCGCAGAAGAGAAGGTCAACGAGATTCGCCAGGAGCTGACCGACGAACTGAGGGCGGCCAGTGATCAGGAACAGGCGCAGCAATTGCAGTTTGATGCCCAGCAGGAAATGGTTGAGGCGGTTGAGAGCTCCGGTATTGAGGTTGCGCGCTACAATGAAATCGCCTCGCGCATGCAGACCGATACCGAGTTGCGCGAGCGTGCGCAGCAGCTCAACTGAGTTGATTGACTCATGGAAAAGGGGCTTCGGCCCCTTTTTCTTGGGGCCGTAGAGAAGGCGCTTTGTCCGGCAGTGGTTAACTGCTGTGCTGGTATTCTGGCCGTCGGGCAAGGCCTTGTTTGAGGTGGTCGACCAGTTGCCGAACCTTGGGGGAAAGATGCCGTTGCTGCGGATACAGTGCCCAGACTGCAGTGTGTGGCGGTTGGTGCTGAGGCAGCAGGGCACGCAGGGAGCCGCTGCGCAGGTGCTCCTGCACGTAATAGTCGGGCAGCTGACACAGACCAAAACCGCGCAGGGCTGCATCCAGCACCGCCTGACCGCTGTTGCAGCGCCAGTTGCCCTGCACGCGCACAGGCAGTTCGCGACCGCGCTGTTGAAACGACCAGACGTCGCTGCTGCCGATCAGACAGTTGTGGCGCGGCAGTTCCGACAGGCTGTGCGGTGCGCCAAAACGTTCCAGATAGGACGGTGCTGCGCACAGGTACATATGCCGCGGCGCAATACGTGTGGCGATCAGGCTTGAGTCCTGCAGCCGGCCCAAACGAATGGCCAGGTCATAGCTGCCGTGCAGCAGATCCAGGGTCTGGTTGGTCAGCGTCATCTCGACCCGCAGCTGCGGGTGCTGCTGCATGAAGTCATTGACCAGCGGCATGATGAAACTCTCCCCATAGGCCACCGCGCAGGTCATGCGCAGCAACCCTTTGGGCTCGCTGCCCAGGTCGGTGATGGCCTGCAGGGCTTCGTCTCGGGCGTCGATCAGCCGCTGGCAGTGTTGCAGAAAGGTCTGGCCCGCTTCGGTCAGGCTGACGCGGCGGGTGCTGCGATAGAACAGGCGGCTCTGCAGGCGGTCTTCCAGTCTGGCAATCTGGCGGCTGACATGGGATGAGGAAACACCCAGGCGAGCGGCAGCGTCAGTGAAGTGTCCAGTCTCGGCTACGGCGACAAATTCGTCGATACCTTCCCAGTTGCTCATGGATTATCCCTGTGGGGCAATAATGTTTTTTCTGGCGGGTGATTATCCACGAAACAGCTCTCTACTACACTTGCCAGCCTGTACTTCCGTCATCCAATGGAGAATCCCATGATCAAGTCCCGCGCCGCTGTGGCCTTTGCACCGAATGAACCCCTGCAGATTGTTGAAGTCGACGTTGCGCCGCCGCAGGCTGGCGAGGTGCTGATTCGCATCGTCGCTTCCGGTGTCTGCCATACCGATGCCTATACCTTGTCCGGTCAAGACAGCGAAGGCGTGTTTCCCTGCATTCTCGGTCACGAGGGCGGCGGTGTGGTCGAAGCGGTCGGAGAGGGCGTGACGTCGGTGAAGGTCGGCGATCACGTGATTCCGCTGTATACCGCCGAATGCCGCGAGTGCAAATTCTGCAAGTCCGGCAAGACCAACCTGTGCAGCTCGGTGCGCACCACCCAAGGCAAGGGCCTGATGCCAGACGGCACCAGCCGCTTCAGCTACAACGGCGAGCCGGTCTACCACTACATGGGCTGCTCCACGTTCTCCGAGTACACCGTACTGCCGGAAGTCTCGGTTGCCGTGATTCCCAAGGAAGCACCGCTGGAAAAGGTCTGCCTGCTGGGCTGTGGCGTCACCACCGGTATCGGCGCAGTACTGAATACTGCCAAGGTGGAGGCCGGTTCAACAGTTGCCATCTTCGGTCTGGGCGGTATCGGTCTGGCCGCCATCATCGGCGCCAAGATGGCCGGTGCCAGCCGCATCATCGGTATCGATATCAACCCGGCCAAGGAAGGTATTGCCCGTGAGCTGGGCATGCATGAGTTTGTCAATCCGAAGGATCACGACAAGCCGATTCAGGAAGTGATCGTGGACATGACCGACGGCGGCGTGGATTACAGTTTCGAGTGCATCGGCAACGTTCAACTGATGCGCGCCGCGCTGGAGTGCTGCCACAAGGGCTGGGGCGAATCCACCATCATCGGCGTCGCACCGGCCGGTGCCGAGATCAGCACCCGCCCGTTCCAGCTGGTCACCGGTCGCGTCTGGCGCGGCAGCGCTTTTGGTGGCGTGAAAGGCCGTACCGAACTGCCGAGCTACGTCGAGAAATCCCAGAAAGGTGAAATCCCGCTGGACAGCTTCATCACCCACACCATGGGCCTGGAGCAGATCAACGAGGCCTTTGAACTGATGCACGAAGGCAAGAGCATTCGTACCGTCATTCATTTTTGAGGCAGCCGCAAGCTTCAAGCCTCAAGCTTCAAGCAAAACCATGTGGTATCGAATTGCGCGGATTTTCTTGAAGCAACGAATGGCAGATAAGCGTGTGGAAAACACTTGACGGTCCGACCGCCGAGCTAATT
>NZ_NBYK01000001.1:511466-536729 GCF_002197985.1 Halopseudomonas aestusnigri
GCAGCTTGCAGCTTGCAGCTTGCAGCTTGCAGCTGAAACCGGAGGTTTCTTATGAACGACATTGAACTGGTCAGCGCCAACAAGAGCTTTGGCGGCTGGATGAAGCGCTATCGTCACCGCTCTCAGGTGCTGCACTGCGATATGGTATTCGGCATTTACCTGCCGCCGCAGGCGGATCAGGGCAAGCCGCTGCCGGTGCTGTACTGGCTGTCGGGGCTGACCTGTACCGATGAGAACTTTATGCAGAAGGCTGGTGCCCAGCGCTTGGCGGCCGAGCTGGGCATGGTCATCGTTGCCCCGGACACCAGCCCGCGTGGCGAAGGCGTGCCGGATGACGCCGAGGGCGCCTATGACTTCGGTCTGGGTGCCGGCTTTTATGTCAATGCCACCGAGCAGCCCTGGGCGCAGCATTACCGCATGTATGACTACGTGGTACAGGAGTTGCCGGCGCTGATCGAAGAGCATTTCCCGGTCTCGGATCAGCGCTCAATCAGCGGCCACTCGATGGGCGGCCACGGGGCGCTGATCTGTGCGCTGAAGAATCCGGGGCGTTATCGCTCGGTTTCGGCGTTTGCGCCGATCACCAACCCGAGCGACTGCCCCTGGGGGCATAAGGCGCTGGGGCAGTATCTGGGTAACGACAAGTCGGTATGGAAGGCGTGGGACGCCTGCGAGCTGCTTGCCGGGGCGACCGAACGACTGCCACTGCTGGTTGATCAGGGCGAGTCCGACAACTTCCTGGCTGAACAGCTCAAGCCCGAAGCGCTGGAAGCGGCGGCAGCGGCAGCGGGTCACCCTCTGACCCTGCGTCGTCAGCCTGGCTATGATCACAGCTACTACTTCATCGCCAGCTTTATCGATGATCACCTGCGTCATCACGCGGCGGCGCTGGGGCTCTAGCAATCCGGCAAGCCGGCCCGACCTGTCCCTTGTCATGTCGAGGCGGTAGAATCGCCGCCATCGACTGACGGGAGACACCACATGCGCATTGGCCACGGCTACGACGTTCATCGCTTCGGCAAAGGCGACTTCATCACCTTGGGTGGCGTCCACATACCGCATGGCCGTGGGCTGGTTGCCCACTCCGACGGTGATGTGCTGCTGCACGCGCTGGCCGATGCCTTGCTTGGTGCTGCAGCACTGGGTGATATCGGTCAGCACTTCCCGGATACCGATCCCGAGTTCAAGGGTGCCGACAGCCGCGTGCTTCTCCGCCACGTCATGGGTCTGTTGCGCGAGCGCAGCTGGAAGGTGGGTAACGTTGACGCCACCATCGTCGCCCAGCGCCCGAAGATGGCGCCGCATATTCCGCTGATGCGTGAGCAGATCGCGGCTGATCTGGGCGTGGCGCTGGATCAGGTCAACGTCAAGGCTACTACCACCGAGAAACTGGGCTTTACCGGTCGTGAGGAAGGGATTGCCGTACACGCGGTCGCCCTGTTGCTTGCCGATGACTGAGCAACTGCTGGGCCCTCGCGCCTGGGGAGAGAGCTGTGGGCGCGCCGTGCTCAAGGCGACACCTGATGACTTTCGCGTGACCGAGGTGCTGGATATCGCTCTGAGTGGCGCCGGTGAGCACCTCTGGCTGCTGATTGAAAAGCGCGGACTGAACACCGAAGAGGTGGCCAGACAGCTGGCCCGGGCCGCCGGTATTTCCCTGCGCAACGTCAGCTACGCAGGCCTGAAGGACCGTCAGGCAGTAACCCATCAGTGGTTCAGCTTGCAACTGCCGGGGCGCGCCGATCCGGATCTCAGTGCGCTCTGGAACGATCAGTTGCGTTGTCTTGAGCAGGCGCGTCATCAGCGCAAGCTGCAGCGCGGCGCTCACAGTGCCAACGGGTTCTTTATTCGCCTCACTGACCTGGTTGCCGATCAGTCGCAGCTGGATGAGCGGCTGCAGATTATCGCCGCTCAGGGTGTACCCAACTATTTCGGCCCGCAGCGCTTCGGCCGCGACGGCAGCAACCTGCACGATGCCCGCCGTTGGGCCGGGCAGGGCGGCTACCCGCCGGCACGTGGAACACGTTCGCGATTGCTGTCGACGGCGCGCAGTCTGCTGTTCAACCGGATGCTCGCCAGGCGGGTGGCCGATGGCAGCTGGAACCGCATTCTGGAGGGCGACTGCCTGGCCTTTACCAATAGTCGAAGCCAGTTTCCGGCCAGTGAGCTGGTAGCTGACGACCCTCGCCCGGCGGCATTGGACCTGCACCCAACCGCCTCGCTTTGGGGGAGCGGTGAGCTGGCCAGTACCGGTGCCACGGCGCAGCTTGAGCAGCAGGTTGCGGCGGCAGAACCGGAACTGGCCGCCTGGCTCGAAGGGGCTGGTCTGGAGCAGGCGAGACGGATTTTACGCCTCCCCATTCAGGGGCTTACGTGGCATTATCCGTCCACCGATTGTCTCGAACTGGAATTTACCCTGCCTACCGGCTGCTTCGCCACGGCGTTGCTGCACGAGCTGCTGGAACTCTCCAGTGTTCCCGGTGGCGGGCTGGAAACGGAAAACTGATGCGTATTCTGATTGCCAATGATGATGGTGTGCTGGCGCCGGGTATCAAAGCCCTGCACGGTGCGCTGGCCGATTATGCCGACTGTGTGGTGGTTGCTCCAGCTGAGGACCGTAGCGGCGCGAGCAGCGCGCTCAGTCTGGACCGGCCGCTAAGGCCGTTCACCCTGGAAAACGGCTTTATCGGTATCAACGGAACCCCGACCGACTGCGTGCACCTGGGCCTCAATGCGCTGTATGAAGACAGCATTGACATGGTGGTGGCAGGAATCAACCTCGGCGCCAACCTTGGCGACGATGTGTTGTATTCCGGCACTGTCGCTGCGGCGCTGGAAGGGCGCTTTCTGTCTCGTCCTGCCATGGCATTCTCTCTGACCGGCCGACAAACCGATAACCTGCCAGCGGCAGCCTTTTTCGCCCGGCAGATGGTCGAGGCTCATGATCAGCTTGATCTGCCGCCGCGTACGGTGCTTAACGTCAATATTCCCAATCTGCCGCTTGAGCAGATCAAGGGCATTCGCCTGACCCGTCTGGGCCACCGTGCGCGTGCCGCCAAACCGGTCAAGTGGGTTGACCCGCGTGGCAAGGAGGGATACTGGATTTCAGTGGCCGGCGATGCCGAGGACGGTGGTGAAGGGACGGACTTCCATGCCGTCATGCAGGGCTATGTGTCGGTTACGCCGCTGCGTGTCGACAAGACCCTGTACGAGGTGTTCGACCACCTGGAGAGCTGGCTGGACGGATTGGGCTGAGCATGGGACACGACGACCTTTACCGTGCCGGCATCGGCATGACCTCGCAGCGCACACGTGAGCGTCTGCTTGAGCGGTTATTTGAAGAAGGTATTCGTAATTTGCACGTGCTCGAAGCCATTCGCCGCACGCCTCGCCACCTTTTCGTCGATGAAGCGCTGTCGCACCGGGCCTACGAAGATACGGCATTGCCGATCGGTCACAATCAGACCCTCTCGCAGCCCTACATCGTGGCCCGCATGACCGAGCTGCTGCTCGGTGGCGGGCCGCTGGACAAGGTGATGGAGGTCGGTACCGGCTCCGGTTACCAGACAGCCATTCTGGCCAAGGTGGTTGAGCGGGTCTTCAGCGTTGAACGTATTCTGCCGCTGCAGGAACGTGCCAAGCGCGTGCTCCGAGACATCGACGTACGTAATGTAGTGTTTCGTCATGCGGATGGTAACTGGGGTTGGCCGCAATATGGCCCCTACGACGCCATCCTGGTCACCGCGGCGCCGGCCGAGATACCGCGTGAGCTGCTCGGTCAGCTGGCCGACGGTGGTCGCCTGGTCATTCCGGTTGGCGAGCACGAGCAGCATTTGATGCTGGTTGTTCGTTACGGCGACGAATTCACCTATCAGCAGGTCGAACCTGTACGCTTCGTGCCGCTGCTGGCCGGCGCTATCCATTCCTGATTCTGTCTTTAAGGACGTCTGTGTGAAGGCATTTCTGTTGATCTTTCTCCGTGGTGTCGCCATGGGGGCGGCCGATGTTGTTCCGGGCGTCTCGGGCGGCACAATTGCCTTCATCTCCGGTATTTATGATCGCCTGCTGGCCGCGATTGCCGCCTGCACGCCAAACAAGCTGGTGTGGCTGTTGCGTGGCCGCTTTGCCGATACCTGGAGGGCCGTCGACGGTGCCTTTCTACTCACGCTGCTGGCCGGTATTGTCTGCAGCATTGCTACCCTTGCCCGGCTGATAACCTACCTGCTGACGCATCACGGTTTGCTGGTCTGGTCGTTTTTCTTCGGTCTGATTCTGGTCTCGGTCTATCTGGTAGGGCGCGAGATCCCGCGCTGGAATCTGGCTGCCGTGGTGGCTGCCGTGTTGGGAGCCCTGTTTGCCTATCTGATTACCGTGGCGTCGCCGCTGGCGTTGAGCCTGACACCGTTGAACGTGTTTTTGGGCGGATGTATCGCGATCTGCGCGATGATTTTGCCTGGCATCTCCGGGAGCTTTATCTTGCTGCTGCTGGGGTTGTATACCGGTATTCTTCAGGCGGTAAAAAGTGCCGACTTTGCCCTGCTTGGACTCTTTGCACTGGGCTGCATAACCGGGCTGCTGTGCTTTTCGCGGTTGCTATCCTGGCTGCTGAATCACCTGCGCAGTGTAACTCTGGCCTTCCTGACGGGCCTGTTGATCGGCTCGCTTAACAAGGTGTGGCCCTGGAAACAGACCCTGACCTGGCGCATTGACAGTCATGGTGAACGGGTGCCGCTGCAGGAGCTGAATCTCTTGCCACAGCGCTATGCCGAGCTGACCGGCGAACCCTCTCTCTGGCAGGCCGGAATGGCATTGATGGTGCTCGGCGTGGTATTAGTGTTGCTATTGGAATGGTGGGGACGGCGCGCTGCAACCTGAGAGCAGGTAGCACGTGTGCATTGCGGGTGAGACTGAACGGGAGCCAACCAGGAATGGGGCTGTGTGTGCGTTACCGGCATGGGGCCGTTGGGTCGGCACAAGGTGTCGGCATCGTGTTTTTGGCGGCAATACTGGCCGCATGCGCCGGGCCTTCCGGCACCGTCCCTATTGACGACCGCGGTCGCGGTGGCACCCGTGCGCAGACAATAGCCACCGGACATCACACCGTACAGCGCGGCGAGACGCTCTACCAGATTGCCTTTCGCTATGGCTGGGACTGGAAAGAGCTGGCCAGCGTCAACAACTTGCGCGCGCCTTATACCATTTACCCCGGTCAGCGCATCAGCCTCGGCCGAGCTTCGCGCTCGGCGGGTGCTACCATTGCCGCTGTACCGGTCACCCCCCGGCCCACGGCCGCCCCTGGGCCAGCACGCTCAGCCTCTGCAGCGGTACCAAGGGCACCGTCGGTGACTAGCACCTCCGCCGCCGAAAATTCTCGTAATACTTCTGTTGCCAATCGATCGCAGGCCTCTGCAGCGCGTCCCGCAGAGGCTGCCTCCGCTGCGGTCAGCGCCGCTGGCTGGAGCTGGCCGGCGCGGGGCCAGCTTTTGGCGCGGTTTCAGTCAAACGGCAGTTTGAATAAAGGGATTGATATTGCCGGGCAATTGGGTGAGCCTGTGAGAGCAGCATCCGACGGGGCCGTGGTTTATGCTGGCCGTGGCCTGATTGGATATGGCGACATGATCATCATCAAGCACGACGAAACCTATCTGAGCGCCTATGCGCACAATAGCCGTCTGCTGGTCAAGGAAGGCGATCAAGTCAAGGTCGGTCAGGTTATTGCCGAAATGGGCAGTAGTGGTACTGACCGGGTCAAGCTGCATTTCGAGATCCGGCGCAAGGGTCAACCTGTAGACCCGTTGGCGTATTTACCGAGATCTTGATGGTACTGTGTCGGTGGTGCTGACACAGGGTTGTCACTTTTGACAGGCAGTCTGCCGTGAGGTGAGAGCCCTGTTGCATTGCGACAGTCAGAAGGAAGCACTGCCCATCTTGGGGTGTGATTCGGTGGGTTGTGTCTTTTCCGCGTTTTACCGGATGTGGGGCACGCATATGGCAGTAAAAAATAAGAAACAGCCAGAGCAGGTCGGATCGTTGGACAACGCGTCGCCAGACAGCGTCATCATGGATGATGGGGAGGGGAACGAAATGCCTGTGTCCGTAGACAGCAAGCGGGTTACGCCGCGCAATCATCGCCGCGAAAACGCGTTTGACTTCACCAAGCAACTGGACGCGACCCAGTTGTATCTCAACGAGATCGGTTTTTCCCCCCTGCTGACACCCGAAGAGGAAGTACATTTTGCGCGCCTGGCGCAAAAGGGCGACCCTGCCGGACGAAAGCGCATGATCGAAAGCAACCTGCGGTTGGTTGTGAAGATTGCCCGGCGCTACGTCAACCGTGGGCTGACCCTGCTGGATCTGATCGAAGAGGGCAATCTCGGCCTGATCCGGGCGGTGGAAAAGTTTGACCCGGAGCGCGGCTTTCGCTTTTCAACCTACGCGACCTGGTGGATTCGTCAGACCATTGAGCGGGCGATCATGAATCAGACACGTACCATTCGTCTGCCGATTCATGTCGTCAAGGAACTGAATATCTATCTGCGCGCGGCCCGCGAGCTGACCCAGAAGCTCGATCACGAGCCCTCTCCGGAGGAAATAGCCCAGTTGCTGGACAAGCCGGTTGAAGATGTGAAGCGCATGCTTGGACTCAACGAGCGGGTAGCCTCGGTCGACATGTCACTGGGTCCCGATTCGGACAAGACACTGCTCGACACCCTGACCGATGAACAGGGCTCCGATCCCTGCGACTTGCTGCAGGATGATGACCTGAACGCCAGTATTGACCAGTGGCTGGGAGAGTTGACGGAAAAGCAGTGCGAAGTGGTTACGCGCCGGTTTGGCTTGCGTGGTCACGAGAGCAGTACCCTGGAAGAGGTTGGACGCGAAATCGGTCTTACCCGCGAGCGGGTAAGACAGATTCAGGTCGAAGCGCTCAAACGCTTGCGCGACATTCTCGAACAGCACGGCCTGACTGGCGAGTCTCTATTTCAATAGGGTTGTGATCTGCCAATCGTCTGTCTGAAAGCCGCCTGCCTTTGCGCATGGCGGCTTTTTTTCAATCTCTTTATAGTGAGTTATTCGGATCCGTCGGGGGTCTGCACGAGCGCGTGGCCGTAACGCCAGTATTCGGCCGGGTGGGGCGCCCGACCGTCAAATCAGATGAGTGGAACAGGAGAGCAGGGAATGGAACTGACAACGGTCATTGTGTTGGTAGTGCTGGGCGTTGTGCTGCTCTACGCGATCATGCTCTACAACCAGTTGGTGAGCGTCAAGCATGCGGTCAGCCAGGCGTGGTCCAATATCGATGTTCTGCTGCGTCAGCGGCATGATGAGCTGCCCAAGCTGGTTGAAGCCTGCCGGCGCTACATGCAGCATGAGGCGCAAACGCTTGAGCGGGTCATCGCTGCGCGGGGTGCGGTTGCCTCGGCGCGCGCAGAGTCGGATGTGAAGGGCGTCGGGCGGGCAGAAACTGCGCTGCGGGCGGGGCTGGGGCAGCTGTTCGCGCTGGCCGAGAATTATCCCGATCTGAAGGCCAGCGAGTCGTTCCAGCATCTGCAGGAGCGTATTACCGGGCTGGAGAACGGGATTGCCGATCGCCGCGAACTGTACAACGCGGCGGTCAATATCAACAACGTGCGCATCGAGCAGTTTCCCGAGGTGCTGCTGGCGCGGCTGTTCGCGTTCAAACCGGCCACATTGCTGCAGTTCAGCGATGAAGAGAAGGCCGATGTGGATATCCGGTCGCTGTTTTCATGATTGACGTACATGGCGTATTGCTGTTGTCGCCGGTCAATTACTATCTTCTGGGTTCAGTCATCTCGGCGGCAGCGCTTGTCTGTCTGTATGTCATGCTCAGTCGTCTGCGTCGTGCTCGCTGGCTCGAAGACACCCCGACATCGAAGGTGCGCTCGGCCGCCCAGGGGCTGGTTGAGTTTCAGGGGCGGCTCGATGCGGGAGGTCACTCACCGCTGGTTTCACCGCTCGGGGGTGTCGATTGTCTCTGGTACCGCTTTCGTGTCGAGGAGTACCGCCGCAGTGGTAAGAACGACAATTGGCAGACGGTCGAGCAGGGCTGCTCCGAACGGCCCTTCCTGCTTTGCGACGATACCGGGAGCTGCTGGGTCATGCCCAAGGGCGCGGAAGTTCATCCGCGTCACCGGCGTCGCTGGGAGGGCTCTCAGCGTTGGCCTGCTGGTCAATCGGTCAAGACCGGCCTGCTGGCCAGCCTGATCGGCAAGCGTTACCGCTATACCGAAGAGTGGTTCGAAGAGGGGGAAATGCTTTATGCGCTTGGCTGGTTCGAGAGTCGCGGAGGTGGCCGCGAGGCGTTCGATCACCAGGCTGCGGCGCGTCAGGTAATCAGTCGCTGGAAGGCGGACTATGACGATCTGCTGGCCCGCTTTGACCGTAACGCTGACGGCCAGCTGGACATGACGGAGTGGGACCGGGTCAGGCAGGCGGCTGATGTTGAATCAGAGCGGCTCGCCCGACTCGAAGGGCAGCGTCCGCTGGTACACGCGCTGGGCAAGCCTGCGCGGCGCGGACTGCCGTTTATTCTCTCGGATCACCATGAGCAGGACCTGAGTCGTCGCCTGCGTCGCCGCTCACTCTGGAGTCTGATCGGGTTGGTTATCACAGCACCACTTGCGTGCTGGTTCTGGATCGCCTGACGATCAGCTCAGCTCAGCTCAGCTCAGCTCAGCTCAGCTCGGATCGACGCGCCTTGTTGCTGGCGCCCTCGTAAGCGTGCAGCCAATCGGTAAAGGCGGTGGCGGACAGCGGGCGGCTGTAGTAGTAGCCCTGACCCTCATTGCATCCCTGAGCGATGATGTAGGCCTCCTGCTCTGCCGACTCGACGCCTTCGGCAATGACCTGCATATTAAGGCTGCGACCCAGCTGGATGATGGCGCGAACGATGGTTGCGTCGTCCTCATCAATCAGAACATCCTGAACGAAGCTGCGGTCGATCTTGATCTTGTCCAGCGGCAGGCCGCGCAGGTAACTGAGCGAGGAGTAGCCGGTACCAAAATCGTCGATTGCAATCTGCACGCCGGCCTTTTTCAGGCTGTTGAGATGACCCGCGGCGGCTGAAATATCTTCCATCAGGCCGGTTTCGGTTACTTCCATCTCAAGGCAGCGAGGTGGCAGCTTGTAGCGCTGGATCAGGTTGGTCACTACGCGGGAGAGTTCGCTGTGGTGCAGTTGCACGGTAGACAGGTTGACCGCCATGCGCAGCTCGGTCATGCCGCTGTCGTGCCAGATACGCAGCTGGCGACAGGACTGGTCCAGCACCCATTCACCGATTTCAATGATGCTGCCGTTCTGCTCAGCCAGCGGTATGAACAGGTCCGGTGGTACCAGTCCGCGCTCGGGGTGGTGCCAGCGCACAAGGGCCTCCACGCCGACCACGCGGTGATCATCAAAGGCTATCTGCGGTTGGTAGACGAGATGAAATTCATTGCGCTCGAGCGCTCCGCGCAGCTCCTTGTCGAGTTCCCGGCGTACGCGCATTTCGCTGTCGAGGCTGGCGATGTAGAACTGGTAGCGATTCCGTGAGCGCGCCTTGGCCAGCATCATTGTCTGTTCGGCCTTCTGCAGCAGCTTCTCTGCATTATCGCCGTCGTCCGGGAACAGGGTGATGCCGATTGTCGCTCGCAGGCTGACGGTGTGGTCACCAATCTCGAACGGTCGACCAAGGTCGTCGAGGATGGTTTGCGCCAGCTCGGCTGCCTCGTATGGCTCACTGACACCGGTTTGAACCAGGGCGAACTGGTCGCCTCCCAGTCGTGCCAGGCTGCCGAGCCTTCCGCTGTTGGCGCGCAGGCGGTCGGCAACGGTGACCAGCAGGCTATCGCCGGACTGGTAGCTGAACTGCTCGTTGATTTCCTTGAAGTCGTCCAGCCCGCAGCACAGTACGGCAACCCCCCGTTGGCGCCTGCCGGCGTCGCCGAGGATACGGCTGAGCTGCTCCTGCAGCATGCTGCGATTGGGCAGGCCGGTCAGGTGGTCATGCTGGGCCATGTGCAGCAGGTTCGCTTCGGCTTCGCGTCGGCGATTGCTGTTGCGTTCGATGGATTCCAGCAGTTCGTTGGCCTTGTTGATCCACAGGCCGAGTTCGTTCCTTTCCTGGCCTGGCAGCATCGGAATATGCATCTTGCCCGGATGGTCGGGGTTAATGTCACTGATCCGATCAATAATGCCCGCCAGTGGTTTGGTCAGCAGAAAGTGATAAAGCAGGTAGAGTGCCAGCGCCATCGCCACCGCTCGCAGTATGCCGGATACAAGGATGACGAGGGAGCTTTGCAGGAAATCTTCGCCGTAGGGCGCGGTGTCCAGGACGATTCTCAGATCGCCGTAATACTCGTTGTAGGGCTCTCGGCCAAACAGAGCAACGCTGTAATGCTGCTCGACGCCGAATAGCCAGTCTGTAACGCTGCGTAGTGGACTTTCAATCAGTGGACGCTCGCGGCTGGCCAGCTGGGTTTCGTCCGGGTGGCCAATGGAGGCAAAGCGTACGGCGGGGTGTTCGAACAGGCCACCGATGACCTGCAGTGCCATTTCCCGGTCCAGGCTGTAGACCGCCTGGGTTGCAGGGTCCTGGGACATGGCGAGGATCTGCTCGGCAGTCTGATCGATCTGCTGGCGTTCCTTGCGAAGGTCAAACGCAATCTGCCCCAGGCTCAGAATCAAGCCGACCAGCAACGCCCAGAGCAATACAAGGCGAAGCAGCTTTATAGAGAGACTGTGCCGGCGCTCGAGCTTCAAGATATTGTTATTCCTTTCCTGATGAATTGCGCGGTTAAGTCATCATGCAGGCATTGCCCGCAGCAGCGCAAGACTCCGATAGGTACATTGTTAAGCGAACCTACGCCTGAGTATCGACAATCCTTTGGGTGAGGTCAAAGTGCGATCATGGTACCGATGCCTGAAAGCACAACACCCTGCCGGAGCAGGGTGTTGTGGGGACGCAGAATCAGTCAGGATCAGGCAGCGTAGTTTTTCGCTACGAAGTCCCAGTTGACCAGGTTCCAGAACGCTTCGACGTACTTCGGACGTGCATTGCGGTAATCGATGTAGTAAGCGTGTTCCCAGACGTCGCAGGTCAGCAGCGGGGTGTCACCGCTGGTCAGCGGGCAGCCGGCGCCGATGGTGCTGGCCAGTGCCAGGGAGCCGTCAGCCTTCTTGACCAGCCAGCCCCAGCCGGAACCGAAGGTGCCGATAGATACCTTGCTGAACTCTTCCTTGAATGCTGCGAAAGAGCCGAACGCCTTGTTGATGGCCTCGGCCAGTTCACCTGTCGGCTCACCACCGCCGTTCGGGCTCAGGCAGTTCCAGTAGAAGGTGTGGTTCCAGATCTGCGCTGCGTTGTTGAAGACGCCGCCGCTGGAAGTCTTGATGATCTCTTCCAGGCTCTTGCCTTCGTACTCGGTGCCCGGAACCATGTTGTTCAGGTTCACAACGTAGGTGTTGTGATGCTTGCCATGGTGGTAGTCCAGAGTCTCGGCAGAGATGTGCGGTTCCAGTGCATTCTTTTCGTAAGGGAGTGCGGGTAATTCAAAAGCCATGGTTTATCTCCATCGTCAGGTATCACGTTCCGGGAACGATCACGTCGTCCGTCTCGACATTCGGCCAGGGCTGGGTTGCAGCCTGTGGCGAGTTGTCTGCGCCTTCTTGCCGGTAGCTGCTGCGTGCTCCGCCGGGCGCTGCCCGTCTTGCGATCGGGAAGCCCCGATCATAGCACCTGAATGTGTCGCTATCCACGCACCTTCCATGTGGGTTTAGCCGTCCCAGAGGGTCTGCAGTGCGGGTTTTGCCAGTGACCAGGCGATAGCCAGCATCATTGCAGCAACTGCGAGGTCGATGCAGCGCCAGGTAATCGGTCGGTGAAGCACTGGAGCCAGGCGGGCCGAGCCGAGTGCCAGCAGGGTGAACCACAAAATGGACGCGCTGGCCGCGCCGAGGGCGAAAACCAGTGGCAGGCTGTGCTGTGCCGCCAGGCTGCCAATCAGCACCATGGTGTCAAGATAGACATGGGGATTGAGCAGGGTGACCGCCAGGGTTGAGAGCAGCACGGCACGACGTGATCGCGAGGGTGCGCCCATCGCTTCCAGACCCCGAGGGGTCAGTGCGCGCAACAACGCTTGCAGGGCGTAGACGGTCAGGAAGGCCACGCCGCCCCAGCGGGTGATCTCCATTGCCAGCGGATGGGCCTGCAGCAGCGCGGCAAGGCCGAAGGTGCCGGCGAGAATCAGGATGGCATCGCAGGTCATGCAGATAAGCGCGACGCTGACGTGATGTTCCCGGCGCAGGCCCTGGGCGAGGACAAAGGCATTCTGTGCGCCGATGGCCATGATCAGGCCGGCGGCAGCAATCATTCCGCTGAAGTAACTGTAGAACAGGGTTGGCATCTTGGGGCTCCGGCTGATAACGGCGCCAGTGTGCAGTAGATTGTGTTATTAGAAAAAACAATAATGCTGATGCCACATTAGGAAAGATGATTATGCTGGATTACAAGCTTCTGGCCGCATTGGCCGCGGTGGTAGAGCAGGGCGGCTTCGAACGGGCGGCCGGTGTGTTGGGGCTATCCCAATCGGCGATCTCGCAGCGCATCAAGCTGCTGGAGGCACGCTTGGGCGCTCCGGTGCTGGTCCGTGCAAATCCGCCCCAGGCAACCGCAGCGGGTCAGCGGTTGCTTAACCATGTCCAGCAGGTCAGGCTGCTGGAGCGCGATCTGCGTCATGACCTGCCGCAGATCTCCAGCGACGCCGGCCGCACCCGGCTGAGAGTGGCCCTGAATGCGGACAGCCTCGCGACCTGGTGGGCTGGCGCGGTTGCACCCTGGTGCGAGCGTGAGAGGGTGCTGCTGGACCAGCAGCTGGAGGATCAGGACGTAGGGCTAAGACGAATGCGCAGTGGCGAGGTGGCTGCCTGTCTGTGCGCGGTTGAGCAGCCGGTTGCCGGTGCCCGCAGCTTGCTGCTGGGCGAGATGCATTATCTGGCGGTAGCGAGCCCCGGGTTTATTCGGCGCCACTTCCCCGATGGGCTCTCACAGGCCGACGTGCGCAGTGTTCCCGCTGTGGTATTCGGCCCGGATGATCAGTTGCAACATCGGTTTGTCAGGCAGTTGGGTGTTGATGGTGAGTTTGAGTATCACCTGTGTCCTTCGTCCGAGGGCTTTGTCCGTATGCTTGAGGCGGGTATTGGTTGGGGTATGGTGCCTGCACTGCAGATTGGCGACGCGCTGCGTGCGGGGCGGTTGCAGCAGCTATCGCCGGGCTGGTCGCAGCCTGTGCCGCTCTACTGGCACTACTGGCGAAGCGGCGGGCAGCTGCTTGAGGGGCTGACCGCAGAGTTGGCCCGCCGGGCGCCGGCCTTGCTGGCGCCCGGGGTATCACACTAGTCGGGCTACTCGATGTGCATTGGGCCGGAACCAGGCAGGTTCTCGATACACTCCGGACCCAGCAGCCGGGACGGTGTGTAGTAGCCCGGAGTCGGCTGGTTTTCCAGCAGAAAACCAACTGCGTAAAGGGCTCCCTCGACTGTCACATCATAGGCGTTGGCCGTTTCGATGCGGGCAACTACCTTTTTACCAGCTCGGTTTTGCGCTTCGCCCCAGACATAACAGCGAGCGGCTTCGCGCTGCTGATGATCGGGCCCCTGGATGCGACGGCCAACCAGATATTTCAGCAGTGCCTGTACCGGTGCCAGGCCAAGCAGCGTACGGAACCGGTCCAGGCGGCGCAGACGGGCTGCGGCGCTCGGCGCCATCGGGATAAACACTTCGATATCGTCTATGCCGGTGGTGAACCAGGCGGTGGCAATATCACCCCAGGGAATGGTGACCGCATGTTTTGTCCCGTTGCCAAAATCGATTTCACGGCTTTGATACGCCAGCGGAACGGTTTGAATGCGATCATCCTTGCGGACCCGGCCGCCGTATTTCAGCCCTTCCACCGAGGTTCTGGCAGTGCCGGGCGACAGCGAGCTGAGGGTGTCAAAACCCAGCGCCAGGCGGTCTGCATCATGCAGTGCGAGTTTCAGCCTGGCAGCGATGCAGTCGGTCGGGATGACATCGAACCCGACGCCGGGGCAGAGGACAATGCCCGCTTGCTCTGCGTCGGCCTGGCGCTGCTGGGCGGCGACGAACACATCGATTTCGCCGGTAATGTCGAGGTAATGACAGCCAGCCGCCAGACAGGCGTCGATCATCGGGCCACTGGTAGCGGAAAACGGGCCGGCACAATGCAGTACGACCTGAATGTCCTGCAGGCCTTCACAGATCTGCTGCGGACGATTGAGATCGAAGCAGCGGAAGGGCAGATTCAGTTCATTTGCCAACGCACTGATGGTCTGGCGATTGCGTCCGGCCAGTATGGGGCGCAGGCCACGTTGCGCAGCGGCTCTGGCCAGTAGTTGGCCGGTGTAGCCGTTGGCGCCGTAGATCATCCATTGTTGCATGCGCGTGCTCCTGTCTGAAAAGGAGCTCTCAGAGTAATGACTTGAGTCGGCGCGCGCCAGCGCGGGCCCGGTTGGCGTCAGCTGCGAATGACCTGCCCGCGATAAATACGAACGCTGCCGCTCGGCGCCTCAGCGTGCTCCGACTCGGCCTCCAGGCGGGCTCTGTTTTCCTGTCGATGCTGGAATTGACGGGACGCAATAGCGCCTTGTGCCAGCGGCGATTGCGCCTGATCATCCTGTCTCGGCCTGATCATGTCCGCCAGGCGGGTGCCGAGTTCGCGAATCTCGGCCGAGCTGCTGTCCCGGCTTAATCCGATCATGCTCTCGACGGCGTCCGGATCGCCCAGGCGGATGGTTACGCCCAGAGTGCGTTTGAGCTGTCGGCGCAGTGCTGTCATGCAATCCAGGGTGGCGCGGTTGAACTGTGCTTCGGCAATCATGCTCATACCCCCTTAGGTGATTGGCGATAAAAGGTGTTATAGCCAAGTCGAATTTCCGCAAGCAGAATACGTACCAATATGCGTTGGGTCGCGGATAGTAGCCGTTTTACGCCGGTCAAAGCATCGCCGCGGCAGCGATCGGCTCTGTTTTGCGGTCTGTGGTGCGGCCTGCTGGTGCATCCTTGCACTGCTCTGGCGCAGGGGTTTCAGGGTTTGATTGCCGAGAGTTTGATTGCTGAGAGGTTGAGATGAAGGAACCGGAGTTGGGTGAACTGCCGAGCATCAGTGCTACTCGTGACAGTCGGTCGGATGGCCGGGGAGGACTGCCGCCGGATGTGGACGGGTTGCGAGCAGAGCCGTCGGCACCGGTCGCGGCGGCTGGCAGCGGGCCGCTCTGGGCATTGTGTGGCGCGCTCTTTCTGGCATTGCTGGGCTTGGGCTACTGGACCCATCAACAGCAAAGCCAGCTGAGTCAGCAACTGGTTGCAACCCAGAACAGTTTTGCCCGCATCAGTGAAGAAGCCTCCGGGCGCATTCAGGACATCACCGGAAAGGTGTCGGCGACCGAGGACTCCCTCGGCGCTGCCGAGCAGGATCGTAAGGCGCAGCTGGTTCGTATTGAGGACATGCTGCAGGCGGTACGCAAGGAGCAGGGTGAGCACAGGCAGCAACTGGCATCACTGCAGCAGGCCGACCAGCGCAGCTCAGAGCGGGCAACGACCCAGCAGGCGGCGATTACGGCGCTGCAGGCGCGCTCCGCAGCGTTGCAGGAGCAGGGCAAGGAGCGGTCCGACAGCCTGGCAGCACTGCAAAAGCGCTTTGCCGAGACCGACCAGGCGCTGGAGCAGATGCAAACCCAGCTCGGGACCTTATCGGTTGTTCAACTGCAACTGGGTCAGCAGGCCGAGCAGCTGGATGAACTCAAGCAAGGGTTGACCGCACTGCAGAACAAGGGCAACGCCGAGGCGGTGGAACAGGCGGTGCTGGCGATGCGAGCGGAGCTGGATCGACGCCTGGCCGCCAATGATCAGGCGCTGCAGGCAATCGACAGTTTCAGGCTGCAGACCAATCGCAGTCTGACGACGTTGCAGACGCAGGTCGCCGCACTGCACGCTCAGGTGGAAGGCAACTGATGAATTTCCTCGCGCACTTGCTGCTGGGCTCGCAGTCGCCGGAACAGGCGCTGGGCAGCATGCTGGGCGACTTTGTAAAAGGACCGGTCCACCGGCTCGAACTGCCGGAACCGGTGCGCGAGGGTATTGTTCTGCACCGGCGGATCGACAGCTTTACCGACGCCCATCCGCTGGTGCTGCAAAGCAAGGCCAGAGTAAGCAGCCGGCGTCGACGTTTCGCCGGGATTCTGGTTGACATGTTCTACGATCATTTGCTGGCGCGGCACTGGTCGCGCTTTGCTGACCGGCAGCTCGAAGACTTCACCCGGGATGTCTATCGGCAGCTTCTGGCGCAGCGCGAATGGATGCCTGAGCGGGCCTGGACGGTGGTGCACTACATGAGCGAACAGGACTGGTTGAGCAGTTATGCCGAGCTGACCCACCTGCACCGGGCGGTAGACAATATGGCGCGGCGGCTGCGGCGCGAGAACTCGTTGCCTGGCGGGGTGGCTGAGCTGGAAGCGGCCTATGAGGCCTTTGAGGCCGACTTTCTCGCATTCATGCCCGAGCTGCAGCGCTACGCCGAGGGTCAGGCTGCCGCCTTGACCTCGGCTGTTTCGTCCTCGACCCTGCCGCCCTCCAGGCCCAACGCCTGACAGACCGAGGCGTGTGCACTGCGCGCCAGCTGGTTACGGTTCAGTCGGGTGCTGTCGAGTATCGGCAAGAACCGAACGTCGACCTCAATATCCTTCGACCCAAGCAGGCGCCACAGGTGCTGCGAGAATTCATCGTCGTTGATGAACGGAGCAATCGAGTCGCGTTCACCCGCGTAGCTGTAGGCAACAGCCACTGGCTGGGTCGGCACCTGCGCCTCGATGGCGGCTGACAGCAGGCGGCCATGGAAGGTGCGCACCCTGTCGCCAGCGGTAGTGGTACCTTCTGCAAAAATCACCAGGCTGCGCTGAGCTGCCAACACACGGGTCAACTGATCCTGAACGGTGCTGGACGTACCCTGGCCACGCTGGATGAAACAGGTACCGGCGGCGCCCGCCAGCCAGCCGATCACCGGCCAGTCGCGTACTTCCGCCTTGGACAGAAAGTGCACCGGCGCCTGCGCGCCGAGCACCACGATATCCAGCCATGACACATGATTGCTGACCCACAGGGTGGTGCCTGAAGCAGGTGCGCCGGTAACGCGAATCTGCAACGGCAGAATGCGGATCAGGTTGCGCATCCACCAGCGGGTGAGCCTCTGGCGCAGACGGTCCACTCTGGCGGGTTGCAGCTGTTGCATGAGCTGAACCCAGCAGACCAGCAGCAGGCCACAGGCAATCCAGCCAATCACTGCCATCAGGCGGATTAACCGGCGGGGCGTGCTTACCGAGCGGCCAGGCATGCTCAGCTCGCCTTGAAGTGGCGCGCGTAGCGCGGGCAGAGCTGTTCGCGGCGCAGCAGAATAAAGACGTCGGCGCAGTTGAACTCCGGATCCCAGCAGGGTTCACCGCAGATTTTGGCACCCAGACGCATGTAGGCCTTCAGCAGCGGCGGCAGCTGGGCGGTGACGTTATCGGGCAGGCTGCGCTCCGGTAGCGGCAAGCGCGGAATCGCGTTCAGATGCTCGCGGCACAGGTAGCGGTTTCGCAGGCGTTGCATGATCGCGTGAGCCTGCACGCCCCCGTCATGCATTTCGATGCTGGCGCACCCCATCAGGTAACTGTAGCGTCGCTCATTCATCAGTTGGGCAAGGCCAGACCAGAGAACCGAAATGGTTGCACCGTTGCGGTAGTCGGCGTGCACGCAGGTACGACCGATTTCCATGACGTCGCCGCGCAAATCGCCCAGGCCGACCAGCTGAAACTCACTTTCGCTGTAGAAGCCGCCTGCACCGCGAGCGCGCTCGCTGTCCAGGATGCGGGTGGTCGCTACCACTTCTCCGCTGCGCTGGTCGCGGACGATCAGGTGTTCGCAGTGCAGATCGTAACGATCCTGATCGAGTCCCTGCTCGGCGCCGTGCAGGCGGGCTCCGCATTCTTCGCCGAAGACGCGGTAGCGCAGGGCCTGGGCGGCGCGCAGACTGTCCGGGGTGGCGGCCAGTTCGACCGTCAGACAGCGGTTGGCTGATTCTTCAAAGGCAAGGGCTGCATCTGTCATGGACACCTCCGTCCGGGCATCTTCAGTGATGTTCAGGCTGAGGCTATGGCGTGGCAGTGTCAGGCTGGTGACGGTGCGATGACGTTACTGTGACGTCTTTATCCCTTGATGCAGGTCACTGGCGCTCAGGTTCTGGGCGTATACACTCCTGACACTCTCTTTCCACTGCAGGTTAAGGTGATTGTCTATGGCGAGTCCGCCCCGAGTATTGTTCGACAATGGTTCGCACCAGGTGCTCTGCTTCGATCAACTGGTGACGGGTGATGGCGTGCAGTCGAACCAGTTTCTGATCATTGATCATGATCAGCATGCACTGCTCGATCCGGGCGGTGACCTCACCTACACACCTTTGTCGATGGCGGTCAGCCGCTATATCCCGCTGCGCGAGCTGACCTATGTGTTTGCCTCGCACCAGGACCCGGACATCATTGCATCGCTGGACAAGTGGTTCCTGCATACCAACTGCCGGGTGGTCTGCTCGAAACTGTGGGCGCGTTTTCTGCCGCACCTGAGTGCGGGTTTTTTGACCAAGCACACGGGCATGACCACCACCGAACGCATGATCGCCGTGCCCGATCGCGGGATGGATGTGCCGCTGGGACAAACGGTGCTCAAGGTATTGCCGGCGCATTTTCTGCACTCGGTCGGCAATTTGCACTTTTATGACCCGATCAGCGGCATTCTGTTTTCCGGTGATATGGGGGCATCGATGGTCGATGATGCGGAACCTGTGACCGACTTTGCGACTCACAAGAGCACGATGGAGGGGTTTCATCGGCGTTACATGGCTGGCAACAAGGCCTGCCGTCTGTGGGCCAACATGGTCAGGCAACTGAAGCCGAAGATGATCGTGCCGCAGCATGGACGTCCGTTTGCCGACCCGGATACCATTTCGGCGTTCCTCGACTGGATCAGTAACCTGGAATGCGGCCTCGATCTGTTGACGCAGGAGGACTACCGCATTCCCTCATAAGACAGGGAGTGACATGACTGCGCGGGTGTACCAGTGGCGAACCGGCAATCGGTTCGAATTGCTGATCGATGGTGACAACTTCTTCCCGCGCATTCTTGCTGCGCTCGATCAGGCGGTCGAGCGTATCGACATCGAGCTGTATCTGGTGGACTCTGGCCGCAGCACCCGGCAATGGCTGGAGGTGCTGCAGCATGCGCGTCGACGTGGCGTGCAGGTTCGGTGCCTGCTTGATGCCATCGGCACCGACGGTTTGAGCCGCTGTGAGCGGCTTGAGCTGGAGCAGATGGGAGTGGAGCTGCAGTTTTATAATCCTCCCAGTCTGTTCAGTGGCCATCGGCTGTTCCATCGTGACCATCGAAAACTCTTCATTATTGACCGGCGCATGGCCTTTGTTGGCGGCACCGGTATCACCGATACCTTTTGTCAGCTTGACCCGGAAACAGGCAGGACACCCTGGCACGAGCAAATGCTGGAAGTGCAGGGGCCGGTAGTCGAGGACTGGGTCGACCTGTTCGAGCGTATCTGGGAGCAGGGCGGTCGACGTGAAACGCGCGGGCTGTCTGCCGTGCGTCGGGTACATATTCCGCCGGTGCCCGCTGGCGGGGCCGGGCATGGCCGTGTCTCCTATATCGGTGCGCGCGAGCAGAAGGAAGTGGTCGTGTCACTGTTGGCGGCGCTGCGCCGAGCCGAGCAGCGGGTTTGGCTGGCTACACCGTATTTCCTGCCCTCCTGGCGGATTCGCAGAGCGCTGGCACGGGCGGCCAAACGCGGTGTTGATGTGCGTTTGCTGCTGTGCGGTATGACCATTGACCATCCGCCCGTGCGCTACGCCGGTCAGCGTTTCTACACGAGGTTGCTCAAGGCCGGTGTGCGCATCTACGAATACCAGCCGCGCTTTACCCATCTGAAGACAGCGCTGGTGGACGACTGGGTGTCACTCGGCTCATGCAACTTCGATCACTGGACGTTGCACTGGAATCTCGAGGCCAATCAGCAGGCGGTTGATCCTGATCTGGCACAAGCGGTTGCCGAGAGTTTCGAGCAGGATTTTGCCGAGAGCGATCTCTGGACATTGGCCGGCTGGCGCCGGTTGACGTTGTGGCACCGATTCAAGATTCGCTTCTGGGGGCAAATCAATCGTTCGGTGATGTGGCTATTCGGTATCCCGCGTTAGCTGAACAGCCTGCACCGGCCTCGCAGGCGAGGCCGGCGGCGGGGCGGGTCAGGCGAATACCGGCTTGCGCTTCTCCATGAAGGCAGTCAGTGCTTCGCGCGCTTCGGCGCCACCGAGCAACTGGGCGAAGTGCTGGCCCTCGGTTTCCATGACCTCATCGGCGGTGCGGCTGATGCCGGCACGGATCAGTTGTTTGGTCAGGCGAACCGATCCCGGCGGTTGCTCGGCGATGCGCAGTGCAGCCTTGCGGGCGGCCTGCAGAACCGCTTCACCGGCCGGTAACGCCTGATTGACCAGTCCGATCTCGGCGGCGCGGCTGCCGCTGATTTCTTCACCGAGCAGCAGCAACTCGGCGGCACGCGGGTGACCCAGCAGGCGCGGCAGCAGGAAGCTCGATCCAGCTTCCGGGCACAGGCCGAGATTGACGAATGGCATTTTCAGGCGCGCGTTCTCGGCGGCGTAGATCAGGTCGCAGTGGAGCAGCATGGTGGTGCCGATGCCGACCGCCGGGCCATTGACCGCAGCAATCAGCGGCTTGCTGGCGTGGCAGATGGCCTTGAGGAAGACGTACACCGGGCTGTCGGTGCCGCTGCGTTCGTTCTTGATGAAATCGGCAACGTCGTTACCGCTGGTGAAACACTCGGTACTGCCCTGGATGACGACGGCGCGGATGCTGGCATCGTCCTGCGCGGCGTTGATGGCCTCGCCCATGACGCCATACATGTCACGGGTCAGGGCATTTTTTTTGTCGGCGCGGTTCAGCGTCAGGGTTAATACGCCCTCGCTGCGGTCGATCAGCAGGTGTTCGCTCACGGTCTACTCCACATGTTGTTCGGGTACTTGGGGTGGCTGGCATGTTCGCATGCTTTGCCCGGGCAACCCACAACCCTGCGTCTGACGAATGCAGGCTTATAAACGCCGGCGGTTTTGTTTAGCGGCTGCGGCTGAGAAACGCCTCATCGAGAATCTGACGTCCTGATAGCCCGACCATGAACAGCGGCTTGCGTAGCCGCTCGACAAATGCGGGAGACCCGCAGATCAGCGCCCGGGTGCCGCGTCCTGGTGGCTTCAGTTGGCGCAGATCCGCCTCCAGCTCGCTGTGTGAGCGCAGCTGCAGGTGCAAGTGAGGGTGCTGAGCGGCCAGGTGTTCAAGTTCGGCCTGCAGATAGCAGGGCGCTCCGGCGCGTTGCCAGTGCCACAGCTGTATCGGTGCATCGTGGCCAGCGGCAAGCGCGTTGCGCGCAATCGCCTGCAGCGGTGCCAGACCGGTGCCGGATGCCAGCAGGAGCAGCGGCTGGTTATGCCATTCAGGATCGTAGCCGAGATGCCCGCCCGGAGAGCCGAGATAGCAGGTGGCGCCTGTCGGCAGTGTGCGCAGGGCATGGCAGAAAGCGCTGCCCTCGCGCTCCTGCAGATGAAACTCCAGCAGCGGCTCGCCGGGCAGGCTGGCAAGCGAAAAGGTTCGCGCCAGATCCGCATTCAGCCAGATCACCAGGTGCTGGCCAGTCTGATAGCGTATGGCCCGGGCCGGCTTCAATTGCAGCCGGATGACCTGGCCCGGTAGCGTTTCAAGGCGCTCAATGGTCGCCGGCAGACTATCACTGGCAGGGTCATGCAGGTGCAGATCAAGGTCCTGCTCGACCCGGCATTGGCAGGCCAGCAGCCAGCCGTTGGCCTGCTGCTCTGGTGAAAGGCCCTGCTGGGCCGGGCTGATGTCAGCCCGGTTGAGGTTCTGTATCAGGCAACTGTGGCATTGACCGGCCCTACATGACCAGTTGATCGGCAGATCGGCCTGGCGCAGAACATCTAGCAGATTGCTGCCCGCAGCAGCATTCAGACAACGGCCTCTGATTCGGATCTCAGGCATAACTGGGGTCGTGCCATTCGCTGCGGTTGCGTCCGCTATTTTTCGCCAGATACAGCGCCTGATCGGCGTCGTTCAGGCAGACTTCCAGATCGTCCTCGGGTTGCAGCAGGCTGAGACCAGCGGAGAAGGTGCAGTAAACGCCCTCTGGCAGGACATCAAACGTCTTTTCGGCAAAGCGCTGACGCAGGCGCTCCACGCACTGGTGCAGAGTTTCAATGCTGGTGTTGCCGAGCAGCAGGACAAATTCCTCGCCGCCAAAGCGGGCAATCAGGTCGTCGTCTCGCAGGGTGGTGCGGGCCAGTTCGGCAAAGCCCTGCAGCACCTGATCACCCGCCGCGTGTCCGTAAAGGTCGTTGATGCGCTTGAAGTGATCCAGGTCGATCAGCGCGATGCCCATCTGCTGGGTCGGACGCATCAGCGTCATACGCCGCCGTGCTTCCTGGAGGAAGTGCCGGCGGTTGGCCAGCCCGGTAAGCGGGTCCGTGGTGGCCAGATTCTGCAGTTGCCCCATCATGCCGCGCAGGGTTTCCTGGTGGGCCTGCAGGGTGTTGTGGCGTTGCTGCAGGCGCTCGCGCAGCTCGCGAATGTAGCTGGCTGTCATGCTCAGGCCGACCAGAAAGCAGGCGAGGATGAACCACTCCACCAGATTGAGGGTGAACTGCCGGGTATCGGTCTGATAGTAGTGTTCGATGGTGATCAGCGCGCCGAAGCAGGCCAGCGCCAGCCCCGAGTGGATCAGAAAATCCCGGCGCGACAGCTGGAATATACCAAATACCATGATGTTGGCGTAAATCATGATCAGGCTGCCGCGCAGTGGCCCGGCAAAGGCAAGCAGATAAGTGATCAGCAGAATTGCCACTGCTATCTGCGCGTTGGTCATGCTTGGATCCTGCAGGCGCAGATTCCAGTTGCTGCGAAACAGGGCGAGAAAGACCAGCTGTGTGCTTACGCCGAGCCCGATGTGGCTGAGCATCAGCCAGACCGATCCCTGATATTGTCCCGATACCCAAGCCACACAGATCACCACGTAGGTAATCAGGTAATTGAGTTGAGCCAGGTAAAAGCGCTGCAGTCTCAGCGTCTGGAACTTGGCGTTCTGTGCATCCTGCAGATCGACCACGTCCGGTGCCTCGTTTTTGTATGATGGCATTATGACGTCAATTTATCGATTGACGGCTGTTTTGCAAGTTCTTTTCACTTTTTACGGTCGCAACTGTGACGGCTTTCCGCACTGTGGTCACCTGGACTTCGTTGCCCCGGTTGTCAGGGGTGGACGCAAGAGGTTGTTCCGTGCTTCCCAAGCTCAGGTATACTTGCCAGCGCATTTTTTCAGGCCTGCCGGCCTCCCTGTCGGTGCCTGCCTGATTCCGTGAGCCCGACCCGGCGCCGTCCGAGGTCCGGCGGTCAAACAGAGGAGCCTGTCCGAGCATGGCCGTTATCAAGCAAGACGATCTGATCCAGAGCGTAGCCGACGCTCTGCAGTATATTTCCTATTATCATCCCGTCGACTTCATCCAGGCGGTACACGAAGCCTACGAGCGTGAAGAGTCCAAGGCGGCCAAGGACGCCATGGCCCAGATTCTGATCAACTCGCGCATGTGTGCCACCGGCCATCGCCCGATCTGTCAGGACACCGGTATCGTTACCGTGTTCGTCAAGGTTGGCATGAACGTCAGCTGGGACGGCGCTACCATGAGCCTGGACGACATGATCAACGAGGGCGTGCGCCGCGCCTACAACAACCCGGACAACGTCCTGCGTGCCTCCATCCTGGCCGATCCGGCCGGCAAGCGCATCAACACCAAGGACAACACCCCGGCGGTCATCCACTACCAGATCGTCCCCGGCGACAAGGTTGAAGTGGATGTCGCGGCCAAGGGCGGTGGCTCCGAGAACAAGTCCAAGATGGTCATGCTCAACCCGTCCGACTCGATCGTTGACTGGGTGATCAAGACTGTCCCGACCATGGGCGCTGGCTGGTGCCCGCCGGGCATGCTCGGTATTGGTATCGGCGGTACCGCCGAGAAGGCTGCCGTGATGGCCAAGGAAGCCCTGATGGACCCGATCGACATCCATGAACTGCGTGCCCGTGGCCCGCAGAATCGCGCTGAAGAGCTGCGTCTGGAAATCATGGATAAGGTCAATGCGCTGGGTATCGGTGCGCAGGGTCTGGGCGGTCTGACCACCGTGCTGGACATCAAGATCAAGGATTATCCGACCCATGCGGCCAGCCTGCCAGTCTGCATGATCCCCAACTGCGCGGCTACTCGTCACGCGCACTTCGTGCTTGACGGCAGTGGCCCGGCCGAGCTGAAAGCGCCGCCGATGGATGCCTACCCGGAAATCACCTGGGAAGTGGGCGACGGCGTGCGCCGCGTCAACCTCGACACCGTTACCCCGGAAGACGTGCTGAGCTGGAAGAGCGGCGAGACTGTGCTGCTGTCGGGCAAGATGCTGACCGGCCGCGACGCTGCGCACAAGCGCATGGTCGACATGCTGAACAAGGGCGAAGAGCTGCCGGTTGATCTGAAGGGCCGCTTTATCTACTACGTTGGCCCGGTTGATCCGGTGCGTGATGAGGTGGTTGGACCGGCTGGCCCGACTACTGCCACGCGCATGGACAAGTTCACCCGTCAGATCCTCGAGGCGACCGGCCTGCTGGGCATGATCGGCAAGTCCGAACGCGGCCCGATTGCCATTGAAGCGATCAAGGATCACAAGGCGGTCTACCTGATGGCGGTCGGTGGCGCGGCGTATCTGGTCGCTCAGGCGATCAAGAAAGCCGATGTGATCGCCTTCCCCGAACTGGGTATGGAAGCGATCTACGAGTTCGAGGTGCAGGATATGCCGGTTACCGTTGCGGTCGACAGCACCGGCGAATCCGCGCACATCACCGGCCCGCAGATCTGGCAGAAGAAGATTGCCGAAAGTCTGGCGGTCGAGATCAAGTAAGATCCGGTGGTAGTCGAAAAGGCCTCGCTTGCGAGGCCTTTTTTGTGGGTTTTGGCGGCAGTTTTGCGCTGCGCGACAAGGGCTTTGGCAACGCAGTTACCTAATGCTCCAATGATCGAGTGTGCACCGGAGTTCGTCCC
>NZ_NBYK01000001.1:536754-615814 GCF_002197985.1 Halopseudomonas aestusnigri
TAAAGGCGAAAGACTGACACAACAACAGCACAGTATGCAGCGATGAGCCGCAAGGGAAAGCTCGTCCCGTCAGTTCGGGCAGACCCTCTTTGTGGCTGCGCTCCGGTTGTCAGACCAGCCGCTCACCGACATGCAGCAGCTTCATCGAGTTGGTACCGCCGCGGGAGTTGTAGACATCGCCCTTGGTCAGGATTACCCAGTCGCCCGGTTTTACGTGGCCGGCCTCCAGCAGGCGGGTCACCGCGGTCTGATTGATATCGCTAGGCGCCATTTCAGCCGGGTTGAAGCGGATCGCCTGGACCCCGCGCATCAACGATACCCTGCCCAGTGTCTGGCTGTTTGGTGACAGCGCGAAGATCGGCAGGTGAGAGCGGATACGCGACATGATCAGCGGGGTGTAGCCGCTTTCGGTCAGGGTGATGATCGCCGTGACGCCGGGGAAGTGGTTACCCGCGTACATGGCGGCCAGTGCGATGGTTTCATCGCAGCGCTCGAACTCCTGGTACAGACGATGGCCGGAGCGCTTGCTGACCGGCTGTTTCTCAGCACCGCGGCATACGCGATCCATGGCCTCAACGGCTTCAACCGGGTAGCTGCCGGCGGCGGTTTCGGCTGACAGCATTACCGCGTCGGTGTAATCCAGCGCGGCGTTGGCAACATCCGACACCTCGGCACGGGTCGGCAGTGGGCTGGAAATCATCGACTCCATCATCTGGGTCGCGGTGATCACCGTTTTGTTCTGTTTGCGGGCACGGCTGATGATGTGCTTCTGGATGCCGACCAGCTCGGCATCGCCAATCTCGACGCCCAGATCGCCCCGGGCAACCATGACGGCGTCGCTGGCCTGGATCAGCCCGTCGAGCGCAACATCGTCGGCAACCGCTTCGGCGCGCTCGATCTTGGCCACCAGCCAGGCGTCTGACTCGGCGTCGCGCAGCAGTTTGCGGGCCAGATCCATGTCGGCGGCGTCGCGCGGAAAGGAGACGGCTACATATTCCATCTGCAGCTCGGCGGCGAGGTTGATGTCGGCGCGGTCCTTGTCGGTCAGGGCCGGGGCAGACAGACCGCCACCACGGCGGTTGATGCCCTTGTTGTTCGACAGCGGACCGCCGGTGGTTACCTTGCAGCGTACCTCGTCGCGACCGACGCTTTCGACCAGCAGTACTACGCGACCATCGTCCAGCAGCAACTCGTCGCCAGCGCGGCAATCCTTGACCAGATCCGGGTAATCCAGGCCGACGATATCCTGAGTTCCACCGTCGAGAGGGTGGTTGGTCGACAGCCGAAAATGATCGCCCACCTCCAGTTTGATCGGGCCGTCGGCGAATCGCCCGATGCGGATCTTCGGACCCTGCAGGTCACCCAGCAGGGCGACGTGCTTGCCTTGCTGTTCGGCGATTTCGCGCACCAGTCTTGCACGCTCTCGGTGTTCATCAGCACTGCCATGGGAGAAGTTCAGGCGGGCGACGTTCATTCCGGCCTTGATCAGCTCGGCAATCTTTTCCGGGCTGTTGCTTGCCGGTCCGAGCGTGGCGACGATTTTGGTGCGACGCAGCGTCATGCAGGGGTCCTTGTACGGGAGGGTTGGGGGAGGCCCTACAATAGACCATAATGTCGGCTGGCGGGTAGGTTTGTGACCATCGGGTCGGGAGAGGTGGAATGCACCCAGTGCTGGGCAAGGTAACCGAACGATTGCGCGAACGCAGTGCCCGTTCCAGAGCGGCTTATCTGTCGTTGATAAACGCTGCGCCAGCTCCGCGGCAGGGCCTTTCCTGTGGCAATCTGGCGCATGGCATGGCTGCCTGCAGCGCTCAGGACAAGCAGCGGCTGGCGCTGCCGGACGAGGTCAATGTTGGCATCGTCACGGCCTATAACGACATGCTCTCGGCGCACCAGCCATACGAGCGTTATCCCGCGTTGCTGCGCCAGTATCTGCGCCGTCTGGGCGCCACCGGGCAGGTCGCCGGCGGTGTGCCGGCAATGTGTGACGGGGTGACCCAGGGCGAGCCGGGCATGGAGCTGTCATTGGCCAGTCGTGATGTGATTGCCATGTCGACCGCCATTGCCCTGTCCCACAACATGTTCAATGCCACACTGTGCCTCGGTATTTGCGACAAGATCGTGCCCGGCCTGTTGATGGGCGCACTGCGTTTTGGCCACTTGCCGACGGTGTTCGTTCCCTCCGGTCCCATGCCCAGCGGACTGCCGAACAGCGAGAAGGCCCGGGTTCGCCAGCTCTATGCCGAGGGCAAGGTTGACCGGCAGGCCTTGCTTGCGGCCGAGAGCGCTTCCTACCACAGCCCGGGCACCTGCACCTTCTACGGCACTGCAAATACCAATCAGATGCTGCTGGAGTCGATGGGGCTGCAGTTGCCGGGGGCTTCTTTCGTCGCGCCGGACAGTGCGCTGCGTGACGCGCTGACCCGCGAGGCTGCTGCTGCCGCGGTGCGGCTGGCGCGGGATGGTCGGGTACGGCTGGCCGATGTGCTTGATGAGCGGGCCTTGATCAATGCCGTGGTGATGTTGCTGGCAACGGGGGGCTCGACCAACCTGACGCTGCATCTGGTTGCCATCGGTCAGGCAGCGGGGCTGCAGCTTGACTGGGATGACATGGCCGAGCTGTCCCGGGTAGTGCCGACGCTGGCGCATATCTATCCGAGTGGCAAGGCCGATATCAACCAGTTTCAGGCTGCCGGCGGTACCGCCTTTGTGTTTCGCCAGCTGCTGGACGCCGGGCTGCTGCATGCGGATGTGCAGACGGTCGCGGGTCCGGGCCTTGAGCGTTATGCCCTTGAGCCGGTGCTCGATGACGGCGAGCTGAGCTGGCGCGATGGCATCGGCGCAAGTCTTGATGATCAGGTACTGCGCGGTACGGAGCAGCCCTTTGCGCCCGATGGCGGCCTGAGGGTGATCGCCGGCGCGCTTGGCCGTGGCGTGGTCAAGGTCTCGGCGGTGGCAGCCGAACACCGTCGGGTCACGGCCGCCTGCCGGGTGTTTGACAGTCAGACGGAGTTTGTTCGTGCCTTCGAGGCCGGTGAACTGGTCGGTGATGTGGTTGTTGTTGTGCGCTTTCAGGGCCCGGCCGCCAACGGCATGCCGGAGCTGCACCGTCTTATGCCGTATCTGGGCGTCTTGCAGGATCGCGGGCAGCGGGTCGCGCTGGTAACCGACGGACGACTGTCCGGTGCCTCCGGCAAGGTGCCGGCGGCAATTCACCTGTGCCCCGAAGCGTTGCATGGTGGGCCGATCGCGCGCCTGCGCGAGGGCGACGTGCTGTGCCTGGATGCCGATGCCGGTACGCTGGAGCTGATTGAGCCTGCTGCCGATTGGCAGGCTCGACCGGCGGCAACTGCGCCGGATGGTGTCCGTCGTGGCTGGGGCCGTGAGCTGTTTGCCTTTATGCGGGCCGAAGCGAGTCCGGCGGATCAGGGGGCCAGCGTGTTTACCGCCAGTCTGCGCGAGGCGGATCGGTAATGAACGCCATTGAAAGCCGGCTCGAGCAGCGCGGCGTAACGCTGAAGCGCTTCGACACGCCCCTGCAGCAGGCCGAACAACTGGCGGCTGCGGTTGTCGAGCGGTTGAACATGGCAATTGCCGAGCGCGGTCAGGCCTCGCTGGCGCTGTCCGGTGGGCGCAGCCCGGTGCGCTTTCTCGACGCGCTGGCGCGTCAGGCGATTGACTGGTCGCGTGTTCGGCTGACGCTGGTTGATGAACGCTGGGTGCCCGAGAGCGATGCGCAAAGTAATGCAGCGCTGCTGCGTTCACGGTTGGCTGCGGTTTTTCCTCGACTGCAGTGGTTGCCGCTGTATCGTGGCGTGACGCCGGCAGCGGATGCTGCCCAAGTGGATGCGCAGCTCGCCGACTGGCTGCCACTGGATCTGGTGGTTCTGGGAATGGGCGTTGACGGCCATACGGCCTCGCTGTTCCCGCATGCCGAGGGGGTGGCTGAGTGGTTGAACGGCAACTGCGACGCTGGTTGCGTAGCAAGCCGGGCTGCCGATGGTACGCCGAGGTTGACCCTCACCGGGCGTGCGTTACACTCCGCGCGATTTCGATTGCTGGCGATCAGTGGCGATGCCAAGTTGCGGACGCTGTGCACGGCTGTTGAAGCCGATCAGCCAGCGCGCTGGCCAATCAGTGCCTTTGTGCAGGCACCCATGGATATTTACTACTGCCCGGAAGATGGTCAGCCCGATGACGCACCTGTCTGAAAAAACGCAAATGCTGGACTCCTTGTTCAGTCACTCACCTGTGCTGCCGCTGCTGAATATCGAGCGGCTGGAGGATGTGTTGCCGCTGGCCGACGCCCTGGCGGAAGGGGGGATTACCACGCTGGAAATTACCCTGCGTACCGCCTTGGGTATTGACGCCATTGCGCTGCTGCGTTCGCAGCGTCCTGCCTTGATGGTCGGCGCGGGGACGGTGCTGGCGGCGAAGCAGTTTGAGGCAGTGCTGGCGGCCGGCGCGCAGTTCGTGGTGACGCCCGGCTGTACTGACGAGCTGCTGCAATGCGGGCTTGAAGCAGCAGTCCCGCTGTTGCCGGGCATTGCCACCGCATCCGAGTTGATGAGTGCCTATCGGCTCGGCTATCGTCGCTTCAAGCTTTTTCCTGCCCAGATTCTCGGCGGGGTTGGCTTGCTGAGGGCATTTGCCGGGCCGTTCAGGGATGTTCGCTTCTGTCCGACGGGGGGCGTCTCGCAGGCCAATCTGGCCGAGTATCTGGCACTGCCAAATGTGATGGCAGTTGGTGGCAGCTGGGTTGCGCCAGCCGAGCTGATCGCGCAGCAGCGCTGGGGCGAGATTACCGCTCTCGCCCGCGCTGCGGGGCAGGTCGGCAGCGCCTGAGGCGGCTGCCGAGGCTCGGGTTCAGGGCTTGCTTGGATCGACGAAGCCGTCCGGCTTGATTACCAGTACGTCGCACGACACCGAGTCCAGCAAGCGTTCTGCGGTGTGACCGATGAGGGCGCTGTCCAGTCGTGAGCGCGACACCGCACCCATGATCAGCAGATCGACCTTTTCCTTCTCCAGAAAGTCGGGCAGGGCTTCTTCCGGGTCGCCTTCAAGCAGGTGGGATTGCGCGTTCTCGGAGGCCGAACGGGCAAGCAGTTGGCTGAACGCCGTAGCGTGGTGCTGCTTCACGTCCCGGGCGTAGCCTTCATAATCAGCAATGACGCTGGCGTCGAACACCATGGTCCGCGGCAGAGGTGTATAGCAGTGCACCAGATCCAGCGTCGCGTCCATGGTCTTGCCGAGACTGGTCGCAATGGCGATGAGCTTGTGGTCCAACGCCGCCGGCTTGTCGGCGCTGTGCAGCGGATCAACGCTGGCGCACAGGCGACTGATCGGCTTGTCGCCGTGCTTGACCAGCCATAGCGGAACCTCGCAGTGGCGGATCAGTTGCCAGTCGGCCGTGGTCAGCAGCAGGCGCTTGAGCACGTTGTGATGGCGTGTCGCCTTGAGCACGAGATCGGGTTTGCAAGTGCTTACTTCGCGCAGGATATGGCGATCCGAACGCTTACCCCAAACGGCAGTCACTGCCACCTCGGTGCCTTTGGCGCGCAGCGGTGCGGCCAGTTTTTCGAGATATTCATGGTGGTGCTGGAGCAGTGACGCTCGGGCCTTTTCCAGCCCCGCGGTATCAAACAGCATCCCTCCATCCAGGGCCGGGATGTAGTCGCAGAGCATCAGCGTTAGACGGGCAGCGGGAAAGCGTGCAAGCAGCGAAGCCGCGCGATCCAGCGCAGGTTGTTGCTGTTCGCGGGTAGGGTCGATCACCACCAGAAGGTGTTTGATATCCATGCGGCTGACTCCTGTTGTCGGTGTGACACGGTATTGAACCAGCCTAATGCAAATCGTGTGGTTTTACACTGATATGCATCAAACCCTGATGGACTGAAGAATCGGCGTGACGTGCCGATACAGAGCCATTGTCCGGAGGTTGATATGAACAAGTGCTGGTGGCTTTCCGCTGTTATCGTGCTGCTTGCCGGCTGTGGCATGAGCGGCTACAAGAAACATCTGGACCGGGCCTACGACGCCTATGCGGCCGGTAACTGCGATCGGGTCGTCGCCGAGTTGTCCAGGACCGAGCGTCTGATTCGTTCGCGTCCGCACCTGCAGCCGGAGGTTTCGCTCCTGCGCGGGCAGTGTCTGGAGCGCCAGGGTTTTTACCTGGATGCCATTCAGATATACCGGTTTATGCTCGACACCTATCCGGCCAGCGAATACAGCTATCGCGCCGCTGCGCGTCTGGAGACGCTGCGTCAGCTGGGGCATTACGACCCGGCGCGCCCTGTGCCGCCGCTAGCCGATTGAGCAGGCCGGCCGCCGATTCGCTTGGCGTGGTGCCGGCGGTCCGCTATCCTGCCTTGATCGGACCGCGCAGGGAATCGCGATGAGTCACCGCAAACTACGACCACTGCTGGCTGCGCTTATGCTGTGCAGCTTCGATACTCAGGCACAGATCTACCGCTGGGTGGACGCTGACGGGCAGGTGCATTTTGATCAGCAGCCCAGGGCTGGTGCCGAGGTGGTAGAGATACGTCCGCAGGTGGTCGAGCGCGAAAGGCATGTGCGCGACAGTGAGGCCGCAATGGAGCGGCTTACGGATATCAGGGCTGAGGAGCGGCAACAGCAGCGCAACCTGCTGGCGCAGCAACAACGTCAGCGCCAGGCGCGTTGTGCAGACATGCGCGACCGGCTGTCCAGATTCGAGCAGCGAGTCTACTGGTACGAAGAGGACGCCGACGGCAAGCGTGTTGAAGTGTCCAATGCCCGCGTGGCCGAGGCTAAAGCATCGCTGCGGCAACAGATTGCGGAGCAATGCTGACATGCATGTCATTCCGGATTCCAGTCAGGACCCCTCCATCGAGCAGCGCCGCATCCCGCGGCATCAGTTGAGCGCTTATCTGTGTGTCTACAACAGCCGAACCGGGCGACCTATCGGCTATATTGGCAATATCTCGCGTGACGGGATCATGCTGATCTGCGCGTTGCCGGTGATGCTCGATCAGCAATATGAACTGGAGCTGAAACTCCCTGATCTGGATGATCCGCTGGGTGCTCAGCGTCTGGTATTCCATGCGCGCAGTCACTGGTGTCGTGCCGATGTAACTCCGGGACATTTCGACTGCGGTTTCAGTGTGGTTACCCATCAAGAGGCCTTCGCCGGTTTGGCGCTGGCTCTGCAGCGCTATTTCCGCTTTGATCAATTGGCGGATGCCTGATACCCGTCGTTACGGTAATCTGCCCCCTTTGACCGTGAAGAGGGGCGCATGAGCAAGAGCTTTTTCTGGTACGACTTTGAATCGACCGGGATCGATCCCCGATACGATCGGCCGGTTCAGGTTGCCGGTGTGCGTACCAATGAAGCACTGGAGGAAATCGGCGAGCCGCTGTGTATTGACGCACGCCTGACGCCTGATGTCCTGCCGCACCCGCAGGCATGCCTGGTGACGGGCATCTCTGCGCAACGGCTGGAGCATGGCCTGAACGAAGCCGAGTTCATGCGTCAGCTGCACGAGCAGATGATCCAGCCAGGGACCTGCTCGGTAGGGTACAACAGCCTGCGATTCGACGACGAGATGACCCGGTTTTCGTTGTATCGCAACTTCTTCGACCCTTATGCGCGTGAATGGCAGGGTGGCAACAGTCGCTGGGACCTGCTGGATGGCCTTCGCGCTGCGCATGCGTTGCGCCCGCAGGGGATTGAGTGGCCGCAGGTTGACGGATTTACCAGTCTGCGACTTGAATTGCTGACCGCTGCCAATGGCATTGATCATGGACAGGCGCACGATGCGCTGGCGGATGTACGGGCAACCATCGCCATGGCCCGTCTGTTCAGGCAGGCGCAGCCGAAGCTCTACGAATATTTGCTTGGCTTGCGTGACAAGCGGCGCGCAGCGGAGTTTATCGATTTGCAGCGGGTGCGTCCGCTGGTGCACGTGTCCGGCCGGTTCGGACGCGAGCGGCAGGGGCTTGCTCTTGTCCTGCCATTGGGATGGCATCCGGTCAATCGCAATGCGGTAATTGTCTACGACCTGGCAGTTGATCCGGCGGTGTTGATGGATCAGTCGCCGGAGCAGGTGCGTCAAAGCCTGTATACCCGGTCCGAGGATCTGGGCGAGGACCAGGCACGGCCAGGTCTCAAGTTGGTCCATTTGAACAAGTGTCCGGTGCTGGCAGACACCAAGGTGCTGCAGCCAGCGGATATCGAGCGGCTTCAGCTGGATATGCCGTTGCTGCTGGCGCGCGCCCAGCAGTTGGCGGACTGGCGCGACGCAGGGCAGGCGGCACTCGCCGAGATTTATGCCGAGCAGGGCAGGCAGGACGATGTTGAACAGGAAGCCGAGGTTCAGTTGTACGATGGGTTTCTGTCTGACGCTGACCGCCGTCTGCTCCCGGCGATTCGTGAAGCCGATGGTTCAGTGCTCGGCAGCATGCGCTGGCCGCTGCGCGATCAGCGGCTGGTCGATATGCTGTTCCGCTATCGGGCGCGTAATTTTCCCGACAGCCTGTCCGCATCCGAACAGCAACACTGGTTCGCGTATTGCCGAGCGAGGCTGAGTGGCGAGCAGGCGAGGGTTCTATCGTTGGGCGAGTTCCTGGCCGGTATCGACAGCTTGCTGCCGGAGCTCTCTGTGGAACAGCAGCAACTATTGTTGAGCTGGCGCGACTACGGGGCCCGCTTGGCTGTGCAGCTTGATATGTAATTACCAGGCGTAAAAAAACCGATGCGAGCATCGGTTTTTTTACGCGGGAGCAACTTAGCCCAGGATAGTTACCCAGGACTCAACGGTGTCGCCGCCGTATTGTTCTTTCCAAGCCTTCAGGGTCTTGTGGTTGCCACCTTTGGTTTCAATCACTTCGCCGGTATGCGGGTTTTTGTATTGCTTGACCTTGCGGGTGCGCTTGCCACCAGTGCTTGCTGCCTTGCCTTTGGCTGCACCCAGCTTATTGTCCGGGTCGAGGATGGCAGTGATGTCTTTCAGCGATTTGTTGTACTGGCCCATCAGGCTCCGCAGTTTTTCCTCGAACTCGATTTCCTTTTTCAGCTTGTCATCGTTGGACAGTGAATTGAGGCGTTCTTTGAGTTCGCGAATCTGTTCTTCAATATGACGGTATTCTTGCAGCATTGACATGGATAGTGTCCTTGCAGGGAGTTGATGTAATCAGGATGTTTGAATAATAGGTTAATGACAAAAAACCTACAACAAGTTATCCGGGCCAACTAACGAATTAATCACATAGTTGTGAGTTACCTATAAACAAGGCTTCTCAGTCGGTCCCGGAATCGATGCCGGCGGCGGTTTGTCGGCAGATCGAATGATGAGTGACGCCTTAAGGACATAATCCTTCGCACTCTTCATCTGTTTGTGGCTGCATGCGCTCTGCGCAGCGGGTAAAATGCCGCGGCCCGGTCTTCATCGCTGGCGTGTTGCCGTTGCGGGCGGTTGGCTAATACACAGGAGAGAAAATGCGTACTTTCAGGCTGGTAATCGCGTGCCCCGATCGTGTCGGGATTGTTGCCAAGGTCAGTAATGTTCTGGCGACCTATAACGGCTGGATTACCGAGGCGAATCACCACTCCGATAATCTTTCTGGCTGGTTCTTCATGCGCCATGAAATTCGTGCTGATTCCCTGCCGTTTGATCTTGAAGGTTTACGCACTGCCTTTGCACCCATCGGTGAAGAGTTTCAGATGGACTGGCGGGTCAGTGATTCTGCAGTGCGCAAGAAAGTGGTTTTGATGGCAAGTCGCGAGTCCCATTGTCTGGCCGACTTGTTGCACCGCTGGCACAGTGGCGAGCTGGATTGTGATATTACCAGCGTGATTTCCAATCACGATGACTTGCGTAGTATGGTTGAGTGGCATGGTATTCCATTCCACCATGTGCCGGTCGACCCTAAAGATAAGGAGCCGGCTTTTGCCGAAGTTACTCGTCTGGTGGAAGAACAGCAGGCCGAATGTATCGTGCTGGCGCGCTACATGCAGATTCTGCCGCCGCAACTGTGCGAGCGTTATGCGCACAAGATTATCAATATTCATCACAGCTTTCTGCCGTCGTTCGTTGGCGCTCGTCCTTATCACCAGGCCGCCCAGCGCGGGGTCAAGTTGATCGGAGCGACCTGCCATTACGTGACCGAAGAGCTGGATGCGGGCCCGATTATCGAGCAGGACGTGGTTCGCATCACTCACCGAAATAACGCCGAAGATATGGTTCGCCTGGGCAAGGACGTCGAGAAAATGGTGCTGTCGCGGGGGTTGCGCTACCACCTTGAGGACCGAGTGCTGGTGCATGACAACAAGACGGTTGTATTCAGCTAGTCCTCCCCCGACGCGGATTTGGGCCACAACCTTTGATTGGCGTCACTGTATGCATTGTTCTGCGGCCTGCTAAGCTGGTAACGGAGAAACCCGAGCAGGAGGCTGTATGCTGAAATCCGTAAAAGTGCGCGATTATATGACCACGGATCTGGTTACCTTTACGCCAGACATGGACTTGTTTCGCGCGATCGACAAGCTGTTGATGCATCGTATTTCCGGGGCGCCGGTGCTGGATGAGAACGGCTATCTGATCGGGTTGCTGTCGGAAGGGGATTGCCTGAAAGGCATTCTGGCCGGCAGCTATTTTGAGGAGGCGGGAGGGTCGGTTGCCTCGGTGATGACCACAGTGGTCGAGACCATTGATGCCGATGCGGATATCGTAAAGGCAGCCGAGCACTTTATTTCCCAGCGACGCAGACGTTTGCCGGTTGTCGACGAGGGGCAACTGGTCGGTCAGATTAGCCGGCGTGACATTCTCAGGGCCATGCAGACCTATAATCAGCATGGTGCGCCAAAGTGATTGAGGATGACGATGAGGGGTTCGATCCCCTGGAGGCGGGTTCGGCAGTGCTGCCGCCAACGCTGGGCGAGGGATGTCTGACCCGCTTCGACCCCGATCGGCTGAACGAGAATATGGGAACGGATTTTGGCGCTGCCTGCGAGCTGGATGCCTGACAACCGTCAACCCGTGTTTGTTTTGCCGCGCATAGGTGCAACTGGCATAATGCCGGCGCTGGTCGTGGGGCCCTGGCGGAGCTCCCGACTTTCGTGTTTGTTCAGCAGGGAACGCGAGAGTCCTGACGCCTGGAGACTACAGTTGTCGATGCTGAAAAAGATTCCTACCCAATCCCTGCGTGTTGGCATGTATGTCGACAAATTCTGCGGTTCCTGGCTGCAGCATCCGTTTTGGAGCAAGAAGCTTCTGATTGAGGATGTACGCACGCTCAACACTATTTTGCAAAGCTCGATTGCGGAAGTGATTATTGACGTCAGCAAAGGTCTGGATGTCGAAGTGGCTGCACAGCCTGATATGCCGACGTCTGCCGATGCTCCCTCCGAAGTGGAGATCGCCGTGGCCGAGGTTGAGGCTGCAAGTGCGTCAGGTTCAGCGCCGAGCGAGAGGGTAGTCAGGGCTTCTATGGCCGATGAAGTGCGGCGTGCCCAGCAGATATTTCGCAACGGCAAACAGGCAATTCAGGACCTGTTCAAGGACGTACGTCTGGGCAACGCCATCACGACTGACGGGTTGCACGATCTGGTCAGCGAGATGAGTCTGTCGCTCAGCCGAAACCCCCATGCATTGATCAGCGTTGCCCGCATCAAGTCCAAGGATGAGTACACCTATCTGCACTCCGTTGCCGTAGCTGCTCTGATGGTGGGTATGGCTCGGTTGTTGAAAATGCCGGAAGACCAGGTGATGGAAGCGGGTATGGCGGGCTTGCTGCATGACATGGGTAAGGCCGTCATGCCTGAAGCGGTGTTGAACAAACCGGGCAAATTGACCGATGAGGAATTTGCCATCATGCGTTCTCACCCGGCCGAAGGGCACAAATTGCTGCTCGACTGGGACGGGGTACCGGATGCGGTGCTGGATGTATGTCTGCATCACCATGAGAAAGTGGATGGTACCGGCTATCCCGAGCGGCTGGCCGGGGAAAATATTTCGCTGCTGGCGCGCATGGGTGCGATCTGCGACGTCTATGACGCCATTACCTCAAATCGCCCTTACAAGGCGGGCTGGGATCCGGCCGAGTCGCTGAGTCGGATGGCCAGTTGGAAAGGCCATTTTGACCCGGTGCTGTTCAAGCTGTTTGTTCGTATGTTGGGCATTTATCCGGTCGGCTCCCTTGTGCGGCTTGAGTCCGAGCGTCTGGGAGTGGTTGTAGAGCAGGGTACCAGTTCCCTGCTCACGCCCAAGGTCAGCGTGTTCTATTCGGTGCGCTTGAAGCAGGGATTACCGGTTACCCTGATTGATCTGGCCGACGCCCATGAAACGGATCGAATCATCGGACGAGAGAGCCCGGAAGACTGGCCATTCAAGCAGCTGGACCGCTTGTGGTTGCCTGACTGAGCGAATTGCGCGCACAAAAAACCGCCCATTGGGGCGGTTTTTTGTGCGGCTCAGACATCAGGCCAGTTCAGCTTCTTCCTTCCTCGCAGTCGCCGGGTCCGGGGTGCGGATCAGGTGGTCGAAGGCAGCCAGGGCCGCGGTGGAACCGGCACCCATGGCAATGATGATCTGCTTGAACGGCACGGTTGTGACGTCGCCGGCAGCAAATACGCCTTCCAGGTTGGTCGAGCCGCGGCTGTCGATCTCGATCTCGCCGAAGCGGGTCAGGTTCAGATCGCCACCCTTGAGCCATTCGGTGTTCGGTACCAGGCCGATCTGGACGAAGATACCGGCAACGTCGACCTGCTTGAGCTCATCTGTGGTGCGATCCTTATAGGTCAGACCGACAACCTTGCTGCCATCGCCACGCACTTCGGTGGTCTGGGCGTTCTTGATGATCTCGATGTTCGACATTGAACGCGCCTTGCGCTGCAATACTTCATCGGCGCGCAGGGTGTCGGCGAACTCCAGCACGGTTACATGCTCCACGATGCCGGCCAGGTCAATCGCCGCTTCGATCCCCGAGTTGCCGCCGCCGATGACGGCAACACGCTTGCCCTTGAACAGCGGACCGTCGCAGTGCGGGCAGTACGCCACGCCCTTGCCGCGGTATTCCTGTTCGCCCGGTACGTTCATCTCCCTCCAGCGCGCGCCGGTGGCAAGAATGACCGTGCGGCTGCGCAGGGTGGCTCCGCTCTCCAGGCCGATCTCTACGTAGTCACCGGTGTCCAGGCTGGCAGCTTTCTGCTCGGTGATGACATCCACCTCGTACTCCTTGACGTGTTGCTCGAGGCTGGCAACCAGCTTGGGGCCTTCGGTGTAGGGCACGGAGATAAAGTTTTCGATGCCGACGGTGTCCATCACCTGGCCACCGAAGCGCTCGGCGACGATACCGGTACGAATGCCTTTGCGGGCCGCGTAAATGGCAGCTGAGGCGCCAGCCGGGCCGCCACCGACGATCAGTACATCGTACGGCGCTTTCTCGTTCAGCTCTGCAGCCTTGCGTTTGGCCGCACCGGTGTCGATCTTGTTGACGATCTCCGCCAGCGTCATGCGGCCCTGACCGAAGGGCTCGCCGTTCAGGTAAACCGACGGCACGGCCATGATCTGGCGCTGCTCGACTTCGTCCTGGAACAGAGCACCGTCAATCATCACGTGGGTGATGTTGGGGTTCAGAACGGCCATCAGGTTCAGCGCCTGGACCACGTCCGGGCAGTTCTGGCATGACAGCGAGATGTAGGTCTCGAAGTGAAACTCGCCTTCCAGGTTGCGGATCTGCTCCAGCAGGGCAGGGTCGGCCTTGGACGGGTGACCGCCGGACTGCAGCAGTGCCAGTACCAGTGAGGTGAACTCGTGGCCCATCGGGATGCCGGCGAAGCGGATGCGCGGTGTTTCACCGGCGGCGCCTACCGCCATGCTCGGGGTGCGCTTGTCATCGGCCGAGACCAGGCCGATTTTACCGGACATCTCCGCGATTTCGACCGCGAGTTCATGTAATTCTTTGCCCTTGGGGCTTTCATCTACGGACACGCTGATTTCGATCGGGTTAACGATGTGCTGCAGGTACGTGTCCAGTTGTTTCTTCAGGTTGGCGTCCAACATATGCGTGTCCTTTGAAAATGGGGTCAAATTTCGGGCATAAAAAACCCGGCCCGCCGACTGCGAGCCTGTGGCTGCGCAGCGGGCCGGGTCATCAGGCCGATCTTAGATCTTGCCTACCAGGTCGAGAGAAGGAGCCAGAGTGGCTTCGCCTTCTTTCCACTTGGCCGGGCAAACTTCGCCCGGGTGAGCTGCAACGTACTGGGCAGCCTTGATTTTGCGAACCATGTCTTCAGCGTTGCGGCCAATGCCTTCGGCAGTGATTTCAACAGCCTGGATCACGCCCTGCGGGTCGATGATGAAGGTGCCACGGTTGGCCAGGCCCTGATCTTCGCGCAGGATTTCGAAGTTGCGGCTGATCTGCATGGTCGGGTCGCCGATCATGGCGTACTGGATCTTGCCGATGGTTTCAGAGCTGTCGTGCCACGCTTTGTGGGTGAAGTGGGTGTCAGTGGACACGGCGTACACTTCAACGCCCATTTTCTGCAGTTCGGCATAGTGATCAGCAACGTCGCCCAGCTCGGTCGGGCAAACGAAGGTGAAGTCAGCCGGGTAGAAGAAGAAGACGGCCCACTTGCCTTTGACGTCGGCTTCAGTCAGATCGAAGAACTCGCCATTCTTGAATGCAGAGGCTTTGAACGGTTTGATTTCGGTGTTGATAACAGACATGTAGAACTCCTTCTTGAGTCGTTTTCGTCGATGGTTGAGAAGACAGGAGCTATGGTATGCGCCTGTGTTAAATACTTAAAATAAATTTCAACTAAACCGTGAATAGCTTTTCGCTATATAGGTGCGCTGTTAACAATTTCAAGCGATCAGCGTTCACGGCCTGAATTGTGCGTCGGGATGTGTGACCGTTGCAGGTGCAGTTGGTTCTTCGGGCTGTCAGCGGCAGAGGATTGCAGTAAAGTAGCCAGCGAATACGCAACCGGACCTACTTTATGCTTACTCACCTGGACGCACAAGGCCGCGCCAGTATGGTCGATGTCACCGACAAGGCCGTTACCCACCGCGAGGCGGTCGCCGAGTCGTTGGTACGCATGCGCCCGCAGACGCTGGAATTGATTCAGAGTGGTGGTCATCCTAAAGGTGACGTCATGGCCGTTGCCCGCATTGCCGGCATTCAGGCGGCCAAGCGTACGTCCGACCTCATCCCCCTGTGCCATCCACTGATGCTCACCAGCGTCAAGGTAGAACTCGGCATCGAAGCGCCTGACGCGGTGCGCATTCAGGCGCGCTGCAAGCTGGCCGGTCAGACTGGTGTCGAGATGGAGGCGCTGACAGCGGTCAGTGTCGCTGCTCTCACCCTGTACGACATGTGCAAGGCAGTCGACAAGGGTATGGTGATCGAGAGTACTCGGCTGCTGAGCAAGAGCGGTGGAAAGAGCGGGGAGTTTCAGGCGGAGGCGGGTAGCGCGTGATAGAGCTGCAGTTTTTTGCCCGTTACCGGGATGTGCTCGGCAGCAGCGGGGAGCAACTGATGTGGACCCCGGAGCTGAGCACCCTTGAAGACCTTCGGCAGCTCCTGCTGGCGCGTGGTGAGGCTTGGCAGGTACTGGCCGAGCCACGCCTGATGTGTGCGCGTAATCAGGAGTTGTGTACCCTTGACGAGCCACTGGCTGACGGTGATGAGATTGCCTTCTTTCCGCCAGTGACGGGTGGTTGATGTGTTGATTGAGGTGCAGCAGGCCCACTTTGATCCGGGCGAGCGGCTCAATCGTCTGCATGCGGACCATCTGGGCGTGGGCGCCGTGGTCGGCTTTGTGGGGTATGTGCGCGACTATAACGAGGGTGATCCGGTGTCCGGCATGTGGCTTGAGCACTATCCGGGCATGACGGAAAAGGCGCTGACCGGTATCGTCGAGCAGGCGCAGGCCCGCTGGCCACTGCTGGACGTGCAGGTATTGCACCGCGTTGGCCAGCTGGAGCCTGGAGAGCCGATTGTGTTTGTTGGTGTTGCCTGCGCCCACCGCCAGGCAGCCTTTGAGGCTAACGCCTTTATCATGGATTACCTCAAGACCCGCGCGCCGTTCTGGAAGCGCGAAGCAACGCCGGATGGCGAGCGCTGGGTTGATGCACGCGATAGCGACGAAGTTGCGCTTTCGCGCTGGAAAACAGATTAGTCGGAGCCTTGCATGACACAGTTGATGTTGCAGGACGGTCTGGGGAGAAAGATAGAATATCTCCGTATTTCGGTGACAGATCGCTGCGATTTCCGCTGTGTTTACTGCATGGCCGAAGATATGACCTTTCTTCCCCGCCAGCAGATTCTCAGTCTTGAAGAGATTGAGCGTTTGGCGCGGTTGTTTGTCGCCCAGGGCGTTCGCAAGATCCGGCTGACCGGAGGCGAGCCGCTGGTGAGGCGTGGCGTGGTTGACCTTTGTGCCCGCATCAGCGCCCTGCCGGGGCTGCGCGAACTGGTGATGACCACCAATGGCTCGCAGTTGACCAAGCTGGCCCGGCCGCTGGCCGAGGCCGGCGTTAAGCGGCTCAATATAAGCCTCGACAGCCTCAATCACGAACGCTTCAGGAGTATTACCCGCACGGGTGACCTGCAGCAGGTGCTCGATGGTATCGAGGCTGCGCGTGACGCCGGTTTTGAGCGGGTCAAGCTCAACACGGTGGTGCTCAAGGGCCGCAACCACGATGAGGTGCAGGCGCTGGCGGCCTACGCGCTGGAGCGGGGCTTGGACATCACCTTTATCGAAGAGATGCCGCTCGGCGAGGTGGGGCGTGAGCGGGGCGAAGCCTACTGCTCAAGCGACGAAGTGCGCAGTCTGCTGGCGGAACGCTACCGCTTGATCGACAGTGCTGAAAACTCTGGCGGGCCGGCGCGCTACCTGCGAATCGATGGCTACCCGGATAGTCGCATCGGATTCATTTCACCGCATTCGCACAATTTTTGTGACACCTGTAATCGGGTACGTCTGACCACCGAAGGGCGCCTGCTGCTTTGTCTTGGACACGAGAATTCTCTGGATATGCGCGCCCTGGTCAGGCGTCATCCGGAGCATGACGAGCCGGTCAGCGAGGCTCTGGAACGTGCCCTGCAACACAAGCCGGCGCGGCATGAATTCAGCGTGGGTGGTGAGGTTCAGGTGTTGCGTTTCATGAACGCGACCGGCGGCTAGGATGCGGCCACGGGTCTATTGACGCTGGTCAAAACCTGGTTTGCCTGGCCGGCGTAGGCTTTGTTCCATGCCAGAGCAAAGCCGGAGTTTCCCCATGCTGCCCACTATTCGTTGGGATGCCGATCTGATTCGACGCTACGACCATGCCGGTCCGCGTTATACCTCCTATCCCACCGCCGTGCAGTTTCACGACGGTGTCAAACCGGCAGACTTTCTGCACGCCATCGACGCCTCCCGTGAGGCCGGTCGGCAACTGTCGCTTTACGTACATGTGCCGTTTTGCGCCAACATTTGCTACTACTGCGCCTGCAACAAGGTGATTACCAAAGACCGCAGCCGGTCGCGCGAGTACCTCGCCAGCCTGCAGCGCGAGATGGAGCTGATCAGCGCTCATCTGGGCCCGGATCAGGTCGTTGAGCAGCTGCATTTTGGCGGTGGGACGCCCACCTTTCTCAGCCATCAGGAACTGCGCGAGTTGATGGCCGGGTTGCGCAGTCGGTTCAGCCTGCGTGACGACGATATCGGTGACTACAGTATCGAGATCGACCCCCGTGAGGCCGACTGGGCAACGATGGGGCTGCTGCGCGAGCTGGGCTTCAATCGTGTGAGCTTTGGCGTCCAGGATCTGGACCCGGAGGTTCAGCGCGCGGTCAACCGTCTGCAGACGCTGGAGCAGACCCAGGCCGTGATGGACGCCGCGCGCACGCTGGCGTATCGCTCGATCAACATCGACCTCATCTACGGTTTGCCCAAGCAGACGCCGGAGAGCTTCGCCCGCACCGTTGAGGCGATCATCGCACTCAAGCCTGACCGGCTGTCGGTGTTCAACTACGCGCATCTGCCGGAACGCTTCATGCCCCAGCGCCGGATCAACAGTGCCGATCTGCCTAGCCCCGCGCAAAAGCTGGAAATGTTCGAGAACAGCGTGCGTCAGCTGCTGGCAGCGGGGTATCGCTACATTGGTATGGATCACTTTGCCCTGCCGGACGACAGCCTCAGCATCGCCCAGGAGAACGGCGAGCTGCAGCGCAACTTTCAGGGTTACACCACGCACGGGCATTGCGATCTGATTGGTCTGGGCGTCTCCTCAATCAGTCAGGTCGGTGATTTGTACTGTCAGAACAGTAGCGACCTCAAGGTCTATCAGGAGCGTTTGCAGGCGGATGAGCTGGCGACCCAGCGTGGTCTCGTCTGCCACTCCGACGACATCATTCGGCGGGCGGTTATCAGCCAGCTGATCTGCCATTTCCAGCTGCAGTTCAGCGATATTGAGGCGCGCTTCGGGATCGACTTTCCCGAGTACTTTGCCTCCTGCCTGCCGATGCTTGAGCAGATGGCCCGTGATGGGCTGATCATCCTCACACCCGGCGGGATTCGGGTTATGGCCGCCGGCCGGCTGCTGGTGCGCTCGATTTGCATGCTGTTCGACGCCTATCAGAGTGACACCAGCCAACAGCGCTTCTCGCGCATTATCTAGCTCAACACACGGCGCCCTGCGACGTCAGCAGGGCGAGCGTTTTCGACAGCGTCACCGGCTGTGCTGTCGAGGCGCTCTGGCTGGCGTGTATCGGCGATGAGATGGCAGTCTGCTTGCAGCAAAATGGCATTTCGTCATCTAACCTTGAAAAGACGGTCTGTATCGCCGGAAATCAAGTTTCCGTCTGGCGGGACGACATACAGTTTCAGACCCCCTTTTCGAGGCAAAACCGATGCCTACCAGACTCAGCTTCAATCAGAAGATCCTGCTGGCCGCGTCCCTGGTCGTGATTGCGGCCTTTTCGGCCTTCTCTGTCTATAACGATTACCTGCAACGCAAGACTCTGCAGGCCAATCTGCAGACGTATCTGACCGACGCCGGGACGCTGACGGCGGACAATATCAGCAACTGGTTGTCCGGTCGTATTCTGTTGCTGGAGAATCTGGCACAGAATATCCAGAGTGAGAGTCCGGACCGGCTGGTGCCGTTGCTCGAGCAGCGCACGCTGGCTGAAACCTTCGATTTCAGCTACCTCGGTGCCGCCGATGGCGCCTTTACCATGCGGCCTGATTCCGAGATGCCGGCGGACTACGACCCGCGCTCGCGGCCCTGGTTCAAGGGTGCGCGTGAGGCCGGCAGGACCATCCTGACCAGCCCTTACGTCGATGCGGCTACCGGCGCACTGATCATGACTATTGCCACACCGGCAGGGGCGGGCGTGGTTGGCGGCGACCTTAACCTTCAGACCATTTCCCGGATTATTAACGCCCTGGATTTCAATGGCATGGGGTATGCGTTCATGGTCAGCAGTGATGGAACCATTCTGGTGCATCCCAATGCCGACCTGCAGATGAAGACCCTGAGTGAGATCTACCCGCGGAACACACCGCGCATCGAGCGCAGCCTCAGTGAGGCCGAGCTGGATGGTCAACCGCGCTTACTGACGTTTTTGCCGGTCGCCGGATTACCCGGTGCCGACTGGTACGTCGGCCTGTCGATTGACCGTGACAAGGCTTTCGCCAGCCTTGCCCAGTTTCGCTATTCAGCGCTGCTTGCGGTTATCGTATCGGTGGTGATTATTGTGCTGCTTCTTGGCGTACTGATGCGCTACCTCCTGCGTCCGCTGGTATCGCTGGGAGCGGCGCTGGAGAATATCGCCGAGGGCGAGGGTGATCTGACCCGTCGCCTGCCTGTCACCAGCCAGGACGAGTTTGGTCGGTTGGCCAACGCCTTTAACCAATTCGTGCAGCGTATCCACGAGTCAATCAGCCAGGTGGCCAGTACCAGCGGTACGCTGCACGACGTTGCGCGGCAGGTGGTTGATGCCTCCAATGCCAACATGGCCAGCTCTGACGAGCAGTCCAGCCGGACCAACAGCGTGGCGGCAGCTATCAATGAGCTGGGTGCGGCGGCGCAGGAAATAGCCCGCAATGCGGCGGATGCATCCGCGCAGGCCAGTCAGGCGCGCCAGGGAGCGGAGCAGGGATCGGCAGTAGTCAGCCAGTCGATTGCTGCAATGCAGGAGCTGTCGGCCAAGATCAGTGAATCGAGCAGAACGATTCAGTCACTCAGCCACAAGACCGAGGACATAGGTCGCATTCTGGAGGTGATTCAAAGTATCTCCGAGCAGACCAACCTGCTGGCGCTGAATGCGGCCATCGAGGCGGCCCGTGCCGGTGAGGCAGGGCGCGGGTTTGCGGTGGTTGCCGATGAGGTGCGCAACCTCGCACACCGTACCCAAAGCTCTGCCCGGGAAATTCACGACATGATCGAGAATCTGCGCACCGACGCCAGTGCAGCGGTCAGCATCATGACCGACAGTCAGCAGTACAGTCAGCACAGCGTCGAGGTGGCGGGGCAAGCCGGCACCCGGCTCAGCGAGATCACCCACGGTATTGGCGATATCGACAACATGAACCAGTCAGTTGCTGCCGCAACAGAGGAACAGACCTCGGTAATCGAAAGCCTTAACGTCGACATCACCGAGATCAACACCCTCAACCAGGAGGGAGTTGATAACCTGCAGGCGACCCTGCGTGCCTGTGCTTCACTCGAGGATCAGGTCACCCGGTTGAGGCAATTGGTGGGCAGTTTCCGTATCTAGGTTGCCAGCTCGGCAATCGCCTGCCGCAGCCCGTTGTAACCGGTGCAGCGGCAGAGATTGCCGTGCAGGGCCTGTTCGAGCTCAGCGACATCCGCAGCGGGGTTGTGGCGAAGAGCGGCGGTCAAGCTGCTGACAATGCCGGGGGTGCAGTAACCGCACTGCAGCGCGCCGGCATTGACCAGTGCTGTGCTGATGCGCTCGCACAGCGGGTCCTCGCGCAGCCCTTCAATGGTGTCTACCGTGCGTCCCTGCACCTGACAGGCAAGCAGCAGGCAGGCATGGAGTCTCCGTCAATCACTACGCTGCAGGCACCGCAGCGACCTATGCTGCAACCTTCCTTCGGTCCGATCAGCCCCAGATCCAGGCGCAGGATGTCGAGCAGGCGACGGGCGGCCGGTACTTCGAGCGTCTGCTCCTGGCCATTGACGGTGAAGTGCAGGGTAAAGAATACGTCGTTCACGGATGTGGCTCCTGCATGGCTGCAAGCAGTGTGGTCGGTTCTACTGGCAGGCGCTCCGGGCGTACGCCGATGGCGTTCTCGATGGCGGCGGTGATGGCCGGGCTGATTGCCTCGATGCCCAGTTCGCCGATACCGCGCACCGGGTAGCTTTCTCCCCCGAGAATGCCTTCTATGACGTCGACCTGTTGCTCGGGCGCGTCGGCCAGTGTCGGGATGAGATAGGCGTCGAGGTTGTCCAGCTGGTACTGACCGTCCTGCATGGGTACGTCCTCAAGCAGCGTCATGCCCATGCCCATGATGGCGGCTCCTTCGATCTGGCCGCGGTAGCTGGGTGGGTGGATAACCTTGCCGCCGGCGGTGATGTGGTGCAGTCGCTCGATACGAATCCGCCCCGTCAGTCGGTCGACAGCCACGTGCGCAACGGTGGCGATGAGCAGTTGCAGATAGCGTCCGCGCGGGGTCGCGTCCGGGCCGGTCGGAAAGTCGAAATGCACATTCAGCGTGACAGGCGTGCCTGCGCCAGCCAGTTGCGGGTAGCTGATGACGAGCTCACCTGACTGATCCCGCAGTCCGCCGGGGCCGGGTTGCAGCCCTGGTGTTGCCAGTGGCGCCAGACTGGTCAGCAATGCGCGCCATTGCGGCTGCAGTCGGCGCAGGGCCTCCACCGCGATGATGCTGCTGCGTGAGGCGCTGGTCGGGCCGGAGTCGGGGCCGCTGGAGTCGCCCAGACGGATATCCAGGTCCTCCGGTGCGCAGTTCAGGTAGTCGCAGGCCAGATTCCGGATTGCTGCAATTACGCCCTGACCATACTCGATGAAGCCGAATGCCAGTTCAATGCGTCCATCGCCAGTCAGGGTCAGGCGCGCGCCGCCGGCGTCGGGTAACCCGTTACCCAGGCCATTGCCCTGTGCACCCATTGCCATGCCGACGCCGGTCACCCAGCGGCGGTCGTCGGTGCTGCTGGCACTGGCCCAAAGGGGGGATTGCAGCGCCGCATCAAGCAGCAGTCGGGGGTCGCAGGGCTGCTGCTGGGTCTGGCCCTCGACGCCGGGGTCCTGCGGTGTACGCAGGTTGCGTCGGCGCAGTTCGGCCGGGTGTAAACCGGCGGCGTGGGCCAGCCTGTCCAGCTGGCTTTCTACCGCAAAGGTCGCCTGGTTGCCGCCGAAGCCGCGGAAGGCGCCGGCAACACCATTGTTGGTATGCACCAGTTGACCGCTCACGCGGATATTGGGGATACGGTACAGCGGCGCCGCGGCGTGATCGGTCAGGTTGGTGAGGACAGCAGGACCCAGGGTGGCGTAGGCGCCGGTGTCGAGTATCGCGTGCAACTGATGGGCGAGGATGCGACCTTGCGCGTCACAGCCGGTGCGGGCGAAGAACTCTACTGGATGACGCTTGATGCCGGCGATGGTCGATTCGCGGCGATCGAAGTGAATGCGTATCGGGCGTCCGGTGCGCAGTGCGAGCAGTCCGGCGGCCGGCTGCATGGTCAGCTCGTCCTTGCCGCCGAAACCGCCACCGGTCGCCAGGCCGATTACGCGCACCTTATCCGGCGGCAGGCCGAGAATGCTGGCCAGTTGTTCGCGGTCTCGGTGGGCGCTCTGGCAGCCCACGCGGAAGGTCAGCCCACCGTTCTCATCGGGCACCACCACGCCACCCTCGGTCTCCATGAAGACATGCATCTGCCGCGGGGTGCGGTAGCGACCTTCCACCACGAATGCACAGGCGGAGAAGGCTGCTTCGACGTCGCCGTGTTCGATCAGCGAGCTGTCCAGCAGATTCCCATTGGGGTGCAGCGCCGGCGCGCCATCGGCCAGTGCCGCGCTCGGGTCATTGACCACAGGTAGCTCGGCGTAGCGCACCTCGATGAGGCTGAGCGCGTGTGCAGCGATCTCGGGCGTATCCGCGGCGACCGCCGCCAGCGCATCGCCGAGGTAGCGCACGTGATCAACGCAGAATACCGGCTGGTCGCGGAACACGATGCCGTAGTTGTTGGCTGCGGGAATATCGGCTGCGGTCACCACCGCGTGAACGCCGGGCAGCGTACGCGCGCGCTCGACGTCGATGCCAAGCAGGCGGGCGTGTGGCAAAGCGCTGCGTAAAATGCGGCCATGCAGCAGGCCGGGCCAGTTAAGTTCGTCGGTGGGGTAGCGTAGTTCGCCGCGCACCTTCTCGGTGGCGTCAGGGCGCGGCTGCCAGCGCTCGGCGAAGGTGTCGGCGGTAAGAGGGCGTGGCGTGAATGCGGTTGTGTTCATGCGTGGCTCCCGTGCCATTGTGCCCGGACAAGGTTGGCCGCTATCTGCAGCAACGGTTGCTCGGCCAATTCGGGAAGGTCTGCGGCCAGCAGGGGTAGCAGCGTGCGGGCCGTCAGCGGCCGGTCGGCGGTTGCAGCAAGGGCCTGCTCGCAGGCTTGCAGGCGACGGGGTCGCAAGCCTGCGCCGCCGGCAGCCAAACGCAGATCCGCTTGTGGCTGCCATTGCCAGCTGCTGGCAATATTCAGCAGGGGCGGGTTGAATGCGCTGCGGCTAGCCAGCTTTTCCATGTGCAGATGTTGCTGCGGTTGCGGCAGTGGCAGGCGAACCCGGGTTATCAGGGCATGCGCTGGCGGGGCGGTCAGCCAATCGGCCAGCAGTGTTTGTTGATCCGCGCCGTTTTCGTCCAGCCAGTCAAGTCGGGCGTCGAGTACCAGCAGAGTAGGCAGCAGGTCGCCGGCAAAGCCGATATTGCCCGCGAGGGTGGCGATATGCCGAATGCCGGGTGCGCCGACACCGAGCAGCGCCGTTTCAAGCACGGGCAGCTCTGCACACAGATCCGGATTGCGCGTCAGCTCCGATAGACGGCTCAAGGCACCAAGGGACCAATGGTCTGCGGCCCGATGGCAGCCGTGCAGTGTGTTTATTGCATTCAGGCTGACCACATGCTTTGGCCATCTGCCTGTTTTGTTCCAGCCGAGTTGCAGCGCGCTGGCTCCGGCCATATAGGGCGCGCTGTGGTATCTGGCGAGTGCACAGGCCTCTTTGGCGCTGGCAGGCAACAGTATCCGTGTCTGACGACGATCTGGGCAGGTGGCTGAGGTCACTAGAGTGCTCCAATTGGCTGGAGCTGCTGGCAATGCAGAAAAGGTGCCATCGCGGCAGCATGCATTGGCTGTTGCCGATAATTCCTGTCTGAGTGGTCAGTTTTGGTGGCGTGAATGCGCGAGGGCGTTGAATCTGAGGTTTGCGCTGGGCTACGCAGGTGCAAAAGGGTTCTGGCATCACCAGGCTGGTGCACTAACGAATATTAGTTCGAATTCCGAAAATGCTGACCTTGTGGTCTGGAAATAACAGGCAGCGCCGGGGAAGCAGATGCAGTGCGGTGCTGGGGGGCGAATGGCCGCATGACGCCTGCCAGCGTCAGCTGGCAGGGCTGTGGCGGGGCGTCAGATTACATTTGCGATTGCAGGTAGTTCTGTTCACCAACCATCTTGATCAGGCGCAGTTGCTGCTCCAGCCAGTAGGCGTGATCCTCTTCGGTATCTGCCAACTGGACCTCAAGTATTTCCCGCGTCTGGTAGTCGCCGACACGCTCGCACAGGGCAATGGCGTTGGCCAGGTTCTCGCGTACCTCATATTCCAGCTTGAGGTCGGACTCGAGCATTTCCTGCACGGTGCTGCCGGGGGTGATGGGCGAGGGCCGCATGTCCGGCTTGCCTTCAAGAAACAGCAGGCGCTTGAGGATAGCGTCGGCGTGCTGGGTTTCCTCTTCCATCTCATGGTTGATGCGCTCGTACAGCTTGGCATAGCCCATGTCTTCATACAGTCGCGAATGCAGGAAATACTGATCCCGTGCGCCAAGCTCGCCTCGCAACAGATCGATAAGACAGCTGACGACGTCCGGATGGCCTTTCATGGCTGGTACTCCACTGACATTAACGTTTGACTGGACATTGTGCCCAAGCGGATCGCTCTTGTCATCCGTTTGTGCAGAAAAAACCAATCATTACAAGGGGTTATTGGCATGTTGGTCGTAGAGAAAAGCATAAGCAGAGGCATTTGCGCACGCGAATTTTTCTCGCCTGGCCGGCTTGTGACAATGGAAAGTAAAGCAGAAGGAAGCAAGACTGGAGCGGGTGAAGGGAATCGAACCCTCGTATGCAGCTTGGGAAGCTGCCGTTCTACCATTGAACTACACCCGCGCAGGCGTCTTTTTACCAGAGTCGCCTGCATCAGGGAAGGGGCTCAGCGTTGCTGGCTGGCCTGCATCAGCAGTTGGTAGCTATGCTTTCGTGCATTCTGGTCAAAAATCGGGCTGTTCACGATCAGTTCATTGGCGCCTGTTCGCTCCAGCAAATCGGACAGCTGGCCGGTCACGCTCTGCAGGTCTCCAATGAGACTGCCAGCGAGCGTCGACATCACCTGATGGCGTTCATGCGGTTGCCAGAGTGATTCCATATCCCGGGTCGGCGGTGGCAGCTGTCCCGGTGTACCGCGGATCAGGTTGAGAAACGCCTGCTGATGGGAACTGGCCAGATAGTGGGCTTGCTCACGATCATCGGCGACGTAGGCGTTGATGCCGAGCATGGCGTAGGGCTCGCTGTACTGGTCGCTCGGGCGGAAGCTTTCGCGGTACAGCCGCAGGGCGCTGAACAGGTAATCCGGAGAGAACTGTCCGGCAAAGGCGAAGGGCAGCCCCAGTCGTCCTGCCAACTGGGCACTGAAGGTGCTGGAGCCCAACAGCCAGATCGGAATGTTCAGGCCGCCGCCGGGCACGGCGCGTAAACGCTGGCCGGGCTCAATCGGGGCAAACAGGCGGCGCAACTCCTCAAGCATTTGCGGAAAGTCTTCGCCGTCGGTGCGGCCGCGGCGCAGTGCATTCGCGGTGGCCGGATCGGTGCCGGGGGCGCGGCCGAGGCCAAGGTCGATGCGACCGGGATACAGGGATTCCAGGGTGCCGAACTGCTCGGCGATCTGCAGTGGTGCGTGGTTCGGCAGCATGATGCCGCCGGAGCCGATACGAATGCGTTGAGTGCTGCCCGCCAGATACCCCATGACGACCGAAGTGGCCGCGCTGGCGATGCCGGTCATGTTGTGGTGCTCTGCGACCCAGTAGCGCTGGTAGCCAAGCGCTTCACAATGCCGTGCCATCGCCTGAGCGTTGTGTAACGCATCGGCGGCGGTGCCCTCTTCTGCGATGGAACACAGGTCCAGCACGGAGAGGGGGATGGTCGAGTTAGGCATTTTCGCTCCTGCACATCAGTTTGCAATCAGGCTATGCTAGCGTCGTTTGGCAAAGGGCGACACTGTGAAGCGTCAATCCGTATTGCAACGGGTTGCCGTGCGAGCAGGGGGTGCGCCGGCCACGGGTGGTACGTCGCACTTTGGGGGCGTCTCTTTTTGGGGGGAAGAAGTACCATGCAGAATCGTCTCACAGCGCGCGGCGTACGTCGTTTCGGATTACTTGCGCTGCTGCTGTCCGGGCAGTTCGGTTGGGCCTGTCACACCATGGCGGCGCAAATACGGGTGACCGACGCCGACGGCCTGCCGTTGGCCAACGCGGTATTGCTGGTTGAAGGGGTGCCGCCGCGTGCCGAAGACAGCTATGTGATGGACCAGATTGACCGTCAATTCGTGCCCCATACGCTGGTGGTGCCGGTTGGTGCTCAGGTTGATTTCCCCAACAGTGATGATGTGCGGCATCACGTTTACTCCTTCTCCGAAGCCAAACCCTTCGAGCTGCGCCTGTTCAAGGGCGAAGAGGCGCCACCGGTGACCTTTGAACGGCCTGGCGTGGTGGTTCTGGGCTGCAATATTCACGACGCCATGGTGGGCTACATACTGGTGACCGAGCACCCGCGCTTTGCCGTCAGCGATGCGGCGGGGCAGGTGCTGCTGCCAGACTTGCCCGAGGGTAAATGGCCGGTTTCGTGGTGGCACCCTGATCAGTTTCAACAGGCCCCCGTGGCGCTGGGTGAGCTGGACCTGAACCAGCGCGACCAGACGCTGAGTCTGCCGATTTCCGCAACGGTTGAGGCTCCTGCTCCAGCGCTGTCTCCCCTGCAACAGCGTTTCAAGTCGTTGCAATAACAGCATGCGTATGCGTTATCTGCGGACGCGCTTGATCCTTACCTCCGTCGGCCTGCTGGCGCTGGTTCTGGGTGCCGTGTTTCTGGTGGTCTATACGGCTACCGACGTCTCCGCCAAGCGTCAGGCGCAACAGCACCTGCAGGTCGGTAGCAACGTTTTCAGCAATTTGCTGGAGGCGCGTGCCCGTGAGCTGACCAGCGCCACTGAAATTCTGGTGGCGGATTTTGGCTTCCGGCAGGCTGTCGCCACCGGCGATCTGCCGACCATTCGTTCGGCGCTGTTGAATCAGGTCCGGCGCATTGGCGCTGATCAGGCAATGCTGTTCGACGCGCAGGGTGTGATGCGCATCGCTTCGGTCAAGGATGGCATTGCCGCGCCGGTTGATGTGCAGGCGCTGCAACGCTTTTCCGATCAGGCCATGATCGCCATTATTGATGATCGTCCCTACCTGCTGGTGGAGGCGGTGGTGCGCGCGCCGGTGACGCTGGGGCAGGTGGCGATGGCGTTCAGTCTGGACGAGGCGCTGGCGCACGAACTACAAAAGCTGACGGGGCTGGAGATTCGGTTTGTCAGCAGTCACGATGACGCGGTGATGAGCAGCTACTCGACGATGACCAGCAGCGTGCTCGAGATGGATGCAGAGAGCGGCGGGCAAATGCAGGAGTCCGAAGGCTATCTGACGACGGTCATTGCGCTGCTGGATCAGGCCGATTACCGGGTATTGGCGCAGTTGGCCAGCCCAATGGCCGAAACTCTTGCCAGCTTCGATTTGCTCAAGCGCGAGCTGCTGATCATCACTCTGATCGCGCTACTGGCGTCTTCGCTGCTGGCGGTACATCTGTCGGGCAGTCTCGCTCGGCCGGTTGCTTTGCTGGCTGAAGCCGCTACACGGATCGGCCGCGGCGACTATACCGGGCAGGTCAGGCTTGAGCGTAACGATGAGCTTGGCTTGCTGGCTGAGCGCATTGACGCTATGCGATCGGGCATCGCCGAGCGCGAAGACCTGATCATGCACAACGCTCTGCACGACCCGCTGACCGGGTTGCCGAACATCGGGGTTGTTCGCAGCCAGCTCGACGATGCCATCGCCAGTGGCGCGGGTGGGGTGCTGGCGCAGTGCAACCTGCTCACGGCGGACCTGTTGCTGAAGGCGCGCGGCCAGGAGTTTCTGGATGCGCTGATACGTCAGTCCGTCGCCAGCGTGGAAGGCGTTCTGCCGCCCAACGCCCTGCTGGCATGGCAACCGGGGAGCGGTTTTCTGTTGCTGCTCAAGGGCTATGAGCTGGAGGAGGCCGTCGTGCTCATCGACGGGCTGCTGGCGCGGCTCGGGGAGAAAATGCAGGTTCAGGATATCAAGCTCAGCTCGCAGTGGCTGGCTGGACTGGTGACCTGGCCGCTGCATGGCCGTGATCCGCAGGAACTGCTGCGGCAAGTCAGCATTGCGCTGAACGATGCTGCTCCGGGGGCGGATCGTATTGCGGTTTATCAGGCGCAGCGTGATCAGGCCTATCAACGGCGTATTCGTCTGGCGCGGGACCTGCGCTACGCACCGCAGTACCGGGAGTTGAGTGTGGTGTTCCAGCCGAAGCTGGATCTGGCGTCCGGGGAAGTGCGGCAGGTTGAGGCGCTGATGCGTTGGAAGCACAGTGAACTCGGCGTGATCGGGCCTGATGAGTTCATTACCCTCGCCGAGCAGACGGGCAGTATCGGCATGCTGACGCAGTGGATGATGGCCGCGGTGTTGTCGCAGCTGCGCAGCTGGATTGATCACGGTATCCATCTGCAGGTAGCCATGAATATTTCTGCCCGCGACCTTGATGACCCAGCGTTTCCGCAGCGTATGGAGCGGATGCTGCGCGCCCAGCAAATCAGCCCGGACTACCTCTCACTGGAAGTGACTGAAAGCGCGGTCATGCGCGACCCGCAGCGCAGTCTGGATAGCCTGCTGGCCCTGCGCGAGCTGGGAATCGCGCTGGCGGTGGATGACTATGGCACGGGCTACTCGTCGCTTGCCACGCTCAAGAGCCTGCCGGTTCAGGATCTGAAAATTGACAAGTCGTTTGTGCTCCAGTTGGCCGACAACAGCGATGATGCGGTCATCGTCAAATCGACCATCGAGCTGGCCCACAACATGGGCCTGAAAGTCATTGCTGAAGGTATTGAGAATGCACGCTCGCTCAGTTGGCTCAAGGAACGTCACTGCGATGTGGCGCAGGGTTACTTCATAAGTCGTCCGCTGCCGGCCGCTGATCTTGAGCGCTGGATGGCGGAGACGCGAGGAACGTTCGTTTAGATAGGCTGCCATGAACAAAACTGCTTTGTGTGGGATTTTGCTGTGTCTGGCGGGGAGTGCCTGTGCTGATACCGGCGGGCGCCTGCTGGCGACCGGAGGGGTGACCAATATCGAAGGCTCGGCCGGCGGCGGCATCGTGCCGTGGGCTGTGCTGTCTGGCTACGGTACCCGGGACGAGTGGGGCGGCGATGCCTTTGCCACCCGCGTCGACACGGGTGACTATCGGCTCGACGCGTTTGGCGCGTCGCTGGCATTCAACAACCGGGTGGAGCTGTCGGTGGCGCGCCAGCGGCTGGACATGGATGCGCTGACCAAGGCGGCGGGCCTGCCGCACAAAAGCCTGAATCAGGACGTCTTCGGCGTGAAGCTGCGGCTGTTTGGGGATCTGGTATATGACCGCTTGCCACAGGTTGTCGTGGGCGCGCAGTACAAGCGCCAGACCAATTTCCTGATCCCGTCACTGGTCGGCGCCCAGCGAGATTCGGATACCGATTTCTATCTGGCGGGGTCCCGGCTGTTTTTGGGTGCAGTCGGCGGCTACAACCTGCTGGTCAACGGCACGCTGCGCTACTCGCGCGCCAATGAAACCGGTCTGCTGGGCTTTGGTGGTGATCGCCGCGACAGCCGCTCACTGCTCAAGGAGGGGAGTGTGGCGCTGCTGCTTAACCCTCGCTGGGTGGTGGGGGTTGAGTACCGCGAGAAGCCGGACAACCTGTCGTTTGCCGGGGAGAGCGATTGGCAGGATGTGTTTGTCGGCTATTTTCCGAGCAAGCGTCTGGCGCTCGCTGCGGCCTGGGCCGATCTGGGCGAGATTGCCACGCTGGAAGGCCAGCGCGGCCTCTTCCTTTCCATGCAGTTGAGCTACTGAGGTCATCATGTACAGAGAATTACGTGCAACGGCCTGCGCTGCGCTGGTGCTGATCGGCATGGCCGGATGTGCCTCGCAGCCGCCGGAGAGTGACAGTCTGTATCAGGCCCTTGGAGAGCAGGCAGGTATCAATCGTGTGGTCGAGGCGTTGCTGTATCGCATCGCCGATGACGTGCGTATCGCCCACCACTTCGCCGACACCGATATTGCTCGCTTGCAGGAAAAACTGCAGGAGCAGTTCTGTGTCGAGGCGGGAGGCCCCTGCGAGTATACCGGTGACAGCATGGCCGACGTGCACGCCGGGTTTGACCTCACCGAAGCTGACTTCAATGCGCTGGTTGAAGATCTGATTGCGGCGATGGAGGCCGAGCGGTTGCCCGTCACCGTGCAGAATCGCCTGCTGCAGCGTCTTGCACCAATGCGCGCGGATATCATTTACCGCTAGCTGCGGGTGCCCGGCTCGTCGGCATCCAGCACGCTGATCTCGGTGATCAGGCTGGCCGATGGCATGCCGATGGCGGCGCCCTGGGCAAACTGAATACCCAACTCCTCGACCTTCTTGAGTACCGCAGGGCTGTGCACAAATTCGGCGACGGTCTGCATGCCGAGTTCCTCGGCGAATTGCACGATGCCGCGGCATAGGGTGACGGCGGTCGGGTTGTCCTCCAGCTGACGAATCAGGCTGCCGTCGATCTTGATCAGGTCGACGTTGAGCCGCATCAGGTGTTCGAAGTTTGAATAGCCGGTGCCGAAGTCATCAATGGCAATGAGGCAGCCCAGAGCCTTGGCGCGGTCGATGAACTGACGTACGGCAGCGTAGTTTTCGATACCTTCCGATTCGAGGATTTCAAAGATGACGCGCTGTCCGACAGCGTGGCTCTCTACCGTCGAGATGATGTAGTCGGCCAGCTCCGGGTCCAGCAGGTCCTCGCAGGACAGGTTGATCGAGAAGCTGCAGCGTTGGTCAGCGAAGCGCTCAATTGCGCTGTCTATCATGCAGCGAGTGATCGCGCGATACAGCCGTACCTTTTTCGCCAGGTCGAGAAAGTGAATCGGGCTCACCGGTTCGCCATGTTCGTCGATCATCCGCACCAGACACTCATACTTTTCGATGCGTCGGCTGCTGACGTCCATGATCGGCTGGAAGAAGGCGACGATGCGCTGTTCCTCCAGCGCTGCACGCAGCCGGTTGGCGCCAATCAGGTTCTGTTCGTATCCTTCGCGCACGCCCCGGCTGGCGTCGTAAAACACGAAGCTCTCGTTGCCGGCGCGGGCCAGCTCGAGTGCGATGTTGGCTGCCGGCAGCAACTGTTCGCCGCTCAGGTCCTGCGCTTCGCGCTGGTTGCAGCACGCCACGCCAATACTGGCGTGGAGCGGGATATCCTGCTCTTGCCAGCGAATCTCCAGATTGCTGATGAAGCCGAGCAGCCGCGTCAGGGCAGGGGTTAGCTGTTCCTGGTTGTGATGGCCTGGTAGCCAGATGGCCAGCTCGTCGGCCGGCATCCGGTACAGCCGGCTACCGCGCCAGTCTGCGCGTTCATTCAGGTGCTGCTGCAGCGCCTCGGCCAGCGTTGCGATAACGTGATCGCCGCACTGGTGGCCGTAGAAATCGTTGATTTCCTTGAAGGCATCCAGATTGAGCAGCAGCAGGCTGGCAGTGTGGGTTTTCCTGAGATCAGCCAGCAGCCGTTCGCGGTTGGGCAGATGGGTTAGGGGGTCGGTGTACAGGTTGCGCAGCTGGCGCAGGGTGCCGGCCACCAGATACAGAATCAGCGCGGAAATGATCAGCATGACCGTGCCCGCCAGCAGCTGAATGCGGGTACTGCTGTCACGCATCGGCGTCAGTACCGCATCGATCTCGGTTTGCGGAACACCGATGCCGAAGATCATGCCGGCACGGGTTGGCGAGTAAAACAGGCTGTAGTGCTGCTCGTCTACCTGATGTCTGAGTTGCTGCATCGGCGATGCCAGTTGTCTTGAACTGATAATGGGAAGCGGCTGGTCCTGCAGTCTCTGATGAAGCTGCAGCGCAGTCACGCTGTTGATCATCTGCTGGGCGCGATCGACGTCGGCGGCGTCAGACAGGCTGGAAAGGTTGCGGTTGTCGTGGTCCAGCAAAAAGGCAAAGGTGCCGGGCGTCACTTCGACCCGGCTGACAGTGCGGATGATGTCATCGGCCAGCCAGTCGGTCATGGCCAGACCAAGAGGGCGTCCCTGCGCATCACGTATCAGTGTGGCATGGCTGATCACCACCGCGTTGATGCTGCTTTTGTAATACGCCGCGGTCCATTGCTGTGCTGGCTCGATGGGTGGCTGCAGCCCGCGCAGACGCTGAAACCATGTGGTGAGACGCTGCTGTTCGTCGGCACTGACCGGCTCGACCTGTATGCCCTGTCCCTGGCGGTAGGCATAGTGGGCCGGGCGTCCGGGCTCCCTGTACCAAAGGCTGCTGCCGTAGCTGTCGGGAAAGTCCTGCAGGGCGTTGCGAAGGGTATCTGCCTGCGTCGCCGGATCGGCAGGGTTGCGCAGCAGCAGTCCGCCGGCTCGGGCCAGGCCGCGGGTGCTCTGCTCCATCAGTCGGTGATGGGCATTGATGCGATCAAGGTTGGCATAAAAGGTGTCGGTAATCTGGCGTTCGCGCAGCGTACCCATCGCATTCTCGGCGAACTCCAGATTCAGGCTGGCGATCAACCAGCTGCCGAGCAGGAACAGCCCGACCAGCAGGCTGAGCAGAACCATGATTGCGCGTTTGACTGGCAGCATCCCTGTCACCCTCTGCCTTAGCGGCTGTTGATACGCTGTTGCAGGGCGCTGCGCGCACTGGTCAGCTGGTCATTGCTGAGTTGGCCAGACAGCTGTTCGACGTAGCGTCGGCCGCGGGACTCTCCGTTCACCAGCGCCAGACTTAGCCAGAAGTATGCCTGCTCCAGATCTTGCGGGCCGCCATTACCCTGCATGTAATCAAGCCCCAGGCGGTATTGCGCTTCGGCCGACCCAAGCTCTGCAGCCTCGGCCAGCCAGTGGCGGGCAGACGCGGTGTCGGGGTGGCTGCGCGCCAGCTCCAGCATGGCGGGAATGTGCTCTGACAAGGCGGCCCGGCGCAGTTGATCCTCGGCCTTGTCCGGGCTGATGGCGGTTCCGGTTCCGTTCAGATACGCCCGGGCCAACTGATAGCGGGCTTCGGGTTGGCCGCTGTCGGCGGCCTTTTTCAACCAACTGAAGGCGTCCATGTCGGCTTCGCTGCTGTTTTGCCGCTGCAGTAGATCAGCCAGCAGCAGCTGGCCCGCAGTATTGCCCTGTTCGGCAGAGTTGCGGGCCCAGCGCAGTGCCGTGTCGCCTTGCCCGGTGCTGTCGGCAATGCTTGCCAGGTGATGCTGGGCCTTGGCATCGCCTGCTTCGGCTGCAGCGCGGCAGGCATTGCCAGCCTGGCTGTAGTTGCGGATGGCAAACAGCAGGTAGCAGGTTTCCTGCTGGTCCGTGGTTGGGCTGCTTCTAGACGGTGTGCTTGCGGGCTGCGGTACCCGGGCTGCAAACGCGCCCACCTGGTTTGGGCAGGAAAACTGATAGCCGGCACGCAGCCTCCGCAAGTTGTCGCGGGTCGGTTGCTCGGCGGCGTAGCGTTGGCCGATGGCCTCGCAGCGGCTGTCTCGTTCTTCTTCGACCAGTGGAATGTAGTCTGAGTAGACCGGATCGTTGGCGTGGGCATTCAGGTAGCGGGTGAGGGGATCGATGTACGGTTGCGCGAACAGCGCTTCGACGTCGGCATGACGCTGCCGGGCGGCCGGGTCGCTGGTCAGTCTCGAGGCCAGGTCGGCCAGGCGTTGGCTCTGGGTTCTGATTATTTCACCGGAACGGCTCAGCAGGCTGTCGGGTTCAGACAGGGTTTGGCATCCGCTGAGGGCGATGCTCAGTCCAAGTAGCAGAGCGTTAGGCGCGCGCATGAAACCTCTCGGGTTGCGACCAGCCAGCGGGTATCGGGCTGTAGTGGCAGTGGATGGCAGTGTTCGGTGCTTACGAATCTGCCGGGTCAGTTATCTGGCCATCCTTTGCCGTTACAGCGTCAGGCAGTTTATCAGAAGGTTTGCCGGGACGAAGCAGAACTCGAGTGCAGGCTAACAGCCATTGGTAGACCTGTACCGGGCCTGCGGGTTCCTAAAGTGGAACGCTTCTTGCGTAGTCCCGGATACAACGCAATCTGCGTCAAATATTTGATCTGGGGACTTTTTCGCCAATGGCTGTCGATCGCGCGCAACTGATGGGAAATATGCGGACCAATCTGGCCGGCTTGCGCCACGGCAGTCTGGGTATCCCGATTCTGCTGCTGGTGATGCTCGGCATGATGATGCTGCCGATCCCGCCATTTCTGCTCGACGTCCTGTTTACCTTCAATATTGCGTTGTCGCTGGTCGTACTGCTGGTGTGCGCCTACGCGCTGCGACCGCTGGATTTTGCCGTATTCCCGACCATCTTGCTGGTCTCGACCTTATTGCGTCTGGCGCTCAACGTGGCCTCGACCCGTGTAGTGCTGCTGTATGGTCACGAGGGTGGGGATGCGGCCGGTAAGGTGATCCAGGCCTTCGGTGAGGTGGTGATCGGCGGTAACTACGTCGTTGGTCTGGTGGTGTTCGCGATCCTGATGATCATCAACTTCGTGGTTGTCACCAAGGGCGCAGGCCGAATCTCCGAGGTGAGTGCGCGCTTTACCCTGGATGCCATGCCGGGCAAGCAGATGGCAATCGATGCCGATCTCAACTCCGGTCTGATCGATCAGGATCAGGCCAAGGCGCGTCGTCAGGAAGTGGCCCAAGAGGCCGAGTTCTACGGTTCCATGGACGGTGCCAGCAAATTCGTGCGCGGTGACGCCGTCGCCGGCCTGCTGATTCTGTTCATCAACGTGATTGGTGGTCTGGCTATCGGCATGGCGCAGCACGGGCTGCCATTTGCCGAGGCCGGTCGCATCTATGTGCTGCTGACCATCGGTGATGGCCTGGTTGCCCAGATCCCGTCGCTGCTGCTTTCGACTGCTGCTGCGATCATGGTGACCCGGGTTTCCTCCTCGGAAGACATGGGGGCTCAGGTCCAGCGTCAAATGTTTGCCTCACCCAAGGCGCTGGCGGTGGCTGCGGCCATCCTGATCGTCATGGGGCTTATCCCTGGGATGCCGCACTTCTCCTTCCTCAGCCTCGGCGCGATTGCGGCGGCGGGTGCCTACCTCATCGCCAAGCGTCAGCAGGCCAAGGAGGAGGAAAAGGTGCAAGAGGAGCGTCAGCAGGCCCAGCTGCCGGCCGTTCAGGCGCCGGAGGCCCGTGAGCTTGGCTGGGATGATGTGACCCCGGTTGACATGGTCGGGCTTGAAGTCGGTTATCGGCTCATCCCGCTGGTTGATCGTAATCAGGGTGGGCAACTGCTGGCGCGGATCAAGGGCGTTCGCAAGAAACTTTCGCAGGATCTGGGCTTTCTGATGCCTTCGGTACATATCCGCGACAACCTTGATCTGGCGCCCAATGCCTACCGCCTGACGCTGATGGGCGTGGGTGTGGCCGAGGCCGAGATCTACCCCGACCGTGAGCTGGCGATCAACCCGGGTCAGGTTTTTGGCGAGATCAAGGGTGTGCCCGGCAAGGATCCGGCGTTTGGTCTGGACGCAGTCTGGATTGAGCCTAACCAGAAGGATCAGGCGCAGTCACTCGGCTACACCGTGGTTGACGCCAGCACCGTGGTTGCCACCCATATCAACCAGATTCTCTACAAGCACGCCCACGAGCTGATTGGCCACGAGGAGGTGCAGCAGCTCATGCAGGTGCTGGCCAAGGCCTCGCCGAAGCTGGCCGAGGAGCTGGTGCCGGGGCTGATCTCCCTGTCCAACCTGCTCAAGGTGCTGCAGGGGCTGCTGCAGGAACAGGTGCCGGTTCGTGACATCCGGACCATTGCCGAGGCCATCGCCAACAACTCGAACAAGAGTCAAGATACCGGCGCGCTGATCGGCGCGGTGCGTGTCGCGTTGTCACGCTCAATCGTGCAAAGCATTGTGGGGCTTGACTCTCAGCTGCCTGTGATCACGCTGGAGCCAAGGTTGGAACAGATGTTGCTACAGAGTATGCAGAAGGCCGGTCAGGGCGCCGACGACGGTATGTTGCTGGAGCCTGGCATGGCCGAGAAGTTGCAGCGCTCACTGTCTGATGCCGTACAACGGCAGGAAGTGCAGGGCAAGCCGGCAGTGCTGCTGGTGGCGGGGCCGATCCGAATGATGATGGCCAAGTTTGTACGCTACGCAGCCCCGGGCGCCCATGTACTGTCCTATCAGGAAATTCCGGACAGCAAGCAGGTCACCATCATTGCGACGGTTGGCCAGAACTGAACTGCAGCACTCTGAATGAATGACAGCAACCGCCAGCGGGCGGTGCCAGAAAAGCGACGAGGTCAGCCATGAAAGTCAAACGTTTCTTTGCCGCAGACATGCGCCAGGCGATGAAGCTGGTTCGCGATGAGCTGGGCGCTGATGCGTCGATCATCGCCAATCGCCGGGTGGCCGGTGGCGTTGAACTGACCGCTGCGCTGGACTACGAGGCGCCCCGTCTGACGGCACCGACACCGGGTCTGGATGCTGAATTGAAAAAGACCCAGGAGCGCATCGTTGCCGCGCGCGCCGAGCTGGAGGTGGGCGAGATGGCCTCCCACGACCAGCCTCTGGTCAACCGCCAGCTGTTTGGTGACAGCATGCGCCACGCGGCTCGCCAGGGGTCTGTGGAGGCCCGTGATCTGCTGGATCGGCTGATCCAGGAGCCGGTTGAGCCGGCGGCACCGGCTGCAGCCAGCCGGCCTGCTGCGGAGCGCTCGCCGGCGGCAGCGGCCGTTGAAGATGCCAGCCTCAGCGCCATGCGCGCCGAACTGGCCGGGCTGCGGGAAATGCTGGAGTCACAGCTGGGGGGGCTGGCATGGGGGCAGCTCAATCAGCACAAGCCGAAACAGGCCGGTCTCTGGCGCCGTCTGACCCAGATGGGCTTGCCGGCCGAAGTCAGTCAGGATCTGCTGCGTCAGGTTTCTGACGTGAGTGATCCGCGTCAGGCCTGGCGCATGCTGCTGGCCTATCTGGCGCATCGTGTGCCTGTGCTGCGCGAAGAGCCGCTCGATGCCGGCGGCGTGATCGCGCTGGTCGGCCCCACCGGTGCCGGCAAAACGACGACGCTGGGCAAGCTCGCTGCGCGTTACGTGCTCAAGCACGGCAGTCAGCACGTTGCTCTGGTCACCATGGATACCTATCGTATCGGCGCGCACGAACAATTGCGCACCCTGGGCCGCATTCTCAATGTGCCGGTCAAGGTGGTAGATGAACAGCAGGATATCAATGACGTGCTGGCCGATTTTGCCGGCAAGCGCCTGGTTCTGATTGATACCGCCGGCCTGCAGGCCAACGATCCCTACCTGCGCGGCCAGCTCGACACCCTGGCCAGCCAGGGGCGTCGGGTTCGCAATCTGCTGGTGTTGCCGGCGACCAGTCAGCACCGAGTCATGAAAGCGGCCTACCATACTTACAAGGCGTGCGGTCTGTCGGGCTGCATTCTGACTAAAGTGGACGAGGCCGCAACGCTCGGTGAGTCGCTGGGGCTGGCGATGGAGCAGGGTTTGCCGGTAGCCTATCTGGCAGATGGCCAGCGCATTCCCGACGATATCAGTCGTGCCGTTGGGCATCAGCTGGTGAGTCGTGCAGTTAGTATGGCGGGTAATGATGCGCCGGCAGATCAGACCATGGCCGACGTATTTGCCGGTATGATGAACAGCCAGCGGGCCAGTTAAGCAATTTCACAGGATTAAGGTAATCAGCGCAGATGGGCAGCAAACATCCGGTTCAGGTAATCGCGGTCACCGGGGGCAAGGGTGGCATCGGCAAGACCAACGTGTCGGTGAATCTCAGCCTTGCTCTGGCGGAGATGGGACGGCGCGTTGTGCTGCTTGACGCTGACCTTGGTCTCGCCAACGTTGACGTGCTGCTGGGGCTCAAGCCAAAGGCAACGCTGGCCGACGTGCTGGAGGGCAAGTGCGATCTGCGTGACGTTCTGGTCACCGGCCCCGGCGGTGTTCGTATTGTGCCGGCCGCCTCAGGGGCCGCCAATATGGTGAGTCTCAACCATCAGCAGCATGCCGGCCTGATTCAGGCGTTCAGCGAGATCGGTGACAATATCGACGTGCTGATCGTCGATACGGCGGCCGGCATTGGTGATTCGGTAGTCAGCTTCGTGCGGGCGGCGCAGGAGGTGCTCGTCGTGGTATGTGACGAGCCAACGTCGATTACCGATGCCTACGCCCTGATCAAGCTGCTTAACCGTGATTACGGGATGACCCGATTCCGTGTGCTGGCGAATATGGTCGGCACGCCGCAGGAAGGCCGCATGGTGTTTGCTAAGCTCGCCAAGGTGACGGATCGATTTCTTGATGTTGCACTTCAGTATGTCGGAGCTGTTCCGTTTGATGAGGCGGTGCGCAAGTCAGTGCAAAAGCAGCGCGCGGTGTTTGAAGCTTTTCCGCGCAGCAAGGCCTCGCTGGCAATTCGCGCCATTGCACAGAAAGTTGATGCCTGGCCGCTGCCGGCCAACCCGCGAGGACACCTGGAGTTCTTCGTCGAACGTCTGGTGCAACCGACAGGGTCTGGCCTATGACAGCACAGGCTGGCGGATTGAGCATGTATACACGAGCACAGAGTTCTCGCGGTGAGCAGGATCGACTCGTCGAGCAGTATGCGCCGCTGGTAAAGCGAATTGCCTACCACCTGCTGGGTCGGCTGCCGTCCAGTGTGCAGGTGGAGGATCTAATGCAAGCCGGTATGATCGGGCTGCTGGAAGCCTCCCGCAAATTCGACTTCGGCAAGGGCGCCAGTTTCGAAACCTATGCCGGCATCCGCATTCGCGGTGCGATGCTGGACGAGGTGCGCAAGGGCGACTGGGCGCCACGCTCGGTACACCGCAATACGCGGATGGTCAGTGATGCGATGCGTGCGGTCGAGGCACGGCTCGGGCGTGACGCCAAGGATCACGAAGTTGCCGCCGAGCTGGAGATGAGCCTGGAAGAGTACTATACGATCCTCAGCGATACCGCCGGCAGCAAGTTGTTCAGCTTTGATGACCTGCTTGAGTCGGGTGCGCCGGCAGATGTGCAGGGCGGCGAGGAGCCGGCGTCCGGGCTGCAGGATGAGCGTTTCAGAGCGGCTTTGATCGAGGCAATCGACATGTTGCCCGAGCGCGAGCGACTGCTGCTGTCGCTTTATTACGATGAGGAGCTTAACCTCAAGGAGATCGGCGCTGTGCTGGGTGTCAGTGAATCCAGGGTCAGTCAGCTGCACAGTCAATGTGCTGCCCGGTTGCGCTCGAAGCTGATGAACTGGCGAAATGATTGATTTTGTCGTCAACATCCGGACAATGCTCGGATTGCTCGACAGGTAGTGGCTTCGGGCCGGACGTCCAGGTGGCGTTTTCGAGGGTGCATCCGATCAGCCTGCTGGCTTCCAGCTGATTGATCAGAGCTTCTTTTACGGCTTGATTGGTTATTTGCGATGGGTTTTTGGGGTGCAGGCCTGCACATTCCCTGGTTTGTACGGAGGTCGACTTGGACAAGAATATGAAAATTCTCATCGTTGATGATTTTTCGACGATGAGGCGCATCATCAAGAACCTGTTGCGCGACCTTGGGTTTACCAACACAGCCGAAGCCGATGACGGCAACACCGCCCTGCCGATGCTGCAGAGTGGCAGTTTCGATTTTCTGGTGACGGACTGGAACATGCCCGGCATGAGCGGCATTGACCTGTTACGCGCTGTGCGGGCCGACGAGCGGCTCAAGCACCTGCCGGTGCTGATGGTAACGGCCGAGGCCAAGCGAGATCAGATCATTGAAGCCGCGCAGGCGGGCGTCAATGGCTATGTGGTCAAGCCGTTTACGGCTCAGGCCTTGAAAGAAAAGATCGAAAAAATCTTTGAGCGAGTTCAGGCTAAATAATAATCAACCGGGGTACAGGTTATGGCTTTGAGTAAGGATCCCGGCCAGGCGACCGCTCAGGAATTCGAGCATTCGCTGAAGGACAATGCGCACCAGCTGGTTGGTCACCTTGAGAGCGGCAACTTCGGTGAAGCGTTGCTGGTCATTCATGCCATCAATCAGGCACGCGACCGTGGTCTTTATCACGAAGTGGGGCAGCTGACCCGCGCGTTGCACAATGCCATCGTCAATTTTCAGATCGACACGACCCACGCGCTGGGTGGTGACAACGATACGTCCAAGATATCCGATGCCTCTGACCGGCTGGACTATGTGGTTCAGCTGACCGACAAGGCGGCCAACCGGACCATGGATCTGGTCGAGGCCAGCGTGCCCAAGGTCGCTGATCTGGGGCAGCAGGCGAATGCCCTCAAGGCAGACTGGCAGCGGCTGCAGCGCCGGGAGATGGCAGCGGACGAATTTCGCGACCTCTACCGCCGGGTAGGCGAGTTCCTTGAGCAGACTGAATCGACCAGCAAGGATCTGTCCACCAATCTGAACGATATTTTGCTGGCTCAGGACTATCAGGACCTGACCGGCCAGGTGATCAAGCGCGTGACCACGCTTGTGCATGATGTCGAAGAGAGCCTGGTCAACCTGGTCCGAATGGCGGGACAGGTCGACCGCATTACCGGCATCAATCATGGTGAATCTCCCGAGGACGGAAAAAAATCGTCCTCCAGGGGTGAAGGTCCGCAAATTCATGCCGATAAAAGGGAAGACGTTGTTTCCGGTCAGGATGAGGTTGATGACCTCCTTTCCAGCCTGGGATTCTGATGTCAGCTGTAACTGCCGCACGCTGAGCGCGCGGCCGGTCTGACTGCTCAAGGTCGCTGCCTGGCAGCAACGTTGAGTGACTGCGCAGCGCCGAGATGGAAATTCAAGGCGGCATTGCGTGGCCTTCCGATAACACGCCCGAGGGGAGTGGGTGCATGAGTTTCGATGCGGATGAAGAGATTCTCCAGGACTTTCTGGTCGAGGCCGGCGAGATTCTCGAGCAGTTGTCCGAACAGTTGGTCGAGCTGGAAAACCGGCCCGACGACATGGATCTGCTTAACGCTATCTTCCGCGGCTTTCACACCGTAAAGGGCGGGGCCGGCTTTCTCCAGCTGGATGCCCTTGTTGCCTGCTGCCATATCGCCGAGAACGTATTCGATATTCTGCGCAAGGGCGAACGTACCGTCACGCCCGAGTTGATGGATGTCGTTCTTCAGGCGCTGGACACGGTTAATGGCATGTTTGCCCAGGTGCGAGAGAGCGAGGAGCCGACTCCTGCTGCGCCTGCTCTGCTGGATGCGTTGGCCGCCCTGGCTCAGCCCGCCTCGGCGGATGAGGTGACAAGCGAGCCGCCTGCTGTAGAAGAGCCCGAGCCTGAGCCGGAGCCCGAGGCAGGTCCGACTGACGCTGCGGCATCTGCCGCTGCCGAGGGTGACATCACCGACGATGAATTCGAGCAGTTGCTTGACGCCCTGCACGGTGATGGCAGTGCGGCTGCCGCAGCCTCTGTTGCTGCTGCGCAGGCAACGTCCGCCGCTGGCGCGGATGAGATCTCCGATGATGAGTTTGAGGCCCTGCTGGATGAACTACATGGCCCGGGCAAGGCGCCGGCAACTGCGGCAGGCAAGCCGGCATCCGCTGAATCGTCCAGGCCGGCGTCTGACGGTGACGACATTACCGACGATGAATTTGAGGCGCTGCTTGATCAGTTGCACGGCAAGGGTGCCGCCCCCGGTGTCAAGGAAGCACCTGCTGCTGCACCGGAGACGTCGGCTGTCGACAGTTCCGATGACCATATCACTGACGACGAATTCGAAGCGCTGCTTGATCAGCTCCACGGCAAGGGTGCTGCCCCCGGTATTGCTGACGCCAAGGCCGACCAGTCCGAGACTGCCAAACCTGCTGCACAACCTGCTGCCAGCAAGCCGGTAACGCCCGCTGCGCCCAAGGCTGCAGCGAAGCCGGCGGCCAAGGCCGCAGCACCCGCACCGGCACCGGCCAAGTCGGCTGCACCCGCCGAGGCGCCGGCTGCCGACACCACGGTGCGTGTCGATACCGCTCGGTTGGATGAAATCATGAACATGGTCGGTGAACTGGTGCTGGTGCGGAACCGCCTGGTGCGTCTGGGTCTGGCCAGTGGTGATGAAGAGCTGGGCAAGGCCGTTGGCAACCTGGATGTGGTCACGGCCGACCTGCAGATGTCGGTCATGAAAACGCGCATGCAGCCGATCAAGAAGGTCTTCGGCCGGTTCCCCCGGGTTGTTCGCGATTTGGCGCGCAACCTCAAGAAGGAAATCAATCTTGAGCTGATTGGTGAAGAGACCGATCTGGACAAAAATCTGGTTGAGGCGCTGGCCGATCCGCTGGTGCACCTGGTGCGCAACTCGGTAGACCACGGTATCGAATTGCCGGACGAGCGTGAAGCCGCTGGCAAGCCGCGGACGGGCAAGGTGGTGCTGGCTGCGCAGCAGGAAGGTGATCATATTCTGCTGACCATCGTCGACGATGGTCGTGGCATGGACCCTGAAATCCTGCGGGCCAAAGCGGTCGAGAAAGGCATGATGGACAAGGACGCAGCGGACCGTCTCAGCGACGCCGAATGCTTCAATCTGATCCTCGCGCCGGGTTTCTCGACCAAAACGGAAATCTCCGACGTCTCCGGCCGTGGTGTCGGCATGGACGTGGTCAAGACCAAGATTTCCCAGCTCAACGGCACGATCAGCATCGAGTCGACCAAAGGGCAGGGCTCGCGGATCGCAATCAAGGTGCCTCTGACCCTGGCCATCATGCCGACCCTGATGGTCATGCTGGCCGACCAGGCGTTCGCGCTGCCGCTGGTCAGCGTCAACGAGATCTACAGCCTCGACCTGTCCCGCACCAACGTGGTGGACGGTCAGGAGGTGATCATCGTGCGCGAGAAGGCCTTGCCGCTGTTCTATCTCAAGCACTGGCTGATGCCAGGAGTGGAAGATACCAGCGATCATTCGGCGGCAAGTGTGGTGATCGTGTCGGTGGGTACCCAGCGGGTCGGCTTTGTGGTCGATCAGCTGGTTGGTCAGGAAGAGGTTGTCATCAAGCCGCTCGGGCGTATGCTGCAAGGTACCGCCGGAATGGCCGGGGCAACCATTACCGGCGACGGTCGTATTGCCCTGATTCTGGATATTCCGAGCCTGCTCAAGCGTTATGCGCGACGCATGTGATAGCCTGCTTCGGGACGCGTCGAGCGCCCCTAAAAGGCTTAAGCAAGTGTTGTCTGCGGGAAGCTGCAAGCCCGCCAAAACAGTTATGAATCAGTTCATGTGCAGGACGCAGGTCAGGAGAGGGTATGGCGGTTAAGGTTCTGGTGGTCGACGATTCGGGTTTCTTTCGCCGCAGGGTGACGGAGATTCTGGCCGGCGATCCGCAAATCCAGGTAGTCGGTACTGCCAACAATGGTCGTGAGGCCATCGAGCAGACATTGGCGCTGCACCCGGATGTGATCACCATGGACTACGAGATGCCGGTCATGGACGGCATTGAAGCCGTCCGGCAGATCATGCAGCGCTGTCCGACGCCGGTGATCATGTTCTCCTCGCTGACCTACGAAGGCGCGCGCGTCAGCCTGGATGCGCTTGACGCCGGTGCGGCCGATTATCTGCCGAAAAACTTCGAGGACATCTCGCGCAACCCTGACAAGGTACGTCAGATGCTGTGCGAGAGGGTTACCGCCCTGGCCCGAACCAACCGTCGCTCGCTCGGTCTGCACTCCACCCCGTCGCCCGCTGCTGCCCCCGCACCCGGACTGGCCTCGCGCCCGGCTTCGGGTTTGTCGAGCAGTGCCCCTGCGCGCCCGACCGCTGCACCCGCACCGTCGGCACCGGTGAAAAACAGTCCGGCCCCGCGCAAGCGGAGCTACAAGCTGGTGGCCATTGGTACCTCGACCGGGGGGCCGGTGGCGCTGCAGAAAGTACTGACCCAGCTGCCGGCGAATTTTCCTGCTCCGTTGCTGCTGGTCCAGCATATGCCGGCTGCCTTCACCAAGGCGTTCGCCGAGCGGCTGGACAAGCTGTGCCGGATTTCCGTCAAGGAGGCTGAGGACGGCGACGTGCTGCGTCCCGGCCGGGCGCTGCTGGCACCGGGAGGCAAGCAGATGATGGTGGATTCGCGCGGCGTTGTGCGAATTCTGCCCGGTGATGAGCGCCTGAACTACAAACCGTGTGTGGATGTGACCTTTGGTTCGGCCGCCAAGGCTTTCCAGGATAAGGTGCTGGCGGTGGTTCTCACCGGTATGGGGGCTGATGGGCGTGAGGGCGCACGCATGCTCAAGCAGGCCGGCAGTTCGGTCTGGGCCCAGGACGAAGCCAGTTGCGTGATCTACGGTATGCCGATGGCTGTTGCCAAGGCTAATCTGGCTGATGGCATCTATAACCTGGATGAAATCGGTCGTTATCTGGCTGAGCTCAGCTGATGGATATCCTCAGCGTCATCGGCGTCATTCTGGCGTTTGTCGCTATCATCGGTGGTAACTACCTCGAAGGTGGTCACGCTACCGCGCTGCTCAACGGTCCGGCAGGCCTGATCGTCATTGGTGGCACCCTGGGTGCTGCATTTATCCAAACGCCGCTGACCGTGTTCAAGCGGGCGCTGGCGATTCTGCCCTGGATCATCTTTCCGCCGGCCAACCGTATGCGTGAGGGTATCAGCCAGGTTATCAACTGGAGCACCATCGCACGTAAGGAAGGGCTGCTCGGGCTGGAAAGTATGGCCGAGCTGGAGCCTGACAACTTTGCCCGCAAGGGCTTGCAGCTGCTGGTTGACGGCAGCGAGCCCGAAGCGCTGCGCAGCATCATGGAAGTCGATCTGGTCAACAAGGAACACGGCGACCTGATGGCGGCCAAGGTTTACGAATGCATGGGTGGCTACGCACCGACCATTGGTATTATCGGGGCGGTGATGGGGCTTATTCATGTGATGGGCAATCTCGCCGACCCTTCGCGGCTGGGTGCCGGTATTGCGGTTGCCTTTGTTGCCACCATCTACGGCGTGGCGCTCGCCAACCTGTTCATGCTGCCGGCTGCTGCGAAGCTCAAGGCGGTGGTGCTGCAACAGTCCAAATACCGCGAAATGCTGCTCGAAGGCCTGATGTCGATCGCCGAGGGCGAGAACCCGCGGTCGATCGAAATGAAGCTTGAGGGCTTTCTGGATTAGAGGTTGAACGATGCGCCGATCCAGACCGGAAGAGCAAGAGAATCACGAGCGTTGGCTGGTGTCCTACGCGGACTTCATTACCCTGCTGTTTGCCTTTTTTGTCGTCATGTACTCCATTTCCTCGGTCAACGAGGGCAAGTACAAGGTGTTATCCGATACGCTGGTCGGTGCCTTCAACCAGCCGCAACGCTCGGTCGACCCGATTCAGATCGGCACGGAGCTGCCGCGCGGCGTTACCCGTGAGAATAACGACGCTACCGGTGCCGGCAGCCCTGACGGCAGCAGCGATGCCTTGCAGGATATCACCGCCGCGATGACAGCAGCCTTCGGCGATCTCATCCAGTCCGGTGAGCTTGAGGTTCGTGGCAACGAGATGTGGATCGAGATCGAGCTGAGTTCGGGGCTGCTGTTTCCCAGCGGCGATGCGCTGCCCCTGGATTCCGCCTTTGACCTGATTGATCGGATCGCGACGATTCTTGAGCCCTATGACAATCCAGTGCATGTTGAGGGCTTTACCGACAATATTCCGATTCGCTCCAGTCGTTATCCGACCAACTGGGAATTGTCTGCTGCCCGGGCAGCCAGCGTTGTGCGCATGCTCAGCAATGGCGGAGTCAACCCTGACCGGCTGGCTGCGGTAGGCTATGGTGAATTCAGGCCTGTCGCCGATAACACGACGGCGGCTGGCCGCAGGGCTAACCGCCGGGTGGTGCTGCTGGTGTCACGCTTTCTTGACACTCGGCACGAGCAGGTCGCAGAACCTGACGAGCGTATTGATGTGATGCGTGAAGCGCGTACGTCGCCGGCTTCTGGCACGGCTCCTGCATTGGACGCTCTGCAATAGCTAAAATAGACGGCGGGCTGTCAGAATGTTGGCGTTTCATTATTTTTGCGGGATGCGCAGCGGTACCGGCATCCTCGGAGGCAGGGTATGAGAGTCTGGGCGGTAGCCAACCAGAAGGGCGGGGTGGGCAAGACCACGACAGCCGTCGCGCTGGCGGGCCTGCTTGCAGATCAGGGCCAGAAGGTATTGGTCGTGGATCTCGACCCGCACGGCTCGATGACCAGTTATTTCGGCCAGGATCCCGACCAGCTGACCAGCAGCGTTTTCAATCTGTTTCAGCACAACGGGCAGGTGCCCGAGGGGCTTGCGGCCGCATTGCTGAAAGAGACCTCGCATCCCAATATCGGTCTGTTGCCCTCAAGCACCTCGCTGGCGACCCTGGAGCGTCAGTCGGCCGCGCAGGGCGGGTATGGTCTGGTGATCTCCCGAGCGCTGGCGCAACTGTGGAACGACTACCAGTTCGTCATTATCGACAGTCCGCCACTCCTCGGCGTGTCGATGATCAATGCACTGGCGGCGTGCGAACAACTGATTATTCCGGTACAGACCGAGTTCCTGGCACTCAAGGGGCTTGAACGGATGGTGCATACCCTCAACATGGTCAACCGCTCGCGCAAGCAGGCGTTGCCTTACACCATCGTGCCCACGCTGTTTGACCGCCGTACCCAGGCGTCACTCAATACCTTGCGGCTGCTGCGTCGCGACTACGCGGAGCATCTGTGGCAGGCGTACATTCCGATTGATACGAAACTGCGCGACGCCAGCCTTGCGGGCGTGGTGCCATCGCAGCTTGATCAAAATGCCCGTGGGGTGCTGGCTTACCGGGCGTTGCTGCGGTTTTTGCTGGCCCAGTCGCTCAATCGCCGTGAGCAGGTGGCGTGAGAACGGGCTACCGGGTTCGCTAATGCTTTGCCTTGGCGCGCCGATAACCAATACAGGCCGTTACCTATGGGGTGACGGCAATGCGAGACGATCTGGTTGTTATGAGTAAACCCTTGTTGCCGGTTCAGGAGTTCGTGCCCGAGCAGACCATTCAGCATTATCTGGATGCCCTGCTGCAGGACGCGGCTGATGAGCTGGCCCGTGCCGAACAGGAAAGTATTGCGCCGGCTCCGCAGCCCGAGGTTGCCGAGCCTACGCCGCTGCGAGGGCTGGAAAAGTCGGAGCCTGATCGGCCTGTGACCAGGCCTGCGCCGTCGGTGGTAGAGGCGCGCGAAGAGCCCGATCCGATCGCCGCCGAACCCGTAACGCCGGCCAGGTCAGTACCGCAGTGGCGGGAACAGCCTTTCGAAGCGCTGCTGTTTGATGTGGGCGGGCTCAAACTGGCGGTGCCACTGGTGCTGCTGGGTACCATTTACCCGCTGGAAGATGAAATTACCCCGCTGTTCGGTCAGCCGGACTGGTTTCTCGGTATCCTCGCCACCCAGGCCGGCAATATCAAGGTGCTGGACACGGCGCGCTGGGTCATGCCCGAGCGCTACACGCCGGAGCTCAAGGACAGTCTGTCCTTTGTGATCTCGGTTGAAGGTTACGATTGGGGTATGGCCGTGCACGGCGTACAGCAGTCGATTCGGCTCGCGCCGGAACAGATCAAATGGCGCTCACAGCAGGGCAAGCGACCCTGGCTTGCGGGTACCGTGATTGATCACATGTGTGCGCTGCTGGATGTGTCTGCGCTGGCCGAGCTGATAGTGGGTAACGCAGGTTCTGCTGCAGCTGGTAATGCCGCGGCGCCAGCATTAGGATGAGCGGGTAGGGTGGCGTTGCCGAGTGACGCGCTCGAGCCCTGGACTTAAATGATGATCGGGAAGCAAGACAATGAAGAATAATTCGGGACAAGGTGCTGAAGATCCGATCCTGCAATGGGTGACCTTCCGGCTCGACAACGAGACCTACGGCATCAATGTCATGCAGGTGCAGGAAGTACTGCGACACACCGAGATCGCCCCTGTGCCGGGTGCGCCCTCCTATGTGCTGGGGATCATCAACCTGCGTGGCAATGTGGTGACGGTTATTGATACCCGTCAGCGCTTTGGCCTGAGCCCGGCCCCCATCACCGATAACACTCGCATCGTGATCATCGAGGCAGACAAGCAGGTTGTCGGCATCCTGGTCGACAGCGTGGCCGAGGTGGTGTACCTGCGTCAGTCCGAGATCGAGACGGCGCCGAATGTTGGTACGGATGAGTCGGCCAAGTTTATTCAGGGCGTCTGCAACAAGAACAACGAGCTGCTGATTCTGGTCGATCTCGAGAAGATGATGACCGAGGACGAGTGGGCAGAATTGTCGGGATTCTGACAGATGAATGAGCCCTGGCTGCTGCTGGTGGTGGGCGGTGTGGTCGGCCTGTTGCTGGCCGCGCTGGTCGGCCTCATTGCGCTGTTCGTTCAGGTGCGTCGCCTGCCGACTCTGCAGCAGCAACTGGACGTTCGATTGCAGGCGCGGATGGACCAGCTGGTACGGGATCTTGCCACCTTCCAGCAGGGCAGTATCCGCATGGGGGAAGAGCTGACTGCGCTGCGCCAGCAGGTCAAGCGACTCGAAGACAAGCAGCTAAAGCTTGAGCAACAGGACCCCCAGGCGATGCCCTATAACCAGGCCGCCAGGCTGGTTGGCATGGGCGCGAGTATTGAAGATCTGACCCAATCCTGCGGTCTGTCCAAGGCCGAGGCCGAACTGTTCGTCAAACTGCACGCCTCGCGCCAGGGCTGACCTCGACGCCAGGTTACTGCTGCTCCTTGCGTTCCAGCTGCAGTGGTTTTTCCTTACCGGCATCTGGGTCGAATCCCGCCGGCCGCTTCCCTTTTATGTACCAGGCAAAGGCAATGATTTCAGCGATCGTCCGGTACAGGGCTTCGGGTATCTGATCGCCCAGCTCCATGCGTGCCAGCATTCTTGCCAGTTCGGCGTTCTCGTAGATCGGTACTTCGTACTGCATTGCCAGGTCAATGATCTGTTCTGCCAGATCCCCTTCGCCCTTGGCGGTAATGGTCGGTGCCTGTTCTCCGCCGTCATAGACCAGCGCAATCGCTTCTCGGGATGTGCTCATCAGGTTACCTCGTCGATCCAGCCTTGCTGTACCGGCTGGCGTGGTGGCGGTGGTGTGCCCCGGTGGCAGCTCAGCTCGCCGACATCCAGCCCCTTGGCCAGCAGTCGGTCGCGCAGGGCGCCGATTTCACTGTTGATCAGGCCCAGTGTTTCCTGCCGCTCTGCCCACAGCTCGCTGCTGACCTTGTCATTGCGCAGACGGGCAATTGCCTGCATGTTGCCCAGGTGATCCAGATTGAACGCCAGCCTGACTTCCCATATCGGCACCGGTTCCGGCTGACGTGGTGTTGGCGCCGGTGCGTCGCGCTGGATGCGGACCTGCACATGGTTGAACTGCTGGCCGTCGCGCAGGGGGATTTCAAGCTGCCAGGTTGTCTGGCTGCTGCCGTCCGAGAAGGTTTGGGTTTGGCCCATGCTCTGCAGTTGATGGTGCTGAATACGCGATAGCAGCGCTGCGGTAAGGCGCAGCAGGCTGCCCAGATCGCTGGTTTCGCCCAGTGCCTGCAGGGCGCGGGCGGGCAGGGGGAAGAGGCCAGGCTTGACGATTACGCCTTGCTGCGCCAGCTGCATTGCCTGTTGCCATGGTCCGGTCGGCGTCTGCGGTGGAGTCAGGGCCGAGCCCGGTAGCTGTTGCTGCAGGGTAACCAGCAGGCTGACCAGCGCCCCCTTGAAGTCTGCACCGGCCAGCGGCTCTGTTGCGCGTGGTGCGCTCAGGCTGGCCAGCAGCGGCAGCAGCTTGTCGAGTGCGGGCAGGGCCGGCCTGGCAGCGTCACCGGGTGAGGTAACCGGCGCCTTGCCGTCCGGGTTGAGTTCGCCAGCCTGTTGTCGGCCCATGATATCGGCAAGACGTGCCAGGTTGGCTTCCAGAAAATTGCCGCTCTGGGCCACCGCATTGGCGACGCCGGTCGCAGTCATCAGTTGCGGCGCATCGACAATCTGCTTCAGTACGTTGGCAACAGCCAGTTGCAGTGCCGGCACGGCCGGCAAGTCGCCTGGCGATGCCGCCAGCGAGGCCAGTCGCGTCAGCAGTAGTTCTGATGAAGCCTGCTGCTGGAAGGCGGCGCGCAAGCCTTGCAGCAGATCGGCCTGGCGGACCTGCTCGCTGCTGCTGAGCACGCGCAATTCGCCCTGGCTGCCAACGGTTGCGTTGAGCAGGGTGCCGGGCTCGACCGGGCGCGTGCTGTTAATGTTCAGCAGTGTCTGTTGGGCGCTCTGCTGGACCAGTTGGGCCACCAGCTCGTAGCGCGCAGCCTGGCTGGTGGTGGCTGGAATCGTTTGCTGGCTGATTACCCGCGCCTGGACCGGGGAGCCGGCCGGAAACTGCGCCGGATCAAGGCGGGTCAGCAGCTGGGCATTTTGTGCGTTGACCTGCTGTACGACTGCCATCAGCTGGGTTTGGGCCACCGCCTGGACCACCATGCGGGTTCCGGTTGCAAGCGGCTGGTTGCTGCTGGCAGGCAGGGTGGTGGTGCCGCTCATGTCCTGCTTGACGATCTTCAGCAGCAGATCGAACTGGCCGCTTGCATTCGGTTTGGCGCTGCTCTGCACGACATCCGCGTCAGCCTGATCGCCGCCCAAAACCTGCAGTGCGTCAATTGGACGCAATAGCTGCAGCGCCACCATTATGGCGTCGGCAGAACGCGCCGGCGCAGCACTGGTGCTGCCGGTTGGCGGGGTGTTGCTGGTCGGTGGCAGGCGAAAGTCGGGGCTCATGCTGTCACATGTTGACGTAAATCGAGGTCCCCCGCAAAAGGGGGGCATGTATAATGGCGCCGCTGGAAAACAGGCGCTCCCGCAGGTCTTGCTGGCTACAGAGTATAGCGGCAGACGGGGCGGGATCATTAATTAGCCGCTACCACCCAGGTAGCGTTCGGAGCAGCGGTGGCAGCTGAGCAGATCGACATCATCGACCTGGCTTGTGAGCGGGATGAGCGTGAGCTCTTTGCCCGGCTGGACTGCTGTCTTCAGGCAGGCGACGTATTGCAGGTCGCCGGCCCCAATGGTGCAGGCAAGACCAGTCTGCTGCGTATTCTGGCTGGCCTGATGCCTGCCTCGGCCGGTGATATTCATTATGCTGGCCGATCTATCCTGGGTGGCAGCGGGCGCGAGTTCTGGCGCCGCCATTTGCTGTTTCTTGGTCACGCCACGGCGGTAAAAGCGACCCTGAGCGCAGAAGAGAATCTGTCCTGGCTTTGCGCGCTCGACCAGCCCGTCGACCGTGAGGCGATCTGGGATGCTCTGGCTGCGGTTGGCCTGCGCGGCTATGAAGATGTGCCCTGTCGGCAGATGTCCGCAGGGCAGCAGCGTCGCGTAGCGCTGGCACGATTGCGGTTGCAGACCGCCAAGCCGGTCTGGGTGCTGGACGAGCCCTTTACCGCGCTGGATCGGGCGGCAGTGCAAGTGTTGGAACAGCAGATTCTGGCATTTGCCCGCGACGGTGGCATCGCGGTGCTGACCACCCACCACAGTCTGGACCACCTGAATGAGGTTCGGCGGCTGGATCTGGGGCGGGTTTGCTGATGGGTAGCGTGCTCTGGCAACTGCTGCGCCGAGAATGGCAGCTGACCTGGCGGCGCCCCGGCGAGGTGCTCAATCCGCTGGTGTTCTTTGCCATGGTTATAACGCTGTTTCCGCTGGCGGTCGGCCCCGAGCCGGCGCTGCTGCAGCGCATGGCTTCGGGTGTGATCTGGGTGGCGGCTTTGCTGGCGACCCTGTTGTCGCTGGATGGGCTGTTTCGCAGTGACTTTGAGGACGGCTCGCTGGAGCAATGGGTATTGTCTCCCCATCCCCTGACACTGCTGGTGCTGGTCAAGGTGCTGCACCACTGGCTGATGTGTGGTGTCATGCTGGTGCTGTTGACGCCGGTGCTGGGCATGATGCTGGCTTTGCCCTGGTCGGTGATCCCGGTACTCTGTGCCACGCTGCTGCTCGGTACGGCTGTACTGAGCCTGCTTGGAGCCATCGGTGCGGCGCTGACGGTAGGGTTGAAGGGCGGCGGCAGCATGCTGCTGGCATTGCTGATACTGCCTTTGTATATCCCGGTGCTGATTCTCGGCACCGGCGCCATGGATGCGGCATTGCAGGGTTTGCCGGTGCAGGGTTACCTGCTGTGGCTGGGCTGCCTGGCAGTGCTGGCATTGAGTCTGGCCCCGCTGGCAATCGCTGCGGGCCTGCGAATCGGGGTTAGCGAATAATTGCGGAGTTGAACGGCGAATGAGCTGGACGTTTTTCCACAAACTGGGCTCGCCCAAATGGTTCTATGAGATCAGCGGCAAACTGATGCCCTGGATCGCTGCCTTCAGCCTGCTGGCACTGGTTGTCGGCAGCGTCTGGGGTTTGGTGTTTGCCCCGCAGGATTACCAGCAGGGCAACAGTTTCCGCATCATCTACATCCATGTGCCGGCGGCGATTCTTGCCCAATCCTGCTACATGATGCTGGCGGTAGCTGGCGTCGTTGGCCTGGTCTGGCGCATGAAACTGGCGGATGTCGCACTGCAGTGTGCGGCGCCGATCGGGGCCTGGATGACCTTTGTTGCGCTGATCACCGGGTCAATCTGGGGCAAGCCGACCTGGGGTACCTACTGGGAGTGGGATGCGCGACTGACGTCTATGCTGATCCTGCTGTTTCTGTACTTTGGCATCATTGCCCTGCGCATGGCGATCAGCAATCGTGATACCGCAGCCAAGGCGACGTCGGTGATGGCCATTGTCGGCGTGATCAATATCCCGATCATCAAGTACTCGGTCGACTGGTGGAACACCCTGCATCAGCCTGCCACCTTCACTATTACCGAGAAGCCGGCCATGCCGCCGGAAATGTGGCTGCCGCTGCTGGTTATGGTACTGGCGTTTTACGGGCTGTTTACGCTGAATCTGTTCATGCGCATGCGGCTGGAAATCCTGAAGCGCGAGCACAAGACCCGTTGGGTACGTGATGCGCTGGAGAACAATTCATGAGCGACCTGGCGACCTACTTTGCCATGGGTGGACATGGCCCCTACGTCTGGACTGCCTACGGAATTACGGCTGCAGTTCTGATCCTGTTGTTCCTCACCCCGATGATCGGACGTCGTCGGCTGGTGCAGGCCGAAGCACGCCGTCGTCGGCGAGAGGAATCCTGATGCATCCCGCACGCAAGAAACGCCTGATTCTGATTTTGCTGGTTCTGCTGGGAGTAGGGTCCGCCGTGGCGCTGGCCCTGACTGCCCTGCGCGAAAACATCAACCTGTTCTACACCCCGACCCAGATTGCCGACGGCGAGGCACCCCAGGGTGCGCGCATTCGTGCTGGTGGCATGGTGGTCGAGGGCAGCGTCGAGCGCTCGACCGACTCCCTCGATGTCCGCTTTGATGTATCCGACGGTGCCAAGGCTGTGACCATTGCCTACAGTGGCATCCTGCCGGATCTGTTCCGTGAAGGGCAGGGCATCGTCGCGCTGGGTCGCATCAACGCCGATGGCGTGCTGGAGGCCGACGAGGTGCTGGCCAAGCACGATGAAGAGTACATGCCGCCCGAAGTGGCCAAGGCGATGAATGACGCCATGGCCAACAAGGCCGCCCAGCAGCCGCAAGCGGAATAAGGGGTAAAGCATGATTCCTGAACTTGGGCAGATTGCCCTGATCATTGCGCTGTGCCTGTCGGTTCTGCAGGCAACAGTGCCGCTGTATGGCGCCTGGCGCGGCGATGGCATGGCCATGGGGCTCGGTCAACCGGCGGCCGCGGCGCAGTGTCTGTTCGTGGCCATTGCCTTTGGGTGCCTGGTCCACGCCTTTGTGGTTGACGACTTCAGCGTGACCTATGTTGCGCTCAATTCCAACTCGGCACTGCCCTGGTATTACAAGATCAGTGCGGTTTGGGGTGGTCACGAGGGTTCTCTGCTGCTGTGGGCGCTGATTCTGGCCGGATGGACCTTCGCTGTTGCCATTTTTTCCCGCGACCTGCCCGAAGAGATGCTGGCGCGGGTGCTGGCGGTGATGGGCATGATCAGCGTCGGCTTCCTCTGCTTTATGCTCATTACCTCCAACCCCTTCGACCGGCAGCTGCCGTTCCATCCGGTCGACGGCAATGACCTGAATCCGCTGCTGCAGGATTTCGGCCTGATCGTCCACCCGCCGATGCTCTATATGGGCTATGTCGGCTTCTCGGTGGCCTTTGCCTTTGCCATCGCGGCGCTGCTGGGCGGTCGCCTTGACGCCGCCTGGGCCCGCTGGTCGCGGCCCTGGACCATCGTCGCCTGGGCATTTCTGACCATCGGTATCGTGCTTGGCTCCTGGTGGGCCTATTACGAGCTCGGCTGGGGTGGCTGGTGGTTCTGGGATCCGGTAGAAAACGCGTCATTCATGCCCTGGCTGGTGGGTACTGCACTGATCCACTCGCTGGCGGTGACCGAAAAGCGCGGCGTGTTCAAAAGCTGGACCGTGCTGCTCGCCATCGCGGCCTTCTCGCTGAGTCTGCTGGGTACCTTCCTGGTACGCTCCGGCGTGCTGACCTCGGTGCACGCGTTTGCAACCGATCCGGAGCGCGGCGTGTTCGTGCTGGGCTTCCTGCTGGTCGTGGTTGGTGGTTCGCTGCTGCTGTATGCCCTGCGTGCGCCGGTAGTGAAGAGCCAGATCGGCTTTGCCTGGAACTCGCGTGAAGCGCTGCTGCTGGTCAACAACGTGGTGCTGGTGGTATCGGCGCTGATGGTCCTGCTCGGCACCCTGTACCCGCTGATCATGTCGGCGTTCGACACCCTGGTGTCGGTTGGCCCGCCGTACTTTAACGGCATGTTCCTGCCGTTGATGGCGATTCTGATGGCTGCCCTCGGTGTCGGCATCCTCAGCCGCTGGAAGCAGACCCCGATGGACTGGCTGGTTGGCCAGCTCAAGTGGGTGCTGGTGCTGGCAGCCGTGGCTGCAGTCGCTATCGCCCTGTGGATCGGTGCCCACCAGCTGGCGGTCGGCAGTCTGCTGCTGCTGGTCTTCTGGGTGTGTGGCGCCAGTGTGCGTGACATCCTGCACAAGAGTCGCAACAAGGGGCTGGTCGCCGGTGTTCGTGCGTTGCCGCGCAGCTACTGGGGCATGACCCTGGCGCATGTGGGTATCGCGGTCTGTGCCGTTGGTGTGGTCGGTGCCAGTCTGTTCGACAATCAGCGTGACCTGCGCATGGCGCCGGGTGACGCCCTGGATCTGGGCGGCTACACCTTCGTATTTGATGGCGTGCGCCACCGTGAGGGGCCGAACTGGGTGTCCGATCAGGGCACAGTCAGTGTCTATTCCGGCGACCGCCTGCTGACTACGCTGCATCCGGAGAAGCGCCTGTACCGGGTGAAGAATCAGGTAATGACCGAGGCGGGCATTGACGCCGGTTTTACCCGCGACCTGTTCGTTGCCATGGGCGAGCCGCTTGAGGGTGATGCCTGGGCGATGCGGGTTCATATCAAGCCCTTTGTGCGCTGGATCTGGCTGGGCGGCCTGATGATGATGGCTGGTGGCCTTCTGGCAGCCAGTGACAAGCGCTACCGTCTCAAGGCGCGCCAGCGCGCCGACAAGCCGGCCAGTCGCGTTGCCGGGGAGCCTGCCTGATGCGTCGTCTATTGCTGATTGTGCCGTTGCTGCTGTTTCTGGTGCTGGCCGGCTTCTTCCTGCAGAGCCTGATGACCAAGGAAGAAGGCGTGACCGAGCTGGAGCTGCCGTCACCGCTGTTGAACAAGCCGTTCCCGACGTTTGATCTGCCATCGGTGATCGACGGCGAGCCGCGCATTACCCAGGCTGATCTCAAGGGCCCGGCGCTGGTCAACATCTGGGCGACCTGGTGTGTTGCCTGCCGCGTCGAGCATCCGGTGCTGAACCGTCTCGCTGCCGAAGGCGTGGTGATCTACGGGGTCAACTACAAGGACACCAATGCAGACGCGATCAAGTGGCTGAAGGACTTTCATAACCCCTATCAGTTGAACATCAGCGATGCCGATGGCCGACTCGGGCTTGATCTGGGCGTTTACGGCGCACCGGAAACCTATCTGATCGATGCCAACGGCGTGATCCGTCACAAGTTTATCGGCGTGATTGACGAACGGGTTTGGGACACCGACCTGGGCGCGCGTTATCGGGCGCTGGTGGAGGAGGCCAAATGAGCCGACGACTGCACTGGCTTGTACTCGGGCTGCTGCTGATGGCAGGCGGCGTTGGGGCGGCGGTGGATACCTTCGAGTTCAGCTCGGAGCAGGAGCGTGATCGCTTCTACGCCATCGGTTCCGAACTGCGCTGCCCGAAATGTCAGAACCAGAATATTGCCGACTCCGATGCGCCGATTGCGGCTGACCTGCGTCAGGAAGTGTTTCGTCTGCTGGAGGACGGGCGCAGTGACGACGAGATCGTCGACTACATGGTCGCCCGCTATGGCGAGTTCGTTCGCTACAAGCCGGCTCTGAACCGCGATACTGCGGTGCTCTGGTTCGGGCCGCTGGCGTTCCTGCTGGTCGGCGTGCTGGCCGTGGTCTTACTGGTTCGCCGCCGGCAGCGGGCGGTGAATGAATCCTCTGATGCCGGTCTGTCGCCGCAGGAGCAAAAGCGGCTGGACGAACTGCTCAACAAGAAGAGCCAAGATGACTGATTTGTGGTTGGGAGCCGCCGCCCTGTTGCTGGTTGCGGCCGTGATGATGCTGTGGCCGCTGCGCCGGCGCCAGCGGATGGATCGGGTGGATCGTACCGCCCTGAACGTGGCCCTTTACGAGGAGCGCGTCGCCGAACTGGAAGCGCAGGCGCGTGCGGGGGATCTGAATGAGGCGCAGCTTGCTGCCGCCAAGGGCGAGGCCAGCCGGCTGCTGCTTGAAGACACCGCCGCTGCCGACGCGCGGCAGGCGCCACTGACCCGCCAGTTCACCTGGCTGCTGATCATCGCCGTTCTGGTACTGCCGCTCGCCGTGCTGGGGCTGTATCGCCAGTGGGGCGCGGCCGATGGCCTGGCGCTGTACCGCGAAATGCAGGCCACCCCCCAGGTGGATTCGCTTGAAGCGCTGATTGATCGCACCCAGCGGGTAGTGCAGGTGCAACCCGAGAACGGTGAGGCCTGGTACATGCTGGGGCGTGCGTATATCAGCGCCCAGAACCCGGAAAAGGCGGCCGATGCCTTTGGCAATGCGCTGGCGCGTCTGGGTGAGCAGCCCGAGGTATTGGCCCAGCTGGCCCAGGCACGTTATTTCGCCAACGGCAACAAGCTCGATGCCGAGTCTGCGCTGGCGCTGGACAAGGCCATCGAGCTGGACCCGCAGCAGCCTACCGCGCTGGGCCTGCTCGGTATCGCCGCCTTTGAGGCGGATGACTTTGCCGGTGCCATTCGTTACTGGCAGCAGTTGCAGCAGGGCATGGCAGCGGACAGTCCCGGCGCACAGGCCATTCAGGGCGGTATTGACCGTGCCCGTCAGCGCATGATCGATGCCGGCCAGACACCGCCGGAAGCGCCAGTGCTGCTGGCGGTCAAGGCGCAGATCAGCGTTGACCCGGCGCTGCGCGCCAGCCTGCCGGATAGCGCCAGTGTTTTTGTGTTCATCCGTGAGCCGAACGGCCCGCCGATGCCGCTGGCGGCCAAACGTCTGACCCTGGCCGAGCTGCCTCTGGAACTGAGCCTGAGTGAAGCCGATGCCATGCTGCCCGGCGTCAAGCTGAGCGCAGAGCAAGCACTTGAGCTGGTCGCGCGGGTATCGCTGGATGGCGATGCGCGCAGCGGTACCCATACCGGCAGGGTCGACGACGTTCGCGCCGGCTCCGAGCAGGTGTATCAACTGGTCATTGATCAGTCCGTCGAGTAATTCTGTCCAGGCTCCCGGCTGTCCGGCCGGGAGTCATGCCCCGTTTCCTGTTGTCCAATTTGGCATGGCCCTGCCACGGGCCGGTCATACAGGAGGCGGTCGCCATGTTCACCCTGATTCCCTTCGCCAACGACAAGGTGTTGGGCTTTCGCATCGAAGGCAAGATCACCGGCGAGATGCTGGAGCAGATGCTTGCGGTAGTTGAAGCCAAACTGCAGGAACACCCCAGAGCGCGGATCTATGTCGAAATGCCGGCCTTTGAGGGTATGTCGGTTGAAGCCCTGTACAAGGATCTGAAATACGGCATCAGTCACTGGAACCGTTTCGAGCGCGAGGCTGTTGTAACGGATCAGCGCTGGCTCGAAGTGATGGTTGGCCTGGCTGACCGTCTGATTCCGGGCGTCGAGGTAAAGGTCTTTCCGACCAGTGAGGCAGCTGCCGCCCGCGACTGGATTCAGGCCCTCTGATTCAGTCCTGCTGTGCTTTCAGCCCTGTTGTACTTCGGGTAGCGTGGTTGCCAGCAGCGCGCCAAGCAGGCCGATGGCCGAGAGCAGCAACAGCATGCCTGCCGCGCCGATCAAACCGCTGAGCAGGCCGAACAACCCGGTGGCAAGCAGGATCAGGCCAATGACGCTGTTGCCGACCGAAACATAGTCCGTACGTTTGTTGCCGCCGGCCATGTCCAGTACATAGGTCTTGCGACCGACCCGCACGCCGGCGTGGGCAATACCGAGCACGAAGAACGCCAGCGGAAACAGCCAGGCATGCAGCGCGTCGGGCAGGTTGGCCCAGCGATCAACAGCAATCACCAGCGGCCCCAGCAGGCTCGCCAGCAGCGCGGCGCGAATCAGCACCTGACGACTCGACGCATCCGACATCCGCCCCCACACGCCCGCGCTCAGACTGCTGGCCAGGCCGTTGGCAACCAGAAAGGCACCCAGCATGCCAAAACCGCTCTCCACATCTCGGGCAAGTACCACGTAGTAGGGCGCCGACAGCGCCGAACACAGCAGCAGCGCCCGGGTGACAACAAAGCGCCGGAAGGGTGCGTCGTCGCGCAACAGGCTGATGTTGCCGAGCGCGTGGCTGAAGGCGTTGCCGCCGCCCTCGGTCGCACCGGGGGCCTCGTCGATGCGCCGGTAAACCAGCGCCGCGAGCATCCAGAGCAGTGCTGCGCCGATCAGCAATGCGGCGTAGAACAGCATATCGTCGTCATTTGGCGGATAGATCAGGCAGTAGACCCCGAAGGCCAGAGCCAGCCACCCGGACAGGCTGGTCGCCAGGCCGTTAAGCCGGCCTCGGCGGGTCTTGGGGACGGTCTTGCCGATCACATCCTTGCTGGCCACCGAGCACAGCCCACGGGCCAGACTGAAAACGATCAGGCAGGCAATGATCAGCCCGCCCGCCAGCGCCCCCTCAAAGAACCACGCCACCGCGCCCATGGCCAGCAACGCCGCTGCCTGCAGCAGGCTGCCGCATACCCAGACGCCGCGCCGATAGGGCAGGCGACGAATCCAGGCGGCGATCAGCAGTTGCGGCAGCATTGAGCCGGACTCGCGAATCGGCACCAGCCAGGCGATCAGCGCAACCGGCGCACCGACCACGCCGAGCAGCCAGGCGAGGGTGGTTTTCGGGTTGGTCAGGGTGTCGCCCAGGCTGGTCAGGGTATTGGCCAGCACCTGCAGAAAGAAGTTTTGCGGCACGTCCGAGCAGGCTGAGTCGGGGATGTCCTTGCAGACCCGGGCGTCTTCTTCGTTCATGATTTTGCTGTAGAGACTGTCGAGGCGAGGTTCTGCGGCCATGATCGTTCCGGTATCCCTGTATGGTGCGGCGCTGAAAGTGTGCCGCAAGCGGCTGCATCAGGCCAGCGAATTGCCCCAAGGGGCTTCTCATGGGCGCGCAGACCGGGTAAAAATGCGGGTTTGCTGGTCGGTTCGACCTGCGACACGGCAGTGCAAGGATATGCCCCTCAATGCGACTCAAGTGCATCAAGCTGGCCGGCTTCAAATCCTTCGTTGATCCAACGACGGTCTACTTCCCGACCAACATGGGCGCGGTGGTCGGGCCGAACGGCTGTGGCAAGTCCAATATCATCGACGCGGTGCGCTGGGTCATGGGCGAAAGTTCGGCCAAGAACCTGCGTGGCGAGTCGATGACCGACGTCATCTTCAACGGTTCCAACTCGCGCAAACCGGTCGGCCAGGCGTCTATCGAACTGGTGTTCGACAACAGTGACGGCACTTTGCAGGGCGAATACGCCGGTTACAACGAGATATCCATTCGCCGCAAGGTCACCCGCGAAGCGCAGAACCAGTATTTCCTCAACGGCACCAAGTGCCGCCGCCGCGACATTACCGATATCTTCATGGGCACCGGCCTCGGGCCGCGCAGCTACTCGATCATCGAGCAGGGCATGATTTCCCGCCTGATCGAAGCCAAGCCGGAAGACCTGCGGCTGTTTATCGAAGAAGCTGCCGGTATCTCCCGCTACAAGGATCGCCGCCGCGAGACCGAGAATCGCATTCGCCGCACCCACGAGAATCTGTCGCGCCTGACCGATCTGCGCGAGGAGCTGGAGCGCCAGCTCGCGCATTTGCATCGGCAGGCGCAGGCGGCCGAGAAGTACAAGGAATACAAGGCTGAAGAGCGGCAGCTGAAGGCGCAGCTGCAGGCGCTGCGCTGGCAGACGCTGAACGAGCAGGTGGGCCAGCGTGAGCACCGGGTACGCGACCTTGAGGTGGCGCTGGAGGCGCTGATTGCCGAACAGCGCAACGCCGACAGTGAGATCGAAAAACAGCGTGATCAGCACAGCGACCTGACCGAGACCTTCAACCGGGTACAGGCCCAGTATTACAGCGTCGGTGCCGATATCAGCCGCATCGAGCAGATTCTGCAGTTCAACCGTGATCGTCAGCGTCAGCTGCACAGCGACATTGAAGAAACCGATCAGGCCTGGCAGGAAGCGCAGAGCCATCTGACCCAGGACGAAGCCCTGCTGGCAGACCTGCAGGCGGAGCTCGATGGCATTGAACCCGAGCTGGAGATGGCCGGCGCCGCCGAAGAAGACATCGCCATCACGCTGCAAAGTGCCGAAGACTCCATGCAGAACTGGCAGAGCGCTTGGGACCAGTTCAACCAGCGCGCGGCCGAACCGCGTCAGCAGGCCGAGGTGGAGCAGTCGCGCATCCGTCATATGGAGCAGTCGGTCGAACGGCTCGGCGAGCGCATCCAGCGCCTGGAAGACGAACGCAGCGGGCTGAACGCCGGCTCGCTGGATGACGAATTGGCCGAATTGGCCGAACAGCTGGCCGAGCTGGAGCTGCGCAGCGAAACGGATCAATTGAAGCTCGCCGACGTCAGTGAACGCCTGCAGCAGGATCGCGAGACACTGAACGCCCTGCAGCAGGAACAGGATATTCACCGCGGTGAACTGCAGCGTGGCAGTGGCCGTCTGGCTTCGCTTGAAGCGTTGCAGCAGGCAGCCCTGGCCAAGGGCAGCGACGTCGGTGACTGGTTGGCAGGCCAGGGCGTACAGGGCCACGGCCTGCTGGCCGAGCAGCTGCAGGTCGAGAGTGGCTGGGAGCGTGCGGTCGAGGCGGTATTGGCGGATGATCTGCAGGCCATCGCGCTGGATGATCTTGATCAGCTGGACGTCGCGCTGGCCAGTTTCGAACAGGGCAGCGTGCGTCTGCTGCAGCGCGGCGGCGAGTCGGTCAGCGCACCTGGCAGCCTGCTGGACAAGGTCAGCAGCGGTCTGGACTTGAGCCCCTGGCTGGCCAGCATTCGCCCGGCAGAAAGTCTGGCGCAGGCGCTGAGCGCGCGCGCGACCCTGGCCGCGCACGAATCCTTTATTACCCGCGAAGGCCATTGGGTGGGTCCCAACTGGTTACGGTTCCGCCGTGGCGAGGCCAGTGAAACCGGCGTGTTGGCCCGTCAGCAGGAGATGGAACAGTTGCAGGCCAGCCTGGATGAGCAGCAGGCCGCGCTGGAGTCGGGGCAGGAGAAGGTCGATCAGTTGCGTGAAGCGCTGCGTCGCCTGGAGCTTGAACGTGATACGTTGCAGCAGACGCTGGCTGGTACCGGTCGTCAGCAGGGCGAACTCAAGGCGCAGTGGTCGGCGCGTCAGGTGCGTCTCGAGCAGATCAACGCCCGCCGTCAGCGCATCAGCGAAGATCTGGAAGAACTCAAACGCCAGCGCAGCGACGAACTGGAGCAGATCGGTGAAGCTCGGCTGACTCTGCAGGCGGCGCTGGACAGCATGGCCGAAGACACCGGCCGGCGTGAAGAATTGCTGCAGCAGCGTGATCTTGCGCGTGAAACCCTGGACCTCGCCCGCCAGCAGTCCCGTCAGCAAAAAGACCGTGCCCATCAACTGGCGCTGCGCGCGCAGTCACTCAATGCGCAGTTGAAAAGCACCCGGCAGGGGCTGGAACGGCAGCAGGTGCAGGCTGAGCGGCTGTCCGAGCGCCGTGAGCAGCTGCGCATGACGCTGGAAGAAAGTCAGGCGCCGGAAGATGACCAGCGCATCGAGCTGGAAACCCTGCTGGAGCAGCGCATTGCGGTCGAGCAGGAGCTCAGCGCGGCCCGTCAGGCGCTGGAAGGGGTCGACCAGCAAATGCGCGCGCAGGAAACTCGCCGCGTGCAGGCTGAGCAACAGGCGCAGGTGCTGCGCACCCAACTGGATGAACAGCGGCTCAACGCCCGCGATCTGCAAACCCGCCGTCAGGGTCTGCAGGAGCAGTTGACCGAGGCCGGTTACGATCTGCACGGCGTGCTGGCAACACTGCCGCAGGGCGCTAACGAAGGCGATTGGGAGCAGCAACTGGCGCAGTTGGATGCGCGTATCCAGCGTCTGGGCGCGATCAACCTGGCGGCCATCGAAGAATACGACCAGCAGTCAGAGCGCAAACGCTATCTGGATGCGCAAAATGCCGATCTGGAAGAAGCGCTCAGTACGCTTGAGCAGGTTATTCGCAAGATCGACCGGGAGACCCGCGCTCGCTTCAAGGAGACCTTCGACAAGGTCAATCAGGGGCTGCAGACGCTGTTTCCCAAGGTGTTTGGCGGCGGTCACGCCTATCTGGAGCTGACTGGCGATGACTTGCTCGATACCGGCGTTGCCATCATGGCGCGCCCGCCGGGCAAGAAGAACAGCACCATTCACCTGCTGTCCGGCGGAGAAAAGGCGCTGACGGCGATTGCCCTGGTGTTCTCTATCTTCCAGCTCAACCCGGCACCGTTCTGCATGCTCGACGAGGTGGATGCGCCGCTGGATGACGCCAACGTCGGCCGTTATGCGCGTATGGTGAAGGAGATGTCGGCGCGGGTGCAGTTCATCTACATCACCCACAACAAGATCGCCATGGAAATGGCCGATCAGTTGATGGGGGTCACCATGCATGAACCAGGCTGCTCCAGGCTGGTCACAGTGGATGTGGAAGAGGCGGCTGCGTTGGCGGCAGTGTAGTTTTGATGGCGGCCGTGCTAGCATCCGGCCAGACGAGAGGCGGACAGTCAACCGCCCGATCAGCAAAGTGACGACAGGAATGGGTATTCATGGATTTCGGTTTGCGTGAGTGGCTTTTCATCATTGGCCTGCTGGTGATCGCCGGCATTCTGTTTGATGGCTGGCGGCGCATGGGTGGGCGATCAAAAATTCGCTTCAAACTCGAACGCAATCTTGCCGACCTCCCCGAGGAAGGCAACGACGAGCTGCTCGGGCCACCGCGTGTCGTCAACCGCCAGGAGCGTGCTGAGCCGTCCTTTGGCGACGACAAACCGGACACGCCGGTCTCCATCGATGACGAAAAGTGGCACGAACCCGAGCAGGTTGGTCTGGATCTGGACGAGCCGCCGGTGCTGGTTGATCCCGTCGTCGCGGAACCGCGCAACAAGAGCAAACCCGCCGCCAAGCCGGCCACCAGTGAGTCTGCACCGAAGCCTGAGCAGCAAAGCCTGCCGGTGGAGCTGGTGCTGGTAATCAACGTGGTTGCTCGTGACGAACAGGGCTTTCCCGGTTCTGCGCTGCACCAGAGCATTCTCGAAAGTGGTCTGCGCTATGGCGATATGAATATCTTCCATCGTCATGAAAGCATGAGTGGTAATGGTGATGTGCTGTTCTCCATGGCCAACGCGCTCAAGCCGGGCGTGTTTGATCTGGACGAGCTGGACCAGAGCCACGTCCGCGCAGTCAGTTTCTTCATGGGCCTGCCAGGCCCGCGCCATCCCAAGCAGGCACTGGATCTGATGATCGCCGCCGCACGCAAACTGTCTCACGAACTGGGCGGTGATCTGAAAGACGAGCAACGCAGCGTCCTGACCGCCCAGACCATTGAGCACTATCGTCAGCGTATCGCCGAATTCGAGCGGCTGAACTACAGCCAACGGCGTTAAGCGCAGCGCCCGTAGGGCGCTTCGCTAGCTGCAAGTCACAAGTTTCAAGCTGCAAGCTAAAACCAGAATCCGCGCTCGGACCGGGTTTGCTTGCAGCTTGTAGCTTGCAGCTTTGGTTCGGTTAGAATATGTCCCGAACTCCCAGCCCAGCGACCGCACATGCCCCAGCACGCCACTCCAGCCGAACGCGCCCTTGCCCTGCGTGAGGAAATCGCGCAGCACAATTACCGCTACTACGTCCTCGACGAGCCTGCAGTGCCGGACGCCGAGTACGATCGGCTGTTTAACGAACTCAAGGCAATCGAGGCGGAGCACCCTGATCTGATCACCCCCGACTCGCCGACCCAGCGGGTGGGTGGTGCGCCTGCATCGGGCTTCGGTGAGGTCAGGCATGAAGTGCCGATGCTCAGCCTGGGCAACGCCTTTGCCGAGCAGGACATGCTTGATTTTGACCGCCGGGTGCGTGAAGGGCTGGACCTGCCGGCTGGCGACCTGTTTGGTGGTGGGGCGGAGGTCGAGTACTGCTGCGAGCCTAAACTGGATGGCCTCGCGGTCAGTCTGCTTTACGAGAACGGGCTGTTGGTGCGCGGCGCTACCCGTGGCGACGGCACAACTGGCGAAGACATTTCCACCAACGTACGCACCATTCGCAATATTCCGCTCAAGCTGCGTGGCGAGGGCTGGCCTGCCGTGCTGGAAGTGCGCGGCGAAGTGTTCATGAGCAAGGCCGGCTTTGAGGCGTTGAATGAGCGTGCGCGCGAGGCGGGCAGCAAAACCTTCGCCAACCCGCGTAACGCTGCAGCCGGCAGCCTGCGCCAGCTTGACCCGACCATTACCGCCAGCCGCCCGCTGGAGTTTTGCTGCTATGGCTTTGGCCGCGTCGACGGCGAGCTGCCCGATAATCAGTACGCTATTTTGCAGGCGTTCAAGGGCTGGGGGATTCCGATCAGCCGTGAATTGAAGCTGGTGAAGGGCGTGGACGGCACCCTGGATTACTACCGCGATATCGGCGAGCGCCGCGCCGGGCTGGAATACGAGATCGACGGCGTGGTGTTCAAGGTCAATCAGCTGAGCTACCAGCGCGAGCTGGGTTTTCGCGCCCGTGAGCCGCGCTGGGCGATTGCCCACAAGTTCCCGGCAATGGAAGAGCTGACCGAGCTGCTGGATGTTGAGTTTCAGGTTGGCCGCACCGGTGCGGTGACGCCGGTGGCACGGCTGAAGCCCGTTCAGGTAGCAGGTGTAACCGTGTCCAACGCGACGCTGCACAACATGGATGAAGTCGCACGGCTGGGTGTGATGATCGGCGATACCGTGATCATCCGCCGCGCCGGTGACGTGATCCCGCAGGTGATGCAGGTAGTTGCCGAGCGTCGCCCGGCCGATGCGCGTCCGGTCGAGGTGCCAACGGCGTGCCCGGTGTGTGGCTCTGCGGTGGAGCGCACCCAGCTGGTCAAGCGCGGCAAATCGGGTTCGACCACCAGCGAAGGCTCGGTCTACCGCTGTGTTGGCCGTCTGACCTGTCAGGCGCAGCTCAAGCAGTCGATCATTCACTTCGTTTCACGCCGCGCCATGGATATCGACGGGCTGGGCGAGAAGAGCGTCGAGCAACTGGTAGATACCGGGCTGGTGGCGTCCCCGGCAGACCTTTACCGGCTGACCTTTGAACAGGTGCTGGCACTGGAGGGGTTTGCCGAGCTGTCGACGACCAATCTGCTGACCGCCATTCAGGCCAGCAAGAAGCCGACGCTGGCTCGTTTCATCTATGCCCTTGGCATTCCGGATGTGGGAGAAGAGACCGCCAAACTGCTGGCGCGTGCGCTGGGCAAGCTGGAGCGCATCGAGCGTGCCTTGCCTGAGGTGCTGGTCTATCTGCCGGATGTGGGGCTGGAAGTCGCGCACGAGATTCATTCGTTCTTTGCCGATGCGCACAACCGTCAGGTGATTGATCAACTGCTGGAACGCGGCGTAACGCCTGAGGAGCCGGGTGAGTTGGGCGCCGAGTTTGCTGCTTGCGTCTCGCTGGCCGATTTTCTGGCGCGACTGAATATTCCGGGCATCGCCAATACCGGCGCCGAGCGGCTGGCGAGCCAGTTCGGCAGTCTGGAAAGGATTGTCAACGCTGACTGGCTGGACCTGAAGCAGGTCGAGCGCCTGAACGACAAGGCAATCAAGGCGCTGCGCGAGTATTTCCAGAACGAGGCCCTGCGCGCCGGCGCCGAAGCTGTCGAGCAGCAGCTGCGCGACTTCGGCATGCACTGGCAAAGCCCCCGCGCGGAGACCTCCGGCGGGTTGTTGCTGGCGGGGCAGACCTGGGTGCTGACCGGCACGCTGGAAGCCATGTCGCGCGATGTTGCCAAAGGGCATCTGGAAAGCCTCGGTGCCAAGGTCGCCGGCAGCGTGTCGGCCAAGACCCATTGCGTTGTCGCCGGGCCCGGTGCCGGCAGCAAGCTGGCCAAGGCCGAGCAGCTGGGTGTGAACGTCTGGACCGAACAGCAGCTGCTCGACATGCTGGCCGAGCATGGCATCAGCGCATGAGCGGCCCCGAGCGCATGAACAGCCTTGAGCGGATAAACGGCCCGGTCGTGCTGGCCCCGATGGAGGGGCTGGCCGATGCACCAATGCGCGATGTGCTGACCCGCATCGGCGGCATCGACTGGTGCGTGAGCGAGTTCATTCGCGTGACCGAAGGGCTGCTCAACGTCGCCACCATTCGCCGCAGCGTACCGGAGAGCGAACACGGCTGGCGGACCCGCGCCGGTGTGCCGGTGCGCCCGCAATTGCTCGGCTCGGATGTGCGCTGGATGGGGGAGAACGCGGCGCTGCTGGCGTCGATGGATGCGCCGGCAATTGACCTCAACTTCGGCTGCCCGGCCAAGACGGTCAACCGTCATCGTGGCGGTGCGGCGCTGCTGACCGAACCCGAGTTGCTGCGCGAGATTGTTGCCAGCGTGCGCGCGGCAACACCGGCGCATATTCCCGTGACCGCCAAGATGCGCTTGGGCCTGACCGATACCAGCCAGACGCTGGAATGCGCGCAGGCGCTGGCTGACGGCGGCGCCAGCGAGATTACCGTGCATGCGCGCACCAAGGTGGAAGGCTACAAGCCGCCGGCCCATTGGGAGTGGCTGGCGCGTATCCGCGAAGCGGTAGACGTACCGGTGATTGCCAATGGTGAGGTGTGGAGCACCGAGGACTACCGCCGCATTCGTGAAGTCAGTGGCTGTGATGCCGTGATGATCGGGCGTGGACTGGTGCGCTGCCCGGACCTGGGGTTGCGCATTCTGCAGGATGCCGGCGAGGCCGTGCTTGGCTGGGATGAACTGTGGCCCTGGCTCGGTGACTTCTTCCGTCAGACTCGGCTGCGGGTAGTAGATCGTCACGCGCCGGGCCGGCTGAAACAATGGTTGGCCATGCTCGGCCAGCATTACCCTGAAGCGCGCGCGTTGTTTGACAGTCTGCGTCGCGAGACCTGCGCCGATGCCGTTACCCGACGGCTGGAAGGCCCGCTGCACTCGGCGGCCTGATTAACACATACCCAGCGTTTCGCCACTATCCTGCCAAGTACGCTTATGGTGGATACGCTGCGCTGAATCCACCCTACGGTCGGGTGCGAAGCCGGGTAGGGTGGTGAACGCCGAAGGCTTCGCCACCATCGCCCTGTCAGCGACCGCCGGTACGGCGGCGCCGGCCTGGAGGCTGCGATTGGTGCTAGACGGATTTTGCCCGCTCACGGCCGAGCAGCAGCACCTTGGTGTCACCTGAGGCCTGTCCACTTGCCCAAAGCAAATAGGCGGCAAGAAACAGCATTCCACCAAAAAATGCCAGAATGCCCAGCACAATACCGGAGCCCGAGAACTGGTGGCGCCAGGCTACCCAGATAGCAGACAAACTGAGGAATGACATGAAGTCGAGGTTGAACTGCCCTTGCCAGCTCATTTCGACGATATTGCCAAAGAAAATCGGCAGCAGGTTCCAGCCATGCTCCATTCCGACCAGCATGGTGTATGTCACCAGCCCCAGTATTATTGCCAATAGATACGTACGAAACAGCGCCATAGCCTCTTCCCCCGTGTTTTACCCGACAAAGCATCCGGTCAGTCGTTACTGTTCCGGCTTGTACCCCAGCCGCAGCCCGCCCCAATGCTCACCATTCACCATGATAGGCACTGACAGATCGTGCATCACCTCGCCGGTATCCCGTTTGTAGGTCTGCAGCAGCAGGGTTTGCTCATGGCTGCCGCAACGCCGGCCGGTCGGATCATCAAACAGTCGCTTGCTGCGGCAGTGCAGGGTGTCGTGCTGCACGTCGCCGGTGGGTTGCTTGCTGAAGCGCTGGTTGTGGGTCGGCACATAGCCCGAGGGAATGGCCGCGATGGCATAGACCAGTTCCGGGTGCTGTTGCAGGAGCGGCTCCTGAATGGCTGGCAGCACCTGATCGGTGTAGCTGTCGAAAGCGCTGTTGTAGCGGGCCGGGTTGCTGCCGGGGATGAGTTTCAGGTTACGGTCAAATAGCGCGCTGCGCTGGATCTTGCCGCTGGCCAGATCCGCCTCAAATCTCGCGGCAATGGCGCTGGCGGTTTGCTGTGCGGCATCGAAGAAGCGTTGGTGGTATTCGTCCAGGGCGACATCAGCCAGCATCTCACTGACCTGTTCGGCCAGCGACACCAGGTTGATCGCTTCGCCGCCAAGGCGTCGGGTTTGCTCATCACTCTGTTCGATATCGCTGCGTACCTGCTCCAGCGCGCTGCTCAGGTTGGCCAGCTGGTCACGATTGGTCAGGCTGCTGTCGGCGATCTGCCCGGTAACGGCCTTTACCTCGTCACCCTGGGTGCTGATTTCTTCCAGCTGGCCGGCGGCACTTTCAATCAGGCTGACGCCGCCCTGGACCTGCTCGACCAGCGCGGCAAAGTCGGCATTTACCCGCTGACTCTGCTGATGCATGCGTTCAATGATATCGGCGACTTCAGAGGTGGAGGAGGCGGTGCGGGCGGCCAGTGCTCTGACCTCATCGGCGACGACGGCGAAACCACGGCCCATGTCTCCTGCACGGGCGGCTTCGATGGCGGCGTTGAGAGCGAGCAGGTTGGTCTGGCTGGCAATGGAGTCGATTACCTCGGTGACCTGTACGATCCGGGTGGTCTGGGCATTGAGTTCGTTGAGCACCGTGTTGGCTGCGTCAGTCTGGCTGGCCAACTGGTGCATCACCTGGGTGGCCTGGTCCAGTGCGTCGCGGCCCTGCTGGCTGCGGCTGCGCGCTTGCTCGGCGGCGCCGTCGGCGCGCTCGGCATAACGGCTGGTAGCGTCGACCTCGGCGGCTATCTGCTGGGCGCTGTCGGTCACCTGTCGAATCGCCAGCAGCTGTGACTGCTGGCGCTGGCGCAATTGCTCGACCGAGTGCGCGACCTCGGCCGCGGCAATGGCGTTCTGGCTGGTAGCGCGGGACAGGCGCGCGCTGAGATCGGCGCTGCCCGTTGTGCTGGCTGATGGCTCGATCACCGATGACGGGTCGGAGGGCGGATAAAACCAGGGCAGCCCGATCCAGGGCAGCACGGCGAGGATCAGCGCGGGCGCCAGGATGTCAACGCCGGCGCTGTAGTAAAGCCAGCCAAGGGTGCCCAGTTGCAGCAGGGCGAGAATCGCTTTGCCGATAAATCCGGTGTGCATAAGCAGAGGTCCATTCAAGGGCGCAATGCCCAGTATTGTTCTTGTTCTGGTCGATTCAGCCTCATTTAGCCATTTGTCTCGGGTACCGACAATTGATCTTTGGTCTTGGCCCGCTGTCAGCCTGGGGGGCAGTCAAGCTGCAGGCTGCGCATGAAGTCGGTGTCGAGCCTGTTCTTCAGCCACAGCGCCGCGCGACTGCGCAGCGCCAGAGGTCCATAACAGGCCAGGGCCTGCCGGTCTGCGGTGGCCAGCAGGGCGAGGGCTCTGGGCTGGGGCTCAAAGCGCAGCTGTGGCGGACCACCTTGCAATTGGGCGCGCAGATTCGCGCCCAGTATCGGCCCCTGGCGTACGGCGTAAACGCCGGAGTGAGGACAGCCGGCCAGCGCCGCACAGTCGCCGCTGGCAAAGATCTGCGGATGCGAGGTGCTCTGCAATGTGGCATCAATGCTGATGAATCCGGCCTTGTCGGTCGCCAGCCCGCTTTGAGGCTGCCAGGCGGCCGGTGCGGTACCGGTAGCCAGGATGACCGCGTCAGCGGCAACCGGCGGGGCATCTGCCGATCTCAGGCTGCCGCGCTCGATTGCCGTGACAGCAATATTCTCGTGCAGCGTGATACCGCGCTGGGCAAACAGGGATCGGGTCGTGCGCGCAGCTCCGGCTGGGTGCCCGGCGAGCAGCCGGGATGCGCACAGCAGCGTCAGCTGACTGCGGGGCAGAGCCTTTTGCAGCGCCAGAGCCAGCTCTACCGCGGCTGCGCCGCCGCCCAGAATCACCAGCTTCTCCGGGCTGTCGCCGGCCTGCCATGTCTGCCAGTAATGGAACAGATCGGCAAAGGGTTTGGCGCCGATGACGGCAAGGCTCTGGTCATTGTCGGGCGGCGCCGGATTGATTGCACCGCTGTTGATGGACACTACCGTGCTGCGCAATTGCTCCCCGCTGTCCAGCTCCAGCAGCCGGTTGTCGGCGTCAAGATGCGCCAGCCGCCCGATGTGCAGGGTCAGACCTGTGGCGTCACAGAGCGGTGCCAGTGCAATACGGCATTGCTCTGCCTGCCAGCGGCCGGCCAGCATGCCAGGCATCATGCCGGAGTACCAGGCATGGGGTTCCGGCGAGATGAGTATGCTGCCGGGCGGAACCTGATAACCCTGTTCAATCCAGCCGCGCAGGGCGATCAGGTGGGCATGGCCGGCACCGACCATGATTAGGGGTGAGCTCATGGTGCAAGGGCCTTTTCAGAGAGCTGCGGAAACTGTTTGAACAATACATAGCCTCCGGTGATAGACACGCATTGAGGTTGCTGATCGCTGTATTTCGAAATCGACTTTCGCTGTGCGAACCTGATAGTCTCGTCCTGCTGATAATTCCAACTACAAAAAATGGAGCATAGCGTGGACGAGAATAATAGTTATCCGTCGCCCAAACGAGCCTGGCTGACGGTCAGTATTTTGCTGGTTGCCTATGTTCTGTCCTTTGTAGATCGCCAGATTCTGAACCTGCTGGTTGGGCCTATTCGCCAGGATCTGCAGATTTCCGATACTGAAATGAGCCTGCTGATGGGTCTGTCATTTGCCGTTTTCTACACTGTAGCCGGTATTCCGCTGGGGCGGATTGCCGACTCCAAGAGCCGCCGCGGCCTGATCGCCGCGGGCGTGGCCGTGTGGAGTCTGATGACCGCGTTCTGCGGTCTGGCGCAGCAGTACTGGCATTTCATCGTTGGTCGCATTGGTGTGGGCGCAGGGGAAGCAGCGCTGTCTCCGGCCGCCTATTCGCTGATCGCCGACAGTTTCCCGGCCAATCGTCGCGCAACGGCCATCAGTGTCTATGCCATGGGTATTTATCTGGGGGCTGGCGCTGCATTTTTGCTCGGTGGCCTGGTGGTGACCTGGGCTAACGCGCAAGGCCCGATGGTGCTGCCGCTGCTGGGTGAAGTCCGCCCCTGGCAACTGATTTTCCTGGTGCTGGGTGCCGCAGGCCTGCTGTTCTGCCTGGTGCTGCTGGCGATCAAGGAGCCGTCCCGCAAGGGTATTGGTGCCGGCGTCGCCGTGCCGCTGAAGGACGTGGGCCGTTACCTGATGGGTATTCGCAAGGCGGTGCTGTGCCATAACTTCGGTTTTGCCTGTCTGTCGTTTGCTTCCTACGGCGCCTCGGCCTGGATTCCGACCTTCTTTATTCGCAACCACGGGCTGACCCCGGGCGAAGTCGGTGTCTACTACGGCTCGCTGGTGATGGTTGCCGGGTCTCTGGGGATTGTATTCGGCGGGCGTCTCGCCGACTTTCTTGCCCACCGCGGCTGCCGCGATGCCAACATGCGGGTTGGTCTGCTCTCGGCTATCCTGACCCTGCTGTGCAACGTGGTGTATCTGGTCGACAATATGCCGCTGCTGTGGACCATCATGTTCTTTAACGTATTCACGGTCGCCATGCCGTTCGGTGTCGCACCGGCGGCGATTCAGGAGGTCATGCCCAACGCCATGCGTGGTCAGGCCTCGGCCATCTATCTGTTCACCATTACCCTGATCGGTCTGGGTATTGGTCCGACCGCCGTCGCGCTGTTCACCGACTACGTGTTCCAGGACGACATGGCGATCCGTTATTCCATATTCATCGTTGCCAGCGTGATTACCGTGGGCGCCATCATCCTTCTGGCCATGGGGCTCAAACCCTACCGGGAGGCACGGGACACGCTGACACGCTGGGGTGAACAGCAGGGCCAGCCGGGCTGAGGGATAACCCCGGCTGCAGGCTGATGTACTTGAATTTCAACAGGAGCAACAACATGACAGACGCAGTTATCGTATCTACGGCCCGTACCGGCCTGGGCAAATCCTATCGCGGCGCACTGAACAACACCCACAGTGTTGACATGGCCGGCTTCGTCATTGAAGAAGCGGTCAAGCGCGCAGGTATCGACCCGGCGCTGGTTGAAGACGTGATCCTCGGTGCCACCTTCCACGAAGGCGCCCAGGGCAAGAACATGGCGCGTCTGGCTGCCATCCGTGGCGGTCTGCCGGTTACCACTGCCGGTATGTCGCTGAACCGTTTCTGCAGCTCCGGTCTGCAGTCCATCGCCATCGCTGCCCAGCGTGTTGTCAGCGAAAAGATCCCGGCCATCGTTGCCGGTGGCGTTGAGTCCATCAGCCTGTGCCAGAACGACAAGATCAACATGTTCCACGGCACCAACGAGTGGATCATGAAGAATAAGCCGGAACTGTACCTGTCCATGATCGAGACCGCCGACATCGTAGCCCAGCGCTACAACGTCAGCCGCGAGTCCCAGGACGAGTACTCCCTGCTGAGCCAGCAGCGTGTTGCCGCCGGTCAGCAGAGCGGCAAGTTCGCCGACGAAATCGTACCGTTCAAGGCCATCATGAAGGTCCAGAACAAGGAAACCGGCGAAATCACTGACCAGGAAGTGGTTCTGGATCGTGACGAGTGCAACCGTCCGAGCACCACTCTGGAAGGCCTGTCCTCCCTGCAGCCGGTCCGTGGCCCGGGCAACTTCATCACCGCCGGTAACGCCAGCCAGTTGTCTGACGGCGCGTCTGTCTGCACCGTGATGAACAGCAAGGTTGCCGAACAGCTGAACGTTGAGCCGATGGGTATCTTCCGCGGTTTCGCCGTTGCCGGTTGCGAGCCTGACGAAATGGGCATCGGCCCGGTCTTCGCCATCCCGCGCCTGCTGCAGCGTAATGGCCTGACCATGGACGATATCGGTCTGTGGGAACTGAACGAAGCCTTCGCTTCTCAGGTTGTCTACTGCCGTGACCGTCTGGGCATCCCGGCCGAGAACCTGAACGTCAACGGTGGCTCCATCGCCATCGGTCACCCCTACGGTGTAACCGGCTCCCGCCTGACCGGCCACGCGCTGATCGAAGGCAAGCGCCGCGGCGTCAAGTACGTGGTTGTCACCATGTGCATCGGCGGTGGCCAGGGCGCAGCCGGTCTGTTCGAGATCGTCTGATCCCAGCCGCAAGCTTCAAGCCGTAAGCTGCAAGCAAACCCGGGCCATGCTCGGGTTTCGCTTTTCGGGCTTGGCTTGCCGCTTGAGGCTTGGCGCTTGTAGCTAAAAATTCCAGAGGAATTTTCCGTGTCCCAGAAAATCATCAACACCGACGATCTGGCGTTTCTGCTCTATGAAATGCTGGATATCGAGCGCTTTACCCAATTCCCGCGTTACGAAGACCACAGCCGCGATACCTTTGATGCCGCCATCGAGCTGGCGCTGAAGGTCGCGAGCGAAACCTTCGCACCGCACAACCGCCTGTGCGATGAAGACGAACCGCGTTTTGAAAACGGCAAGGTCGTGATTCGCCCGGAGGTCTCCGAGGCGCTGGCCGTGCTGCGCGACACCGGCCTGATGGCTGCCTCGCAGGATTACGAGCGTGGCGGCATGCAGCTGCCGGCGGCCGTTGCCCAGACCTGTATCGGCCTGATCAAGGGCGCCAACGTCAGCACTCAGGCCTATGCCGGTCTGACCATCGCCGCCTGCAACCTGATCATGGCCCACGGCACCGACGAGCAGAAGCAGCGTTACGCCGAGCCGATGATGGCCGGCCGCTTCTTCGGCACCATGTGCCTGACCGAGCCGCACGCCGGCTCCTCGCTGGGCGACATCAAGTCCCGCGCTGTCCCGCAGGACGATGGCACCTACCGCATCAGTGGCAACAAGATCTTCATCTCCGCCGGTGATCACGAGCTGAGCGAGAACATCGTGCACCTGGTGCTGGCCAAGCTGCCGGATGCACCGCCCGGTGCCAAGGGCATCTCGCTGTTTATCGTGCCCAAGTTCCTGGTCAACGACGACGGCAGCCTCGGCGAGCGCAACGACGTTCAACTGGCGGGTCTGATCCACAAGATGGGTTACCGCGGCACCACCTCCACCATGCTTAACTTCGGTGAGAAGGGCGGGGCGGTCGGCTATCTGGTCGGCGAGCCGCACAACGGTCTGGCCGGCATGTTCCACATGATGAACGAGGCGCGCATCGGCGTAGGTCTGGGTTCGGTCATGCTGGGTTACACCGGTTACCTGCACGCGCTGGAATACGCCCGCGAGCGAACCCAGGGCCGTGGTCTGGCCGAGCGTGATCCGGCTACGCCAATGATCCCACTGGTGCAGCACGCCGACATTCGTCGTCTGCTGCTGGCGCAGAAAGCCTTCGTTGAGGGTGGTCTGTCGCTGTGCCTGTTCTCCTCGACCCTGGTTGACGAGAAGAAGCACGCACCGGATGCCGCAGCGCGCGAAGAAGCTGCTGGTTTGCTCGACCTGCTTACACCGATCGTCAAATCCTGGCCGTCGCAGTTCTGCCTGGAAGCCAACAGCCTGGCGATTCAGGTGCATGGTGGCTACGGCTATACCCGCGAATACCCGGTCGAGCAGTTCTACCGCGACAACCGCCTGAACCCGATCCACGAAGGCACCCACGGTATTCAGGGGCAGGATCTGCTGGGCCGCAAGGTGAGCATGGCCGGTGGCCGTTTCTACCAAAGCCTGCTGACCCGCATCCGCGCCACCCTGGCCGAGTGCGGCAGCGTCGCCGAGCTGAAAGCCAATGCCGAGCTGCTGAGCACTGCGCTGAACACCGTCGAAGGCATCACCGACGCGCTGCAGGCGATGAAGAAGAGCGACCCGGATCGAGCCCTGGCCAACGCCTACCTGTACATGGAGTGCTTCGGCCATCTGGTCGTCGGCTGGCTCTGGCTGCGCCAGGCCCAGGCTGCCCTGCGTGGCCTGCAGAACGGCGGCGAGCGCCCGGCGAGCTTCTATCAGGGCAAGCTCAACGCCTGCGACTACTTCCTGCGTTACGAACTGCCCAAGCCGATGGCACTGGCAGACGTGCTGCGCAGCGCGGATCGCACCACGCTGGATATGCCGCTGGATTGTTTCTGATCCCGCAGGTGTGACGAAAAGCCGGGCCTGGTGTCCGGCTTTTTTGTGGGCGCAGGAGCACCTTTTCAGTTTAAATCAGCATTAAAGTGCTGGTTTTAGCGATTTTACGCATTTTATAAGACTTATATTGCTGGTTTTCTGGTTATGGCATAGTCTTTCAGCATCTTAGTTCCGATTGTGGTTGCTGTAATGTACCCAGCCCTGACGATACAAACCCATGCCAACGGCCAATGGCACGATGCCTTGGAATTGAGCCCGTCTAATCCGGGTTCTGTTGCGGATGCACGCATGACCGCCTCCTACAAAACTACCTATTTGGGAGAATTTGTTGAGGCGATCGATAGCATCTTTGAATATGCCGTTAGCGTTAACTTGCCTGTCAGCTGGAATCCGGTGGACAGCAAAGGCTTCCCTGCGTTTGTTTACGACATCATTCCGGCTGGCCACGCTAGAAGGTCTTTGCTCAAGCGTTTTCATGATGAAAAGCCCGACGGCGTCGATACTGATTGGTTTCTACTTGGTCGGTGTACGCCCTCGGCTATCGGAAACCTGAGGGTAAAGGAGTCTGCTGAGGCATTGGAGGATACGGGCGCTGAGGCCTTTGCTCGTCAGCATATTGTTGAGCGTACCAACGACTTTCTCGAGTATGCCTGCGAAGCGGGCGCAGCGTTGGGCGGGGCGACCGGAGCACAGGGTGAAGCGCCCAAGTTATTGCTGGCAGAGAGCCGTGACGGCCAGTTTTACGCCGACGCGATGCTGGATGACAGACTCGTGCAGGCACATTGGCTGGTCAAGTTTGCGCGCAACAATGTGACAGAGAACGACAAGAATATTCTTCGCGCCGAATACCATTACTACAAAGCCGTAGCAGATCTGGGTTTGAACACCGTCCCTACGGCCGGTCTTAGCTTGGAAGAGGCGGACAAGCCGAGCCTCTGGATGCCGCGTTTTGACCGCGTTGTGCAGGGGGAGGGCGTAGAGCGCATCGCGGTGGAATCGGTCTACTCGTTGTTGGGCAACACCGAACCGGGTTCCAGACTAAAGCACGAGGCTGTGCTGGCGCGGCTGATTGAGCTTTGGTGTATCGGTGGGCAAGAGTCTGAGGTGCCGGATCTGATCTTTGAGTACATCCTCCGTGACTTGCTTAACCGGATATTGGGCAACAGCGACAACCACGGTCGCAATATCGCGGTATTTCGTCACAGCGAAAGATTTGAGCTGGCTCCCATCTATGACTTGGCGCCAATGATCCTGGACGCAGAGGGCGTAACCCGGGCGCCAAATTGGGAGGCCGAAAGCAAAGGCGCTCCTGACTGGCGTAAAAACTGCGCCTGCTTCCAGCAATGGTATGCCCCCGAGGACCTTTATCAGCGTGTACGTGACGCAGCTAAGGAGTTCAAAGCGCTACCTGACTTACTCGTAAACATGCCGCTGGATATCCGCCAGAACGCAGCGCTGCCAGTGAATGATCTGGACAAGCATCTGCGGCAATGGGAGCTGATATGAATACCTCGACGGGAGAGCAGCGCAAGCAACTGATTGAAGAAATCATGCAGCAGCACGCTGATGGCGTCATTACCCTTGGGGTAGCGATCCGCAGGCTGCGCCTGGAGATTACAGGTTTTGATCAGGAAACTTTCGCCAAGATGTGCGGCATGTCTACTCGAGCCTTGTACCAGTTGGAAACAGATAAGGGTAATCCGACCCTCGGCACCCTAGACTCTGTCCTGCGCAAATTTGGTCTGCGTTTGGGCCTGATGAAAGCGGCAGCGCCCGGACAGACCAGCATGGCATTGATGCGGCAACCGCATCTGGCAGAGCCACCCCCCAACTACAAAGCAAGCGACAAAGCTTCTGGGGTTGTCACCCGGGGTAGCAAACCCAATCGAGCGACGCGCGGCAAGCCAGCAACAGGCAAGGGGCGGTAGGGCGGAGAAAGCAGCAGGCCTGTCCGCGTCAGTTGCGCAGGCATGTTTGTTGCCAGGCACTGACTAGGCTGCTGCTGCCGGGTTATTCTTGCGCGATGTACAGCCTTGCCCATCCCGTCACCAGTTCGCTGGAAATCCGCAAAAGCCGCTTCCTCGCCTGTGTTGAGCCCATCGCTGACCGTGCCGCAGCGCAGGCGCGGGTAGACGCCCTGCGCGCCGAACACCCCGGCTGCGCACATGTGTGCTGGGCGCTGCTGGCGGGCGGTCATAGCGCCGCAGTCGACGACGGCGAGCCATCGGGAACAGCAGGGCGCCCCATGTTGGACGTATTGCGCCATCAGCAGCTCGACGGCGTGCTGGCAACGGTGGTGCGCTATTTCGGCGGCGTAAAGCTTGGCGCCGGCGGCCTGGTGCGCGCCTACACCGATGCGGTCGCCCAGGCGCTGCTGCAAGCCGAAAAGATCGAACACATCCCCAGCCAGACGCTGAACTGCGAACTGGCCTACGCCCACGAAGGCGTCGCCCGCAATCTGATCGCAGAGCAGGGTGGTGAGCTGCTTGAGGTCAGTCATGGCCAGGCCGTGCGGCTGCAGGTGCGCCTGCCCGCCAGCGCCACCGAGCCCCTGCGTGAGCAGCTGATGTCCATTACCCGCGGTGAGCTTGGCTGGGAGGCTGAGGGGCAGGGAGAGTGATACCTGGCCCGGGGTATGGTGAGTCCAAACCGTGCCTGATTGTCGGTCAGGAAAGGCCCGCACCTGCACAAGTCAAACGACCATGATCTGCAGAATAGGCCCGACCACTTGAGGCCTTGCTGCGCACAGGGGATAGACAGCGCTTTGCGCCCTGCAATAGTCTTGAAGCAGAAAA
>NZ_NBYK01000001.1:615839-729165 GCF_002197985.1 Halopseudomonas aestusnigri
CGGATTGCCCGGCTAAGCCAAAGGCCTACCCGAGCGGACTTTGCACACCGGCAAAGGCATTACCAAGGACATGGGTATAAATCTGCGTAGTACGCACATCAGCATGCCCCAGCAGCGGCAACCCCGTCGGTATCCGTGCAGGCGGCTTCGCCCGAGTGGCACCGCTATCGCCCACCAGCGCGTTGAACGGCTGATTCTGCGTGACAGCAACCACATGGCGAATGACCGTCAGCCAACCAGAAAGCTCGCTGACCTCCGCGTGCCCTATCTCCAGAGGGTGGCGTTTCCGGTGGTAGCGCAGGAAATAGCGTATCCACTACCAGCATGTCTTCTCGGTGCGAATGCTGTAGTGACTCACCCTGGCGACGTTACGAAACTGTGCCCACAGGCGTGGCTTGGCTTGTATGGCACTCATATCCCATAAATGCTGCATGCTTGTACAGTGTTATTGGCGGCGTAAAATGAAGAAGTCACGATATTACAGATTGTGCGCCGTGGAAGGGATATAAGTATTTGATTTAAATGTGAATAATCTGTTTTGGATAAGTGGGGCGTCGCGTTGTTATGAAGAAGTCATTGATATGCAATGACGAAGCCGTCGGTCTACTCAACTGTTAGGTGTTCGCAGTGAGCAAATTCAAGTTTCAGCCACGATGGAAAGAAGAACTTGTTGTAACAGGTGACGGAGGCCAATTTATCCTTGAGCTTCCAATGGGAATTCTTTCTGCATATTTACCAACTGAGGAAGCTTGGAAATCAAAATCTCCTGATTGGGCGCGTAATCAGTATTCAGATTTGAAGCAAGAACTCGAAGAATGGTGCAGAGAAAATAAAGCGAAATTCTATATCGATGAAACAGCAGGTGTAGGCATTGAGGGAAAATGGTCATAGTCATCACACCTAACAAGTCAATTAACTTCGCGCCTGCGGCGCCGGACGCGCTAACGCGCGCCGGTTATTGAGGCGTTAGGCGCATAGGAGGATTGGGTGCCAAGACTGAAAGAAATCTGTGAAAACCTCAGCACTCATTCGAAGATGCTCGCGCAATCCTCAGAGGATAAATGGTCGGATAGTTCGTCTCCAGTAGATGAACCGGTGCGGAGGATCCTTCTTAGAGGTTCAGAAATCATTCGGGGAGCTATCGATCTCGGCTTGACAGAGAACCCGACAGCATTGGCCATCTTATCTCGGCAATTACTGGAGCTGTTTATCTCGCTCCATTGGGTGATATCGGATCCAGAACGGGCGGAAAGGTACGCGGAGTTTTCTACAAATGAACTCGATAGGCTTGCCCAGATGACCATGAAAGACGGATTGCTCTCCGTCAAGTCAAAAGAAGATGGCACGGATGTCACCAATGATTTCCTATCAACTAGAAGCAAACCGAGAAAAGGGGTTTCGGTTGAGCAGCAAGCCCGTGAGTCTGGAATTTTACATCTGTATAAGATTTTCTACAGGTTTATGTCATTGGAAACGCACGGGAAGTCTGAAACAGTCGTTAATCCAACCGAACGTTCCGAGGTGACACTGGTGCACCTTCAAACGATAGGTGCGATATCACAAGTTTTTGGACATACGGCGATTTTATGGCTTCTTCACCGCCAGAAGATAACCAATGAGAAAATACGCGAACTCCTGGGGCTGAATAATGAGGTCGCCTAACAAGTGTAGGCTGTAGGACAAATTTTCCGCTGCGCTCCAAATTTGCCGCAGCTACAGGCGTTAGGGGCAAAAGACCGAGATTATGAATAGAAAAGATATGGATGCCCTAGAACAGCATCTCAAGCAATGGAAGCAAATATCTGAGCGACTGCAAGGACAGTTAGGGCCAGTTATGGAAGCTCGAAAGGCGATAGAAAAAACTCTGGGCCCAACACTAGAACTTCAAAAAGCTATTAAATCTTCATTAGAGCCCTTTCTAGAACAGCAAATAAAACTGCAGAAAATGTTTGAAGGTATAAATTTACCGAGCTGCCAGCTGCCTGACTTTCGTCCTTATGCAAAGCAAATCGAACAATACCAAAAAACTCTCAGCGGCATTATTAACCCAGCTTTTGAGGAAATACAACGTTCTTTTTTAGAGTTACCCCCGAGAGTTCAAGAAGCTCTGTTGCTGCTTGCACAGCACGGATGGTATTTAGATTTCAATATGCCGCTTCCAAGTTTGTGGGAAATAGAAAAGGCAATATCTAGTGGAGAAATCGATGAGGTAGAAGAAGCTCTGGTAGAGTATTTTGATAGCCAACTAGATGAAATTGAAAAAGCAATTTCTGCTCAATTCCCTCACAGAGCACATATTATTAGCTCTGCAATAAAAGCGCACAGAAGCGCAGAATTTTATTTGTCAATTCCTGTTTTTCTTGCTCAAGCAGACGGGATATGTAAGGAAGTAGTTGGCCAATATCTGTTCATGAAAAAAGATAAAAAGCCTAAAACTGCAATTTATGTTGAGCAAATAGCGGCGGACACATACAAGGCGGCATTATTAAGCCCATTAGCTTCCAGTACTCCAATCGGCTTCTCTGAGCACGAGCGTGAAGAAGATTTCAATCATCTCAATAGACATATGGTATTGCATGGCGAATCATTGGACTATGGAAGTAGAGTGAATGGTTTAAAAGCACTATCTCTTCTGAATTATGTGTCGCAGGCATTGAAAAAAGATGAAGAATACCCCTAACAAGGCCAGTCAAGGCGACGTCTTTTTCGTTACGGCTTCGCCTACACTACAAAGCCGCGCGTGCTGGCGGCGTAAAAAGGCAGCAGATACATGGAGGTTGGCTTGAAAGAGTATTTTGCTGAAATCTTGTACGTGATAGCAATGTCCAAGAAGACTCAGTGGGCAATTATTCTGGGTATCGTATTCTTCATCGGCATTAGCCTTGTCGGTAGTTACCTTGCGAGCAATCTTCAGTTCAGCGGTTCGCTCCGAGGGCTTGAAGACGCAGTGGTAGGCAAACTCCTTAAGCGCTACGATAAAGTGGCTCTACTCGCATTAATTTCATTCTGGGTGCTGGCTTTCAAGTGCTACCGCCGCGATAAAAACCGCTTTTGGTAGCTGTCTAACAATGCGCTCAGATCGCTCGCCTCGTTCACAAGAACCGGCTAAATCTGGCTCGTTAGCTTAATCGTTAGAGATCTTCCATGTCCCGTGCATACCAAAGTTTTGAATATGGAATTAAAGATGCCGAAGAATTGCTCGCGCACTTTGATGCAATCAACGTCAATCCTCCGCCGTCCAACGCTGAGGTCCTGAAGCGAGCCGGTCTGGTAATGGCCTTAACCGCTTGGGAAACTTATGTCGAAGATAGGCTTTTAGAGGAGATGAATAAAAAGCTTGGCGTGGTCGCCGGAAGCTACGTTGGTGATTTTGTCTTAAAGAAATTACACGCCGACCTTAAGCAGTTCCATAACCCAAGTTCGGACAAAACGAAACGTATTTTCCAGGAATACCTTGGCCTTGATGTAACTGAGGGATGGTCTTGGGCAAATTACGATCCTGCAAAGGCGAGAAGCACCTTAAATAGTTGGATAGGTAAGCGCGGAGATGCTGTTCACCGATCAAAGCCTATAAATAACGGAGCTCCAGTAGCGCACCTAATCAAGCGTGATGAGCTGGAAAAAGTCATTCGCTTCATCAAAGAGCTTGTAAGATCTACTGACACGTATGTCGATAATAGTCTCTAACATGGCACTTAACCTCGCCCCTTTCGGTCGCTGGACTCGCCAAAGCTGCGCTTTGGCTCGCTGGTTAGCTCAAGGCTAGCTGTTATCCCACCGCTTAACTCCAATCCACAAACCACTTCGAACGAACCACCCAGCCCGCCTGTCAGCTCACCTTCCTGAACGTCAGGTTATATCGCACCGCGCCAGTGGCGGGGTGGCTGGCCTTTTTGGCCAGCGGTGCGACGCCGTGGAAGTACAGTCGACTGACGCCGCCCCAGACCACCACATCACCGTGCTCGAGCAGCCAGCGGCTGGTCGGGTCGCTGCGGTTGGAGCCGCCAAACAGGAAGGTGATGGGGGCGCCGAGGGAGATGGAGACGATGGGGGCGGTGAAGTCCTGTTCGTCCTTGTCCTGATGCAGGCCCATGCGGGCACCGGTTTCATAGCGGTTGATCAGGCAGGCTTCCGGGGCGAAGTGGGTGAAGCCGGCGTTTTGGGCGGCGCGCTCGGCCAGTTCTGCGAACAATGCGGGCATGGCGGGCCAGGGTTGGCTGGTTTGCGGATCGAGGGCGCTGTAGCGATAGCCGTGGCGATCGGTGACCCAACCATAGGCGCCGCAACTGCTCATGGCGGCGGACATCTGGTAGCCGCCGGGGGTGACCTGATGGCGGAAGGGTGCTTGCGCGGCGATCTGTTCAATGGCGGCCAGCAGGGCGTCGGCGTCATTCAGGGCGAAGCCTTTCAGCAGCCAGGCATCGGGGCCGATCTGCTGTCTCGCCTCGGACTCGGGCGCGGTGAGGTCAAGCAGGCCTTGCATGGTGGCAGTCCGGATTGAATGGTAGGGCTGGGTAAGACGGCATGGGCAGACCGGTAGTTAAGGTGTCCGGCCATGATGCGGGAGCAACGGGTGTTTGCTCAAGCCTGTGACTGAATCAGGGCGCCGTCCCCAAGCAGAAGACTCAGACCGTTCGAGTCAGGGGGAGGGCAGGGGGCTGCGCCATGACGACGTGCAATGGTTTGCAGGCCGGGAGAGAAGTACAGAATCAGTTGGCAGTGCAGGTCGCCTGATTCGAGCTTTTGCATTACCGCTTCGCCGGCAGGCACAGGCGCCAGTTCGGCGCGCAGTGCCTCCAGCAGCGGCTCGGCCAGCGTTGGGTCGCCGACGACCCAGCGCGACCAGCCGGCGCTCATCAGAACTTCATGCCCGGCAGGTTGAGCGAGGCGGTGTTGCCGCCGTCGACGGCCAGTGCCTGGCCGGTAACGAAGCTGGCGTCGTCGCTGGCGAGGAAGGCGATGGCGCCGGCGATCTCTTCCGGGCGGCCGTAGCGGCGCAGCTCGCAGCGGGTACCGAGCTTGTCTTCCTTGTTGTTTTCGCGGGCGTACTTGAACACCGGCGCGGTCATGCCGGTTTCAATCAGGCCGGGGCACACGGCGTTGACGCGAATGTTGAACTGGCCAAGGTCGCAGGCGGCGGTCATGGTGAAGTTGATCACGCCAGCCTTGGACGCGCTGTAGGCGTTGCCACCAGCACCAGAGCGAATGCCTGCCACGGAGGCAGTGTTGACGATGGCGCCGCTGTTCTGCTCGCGCATCTGGCGCGAGGCGTACTTGGTGAACAGCATGACGCCGAACAGGTTGACGTTGATGATCTTCTGCCAGGTTTCCAGGCTCTGATCGGTGGCGATGCTGTAGTCACCACCGGCGATGCCGGCGTTGTTGCACAGCACGTCCAGGCGGCCGTAGTGGGCGATGGTGTCGGCGACGCACTGCTCAACGGCGGCTTCGTCGCTGACATCCAGTGTGCGCTGCAGCACCTCGGTGCCGGCGGGCAGTTCCTTGATGGTCTGCTCCAGACCTTCGGCGTTGCGGTCCACCAGCATCAGGCGCGCGCCTTCGCTGGCCAGACGTTTGGCGGTGGCACGGCCGATGCCGCTGCCGGCACCGGTGATCAGGGCGATTCTGTTCTCGAAGCGTTGCATTTCAAACTCCTTTGGGGCGAAAGCGGCAAGCCACAAGCGGCAAGCTGCAAGCAAAGCTGGCGCGGTGTTGACCTGCGCGGGTTGTCTCAAAGTCCAGCAGGGGCGTTACAGGCGGTGAAAACAATTGACTGGCCTGTCGCACAGCGCACCCTGTTGCAGCTTGCAGGGGGCGGCCATCCGCCTTGCAGCTTGCAGCTGCGTTAATGACTAATACTCGGATCATCCGCCGCAGTATTGTTGGCGCCGTTCTGATCGATACCCAGCTGGTCGGCCATGTCGCTGGTGTCGACTTGCCAGCTGCTGGCGATGTCGCGTTCAAAGCGTACCGGGGACAGGGCGATCAGGCCGTCGCGCAGGGCGCCGACGTCGGTCTGGCGGCCGGTGATGCGGTCGGTCTGGCGCTGGAAACCGAGCCAGTAGTAGGGCACGCCGCGGGTGTCTTCCCGGCGTTCGATGTTCACGCCGCCGATGCTGCCGCGTTGCGGGCGGCAGATGGCGACGCCACGGACGTCTTCTGGTGCACGTGCCGGGAAGTTGATGTTCATGGCGCAGTCTTCCGGCCAGCCGGCGTCCAGCAGTTGGCGCACCAGGTTGGCCCCGTACTGGCGGGAGGTTTCCCAATATACGTCGTTGCCGGGGATATAGGCCTGGCTGAGGGCGATGGACGGGATGCCCAGCAGGGTGCCGGTCAGTGCGCCGCCGATGGTACCGGAGTAGGCGACCGAGTCGCTGATGTTGGCGCCGTTGTTGACGCCGGACAGCACCAGATCGGGTTTGACCGGCAGCAGTTCGGCCACGCCGAGCAGGACGCAGTCACTGGGAGTGCCACTGACGCTGAACCGGCGTTCTTCAAACTGGTGAACGCGCAGCGGGTGGTGGACGGAGATGGACATGGACACGCCGCTCTGGTCCAGATCGGGCGAGACGATCCACACTTCTTCGGCGATCTCGTTGGCAATTTCTTCGAGCACTTGCAGGCCCGGGCCGCGCCAGCCATCGTCGTTGGTCAGCAGTACGCGTTTGACGGGTTTGCTCATTGGCAATCCTCATTGTTCGAAACGGGTGGGGCTTGAATGTGCAACGGGGCAGCTTGAGCTGCCCCGTTTGGTCTTACTTCTGGGCGATTTCCCAGCCACGCTCAGCCAGCAGGCTGGCGCGTTTGCCGACTTCCAGGGCGTCGGCGTTGCTGGCGTTGCCTTGCAGTGCGCGGTGGTAAACACCCTGCACAATGGCGGCCAGACGGAACAGCGAGAAGGCGATGTAGTAGTTCCAGTTCGGCACACCGCTGCGGCCGGTGTATTCGCAGTACCAGTCCAGCAGTTGCTGCTCTTCCGGCAGACCGAGGGATTTCAGGTCGGCGCCGACCATGCCCTTGGCGCCGTCGACGTTGACCGGCATGTGGTACGGCAGACAGCAGTAGGCCAGATCCGACAGCGGGTGGCCGAGGGTTGCCAGCTCCCAGTCGAGGATCGACACGACCTTGGATTCGGTCGGATGCAGCATCAGGTTGCCGATGCGGAAGTCGCCGTGGGCGATGGTAGTGCTTTCGTCGGCCGGGATGTTCTCCGGCAGCCACTTCATCAGGGCGTCCATGGCGGGCATGTCGTGGGTGCGGCTGGCTTCGAACTGGCCACCCCAGCGTTTGACCTGACGGGCGATGTAGTTGTCGGGCTTGCCGTAGCCTTCCAGACCGATGGCCTTCCAGTCGGCGTTGTGCATCTTGGCCATGGTTTCGATCATCGACTGGTAGATCGGCATGCGCTCTTCCTGCGCAACCTCGCTCAGCAGCGGCTGGGAGTAGACGCGGCCTTCGACGTAATCCATGACGTAGAACGCGGTGCCGATGATCTCGGGGTCTTCACACAGCAGGCGTGCGGTCGGTACCGGTACGTCGGTCTTGCCCAGGGCGTTGATGACCTGGAACTCGCGCTCGACCATGTGGGCCGAGGGCAGCAGTTTTCCCGGCGGCTTCTTGCGCAGTACGTAGCGCTTGCCGGCGATTTCCAGCAGGAATGTCGGGTTGGACTGGCCACCCTGGAACTGCTGAACCTTGATGCCCTGGTTGGCTCCCGGAAGGTAGTCCTGCAGGTAGTTGGCGAGTTTTGCCTCGTCGAACTTGTGGGCAGGCAATACGTCAATCAGGGTCGCTCCGCTCATCTTTGAAGATCCTGTTGTTGATGGGTCAAGTCGGCAAAAGTAACACGCCAAGGCGAGCCCTGGCGCGTTGAACAGCGAGGTGAATCAGACGTTATCAGGCAATGGTATCGCCGCCATCGGCGACGATGGTCTGCCCGGTAACATACGCCGAGGCGCTGGAGGCCAGAAACAGCGCCACCCCGGCGATATCCACCGGCTCGCCTACGCGGCGCAGCGGCAGCTTCTCTTCCACCTTGCGCAGGCGGTCCGGATCTTCCAGCAGGGCCTGGGCAAAATCGGTACGGATCAGGCCGGGGGCGATGCTGTTGACGCGGATACCCTGCGGGCCCCACTCCAGCGACAGGTTGCGGGCCAGACCGGCTTCCGCCGCCTTGGACATGCCGTAGACGCCGATATTGGCGCTGGCACGCAGCCCCGCAATGCTCGACAGCAGGACGATGGAACCGCCGCCTTGCTCGACCATGTGCGGGATGACCATGTTGCACAGCCAGAAGGTGCCCTTGACGTTGGTGCCCATGATCTTGTCGAAGGCCTCGTCGCTGACTTTGTGGGTCGGGCCGTAGACCGGATTGGTCGCGGCGTTGCAGACCAGTACGTCGATGCGGCCAAAGGCCTCCAGCGTGCGATCAACCAGATTCTGCAACTGGGCCTTGTCGCCCACATGACAGGCAACCGGCAGAGCGTCGAAGCCCTGACTGCGCAGCTCGTCTGCCACCTGCTGACAGGCGTCAGCCTTGCGGCTGGAAATCACCACCTTGGCCCCAGCCTTGGCGTATTCCTCGGCAATCGACTTGCCGATGCCCTTGGTCGAACCGGTGATGATGGCGACCTTGCCGGTTAGGTCGAACAATGTGCTCATAGAACCTCGCTTCGCTCGAGCCACAAGCTTCAAGCCTCAAGATAAAACCAGTGCACGGTCAGCTTGAGGCTTGCAGCTTGCGGCTTGACGCTGCCCTTACAGATATTGGCTCATTTCCATCTTGGCGATGGCATTCAGGTGCACCTCGTCCGGGCCGTCGGCCAGGCGCAGGGTGCGGGCTTTGGCGTAGGCGGAGGCGAGGAAGGTGTCCTGGCACACGCCCTTGGCGCCGAAGATCTGAATCGCGCGGTCGATCACGTTGCAGGCCATGGTCGGGGCAACGGCCTTGATCATGGCGATCTGCTGACGGGCAACCTTGTTGCCGAACTTGTCCATGCTGCGCGCGGCGTGCAGGGTCAGCAGGCGCGCCTGGTCGATCTCGCAACGGGAGCAGGCGATCATTTCCGGCACGCTGCCCAGCTTGTACATCGGCTTGCCGAAGGCAACGCGCTCGCCAGCGCGGCGGCACATGGCTTCCAGTGCGCGCTCGGCGATACCGATGCTGCGCATGCAGTGGTGAATGCGGCCCGGGCCAAGGCGACCTTGAGCGATCTCGAAGCCACGGCCTTCACCCAGCAGGATGTTGGAAACCGGGACGCGAACGTTGTTGTATTCGATCTCGGCGTGACCGTGCGGGGCGTGGTCGTAACCGAACACATGCAGGTCGCGAACGATCTTCACGCCGGGGGTGTTCAGCGGTACCAGAATCATGCTCTGTTGCAGGTGCTTAGGCGCGTTGGCGTCGGTCTTGCCCATGACGATGGCGATCTTGCAGTGTTCGTTCATGGCTCCGGAGGACCACCACTTGGTGCCGTTGATGACGTACTCGTCACCTTCGCGGCGGATCTCGCACTGAATGTTGGTGGCATCGGAGGAGGCGACATCCGGCTCGGTCATGGAGAAGCAGGAGCGGATTTCACCGGCCAGCAGCGGCTTGAGCCATTGCTCTTTCTGCTCGTCGTTGCCGTAGCGTTCGATGGTTTCCATGTTGCCGGTGTCCGGCGCGTTGCAGTTGAAGACTTCGCCGGCGAAGGAGACGCGGCCCATGATTTCACACAGGTGGGCGTACTCTTCGTTGGTCAGGCCGGCGCCACGCTCGGATTCGGGCAGGAACAGGTTCCACAGACCCTGCGCACGGGCCTTTTCCTTGAGTTCTTCCAGGATCGCCGGGTGGCCCCACTTGTTCTGTTTTACCTGCTCGTAGAACACGGCTTCGTTGGGGTAAATGTGCTCATCCATGAAGCCCTGGAGCTTGGCTTTCAGATCTTGTACGCGGGGGCTGAGGTCAAACATGTTGAATCCTTTGGCGGTGGTTCGTGGGTATGTGCTGTGATGCTGCTGACCATATAGTCACAGCTGCCAAAGGAGAACGATGTAGTGTCGGTGGCAATAGGTATGCATAACTTACCCTGATAACTCAGGGTGGGCATTATTAGTGCGGGCGAGACAAAATCGTCACGCACATGGGCGCGTTATATCCTGCAGTTCGCTGGGCAGGCGGCCAAGGTCCTCGGGTGTGTCCAGATCCCAGAGTGCCGGGCCTTCCCACAGCGTCAGGCCGGCAGCTTCAAGGCGTTTGCGGGTATCGTTCAGTACCTGCTCGTGACTCCAGTGCATGTTCTGAAAGGGGGCTGGATTGGCTTCACGCTGGCCTATCAGCACATAACCGCCGTCTTCACTGGGAATAATCGCGGTGTCGTGCCGATTTAGTGCACGGCAGGCGGCAAGCACGTGCGTGCTGTCCATGTCGGGGCAGTCGCTGCCAATCAGCAGGGCGCCATCGGGATGCTCGGCAATGGCATTGGCCATGCGTTCGCCGAGGTCTTCGCCGCACTGCTGCCGCAGCTTAAGGCCGTGTTCGCTGGCCAGTGCGCGCAGCACCGGGTGTTCGGGATTGGTGGCGTAGAGAAAGCGCGGCCCCGGCCAGTCGAAGGTCTGGGTCAGGGTGCGTTGCAGGAGTCTGAGGTAGAGATCACGGGCGCCGGTGGCGCCGAGAGCGGGGATCAGTCGGGTTTTCACCTGGCCGGGTTCGGGCGCCTTGGCGAAGATCAGCAGTGGCAGAAAGGCGGATTCAAATTGCATGGCTGTTTCTCGCTTGCAGGACACGTGGTGGCTGTGACCTGGACTCCTGCAAAATGTTCGCCAGTACGGTCATTGTTATCTGGCAACGGTGCCTTTTTGTGATGCAGGTCGGCGTTCTGTTTTTCAGCATAGATTCTTGTGCGGGGTGCTGTGGTGCCTGCCGACAACTGGTCACAGTTGACGACGGGGAGCGCTGTAGCGCCGGGCCAGATCACGCGGATCTGCCCCCAGCCAGTAACGCAGCCGCAGCTGCCACATCAGCGCGATGGTGCGCAGGGTGCCGTTCTGCTGCCAGCGTCGGCTCGAGGTGGTGAGGCGCTCGGACAGGCACAGCGGCCTGCCGTGGCGGCGCAGCCGTTTGCTCAGTTCGATGTCTTCCATCAGCGCGATGGGCGCGTAGCCGCCCAGTTGCTCGAACAGGGCGCGCTCGACAAAGATGGCCTGGTCGCCGGTGCACACGGCAGTCAGCCGCGAGCGCCGGTTCATCATCCACGCGACCACCGCCAGCAGGGGCGAGGAGGGGCTGAGCCGGACGTCAAAACGGCCCCAGCGATGCGGGCTGCCTGGTTTTGGCAGCAGATCGATAAAGCCGTCGGGCAGGCGGGTGTCGGCGTGCAGAAACAGCAGCCAATCGCCTTTTGCCGGCGCCGCTCCAGCGTTCATCTGGGTTGCCCGGCCTGGAGCAGACTGGATCAGTTGATCGACCAGCGGCGCCGCGAGGTTGACGGTATCGTCGCTGCTGCCGCCGTCGACCAGAATGAGTTCCAGCTCGCTGCGCAGCGGCTGCAATGGCGTGAGGGCGGCGAGGATCCCGGCCGCCTCGTTGCGCACCGGCATGATGATGGACAGCCTCAACCGCGCCTCCAGGCGTGAAAGCGGGCGACCCATTGCAGCAGGCGTTCCGGCTGATGGGCACGTTTCCATTGGCCGGCGGCGTACTTGTTGGCTTCGCTCAGGGTCGGGTAGCTGTGCACGGTGCCGAGGATCTTGTTCAGGCCGAGGTTGTGCTTCATCGCCAGCACGTATTCGGCGATCAGCTCACCGGCGTGGGCGCCGACGATGGTGGCGCCGAGAATGCGGTCGCGGCCGGGCTCGGTCAACACTTTGACGAAGCCTTCTGCGGCCTCGTCGGCAATAGCACGGTCCAGGTCGTCGATACCGTAGCGGGTTACCTCATATTCCACCCCTTGCTCCTGCGCTTCGGTTTCCGACAGCCCGACGCGGGCGACCTCCGGGTCGGTAAAGGTGCAGTGCGGGAGCACCCGGTAATCCACTTTGAAGCGGCGGAAGCTGCCGAACAGCGCGTTGACGGCCGCATACCAGGCCTGATGCGATGCTGCGTGGGTAAACTGGTACGGGCCGGTTACATCCCCCACGGCAAAAACGTTGGGGAAGCGGGTGGCGAGATACTCGTTGGTATCCAGCGTGCCGTTGTCGCGCACCGCGAGGTTCAGCGTTTCGATGCCGTAGCCGCTGGTGTTGGCTACCCGGCCGAGGGCGACCAGCACGCAGTCAAACTCGATTTCTACTGACTGGTCACTGTCCTGCGAGCGGCAAATAACGGTCGGTGTGCCATTGCGCAGTTCAAAGCGCTCGGCCTGGTGGTTGAGGCGCAGATCGACCCCTGCGCTGCCCAGACTGACCGTCACCAGTTCGCTGGCGTCGGCGTCTTCACGGGGCAGCAGGCGCGCGCCGCGCTCAATCTGGATGACTTGTGAACCGAGCTGCTGGAAGGCCAGTGCCAGCTCGCAGCCGATCGGGCCGCCGCCGAGTACCAGCAGTCGGCGCGGTTGCTCGCGCAGGTTCCAGACGGTATCCGAGGTGACCATCGGCACGCTGTCGAGCCCCGGCAAGTCCGGTACGAGGGGGCTCGCACCGGCAGCGATGATGATATTGCGCGTGCTGATGCTGCGCCCGTTTACCTCGACGTGCCAGGGTGAGGTGATGCGCGCCTCACCGGTGATCACGTCGACGCCGAGGTCGGTGTAGCGCTCGACCGAATCATGTGGCTCGATCTGCTTGATTACCCGCTGGACGCGTTCCATTACCGCGGCAAAGTCGACGGTTGCTTCGGCGTGGCTGTAGCCCAACGCGGGCGCCTTGCGGACCTCGGCGGCCAGTTTTGCCGAGCGGATCAACGCCTTTGAGGGCACGCAGCCGGTGTTGAGGCAATCGCCGCCCATGGCGTGTTTCTCGATCAGGCTGACGTCGGCCTTGACCGCTGCGGCAATATACGCGCTGACCAGTCCGCCGCTGCCAGCACCAATTACCACCAGATTGCGGTCGAACTGTTTGGGCTTCTGCCAGCCTTTGTAGACGCGACGGGCCTTGATCACGTCCAGCAGGCGCCGGGCAATCAGTGGGAACAGTCCCAGCAGCACGAAGGCGCCGAGCAGGCCCGGCGAGAGGATGCCGGCCAGTGAGTCCAGCTGCCCGAGTTCGCGGCCGGCGTTTACGTAAACCAGGGTGCCGGGCAACATGCCGAGCTGGCTGACCCACCAGAAGGTACGGGCGGGCAGGCGGGTGAGGCCCATTGCCAGGTTGATCAGAAAGAACGGAAACGCCGGCACCAGCCGCAGTGCAAACAGGTAGAACGCGCCTTCGCGGTCGATGCCCTGGTTGATGCGCTCCAGTCGTGGACCAAAGCGCTGCTGAACCCAATCCTGCAGCAGAAAGCGGCTGATCAGCATCGCCAGTGTGGCGCCGGCGGTGGAAGCAAAGGACACCAGCAGCAGACCCCAGCCTAGGCCAAACAGGGCGCCGCCGATCAGGGTCAGCAGCGCGGCGCCGGGCAGCGACAGCGCCGTCACCAGCACATATAGCCCCACATACAGGGCGCTGGCGAGTATTGGCTGGCTGGTTACCTGCTGGTCAAGGACCTGCTGCTGGGCTTTCAGCGCGTCCAGACTCAGGTGCTGCTGCAGACCCGAGGCAAAGAAGCCTGCGACCAGCGCCACGACCACGGCGAGCAGCAATAGACGACGCAGGTTCATGACAGCATCTCCAGCGCACATAGCGTGTTGGCGAGGGTAAAGCCCTTGATGCAGGCCTGTTCGGGCGTCATGTCGGTTCCTTGGTTGATGCGCTGCCAATACGACAGCGCAGCGGATGAGTTGTCAGGCCACTGGCGTTTGAACTCAGCGGCAAAGGCGCGCTGATCGTAAGTGACGGGCAGTGCTTCGACCACCAACGGGCCGACTTGCGCGCGGTAGAGCGCGGCGGCGGAAGCAGTGCGCGCGATGCGCGTGATCAGGCCATAGCGGCCATTGTTGAAGTTGGGCATGCCGGCGGCACCGTTGTTGATCACTGCCCACTCGCCGTTGCTCAGGGCGGCCGGGCTGCAGGTGTGGCTGCAGGTCAGCACACGGATGCGGCGTTCCGTGAACCAGTGGTCCAGTTGCTGCTGGCGTTCGGCGCTTTGCAGTCGGGCATGATCGCACTGCCAGCCGGCCAGTGACTGCTCATCGCCGTGGGTGATGGCGATGCGCTCGCCGGCGACGTTGGCTATCAGGGTGGTGGGGCGGTTGCCGAGCTGTTCAGCCATGCCGGGCAGGCCGTCGACGGCCTGTTGCAGCTGCTGGTGAATGCGGTTGGAGCGCTCGACGGTGGCGGCGTCGGTCTGCTCCGGGTAGGCGCAGCCGCAACCAAAGTCGTCGCCCGCGCGGGCCAGTTCGGTTTCTACATTGCCGCGCAGCGGGTAGTGGCGTTGCAGGCGTTGCTCTATGTCGCTGAACACCGCCGGGTCGCGGTCGAACCAGTGGGCGTCACCATTGAATACGGCTGTGGCGCCGGGTTCGCCAGCGACGCGCCGCTCGATGGCGTCCAGCGCCTGACGGTTGCCATAAAGCCCGCCGATCACGTACAGCACCTCGCTCGCAAGGCTTGCGGGGGCGCTGAAGATCTCGGCGGGCAGGCGATAGTCTGTCGGGCAACTGCGGCCCTTGCTCATGCGGCTCTCCGGGTCATCATGCCGGGCAACAGGTAGCCGGCGGTACAGAGGATCAGTCCGTACAGGTTGGTGCCCAGCAGCAGCGCGTAGCGACCGTCACCAATGGCCCAGCTCTGCGGAATCCAGCCAAGGGTGAGGGCAACGCCCAGCCCGATACCGGTCCAGAAGCTCAGATGAAAACCGAGCCGGGTGGGCCGCACGAAACCGTGCAACAGGAATACCGGGGCCAACCCGATGACCATGGTGCCGCTGATGGTGGTGGCCTTGAGAATGTCGGTGCCGGCCAGCATCGGCAGGTTGCCGAGCAGGGCGAACACCAGCATGGTCGCCATGCCGACGCCGATGGCTTTCTGGCCCAGATCACGCTGCAGCAGGGCGGGCAGCTCGCGGCCGCTGAGGCGGGCGAGGCTGGAGAAGGTCGAGTCAAGGGTGGAGCCGGCGGCGGAAATCATTACCAGCGTCATCACGATCAGCGCGCCAACACCAAGACTTTTCGCCAGCGCCGCTGGTATGTTGCCGCCGGCCTCGATGCCGCCGAGGGTGGCATGCACGCCGATCAGGCTGAAGGCCAGAATGGCAACGAAGCCCAGCACACCAGCCAGGGTGAAGGCGCGCAGCATGGATTTCTCTTCGCTGATAAAGCCTCGGTCGGTCAGTACCGGGTCGTGAAAGGGGTAGCTCAGCAGCTGCAGGCAGGCGACCAGAAACAGATCCACACCGGCGTTAAGCGCCCAGTGGCTGGTGCTGGTCAGCTCGGCGGTGCTGTGATTGGGCAATACCAGTCCCAGCACCCAGACCAGTGCGATGACGAAGATCGCGGCCTGCGCCGCGTCGGTCAGGATCGAGCTGCGCAGCCCGCCACGCAGGCTGTAGGCCAGTGTCACGGCGGTAAACAGCAGGGCTGCGCCGATAAACGCCGGGCTGCCGCTGTCACCGTAGTAGCCGCCGACCACGGCGGTGTTGCTCCAGACCTCGTTGAACAGGCGAATCAGAATGGCCGCCGAGAACGCCAGCGCAGCGCCGCGACCGTAGTTGCTGGTCAGAAAACTGACCAGGCTGGTTGCCTGAAAACGTCGGCGCAGGCGGTAGATCACCAGCCCGCAGAGCGGGATGGACAGCCAGTAGGTGGCGTAGGCCAGGCCACCGACCAGGCCGAACTCGGCGCCGAGGTTGGCGGCATTGGTGACTGACTTGGCGAAGATCCAGCTGATAAAGATGCTGGTGGTCAGCAGCAGTGGCGAGGCCTGGCGACCCTGGCTGTCTTCACCATTGAAGAAGCCGCCAATGGTCACAGTGCGCGGCGAGAGCCAGTACATCAGACCGCCGTAGGCGATCAGAAATCCCCAGAAAAACAGGCCGGTAAGGCTGGTAGCGGTCATGTGGTGCAATCCTGTCCCTGATCAGTTTGTATTGAGAACGCCGCCGCAGCTGGAGCCCTGTCCGGCGGTGCAGGCGAAGCAGTGGTCGCGGGTGGCGATGGGGTGGTCGGGCAGATCGGCGTTGAGCAGATCACGCAGGTGCGGACGGTCCGACGCCAGTACCGGCATGGGCAGCTCCAGCATCTGGTTGAAATCGCAGTCGTATAAATAGCCGCGCCAGTCGACACTGACGGTACTGCGACACATCAGACCGGGCAGGTTGCCTGGGCTGAAGTTGTCGCGTAGCAGCTGCATGTACTGGTTGAACTGACCGCGGCTGACCAGCGTGCTGCCGAAGCGGGCAATCGGCTGGTTGGTGATGGTGTGCAGGTGGTTGAACTGGATGCCGAAGTCTTCCTGCAGGTGCTGTTTATAGTCCGCTTCCAGCGCTTGTTGCGGCGGCGGCAGGCTGGGGCCTTGCGGGTTGTAGACCAGATTCAGCTCCAAATCGCTGCCTGGCTGGCCGTAGCCCAGCGCGTTCAGCTGCCTGAGCCCGACGATGCTGCGCTCGAATACGCCGTCGCCGCGCTGGCTGTCGACGTTGTCGCGCGAATAGCAGGGCAGGGAGGCGGAGATCGCGACGCCCGAATCGGCAAGGAATTGCGCCAGATCCTCATGGCCGGGTTCGGACAGGATGGTCAGATTGCAGCGGTCGATCACCTTAAGCCCTGCGGCGCGGGCGCGGGCGACCAAGGTGCGAAACTGCGGATGCATCTCCGGCGCGCCGCCGGTCAGATCCAGCGTGCTGACCGGATGAGCGTCAATGACGTCACAGAGCAGCTCGATCAGCTCGTCCGACAAGGCCTCGGTGCGGGCTGGTCCGGCGTTGACATGGCAGTGCAGGCAACGCTGGTTGCAGCGGTAGGTGAGATTTACCTGTAGCGTTTCGAGTGCACTGCGCCGAAGCGATGGAAAGTCCAGCTGATTGAGTAAGGGCAGGGTGTCGCGCACGGCATCTCCTCGTTGGTTACATATTAGATGCAGTTAATGCGCATCTGTTACAGGGCTGAACTATGCCCACTGATCTCAGTCTCTTATTCACGCTTCTATAAAATCCGCTTACAGAGGGGGAATCATGCGAAAACTAGCTTATGCCTTGCTGCTAAGTGCCGCCACTGTTCAGGCTCAGCCGCCGACAGGGACAACTCCGCCACAGCTTGACCAGACGCAGGTGGAAGCGATTCGTGCTGCCGTTGGCAACAATGGTCGTACCATCACCAATGTTACGCGCGACGCCTATCGTAACCCCGAGCAAACCCTGACCTTTTTCGGCGTGACCCCCGAGCAGACTGTAGTGGAAGTCTGGCCCGGCGGTGGCTGGTACACCGAAGTGTTGGCGCCGCTTCTGCGTGACAAGGGGAAGCTGATTGCCGCGCATTTTGACCCGGAGAGTGACGTCGGCTTTTTCCGGCGTTCCCGTGCCGAGTTCGAGGCGAAGCTGGCAGAGCATCCTGAGCGTTACGACCGGGTGCAACTCGCCTCCCTGAATTACGACCCTGACCTGGCCATTTCCGAACCGGGTAGTGCGGACCGGGTGCTGACTTTTCGCAACGTGCATAACTGGCTCGCTGCGGGAGAAAGCGAGGCCAAGGTGATGTTTGAAAAATTTTTTGCTGTACTCAAGCCGGGCGGTTTGCTTGGGCTCGTAGAGCATCGCGCGAAGGTAAATACTAGTTTGGAGCAGATGGTTGATTCCGGCTACGTGACCGAAAAAAAGGTACGCGAGTTGGCAGCCAACGCCGGTTTTGAACTCCTCTCTGTTAGCCCGGTAAACCAGAATCCGCGGGATACTGCTGATCATCCGGAGGGAGTCTGGACTCTGCCGCCCACCCTTCGGCTTGGTAACGAGCAGCGTGCGCACTACCTGGCCACGGGAGAAAGCGATCGCATGACACTACTTTTTATCAAGCCGGAAGCCTGATCAGCGTTTGCTCAGAGCCCGTCGATAGGCAGTTGGGCTCATGTCGGTCCAGCGGCGGAAGGCGCGGGTAAAGCTGCTGGGGTCCAGAAAGCCCAGCTCGTAGGCAATGCTGGTAAGCGAAAGCTGGCCGTCGCTGATCATGCGGAGGGCAGCTTCGCGGCGCACGTCGTCGGCCAGTTGCTCGTAGCTGGTCCCTTCCTGGCTGAGCTTTCTGCGCAGATGGCGCGGACTGATGTTGAGCGGCGCAGCTACCCGTTCAGCGCTGATGTCGCCTGAGCCGAGTAGCAGATGGATACGACGCTTGACCTGTTCGCTCAGCGCGTGGCTGGGCAGCACAGCCTGCATCGCTTCCAGGGTCTCGATCAGCCTCGGCAGGATGAAGGGGCTGGAGGTGGCGAGTGGCTTGTGCATCAGGCGGCGATCCAGAACCAGTCGGTAGTCGTCACCGAACTCTACTGTGTTGCGGGAAAACAGGCGCCGCTGGCCCTCCGGGTCTTCATCTGCGCGCACCAGCTGCAGCTTGCGCACCAGGCCCTGGTCATCCAGATCCAGGCGATTGAAATAGCGGGCCAGATAGCCGATCACCGCTTCCACGTGCTGCTGGTGGGGGCTGCCAATCGGGCGCAGTGTCAGCGCAATGCCTTCGTCATCGGGTTCGCACATCAGTTTCAGCTGAATGCTGAACAGGCTGAAGAAACGGGTCAGCAATGTCAGTGCCGCTTCGATATGCTCGCTGGCCGCTGCTGCCAGGGCGAGGGTGGCGAATGGTGTTGGCACAAACACCCGATGCATGCGCAAGGCGAAGTGGGGATCTTCCGAGACTTTCAGGGCTTCGCTCCAGCCGTGGGAACAAAGTGCCTGATCGACGAACTGAGGTTGGCCTACTGGAAGCGTTATCCAGGGAGCCAGCTGGCTGGAGCTGCCCAGTGAGACGCCATACTGTTTCAGTGCCTGTTCCATGGCGCGCAACCAGAAAGCACTTTCGCGCACCCGCGCGAAGGAATCTGAGCTTGAGTATTCGAGCATCGAGACGCTGATCCATTCTTGTTGTGACAAAACAGCATTTTGTCTTTATCGCCGGGCAGTATAGCGATAAATCCGAGCGGGAAAAGCCTGTGCGCAGTTCCGCAGAGCAAAATTATGTTGCAGTTAATGTATTGGCTGCGTTGTTGGCTTTTTTTCTTGGTGATGTATTGCTTTGTGTCTGCCAGGCTGGGTGGGGTTTGGCGAAATTGTCGCGAAAGGCTGCTTGAGGATGACAAGATTCCCTTTAATTAGGGAGCTTCAGAGTATTTAGAGGCGTTGCCAGGCCCGGGCGGAAGCCTGATACAGCGACATCTGCTCATGCTTATAGTGTCAATTCATCAAATGAATGTCCTTTCCGGTCAAGTATGTTGGCCGTATGGGGCAAGTCTTTCGTGCTGGCCTCGTGACAGACTGCGGGAGCCTTGAACACGCACAGGTCGTGCGTGAGTTCATGTCACCCAAACGGAGCAGCACAATGACAAAAAAAATGCATTGCTGGTCTCTTGCCGCATTGCCTCTGGCGATTGGCATGGCCACTTTCTCGGGCGCTGCAAACGCAGTCGCTTTCAATATCGGTGAAGTCGAAGCCCAACTGGACTCTCAGCTGTCCGTGGGTGTGAGCGTTTCGACTCAGAACGCTGATAAGCGCTTTATCTCTGTAAATAACGGTGGTGAAGCAGCAGCGCGGACTTCTGACGATGGTCGCCAGAACTACGGTTCCGGTGATGCTTTCTCCAAAATTTTCCGCGGTGTTCACGACCTTGAGCTGCGCTACGGCGACTCCGGCGCATTCTTCCGTGGTAAGTATTGGTACGATTTTGAAACCAAGGATGGCCACCAGAGCTTCTATGATATCGACGATTCAAGTCGTGATCCGCTTCAGAAAGCTTCCGGCGTAGCGCTGCTCGACGCGTTCATCTATCACAACTACTTTATCGGCAACAATCCCGGCAATATCCGCCTCGGCCGTCAGGTTGTAAGCTGGGGTGAGTCCACCTTTATTCAGAACTCCATCAACTCCATCAACCCGATTGACGTTGCCGCTCTGCGCCGTCCGGGAGCTGAGTTGAAGGAAGGGCTGCTGCCGGTCGAGATGCTTTATCTGTCTCAGGGCTTGACCGAAAACCTGAGCATGGAAGCTTTCTATCAGCTCAAGTGGGCTCCGACCGTTCTCGACAACTGTGGCACCTTCTTTGGTTCGGATACCTTGGCGAAGGGCTGTATTGATCGCTTGGTCTTCAACGGAACAGACTTCCCGCAGGGTGAACAGCCTAATTTCACCTACATCGCCCGCAGCGAGAAGGATCGTGAGGCGAAGGACGAGGGGCAGTTCGGCGTTGCGTTCCGCTGGTTTGTACCTGAGCTGAACGACTCTGAGTTCGGTTTCTACGCTATGAACTATCATAGCCGCTCTCCGATTTACTCCAACATTGCTGGCGATCTGGCTGGTCCGTTCAACAATGGAATTCCGACACCTGGTCTTGATGGAACACTCGGTGCTGCCGGATATTTCTTTGAATATCCCGAAGATATTCGTCTGTACGGCGTGAGCTTCCAGACCAGCGTGGCTGGTGCGTCAGTGGGTGGTGAAATCAGCTACCGTCCCAATATGCCGATGCAGATCAACACAGGTGATATGAGCCGTACAGCGCTGCAGCTGGGTGCCGACAATACTCACCGCGATTACGCGGATGTTGCTCCGGGAACCTACATTCCAGGCTATCAGCGTAAAGAGTTCTGGCAGGCTCAGGTCAGCGTAATTCAGTTCTTTGATCGTGTCCTGGGCGCAAGTCGTCTGGCTCTGGTCGGCGAAGCCGGCGTCAACTATATCGGTGGTCTGGGTGACGTGAAGTTTGGTCGTGACTCGCTGTTTGGTCAAAGCCCATTCGTCGATGGCGATACCGGTCTGGGCGCTTTGCCGGCCGGCCAGTGTTCCTCCAACGAGGGTACTGCTGCACCGGGTCGATCCCCGAATGCGGCAAGCTGGTGTGAGAACGATGGTTTCTACACCTCCTGGTCTTCTGGTTACCGCATCCGCGCGTCGCTGGACTACAGCAACGTTATCGCCGGTATCAACCTGAGCCCGAATGTGTCCTGGTCGCACGACGTTGAAGGCTATGGCCCGAACTTCACTGAAGACGCCAAGGCTATCAGCGTTGGGCTGAATGCGGACTACGGTAACAAGTACAACGCCAGCATCAGCTACACCGACTTCTTCGACGGCAAGTACAACACCGCCGTTGACCGTGACTTTGCGTCCGTCAGCTTCAGCGTAAGCTTCTAATACGGACCACAGGAGAGTAACACTATGCGTATGCAACAAACTCTGATGGGTGTCGGCGGTCTGGCACTCAGCCTGATGGCCTCAAGCGTCATGGCCCAATCCTTGACCCAGGCTGAAATTGATCAGCTGGGTACTTCCCTGACGCCGATCGGTGCAGAGAAGGCTGGTAATGCTTCCGGGACTATCCCGGCCTGGACAGGTGGTCTGCCGACAGATGCCGGTCAGTCCTTGCCGAACAACTTCCTGGAGAATCCGTTCAAGGGCGAGCAGCCCGAGTTTGTGATCACTGCCCAGAACCTGGAACAGTACAAGGCCAACCTGACTCCCGGTCAGATCGCCCTGTTCGAGCGCTACCCGGAAACCTTCCGTATGCCGGTGTACAAGAGCCAGCGTACCGTCGCGTTCCCGCAATCTGTTTACGACCAGGTCAAGGCAACTGCCGGTCAGGCCAAACTGGTCAATGGCGGCGATGGTATCTCCAACTTCGCTCATGGCTCCTTCGCGTTCCCGATTCCGAAGTCCGGTGCTGAAGTGGTTTGGAACCACAACACCCGCTATCGCCTGAACGTGCACCGCTGGTACATGCAGGCAATGCCGCAGACCAACGGCTCCTTCACCCTGATCAAGATGGAAGAGGAAGTCGGTTATCCGGAGCAGATGTCCGATGTTGATGCATCGACCATGCCGAACACTCTGCTGTTCTTCAAGCAGCGTGTAAATGCGCCGGCCCGTCTGGCAGGTAACGTACTGCTGGTTCACGACAGCCTGGATCAACTGAAAGAGCCGCGCATGGCGTGGGTGTACAACGCCGGTCAGCGCCGTGTACGTCGTGCTCCGCAGGTTGCCTACGATGGCCCGGGTACCGCCTCTGACGGCATGCGTACTTCTGACAACTTCTCCATGTATAACGGTGCACCTGACCGTTACGACTGGACCCTGGTTGGCAAGAAGGAAATTTACATTCCGTACAACAGTGGCAAGCTGACCGAGCCGGGCGTTCAATACGCTGATGTTCTGCAGGCTGGTCACATCAATCCGGATCACACCCGGTTTGAGCTGCACCGCGTATGGGAAGTGCAGGGTAACGTCAAGCAGGGTCAGCGTCACATTTACGCTCAGCGTAACTTCTTTGTTGACGAAGACTCCTGGATGATCAGCATGGCTGATCATTACGATGGTCGCGGCACGCTGTGGCGCGTGGGTGAAGGCCACCTCGGCTTCAACTACCAGCAGAAGATCCCGGGTTATGCACTCGAGACCCTGTACGACCTGCTGGCAGGCCGCTACATTGCTCTGGGTATGTACACCGAAGAGAACTCTGCACCGCAGTACGACTTCGACCCGAGCTACAACCAGTTCACTCCGGCAGCACTGCGTGCATCCGGCGTTCGCTGAGTTGAGCTGATCGCAGTACAGGAAGGGAGCCGCAAGGCTCCCTTTTTTGTTTATGGGGCTGGAGCTGAGTCGGGAATGTGGCGGGTGCCCGGCAGGATGGCCGGGTGAGTGCAGCTCCTGCGTAGGGACGCGACATGTCGCGTCCGTCAACGCTGGCTAGCTCGTCATGCCAAGCCCTGATGCAGGCCTGGGGTCGGTGTCAGGAGGGTACGGCGCTTTGCTTTGCCTGGCTGCGAAAGCTGGTTGGGCTCATGCCTGTCCAGCGTCGGAATGCGCGGGTAAAACTGCTGGGGTCAAGAAAGCCCAGTTCGAAGGCAATACGGCCCAGGTTCAGTTTCCCTTCCTTTATAAGGCGAATGGCAAGCTCCATTCGAACCTCATCCAGCAATTTCTCGTAGGTGGTTCGCGTCTCGCTGAGTTTGCGGCGAAGGTGCCTCGGGCTCATGTTGAATGGTGTTGCCACCAGTTCTTCAGATACCTCCCGTTCAGACACCAGAACCCGGATGCGCTGTTTGACCTGTTCCGCAAAGTCGAGGTTGGGCAGGTCGCTGAGCATGTCTTCCAGGGACGCGTCCAGGCGCTTGCGCAGGAAGGCATCGGCATTGGGCAGGGGCGTGCGCAGCAGGCTCCGGTTAAGGCGGAATGACATGCGCTTGGCGCCGAGGCGAACCCGGTTGCCGAGCAGTGTCTCGCACAGGTCCCGGTTGCGTTCGTGCTCGCCAGTGAGGCGGCTTTCCAGCATCAGCGAGGCCCGTCCGATGCCGAGCCCTTCCCAGATCTTGTTGCATTGGCTCATCACCGCTTCCATATGCAGTGGATGCGGGTTGCCGCGCGGCTGGAAGTACAACGTGAGGTACTGATCATCCTCTACCGAGTAGAGTTGAACCTGGCTGCTGAAAATCGGCATGAAGCGGATCAGGCGCTGAATGGCTTCGCCCAGTGTTTCGCTGGAGGCGGCGGAAAGCGCCAGCAGGGAGAGGGTGTTGGACTGATAGTGGCGGCCCATACGCAGGCCGAAGCACTCATCCTGGGACAGCTTGGCCGCAGCGTTCCAGAGACGGTTCATATCGCTCTGGCTGATGTGCATCTGGCTGAGGTCTGAAGGCTTGCAATGCTGGCGCAGGTCAGCGGGCAGGTCGCGGACTGTTTTGCCGTACAGTTCGAGCCCCTGGGCAATCCCCTGTGCCCAGAAGCAGCGTTCGTGCACGCGCTCCGAGGAAAGAGCATGGTTCTGTGAAGTCATGGGCTTTGGCGCCTGAATTTTATTATTTTGATCGACTGCAACTGGCGTTAACAATAAAACACAAAGTCCTATTGTGCAAAATTATGCAACGGATAATTGCGGGCTTTGGATCAAGGGTATTCAGCACGTGAATGTCCCTAGCGGCCAAAAAACTCGTCCGAATCGGCCAAATCGCGTTCCGATCTCGTGACAGACTTGGTTCCGGTGCTAGACGGCTCGCGTCGTCTTGAACCCATGATTCAAATCTAACGGAGCAGCACAATGACAAAAAAAATGCATGCTTGGTCGCTTGCCGCATTGCCGCTGGCAATCGGTCTGGCCAGTTTCTCTGGATCGGCTGGGGCAGTTAACTTCAATATCGGTGACGTGGAAGCGCAGCTGGATTCGCAGGTGTCGGTGGGTATGAGTGTGTCTACTCAGAACGCTGATAAGCGCTTTATCCATACCGGTTCGGGTGGCGAGGCAGCTGCAAGGACATCTGATGATGGTCGCTTGAATTACAGCTCCGGGGACGTTTTCTCCAAAATTTTCCGCGGTGTACACGACCTCGAGCTTCGCTACGGCGATTCTGGTGCATTTATTCGCGGTAAGTACTGGTACGATTTTGCGACCAAAGACGGCCACCAGAACTACTACGATATTGACGACTCTGGCCGTCCGCCGCTGGTCAAGGGTGCAGGCGTTGCGTTGCTGGATGCCTTCGTCTACCACAACTATTTTATCGGTAATAATCCCGGCAACATCCGTTTGGGTCGTCAGGTAGTGAGCTGGGGTGAGTCTACCTTTATCGGTAACTCCATCAACTCCATCAACCCGATTGACGTGGCTGCTTTCCGTCGCCCGGGCGCTGAAATCAAGGAAGGTCTGCTGCCGGTCGAGATGCTGTATATCTCTCAGGGCCTCACTGATAATCTCAGCATGGAGGCATTTTATCAGCTCAAGTGGCATCCCTCTGCGATTGATAACTGCGGTACCTTCTTTGGTTCAGATACTCTTGCGACGGGTTGCGTAGACCGCCTGGTGGTCGGCGGTGCCGACGCTCCTCAAGGTGATCCCAGCCTTGATGGCCGAGTGATATACCGAGATCGTAAGGACGAAGAAGCTAAAGATGAGGGCCAGTTCGGTGTTGCATTCCGCTGGTTTGTGCCAGAGTTGAATGACTCCGAGTTTGGCTTCTACGCTATGAACTACCATAGTCGTACGCCTATCTACAGCAACAAAATTGGTGCTGGAGCTGGTTTGGGTGGCCTGACTGGCGGTGCCGGCTACTTCTTTGAGTATCCTGAAGACATTCGCCTCTACGGTCTGAGCTTCCAGACAAGCGTTGCGGGTACATCACTGGGTGGTGAAATCAGCTACCGTCCCAATATGCCAATGCAGATCACCACCGGTAACATGAGCGTATCTGCTCTCCAGGGGAATCCTGCGGTTGTCGGTCGTGACAGCTTCGAAGGGAATGTCAACCCCGGCTACGATCGCAAGGGTTTCTATCAAGCACAAGTGACAGCGATCAAATTCATTGAACGCGTGCTGGGTGCCAGTCGTCTTGCTCTGGTTGGTGAGGTCGGATTCAACCATATCGAAGGCATTGATCACGAAAATGGCGGCACCTTCTACGGTCGTGATTCTCTTTTTGGCATGAGCCCTCAGGCTAATGGTACCTGCCCTGTTACCAGCGCAACAAACAATTGGTGTGAAACTGACGGTTTTTACACTAGTAACTCTTGGGGCTATCGCCTTCGCGCCTCTCTGGACTACTCCAACGTGTTTGCTGGTATCAACCTGAGTCCGAGTCTGTCCTGGTCGCATGACGTAGAGGGTTATGGTCCGAACTTTAGTGAAGACGGCAAGGCTGTCAGCGTCGGTTTGACCGCAGATTATGCGAACAAGTACAGCGCTAACATTAGCTACACCGACTTCTTCGACGGTAAGTACAACACTAACGTTGACCGTGACTTCGCGGCCGTCAGCTTCAGCGTAAGCTTCTGATCAGACAGGCCATAAGGAGAAATAACAATATGCGTATGCAACAAACTCTGATGGGTGTCGGCGGTCTGGCCCTGAGCCTGATGGCATCCTCTGTAATGGCGCAAACCTTGACCCAGGCTGAAATCGATCAGCTGGGTACTTCCCTGACACCGATCGGTGCAGAGAAGGCCGGCAATGCTGCGGGCACCATTCCGGAATGGACCGGTGGTCTGCCGCGTGATGCCGGTAAGGAACTGGAAGATCACTTCTACGAGAACCCCTTCGCTGGTGAGCAGCCGGAGTTCGTGATCACCGCTCAGAACTACCAGCAGTACAAGGACAATCTGACCCCGGGTCAGGTCGCCATGTTCGAGCGTTATCCTGAAACCTTCCGTATGCCGGTCTACCAGAGCAAGCGTACTGTCGGCTATCCGCAGTCTGTCTACGATCAGGTCAAGGCAACTGCCGGTCAGGCCAAGCTGGTCAACGGCGGTGACGGCATCTCCAACTTCAGCCACGGAACCTTTGCGTTCCCGATTCCGAAGTCCGGTGCCGAGGTTGTCTGGAACCACAACACCCGCTATCGCGTAAACGCTCATCGCTGGTACATGCAGGCCATGCCGCAAACCAACGGATCCTTCACGCTGATCAAGCTGGAAGAGGAAGTGGGTTACCCGCAGCTGATGCCTGACGTCGACGAGTCGACCATGCCGAACACCCTGTTGTTCTTCAAGCAGCGTGTGAATGCTCCGGCCCGTCTGGCAGGTAACGTACTGCTGGTTCACGATAGCCTGGATCAGTTGAAAGAGCCGCGTATGGCGTGGGTATACAACGCCGGTCAGCGCCGTGTACGTCGTGCTCCGCAGGTTGCCTACGACGGCCCGGGTACCGCGTCTGACGGTATGCGTACTTCTGACAACTTCGCCATGTATAACGGTGCACCTGACCGTTATGACTGGACCCTGGTTGGCAAGAAGGAAATCTACATTCCGTACAACAGCGGCAAGCTGACCGAGCGTGGCACCCAGTACGCCGACGTTCTGCAAGCTGGTCACGTCAACCCGGAATTCACCCGTTTCGAGCTGCACCGCGTATGGGAAGTTCAGGGCAACGTCAAGGCAGGTCAGCGTCACATTTACGCTCAGCGTAATTTCTTTGTTGACGAAGACTCCTGGATGATCACCCTGGCCGATCACTACGATGGTCGCGGTACTCTGTGGCGTGTAGGTGAAGGTCACCTGTCCTTCAACTACGACTACCAGATCCCGGGTTACTCGCTGGAAACGCTGTATGACCTGCTGGCAGGTCGTTACATCGCACTGGGTATGTACACGGAAGAGGTCTCCGCTCCAGACCTGACCTATGTACCGACCTACAATCAGTTCACACCGGCTGCCCTGCGTGCTTCGGGTATCCGTTAAGTTCTGATGCTGCTGTAAACGTTTGGGTTTGAGGGGATATCTTCGGATATCCCCTTTTTTTGTCTCCGGTTCGCTCCCGACAGGGAGCTTCGTCCTTCACTCTGCTAAACTTCGGCTTTGTTAATTCCCGAACTTCAGAGTGACTTCATTGTTCAGCCAATTTGATCTGCACGAGCGTCTGCTCAAGGCGCTTGCCGAGCTTTCCTTTCAGCAACCTACCGAGGTTCAGGCTGCAGCTATTCCGCCTGCCATTGAAGGCAAGGACCTTTATGTCATCGCCCAGACCGGCAGCGGCAAGACGGCCGCGTTCGTGCTGCCCATGCTGCAACGCCTGCTGGCAGACGAAAGCAAGCCGCTCGCGCCCCGCGCTCTGATCCTGGTGCCCACGCGCGAACTGGCCCGTCAGGTCTCGAAGGATTTTGCTGCGCTGGCCAGGTTCACCTTTATCAAGGCTGAGCAGGTTACCGGCGGCGAAGATTTCCGCGTCCAGGCGGCGCGTCTGCGCAAGAATCCGGACATTGTGGTGGCCACTCCGGGACGCGCGCTCGAGCAACTGACAGCGGGCAATCTAGATCTGGGCAGTGTGCAGACTCTGGTGCTGGATGAAGCGGACCGCATGCTGGATATGGGCTTTGCCGAGGATGTGGGCAAGTTGGCTGACGCCTGCCCGGGCGAGCGCCAGACCATGCTGTTTTCCGCCACCAAGGGTAATCGCGGTCTGCAGCGCATGATCGACTCGGTTCTTTCCGAGCCGCAGATTCTTGAGCTGAACTCCGTACGCGACGACACGCCGAGTATCACTCAGCAAGTTATTCCTGCGGACGACAACGCCCACAAGGAAGCCATGCTCAAGTGGCTGTTGCAGAATCAGGGCGACGGCAAGACCATCGTCTTCACCAATACCCGGGTCATGGCGGATCGCCTGAACGGAGTGCTGCGGGCACTGGACCTGCGCGTCTACGTGCTGCATGGCGAAAAGGATCAGAAAGATCGCTATCTGGCGGTGGAGCGCTTCAAGCAAAGCGCCAACGGTATTCTGGTGGCGACTGACGTTGCTGCCCGTGGTCTGGATATCGTTGAGCTGGATCGGGTCATCAACTTTGACATGCCGCGCAGTGGCGACGACTACCTGCACCGGGTTGGCCGCACCGGCCGTGCGGGTGCCGAAGGTCTGGCTATTTCGCTGGTCAGCCCGCACGAGTGGAACCTGATGTCGAGCATCGAGCGCTACCTGCGCCGCCAGTTCGAGCGTCGTCTGCTGGCTGAAGTGCCCGGCAGTTTCAAGGGGCCTAAAAAGGTCAAGTCTTCGGGCAAGCCGGTTGGCAGCAAGAAAAAGAAAGACGGTAAAAAGGATGGCAAGAAGGCGGCGCCAAAGTCGAAGAAGCCGAGGGCGGGCAAGCGTCCATCACGTCCGCCGACAGGGCAGGTAGTGACGTCGTCTGACGGTCTGGCACCGCCTAAACGTCGATGATTGAAGGCAGAAGGGGGTTGCGCCCTGCGCAACTCATCCGTTAGAGTCAGGTTATTGTTTAAAGGTAATCAAGCCATGACACACCGTTCCGCCCAGATTGTTGTCGCCAGCGCCCTGCGCGCTGTCGCTGCTGCGCGCGTGGCGGTTGGTTACTTTTATTTTGGGTATTGGTTTAGCCAAAGGCGCGCCTGATACCCCACAGGCGCCCTGAATTGACGGGTCGCCACCAGAGAATCAAGAAACCCCGGTCGGCTACCCGACCGGGGTTTTTTATTTGGCTTTGCAGATTTGAGGAATGACCATGTACGCACAACGCTCTTACAACCCGCGCTTTTACTGCAGCTGGCGATTTTGCTTCGGCACCCTGACCTCACGACATTCACTCGATCGAACACCAAGATAGCGTCGCGGCGGCAAGACCGCCCCGGCTAAGGAAGCAAAAGATGACTGCCACTGTAACCGCACTTGCCAGCGCTGCTCCGACCACCAAGAGTGCCGCCCGCCGCACTCAGACCCTGCCGACACCGGCTCAGCTGCGCGAACGCCTGCCACTGAGCGACGCTCAGGCCGAGGCCATTGATGCTCAGCGCCAGGCTGTTCGTGACATCCTTGATGGCAAGGATGACCGTCTGCTGGTGATTACCGGCCCGTGTTCCCTGCATGACCCCGACGCCGCGCTTGAATACGCCGAGCGACTGGCCCAGTTGCAGCGTCGTGTTGCTGATCGCCTGCTGCTGGTCATGCGTGCCTACGTCGAAAAACCGCGTACCACGGTTGGCTGGAAGGGCATGCTCTACGATCCGCAGCTCGACGGCAGCGGTGACATGGCGGCCGGTCTGGCGCTTTCCAGACGCACCATGCTGGCAATCAGTGAGCTGGGTCTGCCGATTGCAACCGAGCTGCTGCAACCGCTGGCCGCCAGCTACCTTGATGACCTGCTCAGCTGGGGTTGCGTTGGTGCGCGTACCAGCGAGTCGCAGATTCACCGGGAGATGGTCAGCGGGTTACACCTGCCGGTTGGCTTCAAGAACGGGACCGACGGCAGTGTGGCGGTTGCCTGTGATGCCATGCGATCCGCCCGGCATCCGCATCAGCATTTCGGCATGGACATGCATGGCCGGCCGGCGCTGGTTGAAACGACCGGCAATGCGGATACGCATATTGTGCTGCGTGGCGGTCATGGCGGCCCGAATTACCAGGCCGAAGCCGTAGCGAGGGTGCGAGCAGAGCTCGAGCGCCTGGGCATGCCGGCCTCGCTGGTGGTCGATTGCAGTCACGCCAACAGCGGCAAGGACCCGCTGCGTCAGCCAGAGGTACTGGCTGATGTGGTTGCCCAGCGCGCTGCGGGCGACCTCAGCCTGCGTGGCGTGATGCTGGAAAGCCATCTGTTTGACGGTTGTCAGGCACTGTCCGGTGAGCTGCGTTACGGCGTATCCATCACCGATGGTTGTCTGGGTTGGGAGGCTACCGAGCAGGCTTTGCTTGCTGCTGCCGATCGACTTCGCTGAGCCGGCCGCCAGCTGACGCAGGTTAAACCGGGGGCGGCCGAGCAAGCGTCACCAGGAACCGACGGTGGCGTTTGCCCAGGTGCCTCATGCCATTTGTGGCTCGCTGTGTGCGGAACACAGCAAGAATCCACCCAGCGAGCACAGCGCGGCTGCGCTCAGCAGCAGGCCCAGCGTCAGTGACGGTGGCTGGGCAACGGCACTGACCAGGCCGGTGCCGATGGCGGCGACGGTCATTTGCAGAAAGCCCAATAACGATGATGCCAGCCCCGCCTGCTCGGCGAAGGGTTGCAGGGTTACTGCGGTGCCCAGCGGGTTGATCACGCCCATACCGGCCAGAAACAGACAGATTGCCAGACTGAATTGCAGCAGATCCTGGCTTTCATGCAGCAGTACCTGCGACACACCACCTGACAGCGCAAGCAGACTGCCAATAATCACCACTGGAATGGCGCCCCATCGCTGGGCCAGTCGCGGAGCCAGTATTCCCGCGCTGAAAACCACCAATACCGTCGCGGCAAAGAACAAACCGAGCTGCAGGCTGCTGTAGCCCATCCCGCGTATCATGATCGTTGGTGCAGATGCAAAGAACGCATAAAGCCCGCCGATTACCAGACTGACCGACAGCGCCGGCAGAGCGAATCGGCGGTCGCCAAGCAACTGCATATAGGCCTTTGCTGTACCGGCTACAGTCATCTTCAAGCGTGCTGAAGGCGCACGGGTTTCATCCAGCAACAGGCTGTAGCTCAGGATCAGCGCCGAACCCGCTGCGGCGACCAGTACAAAGCTGGTGCGCCAGCCAAACTGACTGTCTATCAAGCTACCTATCAAGGGCGAGAAGCCCGGTGCGGCGGCCATGGCAACCATGATGAAAGCCAAGGCCTTTGCCAGCAGCGGGCCGTCATACAGGTCGCGTGCCACCGCTCGCGCCAGTACCGATGCAGCGCACACACCGGCTGCCTGAATCACCCTGGCGGCCACCATGGTGCTCAGGTCGGTTGCGCCAGCGCCGAGCAGGCTGCCAAGCACAAACAGCGTCAGACCACCGAGAATCAGCGGCCGACGACCGTAGCGGTCGGAAAGCGGCCCTACCAGCAGTTGTCCGACAGCAAACACCAGAAAGAAGCTGCTCAACGTCAGCGCCATGTCGGCCGGGGCGGCATTCAGCGATGCGGCCATCGCCGGGAAGGAGGGCAGAATGATGGTGGTCGACAGTGTGCCGACAGCCGCCAGCCCGGATAGCAGTACCAGCGTGCGGGTCGAGGTGCTCATGCCTGGTCTCCGGCTTTGTGGGTGCCGCTCAGCAGAGCGCAGCTGCGTGAAATCACCTGCGGGTCGGTCAGGATTCTGCGGTGCCCCAGACCTTCCAGCTCGACCAGTTCGGAGTCGGCCCAATGGCGGTGCAGGTCAGCCGATGCGGCGAATGGCACCACACGGTCGGTCGGGTCGTGCATGATCAGCGCCGGGTGCCGCAGCCCGTGCTTGAGCGCCGGCAGGTCCATCTCCGCCGGCGGTATGCCGATATGCTGCTCCACCCACGTGCTGAATTCGCGCTGCTCTTCGGCTGTAAGTCCATGCCCCAACGCCTGCAATTGCAGCATGGGGCTGAGCGAGGAAGGGCCACATAGGTGTACGCTGGCGTTGACCCTCAGCCCGTGGTCAAACGCCCAAAGGCTGGCTGCCGACCCCAGCGAGTGAGCAATCACGCCGTGGATTGGGCCAAGGTGTTCTGCCAGTGCGGCCAGAGCGCGTCCGGCGTGCACCGGGCTGCTGAGACTTCCACCAGAATCACCATGCGCTGGCAGGTCGAAGAGGGTGACTGCGAAGCCAGCGCGCAGCAGCGGCTCGACAAAGGCCGCCAGGTGTGAGCCGCGGCTGTCCCAGCCGTGTACCAGCAGCACGCGCGGGCCGAGACCCATGTTCCAGACGGAGATGTCGCCATCAGCGTAGGGGAAGGTGCTGTGCTGAGCCTGGGAGAGAAGCGCGCGCTCCAGGCTGCTTGCCTGTATGCGCTGCGGCACGCTGAATGCGCGACAGGCACTATCGATCGCAGAGGATGGTGCGGTGCTGGCATGAGAGCTGTTCATGGCGGGACTCCTTTTTAAATTACGACTTTAATCTAAATTAAATGTCGGCCATCATCTTAAAGGAGTCAAGCTTTTTCGCCGTCTCGGAAATGGTCAGCTGGAGATAGGAGTGCCTGCCAGCGCCTCGAGGAAGCTTTCCAGTACCAGATGGGGGCGTCTGCCCTTGCGAGTGACTGCAGACAGCACCAGGTCGTAGTGATAGCGAGTGGGATCAAGTGCGCGCATGCGCCCGCTGGCAACCCATTGGGCCGCATAGTGGTCCGGCAGATAGCCGATGTAATGCCCGGTCAGCAGCAGGAATGCAATGCCCTCGCGGTCGGAGGCTGTGGCGGTACAGCGCAGGGCCTGAAACTGTTGCTGAACCTCAGCCGGTACGCGAAAGCTGGGAGAGATGGCATCGTGGCGGCGCAGTTCTTCCAGTGTCAGCTTGCTGTCCTCCAGTGCAAACAGGGGATGGCCGGCAGCGCAATAGAGTTCGGCGCGCTCGCTGTACAGCGGCTGGTACTCAAGCCCTGACAGCGCGCCGACCTGGGGAATCACGCCAACGTGCAGGCGACCGTCCAGTACACCTTGTTCGACCTGGCCCGGAGCGGACATGCTGATCTGTATGCGCACGTCCGGCCCTCGGGTTTTCAAACGTGCCAGCGCATCGGTGACCCGCATGTGCGGCATGGTGACAAGGTTGTCGGTCAGGCCGATGTTCAGTTCGCCGCGCAGGTGCTGGTGCAGACCATTGACCTCGGTACGGAAGTTTTCCACCGCCGAGAACAATTGCAGTGCAGCCTGATAGACCTCGCGGCCGTCCTCGGTCATGGCAAAGCCCGCGCGCCCGCGCTGGCACAGGCGCAGGCCCAGACGTTGCTCCAGGTCGCTCATCTGCTGGCTGATCGCCGAGCGGCCGATACCCAGCACGCTTTCGGCGACCGAAAAGCCGCCGCATTCGACGACCGTGCGAAACACACGCAGCAGGCGCAAATCAATATCCGAAAGCTGTGCAAGGGGGGCAGGGCGGCGGGATTTCATTGTTTAGTTATTTCCAAACTGAAGATATGAAAAGTCATGTTTTATCATACCTTTTGCTGTGGCACCGTATAGCCATTGAAAACACCGGCGTAGACGCGCCTTTTGCCGACTTTTCGTGAGGCACCAGCATGCAAGACCAAAGCACCCAACAGCTCGCCGGCCAGCTCAAGCTGGATGCGCACTGGATGCCGTTTTCGGCCAACCGCAACTTCCATCGTGACCCGCGCCTGATCGTTGCTGCGAAAGGCAGCTGGCTGACCGATGCCGACGGACGGCAAGTCTACGACAGCCTGTCTGGCCTCTGGACCTGCGGTGCTGGACACTCGCGCAGCGAGATCCAGCAGGCGGTCGCCCAACAGTTGGGGACGATGGATTACTCACCGGGTTTCCAGTTTGGCCACCCGATGTCGTTCCAGCTCGCTGAACAGATTGCTGCCAAACTGCCGGGTGACTTGAATCATGTGTTCTTTACCAACTCCGGGTCCGAGTGTGCCGATACGGCGGTAAAAATGGCGCGTGCCTACTGGCGCTTGAAGGGCCAGCCGAACAAGGCGCGGATGATTGGTCGCGCCCGTGGCTACCATGGCGTGAACATCGCCGGCACCAGTCTGGGCGGCATTGGTGGTAATCGCAAAATGTTCGGTCAGTTGATGGAGGCCGATCATCTGCCGCATACCCTGCAGCCGGGGATGGCGTTTACCCGCGGAATGGCCGAGACCGGCGGTGTCGAGCTGGCCAACGAGATGCTCAAGCTGATTGAGCTGCATGACGCCTCCAATATCGCGGCGGTCATCGTTGAGCCGATGTCAGGCTCGGCGGGTGCCATCGTACCGCCCAAGGGCTACCTGCAGCGTCTGCGCGAAATTTGCGATCAGCATGACATTCTGCTGATTTTTGACGAGGTCATCACCGGTTTTGGTCGCCTCGGTTGCTGGACCGGCGCCGAGTACTTTGGCGTCACCCCGGACATCATGAACCTGGCCAAGCAGATCACCAACGGTGCCATTCCAATGGGGGCGGTGGTTGCAACCAGCGAGATCTACAACACCTTCATGCAACAGAATGCCCCGGAGCACGCGGTCGAGTTCGGTCACGGCTACACCTATTCGGCGCATCCGGTGGCCTGCGCTGCCGGTCTGGCCACCCTGAAACTGCTTGAAGACGACGCGCTGGTGCAACAGGCTGCCGAGCTGGCACCACACTTCGAGCGCACATTGCACGGCCTGCAGGGCGCGAACCACGTACTGGATATCCGTAATTGCGGACTGGCGGGAGCCATTCAGCTGGCACCGCGCGGCACTGATCCGATCATTCGCCCCTTTGAAGCCGGTATGGCGCTCTGGAAGGCAGGCTTTTATGTTCGCTTTGGTGGCGATACCCTGCAGTTTGGACCGACTTTCAATGCGCGGCCTGAGGATCTGGACCGCCTGTTTGATGCCGTGGGCAGCGTGCTGAGCACGCTTGACTGACTTTTTCGGCTGCCTGCACAGCGGGCAACGCCATGTTTCCCAGGAGTAGATGATGACCAATATTACCCATTTGATCGACGGCCATCCGGTGGCTGGCAGCGGCCGCAGTGCCGACGTGTTCAACCCGTCCACTGGCGCGGTCAGCGGTCAGGTACCGCTGGCCGATGAGTCCGTCATCCAGCAGGCCATTGATTCGGCCAAGGCTGCCTTCCCGGCATGGCGGCGTACGCCGGCGGCCAAGCGTGCGCAGATCATGTTCCGCTTCAAGCAGCTGCTGGAAGAGAATGAAAACGCCATCGCAGAAATGATCAGTGCCGAGCACGGCAAGACCATCGAGGATGCCATTGGCGAACTCAAGCGCGGTATCGAGAACGTCGAATACGCCTGCGCCGCCCCGGAGGTTCTCAAGGGCGAATACAGCCGCAACGTCGGCCCGGATATCGACGCCTGGAGCGACTTTCAGCCGGTCGGCGTGGTGGCCGGTATCACCCCGTTCAACTTCCCGGCCATGGTGCCGCTGTGGATGTATCCGCTGGCCATCGTCTGCGGCAACTGCTTCATTCTCAAGCCGTCCGAGCGTGATCCGACGTCAACCTTGTTCATTGCCGAATTGCTGCACCAGGCCGGTCTGCCCAAGGGTGTACTGAACGTCGTCCATGGCGACAAGCAAGCGGTCGATGCGCTGATCGCCGCCCCCGAGGTCAAGGCGCTGAGTTTTGTCGGCTCGACCCCGATTGCCGAATATATCTACGCTGAAGGCACCAAGCGCGGCAAGCGCGTGCAGGCGCTCGGCGGCGCCAAAAATCACGCGGTGCTGATGCCCGATGCGGATCTGGATAACGCGGTCAGCGCATTGATGGGGGCTGCCTACGGCTCCTGCGGCGAGCGCTGCATGGCGATTTCAGTAGCGGTTTGTGTGGGTGATCAGATTGCCGATGCACTGGTCGAGAAACTGGTACCGCAGATCAAGGCACTGAAGGTCGGTCCAGGCACCACCTGCGGTCTGGATATGGGGCCGCTGGTGACCGGGCAGCATCTGGACAAGGTCACAGGTTACGTCGAAGACGGTGTGAAGGCTGGTGCCGAGCTGGTTGTCGATGGTCGCGGGCTGAGCATCGATGGCCACGAACAGGGCTTCTTCCTCGGTGGTTGCCTGTTCGATCGCGTGACTCCGGAGATGCGCATCTATCAGGAAGAAATCTTTGGCCCGGTGCTCTGTGTCGTGCGCGTCAACAGCCTGGAAGAGGCCATGCAACTGATCAACGATCACGAGTACGGTAACGGCACATGTATCTTCACCCGTGACGGTGAGTCTGCACGTCTGTTCTGTGATGAGATCGAAGTCGGTATGGTCGGCGTCAACGTACCGCTGCCGGTGCCGGTCGCCTATCACAGCTTTGGCGGCTGGAAGCGCTCGCTGTTTGGTGATCTGCACGCCTATGGCCCGGACGGGGTGCGTTTCTATACCCGCCGCAAGGCAATCACGCAGCGCTGGCCCAAGCGCGCCAGTCATGAGGCGGCGCAGTTTGCGTTCCCCAGCAATGGCTGAGCAGTAGGTCTAAAGGCCGCCTCCGGGCGGCCTGTTTGTTTTGGCCATCATTGTTCGCAGTCGAGCCCTAAGCGGTGTTCCTTGAAGGCTTGATTACGATTTTTGATGCCTGTTCAGGTTGGCGGTCTGTGATGTGGCACCTACAATGCGGAGGCTTACGCATTTTGCGTTCTGCCAGCGGGTTCAGGAGCGAACATCCAGGCATGTCAAATAAAAACAGCGCGGATATGCACCGCAGTGAGCAACGTCCCGAGTTCTGGGCCTTGTCCATGCGTTGTTGCCAGTTGGCCGGCACGGTTGATATCTGTTTCTTTTTTATCTTCCTTTGGCTTGGTTCTCCGATTCTGGCCTGGATCAATGTGATCAGCGTCGGCATGTACGTTTGGGCCTATCGTGCTTTCCGCGATCGTCGCAACCGCCTGGCTATCATGCTGATCCGCACCGAAGTGCTGGTGCATGCGGCACTGGGAACGGTGCTGGTTGGCTGGGACAGCGGTTTCCATTATTTCCTGCTGATGTTCATTCCGGCGCTGTTTGCCACCATGCGCCAGCGCAGCGCCTGGACTCTGGCGGTCTGCCTGTGGGGCTATTACGTCGGTCTGTATGTGTTGATGTGGTTTATTGAGCCACTGCAGCCGATCTCGCCCAACGCGCTGTTGTCCGTCAACATCTTTAACTTCACGACCGTTTTCCTGATGTTTGCCTACCTGACCATGTATTACGTGGTGACGGTGACCCGGGCGCACCGGCGACTGGCACGCATGGCGACCACCGACCCGTTGACCGGCCTGTTCAATCGGCGGCATATGGTTGACCTGACCGAAAAGCTGCTTGCCCGGGAACAGCGTCAACAGGGGAAGCTGACGCTGATGCTGATGGACCTTGATCATTTCAAGGACATTAACGACCAGTATGGTCATGAACTGGGAGATCGGGTGCTGCAGCGGGTTGCGCTGCTATTGCGTGATCAGGCCCGTGAACAGGACTTTGTTGGCCGTTGGGGTGGCGAGGAGTTTCTCGTGGTACTGCCGGAAACCGATCCGGAGCAGGCCCTTGTAGCCGCAGAGCGGATTCGGGCTGCGGTGCAGGCGCTGGATTGGACTGATCTGAAGCCGGGCCTGCAGGTCACGCTCTGTGCGGGTATCAGTCAGTTGAATGACCGGGAAAGCTTCAGCAGTGCCATTGCCCGTGCCGATCGTGCGCTTTACCGGGGCAAGGCGCACGGCCGCAATCGAGTGGAGCAGGCTCGCCTGGGTGATGCAGGTCTGGGGCTGGCAGAACAACCCGTCTGAGTACCTAGTCGGCGTCCAGCGACGGGCCGATCATCCCGGCGACCTGATCGTATACGCCGGGGCAGGCGACCAGGTAGGGGTTGCCCTTGAGTAGCCCTTCGCCGCGCAGGAAGTTGTTGCTGCGCCCGCCCGATTCAGCCAGCAGGGCCAGGCCGGCAACACAATCCCAGCTTTTCAGACGGGTCTCGTAGTAACCCAGCAGCCGCCCGGAGGCGACGTAGGCGGTCATCAGTGCGCCCGAGCCGTTGCGCAGGAACATCCCTCCTGCGTCCAGCAGTTTGCCCAGGAATGGCATGAAGTGCTGCTTTCCGTCTGCGTAGAAGGTACCTACACCCAGCAATCCGGCATGCAGGTCGGTTGCCTCGCTGACCCGCATCGGTTGCGCGTTGACCCAGGCACCGAAACCGCGACCGCCATGAAACACCTCGTCGTGATTTGGGTCTGCTACGACGCCAATGGTCGGTACGCCATCGACCAGCAGGCCGATGGACACGCACCAGTTATGCAGGCCGTGGAGAAAGCAGGCGGTGCCGTCAATGGGGTCAACCACCCAAACACAGCGCGCATCGAGTCGCTCGGCGCCGGTTTCCTCGCCAACAAAGCCGTCCTCGGGGAACGCGGCCATCAGCTGCGCACGGATGAGGTCTTCGAGTTCGCGGTCGGCAGCGCTGACCATATCCTGGTTAAAGCCGCCCTTGTGCTCTACCGCCAGCTGATCGCGCTGGCGATAGAGGGTCAGACCGCGCTGAGCCGCCTCGCGTGCCAACTGGCAGGCCAGCTGGTAGCGACTGTCGAGATCCTGCTCAGGGGCGTCATGCATTGCCGGTCGTGCAGTCGGGAGAGGTGGTGAAGGTACGCGAGCTGTCTACGTTGCCCAGTCGGTCCAGAGTACGACGTCCCAGCAGAACCGGGTAATGCATATTGCTGCGGTCGCGCAGGGAAAACTCTTCATTCAGACGCTCGCCGGCAACACACACATCCATGCGCACGACCGGACGCTGTTCCGAACCGCCGGCACCGCGCACGCGAAGATCGCGCTCCAGAGGTCGCTCAAAGGTTTCGCTGATCAGACTGTCTGATTTCAGGTCTTCCAGAGTGACCTTGAAGCGCACCCATTGCCTGCCGTCGCGTTCGAAGCGCTCAATATCTTCGGCGTGCATGGAGGAGGTGAGCGCACCGGTATCGAGCTTGAACTTGACGGTCATGTCGGCCGGCTCGATGACGCCATGTTCGATCCAGCCGAGGTTACGGGGAGATTCAGCGTGAGCCAGAGGGGATAAAGCGGTGACGCCTGCAAGCAGCGCAGGCAGGAACAGATTCTTGAAAGTGGAAGGCATCGGAATGTCTCCTGTTTACAGCCATTTCAATATGCACAAATGGAATGACCACGGGAAGCGGTAGATAATTCCGCTCCCCCTGACAGGAAAGGGTCCGTTTTCACTATCGAGGGCGGGTCGCTGCTGTCTTTGCATCGACCCGCTCTATCACTGAGGGGTTAGTCGATAGAGGCCGTTGTCGATGTCGGAGGCGAAGTATACGCGCCCCTGCGCATCCACCGCCAGAGCCGTTGGAATACCGGTCGGAGGCATCCCCGGCCCGGGTTTGAGGCCTATCGGCAGCTGCTCGACAGCGATTGTGCTCTCACCAGTTTGGGGGTTGATGGTCACCAGGCGCTGGGCGCTTGGCTCGGCTACCAGGAGATGACCATCAGGCAGCTCGGCAAGCCCCTCCGGCAGACGCAGGCCTTCGGCTACGCTGGTCAGTTCACCCGTAGCAGGGTTGAAGCGGCTCAGGACGCCGCTCATTTGCGTCAGATAGACCATGCCGTCACGCGCCAGGATCATCTGTACGGGGCCCTGCAGCCCGTTGAGGACGTCGATGCGCTCGCCAAGATCAGCCCCCATCAGCCGCAGCAGCTTGCCGGTGCCCATTTCGCTGACCAGGATACTGCCATCATCCAGCTCAACGGCCGCCGACGGGGCATTGAGCTGATGGACCATCGCCAGCGTGCTGTTGTCGGCGCGACTGATCAACTGCAGGGTGCCGGTCGAGAAGCTGGTGACCAGCAGGCGCTCTTTGCCGAGACCGACATTGATCGGGTACTCGGCGTCGGAACCGTGGGCCCGGCGCAGGTCGGTCACCTTGCCACTGGCGGTGTCGATCGCACGCAGTGCGAAAACGTCGGCGATATACAGGGTCTTGCCGTCTTCGCTCAGGGTCAGCCCGGCCGGAACCGCCAGTTCGCCGCCGACAATCTGCCGGGCTTCACCGGTCTGCGGGTTGACCTGGGTGATGCGGTTGTTGGCCATGTTGGACACATAGATGTTGTCCTGCGCGTCCAGCGCCAGATTATCCAGTGCGCTGTCGAGCTGGGCGATCACACGGGTTTCGCCGCTGCGCTGGTCAACCTGTTTGAGTTGCCCGCTGAAGGTATCGATCGCGTAGAGGTTGCCTTTGGAGTCGAAGTTGGCTGCAGCCGGGGTCTTGAAGTCACTGGAGATGATCTTGATCTCGCCATCATCCGGGTTGATGCGTACCACCTGGCCCTTGAACCAGAGCGGGCCATACAGCCAGCCGTCGGCTCCGACTTCGAAGCCATTGAAGCCGCCCATGTCCCGGGCGATCAGTCTGGGTGGTTGCTGGCCGGTGCGGTCGACCTCCCACAGGGCATCGCCGAGAAATACCTGACTGGCGTAGAGCGCGCCGGTTTCGTCGTTGAAGTCCAGCGAGTTGATGCCGGGCAGGTCGCTCGCCAGTACCTGGATCGGAGCGTCGTCGTTTTCCCGATACAGCACGCGGCCGGAGTAGAAACCGGTCCAGGCCATCTCGCCGTTGGGGCCGATGGCGATGTCGTCGGCCTGGCCGTCGTCCGGGCCGATCAGGGTGCTCACGCTGCCGTCGTCGATATCAACCTGATAGATGCTGTTGCCGACCACGCTGCCGGCAAGCAGGCGGCCAAGCCTGTCGACGGCCAGGCCGTGGACGCCCTTGAACGGGGAGGGATCAACGATGACTTCAGGGCTTGAGTAGCTGGTGGCGAGCGCCAGAGGGGCCAGGCTGAACAGCCCGGCCAGGGCCAGAGCCCGCATGGGATACTTCATTTGCGATCTTCCTTGTTGTTATTGATCTGCTCTGTGATTCTAGACCCTCATAGCCGCCCGTGCGGGCGGCATCATCTGGCTTGATGACGGCGGATAAGCGCAAGGCTCAGGCCGGCTGGCCGGTTTCCTCCAGGTCTTCGCCGATGAATCCGCCGGATTGGCGCGCCCACAGACGGGCGTAAACGCCACCCTGTGCCAGCAGCTCGGTATGGGAGCCCTGTTCGATGATCCTGCCTTGCTCCATCACCACCAGTCGATCCATCTGCGCGATGGTGGACAGGCGGTGAGCGATGGCGATGACGGTCTTGCCGTCCATCAGCCGGTTCAGGTTCTGCTGGATGGCGGCCTCTACGTCGGAGTCCAGTGCCGAGGTGGCCTCGTCAAGGATCAGGATGGGCGCGTCCTTGAGCATGACCCGGGCGATGGCGATGCGTTGGCGCTGACCGCCGGACAGTTTGACGCCCCGCTCGCCAACGTGGGCGTCGAAGCCGCGGCGACCCTGGGCATCCTCCAGCGTTGCGATGAACTGATCTGCTTCGGCGTCTCGGGCTGCCTGCAGCATCAATTGCTCATCGGCGTCGGGACGACCGTAGAGGATGTTGTCGCGCACAGAGCGATGCAGCAGCGAGGTGTCCTGGGTGACCATGCCAATCTGCTCACGCAGACTGTCCTGCCTGACCTCGGCAATATTCTGGCCATCAATCAAAATACGGCCGCCTTCAACGTCATAGAAGCGCAGAAGCAGGTTGACCAGGGTCGATTTGCCGGCGCCGGAGCGGCCAACCAGGCCGATCTTCTCGCCAGGGCGGATATGCAGGTTGAGGTGATCCATCACGCCGCCGCCCTTGCCATAGTGAAACTCCACGGACTCGAAACGGATATCGCCCTGCGTTACCCGCAGCGCCGGCGCCTGAGGCTTGTCCTCGACCAGCTGGGGGCGGGAAATCGAACTGATGCCATCCTGCACGGTACCGATGTTTTCAAACAGCGCCGACAGCTCCCACATGATCCACTGCGACATGCCCCACAGGCGCAGCACCAGGCCAACGGCGACGGCCACGGCGCCGACGCTGATACTGCCTTGCACCCAGAGCCACAGCGCCAGCCCGGCGACGCCCAGCAGCAACAGGGCATTGAGCAGGTAGAGCAGGGTATAGAGGGTGGTGACCAGCCGCATCTGGGTGTAAACGGTGGTCATGAAGCCGTCCATGCCTTCGCGTGCATAGGCGGATTCGCGGCGGGCATGGGAGAACAGCTTGACCGTCTGGATATTGGTGTAGCTGTCAACAATTCGGCCGGTCATCACCGAGCGCGCATCGGCCTGGGCTTCGGCGACGCGGCCGAGAATCGGGATATAGTGCCGCATCAGCAATACATACCCGACCAGCCATCCCAGCAGAGGCAGTATCAGACGCCAGTCGGCGTTGCCAACCAGCAGCAGGGTGCCGATAAAGTAGACGCAGATGTAGTTCAGCACGTCGATCAGCTTGATCACGCATTCGCGCACGGCCAATGCGGTCTGCATCAGCTTGGTTGCAATGCGGCCGGCAAACTCGTCCTGGTAGAACGCCATCGACTGCCGGAGCAGGTAGCGGTGGACCAGCCAGCGGATGCGCATAGGATAGTTGCCCATCAGCGTCTGGTGCGTCATCAGGCTGTTGACGAAGATCAACGCCGGCAGTGCGACCAGCACCATGAAGGCCATACCCGCCAGCTTCCAGCCTTCTGTTTGCAGGAAGGTGTCGCGGTTCTGCACTGAAAGCCAGTCAACAATGCTGCCCAGAAAGCCGAACAGCCAGACCTCGGCAATGGCAATGCAGGCCATCAGCAGCGAGGCGAGAATGATGTAAGGCCAGGCTCCACGGGTGAAGTGCAGGCAAAATGGCAGCAGCCGGCGCGGTGGTTCGCTCAGCTCTTCGGTGGGATAGGGGTCAAGACGTTTTTCGAACCAGCGGAACATGCATCGGGCCTGCGACATGAGCTATAGGGCGGGCCGAGCATTATGAGCGCCGCCGGGGCGAGGCTCAAGCCGGCACTGCCTTGTGTGTCTCTTGGCGCAAATCGATATCGGATCGTCCTCAGAAGAACGGCAGGCCACCGCTGGCAACAAAATGCGGGTTCTCGAAACCGGGTTTGCCATAGAGCAGCGGTGCGCCATCGAACGTCTGGATCTGGCCGCCAGCGGCCGCGAGTACGGCATGACCCGCTGCAATATCCCACTCCATGGTGCGTCCCTGTCTCGGATACAGGTCTGCCTTGCCCGCAGCGATCAGGCACAGTTTCAGTGACGAGCCTGCGTTGATCAGGTTACGAACCGGGCGGCCGGCCAGCAGCCGCTGGAGTGCGTCTGCATCGCCGTGAGAGCGGCTGGCCAGCACATCCATGCCATCAGCGGCAGGCTGGCGCACCCGAATCGCGTGTCGCCCGCTACTGTCCTGGTAAAACGCACCCCCGGCCAGTGAGCCGGTGTACAACTGATCCAGGGCCGGAGCCAGAACCACCCCCAGTATCGGACGTCCGTGCTCAATCAGGGCAATGTTGACGGTAAATTCGCCGTTGCGGTTGACGAACTCACGGGTACCGTCCAGCGGGTCGACCAGCCAGAAGCAGTCGCCGACATCAGGGATGTTGCCGGCTGCACAGGCTTCTTCTGCCACCACCGGAAAGGACAATGGCAGGGCGGCCAACCCCTCAAGAATAATGGCTTCGGCCTTTTCGTCGGCTTCTGTGACCGGAGAGGCATCCGCCTTGCCCCGCACGGCAAAATCGCTGTGGTAGATATCCATGATCAGCCTGCCGGCCGCACGACTGAGCGGGATGAGTGCGTCTACGAGCTGCTGTTGGTCACTGGCCTGCATGGCGGTTCCTGAAACGGTTGAGCGAGCCTGAAGGATACCATCAGGTTCCGCGCAACAGGGTTGTTCAGTTCATCTTGCCGGACAGACTCGACCAGCGCCACTCGGCAGGCTGGGTGCACAGTCCGGCTGCGACCGGACTGTTGTGGACCTGGCGGATGGCGGGCGGTATTTCCCGTGCGTCCGGAATGTAGCGATCCCAATAGTCGCGCATCCACAGCATGCGTCCGGGTGTTGGCAGTTGCAGCTCTTCCTTGTGCATCAGCATCCAGCGAGTCGTAGCTGTTTTCCAGGCCTGGACGATGCGCGGCATCGAGTAGGTCGGTTCGAGCAGGATGTGGGCGTGGTTGGGCATGATGCACCAGGCGATCAGCTTGTAGCGCTTGCGGTTGTGCAGCTCCAGCGCGTCGGTCAGCTCGGCAGCCATCAACGGGTGCTGCAGCAGGCAGCAACCCTTGCCTTGCTGCAGTACTTCTTCCAGTTGCTGACGTCGCTGCAGTGCCCGCTGGGCCTGCGGGTAGTCCCTGATGGCGTGACTGATGGCGCGCTGGCTGCTTTGCGGAATGGCATCGGCCAGTTTCAGGGTAATCAGTTGAACATCATAGGGAATCTGACGTTCAGGCTGAGCGTTGGGGCGCTGCCAGCCTTGCCAGAGATGGGTGCGATCAAATCGGGGGCTGAAGTAGTCGCGGGACATTGATCTTCCTTGTCGTTGTTCCAATGGGAACCTTAGCAGCGGGAAGCTGGAAGTCCTGACGATGAATTCAGAAGATGTGATGCAAATAGTGTTTTTGGCTCGAGCATGGCTCGAATGGGTGAGGTGGCTAAGATCGAACGTGCCGGGTCAACATCAGCCAGGCTGCAATCAGCAGTAGCCCGGCCACCAGCCCGGTGCTGTTTGCCAGAATGTCCCCCCAGTCGGGGGAGCGGGTGGGGTGCAGTGACTGGACCAGTTCAACAGCCAGTCCGACCAGGCTCATAAAGCCGGCGCGGAACCACCAGCGCCAGCGTGGAAAGGCTGCAAAGCTGAGCAGGGTCAGGGCAAAAATGCCTCCGGCGTGATAACCGGAGGCCTGCCAGGCATAGGCTGTGGGGGGCGGTGTTGGGCGCATGCCCAGGTACAGGCCCAATGCGAGCAGTGCAAAGAATGTCAGTTTGAACCACAGGCTGTAGCGCACCATCAGGCGCTCGATGAGCAGCTTCATGGTCAGCGTGTCAGATTCTGAAAGCTGTTGTCGAAACGGTCCAGATCCCGGTCTTGAGTCAGACGGTAGAGTTCATAGTTACGCCAAAGCTTGGCGCCACCATCTCGGGTCAGTGGGTTCCAGCTGAGCGTACCCACGGACTTGGTCGAACTCAGGAAAAAGGCGTCGAAAGGCACCCTGAGGTAAACACCCTTGTCGAAGCTGCCTTCGCCAAACTCTTCCTTGGATACGTCGGTAAAGGTTGCCCAGCCACCAAACTCGAAGCCGTTGCGGAAGCGTCTGGACAGATCAATGGTACCGCCAATGTCCCCGGCCAGATAACGACCTACGCTGCCCTTGATCAGCACGTCATGGAAACCGGTGCGCAGGTAGCCGGTGACATGGCCTGTCAGCGTCGAATAATCACGGAAGCTGAAGTCTTGTCTGTAGCCACGCTGCTTGACCCAGTTGACGTCTACGCCGACCGCCCAATCGACACCATGCGGCCGATAGAGCACCTCAGCGCCAATGCCGCCGTACATGTCTTCCAGCAAACCGGCATACGCCATGCCGAACCAGTCGCGATTGATCTGCTCGGTCTGCGTATATTGCAGACGGTTCAGCTGAACGTCAGAGCTCGTCAGGTACTGGCGCAGGTCCGTACGAACACGCGGCAGGTTGCTCGGGCCGTCGTATTCGAACTTGTCATAGTTGTTCAGCAGGTTGATGCCCACTGTGCCATCAAGCCATTTGTTGCGGTCGAAGTAGAACTGACCGTTGGCGCGCAGCAGGAACTGGTAGAGGATGAAGCTGTCCGGCCCGCCCACGTTCTGCCGGTAGCCGAGTGCCAGGCCTGCGTTGGCTCGATCAAGCTTGCCGTTGTATACCTCGCCACCCTGGCGTACCGCGGGAACCGCGTTCTCCATGCCATAGCGCAGAGCACGACGGTCTGTTTCGAAGCGCTCGTATTCGCGCAGTGTCTGTGCATTCACACTGGTCTGGTTAAGCGCCATGCCATAGGGCTTGTGTACCAGCGTGTACCAGTCGTAGCTGCCTTCTCCCAGGCTGTTATCCAGCACCCGGGCGGCTCGACTCATACCCTCCGCATCACTGGGATAGGTGGTCTGCTGGCCGGTAATGACTACCTCATCGCCGTTGACGGCGATACTCTCAACCGCGATCCCGGCGTTGTCTTCCAGTCTCTGGCTGATATTGGCCCAGTCGACATCTGCGCCACTGACGCCTGCGGGAAGCGGGCGGCGGGGTTCGGGAGCCGGATCCAGCAACTTGGGTGGGCGTTGTACGAACTTGACGTTGGAGCGCAGGGTAATGCCGAACATGGCCGTATTGCCGCGCTCCCAGGCTGCCGTCAGGTCAACGTTGCTGCCCAGGCTGTAGAGCACTCCGAGGTTGACCGGGTGGTCCTGCGTCTGGTTGTTACGGAACGGTTCCGACTGGTAATCGTTACCCTCAACCTCCAGTTTCAGCCGCACGTTGTCCCACGGCGTCTGGTACTCGATACCGCCGAACAATGCGGGGCGACCACTGAAATAGCTGCTGGTATTCAACGTGCCGCCGGGGTCGTCGTTGCGGGCACGATCATCAAAACTGTCGCTGATCAGCGACAGGGGATTGCCGAAGTCACCGCGGTTCCCGATGTAGCCCCAGGCTACGCCAAGACTGAAATCCAGGTCGTAGAAGCGTTTGTTGGCGACAATGAATTCACTCGAGAACAGGCCGGTACCGCCGATGTCGCGAAAACCCAGAGCAACCTGCGGCAGCCAGCGACTCTCTTGCCAGAGTCGAAACTTGGCATCGATTGCCTTGTCTTTCAGGCTCTGGTCGCTGAAACCCTCGTCGCCATAATTGATGTTGCTGATCGCGATATAGCGGATGGTACTTTCCAGCCACGGTAGCGGTTGCACCGAGATGCTGTAGCGTGAGTAGGGCGAGGTGCGGTTGGCATTGAAACTGAACTCGCCTGCTGGCGCCATGCGTGCAGTGGGCGTTTGCAGCAGACCGACACCGCCAAAGTCGTGCTGGGTGGTGCGGTAGCGCGGGTTCTCACTGGCCAGTGCGCAGCTGGCTCCGGCGGCCAGCAACGGTAGCGTGGATACGGTGGCCAGTCGACGAAGCAGGTTACTCATGGTCTGCGGAAGCCTCTACGCCGGTGTACTGGGTTGCAAGCAAGGCTGCCATCTCGTTATTGAAGGTATTTCCGCTGTCACTGAACAGCGCCGCGCGCAAAGGGACATAGATCATGCCGCCCTCTGCGAGCCAGGCATCTTCGCTGTTCCATGATGCAACACCCAGACGGGTAACAGCCCCGTCCGGTTGTATCAAATAGATCTCGTCGGGGTTTGCTACCCAGTGACGTGGGCACTGATCGATATATCGTTGGGGACGCAAGCCCGATACAAAGTCCAGAGTGCAGGTCGCAGTGACCGCTCCGATAACCTTGATCGTACCGGGATTTGCCGGGTAGACCAGATGATCGCCAGGCTCAAGCAGCGGATTGTAGCGAGCCAGGCGCTGCTTCAGCGGATTCATCTCGGCCTGGATTCTGCCGGTTGTCGGCATTCGCAGTACCTGCTCCTGCAGATCGGAAAGCAGATCCGTGAGGGAATTGTCGCCTATGGTCGCGGCCTTGACCCGGGCGGTGCCCAGGTCGAACAGAACGCCCGCCTTGAGTTTGCGTTGGTCCGGTTCCGCGCTCTCACGCAGCAATGCGGCACCTAATGGCCAGCTGTTAACGCTGACGCCGGCTGAGGTTGTCAGATCCAGCAGGCGTAATCCGTCCCGCCAGGCGTACTCTCCGGGAGACTCAACCTGCCCCTCAACCATCAGGTTGCTGGCCATCAGCGGTGCGCCGGACAGCGCAGGGATCAGCGCAAGCAGCGGAAGTATCAGCCGTTTCAAGGTTGCTTGCCCCGAGCCGGTTGGTGGGTAAACAGCAAGTCAAACCTTGGCAGGCCGGGTGCCGGATTCTGGATGCTGCGGCGCACGCGGCCGGTGTCCGGGTCGAGCCAGTAGTAATTGGTTGTCTGGAAACCAATCTGCTCCATTCGGATATGTTCGTCGATACGTTGCAGCGATTGCTGACCGATTGCCTCAAGGGGGCCGCGATAGTAGACCGCCTCCTGGTGCAGGCCGGTTTGATAGGTCAGCGGCAGATCTACCAGCCGGCTGATGCGGGTACCGTCGGCTACGCCAATCAGGCCGCTGCGGAATGGATCGTTGGCTGCAAGCGGAACCAGAACGTCGACGTCCATGCCAACCAGCTGGGTAATGCGGCCGTTATCGGTCTCAAGCTGTTCGGTCACACCTCGCCACTGAATCTGGCCGTGGCTACCGGGCGGTGCAATAAATAGACCCTGAGCACTGGCGGTGGACACCAGCAGAGTGTCTGCGCGGGGATCGTTTACCCGCTCCGCCGGTATGCGATTGCGGTCTTCGTCGAACAGCAGTCGAAAGGACCTGATGGTGTCTGACGTCAACGAGTTGCAGGCGGTCAGAATTAACAGCCCGCACAGCACTGCACCGGTCCGTAGTGAGATCGTCACTGTCAGACCTGTCAGTTGTCGTTACGCAGATCGTCGTAGTCGCTACCCACCCGAACGGCGGTACCGATGATATTGGCGCTCGGGAACAGCTGGCTGACGAAGCGATTCCAGCGTGTGATGCCGGCGGCGCCAACAAACACCACGTCCTGGGGCCGCATTTCGAACTGGTCGGCCAGGATAAAGGCGGATGGAGATTGGGCATTCAGCTGGAAGATGGTCGCTTTCTCGGTTTCCAGGTTCTCGACACCACGGATAACGTAGACCTCGCGGCCGCTGGACGTTGCGGGGGAGGGGCCGCCGACGGTTGCCAGAACCTCGCTGAGGGTCATGCGGCTGGTGCTGTAGGACAGCGCGGTCGGCCGTGCTACTTCACCCATCACAAAGACCTTGCGTGCATCGTTGAGCCCCAGATGCAACTTGTCACCGGCCTTGAGATAGATGTTGCCGATGTCACTGGGATGGCTGGTCAGGTAGTCGTAGTCCAGTGTAAAGACTTGGCCGTTGCGGATCAGATTCAGGCGAGACAGGTCTGCACGCTCGCTGTCGATACCGGCCTCACCGACAGCCTGCAGCAGCGTCAGCGGCTGCGAGGTAATGGCACGGAAGCCAGGCTGCATGAAGGCGCCGCTGAGCGTTACCTTCTGGCTGTTATAGCCAATGATGTTGATGTCGACCTGGGGCTGTTCGATGTACCGAGCCAGGCGTTGGGTAATGACCTTGCGCAGCTCTTCCTGAGTCATGCCGGCAACCTGGACGCTACCGATAAACGGGTAGAACAGGGTGCCGTCGTCCCTCACGACGCGGGCGTTGGCCTCGGTGGCCTGCTGCTGGCCGCCGGGTACAGTCAGTTCGGGGTGATCCCAAACGGTGATGAACAGGCCGTCGTTCGGGCCGAGACGATAGTTGTCCGGGGTGTAGTCCAGCAGGGCTGCCGGTACCTGACGGTTGGGCTGTACGGCCTGTTCCTGGGTCAGCACCTTGGGCGTGATCTGAACCATTTCGACCAAACTTTCCTCGGCGGAGTCTTCGGCCAGCAGCCTGTCGGTATCCATGTGCATGCCGGGAGAGAACATGCAGGCTTGCAGAAACAGGGCTGAGAGACTCAGTGCGGCGAGAGGAAAGCGGTTCATAGGTTTGATCTTATTCGCGTTGTTGACGGGCCAGAACAAAAAGCCATCTGATGATAAGGGTCAGATGGCTTCGATTGCTTTAAAAACCGGTGCTTAGTTGGAGCCGGTGGTGCCGGTTCCGCCGGTGTTATCGGAGCTGCCGCCAGAAGAGCCGGCTGCAGCTGCAGCACCGGCAGCCAGGCCAACACCGAGAGCTGCACCACCCATTCCGCTCAAGCCACCTTGGGCGTCAGGCAGGGTGTCGCCATTTTGGGTCACGGTCGGATCGTTGACCTGTTGGGTAGTATCATCCTCTGATTGGGCATATGTGACGCTGGAAGCAATCAGCAGGCCCGCAGCAATAACTGAAACCAGTTGCGTTTTCATGGGTATCTCCTTGAGTCCGTGAGCGCGTGCCCACCTGATTATACGCAATGACCTTGGCAAGGGAAGTGCAGGCCGTTTGCTACTGTGGTTGGGCAGGCGTGCGCCCAACCCGGTTGTCAGTTGGTACCGGTAGAACCGGTTGTACCACTGGTGCTGTCGGAACCGCCGCCGGAAGAACCCAGTGCTGCACCAGCGCCAATAGCTGCCGTTACCCCCAGGGTCCAGCCGCCAAGATTGGAAAATCCGCCTTGAGGCTCGGGCTGTTCGGCGATATTGGCCGGCGGTATGGAAGCCGGAGGACGCGGCAGGTCCTGAATCATGGGCGGTTGCTGCTGAAACCAGCTCCAGGGCTTGTACCAGAGCGATTGTGCCTGTGCGGCGCCGGCCCCAAGCAGCAGGCTGACGGTGATTCCCGAAATGATCTTGTGCTTCATGTTTGTTCCCGAATAGGTTGCTTACGCTGGCATCGAGTATACGTCACGATGCCAGCGCGTACAGTACTGCGTTACTTTTTGTCCGACTTGTACTCGTACTGGTAATAGCCGTAATTGCCATAGCCATAGGCCGAGGCTTTCTTTTCGACTGCGTTGAAAATCGCCCCTTTGATCTCGACACCGTTGTTGCGGAAGCGTTGCAGGGTTTGCTCCACTTCCTTCACCGGGTTGAGACCAAAGCGCGACACAATCAGGCTGGTGCCGGCCAGGCGGCCAACCAGAGCAGCGTCGGTCACAGCCAGAATCGGCGGCGTGTCGACGATCACCAGGTCATACATGCCACTCAATTGCTTCAGCAGTGATTCGAAGTTCACATGCATCAGCAGCTCGGACGGATTCGGCGGAATCTGGCCGCGCGGAATGAAGTGCAGGTTGGGCACTTCACTCTTCTGCAGGACGTCGGCCAAGGTATGGGTATTGACCAGCAGGTTCGACAGCCCGGGCTCCGCTGGCAGGCTCATCAGCTTGTGGGCGTAGCCCTTGCGCATGTCACCGTCGATCAGCACGACTTTCTGACCGGCCTGGGCGACGATGGCAGCCAGGTTGGTGGAGATGAACGACTTGCCGACACTGGGGCTGGGGCCCGAGATCATCAGAATGTTGTTGCGTGCTTCCATCATGGCGAAATGCAGGCTGGTACGCAGGCTGCGCAGGGCCTCAATGGAGAGGTCTGCCGGATTGGTAGCTGCCAGCAGTTGCGAGTTCTGGGTGATGGTCTTGCCTTTGGCATTGCGCTCGATCTGCTGCTGATCCTTGCTGAACGGGACGGACGCGTAAACAGGCAGGCCGATCTGCTCCAGCAGCTCCGGGTTTTCGATGCCGCGATTCAGCGCGTGGCGCAGCAGGGCAATGGCAACGCCCAGCATGCCACCCAGCAGGGTTGCCAGAACGACGATCAGCGCTTTCTTCGGCTTGACCGGCTGGCTGGTATCGACCACCGCATCGTCAATGATCCGGACGTTGCCAACGGTGCCCGCGCGCACCACATCCAGCTCCTGCGAGGTGTTGAGCATCGCGGTATAGATTTCGGTACTGACCTTCACGTCACGCGACAGGCGCAGCAGCTCTTGCTGGGTAGCAGGCAGATCGCCGACACGGTCAACCAGCGCATTACGGCGGCTGTTCAACTGATTGAGCTGTTCCATCAGTGCCTGATAACTGGGGTGCTGGCGGGTAAAGCGGCGCTCCATTTCCGAGCGCTTGAGCTGCAGCTCCGAAATGGATGTGTCCAGCTCAACCACCTGATCCAGAACCGCCTGGGTCTCGAGGGTGATGTCGACCGATCCCGCTTTGGCCTGGTAGGCGTTCAGCGCCTGCTCGGCTGCTTCGAGTTGGCGTCGGACGGTGGGTAGCTGCTCTTTGAGGAAGTCGAGGCTTTGCTGGGCCTCTGCAGATTTTCGCTGGACGTTTTGCAGCACATACAGGCGGCTTACTTCATCAAGGATCCGGGCCGCATCGGCCGGGCGCGGACTTTCCAAGTTCAACAGAAGAATACCGGAGTCGCGACCCTTTTCACTGACACCGATGTCACGCTGATAGGCGAGGGTGGTGCTCAGGCTGTTGCGCTTGGTCACCAGAAACTCGGTCCCGGGGTTGGCAATCAGCTTGGCGATCTGGACGCGAAAGCCCTGTTCTTCTATGCGGGTACCGACTTGCCCCTCGAGCAGCAGCTCATCTTCATCATTGAGCAGCGCGAACTGCCCCTCAGCCCCCGCCCGCAGGATAAGCTGCTTGCCTTCCCAGGCTGCGGGCACCTCAAGCTGAAAGATATCCAGCTTTTCACCGCCCCAGGCGTAGCTGTCCATGCCCAGCAGGGCGTCAGCAACCGGCTGTTGATCCGTCGGGCTGTGGCGACGGTAGAAATACGAGCCGATCACGGGGTACAGCTTGGGTTCGGCCACCACATCCAGCTTGAGATTCTCGACGGTCTGACCAATTACCTTACGTGATTTCAGCAGTTCGATTTCGGTCGCAGCGGCGCTGGTACTGGCGAACATGTCGGCGGCACCGGCATCGCCAAGCAGACCACCGAGGCCGCTGGATTTCTCTTCAATCTGGATTACCGCATCGGCCCGGTAGATGGGCGTTGCCAGCAGCGCGTAGGCAATACCGACGAACGCAAACACCAGTGTGCAGATGATGATGGTCAGCTTGTGATCGATCAGAGCGCCCAGCAGGGCCAGCAAGTCGATTTCGTCTTGGTTGTTTTGTGCGGCGGCGGGGGTGCTGTTCTGCATCAACAATCAGGTTCCGTGACAGAGTAGGGCGAAGGGTGTAGGGCGATTAAAGATAGCGCAACCAGGCAGTTGTTGCCTTGTCGAGCACCTTGAAAACGTGCTCGAACGCTGGCAATTGCTGACGATAGGGGTCTGGTACTTCAGCGTTGTCCAGCCATTTGCCGATCAGCAGCGCCTTGCCGCGGGTCTCGGGTGCCAGGCTGTGGAGTTTTTGCAGGTGACGCTGCTCCATGGCCAGGATCAGATCCGCCGCATGCAGCATCTCGGGGGTGACTTGACGGGCCCTGTGCTCTGGCAGCGTAAGGCCGGCGGCGGCCATCACCTGTGCGGCTGAGGCGTCTACCGGTTTGTCCACCAGTGCTCCCAGCCCGGCAGAACTGACCGTGATGCCTTTGCCGGCGAGCTTTTGCTGCAGCAGCGCCTCAGCCGTAGGGCTGCGGCAGATGTTGCCGACACAGACAACCAGAATCTTCTTGATCATAGGTTCGCAGGCCTTTGCCATTGCCATTGCCAGGTACGCCATCGCAGTCACAGGCTGTCTGGCGTCGTCAATTCATCCCTTGGGCCGGGCATGATAACAGGCTCTGCACGGATGAGAACCCATGGATGTTGCAAATCTGGCGTCAGCAATTTGATGTGCAGGGTGCCTCCGGTCGGGCGGTAAGGCGTATTCAACGGATTGTTCCAGTGTGTTCGCGTCAGACTGTCGCCTTTTATCCCTCTGACTTGGCTTAACAAATCGCTGGGTCAGGCGCAGATTCGTCGACCGGAAGAATCAGTCGCGCCATTCTCCTGGTTCGGCCAGCGCCCGGCCTTGCATGGCCTCAATACCCAGTTGTTTCAGTGCCGCAACCTCGCGCGGGCTCTGTACCTGCTCCGCGATCAGCAGCAGGTCGATCCGTTGTGCGGTGCGCACCAGTGCTTCCAGATACAGATGCTTGTCGCTCTCGGTATCCAGGTCGCGGATGAAGCTGCTTTCGATCTTCAGGTAGCTCAGGCCAATAAGGGCCAGTTCGCCGATCAGACTGAGCTGGCGGCCAAAGTGCTGAAGGCCCACTTGCACGGACAGCGGGCGCAGCTCCTGAGCCAGGCTGGCCAGGTCGTTACACCCTTGCAGGTAGCGCGCGTCAACTTCCAGCGTCAGATGGGCGGCCTCGGTTCGATGCTGCTCCAGCAATTGGCGGATCTGCTTGCGATGCTCTGCATTGTGCAGCGTGTCATTGGTAATGCTGAGTGCCAGCGGGCCCGGATGACGCTGAAGGTGAGACAGGGCCAGCCCGACCATGCAGCGATCGAAGGCGGGCGATAGCCCCAGGCGCTCTATCCATGGCAGAAACTGGCCGGCCATCATGAGTTTGCCATCAGTGCCCCGCAGGCGAACCAGAGCCTTCTGATGCAGCAGTTGCTTGAGATCGTGGCCGTGCAGTACCGGCTGGAAGTGCAGGGTGAAACTGAAGTCCTTCAGCGCGGCTTCGAGCAGCTCGCGCCAGTCGTGGCTGCTGCCCGGTGACTGACTGCTTTCGTTTGCGGGTTCATAGCCGGGCTGGATGGTTGCGCCGTTCAGGCTCGACTCGGTCATGGCCTGATCAAGTCGCCGCAGTACTTGCTTGCTGTCATCACCAATCCGGTAGCCGGTAATGCCGAGCTCAATCGGTTGTGCTTCGCCCAGCGACGTCAATGTCTCCAGCGACGCAACCTGAGTTGCCAGTTGCTCTGCCAGTTTGCGGATATCGGCGAGGTCGCCGCCTGGCGCCAGGGTGAGAAATTCGCCACCGCGTGAGCGGCAGCAGAGCCAACTGGGGTGGGCGTTCTGCAGGGCCTGCAGCTGGGCGCCGATGCTTTTGAGCAGCGCGTCTGTGCTGGCTGCGCCGAGTTGCTGATTGATCCGGTTGAGGTCGGATACCCGCAGGCCGAGCAGCATGCCGTCGGGATTTTCCGTCGAGGTGAGTGCTGCGGCCAGTGCATGATCAAAGGCCAGTCTGTTCGGCAGGTCTGTCAGGGCGTCATGGTAAGCCTGACGGCGGTAATGCTCGGTCCGCGCTGCCTCTTCCTCGAACAGGGTCTTTAGCTTGCCGACCATTTGGTTCATGGCGACGACCACGTGCTTGAGCTCGGGCGTACGGGGGATTCGTGGCAGCGTCCGATACTCGCGCCGGGTGATTGCTTCGGCCTGGTCCGCCATGGACATCAGCGGCGTCAGTTGACGCTTGAGCAGCAGAGCGCCAAGAAGGGCGCTGAATAATCCGCAGGCCACCAGCCAGGCGAGGGTACCCAGGGCGCTGTCCCAGAGTTTGTTCAGGGCGAACTGCGGATGGCTGACAACCTCGACGCGTGCGGACTGTTGCCAGCCGTCCATGACGATAGCGTCACCGGCCTGCTCCTGCAGATTGACCAGGTTGACGAACCAGCCAGGCGCCTTGGTCTCGTCAAGGCTGCGTGTGCGTTCAACCAGAATCTCGCCATTGCTGACCGCATAAACGCGAATGCGAGCGAAGTAGCCACTGTCAAAGATCGAGCTGACCATCAGCTCGATCATGGCCGGATCTCTGACGTGGGGTGTCAGGGACAGGCCAAGCGCGGTAGCGGCGTCCTGAGCATGGGAGCGCAGCTGGGTCTGCAGCTGGTTGCGGGAGCTTTCCAGACTGACGATGAAGCTTCCGCTGAAGGCGACCAGCAGGAACAGACAAATCGCCAGAATAAGCTGTTTGACCAGTGACATGGTTGGGTCCTCTTGACTCAGGGTAAGCCGGGGGCATCGAAGCCCTCGTTCTGCATTTTTTTCAACAGATCCTGCCAGCGCGACAGTTGTTTTGCCGAGCCGGTCTGGGTGTTGCCGCGGCCGGCCAGCCATAGCCCTTCCGCATTGAAACTGTAAACCGGCAACAGGTCGCTGCGCTGCGATGCGGGCAATATGCGATCGGTCAGGTTGTCCAATACCAGCGGTTCGCTATCGGGGGTGGCGTAGTAGGTCAGCACCATATGAGCCTGATTCAGCTCCAGCGCCTTTACATAGGTCAGGCGTAGCTGATCGTTGGATATGCCGGCCCGGCGCAGGCTGAAGTATTTGGCGATGGAGTAGTCTTCGCAGTCTGCCGCACCCTTGACCATGGATTCGGCCGGTGATGCCCAGTAGTCCACCTGGCCCCAGATATCGATGTCGTCGCTGAAGCGCAGGCGCTGATTGAAAAAGGAGTTGATGGTTTCGAGCTTCTGCGCTTGCTCGAGCGCCTGGCTGTTGTCGAGCATGCTGCGCCATTCCTGCAGGCGCCACTGGGCTTGCATGTCCGGACGATAGAGGATGTTGATGCGCGCGAAAATCTGTTCGTAGTCCCAGCCGATCGCAGACAGGGCGACCAGCAGCAGACTGGCAGGGAAAAAGAGCTTGAGTTGGGTGGGTAGGTTCACTGCAGTGGCATTCCGGCAGCGTTAGCCGAGGTAATGCCACCCAGTGTAGGCAAGCGCGCGCAGTTCGTCATGTCTGCTGCGCGCATCCGGGCGGCTCAGGAGCGTTTCAACAGGGCTGGACGAGGCTTTTCTTCCGGTGCGTGGAACAGCAGGAAAAGCTGGGTGAGTACCTGCGGAATGTGCTCGACCATATCCTCGACCATGTCTTCGTCCTGCTCGATCTCGGCGAACTCGGGTTGATCGGCAAACAGGCCGGAGCCGACCATGACGGGCAACAGCAACTCGCTGACCAGCTCTTCGTCATTGCTGAACCAGGCTTCCTCACGCAGGAAAACCCCCTCCATAAAGCCGATACACCAACTGCGCAGGTCCGAGTAATCGGGCTCGTCACCCAGGGTCAGTTCACAGGGCAGTTCGAGATCCTCGTCGCTGGCCAGCTCGCGAGCGATGCGGGCCTTGAGCTCCAGCAGCGTGCCGATGATCTCGTCCTGCTGCTCGGGGCTCTCGTAGGGCGGGGTTTCGGCGAACAGCTCTGCCAGCAGCTCCTCGTCGGCAACCGGCTCCGGGCTGATGGCCAGTGCGCTCAGGTAGCCACAGGCGGCCATGTAGTCCAGCGCTTCGTCGTGCAGGTCATCGGCGTCCAGAAAAGCTTGCAGGCGCTGGAGTTGGTCATTGAAGGACATGGGACACCTCTCATTGTTTGTCCGGTTATTTTACGCATGCCCCGGGCAATTGCCAAAGACGTTATACTCTGCGGCCGCTGATTCTGCCCATCAACGGAATCGGATCTGGTGAGGAGACCCATGCGCGAGCAGGCACTGCAGCAACTCAGGAACGTGTTTGGCTACGGCGAATTCCGTGGTCAGCAAGCGGATATCATTGATCAGGTGGCCTGTGGCGGCGATGCGCTGGTCTTGATGCCGACCGGTGGTGGCAAGTCACTGTGCTATCAGGTGCCCGGGCTGCTGCGTGAGGGGCTGACAGTGGTGGTTTCGCCGCTGATTGCGTTGATGGACGATCAGGTCGCGACGCTGAATGAGCTGGGGTTGACGGCGGCGGCGCTCAATTCCACGTTGAGCGAAGACGCCCAGCGCGAGGTGGCCCGGCAGATGCGCGCCGGTGAGCTGCAGTTTCTCTATCTGGCCCCGGAGCGTCTGCTCAAACCCCGTACTCTGAATTTTCTGCAGTCTTTGCCGATTGCCCTGTTTGCGATTGACGAGGCGCACTGCGTCTCCCAGTGGGGCCATGATTTTCGCCCCGAGTATCTGCAGCTCGGCCAGTTGGCGGAGCTGTTCCCCGGTGTACCGCGCATGGCGCTGACCGCCACGGCGGATGAGCGCACGCGTGAGGAGATGGTCCAGAGGCTGAAGCTGGAGCAGGCTGCCTGTTTTGTCTCCGGCTTTGATCGCCCCAATATTTTTTATCGCATCGTGCCCAAGGATAAGCCCCGTCAGCAGTTGCTCGGTTTTCTGCGCGAGCACAAGGGTGATGCCGGTATTGTCTACTGCCTGTCGCGCAAGAAGGTAGAAGAAACCGCCGCCTGGCTGTGCGAGCAGGGCTGGCCTGCCTTGCCCTATCATGCGGGCTTGCCGCAGGAGTTGCGCTCCACGCATCAGCGCCGCTTCCTCAACGAAGAGGGGCTGGTAATGGTCGCGACCATCGCCTTCGGTATGGGTATCGACAAGTCCAATGTGCGCTTTGTCGCCCATCTGGATCTGCCCAAGAGTGTCGAGGCCTACTACCAGGAAACCGGTCGTGCCGGCCGCGATGGTCTGGCTGCCGACGCCTGGATGGCCTACGGCCTGCAGGATGTGCTGATGCTCAATCAGATCATGGCCGGCTCGGAAGGTGACGAGCGCCATAAGCGCATTGAGCGGCACAAGCTTGACGCCATGCTGGCCCTCTGCGAACTGACTACCTGTCGCCGGCAGACGCTGCTGGGCTACTTCGGTGAAACCCTGGAGCAACCCTGTGGTAACTGTGACAACTGCCAGGAGCCGGTTTCGACCTGGGACGGCAGCGAGGCGGCGCGGATGGCGCTGTCAACCATCTATAGAAGCGGCCAGCGTTATGGTGTGGGTCACCTCATCGACATTCTGCTCGGTCGCGATAACGAGAAGGTGCGCAGCGCCGGTCATCAGCATCTGTCTACCTACGGGATTGGCAAGTCACTGGGCGAAAACGAATGGCGCTCAGTGTTCCGCCAGCTGATCGCCCGCGCGTTGGTCGAGGTGGATCTCGATGGCTATGGCAGCCTGCGCCTGAGCGAACGCTGCCGTCCGCTGCTGCGTGGCGAGCAGAGCCTGCAGCTGCGCCGCGATGTCAGCAAGCCGGCAGCCTGGGGTAGCCGGGGCAGCAACAAGCCAGTGATTGCCGAGGCTGATCGCGCCCTCTGGGAGTCGTTGCGCACCCTGCGCAAACAGCTGGCGGACGCTCACGGTGTGCCGCCCTATGTCATCTTCACCGACAATACGCTGGTCGATATGCTGCGTCAGCGGCCGACTACCCTGCAGGATATGGCGCTGGTCAGTGGCGTCGGTTCGCACAAACTTGAGCGCTATGGCGCTGATTTTCTTCAGGTTCTGGCCGGTGATGGAGCGGCGGCACAGGCTCAGGAGGCCCGTGATGCCCATGAGGCGATTGCCATGGTGCGCGCCGGCATGAGCCCCGAACAGGCAGCCATGCAGCTGGGGCAACCGCTGCGCAAGGTCTACGGTCAGCTGGCGCAGGCGATTACCACCGGCAACCTGACCCTGGAGCAGGCCATCGATATCGGACCCGCTCAGCTTGAGCGGTTGCAGGATGCCTTTCTCAATTTCGACGGCGAGGATCTGCCCGGCGTAAAAACCCTGGCGCGCGAGCTGGACGAGCCGGTTGACGAAGGGGTGTTGCACTGCATCCGTGCCGCCCTGGTGCTGGAAATCAGCGGCTAGGGGGCTGCCGGTTCAGAACGTCTGGCCCAGCTTCATGTACAGGGCTTCGTGGCCCTCTTCGTTGACGCCCAGCCCGAAGAACAGCGGGCCAACCAGCGTATCCATGCCCATCAGCAGGCTGCCGGCACCGAAGTAACCGGTATCGAAGCCTGCGTCATCGCGGTTGTATACCCGGCCGTATTCCAGGCTGGCGCCCAGGTAGAATGGCAGGCTGAGCGTGTTGAAGTAGCTGGGTGCCAGGCGCCGATAATAGACCAGCCGGCCGAGCTGGTAGTTCTGACCGGCAAGGCCGTCCTGGCGGAAACCGGAAAACCAGCCGGGGCCGCCGAGACTGAAGCTGCTTTGCGCCACATCCACGTCACTGTCGGTACGACCGATAAAACCGCCCAGTTGCAGGCTGTTGGGGCCGAAGCCGAAGGCTTTGTTGACCCTGAACTCGATCTGCTGGTAACGCGCGTCGGCCCCCAGATCCGGCTCGGACTGGCGCCAGCTCAGGCGGGCCTCTTCCCCCGAATGCGGGAAGTTCACATCGTCTAGCGTGTCGCGGTCGATCTCCAGCGAATAGAAGGCTTCGTTGAAGTCGATGGAGGGCAGGTCGGGGTCTCCGATGCGTACTCGCGAGTTTCCGCGGTAGCGCGACAGGCCGAAGCGCACTTCACCGCTGTTGGCGATCTGGCGGCCCAGATTCAGGCCGGCACCATAGCGTTTCTGGCGGTAGCCAACGATCGGATCGTCGTCGTCAATAACGTCGATGTTGCGCGCTTCGGCATCGATAAAGGGCGCAACAAAATAGCGTGAGCCATAGTCAAGCGGCTGGTAGAACTCGGTATAAAGCTCCTGTTCCGACCCGACCTGCAGCCGGGTCAGCCATTCCGCGCCGAGCGGGTTGAGACCGTTGACGCGAAAGCTGGCGCCAACGTTGTACTGACTGTCGCCCTCAAAGTCGTCTACCAGATTCAGGCCCAGACGCAGATAATCGGTGCCGGTGCGGCGGCCGGCCGTATGTACCAGCAGGGTGTTTCGGCCCTGGTCGTGGACGATTTCGTAGGTGACTCGGCTGAAATAGTCGGTGCCGTAGATGGTGCCCATGTCGGTTTGCAGGCGGGCCAGATTCAGAGGCTCGCCGATTGGCTGGCGGATCATGCCGAGCACAACCTCGTCGGCCACCTTGCCGCTGTTGTCCACTTCGATGGCATGAATGATGGCCTGGCGCTGAGGCCTGCTGCTGGCCAGGTTGCCGCCGCTGTCGGCACCGTCCGGGGCGACGAAGGCCAGCACGCCATTGGCCTCGGCGAGGCTGCGGGCGCCGGCATCAATGGCCTGCTGTGCGTCGGCGAAGCTGCTGAACCCCATGTTGCCAAGCGCCGGTTGCAGCAGCAGGTCACGATCGGTCAGGGTGGCAAGCTGCTTCTCGGTGTTGGTGCGGGTCAGCAGGGTCGTTGTCTGATCCATGATGTCGAGCACCGAGGTCAGCTCGCTGGCAGACTTCAGCGGAGTACCGATGTCGACCACGATGACCCGATCCACGCCCATGGCTCGGGCGACGTCGATGGGCACGTTTTTGCTCAGTACTCCGTCCACCAGCAGGCGGCCATCAACTTCGACCGGGGCGAAGAATCCGGGCAGTGCCAGGCTGGCTCGGATGGCCAGCGGCAGGTGCCCGTGGTCGAATACCACGGCTTCACCTGTGGCAATGTCGGTCGCCACGGCACGGAACGGGATAGGCAACCTGTCGAAGTTGTCGATTTCATTGGTGTGGACCAGCAGGCTTTCCAGCACCACTCCCATGTTCTGGCCCTGCAGCAGGCCAAGCGGCAGGCTGAGAACGCCGTTGTTGAAGGTGAGCCGTTGCTTGACCAGGAAGTCACGGTCGTCCTGTTTGCGACGGTAGGGTATGTCTTCGCGCTGGGGGGAGTCACTCAGCGCATCCTGCCAGTCCAGTTCGAGTGCGAGCTTCTCCAGTTCTTCGGCACTGTAGCCTGAGGCATAAAGGCCGCCGATGACCGCGCCCATGCTGGTGCCGGCAATGGCGTGGATCGGGATGTTGAGTTCTTCCAGCTGCTTCAGTACGCCGATATGGGCCAGGCCACGGGCACCGCCGCCGGACAGCACCAGACCGGTACGCAAGGGTTCGGCCGCGGTCCAGCCCGAAAGGATCAGCAACAGTAACGGCAGCAGGCGTTTGAACATGGTGTGGGTCCGGATAAGGCAACGGCTGGAGGTCGCCATTGTATACGAAGCGGCGAAGTCCTGCGGTGCTGTGGTGTTGTCATATTGCGGTCATCCGGATGACACAGTCCGGTCACTGCCGGACGGTAGCGTGAAGACAACTTCCCGAGGAGGCAGGCGCATGAATACAGCGGTGTTGTTGCCAGAGGCGCAAAAACAGCGGGTCAGGACGCTGTGGATATCGGATCTTCATTTGGGCACGCGCGGATGCCAGGCCGACAAGTTGGCGACCTTCCTCAAGTCTGTCGAGTGCGATCAGCTGTATCTGGTGGGCGATATCATCGACGGTTGGCGGCTGCGCAAGGGTATCTACTGGCCCCAGGCGCATACCAACGTATTGCGGCGTATCCTCACCATGAGCAAGCGCGGCACCCGGGTAACCTATGTCACCGGCAATCACGACGAGTTTCTGCGGCGCTACTCCACTCTGGTGCTGGGCAATATCGAACTGGTTGACGAGGTGGTACATCAGTGCGATGACGGACGCCGGCTGCTGGTAATCCACGGCGACCAGTTCGATGTCATTACCCGCTGCCACCGCTGGCTGGCCTTTCTCGGCGATCACGCCTATGAGTTCAGTCTGGTTCTGAACCGCTGGCTCAATCACTGGCGTTCGCGCTTCGGCCTGGGCTACTGGTCATTGTCAGGCTATCTCAAGCATCGGGTGAAGAAAGCGGTTAACTTCATCAGCGAGTTTGAGGAGGCGCTGGCGCACGAGTGCAATAAGCGCGGTCTGGATGGCGTGGTGTGCGGGCATATCCACCATGCCGAGATCAGCAGGGTCAGCGGTATCGATTATCTCAACTGCGGTGACTGGGTTGAGTCTTGTACGGCGCTGATCGAACACCAGGATGGCCATATTGAGCTCTATCGCTGGCATGATGCTCAAGCGCAAATGCTGCAGCCGGTGAACGAAGCGCTTGAGGGACGGGCGGCCTGATGCCGTCTAGACAATGACCTTGTCGCGCAACTTGCGGGCGGCCTGCTCCAGTGCCTTGATGATCTGTTCCTTGTCATAGTTGCGAACGTGAGTGGTGTCCAGATACATCGAGAAACCGGTCAGTTCGTGCTCCACATAGGTCGGCGCGGCGCCCAGTTCGCGACGCAGTCCGACCACTTCGTAAATCTGCACCGGTCGTGAGAAGCCTTTCACGCTGATCTGGCCCTTGTCGCGGCACATGATCAGTTCCTTCACCAGGGAGTAGGTCTCGTGCGAGATGAGAATCTCGCCGGCGTCGGCTGCGCCCTCCAGGCGGCTGGCCAGATTCACCTCGCGGCCGATGATGGTGTAATCCATGCGGGTCGCGGTGCCGAAGTTGCCGACGGTGCAGTAACCGGTGCTCAGCCCCATGCGGATTTCCAGCGGCTTGGTGATGCCGCGGCTGCGCCACTGCTGGCGCAGCACCTTCATATGCTTGCGCATGGCAATGGCCATGGAGACCGCAGCCTCTGCGTCCTGCTTGGCGCCACGTGTTGACGGGTCGCCAAAGAAGACCATGACGCAATCACCGACGAACTTGTCGATGGTGCCACCGTATTGCAGGGCGATACGCGACATCTCGTCCAGGTAGTTGTTCAGCAGGTCGGTCAGGGCTTCGGCTTCCAGTTCCTCGGCCAGTTCGGTGAAGCCGCGAATGTCCGAAAAAAATACGGTCAGCTTCTTGCGTCGTGTTTCCAGTCGAGCGCTGCGTTTACCCGAAAAAATGGATTCCCAGACCTGCGGCGACAGGTATTTGGATAGGTTGGCGGCCAGCCGTGACGTCTTCTCCTGCTCGCGTTGCAGCTGCTGCTGGGCCTGTTCCAGGTGGCGGCCCTGGCGATGCACGAATGCCGCGACGATCAACAGGAAGAAGCCTCCGCTGATAAGGCTGACCAGGGTCACCAGATTCGAACTCGCGAAGACCAACTGTGGCTGAAAGGCTGCCGCGCCCAGCAGGGCGCCGGCGATAGTCAGCAGACTGCCGGCGATCAGGTAGGTTGAACCCCCGGCAATCAGGCAGGAGAAGCCCACCAGCAGAAAGAACACCAGGCTGGGTACCACGGTGAATCCGAGCACCGCCATGAACCCGCCGGTATGAACGGCATCGAGGGCAAGCAGGGTAAGGCGCTTGGTGGTTGAGTGTTGGGGCGGGACCTTACGGCTGATCAGGTGAGCCAGTTGCGGATAGGCAAGCGCATAGAGAATGCTGATCAGATAAGCCAGCTGATGGCCGCGTTCGACCAGCACGGCGCTGAAGGTCAAAGCGACGCACAGGTAGGCAATCGTGCGCGAGTAATAACCTTCAAGGGGTGGTTTGGCGAGCGGTTTGTGGGTGTCGGTGATCATGTTCAGTCGAATCCGTGGCCGGGCAAGAGCACCGAGCGGGTGTCTGTGACTGGGCATGATAGGCCGTAATCCGCACGGCGGACAATGCCGCGCGGACAGGCTGCGAGTTGCTGGCGAGGTGCGGATCAATGCCGCGCGTAACCGGGCGTAGCGCAATACCCGGTACGTGCGCCGCCCCCGCTGCTTGCCTAGACCTTGTAGATACTGTTGCGCGGTTTGGCGAATACGCGGCGCAGCATGGGTTCGAAGAATTCCAGCGGCTCGCTTTCATAATCCGGATCGAAAGCCGGTGCATCGTACTTGGCGCAGAACTCGGCGGTGTACTGATACTGCGGATGATCCTTGAACTGGTCGCGCAGATGCCGATCCATACCGAGGTGGTGGAAGAAATAGTACCCCTGGAAGACGCCGTGCTTTTCAACCATCCAGAGGTTCTCCGGGCTCACAAACGGCTTGAGGATGGCGGCGGCAATGTCCGGGTGGTTGTAGCTGCCCAGGGTGTCACCAATATCGTGCAGCAGCGCGCAGATGACATATTCCTCATCCCGGCCGTCACGGTGGGCGCGCGTCGCGGTCTGGATCGAATGTTCCAGGCGATCGATCGGAAATCCGCCGTAGTCACCGTCCAGCAGGCGCAGGTGTGCAAGGATGCGGTCGGGCAGATTCTTGGCGAACGGACGGAAGTGCTCGGAGATGATGCTCCAGTCTTCGGCGGTTCCTTCCTGCATGGCACGGAACGTGGCGTGTTGCTCACCCATGATGGATCTCCTCTTGTTATCTGTTTTGGGTCAGGCTGCAGGCATCATAGAGGCGATAGCTGGAGGTGACTGTCGCTGTGCTGACATTCAGGCGATTCACCGCTCAGAAGCGGATTCGGCCGGTCAGCGCATCGCGCAGCATGACCCAGTCTCCCAGAAAGCTGTAAAAGGGATGGGTAAAGGTCGCCGGCTTGTTGTGTTCAAAAAAGAAGTGGCCAACCCAGGCAAAACCGTAGCCGGCGATCGGCAGGGCCAGCAGCCACCAGAGATTGCCGCTGAGCAGGCTGTAAAGCAGCAGGATGATCACCAGACTGCTGCCGGCGTAGTGCAGGCGGCGACAGGTGTCGTTCTGGTGCTCGCTCAGGTAGTAGGGGTAAAACTCGGCAAAGGTGCGAAAGCGAGTCGGTTCGGGTGTGCTGGATGCTGGCATGATAGCGGTCCTGTAGGTGGCAGAAACGGTTGGACTCGGCCGCTGAGGCGCGTGACATCAGCTTAGACAATGCAGTAACAGACGGGTATGGCTATCGCGGCCAAGTCGAGCTGTGCAGGTTTTTTATTCGCCCGCACTTTAGTCTATGATCGTCCGCCGGATACCAAAAACGAACGTCTGAATCCGCTCACAGCGGCGAGAAATCATGGATCGCGCAATACGGACCACATCAGCAGGTTGGGTTTCTGCCATCGGCCACGCTCTGGCCGTCGACGGGCTGGACATTGCTGCAATATTCCGCGAGCTGGGGCTGGATGCCGAGGTGCTGACCGACCCGGATGCGCGGATCAGCCAGGACAGCATGACCCGGGTCTGGCAGCTGGCGGTCGAGCGCAGTGGCAATCCGGCTATCGGCCTGAATATGGCAAGGGTGGTGCGGCCAGGTCATTTCAGTGTGGTCGGTTACTCGCTGATGTCCAGTCGCACGCTGCGAGAAGGCTTTGGCCGGGTGGTGCGCTATCAGCGGCTGATCGGCGAGTCGGCCGATATGGTAATGCAGATCGAACCTGATACCTGCCGGCTGCAATTTGCCATCCACGGCGATCGGTTGCCCGCAGCGCGGCAGAGCGTGGAAGCAGCCATGGCCTACGCGTTGGCGTTCTGCCGCTGGATGACCGCGGAACCCATTGTGCCGCTCAAAGCCACCTTCGCCCGACCCGAGCCGCAGGACACCACGCCCTATCGCGCACTTTTCGATTGCCCGCTGGAGTTCGATACGCCGAGCTATTCGCTGCTTATGTCCCGTCAGTTGATGGAAGCACCTCTGGCCACCGCCAATGACAGCCTGGCCAAGTTGCACGATCGCTTCGCTGGCGATTTTCTGGCCCGCTTTGAATCCGACCCTGTCACTCACCAGACCCGTCAGGTACTCTGCCGCCTGTTGCCCCAGGGCGAGCCCAAGCGGCAGACGGTTGCCAGTGCCATGAACATGAGCACGCGGACCCTGCAGCGTCGCCTGCAGGAAGAGGGTGTCAGCTTCCAGCAACTGCTTGAGCGTACCCGCCGGGAACTGGCGCTGCAGTATCTGGGTCAACCCCAACTCACACTGTTCGAGATCGCCTGCATGCTGGGCTTTGCCGATCCGAGCAATTTCTTTCGTGCCTTCAAGCGTTGGTTCGGCCTGCCGCCGGGCCAGTATCGTGAACAGGTACTGCAGGACCAGTCCGAGGAGGAATGATACCCGTGGATGCCTTGACCCTGCTGCATGAGCGGGTTTCCGTGCCGCGCCTGGTTGGCCCGGCCCCGACTGTCGAGCAGCAACAGGCGATGTTTCTGGCTGCCCTGCGGGCGCCTGATCATGCCTATCTTCGTCCCTGGCGTTTTCTGGTCATCGAAGGTAGCGGTCTTGACGCTCTGGGTGAGCTGTTTGGCCGGGCCGCGCTGGCCGATACGCCGGACCTGTCGGCGGATACGCTGGCGCGCTATCAGGGGTTGCCGTTGCGGGCGCCGCTGATGATCGTGGCCATCAGCCGCCATCAGGAACACGCCAAGGTGCCGGTGATCGAGCAGGATCTGGCCTGCGGTGTTGCCGTCGGCAACATGCTGCTGGCAGCACATGCGATGGGGCTTGGGGCTGTTTGGCGTACCGGAGCGCTGGCCTATCACCCGGTGGTGCGTCGCGGGCTGGCGCTAGAGGAAAACGAGCACATTCTGGCCTTTCTCTACGTCGGCCATCCTGCCGGAGAACGCAAGGCGGTGCCGGCCCTGGACGTTGATCGGTTCTTCACTCGCTGGCCGGCACAAGATTGACTCAGTGCTGAACGGTCGGCAGGCTGATGTCGACCCGCAGTCCGCCTGCCGGATTGTGTGAAAAGCACAGACGGCCGCCGTGTCGCGCGATGGCTCGCCGGGCAATCGTCAGCCCCAGGCCGTAGCCACTGTCCTGACTCTGGCCCGGCACCCTGAAGAAGGGATCACCGAGTTTGTCCAGCCATTCATCGGCAACCCCCGGACCCTGATCATCGATCCGAATCAGTGCCTGCCCTGCGCTGCGGCGCAGGCTGATCTGAATCTCGCCGTTCTCCGGGCTGAAGCGCACAGCATTGCGAAGCAGGTTATCGATGGCGGCTGCCAACTGGTCCGGCCAGCCGTGGAGCGTTAAACCGGTTTCACCGCTCAGGGCAATGGCAAGATCGGATGCGCCAAAGCGCGCATCTTCAACAATCTCGGCAATCAGCGGGTCGAGGGCAAACGCGCTGGCCGGCTCGCGCCGGGTATCCAGCCGGCTGAGGGTCAGAATGCCGTCAATCAGTTGGTCCAGGCGGTCGCATTCGCGATCCAGACGCTGCCAGAGCGGGTCATTGGCTGGCAGGTTCTGCTGGCTGCCGAGCGCCAATCCGACGCGAAGCCGCGCCAGCGGCGAGCGCAGTTCATGGGATACATCACGCAGCAGTTGCTGCTGGCTGTCCAGCAGTGTCTGGACCTGCTCGGCCATGCTTTCGAAACGGCGGGCCAGTTCGCCAAGCTCGTCGCGACGGGCCGTGGTTCTTTGCAGTCGCTGTGCATTGAACTCGCCTTTGGCCAGCGACTGGGCGGCAGCGCCCAGATCACCCAGCGGGCGCGTCAAATAGCGGCTCAGCAGCAGACTCAGCAGAGCCAGCACAACGACCGCCAGACCAATATTGAGCAGCAGGGTTAACGGGGTGCGCTGGCTCCGCCACAGGGTTGGGGCGGGCACATGAAGGGCGATGATGTAGCTGGCCTGATCGGTAGTCCAGGCCAGCTGAAACAGGCGTCCTGGTCCGGGAGGCTGTTCGGGTGGCCCCGACGGTAAATGTGACTCGGCCTGTAGTCGCGGCCGGCGCGACAGGGTGCCAGGCAGCAGGCTGTCGCCGGCGGCGTCAAACAGGCGAGCGCGCAGGCGACGTTCGCTGCGTTGCTGTTCGAGCCACTGCTGAGCGGCGCTTGGGCCGTTCTGCTCGTAGACGGTCGCGAGCTGCGCTGCAAAGTCGCGCAGCTCGGGATTCAGTTGCAGCAGCAACCAGTCCTGCTGCAGTGCGCGACTGACCAGAAAGCCTGAGCCACCGACCAGCAGGGTTGCCAGCCAGAGTACGGCAAATACTTTCCAGAACAGGCGCATGCAGCGTTCTCTTGGTCAGGTTCAGCGGTTACAGGGTTCGCCGCGCGACAGGCGGCCTTCGCGGCGTTCCTGCATCTGCTCGCGGCGCTGTTCATGCAGTTGTTCCATCTTTTGCCGTTGCTCGGCGGTCAGGACGGCATCAAAGCGCGCCTTGCTTTCCTCGCGCAAGGTCTGGAACCTGGCGCGTTCTTCTTCACGAATCTGGCTCAGTTGCGCTTTTTGTTCGTCAGTCAGCGACAGCTCTTCAGCCATGCGCTCGAAACCGCGCTGGTGTATTGAACCGTCCCGAGGCTCTGCAGGTGCGGCCATCAGGCCGGCAGACAGGCTGGCAGTCAGCAGCAGGGTAGTAGCAAGCAGGGTGTTTTTCATGGTCGTTCTCCGTGGATATCTGACCGGGAAATCCGCTCATTACCTGCAGAGTCTAGTGACCCTTTTGTCAGCGGCGGCCTGCACAGGGTAAAGAGTGTGTAAATCAGCTGCCAAGCAGATAGCCGCGTCCACGGATCGACTGGATGCGCGGGCGGCCGTCCGGATATGGGCCCAGTTTGCGGCGCAGATTGCTGATATGCATGTCGAGGCTGCGGTCGTAGGTGCCCAGTGGTTTGCCGAGCGCCTCGCGCGACAGTGTCTGGCGGTCCACTACCTGAGCGGGTCGGGTCATCAGCGCACGCAGAATCAGTGCTTCGCTTTGCGTCAGTTGCAACGGCTCGTCGTCCAGCCAGGCCATCAGGCTGCCGCTGTCCAGGCGCAGGCCGGCATGGGTCAATACCTCGCTGGCGCTGTCTTGTGCCGGCTGGCTTCGGCGCAGCAGGGCCCGCAGTCTGGCGACCAGTTCGCGCGGGTCGCAGGGTTTGGCCAGATAGTCGTCAGCGCCCAGTTCGAGGCCGAGAATACGGTCCACCGGTTCGCCGCGTGCACTGAGCATCAGCAGGGGAGTCCTGCAGCTCTGGCGCAGTTCACGGAGGATTTCCAGTCCGTTCATGCCGGGCAGCATGACGTCCAGGATGATGACGGCAAAGTGATCGGAGCGCGCAGCCTGGAGGCCGCTGGGGCCGTCGTGGCAGGCGCTCAGGGCAAAGCCGTCGGTGGCAAGCCAGTCGGCCAGCAGGTCGCAAAGTTCCTGATCGTCGTCGATGATCAGGACAGGGGTCAGTTCAGCCATTCGCGGCGTTTCTGGCGGCCCAGCTTGGCCAGCATGAAGCCCAGCAGCAGGCTGCCGGCAACCGTCAGTCCGCCGACCAGGAACCAGCGCTGCTGTTGCGCGACCAGGCGGCTCTGGGCCTCCATGCGCGCTGCCAGATTATCCGCGCGCAGTTGCTGGTTTTCTTCCTGCAGCTGGCTGATCTCTTCCGATTCGCCACCGGCGGCGAGCTGGTCGGCGAGGCGCTGACGTTCAGCTTCCACACTGGCCAGTTCGGCCTGGAGCGTGCCGATGTCCTGTTGGCTGTTCGCCGTTGCGCTCGGCGCTGTCTCGGGTGCGACTGTTTCGGGCGCGGTATCGGCAGTTTGTGCTGTCGCGGCATTGACCAGGCCGCACAACATTAGCGCAAGGGTGAATGGTCGTAACATGGGCTGCATCCTTGATCAGGCCGGAAATACGCGCTTGAAGGGTTTGACGGTGACCTGCTGGTAGACTCCGGCTGCAACATAGGGATCGTTATCGGCCCATTGCTGTGCATCATCCAGTGACGGGAACTCGGCGACCACCAGGCTGCCGGTAAAGCCGGCGCTGCCCGGATCTTCGCTGTCGACTGCCGGCAACGGTCCTGCCAGCAGCAGGCGGCCTTGCTCCTGCAGTGTCTGCAGGCGGGCCAGATGATCCGGGCGGGCGGCCAGACGGGCGGAGAGACTGTCGGGGGTATCGGTAGCCATGATGGCGTAGAACATGCGGAATCCTTGCTGTGTGATTCGGGCGGACAAATGCAGGGTGGCGGGCCGGCGAACTCGTTCGCAGGCTGCGTTGATTCACGGGCGGACTTACCTGCCTGAGTATATAGCCGGCATAATAGGCGAAAGTCCCGCCGTGGCGTCAAGCGGCCCGCCAGGAGAGTTTTCGTGATTGTCGACTTGCACATGCACAGCACCGCCTCTGACGGCAGTCTCAGCCCCGAGGTGCTGATGCAGCGCGTCCACGCGGCCGGCGTTGATCTGGTCGCACTGACCGATCACGACTGTATCGATGGCCAGGTAGAAGCCGCGACAACTGCCCGCGCGCTGGGTGTCCGATGGGTTAGTGGGGTGGAAATGTCCGCCCAGTGGTTTGGCCACACATTGCATATTCTGGGTTATGGATTTGACCTCGATGCACCTGCAATGGTCGATGCGCTCGCAGCGGTGCGCGAGGGGCGCTGGAGCCGCGCTCATCAGATCAGCGAGCGGCTTGCGGGCAAGCGTATGCCTGGGGCGTTCGATGGCGCGGTGGCGGTTCAGCAGGCCGCGGGCGGCGATGCGTCGCAGCCGCCGGGGCGCCCGCACTTTGCCGAATGGATGGTGCAGGCCGGTCATGTTCGCGACCACGGTGAGGCATTTCGCAAGTGGCTCGGTGCCGGCAAGCTCGGCGACATTCGCCAGCATTGGCCGACCGTCGCCGAGGTCGTGAGCCAGATTCGGGCTGCCGGCGGGGTGGCGGTTATTGCGCACCCCTGGCATTACGGGCTGACCCGCAGCAAGCTGAGAGCGTTGCTGCGTGAATTTGCCACTGCCGGAGGCCGGGGCATTGAAGTGGTGAACGGCAAGCAACCGGTCGACCAGGTGGCCTATCTGGGCAAGCTGAGTGTCGAATTCGGTTTTCTGGCCAGTTGTGGCAGCGATTTCCACAGTCCGGATTCGCCCTGGACCAGCCTGGGTAACATGACGGCTCTGCCAGCTGATTGCGATCCGGTCTGGGAGGATCGTGTGTTCTGCGGCTAAACTGCGGGTAAACCATTTCAGAGGCGGCTCATGAGTCAATTCTTCCAGATCCACCCGAATAATCCGCAAGTCCGCCTGATTCGTCAGGCGGCTGACATCGTTCGGCAGGGTGGCGTGATTGCCTACCCGACCGACTCGGCCTATGCGCTGGGCTGCCAGCTGGGCAACAAAGCCGCGCTGGAGCGAATTCGGCGCCTGCGTCAGCTTGATGACAAGCACAACTTCACGCTGGTCTGTCGGGACTTGTCCGAGCTGGGTGTCTACGCCAAGGTAGACAACACTACGTTCCGCCTTCTCAAGGCGGCGACTCCCGGGCCCTATACCTTCATTCTGAATGCCACCAGTGAAGTGCCGCGTCTGTTGCTGCATCCCAAACGCCGCACTATTGGCCTGCGGGTGCCGGATCACCAGATCACGCTGGATCTGCTCGAGGCGCTGGGCGAGCCCTTGCTGAGCGTAACGCTGATCCTGCCGGACGATCCGTTGCCGCTGACCGATCCGGAGCAGATTCGGGATCGGCTGGGCAAACTGGTTGATCTGATCATCGATGGCGGAGCCTGTACAGTCGAGCCAACGACCGTGATCAGCCTGCTTGACGGTGAGGCGGAGTTGCTGCGCGAGGGGCGCGGTGATCCGGAGCCGTTCGGTCTGAGTCGCGATGAAAACCTTGACTGATTGCTGTCGGGCGCTGACGCTTGGCGCTTTATCGGTATAATCGCCGCTGGTTAACCATCCCAATACGTCTTTTCAGGAGTTCCCCTTGAGTTCTGTCGATTCGCAGCGCCGGGTTTTGTCAGGCATGCGTCCCACCGGGCGTTTGCATCTGGGCCACTATCACGGTGTGCTGAAAAACTGGGTGAAGCTGCAACATGAGTACGAGTGCTTCTTCTTCGCTGCCGACTGGCACGCGCTGACCACGCACTACGAAGATCCGCAGAGCATCGAGCAGAACGTCTGGGACATGCTGATCGACTGGCTGGCAGCCGGTGTCAGCGGTACCTCGTCAACCCTGTTTATCCAGTCACAGGTGCCCGAGCACGCAGAGCTGCATCTGCTCCTGTCGATGGTGACGCCGGTCAGTTGGCTGGAGCGCGTACCGACCTACAAGGATCAGCAGGAAAAGCTCAAGGATCGCGATCTGGCAACCTACGGCTTTCTGGGTTACCCGCTGCTGCAGAGTGCCGATATTCTGATTTACCGCGCCGGCCAGGTGCCGGTTGGTGCTGACCAGGTCGCGCACGTCGAGATTACCCGTGAAGTGGCGCGTCGCTTTAACCATCTGTACGGCAAGGAAGTCGGCTTCGAAGAAAAGGCCGAAGCAGCCGTCAAGAAAATGGGCAAAAAGGCCGCCAAGCTGTATTCCTCGCTGCGCAAGGCGTATCAGGAGCAGGGCGATGCCGAGGCGCTGGAAACGGCTCGTGCGTTATTGAAAGAGCAGCAGAACATCACTCTGGGTGATCAGGAGCGCCTGTTCGGTTATCTGGAAGGCGGCGGCAAGGTCATCCTGCCTGAGCCGCAGGCACTGCTGACGCCGGACTCGAAAATGCCGGGTCTGGACGGTCAGAAAATGTCCAAGTCCTACGGCAACACCATCACCCTGCGCGACACCACCGATGAGGTATCCGAGAAGGTGCGCCGCATGCCGACCGATCCGGCCCGCGTGCGCCGCAACGACCCGGGTGATCCGGCCAAGTGTCCGGTCTACCAGTTGCATCAGGTGTATACCGACAAGGCCACCCACGACTGGGTGCAGGAAGGCTGCCGCAGCGCCGGTATCGGTTGTATCGATTGCAAGAAGCCGATCATCGACGCGATCAGCGCTGAGCTTGAGCCGATGCAGCAGCGCGCGGCGGAGTATGAAGCCAACCCGGACGCGGTGCGCATGATCCTCAACGAGGGCACCGAGCGCGCCCGTGACGCCGCGCGGGACACCCTGATCGAAGTGCGTCAGGCCATGGGCCTGCAGTACCGCCAGTAACCGATGGCTGACCCAACGCAGGACGCTGAGGTCAGACCCGACTCCGATGCCCCGGTGGATCGCTCCCGGGGTGTCGGGCGGCAGCAGGAGCTGCCCCTGGCTGTCGTCTACGGCGAGGCCTACACCGAGGTCCCGCAGGATCTGTATATCCCCCCTGAAGCCCTTGAGGTTTTTCTCGAAGCCTTTGAAGGTCCGCTCGATCTGTTGCTCTATCTGATTCGCAAGCAGAACATCGATATTCTCGACATCCCGGTTGCTGAAATAACACGTCAGTACATGTCCTACGTCGAGTTGATGAAGGCGGTGCGGCTGGAGCTGGCGGCAGAGTATCTGGTGATGGCGGCGATGCTCGCCGAGATCAAATCCCGCCTGTTGCTGCCGCGCCCCGAAGAAATGGAGGATGACGAAGGCGACCCGCGTGCCGAACTGATCCGCCGGCTGCAGGAGTACGAGCGCTTCAAGAAAGCCGCCGAGGATATGGATGCACTGTCGCGCATGGGCAGGGAAACCTGGGCTGTGCGGGTGGAGGTAGGTGAGCTGCCCAGCCGGCGTGCCCATCCGGAGGTCAGCATGCAGGAGTTGCTGCTGTCGCTGTCCGAGGTATTGCGCCGGGCAGAAATGTTTGAAAGCCATCAGGTTACCCGCGAGGCGCTGTCGACCCGCGAGCGCATGGCCGAGGTGCTTGACCGGCTCAAGTCAGGGCAATTCGTGCCCTTTGTCAGCCTGTTCACCGCCAGCGAAGGCAAGCTCGGCGTGGTTGTTACCTTTATGGCGGTGCTGGAGCTGGTCAAGGAGCAACTGGTTGATCTGGTGCAGAACGAGCCGTTTGCACCCATTCATGTCAAGGCGAGGGGAGAGGATGAGTCAGCCGCCGATTGAACACATCATTGAAGCCGCCCTGCTGGCTGCCGGTCGCGCGTTGTCGATCGACCGTCTGCGCGAACTCTTTGATGAAGACCGGATGCCGGGTTTTGACGACGTTCGCAAGGCGCTGGAAAAAATTGCTGCCAGTTACGAGGGGCGGGCGATCGAGCTGCGCGAGGTTGCCAGCGGCTGGCGCCTGCAGGTGCGCGAGGCTTACGGCCCCTGGGTGGCGCGGCTCTGGGAGGAGCGCCCGCAGCGTTATTCCCGCGCTCTGCTGGAGACCCTGTCGCTGATTGCCTACCGCCAACCCATCACCCGCGGCGAGATTGAAGACATCCGCGGCGTGGCGGTCAGCACCCAGATCGTCAAAACCCTGCTGGATCGCGAATGGGTGCGTATCGTCGGGCACCGAGATGTACCGGGCCGCCCTGCGATGTACGCGACTACTCGCCAGTTTCTCGACTATTTCAATTTACGCAGCCTGAACGAGCTGCCGCCGCTCGCTGCGGTGCGTGAAATGGATGAGCTGGACCTTGAGCCTGAGCTGGCGTTGTCTGGAGAGAGTGAACAGCCAGTGTCTGTTGATGGGGCAGTCGATGAACCCTGGCTCCCGGTTGAGCCGCTCAAGCCACTGGATTCAGAAGAGGGGCAGAGCGGTTTCCGTAATCTGCTTGATGAGCTCAATGCGATGGAGGCCAATCTCAAGAGTGATTTTGATGACATGCCGGTAGCGGACATGCCGGTCTCGGACATGCCGGTCGCCGATGAGCACGATCGACCAGATGATTCCGACGAAGAGCCTGTGAACTGATATAGCTGGCGCACGGCGTCGGTGTTATCCTGCTCGGCTTTTATCTACACCGGGAGGTGCTCCAATGACCGACGAATTTGAAGTAAACGACAGCCCGGCGGCCCCCGCCGCAGGCGAAAAGCTGCAGAAAGTGCTGGCCCGCATGGGGCTGGGCTCGCGCCGCGAAGTGGAAGGCTGGATCGCAGCCGGTCGCGTCAGCGTAAATGGTCAGCGCGCCGAGCTGGGCTGCCGTGTTGACGGCATGGATCAGATCAGTGTCGATGATCGCCCGCTGCGGCGTGACCTGAGCACCGAGGTTGTGCGTCGCGTGATGCTCTACAACAAGCCCGAGGGCGAGGTCTGTACGCGCGATGATCCGGAGGGTCGCCCGACGGTCTTTGATCGCCTGCCGCGTCTCAAGCACGGCCGCTGGATCAATGTCGGCCGTCTCGATATCAACACCAGCGGCCTGCTGCTGTTCACCACCGACGGCGAGCTGGCCAACCGGCTGATGCACCCGTCCTGGCAGATGGACCGCGAGTACGCGGTGCGGGTCATGGGCGAGGTGGATGACGAGATGATCGAGCGTCTGAAGGAAGGTGTCATGCTCGAAGACGGTCCGGCCAAGTTTACCGACATCGTGTCCTCCGGCGGCGAAGGTATCAACCGCTGGTTTCACGTCTGCCTGATGGAAGGCCGCAACCGCGAAGTCCGCCGTCTGTGGGAATCGCAGGGCGTGCGCGTCAATCGTCTGAAACGGGTGCGTTTCGGGCCGGTCTTCCTCGGGGCAGAGCTTCCGGTCGGTCGCTGGCGCGAGCTGAAACAGAACGAGCTGGATGCTCTCAGCATGGAAGTGGGGCTGGAGCCGATTGCCCTGCCGGCGATGAAAACCAGCGACAAGGAAAAACTGCAGCGTCTGGCCCGCAAGCCGTCCATGCATCAGGCTCGTCAGCCGCGTGGTGGGCGCAAGCCGACGCGCTCGCGCTGAGGTATTTGTAAGTAGGCGTGACAGATTACTGTCACGCCGCGTCATCTCCGGGTTTCGGCGTCATCGGTTCGCCCTTTGCACCGTTGTTGATTGCTTGGCGTTTTGCTACAGTGCGCTGTCAAAAATTTATTGTCGACAGTGAGGTTGGCATGGCCAGCGCAGGGAAAGCGAAGAAATCGGGTGGGCGTTCGACTCAGGTTTCTGTATTCAACCGTCATCCGTTAACAGTTTTGATGTTGGCTTCGGGCATGATGCCTGGCTGGAGTCTGGCCAACGACATCACGCTGCACACCGGTAGTGGAGGGCAGACCGCCACCACGATTGCGGTCAACGGCGCCAATACCGACATCACCACCGCAACGGTGCGTGGTCAAACCGGCTTCAACTCCTTCGGTAACTTCACTGTCGACGCCGGCAATACGGTCAATCTGCACGTGCCCGGTGGCGCGAGCAATCTCGTCAACCTCGTCCACGACTCGCGCGCGGTCATCAACGGTACCCTGAACGGCCTCAAGGGTGGCAAGGTTGGCGGCAATATCATCTTTGCGGACCCGCACGGCTTTGTTGTTGGCGCCTCCGGTGTGGTCAACGTCGGCAGCCTGACCGTCACCACGCCCAATACCGCGACCATGGACGAGCTGCACCGGATTGCGGCAGTTGATGGTGCTGTGACCGACAGTCAGGCCGATGACTACGTCGCCAGGTTGGCTGCCGGCGAGCTGCCCAGCGCCGAGCTGGCCAGTGATGGCAGTAATGCGATTGTCATTCGCGGCATGGTCAATACCAACGGTTCGATCAACCTCCACGGTGCTGCGGTACTGGTTGAGGCCACTGCCAACCTGCAGGCCGGCACCGACGTTGCCCGGACTGTGTTCAACAGCACGGTAAATACCGAGGGCCTGGCGATTGGCGACGCGGTTGCCCGTGCTGATGGCGGAATCGTTATCACCGCGACTGACAATGTCGAAATCTCCGGCGAGCTGGCTGCGCTGATGGCGGATGACTCGGGGGCGCAGGTTCAGATCGCAGCTCGCAAGTCGCTGGAACTGAATGGCGATGCGTTGATCAGTACGCGAGGCGAGAATGGGCAGGACAGCGGTAATGTCACCCTGGAGGCGCCGTCAATTACGCTCTCCGACAATGCTCAGGTGGTTACCCGCGCCACCGGTGCGGGTCGCTCGGGCGATATTGCGCTCAACGCGCTCAGTGATATCAGCTGTACCTTCTGTGACGAAGACGCCGAAGCTCAGACCCTCGATGACCTGAAAACCGGCATTCAGTATCAGGCCAACCCCTGGTTATCCGCCAATCTGGGCAAAGCCGAAATCATCGTCGGTGAGAACGCTGTGCTGGACGCGGGACACGCCACCGGTGACAACGCCGGCGATGTCACCCTGGATGCCTACGGGCTGAACAGGCAAATGGCCGGATACGCCGAAGCCGGTGCGCGGATTGATGTTGACGGCACTGTCACCGGACGTAATGTCACCATCACCGCTGACGCGCGGGCCGAGGTTTCTCGCGATATTCTCGGCATGCTGCTCAGCAAGTATGACCTCAAGGACGACATCGCCCAGCTGGCTTCCGACAATGGCTGGAGCGAGGCAGAAACCTGGGCCAATGTGCTCGATACCCTGGCCGATCCTATCAAGGCCTACGCCGGAACGGCAGACACCAACGCGTTTCTGGAAACACCGACCAACTTTTCCGAACTGACCCTGCTGGTGCCGAACCTGTCGGCCTACATCGCCAAGGCCGACGCTGTCGTCGATATTGGCGCCACAGCCAATATCAACGCCAGTAACGATCTGACCGCCTGGGCAACCACTCAGCGCGCGGTAGACAGCTCCACCTGGAGCATTCCGGTGCTCGGAAAGAAAATTCCCTTTGGCTTCGATGCTGCCTACGGCCAGATTTCCGGCCTGACCGAGGTCGTAGTGAACTCGGGCGCTACGCTTGATGTTGGGCGGGACCTGTCGGTAGTCGCGCACAGTGACAACAGCCTGTCGGTCACCGCTGCTGCAGAAAACAGCGTCGATGGCGAAGGCAGTGCACTCAAGACCATGGGTCTTGGGTTCGGCATGGCGATGAGTAATATCACAACCCGTGCCGTGGTTGCCGACGGCGCCAACCTGACGGTTGACCGGGATGTCAACGTGCTCGCCCTGACCGAGCAGGAACTTGAGACCAGCGTCAGCTTCAAGGCCAGTGGCGAGGGCGCAACCGGCGGCCCCGCGGTTGGCGTATCGCTTTATAACAGCGATACCTATGCCGAGTTCAGCGCCGACCTGGACGGCGCGCGTAATCTGAATGTCAATGCAGCCAATGTGGTCTACAAGCAGATTACCTCGGTCACCGTCTCTGCCGGTGCCTCCGAGCCGGGTTATCTGGACAAGCTCAAGGAAAAGGCCAATGAGCAGGTAGCCAAACCGGTTACCGACTACCTCGGTGATAGCCTCAAGGACTTTTTTGGCATGAAGCCCGAGTCCAAGGAAGAGGGCGGCGCCAAGCCGACAACTGACAGCAAGTTCCGTCTGGCCTCGGCAATTGACGTAACCCTGTCCGACCACAGCGTCAAGTCGGTATTGGGCGGTGGTAGCAGTGCACCGGTTATCGACATCAGTGGCGACCTGGCCGTCCAGGCCTGGCAACAGCAGAAAAATCTGCACAACGCCGCCGAGAGTACGGTCAATGCCTCCGCAAAACGCGATGATGGCAGTACCGATGGTGCCGCGGTGTCGTTGAGCGTCGCTGCCGTCTATACCGAGCTCGATCAGCAAACCCACGCAATCATTGGTGACGGGACTCAGGTGACCGCCGGCCGAATCGGCGTGGGCGCGCGCTTTGATCAGCCCATCGGGCTGCTGGGGCTGGACCGCTGGAGTTCGCTCAAGCAGGTTTACGCCAACCTCAAGCTGCTGAGCGAAGGTCCGCAGGCCGTTATTGGCAAGATCGCTACCCAATACGCGAATTCGACTGGCGAGGCTGACAAGCTCGGTATGGCTGGCTCGTTGTCGATATTGCAGAACCGCATCGATACCCTTGCCTGGGCCGGAGACAACGTCAATCTGACCGCTACCTCCACCGATGATGCCCCCTGGGCGAGTCTGCTGGCCGCGGTGCTGCCCGAACTGGACAGCACAGCCGCGCTGGAGGCGCGTCGGGAGGCGCTGCGTACTCTCGGGTGGGAATGGTCTGCTCCGCTGCAAGTGACCGCTGACAATCAGCTTGAGCAGTTGGCCATCTCGGGGAACTTCGATGCGCTGTTCGGTGTTACCAGCGGGGAGGGTGGTGCGGTTGGTGCCGGGATCAACATTCAGATTACGGATAACCAGGCCATCGCGGGGATCGGCGCTAACGGCAGCCTGACTGCCGAAGCCATTAACGTGGGGGCACTGCAGGATGAGCTGATCATCGCGGTCAGCCCTTCTGCGGGCAAGGGAGCGAGTGTTGCCGGCAACGGCTCGATCGTCGTCAGCGTTGTAGACAGCAGCGTGCAAGGCTCGATTCACAGCAGCACCGATGTGACTGCCGACAGCGTAAATATCGATGCAGAGCATCAGCTGGGTCTCTGGAGCGCCGCCGGCGCCATCGCTGCTTCCGAAAACGTCGGCGTTGGAGCGGGTGTTGCGGTCAATGTCGTCAACACCGACGTCTACGCCCTGGTTGGCGACAATAAGGGCTGGCGTCCGGATTATTTGTCTGATGGCCTGAACGACAGCAGCAAGGGTACGTGGCTGGTCAACGATCTGACGCTCAGTGCGCAGAGCTCTGGCCAGAGCGGTGCCTTCTCGATTGCCGGTGCATTGGCGCGCTCCGAGCAGGAACAGGCCCAGCAGGACGAGGTGGCCAGCGAGAGTGGTGGTGCCGATGCCGGCTCGCAGGAGAAGGCCGGTAGCCTCGGCGAGGCGATCAAGACCTCGCTCACCAATGGTTTGGCGCTGATTACCGGCGAAGTGCAGAACGCCAAGGATAAGGCCGTTTCCTCCGGGGAAGCGGCAATGGACAAGATCGGCGAATATTGGGAAAAGCTGCAGACCGCATTCAATGGTGACAGCAGCAGCGACGGCAGTGACGGTACTACCAAGGAAGGCCTGAGCCTCGCGGCTGCCGCCTCTGCCAGCGTCAACGTATCGGGACAGAAGAACCGCGCTCACCTGGGCAACATCGTGCTGGATCCGCGCGATGCCGCCGGCAGCAAGGTCAATGTGCTGTCGCTGAACCAGACCCACCAGTTCAGTGGCTCCGGTGCCGGTGCCCTGACCCTGTCGGGCGGCGACAAGAGCCAGCACAGCGCGGCGCTGTCCGGTGCGGTTGCATTCAATCAGCTTAACAACCTCACCGAAGCCCTGATGCAGGACACCGTTCTGCGCAGCAACGACCTGCTCAAGGTCCAGGCTGCCAGTGGTGGCGATCAGATCGCCATGGGGCTTGGGCTGTCAGTCGCGGCCGGTGGCGAGACTAATGTCGCGGTCGCGCTCTCCGGCTCGGCCGGGGTGTTCAATAACAAGACCCGTGCCGCGGTAATCGATAGCCAGATCGAGCAGCGCGCTGCAGCGCCAGGCGTCATTGGGGTCAACGCTTACGATCGTTCCCGCTCGCTGCTGGGCGGTGGTGCATTTGCTGTCAGCAAGGACAAGGGCGGCAGTGGCGGTGGCTCCATGGTGCTGGCCATTATGGGTAACGAGCTGGAAGCCGAGTGGCTGGGCAGCTCCGCAACCGATTTTGACAGCCTGGAAGTCAAGGCCAACAGTGCCTCTCGCGTGCTGGCCGGTGCGCTGGCTGTTGCTGCCAGTACCGGGCAACAGAGTGGCTCCGGTGCCGGATCGCTGTTCGTTGTGGTGATGAACAACAAGGTCAAGGCGAACGTCGACAAGACAGACAGCAATGACTCCTCGCTGACTGGCGCAAACGTGACAGTTGCTGCAGCCAGTGTGCCGGGTGGCGACGCGTTGAACGATATCTTCAACTACGACGCCAGCGCCGACACCACGCTCAGTGAAACCGGTCTCGATATGACCGGCAGCAGCGCCACCTCACAGATTGAGGTGGAAGCTGAAACCAACGATGAGCTGTTCAGCGAAGACGGTATCGATACCAATACCGACGAGACATCAAGCACTGCCGATACCACTACCCGCAACCTGTTCGACAGTGGCGACATCGCGGGTGAGGCGGTACTGGCGATTGCCGGCAGTGTTGCCGGCACCGGTGGCAAGGCTGCTGTGGGTGGCGCCATTGGCGTGGTGTACAACGGCAGTGATTACAGTGCCAATGTCGCCAACACCGATATTGGCCTGACCGGCGATCTGGCGGTTGTCGCACGCAATGAAAGCGATGTTCTCGCCGGCACGATTGGCGCCGCGGGGGCCGCAGATATTGCTGTTGCCGGCTCTGCTACGGCCTTGATCGGCCGCGGCTCCGTATCCGCTGAGCTGGATATGACCGGTCGCACCCTGAACGCCGACGATCTGACGGTTCAGGCGCTGAAAACCGGCGGCTTCTACTCGCTGGCCGGCAGTATTGCCGGCAGCAGTAACACGGCTGCCGTTGGTGCGGCATTCAGCATCAACGACATGCAGCAAAGCGCGACAGCGAATATCGTCGGTGGCACCTATGAATTGACCGGTGACGCCACACTCAGTGCTGCGCAGCAGAGCCGAATCATTACCGCTGCGCTGTCCGGTTCGGTCTCCGCCAGCGGCTCCGGAGTCGGTGCCGCCATGACCTACAACCGCATTGCCGACGCGACCACCGCAGAGCTCAGCTCGGCGCTGCTGAACGCACGAAATCTGACCATTTCCGCCAGTCAGCCGAATCTCGGTGCCAGCATCTGGTCGCTGGCGTTCAACCTGGCTGCCGGCGGGGGATCTGCCGGCGTTGGCGCCGGTGTGGCGGTCAACCTGATTGACGCCGAACGCGAAGCAAAACTGAGCAACAGCACTGTCAATCTCAGCGGCAATGCTGCTATGACATCGGCCCTGGATGGCGAAATCTGGAGCATCGGTATCGATGCCGCCGGTGGTGGGACCGCGGGCGTGGGTGGCTCCTTCGCGGCCAACAACATTAACGGCAAGGACGAAGTCAGCATTTTCGGCAGCACCGTTAACGCTGCCGGCAGCAACCAGACATTGTCACTGGATGCCAGCGCAGGTCAGGGCTTGACCATCGCTTCGCTGGCCGGTTCGATTACCGGAGGCGGTACCGCTGCGGTGGGTCTTGCTGCGTCGGTCAACCGCATTGCCGCTGATCGCCGCGCAGTGATCGGAGGCGGCAGCCTGATTGATGGCTTTGCCGATGTCAGCCTCAAGAGCGGTGTGCAGCAGGCGATCTATTCGATCGCTGTTGCCGGTGGCGGTGCCGGTACGGTAGCCGTTAACGGCGCGACCACCACCAATATTCTGGATGGCGAGGAGCGGGCAGAGATTCTCGATAGCCAGCTCGACAACGTGGGTAACCTGTCGCTGTCTGCAGCGGAGGGAGACCGCACCATCTGGGGCCTTGGTGCGGTTGTCAATGGCGCCGGCACCGCTGCGGTAGGGGCTGCGAACGTCAATAACATCATCCTTGCCAAACGAGTGGCGAAGATTGACGAGTCGGCCATCGCACTGACCGGAACCCTGAATCTGAGCAGTGGCGGTGATGCGCTGATACGCTCCGCCGCGTTGGGTGGCGGCGGTGCCGGCACTGCCGCAGTCGGCGCCTCCATCGCGGTCAACGTGGTGGCTGGCGAAGAGTCTGCCAGCATTGAAAACAGCGATATCGACGGTGCCAGTGAACTGACGGTCGAGGTAACTCGCGGCGAGGTCGATATCAAAACCCTCGCCGGTAACGTGCAGGGCGCCGGCAGCGGTGCCGGTGCCGGAGCGGTCGCAGTCAGCACGGTTACTCAGGTGCGTCAGGCCTGGATCAGCGACAGCTCTGTGGATCTGGCGAGCGGCGCCGATGCCCGTGTCGAGGCGCTCACCCAAGCCAACATCGATACCCTGGCGCTCAGCGGTGCCGGTGCGGGCACTGCCGCTGCCGTTTTCTCCAATACCAGCAACAATATCGATGCGCGTACCTATGCGCGGGTGCTCAACAGTGGCGGTGACGCGGACCGGATGCTGGTCAAGGCGCGTGATGCCTCCAGCATCAATTCGCTGTCGGGTGGCATTGCAGCCGCTGGCAGTGTCGCCGTCGGCGTCGCGACGGCGGTGAACCGCATCAACAACGATATCGAAGCCCGTGTCTCCGGCCGCCATGCGGACGGCGGATTCACGCTGAATGACCTGGCGGTGCAGGCTGAGTCGAATGCCGAGATAAATACCATCTCGGTCTCCGGCGGCTTCTCCGGTACCGCTGCGGTAAATGGTGGTATCTCAACCAGCATTCTGGATACCCGCGCGCGCGCGCTTATCGATGGTGGTGCGGCAATTCTGGCCCGCAACAACGTCGCAGTGACGGCGTTCAACAATGACACCGTCAATTCCTATGCCGGTGTTGTCGCCGGCAGCGGCAACGCGGCTGTCTCCGGTCTGGTAACAGTGAATGTGCTGCAGAGCGAAACCGAAGCAGCGATTCGCGGTGCGACAACCGAGGTAACCGCGCTGGCACTGGGTGCCGGCGTGTCGGTTGATAACGGCGAAGTAGCCAATGCGCCGGATACCGATGCCTGGGCTGATGCCGAACAGTTCAATCCTGTGCTCAATCTGCAGACTGGCTCCGAGCTGGTCAAAGGGGTGGCGGTAAGAGCCACATCGCTGCAGCAGACCGGTCAGACCAGCGTCAGTGCTGCCGTATCTCTGGTCCCATTGGCCAGCGCCTCGGTTGGTGGTGTGAGCAATACCCAGGTACTGGGTGGCTCCACACTGGCGGCGATTGATGATGCGCAGATCAACCAGTCCAATGCGGGCGCTGCAGCGGATCAGCAGGTCAGCGTGGGTGCCGCCAGCCATAGCTACAGCTTCGGCGGTGTGCTCAACGCGGCGCTTTCGCTTGGCGCTGCAGCGGTCGCTGTGACCGCAGATACCGGCGTGATCAGTCGCGACGTTACCGCACGGGTGCGTGGCGCCAAAGTCACCAGCCGTGGTGCGATGGACGTTGATGCCAGTGCTACCAACTCGGCCAGCAGCATTGTTGTCAGTGCTTCCGGTGCCATTGTCGGTGTAGCCGGCAGTGCCGCTGTGCTGGTGCTTGAAGGCAACACCGAGGCGCTGGTCGATGGAGGCAGTGATCTGACCGTTGGCAGCCTCAATGTGAGTGCAGATGCGATCAACAGCCTGGCGCCCAGTGCCGATACCGCCAGTGGTGGCGCGGTTGGCGCCGGTGCCGGTGTGGCGGTAGGTTACAACCGCAGTACCGTGCGTGCCTGGCTGGGTGCCCAGCAGGGCAGTAGCGAGGCCCGCACCAAGATCACCAGCCCCGGCGCAATCAGTGTCGAGGCCGACAGCGTGACCCGTCTGCTTGGCAACAGTGTCAGCGTCAGTGGTGGTGGCGCTGCCATGGCGGGCTCGGTGAACGTGTTTATCGTTGAGAACGTCACCGAAGCCGGAGCCGGCAAGCTGGATCTGGGTACGTCTGCGAACCGGGCCGGCAGTCTGACGGTAGACGCCTACGACAAGTTGATTGCGCTGAGCAATGCCGGTTCTGCCGCGATCGGCAATGTATCCCTTGGCGCCAGTGCCAACGTGCTGGTCGCCAACAATGCGACCCGCGCGATGCTGCTCGACTCGCAGGTGTATACCACCGGAGAGGTGAAGGTTGCCGCTGCGCGCGATGTGGATGTGCAGCTTTACACCGTCACCGGTGGTGTGGGTGGCAGTGCTGCGCTGGGTGGCAGTGTCGGTCTGCTGATGCTGGGTTCCGGCGCGACCTCGGTCGAGGGTACCGATCCGCTGGATGAATTGAACAGTGGCGGTAACGGCACACTGTCCATGGTTGACGGTTTCACCAGTCGGGAAACCGCCGAGACCGGCTATGACACCGTGGTGTATGACAGCGCAACCGGTGAGTACGTCATCGAGCGTCGCAGTAACACAGACGAGACCAATCTGCTCAATCGAAGCGGGCAGGTCGGCTCAAGTTCGGATCGCCTCAAGGCAGGCACCACCTACTCCCACGAGACGCTGGCCCGCATCAAGGGTGGGCGTGTTGACAGTCAGGGAGCCGTCACGGTCAGCGCGCTCGACTCGATTGCAACGCGCAATCTCACCGGCTCCGCTCAGCTGTCAGGCAGCGCGGCAGTGGGCGCTGCGGTGGCCTATACCCTGTCCAATGCCCGGGTGAGTACCGAGGTCGATGCGACCGTACGTGCCGCTTCGCTGTCGGCGACGGCCAAGAGCAAGGCCCTTAACGGCGAGCCTGCAGTCAAGGTCGAGAGTTACACCGGCGCTGCGGGATTTGCTGCCGGTATTGGTGCGGCTGTATCGGTTGCCGATATGAACAACACCATCGGCGTCAATCTGGGTGGTGACCAGCAATACGGCAATGCTCTCAGCGCGACTGCAGAAGATACCCTGGGACTCTCGGTGAAGGCCGATGGTGCCGCTCTGGGCGCCGTGGCAGCCGGTCTGGTTATCGGTACCGGTCTGCGCGACAGCACTGTGGGTGTCAACGTGACGGCAGGCAGCAGTCTGACGGCCAACGGCATCAGTCTGTCGGCCAATGGTGCCGGTTTGCTCAGCGTAGATACGGTTGGTGCGGCGGGTGGTCTGTTTGCCGCAGGTACCGCCGTCGCGGCGCTGGGTATCGACAGTACCCGGGTTGCCACCGAAGTGGGTGATGGTGCCATGCTGGACGGCAAGGCCGGCGGCGTGACAGTGCAGGCATCCGCAGCGCCGCAGATTGATGTCAGTGCCATCGGCGCAAGTGTGTCTGCAGGTGCCGGCGTGGGTGCCTCCTACGCCCGGGCGCAAGGCAGCACTCGGGTCACGGCCAAGCTGGGTAATGCCGTTGATATCAAGGGCACCGGCGGTCTCAAGGTCGCTGCCAAACTGGATAACCAGCGCAGCGGTAACGAGGTTGATCCCGACGAGGCAGCGGTCCGGGCGCGTTCGGTTGCCGGCAGTGGCGGCCTGTATTTCTCTGCCAATGGTTCAGTTGCCGAGGCGGTTAACAGCTCTACCGTCAGCGCTACCACAGGAACTGACCTCAAACTGCCCTCCGGTCGGGTTGAAATCGATGCCCGTAGCGAAACCCAACAGTACGCCGAAGCCACCGGGATTGCGGTCGGTGGGTTGGCGGTTGGGGCATCTGTTGCCGAGGCGCGCTCGACAACCACCACCGAGGCGAAGCTGGGTGATCGCGCCAATGATCGTCAGGGCGCGTCGCTGCTGACTGATCTGGTCGTCTCTGCCGACGGCGAGGACATCAATCAGGCCAAGAGCATCGCGGGTAGCGGCGGTCTCGTCGCGGGCAATGCCACCATCGCCCGGACCCGCACTACCGGGAACGTGTATGCCGAGATCGGCAAAGCCGTTGACATTGCTGCCGATAGCCTGGCGCTTACCGCCAAGTTCAATGCCCTTTACGGGACCCATGCCAACTCGGTCAACGCCGCGGTAGTGGGCGGCAGTGGTGCCAGCTCCGATAATGAGGTGACAGTCACTACCCGAGCCAGGATCGGTAATGATGCCGAACTGTACCTTGGGCAGGACGCATTGCTCAGCGCCAACTCCAACATCTACACGCGTCATCTTGGTTCTGCTGCCAGCGGTGCCGGTGGCGGCGTGATCAGCGGCCAGGCGGTCACCAATCGGTCTGATGTGACGGCTGATTCGCTGGTGGATATCGGCGAACGGGTAATTCTGGTTGCCGGACTGGCCGGTGGCGATTATGACGGCAAGCTGATTGCCCGTGCCTTTACTCGCCATGAGGTAAACGAAAGTGTCACGCTCAGCACCGGTGGTGCGATTGCCGGCGGCGGTGCGGACAACGTTCACGATGCCAGCTTTACCAATGCGGTCAACGTGGGTGATGGGGCAACCCTCACGGCCTATGGTCAGATCGGTCTGGGTACCTACACCCTATCGTCGTCAGCTATCGAATCCCTGGTCAGCACCTGGGGAGCAGCAGGTGTCGGTGTCGCGAATGCCAAGGCCGATATTGCCAGCCAGCAATCCGTGTCCGTAGGCGAGGGCGCGACGCTGTCTGCGCTGGGCAATATCGATCTGTCGGCAGGCCGTGATCCCGAGGGGCTGTGGCAGACACGCATCAATGCCGATACCGTAGCGCACAGTGTCGTGCGCGGTATTATTGCGGTGCCTGATGCGCGCGCCGAGAGTCTGATCACTAACGTTGCCGGCGTTTCCGTTGAGCAGGGTGCTTCGGTTCTTGCCGCGCGCAACATCACCGCAGGCGGTTACAACGGGCTTAACGCCGCGCTCGCCGATGGCGAGGCGCGAGGTTATCAGCTCGGTTTTATCCCGGTTACCAACCGTGACAGCAGAACCAATGTCGTGCGCGACAGCTTCGCCCATCTTGATGGTAACTTCCTGGCCGGCCGTTATAACGAGCTGATCATCGATATCGCGCCCAACGGTAATGTGACCCAGAGTGCCGGTTTGCCGGTTCTGGTTCTCAGCACCAGCAGCTTTGTTCCGACTGATTTCCTTGACAGTTACTCGGGTATTGACCCGGTTACCAAGCAGATCCTGCGCAGTACCATTTCCAGTTCGGCCACCGGTTCGGTGGAGCTGGGTTCCATGCTGGCGGCAGGCGGTAATATCACCGTCAATGCCGACCGGCTATCGGGCGCCGGTACCCTGACGGCCAACGGCGGTCCCAAGATCCAGGTGACCAACCGCAGCAGCAAGTATCTGCTGGTAGGTGACGTGCTGATTCCGGATGAGCCGGGCGGCCATGTGCTGTTCACCGGGGGAGCCGATCGCTCGCGCTTCACCAGTGGCACCATCAATGAGGTCAACGCTGATCGGCGAGCCCAGGTGCGCATTGACAACAGTTACAGCGGTTACTCGGGCAACGTCAGCTATGGCCCGGCCATTTTCCTGACCGGCGATATCTACAACCTGGGTGGTTTGGTTCATATCTCCAATGCCAAGGGCTCGCTCGGACAGTTCGGCGCTACCTTCGGCCAGCAGGTGCTGGTTGAGGTACCGGAAGGCTCGATGTCGGTCTTCCAGCCGAACGGCTACTGGTCTGTCGGCTCAAACCCGCTTTCGGAGTGGAAGAGCTTCGCCGGCGTGACCGGTTCCACCACTGTCGCCATCGAACTGATTGCCAACTATGTTTACGGCAGCGGTGGACTGTCGAACAACAATGCGGGTCTGCTCCTGCAGGGAGCGCCCAGCAGTGGACAGTCCGGTCGCAGTGATGTTCTGTTTGGAGGGTGTCTGCCTGCGTCGGTAAGCAGCGGCAGTAACTGCTCGGAGAGTACCGGGAAGTCCTACACCGGGCTGGCGTGGCAGTTCCGTGGCATCGATAACGCTGCGTCCTGGATGCCGATTCTGCGCCAGCGCAATCTTCACAGCAGTACCGCCAGCTATGCGTCGGCTGATCTGAGCGGCAGCGCTGCCAGCAAACGAATAGTCGGCGGTCAGGTTGGCATTCAGGCCCGCTATATCGACATTAACGGCACCATTTCGAGTGGTCAGGCAACCAGCCGCACCCTGACCGTCAGTGCCAGCCTCGACAACTGGCTTGCCAGCCATTACTGCGCCAGCAATACCTGTGTTTCGGCGGTCGACATCCCGCTGGAATACCTGTCCGCGACCGGTGGCAGCTCGTTGATTCGTGCCAAGTACGACTTTGTCAATCAACGCATTCTGGTCGATGACGTCAACGCCTCGGGTGGCGGTTACGTCTACCTCAAGGGCGGAATCATCAGTACCAATCCATTGGGGCGGATTGAGGTCAACAACGGCTACGGTCAGGTCAGTATCGACAACCTGTCGCAGGCTCAACTGCAGCTGGGTGCCATTGATACCGGCGCGGGATCGGTGGGTATCGTACAGATCGTCGATACGCTCAAGGCCCCAGTCGCCGGCCAGCACGCCACGTCCTGGTATGTGCATACCCAGGGCAGCGGTCTGTCGGTTTTCGATAACCGCAATGGCGGCACCTCTATCTCCAACGCCTACCTGGTAAGCAGCTCCTCGGCCAGCAGTGCAACGTATTCACCGAGTACGAATCTGCGCTATGAATGGAGTCAGCATGCATCACTCCATCGCACATACAGCTACGACGGCGACAGTTACTATGTCAGCGACTGGGCGTGGGTCTACCCGTCAGGGCAGCCGAATGATCCCTGGAATGTCAGCACCGGAAACGTGGTTTACGGGAACGCTTCGCAAGGCGTGTATGAGCAGAATATCAGTGGTTCGCTGAGCAACTTCAAAGGTTTCAACGTCAACTACCACGGTTGCGGTGAAAGCCTGGGATCCGGTTGTAACTGGGGCTTCAAGGCCAGTGGCCAGTACACCAGCGGCGATCGCGCCGGTGAGTACTACTCGCAGTGGAACTATCGTTTCCCGCTCGACGCATCGATCACTATTCGCCATTCGGTCAAGGCCGATAATCCGTTCCAGATTGCTTTTATCGGAAACGCGACAGGGCTGATTGAAGCGACCACACTCAACGACCTGTATGTGGGCGGTCGTCTGAATAACCCGGGCGGCTCGACTACGCTGACGGCTGGTGGCGATATCATCGATATGCCTGACGGCAGCGTCTATACCGGGCATCTGACCCTTAACGCCGGTGGCGAGATCGGTAACGCGGGCAATCGCTTCTCCGCGAGTTTGGCGCCGGGCGGTACCCTGACCGTTCAGGCCGGCTCGGCTGGTGTGAACCTGAACTTGGGTTCTGATGCCATTATCAAGCGTGTTGATGCCGGTAACGGCAGTGGCGATGTGGTTATTTCGGCTTCCGGTGACCTGCTTGGCAGCCAGCAAACCGCTGCTGCTACCCCGCACGTTCGCGGCCGCAACATTACACTGACCAGCCTGTCGGGCGGCATTGGCGAGAGCGGCAAGGCTCTGCGTGTTCATGCCAAAGAGGTTTCAACCCTCAATGGCGGTGTTGAGCACGGGGTACTTAACGCTACTGCCAATCGCGGTATCTACCTGCACGAAACCGAAGGCGACAGCTGGGTCGGCAGTATCCGCTCGGAAACCGGCGACGTCTGGCTGCGGGTTGAGCAGGGCTCTCTGTACGATGCAGGTCGTCGCCTCGCCTCCGACACGCTGGATGAAACCCAGCGCAAGGCGGTTTGGGAGAAACTGCGACTGACCGAAGCCTATGGCGCCGAAGATAATATTTACGCCACCTCGGTCAAGCCGTTCCAGGATCTGGTGGATGCAAGCTACCGTGAATATTGGCAGCTAAAGGCGCTGGGCAGCGTCAGCGGCTCGGAGTTTGTGCTTGATGCCGGCAATCTGGCGTTCATGCGGCCATTGGCTGAGTTGAAGCTGGGTGTCTCCGGGTTGACTGATGCGCAGGTGCAACAGTTTGCCAGCGAACGCTTTGCCGAGCTGGAATCCTTCTTCAGCAATAATGTTGCGGGCGACTGGCGGTCGCAGAGCGCATTCCAGAGTTATGACGCGCTGTTTGCCTACACGGCATCGGCAGCGCAGATCGAGTCGCTTACCAGTGACGCGATCTGGACCGAGAATGAACTGCTGTACGCGATCGAGCTGGCGGCGCTGCGTCCGTCTTCGGGCACCTCTGTGGGTTCTGCCGAGCCTAACCTGACCGGGCGTCATGTCACTGTGCAGGTTGCCGGTGATGTTGGTCAGCTGGCTGATGCGTTGCTGATTGATCTGGCAGACCTCAAGTCCGGTGCACTCAGTGCCGAGCAGGCTGCCGCGCTGGCGCTGGCCAATGCACCGGGTGATGTGGTGTTCAACCGCAATGATGCCGGTGAAGTGGTCAGTCTGTCGGTTAGCCGAACTGCACCTTTCTATGTAGAGGCATCCGAGCGTTTTGATGCCGACGTGACCGGATCGCTGTATCTGCAGTCGGCGGGTGACCTGAAGATTGGCTCGGTCAGTGCCGGAGAGAATGCGCGGCTGGCCGCAGCCGGCAGCATTCTGGCCGCAGAGGGCAGTGGCTTTGGCCAGTTCCAGGTTGGTCAGGATCTGACCCTGCAAGCGGGCACCGGCAGTCTGGGCACAGGCGAGAGTGTAGACACCATGCTGACCCTGAATGTCGGCGGGCGCCTGCTTGCGGCATCCTCAGGTCAGGATGTGGCGCTGCGCTGGGCCAATGGCGACTTCGAGATTGGCCAGGTGTTTGCTGTAGGCGACATTCATCTGGACGCCATCGACGGCAGTCTGATCGGTGTGCTCGATCAGGTGAGCGTCAGTGGCCGCAACATCCACCTGGTTGCCAGGGACGACATTCGGGGCGTCGACGGCGCGCTGCAGATCGAGTTGCAGTCTGCCAGTGCGGGTGAGCTGTCTGGCTATGCCGGCGGCGATGCTGACCTGAGCAGCGGCAAAGCCCTGTCGGTTGGCGAGCTGGCTGCCGAGGGTGATCTGAGTCTGAGCAGCGCTGTTGATCTGCAGGTGCGTGATGTGCAGTCAGGTGCCAACATGCAGCTTGATGCCCAGGGTGACATCACCGTCGCGCAGGCCCAGGCGGGCGGCAATCTGCTGATCAATACGCTGTCTGATGCGATCCTGACCGGCAGTGCGCAGGCAGATGGCAATCTGACCCTGCTGGCGAGCAGCCTGGACATGGCTGACGACAGCCGTTTCAGTGCCGGCGGCACGCTGGCGCTGACCACTGTCGGCGACATGCATCTGGGGCTGCTGGAAAATACCGGTACCGCCGCCACCCAGTTCCTGCTCAAGGCTGGTGGCTTCGTACGCGGCAACGGCGACGGCCAGGTCAACCTCACTGGTTCGCACGCAGGCATCGCCGAGATCGAGGCGGGGCTTGGCATCGGTAGCGAGACCACTGCCTTGCTGGTCGACTTGCCGCAGCTGACGTCGGTCGAGGCGTTGAGTGGCAATATCTATCTGCAACACCGTAACGACCTGTCGATCGGCAGCCTGCTGGCGCATGACGGTCACGTGGCGCTGGGCAACAATGGCGGGCTGCTGTCGGCCGGCACACTGGATGCCTATCACTTATTCGACTTCACAGGTGGCAGCCTGACTGCGACCGAAATCTGGGCGCGTAACGACGATATGGTCGTTGATGCCAGCGGTGCTGTTGATATCGGCTCCCTGGACGCAGCGGGTGATCTGGAATTGCTGGTTGATGGTGAACTGGTGCTGACCCGCGCCGAGGTCGATGGCAACGCACTGCTGCGGCATCGTGGTGTTGCCGGTACTGCGCTGCAGTATGGCAGCCTGATTATCGGCGGCGATTTGACTGTGGATGGCGCAGGTGACTGGCAAGGTACCGAGGCCACTGTTGAAAACGACGTGGTGTTCGACGTTGGCAGCGCCGATCTGGGCAGTGTCGACAGCATTACCGGCACCCTGTCGCTGGCAGCCAGCTCGCTGTTTGCCGCCGAGCAGCTGACAAGCCGGACGCAATGGGTTGACCTGCAGGCCGGCTCCGCTCTGCTGGGGGATGTTGAGGCCTATTCGACCCTTGATGCGCACACCTTCGGTGACCTGACTATCAGGACTGGTCGCAGTGGCGGCAATCTCACGCTGACTACCGAAGCCGGATCGCTCGGTACCATCCGCTTCGGCGAGCTGGCCGACGCCGAGGCCGTCGATGTGCTGGTTCCTGCCCACCTTTACTCGGGAGCAGACCTGCTGGTGCAAACCGACGGTGATGTTTTTGGCGGCAATGCCGAGGCCGAAGGTGAAGTCCGGATGATTGGTCGCAACCTGTTCTTCGGTCGCGCCCAGAGTCTCGGCACCGATGTGTTCCTGCAGGCAACTGGCGACGCGGAGCAGGGCGACGGCAACATCACCGGCCTGATGGTCGAGGCTGCCCGAGATGTGGCCATCCTGGCCAACGGCAACCTGCTGATGCCGACGGTTCGCTACGGTGGCACCTACTCGTTGAAGGCTGGCCGCGACCTGACTGTCGGTATCGGACAGGATATGAGTCTGGGTGGGTCGGCAGAAGCGGGCCGTGATCTGACCTTTGTGGTCGGCGGCTCTGTTGATCTGGCCAATGTGACGGCCGGCCGGCATGTGAGCATCACCTCCGGCGAGTACATCAACATTAACGACAGCGTCGTGGCCGGAGGCAATATTCTGCTGGATGCGGCAAACGGCGACATTACCGTCGGCAACGACATTATCTCTACCGGCGTGCCCTACCAAGGTGAGTCGCTGAGCGGCAATATTCACCTGACCGCATCTGGTGACATCCGCGCCAGGACAGTGAGCACAGCGTTGGGGCAGATTGACGCTGACGGTCACCACCTGTCGTTCGATAACCTGATTGCCGAGCAGGACATCAACCTGCTGGCACTGGGCGCGATAGCGGTTGGTGAGAGCACCAGCGGCGGCGACCAGGACTGGAGTGCCGATGAGGAAATCAGCTTCCAGCGTCTGCTGGCCGGTGGTCAGGTGTTGCTCGACAGCCTGCTTGATACCACGGGTGATCAGGTAGTAGCTGACGGCGGTCTGACCGCAAATGCGGGCTGGCGCGATGGCGCTGCCACGCCGGCGGTTATCGCGTTGCGGCAGGTGGTAACACCGACCATGAGTCTGTGGGCCGGCTCGGCTATTCGGGTCGCCGATGCGCAACTGGGTGTCGCCGCCGATCTGCATGCGCAGGACGTTGAGCTGGGTGCGCAGCAAACTGGCAGCGGTGCTCTGCAGTTGCTGGTGACCGGCCTGAACAACGACGGCGCGGCCGGTGATCGTTTTGTCCTGCGGCTGCAGGGCAGTGCGGTTACAACCTCGCTGCTGGACATGGTCTACACCGACTTTGAAACGACCGCTGCCATCGCCGACTTCGACGATATTCGCAATGCCGACTTCTTCCAGTTGAGCACGCCTCAGGCGCTGCTGATCGCGGATAACCTGTCACCGGCTTATCGCGCGGACGCCAATGTGCAGCTGTACGAGCTGGATAAGGCTTTCTGGTTGTATCAAAGCGATGTATCGACCTATACCAACGCCTATGTGCTGCACCGCGATGCGACTCATCTGGTGCGGGTGCCGAACTTTGCCGAAGGGCACCAGGACGGTGGCGTCGACTACCAGGGCATTACGGCTGCGCGTTATGCCCAGGCAATGCTGTCGCCGGACATGATGCACCTTCGCCTTGGCCAATTGATGAATCGCGCTGCGGGTCTCGGAGAGGTGCCACAGGAGCAGGTGCAGGTCCCTGAAATGACGGGCCCGCTGAATTTGCAGTGGCCACAGGGTGCAACCAACAACGAGGATGATGAACAGCGGTGGAAAATCTGATGGCAGCGCATGCATGGAGCACCAAGCGAGTATGGACGCTGGCGGCAATGGCCTTGCTGCCTTGCGTTGCCCACGCTCAGGTAGTATTGCCCGGTGGCGTGAGCGCCGGGCAGGTCAACCCGAGTCTGCAACGCGAGCAAATTGATGCCCAGCAGCGTCAGCAGCAGATTGAAGAGCGTGCGCGCCGAATCGAGATACCGGCTTTGCAGGGCGCGCAGCCGGAGCAGGATGATGCACTCCCGAGCGACAGCCCGCCTTTTGTACTGAGTGGCATCAGCTTCAACCCGTCGGTCTTTCTCACCCAGACGCAATTGAAGGATATCGCCGGACAGTATGTGGGACGCGAGATTACCTTTGCTGACCTCAATGACATGATTCGGCAGGTCAACCAGCTGTATACCGACGGTGGTCAGCTGACGGCCCGGGCGATTATCCCGCCGCAGTCCCTGGAGGACGGTCAGCTCCGTGTTGTGCTGGTAGAGGCAAAGCTGGACAGCGTGGTATTCAGTGGCGAGCGGCAACAGGTTGACGAGTCTTTTTATCGCGACCGGATTGATCTGACCGACGGGGAGACGCTGGACAGTCCGATGCTGATCGAGGCGATTCGCCGTTTCAATGCGACCAGTCAGGGGCCGCAGCTTTCTGCAGGGTTGGCTCCAGGCGAGCGCTTCGGCACAACGCGGGTGGATCTGGAGCGTTTCGAGCCGAAACGCTTCGACTGGTCGTTGTTTGCTAACAACTACGGAAGTGAGGGAACGGGCTACGAGCAGTTGGGTGGCACGTTCAACTGGTTCTCGCCGACCGGCATGGCGGACAACATCAGCGCAGTGCTGGTCGGTACGCGTGGTAGCCAGTATCTGAATCTGCGCTACACCCGTCCGGTTACCCGCAGCAACGGCTTTGCCTGGGTTGAGGCGGGGGCCAACAGCATGGAGATCAAGCGAGGTCCGCTGGCTGATCTCAATATCGAAGGGGACTCCAGCAACTACGGCCTGGGCTTTGATCAGCCGTGGTGGCTGTCTGACCGCTGGTTGCTGCTGGGCGGCGTGGGTTACACCTTTCAAACCTCTGAAACGACGCTGGAGGGTGTGACGCTCAGTGAAGTGGACATTCAGGAGGTCTTTCTCAAGGGCCAGTTCGAGTACCGTGCCGCACCCTGGTATTCCCGCTACGAACAGCGCCTTCGTCAGGCCTCGCCGGATAACGCCCTGACCGGAGAGAGCGGCAACTTTACCATTCTGACCGGCGACCTGTACTCGTCGCGTCAGTTGGGTGAGGCGTACGAACTGGTGGGCAAAGCGGGCTGGCAATATGCAACCCGTCAGGACGAGTTGCCCTCGGCGCTGCACAAACAGTTTGGCGGGATCAGTGCCCAGCGCGGCTATGAACCCGGCATCATTACGGCCCCATGGGGAGTCAACGCCAGCGTTGAAGGATACTGGCATCTGAGCGAACGCTGGCAGCCCTTTGTATTCATGGACTACGGCAGGGCTATGGAGCTGGGCGATGAAGATGTGGACCTGATCAGCGGCGGCGCCGGTATCAACAGCCGCTGGTGGAATGATCGGGTGTCTGCAAGCCTGGTGGTTGCAGGCGCATTCAAGGACGTAGTGCCCGACCAGGACAGCGGACAGGTATTGCTGCAGCTGGTTTTCCGATAGGCTCGGGCATTGGAAAAAACGAAATAACCGGATCCAAGTCCGGACAGGGAGTAGAAGGATGTCAACGTTGTTGCTTTACAAGGAAATCAAGGCGCTCAATCGTGATCAGCACAAGGCGCTCAAGCTGAAAACCGATAAGGGTTGCGAGTTTGCCGCAGGCACACACATTGTGCCGCTGGCTGGTCTGGAGTTTTTCCAGGCTGCACGCAGTTATCCCATTGTATTTATCGGTGAAGGCGATGGGCTCAGTCCGATTGCGTTGATGGGTCTAAAACAGGGATTGAACAGTTTCGTTGGCGATTCCGGGCAGTGGCGCAGCAACACATACGTGCCCGCGTTCATTCGTCGCTATCCTTTTGTGCTTGCTCAATCGGACAACGATGAGTTTACGGTCTGCTTTGATGAGGCCTATGCCGGCTGGAACGAAGAGGAAGGCCGTGAGCTGTTTGCCGAGTCCGGTGAGAACAGCCCCTATCTGGACGAGATGATCCAGTTCCTGCAGAACTTCACCGCCGAAATGCAGCGCACCCGCCAGTTCGTTGCAATGCTGCGGGAAATGGATCTGCTGGTACCGCGTACGTTGAAGCTGACCCATGTCAGTGGCGAGAGTTTTGTCCTGAAGGACTTCCACGCCGTTGATGAAGAGCGCTTCCTGGCACTGGCTGACGAGCAGGTCCTGGCATTGAATAAGGCCGGGTTCCTCGGCTGGGTTTACGCCCACCTGATGTCGCTGGGCAATGCCAATCTGCTGTTTGAAGACTATCTGGCGAACAAGCCGGCACAGACTCACTGAGTCTGGACGGGGCGGCGCTCGTCGCCCCGTTTCTTGCTATCTCTTTCCTACTCTTCCCCGACAACCTGATTGCGGCCATTGCGCTTTGCCGCATACATGCGCTGGTCTGCGCGATCCAGCAGGCTGCGTGCGTCGTCGGTGGGTCGCAGCGTGGCATGGCCAAGGCTGGCCGTCATTGGCAGTGGCTGGCCGTCAATCTGGAACTGCAACTGTTCAATCGATTGTCGGATGCGCTCGGCTACCAGGTTGCAGGCGTCGGCGTCAGTGTTGTTCAGCAGGACCACGAATTCCTCGCCGCCCAATCGATAAAGCCCGTCTACGTTTCGCAATGTCGCTGTGACGCAGTCGACTACGGCCTTTAGCGCCTCATCTCCGTATGCGTGACCGTAGTTGTCATTGACGCTTTTGAAGTGGTCAACATCCAGTACCAGCAGTGAGAGCGGCTGCCCGCTGCGTTTGCTGCTGCGAATGTCGCGTTCCAGGTTCTGGTTGAGCGCGAGCCGGTTGCCTGCACCAGTGAGCGCATCGTTCAGCGCGCAGGTCAGAGCTTCTCGGTAGAGAAGTGCGTTGCGCAGGGGGAACAGCAGGGTGGCCAGCAGTCCCTCAATGCTGACGAGCTCAGCCTCGTCGAACCGCGTCTGACGACTCAATTGCAGTTCTCCCAGGTAATCTCCGGCGTGCGACATGCGATAGCTGCAACGGTGGATTCCGTAGTGTCCATGAAGAATCGGGCTGGCTGCGCCGGTATGGCGATACTCCAGCCCATCGATATACAGCAGCTCGCGCAAGGCGTCGTAAAACATGCCCAGCACGCGCTCAAGCTCAAGGCTGGTTTGCAGCGTTTGGGTCAACTCGCGTCGGGTGTCCTGCAGGGTGATATTGGGCTTGCCGTTGCGACGTCGCTGCGAGCAGGTTTGACCGAGCTTTACGCGCGCCAAGTCGAAGTCGATGGTATTTCCCTGAACTGGCATGATTGCTTTATCCGCTAGTCTACTGACAAGGTAGGTAAAGCAAGCAATGTGCCATTATTTAAAGTTCTTTATAATCAATGCCTTAGTATTTATTTGTTCTGGGTTATGGCTGCTTGCGGCAAAAAAATGCCGCCCTCGACCGGGGCGGCGATGGTGGCGCGGCAAGGGATCGTCAATATCCCGTCTTACTGGGCGTCGATCGCCTGACCATTGCAATCCTGGCTATCGGGGCCGAGCAAATAGAGAAATGCGGGCATGATGGCATCCGGCGCCGGATTGGTTTCTACCGGCTCGTTCGGATAGGCCTTGGCCCGCATGCGTGTGCGCGTGGCTCCCGGGTTCAGGCTGTTGACACGGATATGGCTGGTGCCGTCCTGCTCGTCAGCCAGAACCTGCATCATGCCTTCCACTGCAAACTTGCTGACGGCGTAGGGTCCCCAGTAGGCGCGCCCCTTGCGGCCGACGCTGGATGAGAGCAGAACCACGGAGGCATCCGCGGACGCTCTAAGCAGCGGCATCATGGCCTTGGTCAGCAGGAAGGGAGCATTGACGTTGACCTGCATTACCCGCATCCAGGCATCCGCCTTGACGTTGTCCAGCAGGGTGCGCGGCCCGAGTTCGGCGGCGTTGTGTACCAGGCCATCGAGTTTGCCGAAGGTATCGAACAGCTGGTCGGCCAGGTCTTCGTAGTCCTTTTCCGTTGCTGTTTCCAGATTCAGCGGGCACAACGCCGGTTGCGGATGACCGGCTGCCTCAATGGCGTCGTATACCTCTTCCAGTTTGCTCTGGGTACGGCCCACCAGCACAACTGTCGCGCCATGGGCGGCACAACTCAGCGCGCAGGCGCGGCCGATGCCATCGCCGGCGCCGGTAATCAGAATCACGCGTCCGGCCAGCAGGTCGGCGGGGGCGGTATAGTCAAACATGCATTGTCTCCGGGTTGTGCCGGCCGCGCAGCCAGGGCTGCAGATCGCTGGCGGTTTGAACACTGTGGGTAGCCTGCCAGCTTGCAGGGTCTTCGTCTGGCGGCAGATAGCCGTAGAGTGCGGCTATGGTTGTCAGTCCGGCTGCCTGGCCCGCCTGAATATCGCGCAGGTGGTCGCCTATGAAGACGCAGCGTTGCGGATCGGCGCCGAGCTCGGCGCAGGCCTTGAGCACCGGTTCCGGGTGCGGCTTGCCTCGACTGACCTGATCCGGGCAGACCAGGCTGGCGCAGCGCTCGGCCAGACCAATCTGTTCCATCAGCGGTATGCTGAAACGACTCAGCTTGTTGGTCACAACACCCCAGGGCAGGCCCTCGGCTTCCAGCCAGTCGAGCAGCGACAGGATGCCGGGGAACGGTCGAGTGTGCACGCTCAAGGCCTGCTCGTAGCGACTGAGAAATTCCTCCCGCAGGGCATCAAAGCCGGGCTCGCCCGGGCGCGTGGCAAAGGCGGCTGACAGCATGCCGATGGAGCCGTCGGATACCTGGGCGCGGATCAGCGCCGGTGCCACGCGTGGACGCTGGTGGTCGTCCAGCATGGCGTCGATGACGGCCATGAAGTCGTCAACGGTGTCCAACAGGGTGCCGTCCAGATCAAACAGAACGCCGCTGAGCATCAGGCGTCGGCTCCCAGCTGGCAGTAGACCATGTAGTTCACGTCGACATCGCTGCCGAGTTTGTAGGTGCGGGTCAGCGGGTTGTAGGTCAGGCCGGTGATGTCGTGAAGGTCCAGCCCGGCGTCACGAATCCAGCCGCCCAGCTCGGCCGGACGAATGAACTTGGCGAACTCGTGGGTGCCGCGCGGCAGCATGCGCAGGACGTATTCGGCGCCGACGATGGCGAACAGGAATGACTTGGGGTTGCGGTTGATGGTCGAGAAGAACACCTGGCCGCCGGGCTTGAGCAGGCGGGTGCAGGCGCGAATGACCGAGCCCGGGTCGGGTACGTGCTCCAGCATCTCCAGACAGGTCACCACGTCAAAGGTGCCGGCGTGTTGCTCGGCGAACTCTTCGGCGGTGCTTTGTTGGTACTCGACGCTGACGCCGGATTCGAGCTGATGCAGGCGGGCCACGGCCAGCGGCGCTTCGCCCATGTCGATGCCGGTGACCTGGGCTCCGCGCTGGGCCATGGCTTCGGCCAGAATGCCGCCACCGCAACCTACATCCAGTACCTTCTTGCCCGCCAGACCAACGCGCTCATCGATCCAGTTGGTACGCAGCGGGTTGATTTCGTGCAGTGGTTTGAACTCGCTGTTGCGGTCCCACCAGCGGCTGGCCAACGCTTCAAACTTGGCGATTTCGGCGCGATCGACGTTAAGACTCATGGGTATCCCCTTTGGCGATGAGTTCAGCCAGGCTGCGAGCCTGCTGCAGAATGGGTTGTGGATCGATTTCGGTCAGTTGTCCGTCACGCAGCTTGCAGCGCCCGGCAACCCAGACATCACTGACCTGGCTGGCGCTGCAGGTATAAAGCAGTTGGGACACGGGATGATAGAGCGGCTGCTGGGCCAGACCGGACAGGTTGACTGCGGTCAGGTCGGCGGCCTTGCCGACTTCGATGGAGCCGGTTTCCTCCTCCAGTCCCAGCGCACGTGCGCCGGCGAGCGTAGCCATGTGCAGGGCGCTGTGGGCATCCAGTGCGGTCGGGGCGCCGGCGACGATCTTCGCCAGCATGGCAGCGGTGCGCATTTCGCCAAGCATGTCGAGATCATTGTTGCTGGCGGCGCCGTCGGTGCCGAGCGCCACATTCAGGCCGGCGTCCAGCAGGCGCTGAACCGGCATCATGCCGCTGGCCAGCTTCAGGTTTGATTCGGGGCAGTGGATCAGCTGTACGCCGTGCTCGACCAGCAGGTCGAGGTCGTCGTCGTTGATCTCGGTTACATGCACGGCCTGCAGGCGCGGGCTCAGCAGACCCAGCTGTTGCAGGCGACGCAACGGGCGCAGGCCGGTCTGCGCTACCGCGTCGTCTACCTCGCCGGCAGTCTCGTGGAGATGCATGTGAATCGGCATGTCCAGTTCGTCCGCCAGGGTGCGGATGCGGGCCAGGTTCTCATCGCCGACGGTGTAGGGAGCGTGTGGGCCGAACGCGACGCTGATCAGGCCGTTGTGACGGGTGTCATCGCGCAGGCGCAATCCCTTGGCAATGGCCTCTTCAGCATTGCGTGCGCCCGGTATCGGATTGTCTATGACCGGAAAGCACAGTTGGGCCCGGATACCCGCGTCCATGGCGGCGGCCGCGGCTACGTCCGGGAAGAAATACATGTCGGAAAAACAGGTCGTGCCGCCGCGCAGCATCTCGGCAATCGCAAGGTCAGTGCCCAGACGGACAAAATCGGCGTTGACCCAGCGGCCTTCTGCGGGCCATATATGGTCTGTCAGCCATGTCATCAGTGGCAGATCGTCGGCCAGACCACGGAACAGCGTCATCGCTGCGTGGCCATGGGCGTTGATCAGACCCGGAATCAGGACATGGTCTGGCAGGTCGCGTCGCTCGCGCGGATTCAACGCGTTGGCGGAGGCCACTGGTACCATGCCGACGATGCGCCCCTGATGGACTGCCAGGGCATGATCTTCAAGCACCTGGCCGTGCGGGACAACGGGCACGATCCAGCGTGGCACGATCAGCAGGTCGAGCTCGCGGGGCAGCGTGGTCATGTTCAGTTCACCTTGCATCATGGTCGGCAAGTATACCTGCTGGTGGTGCGCAAATGCAGCGTGAAAGTGGCGGCGGTTGCTGACAGGTCGCCGCATCGAAATAGGGGATTCGCTCATGTTGCATGTAGAGACTGTAGCTGTAGACCATCCGTTGCAGGGCTTGGTCTGGTTGCCCGAGGGAAAGCTCCGGGTGCTGGATTTGCGCACGCTTAATGGTCAGCCGGCAGTTGCTACCTGCTCGGCGCCGGCCGAGGTGCTGGCGTTGATGCGTGATGGCGCCGTCTGCGGAGGGGCTGCGCTGGGGATCGCTGCAGCCTATGCGCTGGCGCTGGCTGCGCGCAGGCCGGTTCCTCCGGTTGCCTGGATGGAAGCATTGCAGCCGCTGATGGATGAACTGGCGGCGATACAGCCGATGGCAGCGGCATTGCAGTGGGCGCTGGGCATCATGCGTCAAACGGTTGTCAGTTCGAAGCCGGGGGATGATATGGCGCTGCGGCTGCTGCAGGCGGCGCAGGCTATTCAGGCCGCCGATCGTGAGGCCAATCAGGTGATGGCGCGGCTCGGGGTGCAGCTGTTGCGGCGCCACAAGGCATCTGTTCATCGGATCATGCTGCATGGCTATGGTGGCGACCTGTCCGGTGGCGGTGGTGGCACCACCTATGGGGTCGTGCGCTCTGCAAGTGCGGCAGGGCTGGTGGGCGAGGTGCTGGTCAACGAGGCCCGTTCAACCATGCCGCACGCGGAGGCGGGTGTCTTCGAGCTGGTGCGTGACGGGGTATCCGCCTCCTTGCATGCCGACGTCGAAGCCGGGCGGCTGATGAAATATGACGGGGTTACCTGGGTGGTGGTTGGCGCGGAGAAAATTGCGGCCAATGGCGACGTGATCGGTCCATTGGGCAGCTACGCGCTGGCCATTCTGGCAATGCACCACGGTCTGCGTTTTATGGTGGTGGCATCCACAGCCACCATTGATTCGAGTTTGCCTGATGCTGATGATCTGAGGCCGGATCAGTTGGGATGTGCGCCCGGTGGGTTCGGTGGCGGGGAGATGGCACTGGATGTGACGCCGGTCGAGTTGATAGACGCGATCGTCACTGAAAAGGGCATTATCGAGCAACCGGACGAGGGCAAAATTGCCAATCTGATGAGTGTGCGTCAGCTGCACTGAGACGCTGGCGCAGGTGTGCTTCATGCTCCCGCCGGCGGGTTGTCTGTGGTATCCTCTGCCGCTTTGATCGGGCGGGACGCGTCCCGCTGCGGGCCTCGGCCTGCGGTGCGGGTTGGTCGGCGTGTTCGTCCTCCTTGCGCATGTGACTAATGCTATTGGCATCAATGGGTTGCCGACAATAAAAGGAATGCCGTTTCATGGGTGAACTGGCCAAAGAGATCCTTCCAGTCAATATCGAAGACGAACTGAAGCAGTCCTATCTGGATTATGCGATGAGCGTAATTGTCGGACGGGCACTGCCGGACGTGCGCGATGGCCTCAAGCCGGTGCACCGTCGCGTGCTGTACGCGATGAGCGAACTGGGCAACGACTGGAACAAGCCGTACCTGAAGTCGGCCCGTGTTGTTGGTGACGTGATCGGTAAGTACCACCCGCACGGTGACTCTGCCGTATACGACACTATCGTGCGTATGGCGCAGGACTTTTCCATGCGCTATCCGCTGGTCGACGGTCAGGGCAACTTCGGTTCCATCGATGGCGATAACGCGGCAGCAATGCGTTACACCGAAGTGCGGATGGCCAAGCTGACCCATGAGCTGCTGGCCGATCTGGACAAGGAAACCGTCGACTGGGTACCCAACTACGACGGCAAGGAGCAGATTCCAGACGTTCTGCCGACCAAGATCCCGCACCTGCTGGTCAACGGCTCGAGTGGTATCGCTGTCGGTATGGCGACCAACATTCCGCCGCACAACCTGACCGAAGTGATCAACGGCTGTCTGGCGGTGATCAGCAATCCCGATATCAGCATCGACGAGCTGATGGAGTTCATTCCGGGGCCTGACTTCCCGACCGCCGGTATCATCAACGGCCGTGCCGGCATTGTTGAGGCCTACCGTACCGGGCGCGGTCGCATTTACGTCCGTGCTCGCTGCCATATCGAAGATATCGACAAGGTTGGTGGTCGCCAGCAGATCGTGATTTCCGAATTGCCCTACCAGCTCAACAAGGCACGTCTGATCGAGAAGATCGCCGAGCTGGTAAAAGAGAAGAAGCTTGAGGGTATTACCGAGCTGCGCGATGAGTCCGACAAGGACGGTATTCGCGTGGTAATCGAGCTGCGTCGCGGCGAAGTGCCCGAGGTTATCCTCAACAACCTTTATGCTCAGACCCAGATGCAGAGTGTTTTCGGCATCAACGTGGTCGGCCTGCTCGATGGCCAGCCTAAGATCCTGAACCTAAAGGAGCTGCTGGAAGCCTTCGTACGCCACCGCCGCGAGGTGGTTACCCGTCGTACCGTGTATGAGCTGCGCAAGGCCCGTGAGCGCGGTCACATCCTCGAAGGTCAGGCGGTTGCGCTGTCCAACATTGATCCGGTGATCGAGCTGATCAAGCAGTCGCCGACCCCGGCCGAAGCCAAGGAGCGCCTGCTGGCGACTGCCTGGGCGCCGGGCACGGTGATCGAAATGGTCGAGCGCGCTGGTGCCGAATCCTGCCGCCCTGATGGGCTCGGTGAGGAATTTGGCCTGCGCGACGGTCAGTACTACCTGTCTGCCGAACAGGCCCAGGCGATTCTCGACATGCGCCTGCATCGCCTGACCGGTCTGGAGCATGAAAAGCTGCTCACCGAGTACCAGCAGATTCTCGAGCAGGTTGCTGAGCTGCTGCGCATCCTCAACAGCCACGAGCGCCTGATGGAAGTGATCGTCGAGGAGCTGGAGCAGGTCAAGGAAGCCTTCGGGGACGCGCGTCGTACTGAAATCGTCGCTTCCCGCATGGATCTGACCCTGGCTGACCTGATTACCGAAGAAGAGCGTGTGGTTACCATCTCCCATGGTGGTTACGCGAAGAGCCAGCCGCTGACCGACTATCAGGCGCAGCGCCGGGGTGGTCGTGGTAAGGCGGCGACCGGTGTGAAAGATGAAGACTACGTCGAGCACCTGCTGGTTGCCAACAGCCACGCCACGCTGCTGCTGTTCTCCAGCCGCGGTAAGGTCTACTGGCTGAAAACCTACGAAATTCCTGAGGCTTCGCGCACTGCGCGCGGCCGTCCGCTGGTGAATTTGCTGCCGCTGGAAGAGGGCGAGTGGATTACCGCGATGCTGCAGATTGATCTGGAAGCGTTGCAGCAACAGAGTGCCGAGGAAGGCGAAGAGCTGGATGATGAAAACAGTGTGATCGAAGGCGAGGCTGTTGAGGTCGAGTCCGATGACGCTGACGCTGATGCTGAAGATGGCGACGATGACGACAGCGATGAGCCGACCGGCGCCTACATCTTTATGGCAACCGCGCGCGGCACCGTGAAGAAAACACCGCTGGTGCAATTCAGCCGCCCGCGCAGCAACGGTCTAATCGCGCTGCGTCTCGAAGAAGGCGACACCCTGATCGCTGCAGCCATCACCGATGGTTCGCGCGACATCATGCTGTTCTCCGACGGCGGCAAGGTCATTCGCTTCAAGGAGCGCCACGTGCGCACCATGGGGCGTACTGCCCGCGGTGTGCGTGGTATGCGCCTGCCGACCGGTCAGCGCCTGATCTCGATGCTGATTCCGGAGCGCGAAGCACAGATTCTGACTGCCTCCGAGCGTGGCTACGGCAAGCGCACTGTGCTGGAAGAGTTCCCCCGTCGCGGTCGTGGCGGTCAGGGCGTGATCGCGATGGTGTCCAATGAACGCAATGGCCCGCTTGTTGGTGCTGTACAGGTAGTTGATGGTGAGGAAATCATGCTGATTTCCGATCAGGGTACGCTGGTCCGGACCCGGGTCAGCGAGGTGTCCAGTCTGTCGCGCAATACCCAGGGCGTCATGCTGATCCGCCTGGCGCCGGAAGAGAAGCTTGTCGGTCTGGAGCGCGTGCAGGAACCGTCTGACGAAGACGAAGAAGATGTTGAGCTGGAAGGTGAGGCGGCCGCCGATGGCGAGGCCCAGCTCCCGGCAGGTGATGAGCAGCAACCCGTGGATGATCAGGAGTAATCGTGAGTAAGCGTCTGTTCAATTTCTGTGCTGGGCCGGCCGCGTTGCCGGAAGCGGTGTTGCAGCGGGCTCAGGCCGAGCTGCTTGACTGGCAGGGCAAGGGCCTGTCGATCATGGAAATGAGTCACCGCAGTGATGAGTTCGTTGCCGTCGCCCAGCAGGCCGAACAGGACCTGCGCGACCTGATGTCCATTCCTGATAACTACAAGGTGCTGTTCCTGCAGGGCGGTGCCAGCCAGCAGTTTGCCCAGATTCCGCTGAACCTGATGCCCGAAGGCGGCAGTGCTGACTATATCGACACGGGTATCTGGTCGCGCAAAGCCATCGAGGAAGCCTCGCGCTTTGGTAACGTGAACGTTGCCGGCAGCGCCAAGGCATACGATTACTTCGCGATTCCCGGTCAGAATGAATGGCAGCTGGCCGCCGATGCGGCGTATGTGCACTATTGTCCGAACGAGACCATCGGCGGGCTCGAGTTCAACTGGGTGCCGCAGACCGGCGAGGTGCCGCTGGTAGCAGATATGTCCTCGACCATCCTGTCGCGCCCGGTTGATGTATCGCAATTCGGCATGATCTACGCCGGCGCGCAAAAGAACATCGGCCCGAGCGGTCTGGTCGTCGTGATCGTGCGTGAAGACCTGCTGGGTCGAGCGCGTGCCAGCTGTCCGACCATGCTGGACTACGCCGTCGCCGCCAAGAACGATTCGATGTACAACACGCCGCCGACCTTTGCCTGGTACCTGTCTGGCCTGATCTTCCAGTGGCTGAAGGAGCAGGGCGGTCTGGAGGCGGTCAAGCGCGTCAACGATGCCAAGCAGAAAACCCTGTACTCGGCGATTGATGCCAGCGAGCTGTACACCAACCCGATCAACGTGGCCGATCGCTCCTGGATGAACATCCCGTTCCGTCTGGCCGATGATCGCCTGGACAAACCCTTCCTGGCTGGCGCAGAAGAGCGCGGCCTGCTGAACCTGAAGGGTCACCGTTCGGTGGGCGGCATGCGTGCCTCCATCTACAACGCGGTGCCGCAAGCGGCGGTTGACGCTCTGGTGGCCTATATGGCCGAGTTCGAACAGCAGCACGGTTGATACTCATGTCTGATGAAGATCAGTTGAAGGCGCTGCGCAAGCGCATCGACACCATTGATGAAAAGATTCTTGACCTGATCAGTGAGCGTGCAACTTGTGCGCAGACGGTCGCTCAGGTCAAGCAGAAGGCGCTGGAGCCTGGCGTCAAGCCGGTGTTCTATCGCCCCGAGCGTGAAGCCTGGGTGCTCAAGCACATCATGGAGCTGAACAAGGGGCCGCTCGATAACGAAGAAATGGCCCGCCTGTTCCGTGAGATCATGTCGGCCTGCCTGGCATTGGAAGAGCCGCTGCGTGTGGCCTACCTCGGCCCGGAAGGCACCTTTACCCAAGCGGCTGCACTCAAGCATTTTGGTCACTCGGTGGTCAGTGTGCCGATGGCGGCAATTGACGAGATCTTCCGTGAAGTTGCTGCAGGCGCGGTGCATTTCGGTGTGGTGCCGGTAGAGAACTCCACCGAAGGCGCGATCAATCACACGCTGGACAGCTTCCTTGAGCATGATCTGGTGATCTGCGGTGAAGTCGAGCTGCGTATCCACCACCATCTGCTGGTGGGTGAGAACACCAAGACCGACAAGATTTCCCGCGTCTACTCCCACGCCCAGTCTCTGGCCCAGTGTCGTAAATGGCTCGATGCCCACTATCCGAACGTGGAGCGCGTTGCGGTTGCCAGCAACGCCGATGCGGCGCGGCGGGTCAAGGGCGAGTGGAACTCGGCGGCGATCGCCGGCGATATGGCGGCCGACCTCTACGGTCTGACCCGTCTGGCCGAGAAGATCGAGGATCGCCCGGACAACTCCACGCGCTTTTTGATCATCGGTAACCAGCAGGTTCCGCCGACTGGCGACGACAAGACATCGATCATCGTCTCCATGCGCAACAAGCCGGGTGCTCTGCATCATCTGCTGCAGCCGTTCCATTCCAATGGCATTGATCTCAGTCGCATCGAAACCCGCCCGTCGCGCAGCGGCAAGTGGACCTATGTGTTCTTTATCGATTTCTTCGGTCATCAGCACGATCCGCTGATCAAGGATGTGCTGGAGAAGATCAACGACGACTCGGTGGCACTCAAGGTGCTGGGGTCGTATCCGAAGGCGGTGCTCTAAATCATCAGCGACAAGCTGCAAGCCGCAAGCTGCAAGCATCTGCGGCCTGGTGTGACTTGAAGCTTGCTGCTTGTAGCTTGAGGCTTGTGTTCTATGAGTTGCGATTTTCTCAGCCTGGCGCGTCCAGGCGTGCAGAAGCTGTCCCCTTACGTGCCGGGTAAGCCGGTAGAGGAATTGGCGCGCGAGTTTGGGCTGCGCCCTCAGGATATCGTCAAGCTGGCGAGTAACGAGAACCCGCTTGGTCCCAGCCCTGCGGTGCGCGAGGCCATTGCCGCTGCGTTGCCGGAGCTGACTCGTTATCCGGACGGTAACGGCTTTGCGCTGAAGCAGGCGTTGGCGGCGAAGTCGGGAGTGAATACTGCCGGTATTACTTTGGGTAACGGTTCCAACGATATTCTTGAGCTGGTTGCTCGTGCCTTCGTGGGGCCTGAACATGAAGTAGTGTTCAGTGATCATGCCTTTGCGGTGTATCCGATTGTGACCCAGGCGGTTGGTGCCAAGGCGGTATCGGTGCCGGCAAAGGACTGGGGGCATGATCTGGACGCCATGGCGGCGGCCATCACGCCGTCTACCCGCGTGGTCTTTATCGCCAACCCGAACAATCCGACCGGTACCTGGATTGAGCGCGATGCGCTGGAAGCGTTTCTGGATCGCGTACCCGAGAACGTGATAGTCGTGCTGGACGAGGCCTATACCGAGTACGTTGAAACCGACGACGTTCCCAACGGTGTCGACTATCTCGGGCGCTACAGCAACCTGCTGGTGTCGCGCACATTCTCCAAGGCCTACGGTCTGGCGGCGCTGCGGGTGGGCTACGGCCTGTCACATCCGGCGATTGCCGATGCACTGAATCGGGTGCGTCAGCCGTTCAATGTCAACAGCCTCGCGCTGGCCGCTGCGCTGGCTGCCCTGGAGGACGAGGCGTACCTGATCGAAAGTCGCCGCATCAACCGTATTGGCATGCAGCAGCTGGAAGAAGGATGTGCCGCGCTTGGGCTTAGCTGGATTCCGTCCCGTGGCAACTTCCTGGCTATTGATCTGGGGCGCGAGGCTGCTCCGGTGTTCCAGGGGCTGCTGCGTGAGGGTGTGATTGTGCGGCCGGTGGCCAACTACGGCATGTCGAATTACCTGCGAGTGACCGTAGGCTTGCCGGCCGAGAACCAGCGTTTTCTCGATGCCCTGAAGCAGGTGCTGGCGCGTGTCTAACGTAACCACGCTGTCACAGGGCACGCCGATAATCGGGCGCCTGGCTGTTATCGGTCTGGGGCTGATTGGCGGCTCTTTTGCCAAGGGTATGCGCGAGAGCGGCCTTTGTCGGGAAGTCATTGGTTGTGATCTGGACCCGGTTGCCCGTCGTCAGGCTGTTCCCCTTGGTGTGGTTGACGGTACGACTGCGGATCTGGCGGAAGCCGTCCGGGGTGCCGATCTGATCATGCTGGCCGTGCCAGTGCTGGGTATGCGCGCGGTACTGGCCCAGTTGGCTGCGATGGACCTCGGTCAGGCGGTAATGACCGATGTGGGAAGTACCAAGGGTGCGGTGGCGCTGGCGGTAGAAGAGGTTTTTGGACAGGTGCCGGCCAACTTCGTGCCGGGACATCCGATCGCCGGTTCTGAAAAGAGCGGTGTGGAAGCGTCCCGCGCCGATCTGTTTCGTCATCATAAGGTCATTTTGACGCCTTTGGAGCAGACGGCCGATAGTGCCATCGAGCTGGTGCAGCGTTGCTGGCAGGCGCTGGGCGCCGATGTGGAGCAGATGTCACTGGCCGACCATGACGAAGTCCTGGCGGCCACCAGTCATCTGCCGCATCTGCTGGCCTTTTCGCTGGTCGATACGCTGGCGTCGCGTAACGAGAATCTTGAGATTTTCCGATACGCGGCAGGTGGTTTCCGGGACTTTACCCGCATTGCCGCGAGTGATCCGGTGATGTGGCGCGATGTGTTTCTGGCCAACCGGGATGCGGTACTTCGCAGCCTGGATGCCTTTACTCAGGATCTGGGTCGGCTGCGTGAGGCGGTGGAAACCCGCGATGCCAACACGCTGCTCGGTGTGTTTACCCGAGCCAAGTCGGCACGAGAGCATTTCAGCACTATTCTGGCCCGCAGGGCTTACATGGAACCTATGCAAAGCAAAGAATTCAATTTCATCGCGCGCCCTGGCGGGCAGGTGAGCGGCCGCATTCGCGTGCCGGGCGACAAATCCATTTCCCACCGCTCCATCATGCTCGGCTCCCTGGCTGAGGGTGTGACCGAGGTTGAGGGCTTTCTCGAGGGTGAGGACAGCCTGGCAACACTGCAGGCATTTCGCGATATGGGTGTGGTTATCGAAGGTCCGCATCATGGTCGAGTCACGATCAATGGTGTGGGTCTGCATGGCCTGAAGGCGCCGCCGGGCTCGCTATATCTGGGTAACTCCGGTACTTCCATGCGCCTGCTCTCCGGCCTGCTGGCGGGGCAGGAGTTCGACACCGTGCTGACCGGCGATGCGTCGTTGTCCAAGCGCCCGATGGGACGGGTGGCCAAGCCGCTGCGCGAGATGGGCGCGCAGATCGAAACCGGTGATGAAGGGCGTCCGCCGCTGCGTATCAAGGGTGGCAGTCGCATGATGGGCATGGATTATCAGATGCCGATGGCCAGTGCGCAGGTCAAGTCCTGCATTCTGCTTGCCGGCCTGTATGCCTCCGGTACCACGTCCGTGACCGAGCCAGCGCCGACCCGTGATCATACCGAGCGCATGCTCAAGGGCTTCGGTTATCCGGTCAAAGTCGATGGCGATACCGTCACTATCGAGTCAGGTCACAAGCTGACTGCCTGTCGTATCGACGTGCCGGCAGATATCTCTTCTGCGGCGTTCTTCATGGTTGCCGCCAGCATCTGCGAGGGCGCGGATCTGACGCTCGAGCACGTCGGCATCAACCCGACTCGCATCGGCATCATCAACATCCTGCGCGAAATGGGCGGCAACCTGGAGTTGCTGAACGAGCGCGAAGTAGGTGGTGAGCCGGTTGCCGATATTCGCGTGCGTTACGCTCCGCTCAAAGGTATCGATATCCCGGTGGACCAGGTGCCGCTGGCAATCGACGAGTTCCCGGTGTTGTTCGTTGCAGCAGCCTGCGCCGAAGGGCGCACCATCCTGCGTGACGCCGAAGAGCTGAGGGTCAAGGAGTCGGACCGGATCCAAGTCATGGCCGATGGTCTGCAGGCGCTGGGCGTCAAGGCGGAGCCGACTCCGGATGGCATTATCATCGACGGCGGCCCGATTGGCGGTGGCAGCGTTGAAAGCCACGGAGACCACCGTATTGCCATGTCGTTCTCGGTAGCCGCGCTGCGCGCCACCGGTGATATTCACATCAAGGACTGCGCCAACGTGGCAACGTCGTTCCCGGGCTTTGTCGAACTGGCGCAGTCGGTCGGCATGAAAGTCCAACTGGAGGAAAGCGCGTGATTGATCAACAGGCCCCCGTCATTACCATCGACGGCCCCGGCGGCTCAGGCAAGGGGACCATTGCCGGTCTGCTGGCCCGCCGACTTGGCTGGAATCTGCTCGACTCGGGGGCGCTGTATCGTTTGCTGGCATTTGCCGCCCGCAATCACGGGGTTGATCTGACCAACGAAGCCGCGCTTGAGGCCTTGGCTGCGCACCTGGACGTGCAGTTTGTTGCTGCCGAAGACGGGCGCGAACAGCAGATTATCCTGGAAGGCGAGGACGTCAGCCGGGCTATTCGCACCGAAGCGGTCGGCGCTGGCGCCTCTCAGGTTGCGGCGCTGCCGGCCGTGCGCGACGCGCTGCTGCAGCGTCAGCGTGCGTTTCGCGAGGCACCCGGTCTCGTAGCTGACGGTCGCGATATGGGCACAGTGGTCTTTGCCGACGCCCAGCTTAAAGTGTATCTGACGGCCAGCGCCCAGGAGCGTGCGTCCCGTCGTCATCGACAGTTGCTCGAAAAGGGCGAAACTGCTAATCTGGCGAGTCTTCTAGATGAGATCGTCGCACGTGACGAGCGCGATATGAATCGCAGCGTCGCTCCGCTCAAGCCGGCGGACGATGCCATTCAGATCGACTCCACGCAGATGGGCATCGAAGAAGTACTTGAAACAGTCCACGCAATGGCGCTTGAGCGTAATTTGCTGGGCTGATCAGTTGGTACTTTCCGGGCAACCAGCGACACCGGAAGGCGCATTGAGATAATCAACCCACGCAAGCTGGTGGCGTGGCGGGACAGTGGCTGCACAGCGCGCTCTTGAGCGGCTATGCGGTAGCATCCCAAATACTTAATTTACAGGATTCCAAATGAGCGAAAGCTTTGCCGAACTTTTTGAAGAAAGCCTAAAAACCCTTGATATGGAGCCGGGCTCCATCATCACTGGTATCGTTGTGGACATCGACTCCGATTGGGTCACCGTTCACGCCGGTCTGAAATCAGAGGGTGTCATCCCGCGTGATCAGTTCCTGGACGAGCAGGGTGAACTGACCATCGCTGTGGGTGATGAGGTGCACGTTGCACTGGATGCCGTTGAAGACGGTTTCGGTGAAACCAAGCTGTCCCGCGAGAAGGCCAAGCGCGCCGAATCGTGGAAGGTCCTCGAAGCTGCTTTCGCTGCAGAAGAAGTCGTCAAGGGCGTCATCAACGGCAAGGTCAAAGGTGGCTTTACCGTCGACGTCAACACCATCCGTGCGTTCCTGCCGGGCTCGCTGGTTGACGTACGTCCCGTACGTGACACCACCCACCTGGAAAACAAGGAACTGGAATTCAAGGTCATCAAGCTGGACCAGAAGCGCAACAACGTTGTCGTTTCCCGTCGTGCTGTCCTGGAAGCCGAGAACTCCGCCGAGCGCGAAGCCCTGCTGGAAACTCTGCAGGAAGGTCAAGTCGTCAAGGGTATCGTCAAGAACCTCACCGATTACGGTGCGTTCGTCGACCTGGGCGGCGTCGATGGCCTGCTGCACATTACCGACATGGCGTGGAAGCGTATCAAGCATCCGTCCGAGATCGTCAACGTTGGCGACGAGATCGACGTCAAGGTCCTGAAGTTTGACCGTGAGCGTAACCGCGTTTCCCTGGGTCTGAAGCAACTGGGCGAAGATCCGTGGGTCGCTATCACCGGTCGTTATCCGGAAGGCACTCGCGTGACTGCCAAGGTCACCAACCTGACCGACTACGGCTGCTTCGCCGAGCTGGAAGAAGGTGTTGAAGGCCTGGTTCACGTTTCCGAAATGGACTGGACCAACAAGAACATCCACCCGTCCAAGGTTGTCAACGTTGGCGACGAAGTGGAAGTCATGGTTCTGGACATCGACGAAGACCGTCGTCGTATCTCCCTGGGCATCAAGCAGTGCAAGATGAACCCGTGGGAAGAGTTCTCCAGCAAGTTCAACAAGGGCGACAAGATCTCCGGTTCCATCAAGTCCATCACCGACTTCGGTATCTTTATCGGTCTGGATGGCGGCATCGACGGTCTGGTTCACCTGTCCGACATCTCCTGGAACGAAGCTGGCGAAGAAGCGGTACGTCGCTTCAAGAAAGGCGACGAGATCGAGACTGTCATCCTGTCTGTTGATCCGGAGCGTGAGCGTATCTCCCTGGGCGTCAAGCAACTGGAAGATGATCCGTTCTCCAACTTCGTTTCCCTGAACGAGAAAGGCAGCATCATCACCGGTACCGTCAAGGAAGTTGATGCCAAGGGTGCAGTAATCACTCTGGGCGACGACATCGAAGGCACTCTGAAAGCCTCCGAAATCAGCCGTGACCGTATCGAAGACGCTCGCAACGTTCTGAACGTTGGCGATGAAGTCGAAGCCAAGATCATTGGTGTCGACCGCAAGAGCCGCGTTATCAGCCTGTCCATCAAGGCGAAGGACGTTGAAGACGAGAAAGAAGCCATGCAGGATCTGCGTAAGCAGGAAATGCTGGCCGCTGGTCCGACCACCATTGGTGATCTGATCAAGCAGCAGATGGAAGGCAAGGGCAACTAAGCCTTTCCAGCTGTAAAAAAGGGCGACTTCGGTCGCCCTTTTTTGTGCCCGCCCGTTAGAGCGGCTACAAGCCTCAAGCCGCAAGCTTCAAGTAAAACCCTAGCTTGCCAGGTGCGCGGATTCTCTGAGGATTATGAATACGTGAGAAGGCTTATAGAAAAGACTTGATAGCCCGGTAAGGCAACGCATC
>NZ_NBYK01000001.1:729190-867618 GCF_002197985.1 Halopseudomonas aestusnigri
CTGCGAAGCGCACAAGCGCTTCGCTTAACAGGCTGTTCAAACCTAGTCAAGCATGGTACAACCTTGTAAAACGAGTCTACTCGCTTGATAAGAAAGGGAAAACCATGACCAAGTCGGAGTTGATCGAGCGCATTGTCGAGCAGCAGGGGCAGCTGTCGGCGAAGGATGTCGAGTTGGCAATAAAAACCATGCTGGAGCATATGTCCCAGGCGCTGGCTACCGGGGAACGTATCGAGATTCGCGGGTTTGGCAGCTTCTCACTGCATTACCGTGCGCCTCGGGTCGGTCGTAATCCGAAAACCGGGGACTCTGTCGAGTTGGACGGCAAGTTCGTTCCGCACTTCAAGCCGGGCAAGGAGTTACGTGACCGGGTTAACGAGTCGCTCGAAAACGCCTGATCCCATACCTCGCCGCCGACACCCTGGGTTATACTTCGCAAACACTCAACGGATGCGGAGTCGTCTCACATGCTGTGGTTAAAGCGCGTGTTGCTGATCCTGGTTTTCCTGCTGGTCGCACTGGCAACCATGGATTTCATGCTGGAAAATCAGCAAAGCATTTCGCTGCAGTTTCTCGAAATGCAGTCTCCTGCTCTTCCTCTTTCCCTCTATGTTGTACTTTCGTTCATTCTCGGCAGTGTGCTGGGCATCTTCGTTGGCTGGCTGATCACCACGCGTCTGCGTTTGAAGCTGATGGTGCAAAGCAATGAGCTCAATCGCTACCGCAAGGAAATAGACAAGCTGCGCACTCAGGCTGTCAAAGGCTGATCCCATGCAGGAACTGATGTTCCTGGGCCTGTTTGTGCTGGCCCTTGCCATAGGCTGGTTTCTGGGCCGCAGGGAGGCAATCAAGGTGGGCTTTATGCTCAAGCCTCACGGGAGCGCTGTCGATCGGCAGTACTTTATCGGCCTTAATTATCTCCTGAATGAGCAGCCGGACGAGGCGATAGAGACCTTTATTCGCGCCCTGGAGGTCAACCCGGAAACTGTCGAGACACATATCGCTATTGGCAAGCTGTTTTGCCAGCGTGGTGATGTGGAGCGGGCGATCAAGGTGCATCAGAATCTGCTGGCGCGGCCCAATCTCACCGATCTGCAGGCGGACCGTGTCCAGCTTGAGTTGGCAAGGGACTATCTGGCCGTTGGCATGCACCAGCGTGCTGAACGCCTGCTTGAGGGGTTGGCCGATTCCAAGTCATCGCTGCGCGCCGAGGCGTTGGGTGATCTGGTTACGGTCTACGAGCAGCAGCATGAATGGCAGCAGGCTATTGCTATCGGGCGCAGATTGCTGCGTGAGCAGCCCTGCTTTGCCGTGACACTGGCGCAATATCACTGCGAGATGGCGGTTGTGGCCCTCGCCTCCAGAGAATTCGAGCAAGCACGCAGCTGGTTGCAGGCTGCCTTAAAGGTAGATGCCGGATGCGTTCGGGCGCTTATCCTGCTGGCAGAGCTGGAGGAGCGTTTGGGTAATCTCAAGGCGCTACCCGGGTTGCTGCGTCGAATTGCTCTGGATTCTCCCGAGTTTGTGCCGGAGGTGCTGGCATTGGCGGAGCGCTGTGCGGATAATGGCGCGCTGAATTTGACCGAGTATCTGGATCAGGCGCTCGACCGGGCGGACTCGCCGCCGATCAGAATACTCCTGGCCCGTGCGCAGCACATGCGACGAGCTGAGGGCCGGGAAGCGGCAGAGGGATTCCTGCTTCAACACCTTGAGCGACAGCCCTCGCTGGGCGGTGTGCTGGGATTATTGAGACTGGGGGATGAGGGTGAGGCCGAGACCGGTGTGTCAGCCTCTCGACGTTTGCTGGAAACGCTTCAGCGCGCTCGGCCGCAATACCGCTGTGAGCACTGCGGTTTTTCCGGTATCAAGTTGCACTGGCAATGTCCAGGCTGCCAGCAATGGTCTACGGTCAAGCCGCTGAAAGGTCATGAGCTGACCTGATGTCTGCCGAAAAATGTTATTACCAACAGGAAATATGTTATGCCGACTACCAGCCCTATTATCGTTGCCCTTGATTTTCCTGAGGCGAATGCAGCCCTGGAGATGGCTAAGGCGCTGGACCCGGGAAAATGTCGCGTGAAGGTGGGCAAGGAGCTGTTCACCAGTGCCGGTCCGGCCGTTGTCGAGTCGCTGCAGGATCAGGGGTTTGAGGTTTTTCTGGACCTCAAGTTTCATGATATCCCCAACACGACCGCCAGCGCCGTTCGCGCTGCCGCCGAGCTGGGGGTTTGGATGGTCAATGTTCATGCCAGCGGCGGTCGAAGGATGATGGAAGCCTGCCGCGATATTCTGGAGCGCCGCGGTGGCCAGCGGCCATTGCTGACAGCGGTGACCATTCTGACCAGCCTGGAGCAGGAAGACCTGCAGGAAGTCGGAGTCGATATTGAGCCGATGGTCCAGGTACAGCGTCTGGCACGCCTGACCCAGGACTGTGGTCTTGACGGTGTGGTCTGTTCAGCTCGTGAGGCGCGCGCGCTGCGCGGTGCACTGGGTGAGGACTTCCTGCTGGTAACGCCGGGCATCCGCCCGGCTGATAGTGCAGCTGACGATCAGAAGCGCATTGTGACGCCCGCTCAGGCGCTGGAAAATGGCAGCAGCTATCTGGTCATCGGGAGACCGATTACCCGTGCCGATGAGCCGGGTGCCGCACTTGAGGCGATTTTGGCCACGCTCTGAGTGGCGGGGGTTGGACAACAAAGGCCGGATTATTTCGGCCTTTGTCGTTTCAGGGCGTTATTGCGACTTTAAGTACGCCGTCCCGTTGGTGGCTGAACAGGTCGTAGGCCTCGACGATGTCATCCAGTGCAAAACGATGGGTGACCATGGGTGTCAGGTCTACTCGGCCGGAGGCGACCACCGCCATCAAGCGGCGCATGCGCTCCTTGCCTCCGGGGCAGAGCGTGGTAATGATCTTGTGATCTCCCAGGCCGGCGGCAAATGCATCGAGCGGCAGGGACAGTTTCCCCGAGTAGACTCCCAGGCTGGAAAGGGTACCACCGGGTTTCAGTGCGCGCAGACAGGATTCGAACGTCTGCTGGGTGCCCAGTGCTTCAATGGCAACGTCTACGCCCGCGCCACCGGTAATCTCCTGGATTCGCTGAAGCGGGTCTTGTTCCCGGAAGTTTATGGTGATGTCGGCACCGAGCTGGCGGGCGACCGCGAGCCGCTCGGGCACGCCATCAACGACGATGATGCGGGTTGCGCCCATCAGTTTTGCGCCAGCGGTTGCGCACAGGCCGATTGGTCCCTGGGCAAAAATCGCCACTGTATCGCCAATGCGGATATGACCACTCTCCGCTCCGCCAAAGCCGGTACTCATGATGTCCGGGCACATCAGCACCTGTTCGTCGCTCAGTCCGTCGGGTACGGGTGTGAGGTTGGCCTGGGCATTGGGGATGCGCACATACTCGGCCTGGCAGCCGTCGATACTGTTGCCCAGTTGCCAGCCACCCATGGCTTGCCCGCCACATTGGCTGGAATGCCCGTCAAGACACGGATGACATTGGCCGCAGGGGGTGATGGCGCCGGCAATGACGCGCTGCCCGATCTCGTAAACGGTGACGGCGCTGCCCAGCTTTTCGATAATGCCTACGGGTTCGTGACCAACAATCAGGCCCGGTCGCACCGGATACTCACCCTTTAGAATATGGACATCGGTGCCGCAGATCGTCGTGGTGGTGACGCGGAGCAGGGCGTCGGTAGGCCCGATGTCAGGAATGGGGCGTTGCTGGAGTTCGATCTTGCCGGGTTCGACGAACACGGCGGCGCGCATGGTGCTCATAATTCCTCCTTGACCAGGCAGTGAGGTGGAAATACGAGCATAGTCGATTGCGCGCGTGAGAGTTTGACCGGGATCAATTCAAGGCAAGCAGCACCTCTCGACGGTGCTGCAGGGGGAGGGCTTCACTCAGCCGATCTGCGACTGCTGATAATTTTCCAGGCCGACAGCCTCAATCAGGCTCAGTTGGGTTTCCAGCCAGTCGACGTGCTCTTCTTCTGCTTCGAGAATGTCTTCGCAGACTTCACGGCTGCCGTAGTCGCCCGCGGTCTCGCAGAGCGCAATCGCTTCCTTCAGCGCTGGCAGAGCCTGCATCTGCAGTTTCAGATCGCAGTCGAGGATTTCCCTGGTGTTTTCGCCGATCTTCAGCTTGCCAAGGTCTTGCAGGTTGGGCAGGCCTTCCAGGAAGAGGATGCGCTTGATCAGCCGATCCGCGTGCTTCATGACGTGAATTGACTCGTGGTATTCCTTGTCACCGAGCTTTTCCAGACCCCAGTCCTGCAGCATGCGGGCGTGCAGAAAGTACTGGTTGATAGCAATCAGTTCGAAACCGAGGACGGTGTTCAGGTGCTGGATGACTTTTTTGTCGCCTTTCATAGCGCTGCCCTCTGGACTGTTCAGTCTTGCAGTGTGGGCCGGCGCTAGCAGGTTGTCAAATCTAAGTGCTTGAAAAGAAAGGCGTTAAAAATGATTATCAGGCGATAATGAGAGTCGCCATCAGACGGCGACGAATTGACCAGCGGCCATGCCTGCGCAGGCTTGGGCAGTAAGGCTTTCGTTCAGCAGCGATTTGCAGTCGCGCGCGCATTTGCCGCACTGCGTGCCCACATCAAGATCATTGCGCAGATCGCGCATCGAGCAGGCGCCGCCAGCGATAGCGTCCTTGATCTGGTTGTCGGTTACACCCTTGCAGAGACATACGTACATGCAATCACTCCTGAACAGCCATGGCTGACAATAAGTGCATGCTAATTCGAATGAGAATGATTGTCAAAGGAAATAGCATCCATCTATCTGGCTGATTGAGCGTGCTGGATGTCGCGCGATTGTGCCAGCGCGGTAGCGGCATGGCGGGCCCCAAGGCCCGCCTGCAGGGCAGATCAGTCGAGAACGTCGTAGATGATCGATTCAATAACGCCGGTGGTTACATCGGCGAGAACAACATCGCGGTCGATCTGTCGCCACTCATAGCCGTCGTAGTGGGGCAGTCTATCGGCCAAGCGCGGGTCCAGTTGCCTCGCTATGCCCGGAGGCAGGGGTTTGCCGCGTGCCAGGTTCTTGCGAATGCCCGGTGGCAGACTGCTGCCGCGTGTCACCAGATCGCGGTTATCCCGGAAGATGCGACGAATGACGTCTTCTTCAATACGGTCGTAGGGCCGACTGTAACGGTCCCGGTCCCGGTCTTCATAATGATCACGGTCATGGTGTCGATCCCGATCTCGGTCGCGATCATCGCGGAACTGGCTCTGGTGCGGAGAGTGACCATTGTTGTCGTTGCCGCGCTCCTCCTGTCTGGCCTGGGTGGGAGTTGCGATGACCGCGGCGAGCAGGCCGGCAATCAGCATCGGCGTTATCTTAGGGTGCATAGACCTTTCCTCAAGTCTGTTGTCATGAGCTTTGGAGCGCCAAACTGGCGTGGCGGTTCCCGGCTATTTACCCGCTTGCGGGGTCTTTGATGTCCAGATCAGACTCCAGAGCAGCGCGCCGGCACCAAGCCACAGGGTTTCCGGCAGCGCGCCGCCGCGACCCAGCCATTCGTGGGCCAGCCACGGGCCGATCAACTGAGTAACACTGTAGAGCGCAATCAGGGCGGCTGACAGTCTGGGGCCCTGATGCGGTTGCAGGCTGCGGCCCAGCCGCTGGGTCAGCAGCACTGCGCCGAGAAAGCTGCTGCCCATGAGCAGTGAGCAAAGTGCGATGCCCCATACGCCCGGCAGCAGCAAGGCAAAAACGACGCTGGCAAGCTGTGTTGCGTAATTGATCATCAGGGCTGGCTGGTCACCAAGGCGCTGTCCCAGATGATTCCACAGCCAGGCTGCGGGCAAGGTCGTGCAGGCGACGATCAACCAGCTCTGGTGCACCATTGGATGAGCCTCGCCAAGCTGAATGCTGGCGATCATCGGCAGAAAGGTCATCGGCAAAATGTAGCCCAGACCGGCACCGGCATAGGCGAAGAACAGCGGCCGCGTTTGCTTGTCCAGTAGCGGGGAGCGGCCGCTGGCCGTTGGCGCAACAGATGGTGCTGGCTGGGCGCCAACCCGCAGACGCACGATGATCCAGCCGCCCCAGAGTGCCAGCGGAAGACTGAGCAGGGCTGCAGGCCACCAGCGTGCTGCCGCGGTCTGAGCGAACCCGGGCGGGTTGGCGAGTACGCCGGAAACCAGCAGCCCTGCACCGACCCCAAGGTATATCAGGCCGCTGAGGTTGATGCGCTGGCGCGCCGCCAACCACTCCATGACCAGTGCGGGGACCATGACAAAAATCAAACCGTTGCTCACGCCGTTGCCGAGCCGCAGCACAGAGATGCCGGTTGTTCGGTCGGTCAGTGCCAGACCAAGCAGGGTAAGGCAGTGCAAAGCCAAAGCCACAGGCACCGTGCGGGCAATCTGCGCCGGCTGGTGCCAGCGAATGGCGATCAGCGCACCAATCAGGTAGCCAATGTAGTTCCAGGTAGCCAGTGATGCCCCCTGGCTGGTGGTGAACTGACCGTCTCCCACAAGCAGTGGGAGCAAGGGGGTGAAGATAAATCGGCCGAGGCCATGTACCACCAGCAGCAGTATTGCAGCGGCGGCCACTGCCTGGAGGATGGATGGTGCGCGAGTCGGCATCGGACAGCTCCCGATTCATGTTTGGAGGGGGCGGCATCTGGCTCTTCAGCAGAAGCTGGCTGCGCCATCAACACTGCGAATAGCCGATATACGCTTGACTGATGATGAGGCTGAAGTGGGGTTCTTGCTGCTGCAGGCCGCATGTGTTCTGGGTTTTGCGCTTTACGACGCGGCGGCAGCATAGCAGCGGCTGAAACAAATTGCATGAAGTTGGGTTGGGCCGCTGTGCTGGCAAGGGGTGCGACAGACACACTCTGCGATATAGAGTATACAAACGTACACCGGCACTCCCCATGTCGGTGTGGGTGAGAAGACAAATATAAGAAAGCGGGCGATGCTCGCACGATTCTCTGGAGAGTGGCATGTCCCAGTCGAACACCGATGCAAATGGCGTTCTGAAACGCTCAACGATTCTGCTCCACGGGTCCATCGGCATGCCGCTGGCCATTATCGGCTACCCCCTGGTGGTCTACCTTCCCCCGTTCTACGCCCAGGAAGTGGGTCTGAACATGGCGCTGATGGCGCTGGTGCTGGTCATCGCTCGCCTGTCTGATGTGGTCACCGATCCGCTGATCGGTACCCTGAGTGATCGCTGGCGTACCCGCTTTGGCCGGCGCAAGCCCTGGCTGGTGATGGGGGTGCCGTTGATGCTGGTAGGAACGGTGATGATATTCATGCCCCCGGACGGTGCAGGAATTGGTCATCTATTGCTCTGGACGGTGTTGATGTACCTGGGCTGGACCATGGTGACCCTGCCATATGGCGCCTGGGGTGCGGAGCTGTCCAATCAGTATCACCAGCGCAGTCGGGTGGTGGCCTCCCGTGAGGGGTTTGTGCTGATCGGGCTGTTTCTGGCGGCGCTGGCACCGGCGCTGGTGCAGGCGTTGGGCGCGCGTTATCAGGCAGGCCAGACTGACGGCTGGCTGATGGAAACGGCGGTACTGCTGTTTGGCAAGGATGGTGAACTGGGTATTGGCTACGGTCCGATTCTCGCCGTCATGGCCTGGATGCTTCTGATTCTGCTGCCGTTAACCGTGTTCTGGGTCGTGGGTGCGGTCAAGGAAGCGCCCCCACAATCGGCGCAGCGGACCGATTGGAAGAAGGGCCTGCGGGTCATGAAGAACAACGGCCCGTTCAAGCGAATGATTCTGATGCTGCTGGTTGTGGTTACCGGCGAAGCGTTCCGCAATGCGCTGTCGGTATTTTTCATGCAGCACGTCATTCAGATTCAGGGCCAGATCGGTCTGATGTATCTGCTGTACTTTGGCATCGGCATTGTCGGCATTCCGTTCTGGCTGCATGTGGGCAAACGCATCGGCAAGCATCGTGCGTTCTGTGCCGCGCTGGCCATCTCCAGCACCAGTATCCTCGGCATGTTTTTCCTTGGGGCTGGGCAGCTGTTGCCCTTTGCCGTGCTGTTTGCGATCAAGGGCTTTTGCTTTGCCGCGTTCCAGTTCCTGCCGCTGTCGATGCTGGCCGATATTGTCGACCTGGATACCGCCCGTAGCCGGGAGCATCGCACCGGCCTGTTCTTCGCCATCAGCGGCATGGCGCAGAAAGCGGCGATGGCGCTGGGCCTGGGCTTGTCGCTAGGCCTGCTGTCGCTGGTGGGCTTTGACGCCAAGGCTGTTGAGCACAGTGCCCATCAGTTGTTATCGCTGCGCGTGCTGTACATCCTCGGGCCGGTTCTGCTCTACATGACGGCGTTCTTCATCGCCTGGCGCTACCCGCTCACCGCCGCGCGGCAGGAGCGCATTCACGGCTGGGTTGTGCGCCGTGAGGCACGGCTGAGCGTGACGGCTGTCTCTCGCTGAGCGGTCTGTTGGCGATTTTGTCGGCACATTCCGCGCGCGGATGTGCCGACATTGGGTATGCTGATGTCCTGAACAGGAAGCGGGTGGTGCCGGTATGCCACCCGAGTCGCACATCTGACCTGAAGGACGCGCAGGATCATGTCGGAACACTCGCAGTTTCGTTTGCTGGGCAGCAAACGGTTTCTCCCTTTTTTCCTCAGCCAGCTGCTTGGCGCCTTTAATGACAATCTCTTCAAACAGGCGCTGATTCTGGCGATCCTGTTCAAGCTCAGTTTCAACGCCGACCGCGATCTGCTGATCAACCTCAGCGCATTGCTGTTTATTCTGCCTTTCTTCCTGTTTTCGGCGCTGGGTGGACAGTTTGGCGAGAAGTTTGACAAGGATATGCTGATCCGCCGCATCAAGCTCGGCGAGGTCGGTATCATGTTGCTGGGAGCGCTCGGGCTCTGGCTTGGCAGCCTGCCGCTGTTGCTGGTGGTGCTGTTTGCGATGGGCACGCAATCGGCGCTGTTTGGCCCGGTCAAGTATTCGATCCTGCCGCAGGCGCTGGCAGAGGACGAGCTGGTCGGCGGTAACGCGCTGGTCGAGATGGGCACCTTTCTGGCGATTCTGGGTGGCACACTCTGCGCAGGTATTCTCATGGCCTCGGGCGGCTGGGCTGCGCTGGTGGGTGGCTCGGTGGTGCTGGTCGCCATCGGTGGCTATCTGGCGGCGTGCCGAATTCCTGCGGCTAGCGCCGGCCTGCCGAACCTGGCCATCGACTGGAATATTTTCCGTCAGTCTTGGGTGATTCTGCGATTGGGCCTGAAAGAGCAGGTGCCGTCGGTGTCGCGCTCGATTCTCGGCAACTCCTGGTTCTGGTTCCTCGGCGCAACCTATCTGACCCAGATCCCCGGTTTTGCCAAGGATTACCTGCACGGGGATGAAAGCGTGGTGACGCTGATTCTGACCGTCTTTTCGGTAGGTATAGCGCTGGGCTCGGTGCTGTGCGAGCGGTTGTCCGGGCACAAGGTCGAGATTGGCCTGGTACCCTTCGGCTCCCTTGGGTTGAGCGTGTTTGGCCTGCTGATCTGGAGTCTTTCAGGCAGCATTGCCGTCGGGGCTTCGCCCTATGACTGGATAGAATTGCTCAAGCAGCCGGGCGCCTGGGGTGTGATGGGCAGTATTCTCGGGTTGGGCGTGTTTGGCGGCTTTTACATCGTGCCGCTGTATGCACTGATTCAATCACGCAGCCATGAGGATGAGCGCGCGCGCGTCATTGCCGCCAATAACATCCTCAATGCCTTGCTGATGGTGTGCTCGGCGATTCTCGCGATCGTCATGCTCAGTGTGCTGGAGCTGTCGATCCCGACCCTGTTCCTGACCATTTCGCTGCTTAACCTGCTGGTCAACGGCTACATCTTCAAGGTGGTGCCCGAGTTCAGCATGCGCTTTCTCATCTGGCTGCTGGGCCACTCCATGTACCGGGTTGAGCACCGTAATCTGGAAGCGATTCCGGATGAGGGAGCCTGTGTGCTGGTCTGCAACCACGTGTCGTTTGTGGACGCATTGCTGATTGGCGGCGCAGTGCGCCGCCCCGTGCGTTTTGTCATGTATTACAAGATTTACCAGCTGCCGGTGCTCAACTTTGTTTTCCGCACCGCCGGTACGGTCCCGATTGCTGGCCGTCAGGAAGATGAGGCAGTGTATGAGGCTGCCTTCAAGCGTATTTCCGAGTACCTGCGGGCGGGGGAGGTGGTGTGTATCTTCCCGGAGGGCAAGCTGACCGCCGATGGCGAGATGGATGCGTTTCGTGCCGGCATCACGCGGATTCTGGAAGGCGACCCGGTACCGGTCATCCCAATGGCATTGCAGGGGTTGTGGGGCAGCTTCTTCAGCCGTGACCCGAAAAAGGGCTTCTTCCGCCGCTTCTGGTCGAGGGTTGGGCTGGTTGCGGGCGAGCCTGTTGCTCCCGAAGATGCATTGCCCGAGCGCCTGCATCAGCAGGTATTGGCGTTGCGCGGGGCACGGCGTTGAGCTCGGTGGTACGCAACAACACTTGACCACAACCCTGCGTAGGGACGCAGCATGCTGCCTCCGGCTTGACTGCCGCACTTGGTTGGAAACTCACCATGACGCTGGGCGACGGACGCGACATGTCGCGTCCCTACAGCAGCAGATAGGCGCGCCGGCGATCAGTGGTTGTGGCCACCGACGCCATGGGCGTGGCCGTGGGCCAGCTCTTCTTCGGTAGCTGCGCGCACGTCAAGGATCTCGACGTTGAAGGTCAGCTCGCGGCCGGCCAGCGGGTGGTTGGTATCAACCAGAATCTGGGACAGCCCGGGCTTGACCACCACAACCTGACGCGGGCCTTGCTCGGTCTGCAGCACGGCGATCATGCCCGGCTTCCACTTTTTGGCGCCTTGCAGGTACTTGGCCTGCACTTTCTGCAGTGCGTCTTCACGCGGCTGGCCATAGGCCTTCTCAGGCGGGATGGTGACGCTGAAGGATTCGCCTGCGCTGCGACCCTCCATGGCTTCCACCAGACCATCAATCAGACCTGTCTGACCATGCAGATACAGCACCGGCTCATGCTCGCGAGAGGATTCGATCGGGCCATCGGCATCGGACAGGTCGTAGTGAAACTGGACAACGGTTTTCTCGGCAATCTGCATGGTTCAATTCGCTTGGGTTGAGTGATCAAAGGCCGTCATTATCCAGACTCGAGCAGTATATTTCCATCCGCGCTTCAGTTGCCCCAGAGTTCCTCCAGGCGTGCATCACGGCCGCAGGTGGTGCGGTAGAAGTTATAGCGCAGCGGATTTTTCTGGTAGTAGTCCTGGTGGTACTCCTCGGCCGGGTAAAATGGCTGACGCGGCAGAATCAGCGTGGCGATCGGCTGCTCGAATCGGCCAGAACGCGCCAGGGCCTCGCGCGAGGCATCCAGTAACGCCTTTTGTTCGTCGTTGGCGTAGTAGAGCGCACTGCTGTACTGACTGCCATGATCACAGAACTGGGCATTGGGTGTGATCGGGTCGATGGTCTTCCAGAAGGCGTCGACCAGTTTGGCGTAGCTGGTCTTGCTCGGGTCGAAGAACACGGCCACCGATTCGATATGGCCGGTGCCACCAGCAGACACTTGCTGGTAATCAGCGGTGCTGGCTTCGCCGCCGGTGTAGCCCGAAATGGTCTCGACGATGCCGGGCATCTTGTCGAAATCTGACTCGGTGCACCAGAAACAGCCTCCGGCAAACACCGCCATTTCCGTGCCGGCAGGCCCTTCGGTAATCGCCTCATTGGCAAAGCTGGCCGGCGCAATCAACAGCAGACCAAGCAGTATAGAGCGGATCATGCGTCACCTCGCAGGGCCGGCAGTGGCTCGCCGGCGGCAATGAACTTGAGGGCCACGCCGTTGTTGCACCAGCGCTCACCGCGCGGCGGTGGCCCATCATTGAATACGTGCCCCTGATGCCCGCCACAGCGACCGCAGTGGTACTCGGTGCGCGGCCAGATCAGCGCGTAATCCTGTTTGGTGCCCATGTGGCCAGCTATCGGCTGGGTAAAGCTGGGCCAGCCGGTACCGCTGTCAAACTTGTGCTCGGATAAGAACAGCGGCAGTTGGCAGGCGGCGCACACATAGGTGCCGTCGTCGTACAGCTTGTCCAGCGGGCTGCTGCGTGGGCGCTCGGTATCTTCCTCGAAGAGCACTTTCCAGGCGGCTTCCGAGATCTTGTCACGCCAGTAATCCGGGCTGAGATCCAGAGCTTGTACTGTCGATTCATGGAAGGCGTCGGCAGCCTGGGCGTTGGCGGTCAACAGGGGCAATGCCGGTGCGGCCAGCAGGCCGGAAAGCAGGGTGCGGCGTTTCATGGTCGTTCCTGTGCTGTGAGTTCAATTATCAGACGTCTTTCAGGGGCATTTGTTACATCGAGTCTGAATGATCATTCGGAATGATTGTGCCTGAGACAGCTTGGCGGTGTGTCCCATGATAGGTAAATTAGCCATCCCAATCCCATAACAGAGTAGAACAACAATGATCGGATTACGGATACGTACCCTGTTGGGCGGGATGTTGCTCGCCGGCGGCCTCGTCTCTGGCAGTTGGGCTGACAGCGCGCCCGAGGCGTTCTCGCAGCAGCGTCTGGATGCCTTTGGTGCGACGATGGCCGAGGAAGTCCAGCAGGGGCGAATCGCGGGCATTGCAACGCTGGTTTACCAAAACGGTGAGGTGGTACAGCGTGGCCAATACGGGTTTGCGGATCGCGAGCAGGGCAAACCACTGACGCCCGACAGCCTCTACAAGATTTTCTCGCTGACCAAGCTGGTGACGGGCACTGCGCTGCTGACGCTTTACGACGAGGGTCGTTTCGAGCTGGATGATCCGGTCGGTAAATACATTCCCGAGCTGCAAGATCTTCAGGTTGCCATCGCCGATGGCCCGGACGGTATGCCCGAGACGGAGCCGTCAGCGCACCCGGTGACCATTCGTGAGCTGATGACCCATACCGGCGGCTTCACCTATGGTCGCTTCGGCAATACCCAGGTCGATCAGCTGTATGTCAAGGCGGATATTCAGAACCCTGATTCCACCTTCGCCGACATGATGGCCAAGCTGCAGCACATTCCGCTGCTCTATCAGCCGGGCACCGTATGGAACTACAGCATCTCGGTTGATATCCAGGCCTATCTGGTTGAGGTGCTGTCGGGCAAATCGTTTGATGTCTATCTGCAGGAGCACCTGTTCGATCCGCTGAAGATGGTCGATACCGACTTCTATGCGCCGGCAGGCAAGGCCGAGCGACTGGCGCTGTCCTACAAGCCACAGGAAGACGGTTCGCTGGCGCCGTTGCCCAATACACCATTTCTCAGCAAGCCGCGGTTTCTCAATGGCGGTGGCGGGCTGATCTCGTCAATGGACGACTATCTGCGGTTTGCGCGCATGTTGCTGGCTGGCGGCGAGCTGGACGGGGTGCGGATTCTCAAGCCAGAAACGGTCGAGTTGATGCGTCAGAACCAGCTGCCGGAGGGCGTGGAGAATATCGGCCCGTTCTTTCCCGGTAACCAGTTTGGCCTGAACGTGGCGGTGGTCAACGACTCGCCCGCTGCGGGTTATTTGCCCGAAGGCACTTATTGGTGGTGGGGAATTCAAGGAGCCTGGTGCTGGATTGATCCGGCCAATCAGGCGATTGTGATCGGCATGATGCAGAATACCGACTATCGTCTGTCACGGATGATTCACGGCAAGGCGAGTCGTGCGCTGTATGGGCCGGCTGCGGGGCAGTGAGGTTCCCGTGTAGGGTGGACACGCCGTAGGCTTGTCCACCGTCTGGCGGAGGTCCAGACTGTTTGGTGTACACGCCTTTGGCTTAGTACACCCTACGGTTCAGCGCGCCGGTAGGGCGGATTAAGCGCAGCGTATCCGCGGGTGCCGACACACGGGTTGCAGTCTTGTGCAGGTTGATTGGTGTACACGCCGTTGGCTTAGTACACGCTACGTGGAATGGGCGCTGCGGGTGACGTCAGGCTGACTAGTTGGCGTTGAGGACCTGCTCCAGCGGCAGCTGGGCGTGCAGGTTGACGCTGCCCTGGGCTGGGAACACGACCAAATGCTCCGCCGCGACCCGCAGCCCGACCTCGTCGCCGGGCTGATGATCGGCGTGGCTGGGAAACAGGGCTTCCAGCTGGGTGCCGGTCTGCAGTTGCATGCGGTAGAGGATGGTTGCGCCCTGGAAGGTGCGATCAATAATTCGCGCCCGCAATTCGCTGTGAGCATCTCCCACCAGGTCGTCCGGCCGCAACAGGACATCGACCGCACCACCTACCGGTAACTGGTAAGCCCGGTTGCCGTGAATGACTCCCAGCTCGGTCTGTACCGTGTCGCTGGAGAGCAGCTGGCCGCGAATGAAATAACCCTGACCGATGAAGCTGGCAACAAAGGGCGTCGCCGGTTCGTGGTAGAGGTTGTACGGGGTGTCCCATTGCTGCAGTTGGCCGTCTTTCAGCACGCCGACGTGATCGCACACGGCAAAGGCCTCGGCCTGATCATGGGTCACCAGCATGGCGCTGATACCGCGGGACTTGAGAATGTCGCGCACTTCAGCCGAGAGCCGGCGGCGCAGTTCACCATCGAGATTGGAGAAGGGCTCATCCAGCAGCAACAGCCGTGGGTTGGGGGCCATGGCCCGGGCCAGCGCAACGCGCTGCTGTTGACCGCCGGATAGCTCATGCGGATAGCGTGAGCCCAGCTTGTCCAGCTTTACCAGAGCCAGAAGCTCTTCGACGATGCGTTTGCGATCCGGACTCTTGTGAATGCCGAAGCCGACATTTTCGGCGACGGTCAGGTGCGGGAATAGCGCATAGTCTTGAAACACCATGCCAATTTGCCGCTGCTCGGGGGCAACTCGCAGGGTTGGGGTGCTCAGGGCCTTGCCATCCAGCAGGATTTCGCCGCCGCTGATGGGTTCAAACCCGGCGATGGCGCGCAGAGTCGTGGTTTTGCCACAGCCGGACGGCCCCAGCAGACAGCCTATGTCGCCTTCTCGCAGGCGAATGCTCAGGTCGTTGACGATCAACTGCCGGCCATAGCCGCATTTGAGGTTGTTCAGCTCTAATACCGGGCTGGACATGCTGCCTCACTCAACCAGCAAAAATTCGACCAGCGCCTTTTGAGCGTGCAGGCGGTTTTCGGCCTGATCCCAGACAACGCTGCGCGGATCGTCCATCAGTTCGTCGCTGACTTCCTCGCCGCGGTGGGCCGGAAGGCAGTGCATAAACAGCACGGACTCGTCGGCCGCATCGAGCATCGCAGGCGTGACCTGATAGGGCGCGAACTGCTTCAGGCGTGCTTCCGCTTCGTCTTCCTGGCCCATGGACGCCCAGACATCGGTATTGACCAGATGGGCACCGGCAACGGCTTCCATCGGATCGCGCATTACGGTGACACGGTCACCAGCCTGTTCAAGGAACTGCGCCGAGGGCTCGTAGCCTTCCGGGCAGGCGACGCGAAGCTGGAAATCAAACTGGATGGCAGCCTGAATAAAGGTATTGCACATGTTGTTGCCATCGCCAATCCAGGCCACCGTCTTGCCCTTGATCGGGCCGCGGTGCTCCAGATAGGTCTGCATGTCGGCCAGCAGCTGGCAGGGGTGCAGGTCGTCGCTCAGGCCATTGATGATCGGCACCTTGGAGTACTGGGCAAAGGTTTCCAGCGTGCTGTGGGCGAAGGTGCGGATCATGATCGCATCGCACATGCTGGACAGTACACGGGCGCTGTCTTCGATCGGTTCGCCGCGGCCCAGTTGGGTGTCACGCGGGGACAGGAAGATAGCCTGGCCACCCAGATGAATCATGCCGGCTTCAAAGGATACGCGGGTACGGGTCGAGGCCTTTTCGAAGATCATCCCCAGTACGCGGTTTTTCAGCGGCTCGTACACCACGCCCTGACGATGCAGTGACTTCAGTTCGATGCCGCGTTTGATCAGGCCAATGAGTTCTGCTTCGGAGCAGTCCATCAGCGATAGAAAGTGCCGTGTAGTCATATGTGTACTACCTGAGTTACCTCGGTCGCCCGGCGACCGGAAACAGTGACCCGTACCACGACCTGACGGCCTGGTATCAGCCACAGCAAATAAAGAGAAGCCGGGATCTTATAGGGAAATTCCGGGCAAAGGCAAATAAAGCGGTCTGGCCGGCAGATTCAGTGGCTGAATAGACCCGTATTCTGCCGCGCGCGGCGCGGTGGCGAGCCAGCCGCAACAGCCCCTAGAATGGTTGATCATAATAATATCTGCCTGGTGAATGACATGTCTGTGACCCACTACCGCGCCTGCCACCTGTGCGAGGCCATCTGTGGCCTGGCGATTGAGACCGAAGGTGACCGCATTCTCTCAATCAAGGGCGACCCGAAAGACCCCTTCAGCCGCGGCCACATCTGTCCCAAGGCGATTGCCCTGCAGGATATCCAGGATGATCCGCAGCGCCTGCGCCGGCCGGTGAAGCGGGTTGACGAGCGCTGGGAAGAGATCAGCTGGGACGAGGCGTTTGCACTGGTGACAGAGCGTCTGGCGGAGATCCAGCAAAAGCATGGCAATAACGCCGTGGGCGTCTACATGGGCAACCCGAATGTGCATAACTACGGCTCCATGACCCATGGCAACTACTTCCTGGGGCAACTGCACACCCGCCAGCGCTACTCGGCCACCTCGGTTGATCAACTGCCGCACCATCTGGTGTCGCTCTGGCTCTATGGCCACATGCTGATGATCCCGATCCCTGATATTGACCACACCGATTACTTCCTGATGCTCGGCGCGAACCCGCTGGCCTCCAATGGCAGCATCATGACCGTGCCGGACGTGACCAAGCGCATCAAGGCACTGCAGGGGCGGGGTGGCAAGCTGGTGGTGGTCGATCCGCGACGCAGCGAAACGGCTGCCATTGCCAGTGAGCACCTGTTCATTCAGCCGGGTACCGACGTTGCATTGCTGCTTGGCTTGCTCAATACCCTGTTCAGCGAGCAGTTGACCCGCCAGAGCCCGGTGCTGGACAGCACTGCCGGGCTGGCAGAGGTGCGCGATGCGGTTGCCGAGTTCACCGCTGAGCGGATGGCTCCTGCGTGCGGCATTCCAGCCGAACAGATCCGCCAATTGGCACGAGACTTTGCCGGCGCCGAGCGCGCGGTCTGCTACGGGCGCATGGGCGTGTCGGTCCAGCGTTACGGCACCCTCTGCCAGTGGCTGATTCAGGTCATCAATCTGGTCACCGGCAATGTGGATGTGCCCGGCGGTTCGCTGTTTCCAGAGCCTGCGTTTGAGGTGGCATCGGCCCGGCGCCCCGGCCATTTCGACAAGTGGCGCTCGCGGGTCTCCGGGCTTCCGGAGTTTAACGGGGAGCTGCCGGTTGCTGCGCTGGCCGAGGAGATTCTTACCCCGGGCGAGGGGCAGATCCTCGCACTGGTCACCTCGGCGGGCAATCCTGTGCTGTCCACGCCCAACGGTCGTCAGCTTGATGCAGCGCTGGAGAGTCTGGAGTTCATGGTCAGTGTGGACCTCTATATCAACGAGACCACCCGTCACGCCGACGTGATTCTGCCGCCCACCGCATCGCTGGAACACGATCACTACGACATCACCTTCAATAACTTCGCTGTGCGCAACGTCACCCGCTATAACCAGCCGGTGTTGAGCAAGCCCGAGGGCGCGCTGCACGACTGGGAGATTTTTGTTGGTCTTGGCAAGGCGTTTGCTGCTGCGACCGGGCAGCCGGCGCGGCCAACGCAGCCACCGCATGAACTGGTCGATATGGCGGTGCGTGCCGGCCCCTATGGCGACCGCCTGTCGCTGGACGTACTCAAGGAAAACCCGCACGGTATCGATCTTGGCCCGCTGCAGCCCAACCTGTTGCGTCGAATTCAGACCGAGAGCCGGCGCATTGAACTGGCGCAGCCCGCCATGCTGCAGGATCTGCAGCGGGTTGCCGCCGAGCTGACAGAACTGGCACCGGCCGCTGGTGAGTTGCGCCTGATCGGCCGTCGCCATGTGCGCAGCAATAACTCCTGGATGCATAACTATCGGCGTCTGGTGAAGGGTAAGCCGCGTGATCAGTTGCTGATGCATCCGGACGACCTGACCGCGCGCAATCTGCAGGATGGGCAGCAGGTGACCGTGCGCTCGCGGGTGGGTGAGGTGCAGGTGGCGGTCTGCGCCAGCGATGAAATGGCACCGGGCGTGGTCAGTCTGCCCCACGGTTGGGGGCACAACCGTCCCGGCATTCAGATGGATGTTGCCGAGCAGCATGCCGGTGTCAGCGTCAACGACCTGACCGATGAGCGCTTCCTTGACCCGGTCACGGGCAACGCCGCGTTGAACGGTCTGCGGGTTGAGGTGGTGGCAGCATAAGCGAGCGCTTTGCTGTAGAATGCCCGGTCAGCAACGCGTTCGAACGCCCTTTACGTTACGAGGAATACCATGGATATCATCGATACCATCAAAGAACAGATCGCCAACAACCCGGTGCTGATCTACATGAAAGGCGCGCCGAATGCTCCGCAGTGCGGCTTCTCTGCTCGTGCCGTGCAGGCGCTGATGGCCTGTGGCGAGAAGTTTGCCTATGTGGATATCCTGCAAAACCCGGAAATTCGCGCCAACCTGCCGGCTTACGCTAATTGGCCGACGTTTCCGCAGCTGTGGATCAACGGTGAACTGGTTGGTGGCAGTGACATTATTCTGGAACTGCACGAATCCGGTGAGCTGCAGGAAATGATCAAGGCTGCCCAGCCGGCAGCCTGAAGGTCTTCCACTACTGCAGTAAAACGCCCGGGCGCTTCAAGCCTCGGGCGTTTTTGTTTTTCCTGCCTGATCAAATCAGTGGCAGTGGTGGGGAGGGGCGTGAAACCAGCACGCCTGCTCCGCAGGGATTATCGCTGGGGCTGGCTCAGAGCTCCGAGTGAATGTTGCCGCTGTTCGTGGATCAGATCGACAATGCCGTTGCTGGGCTGGTAACCGTTGACGGTATCCAGCAGCAAGGCCCGGACATCATCATAGGCATCTGCTTTCACCGCCTGACTCATACGGTTCAGTACGTCACGCAGGGTTGGCCAGTCGATGAACTCCTCGTTTGCCCGATGGATCTTGGGGTGCGCGGTCGGTTCTGGGTTGTCGCCGATCAGCAGCTCTTCGTAGAGCTTTTCCCCGGGGCGCAGGCCAGTGAAGGTAATGGCGATATCGCCGTTGGGGTCTACCTCGTCCCGTACGGTCAGACCCGACAGCATGATCATCTTGTGTGCCAGTTCGATAATGCGCACTGGCTCGCCCATGTCCAGCACAAACACGTCGCCGCCTTCTCCCATGGAGCCTGCCTGAACAACAAGCTGCGCAGCCTCGGGAATGGTCATGAAGTAGCGGGTAATATCGGGATGGGTGACGGTAATCGGTCCGCCGCGCTTGATCTGTGAGCGAAACAGCGGGATCACCGACCCAGACGAGCCCAGCACATTACCAAAACGCACCATGGTAAAGCGGGTGCGGTTGAGCACCGGCACGCCGCTATCGTCGCCCCACAGATTCGGTGCAGACTCGGCGCTGAGCGCCTGCAATACCATTTCCGCCAGGCGTTTGGTCGCACCCATCACATTGGTTGGACGAACGGCCTTGTCGGTAGAGATCAGTACACAGTTCTGCACGCCGCAGCGAATCGCCGCCTGAGCGACTTTCAGAGTGCCGAACACGTTGTTCATGATCCCTTCGGCCACATTGTGCTCGACCATGGGAACATGCTTGTAGGCGGCGGCATGGTAGACCGTGTTCACCTTCCAGGCAGCCATGGCGTCGACCAGGCGGCCACTGTTGCGCACCGAGCCCAGAATCGGGATCAGTTCTATTGGCAGCTGCTGGGCGTTGATCCAGCCCTGCAGCTCGGTATGAATGGCATACAGACCGAACTCGTTGTGCTCAAACAGGACAAGCTTGGTCGGACCGGCATTGACGATCTGGCGGCACAGCTCACTGCCGATGGAGCCACCGGCGCCCGTTACCAGCACGACCTTGTCCCGAATGCAGAAGTCCATCAGTTGCTCGACCGGTTCGACAGGGTCACGCCCCAGCAGATCGGCAATGTCCACTTCCTGCAGGTCGTCAACCTTCACCTTGCCGCTGGCAATATCCATGATCCCCGGGATACTGCGCACGTGAACCTGAAATCCGGCCAGGCGATACAGGATCTGTTGCCGGGTTGCTCGCGTCGCGGACGGAATGGCCAGCAGGACTTCCTTGATATCCGCCTCGGCGATCAATTTTGCAATGTGCTCGGAGGAGTACACCGGCAACCCGCCTATCACCCGCCCGACCAGACTGGGATCGTCGTCAATGAAGGCCTTGGGTTTATACATTCGCCCCAGACGCAGCGACGCCAGCAACTGATTGCCTGCCGCCCCGGCACCGAAAATCGCTACCGGCACGCCGGCCTCCTGATCGACAGCGGTCTGCTGCGGTCGAGGACCCGCGCCCATAAGCCAGTCGCCCATGAAGTACTCACGGGCAGCAAGGCGCAAGCCGCCGATCAACAGCAGCGATAGCCACCAGTATGAAACCATGGCCGAGCGCGGAAACAGGATATCCCAGCCGCTGTCGCGCGCTGCCAGTACCACCATTACCAGGGCCAGGAACGACAGCGTTACCGCCTTGAAAATACACAGCAGCGCCTGACTGCCGAAGTAGCGCATTACCGCGCGGTACATGCCCATGCGAATGTAGATAGGCAGTGCGAGTGCCGGCGCGAGGACAAACAGCAGACGTTGTTCGCTCGTGGGGAATACCCAGTTGGTTTCGCCACCCAGGCGCAGGAACAGTGCCAGCCACAGGGCAGCCCAGATCAGAAGCAGGTCCGCAACAATCTGGATAGAGCGCTTCTGGGCGTAACTCAATCCAATCAGTCTTTCCTTGAGCATCTTGCTCTCCAATGTAACAAAACAGGTGCGAGTATACGTGATGCTAAATGGCTATTATCCGATACAGTTTGAGGTCAATTTTGTGCATTGCCCATTGCCCATTGCCCATTGCCTGTCGGCACATCAATCTGTCGGTTATCCAGACCCGGAAATAGCCCGATATTATTGGTGCGATAAAGAATCGAGTCGGCAAGCGCTCCGCATGCAGTGCTTCCTGGTGAGGATAGCCGGGCGCGCAGCATCATGCCTTCGAACTCATCACACTATTGGTCTGCGTGAGATTGTTGTGACCCGATATGCCCTAGGCAGTTCACCGGTAGCCGTTGGGGTTCTGCTGTTGCCAGCGCCAGGCGTCAACACACATGGCGTCGACATCGCGCTCCGCGCGCCAGCCGAGTTCACGAGCAGCGAGGGCAGGGTCGGCATAGCAGCTGCCTACGTCGCCGGGACGCCGGTCGACAATCTGGTAGGCCAGCGTCTTGCCGCAGGCTCGTTCGAAGGCATGCAGCATGTCGAGTACGGAGTATCCGTTGCCGGTGCCCAGGTTGAAGGCAGCCAGACCCTGCCGGCGTGCAAGCCATTGCAGCGCCTTGACGTGCCCCTCTGCCAGGTCCATGACGTGGATATAGTCGCGCACGCCGGTGCCATCGGGGGTGTCGTAGTCGCCGCCAAAGACGCTCAGATGATCGCGGCGGCCGACGGCAACCTGGGCGATGTAAGGCAGCAGGTTATTGGGAATCCCTGCCGGGTCTTCACCGATCTGCCCGCTTGGGTGTGCCCCGACGGGGTTGAAATAGCGCAGCAGTGCCAGATTCCAGCTGGCGTCACTGCGGTAGAGATCACGCAGCATCTCCTCGATCATCAGTTTGGAACGGCCGTAGGGATTGGTGGCGCTGGTGGGGAAATCTTCGGTGATTGGCAGGCTGACCGGGTCGCCATAGACAGTGGCCGATGAACTGAACACCAGGTCATGCACCCCGGCTTTCTGCATGGCCTGCAACAGGGTGACCGCACCGCTTACGTTGTTGTGGTAGTACGTCAGCGGCTCTGCAACCGACTCGCCCACCGCCTTGAGCCCCGCAAAGTGAATCACGGCGTCAATCTGCGTTGTTGCGAGCAGACGGTCCAGCAGATCGCTGTCGTTGACATCGCCGGTGACGATGTCGAGCGTCTTGCCGGTGAGAGCCTGCACGCGTTTCAGGGCCTCGGGCGAGCTGTTGCTGAAGTTGTCCAGCACGATGACCTGGTAGTCGCTTTCGAGCAGGCGCAGGCAGGTATGCGAGCCGATATAGCCGGCGCCGCCGGTGACCAGAATGGTGTCTGTGTCGGTTTTCATGCTTGTCTCCGGTAGCGGCGCATGTGGTCAGACATGCGCCGCAGTCTCAACCGCCATTACTCGACGGTAACGGATTTGGCCAGATTGCGCGGCTTGTCGACGTCGGTCCCCTTGACCAGCGCGACGTGGTAACTCAGCAACTGCAGTGGCAGGGTGTAGATGATCGGCGAGATGCAATCTTCCACCCAGGGTAGCCGGATATTGCTGACTTCCGGGTCAGCGCTCTGCTCAATGGTTTCGCAGGCAAAGTTGATCAGCTGGCCACCGCGGGCACGTACTTCTTCCAGGTTTGACTTGAGCTTTTCCAGCAGGCTGTCGCTCGGCGCAACGGAGACTACCGGCATATCTTCATCCACCAGTGCCAGCGGGCCGTGCTTCAGCTCGCCGGCGGCGTAGGCCTCGGCGTGAATATAGGAAATTTCCTTGAGCTTGAGCGCACCTTCCATCGCAATGGGGTAGTGCGGGCCACGGCCCAGAAACAGAGCGTGGTGCTTGTTGGCAAACTGTTCGGCCAGCGCAATGATGGCCGGCTCCAGCGCAAGCACCTGTTCTGTCAGTGCCGGCAGCTTGCGCAGGGCATCGACGTTACGGGCGACGAACTGGCTCTGGCCGCGCGCCTGTGCCAGAGCGGTGGTCAACCACAGCAGCGAAACCAGCTGGGTAGTAAAGGCCTTGGTTGAGGCGACGCCAATTTCCGGGCCGGCATGGGTCAGCAAGCGCCAGTCGGCTTCGCGCACCAGCGAGCTGCCGGCGACGTTGCAGATTGCGAGGGTGGCCAGGTAGCCCTGATCCTTGGCGTAACGCAGCGCGGCCAGGGTGTCTGCGGTCTCGCCAGACTGGGAAATCGTTATCAGCAGGGTATTGGCCGGAACCACGACACTGCGGTAGCGGAATTCGCTGGCAACTTCGACCTGGCAGGGAATACCGGCCTGTTCTTCGATCCAGTAGCGGGCGACCAGACCGGCATGGTAGCTGGTGCCGCAGGCAACGATATGGATGTTGGCGATGTCTGCCAGACGGGTTTCCGCCTCAGGGCCGAGGATCGCGGTCAGTACGTGATCGTCGCCCAGTGTGCCGGCCAGGGTGTCGCTGATGGCCTGTGGCTGCTCGAAGATTTCCTTGAGCATGAAGTGGCGGTATTCGCCCTTGTCCAGGCTGTGGGCTGCGTGTTCATAGCGAACGACCGGTCGATCGGCTGAGTTGCCGGCGCGGTCCCATATCTCGCAGTTGGTCAGCGTGATGCGGGCGTAGTCGCCTTCCTCCAGATAGCGGAAGCGATCGGTAACCTGCAGCAGTGCCAGCGGGTCGGAGGCAAGATAATGTTCGCCGCTGCCTTCACCGATCACCAGCGGGCTGCCCATGCGAGAGCAGTAAAGAGTCCCGGGTTCGGAGTCGTGAATCACGGCGAGTGCGTAGGCGCCGTGAATCTCGCTCAGGGTGCTGCGGAACGCGCTGAGCATGTCACCGGTTTCGGCAAAATGGTGCGCCAGCAGGTGAGCGACGACCTCGGTATCGGTCTCGGACGTAAAGCTGTAGCCCAGATCCTGCAGCCGTTTGCGCAGCGGCGCGTGGTTCTCGATGATGCCGTTGTGGACGATGGCCAGTCCGCTGGACAGGTGAGGGTGTGCGTTGTGTTCTGCCGGTTTGCCGTGAGTGGCCCAGCGTGTGTGGGCGATACCGAGGTGGCCGCTTACCGGCTTGGCCTGCAGTGCGTTTTCCAGCTCGATAACCTTGCCAACGGCACGTATGCGCTGAATGCTGCCGGCACTGTCTACGACTGCGACGCCAGCCGAGTCGTAGCCGCGGTACTCAAGACGCCGCAGACCCTCAAGCAGGATGGGAGTGATGTCACGCTGGGCGGTGGCACCGACGATTCCGCACATGGATATATCCTTGTTTCACAGGCAAAGGCAGGCAGTTTAGCACCGTCGCCAGACGGGTGGGTAACGTCGGAGTGACGGCAGCATAAGGTGGTCGGAAAGCTGGGGTATGGGGGCAGTGAGGTCGGCCGGCCGAGCTTGGCTCGGCCGGCGCTGGCTGGGCTGGCTGATTAGCGTCGGTTGAAACGATCGACCAGATTAACCTGGCGTTGCGCGGTATTGGCCAGCTCGCCACTGAGTTCGGCGCTGCGGCTGGCCTGCTTCTCGGTGCTGTCTGCCAGGGTAGCGATATTGGTGACGTTACGGTTGATCTCTTCGGCAACGCTGCTCTGTTCCTCGGCTGCGCTGGCGATTTGACCGGCCATCTCATTGATGCGCTCGATAGCCTGGCGAATCCCCTCCAGTGCTTCGTCGGCTTCAGCGACCTGAGCGACACCGCGCTCGGCCTGCTCGTTGCCGGCCTGCATGGTGTCGACGGTGCTCTGGGCTGCCTGCTGCAGATTGGCGATCAGGCTGTGAATCTGCTCTGTCGATTCAGCGGTACGGCTGGCCAGGGCACGAACCTCGTCGGCAACCACGGCGAAACCGCGCCCCTGCTCACCAGCGCGCGCCGCTTCGATGGCGGCGTTAAGAGCCAGCAGATTGGTCTGCTCGGCGATGCCCTTGATGACGTCCACCACGGTGCCGATCTCGCGAGCATCGGAAGCCAGCTTATTGGTGACAGTACTGGCTGAATCAACTGCGCCGGAGAGGTTCTCGATGGCGATGCGTGCATTGCTGGCGAGCCGCTTGCCCTGTACCGCCAGATCGGCCGCGTCGCGGGTTGCATCAGCAGCGCTTTGCACGTTGCCGGAGACCTGCAGAGTCGCGGCTGCCATCTGGTTGATAGCGGTTGCGACCTGGTCGGTTTCGGCGCGCTGCTGGGCCAGACCTTCGCTGCTGCGACGGGCAATCTCGCTGGCCTCCTGCGCCTGTTCTTTGAGGCGTGCCGCGCTGTCACCAACCCGGGTAAGACAGGTCTGCAGGCGAGCCTGCTGGCTGTGAATGGCCATCTCCAACTGGCCCATTGCGCCGCGAAACGGGGTATACATTTGCGCCAGCAGGGGATCGCTGATGCTGTTGCCTGCCATTTTGACGATGCGCTGCAGGCGGTGTTCCAGTGCCGATTTCATCGCATAGCCTGCCGGCAGGCCGGCAAGGGCAGCGACGGCTACGCCCGGCCAGCCGAACAGGGTGCCAGCGGCACCGCTGGCTGCCATGGCCAGGACCGATGGCAGGACCTGAAGGGCCATACCCGCAAAGTCGCCCTGAACTGCATTGCCGCCCCGAGCCAGGCGCTGGTAAAGCGCGGCAGCGCGTTCGATCTGACCGGCAGTGGGTTTGACCCTCACCGATTCATAGCCGGTAATCTGGCCGTTTTCCCAGATCGGTGTGACGAAGGCATTGACCCAGTAATGGTCGCCGTTCTTGCAGCGATTCTTGACGATGCCCATCCACGCCTTGCCGGCTTTCAGGTCGGCCCACATATGAGCGAAGACCGCTGGCGGAACGTCAGGATGGCGCACGAGGTTGTGAGATGTGCCGACCAGCTCTTCGCGGGTAAAACCACTGATCTCGACGAAAACGTCGTTGCAATAGGTGATGACGCCCTTGAGATTAGTGGTCGAGATCAGACGCTGGTCCGCCGCAAAGCTTCGTTCACGCTGGGTTACGGGTTGATTGTTACGCATCGGCGAATGTCCTTGAGTGTCTGTCCGGGAGCAGTAGCGGACTGACTGTTGTCTAAGCTGGTATATCGGCAGTGAGTTCGATGGCTGTAGGGCGGCATTTCAAATGTTATGCGGCGTTTTGTCTGCTAGCTTTGGAAGATCACGTGCCATCGTCGCGGGCCTCTGCCAGAGGCCTCGCCGAACCGTGCAGCAGAGTATAGCAATCCATACCGGCAGCGTGCCGGTGCAAGGAGGTTTATCGCATGACCCAAGCCAATAGCCTGAGTACGCTCGATACGCTGGATGTGTCCGGCGAGCACTACCAGTACCACTCGCTGAAGCGCGCGGCCGCCAGCTTGAGCGGCATAGAGCAACTGCCCAAGTCGCTCAAGGTGCTGCTGGAGAATCTGCTGCGTAATGAGGATGGCGAGACGGTCACGCTGGATGATATTCGCGCCGTAAGCCAGTGGCTGGAGCAGCGTCGATCCGACCGTGAAATTCAGTACCGGCCGGCGCGGGTGTTGATGCAGGATTTTACCGGGGTGCCGGCGGTAGTAGATTTGGCCGCCATGCGTGATGCGGTTGCGCGGGCTGGTGGCGATCCGGAGCAGATTAATCCACTGTCGCCGGTCGATCTGGTCATCGACCACTCGGTGATGGTTGATCGCTTTGCCAGCGACTCGGCCTTTCATGACAACGTTGAGATCGAGATGCAGCGTAACGGTGAGCGTTACGCATTCCTGCGCTGGGGGCAGAAGGCCTTTCAGAACTTTCGCGTGGTGCCGCCGGGCACAGGCATTTGTCACCAGGTCAATCTGGAGTACCTGGCCCAGACCGTTTGGGCCGCCGAAGTGGACGGTGAGCAGTGGGCCTGGCCTGACACCCTGGTCGGTACCGACTCGCACACCACCATGATCAATGGGCTGGGTGTGCTGGGCTGGGGCGTCGGCGGTATCGAGGCCGAGGCGGCCATGCTCGGGCAGCCGGTTTCGATGCTGATCCCGGAAGTGATCGGTTTCAAACTGACCGGCCGCCTGCGCGAGGGCATCACGGCTACCGATCTGGTGCTGACCGTTACTCAGATGCTGCGCAGCAAGGGCGTGGTCGGCAAGTTTGTTGAATTCTATGGTGATGGTCTGGCCGACCTGCCGCTGGCGGATCGGGCGACCATTGCCAACATGGCGCCGGAGTACGGTGCGACCTGTGGTTTCTTCCCGGTGGATGACGAGACTCTGCGCTATTTGCGCCTCAGCGGCCGCCCTGATGCGGTGGTGCAGCGGGTAGAAGCCTATTGCAAGGCGCAGGGACTATGGCGCGAGGCGGGCGATGAGCCGGCGTTTACCGACAGCCTGCACCTGGACATGAGTACCGTGGAGGCCAGCCTGGCCGGTCCGCGTCGACCTCAGGATCGGGTGGCCCTGCCGGATGTGCCCGAAGCCTTCGATGCACTGCTGGCGCTGCAGCTCGCACCGGCTGATACCGAGCAGGCTCGGCTGGAAAGTGAAGGCGGTGCCGGTACCGCCGTCGGCGGCCCGAATGCCCATGCCACGGTGCAGCTGGATGGCAAGGAATACCCGCTGGACCACGGCGCCGTGGTGATCGCCGCGATTACCTCCTGCACCAATACCTCCAATCCGAGTGTGATGATGGCCGCCGGTTTGCTGGCCAAAAAGGCTGTAGAGCGGGGCCTGCAGCGCAAGCCCTGGGTCAAGTCATCGCTTGCGCCAGGCTCCAAGGTGGTGACCGACTATCTGAACAAAGCCGGTCTGACCGAGAGTCTTGACGCGCTCGGATTCAATCTGGTGGGCTATGGCTGCACCACCTGTATCGGCAACTCCGGGCCGCTGCCCGACGAGGTGGCGCGGGTTGTCAGTGAACACGATCTGGCCGTGTCGGCGGTGCTGTCCGGCAACCGTAACTTCGAAGGGCGGGTGCATCCGCAGGTCAAGGCCAACTGGTTGGCGTCGCCGCCGCTGGTGGTGGCCTACGCGCTGGCCGGCAACACCCGAATCAACCTGCGTGAGGAGCCGCTCGGCCTGGATCAGGACAACCGCCCGGTGTTTCTCAAGGACATCTGGCCGACCAACGCCGAGATCGCCGAGGCAGTGGCGCTGGTCGAAGACGAGATGTTCCGCACTCGCTATGCCGACGTGTTTACCGGAGATGATCACTGGCGCTCAATCAGCGTCAGCGAGGGCAAGACCTATGCCTGGGATGATGCCTCGACCTACGTGAAAAATCCGCCGTACTTTGATGCTATCGACGAGCCACTTGAACCCCTGCAGCCGGTTACCGGCGCGCGGGTGCTGGCGGTATTCGGCGATTCGATTACCACCGACCACATTTCGCCGGCCGGTAACATCAAGGCAAGCTCGCCGGCAGGTGAGTATCTGCAGTCGCTGGGCGTCGAACCGGCCGACTTCAACTCTTACGGTTCGCGACGTGGTAACCACGAAGTGATGATGCGCGGCACCTTCGCCAACATCCGTATCCGCAATCGGATGCTCGGTGGCGAGGAGGGCGGTGAGACCATTCATGTGCCTTCCGGTGAGCGGATGTCGATCTATGATGCAGCCATGCGCTATCAGCAGGATGGCACGCCGCTGGTGGTGCTGGCCGGCAAGGAGTACGGCACCGGTTCAAGCCGGGATTGGGCGGCCAAGGGCACCAATCTGCTCGGTGTGAAGGCCGTTCTGGCCGAGAGCTTCGAGCGCATCCACCGTTCCAACCTGGTCGGTATGGGGGTGTTGCCGCTGCAGTTTGTCGATGGTCAAAGCGTGGCCGAGCTGGGCTTGACCGGACACGAGCAGATCGAGATCACGGGCATCAGCGACGAGCTCAAGCCGGGGCAGCGGTTGACGGTGGAGGCGACCGGCGACGATGGTAATAGCGTGAGCTTCGAGATGCTCTGCCGAATCGATACCGTCAACGAGATCGCCTACTTCAAGGCGGGCGGCATTCTGCATCACGTGTTGCGCGAGATGCTTGATTAGAGCCTGTCGTCGTTGCGTTCACCTGCCTGCCGGAGACCCTTCTTCGGCCAGGCAAGGCGAAGCGGCAACAGACCTCAGATGGCAGAAAAAGAAAAACCCCTGACTCAATGAGTCAGGGGTTTTGCTGTTGGTCGGAGCGACTGGAATCGAACCAGCGACCTTCTCGTCCCGAACGAGACGCGCTACCAGGCTGCGCTACGCTCCGTTGTGGGCGGCATTTTACCTAAAGTTTGTCATCGCACAAGAGGCAAACAAAAAAAAATCGACTGTTTTTCACAGGGTTACTGCAACGCCTGCCACAGGGCAGGGGTATTGGCGCTGGTCAGGCGTGGTTCGTCAGCGGCCAGATCGATGCAGATTGCGCCCACTGCCCGCAACCATCGCAGCGGGCTGCGCGCCCCTTGCAGCCAGGCGTCTTCCAGCACCGGCAGCAACTTGCACGGGATCAGGCAGGGCAGCGGCTGGGGCTGTTCACCGGTGCGAAAAAACACCGGTCGGTCAGGATCGGTTTGGCCAAGCAGTTGCTCAAGCAAGGCTTGATCGATCAGCGGCATGTCACAGGGCAGCACCAGAAGCTGATCGCCGTGCGCCTCACGCAGGCCGCTCAGAATGCCGGCCAACGGGCCAGGATAGTCGGTGCTGCTGTCGGTCACGAGTCGGTCAGCCCATTGCCGGTATTGCTCAGCATTGCGATTGCAGCTGATCAGCAGCTCATCGGCCACGCTGCGCAACAGCGCGCTCAAATGAGCGCTGACAGGGCCGCCGCGGTAGGCGAGCAGGCCCTTGTCTGCACCGCCGACGCGACGGCCCTGGCCGCCGGCCAGTAGCAGGGCGCTGATACGGGGTGACGCTGACATGTTCAATGCTCTGGCTGGTGTGGTCTGTGTTATAACACCGGGCCTGTAGCGGACGAAAGCAGCGCCTCTGCTGATTGCCGTCCGGCTTTATCCGAACGCAAGGAACCCCATCCATGAGCTGCTCACCTGATACTCCCTTTGCTGCCCTTGGCATCGCCGTGCTGACCGTCAGCGACACCCGTACCCTGGAAACGGATACCTCTGGCCAACTGCTGGTGGACAGTCTGACCGCTGCCGGCCATCGTTTGGCCGATCGCCAACTGCTGCCCGACGACCGTTATCAGATGCGCGCACTGGTGTCGGCCTGGATCGCAGACCCGGCAGTTGAGGTGGTGTTGATCACCGGTGGCACCGGCTTTACCGGCCGTGACAGCACCCCTGAGGCCATCGCGCCGCTGCTGGACAAGCAGGTCGATGGCTTTGGTGAGCTGTTCCGTCAGGTGTCCTATGAAGATATCGGCACGTCCACGCTGCAGTCCCGCGCGCTGGCTGGCTTGGCCAACCGCACGCTGGTGGTCTGCATGCCGGGCTCATCCAATGCCTGCCGTACCGCGTGGACGCGGATTCTCGAAACCCAGCTGGACAGCCGCACCCGCCCGTGCAATTTCGTGCAGCATCTGGGCAATCCGGACCAGGACGGTCGCCGCGCATGAGCCTGATGCCGGTTGCCGAGGCCCTGCAGCGACTGCTCGCCAGCGCGGCCGCCCATCAGCAGCCCGTGCGGGTGTTGTCGCTGACCGATGCGCTGGGCCAGGTTCTGGCCGAGCCGGTCTGTTCTGCCATCGACGTACCGCCCTGGGACAACAGTGCGATGGACGGTTACGCGCTGGCCGAGGCTGATCTGGCGCAGGCGATGGCTGATGGCCTGCCGGTCAGTCAACGCATCACCGCCGGGGTTGCGCCGGCGGCGCTGCAACCTGGCACCTGCGTACGCATCTTTACCGGTGCACCCTTGCCTGCTGGCGCCAATGCTGTGCAGATGCAGGAGAATGCCGAGCCGCTGGCGGATGGCCGGGTGCGCCTGCTGGAACCGGTGGCTGCAGGCGACAACGTCAGACGCCAAGCGCAGGACGTTGTTGCCGGTCAGCCGTTGCTGGCCGCCGGAACCCGGCTGCGGCCGCAGGATCTGGGGGTGATTGCCTCGGTTGGGATAGATCAGGTCAGGGTGCGCAAGCCGCTGCGAGTAGCAGTGGTATCGACCGGGGATGAGCTGGTCGAACCGGGACAGCCGCTGAGCCCCGGGCAGATCTACAACAGCAATCGCTTCACCCTGATCGGTCTGCTGCAGGGGCTGGAGCAGACGGTGATCGACGCCGGCATACTGCCGGACGATCTCGATGCCACCCGCAGCCGGTTGCAGCAATTGGCAGAGCAGGCCGACGTGATCATTTCCTCCGGCGGGGTGTCGGTCGGTGAGGCGGATTGCCTCGGGCAGGCGTTGCGCGAGGCCGGTGAGGTCGCTCTGTGGAAGCTGGCGATCAAACCGGGCAAGCCGTTTACGCTGGGGCATTACGCCGGTGTACCCGTGCTCGGTCTGCCCGGAAATCCGGCGGCAACGCTGGTCACGTTTTTGCTGCTGGTGCGCCCCTATCTGTTGACTCGCCTTGGCGCAGCGGAGGTGGCCGCGCCCGCCTATACCTTGCCTTCCGGGTTCCCCTGGAGCCGCGCTGGCAGTCGTGAGGAGTACCTGCGTGCGCATGTCGAAGACGGCCGCGTAATGCTGTCGGGCAATCAAAGCTCCGGTGTGCTCAGCAGCGCCAGTCGCGCCAGTGGCCTGTTACGGGTGCCAGCCGGGCAAACCTTCAGCCCCGGTGATCTGGTCGCGTTTCTGCCATTCTCGGGCCTGCTTGGCTGAGTGGAAGACAAGATGCTGTCTGGAAAGACCGAGCTCCTGCTCGGCCGTGGGTTGGCGCACAGGTCCGCCGGTCGAGCGGGAGTTCGACCCTCCCGTAGTCTGCATTTTCCGGAAAGGCCGAGCTCCTACTCGGCCATGGGGTGGCGCACAGGTCCGCCGGTCGAGCGGGAGCTCGACCCTCCCGTAGTCTGCGTTTTCCGGGAAGGCCGAGCTCCTGCTCGGCCATGGGTTGGCGCACGGGGCTGCCAGTAGAGCGGAAGCCGACCCTCCCGTAGTCTGCATTTTCCGGGAAGGCCGAGCTCCTGCTCGGCCATGGGTTGGCGCACAGGTCCGCCGGTCGAGCGGAAGCCGGCCCTTCCGTAGTCTGCGTTTTCCGGGAAGGCCGAGTTCCTGCTCGGCCATGGTTTGGCACACAGGTCTGCCAGTCGAGCGGGAGCTCGACCCTCCCGGAGACTGCGATTTTCGGGAAGGCCGAGCTCCTGCTCGGCCATGGTTTGGCACACAGGTCTGCCTATCGAGCGGGAGCCGAACTTCCCGGCGCTGAAAGACCACACTCCAGCGTGGCCCGTGCCGTTGCCCGTTCGGCGGCCCTCTGCGGCTGATACCGGGCTATTCCTTGATGCTTCAGATGAAAATCAGCGTTTCTGATCTGGATACGCTGAAGTGGTTTTTTACATATTTTGTTACATGTATGATCTGGTCGTATTCAAATTCATTCTCAAATGCGACTGATTTCCATGCTTGTACCTTTCCTGATCATGCTGCGCGAAGGCCTCGAGGCTGCGCTGATCGTTGGCATCATCGCCAGCTACCTCCGTCAGACCGGGCGTGCCGCCTGGATGCCGGTTATCTGGACCGGCATTTTCCTCGCTGTCACATTAGCGCTGCTCGGTGGCGCGGTCCTGCAGTTCGTCAGCGCCGAGTTTCCCCAGCGTCAGCAGGAGATGTTTGAAGCGGCTGTCGGTTTGATTGCCGTCGGCGTGCTGACCTGGATGGTGTTCTGGATGCGGCGCGCGTCGCAGGGGCTGCGCAGTGAGCTGACTGGCGCGCTGGACCAAGCGTTTCAGGCCGGCCAGGGGCAAACCTGGGCGTTGATCGGCATGGTCTTTCTGGCGGTTGCCCGTGAGGGGCTTGAGTCGGTGTTCTTCTTGCTGGCCGTGTTTCAGCAGGGGCGGGGCACCGGCGCGCCGCTGGGGGCACTGCTTGGCGTTCTATGCTCGGTGCTGGGCGGTTGGGCGTTCTATCGTGGCAGCCTGCGCTTGAACCTGAAACACTTTTTCCGTGGCACCGGCCTGTTCATTCTGCTGGTGGCTGCTGGTTTGTTCTCGGGAGCGGTACGTGCATTGCACGAGGCGGGCCTGTGGAATCACGGCCAACGCATTGTCTTCGATCTGAGCGAATGGCTGCCGCTGGATACCCCGCTGGGCAGCCTGTTTGCCGGTATTTTCGGCTATCAGCCTGCGCCCAGTGTCAGTGAAGTCGTCGCCTATCTCGGCTTCTTGCTGATCACCCTGTTCTTCTTCTTCCGACCCGGTACTGCGCAGCTCGCTAGACCTGCCGCAGCGCGGGTTGGTGGTTGAGTTTTACACCTGTCCAACACAGCCTGCGAGTGTCCTGATGTCTGATCCTTCTGCTTCTGCTTCTGCTCCGTCGCCGCTTGCGTTGCGGGCTGGCATGGCTGGTGCTGCCGTGCTGATGCTCGGCGCGCTGGGTATTTTCTATTTGTCGCTGGGTTCGAAGTCGTCAACCGACACGGCTGATACCCACCAGATCACCATTGACGCCAGTGGTTGTACGCCGAACACGCTTACCGTGCCTGCCGGTGCTCAACGCTTTACCGTGATCAACGAGAGTGAGCGTGGGATCGAGTGGGAAATTCTCGATGGCGTGATGGTGCTGGAGGAACGGGAGAACATCGCTCCCGGCCTGCATCAGCAACTGACAGCCAGGTTGCTGCCCGGTGAATACCAGATGACCTGTGGCCTGCTCAGTAATCCGCGCGGGACGCTGACGGTGACGGCGGTCGCCGGGCAGACCGTTGCCGCCGATCTGTCCGCACGCGCACTGATCGGCCCGTTGGCTGAGTACCGCGTCTATCTGACGCTGGAAGGCCGTGCGCTGGCGCGTGCGGTGGGTGACCTGCAGCAGCAAATTGCCGACGACAACCTGGACGCGGCGCAGCAAGCCTGGCTGCAGGCCCGAGCAATCGATCAGCACATGGCGCTGGCGGTGGGGCTGTTCAGCGATCTGGATCAGCGCCTGAATGCCCGCGCCGAGTACTTCGCCGAGCGCGAACAGGATGCCGATTTTCGCGGCTTTGAACGCCTGGCTTATGGCCTGTTCGAGCAGCAAAGCACTGCCGGGTTGCTGCCTGTGGTCAAGCAACTGAGCGCCGATGTGGGCGCTCTGCGGTCACGTTTGAGTGCCCAGGGTGTGCCGGCCTCCCAACTGGCCAATGGCGCCGGTCGGGTATTGCAGGCCTGGCACGACCAGCAGCAGAACAGCGAGCAGCTCAGCAGCAGGGCGCGCAGTGATCTGCAGGGCTTGCAGGCAGGCATCGACAAGGTCGTATCGCTGCTGCTTCCGGTTCTCCGGCAGGCGCACCCGCTGGAGTCTGAGGCCCTGCAGGCGGCCAATGCGTCGCTGGCCGAGCAGGTGCCCGCCGCTGACACCCAAATCCTATTGCAGGCCAGCCAGCAGTTGGCCGACCAGTTGGCCAGCGTTAACGCGTTGCTGGCCAGCGCCTACTGACATTCCGCATCGGGAGTATTTATGAGTGATCATGATGACCTTTCACCGGGCTGCCCGTTCTCGGGCCTTAATCGTCGCCGCTTTCTGCAAGGTCTGGGCGCTGCGGGTATCGGTGCTGCTGCGACGGCCCTGAGTGGCGGTGCGTTGGCCAGTCAGCAGCCGCGTACAGCGGACGTAACCGATGCGCCGTCCAGCTCGGCAACCCATCAATCCCACCCGTTTTATGGCGTCCAGCAGCAGGGCATTACCACCCCGCGCCCGGCGGTTGGCATGTTGGCCAGCTTTGATGTGCTGGCGACAGATCAAGCCGGGCTGGAGCGCCTGCTGCGCACGCTGACCGAGCGCATTGCTTTTCTGACACAGGGCGGCACCTATGAGCAGCGCGACCCGCGCTACCCTCCGGTGGATTCCGGCATCCTCGGCCCCAGCATCGACCCCGACGGGCTAACCATCACGCTGTCGGTCGGCGCTTCGCTGTTCGATGACCGCTTCGGGCTGGACGCGGTCAAACCCCGTCACCTGCAGCGCATGGTCGCGTTCTCCAACGATGCGCTGGATGCGGATCGTTGCCACGGTGATATTTCCCTGCAGTTCTGCGCCAATACCGAGGGCACCACCATTCACGCCCTGCGCGACATCATCAAGAACACCCCCGGCATGCTGATGCTGCGCTGGAAACAGGAAGGCACGGTGCCGGTCATGGCGCCGCGCTCCGACGGCTCGACCGAGAGTGCGCGCAACTACCTTGGTTTCCGCGATGGCACTGCCAACCCGCCGGCAGACAACAGCGGCCTGATGCAGAAAGTGGTGTGGGTCGATCACAGCAACCAGGAGCCCGAATGGGCACGCAACGGCAGCTATCAGGCCGTGCGCATCATCCGCAACTTCGTCGAACGCTGGGACCGCACACCGCTGCAGGAGCAGGAAGCCATCTTTGGTCGTCGTCGCGATAGCGGCGCGCCCATGCACGGTGGCATCGAACACGATCTGCCGGTCTACGACAACGACCCCGACGGCAAGGTGACGCCACTGGACTCGCATATCCGTCTGGCCAACCCGCGCACCCGTGGCAGTGAGCGCAACCTGATTCTGCGCCGGCCGTTCAACTACTCCAACGGCGTCGAAGCCAACGGTCAGCTGGATATGGGCTTGCTGTTCATCGCCTATCAGGCGGACCTGGAGGCCGGTTTCATTACCGTGCAGAAGCGCCTGGATGGTGAACCGCTGGAGGAATACATCAAGCCCGTGGGCGGCGGCTACTTCTTCACGCTGCCGGGCGTACAAGCCGGGGACTACCTCGGTAGCAGCATGCTGGCTGCCAGCCAGCGCCATTCGTGATTGGCCTTAATACGTCTATTCAGGAGCAGGACAATGTCTAACCTTCGCACCGTCATTACCGCCGCTGCCTTCGGGCTGGTTGCCATGCAGGCACAGGCTACTGTGGCACCGCAGGATCTGGTCAATCCGATTACCGACTACAAGCTTTACGTGCTCGACAACCTGGAGCAGTTCAGCAGCCACACCCGTGAGTTCACCGATGCCATCAAGGCCGGCGACCTGCAGCGTGCCCAGCAGCTGTACGCACCGACCCGCGTTTACTACGAGCGCATCGAACCAATTGCCGAACTGTTTGCCGATCTGGATGCCAGCATCGACGCCCGTGACGACGACTACGAGCATGGCGTGCAGGACCCGACCTTCACCGGTTTTCACCGTTTGGAGTACGGGCTGTTTCACGAGCACAGCACTGCTGGCCTGGGCGACTATGCCGAGCGCCTGATGAGTGATGTCGAGACTCTGGAGCAGAGTGTGCAGGACCTGACCTTCCCGCCGGAGAAAGTGGTGGGTGGCGCTGCCGCGTTGATGGAAGAGGTCGCCGCGACCAAGGTCTCCGGTGAAGAAGATCGCTACAGCCACACCGACCTGTGGGACTTCCAGGGCAATCTGGATGGCTCGAAGAAGATCTTCGAACTGGTCAAACCGCTGGCGGCGCAGGAAGATCCGGCGTTTGTTGCACGTATCGAAGAAAACTTCACCGCCATCGAACACACCCTGGCGCATTACTACCTGATTGAGGGTGATGCCAGCAGTGGGTATGCGTCCTACGACAAGGTCAGCGAACGTGATCGCCGTGCGCTGGTCGGGCCGGTGACGGTGCTGGCGGAAGAGCTGTCGACCCTGCGTGGGTTATTGGGGCTGAACTAACCCCCGGGCACGGCGTGCCGTGCCCGAGCGGATGTACCTTGCGCCGATCGTTGCGGGGGGCGTGGTATGCGGCGTTATTACTCCCGCACCCGCCGAATCGCATCCAGCCAGCCTTCATACAAGGCATCGCGCTGGGTTTCCGCCATCTCGGGCGCGAAGGTGCGCTCGCAGGCCCAGTGGCTGGCGATATCGTCGAGGTCTTTGAATATGCCGAGCTGCAGGCCGGCCAGATAGGCCGCACCGAGCGCCGTGGTTTCGGTGACCTGCGGGCGGTCGACGGTGACGCCCAGGATATTGGCCAGCTCCTGTACCACCCAGTTGTTGATCACCATTCCGCCGTCCACACGCAGGGCGGCTGTGCTCTGTGCGCCATCGGCCTGCATGGCTTCGAGCAGGTCGCGGGTCTGGAAACAGACCGATTGCAGGCCAGCCGCGACGATCTGGGCGATGCCGGTATCGCGAGTCAGGCCGAAGATGGCGCCGCGGGCGGTCGGGTCCCAGTAGGGTGCGCCAAGGCCGGTAAAGGCGGGCACCAGATAGACACCGGTGTGCTCACCAGCCTGGCGGGCGAGGGCTTCGGTTTCGCCCGCGTGCTGGATCAGCTTGAGACCGTCGCGCAGCCACTGGATGGCTGCGCCGGCGACGAAAATGCTGCCCTCCAGCGCGTAACTGGTCTGACCGTTAAGACGATAACCGACCGTGGTCAGCAGGCGATTCTGCGAGCGAATCGGCGTGTTGCCGGTGTTCATTACCATGAAGCAGCCGGTGCCGTAGGTGCTCTTGACCATACCCGGCTGGAAGCAGGCCTGGCCAATCAGGGCAGCCTGCTGGTCGCCGGCGATGCCGCAGACCGGAATGCTGGCGCCAAGTACATCGGGCGCGGTCTTACCAAAGTCGGCGGCGCTGTCCATGACCTCGGGCAGCAGGCTGGCGGGGATATCGAGCAATTGCAGCAGGTCTTCATCCCACTGCTGCGTGTGGATATTGAACAGCATGGTGCGTGAGGCGTTGGTGGCGTCGGTGCGGTGGACCTTGCCGCCGGTCAGGCGCCAGAGCAGGAAGCAGTCTACGGTGCCGAAACGCAGTTCATTGCGCTCGGCACGCGCGCGTGCGCCCGGCACGTTATCCAGAATCCAGCGCAGCTTGGTGGCGGAAAAATACGGGTCGATCAGCAATCCGGTGCGCTCGCTGATCATCGCCTCATGGCCGGCGGCCTTGAGTTCGGCACAGTAGCTGGCGGTGCGGCGATCCTGCCAGACAATGGCGCGATAGAGCAGCTCGCCGCTGGCGGCGTCCCACACCAGGGTGGTTTCGCGCTGGTTGGTGATGCCGATCCCGGCTACCTCGCTGGCGCTGATGCCGGCTTTTTCCAGCACCTCGCGGCAGACCGCGAGCGTTGAACTCCAGATCTCTTCGCCATCGTGTTCCACCCAGCCGTCGTTCGGAAAGTGCTGGGCGAATTCCTGCTGGGCAACGTGCTCTGGGCGGCCGCTTGCGCTGAACAAAATGGCGCGGCTGCTGGTGGTGCCCTGGTCGATGGCGAGGATCGGCTTGGCCATGGAGGTGTCCTGTTATTGGTTTTGTCTGGAAGTGGTCAGTCGCGGCACAGCTCGCAGAGCAGGGCGCTGGTCTGTTGTTGCAAATCGGCTGCCGCAAGTTCGATTTCGAGCCCACGGCGGCCGCCACTGATGTACATGCTGGGCCAGTTGGCAGCGCTGGCGTCGATAAAGGTGCGCAGGCGTTTTTTCTGCCCGAGCGGACTGATGCCGCCGACCAGATAGCCGGTGCTGCGCTGGGCGGCGGCGGGATCCGCCATCGCGGTTTTCTTGGCCCCGGCGGCAGTGGCGAGCGCCTTGAGGTTCAGTTTGTCGGAGACCGGCACTACGGCGACCAGCAGTTCGCCGGTTTCGGTGGCGGCCAGCAGGGTCTTGAATACGCGCCCGTGCTCCAGCCCTAGCTTGTCGGCGGCTTCGGTGCCGTAAGACTCTGCCTGAGGATCGTGGGTGTAGCGATGTAACTGATAGGCAACCTTGGCCTTGTCGAGCAGTTTGGTGGCAGGAGTCATGTCGCGTCCGCGGTACTTTGAGAAAACAGTGCTTCCCAAGGGTAAACCGCGCGCGGGAAACGGCCAAGGGGCGGGTGCATACTGAGTGCACCGTCACAGCGGGTGTCTTGTCGCTGACACAGTCCTCGTTGCACACTGCTGCGTGCGGTTGAAAACGAATAACAAAGGAGCCCCCATGCTGCCACCCCATCCGGATGAGCGCCAAGCTGCGCAAACAAGATCCTCCAAACTAGTGGATCTGGTCGTCATTGGTGGCGGTATCAATGGCAGTGGCATCGCGGTGGATGCGGCAGGCAGGGGGCTTTCGGTGCTGTTGTGCGAGCAGCACGACCTTGCCGCCCATACCTCGTCGGCCAGCAGCAAGCTGGTGCACGGGGGGCTGCGCTACCTCGAACAGTTCGATTTTCGTTTGGTGCGCGAGGCGCTGGGCGAGCGCGAGGTGCTGATGGCCAAGGCACCGCACCTGATCTGGCCGCTGCGCTTTGTGCTGCCGCACCGACCCCATTTGCGTCCGCGCTGGATGCTGCGTGCGGGGTTGTTTCTCTACGACCATCTGCATCGGGGGATCACTCTGCCGCGCTCCAAAGCGCTGGAGCTGAACGGGCAGGGCATTCTCAATCCGGTGATCAGTCACGCCTTCGAGTATTCCGACTGCTGGGCTGACGATTCGCGGCTGGTTGCGTTGAATGCGGTGCAGGCAGCCAGTCTGGGTGCTGACATTCGCCTGCATACCCGCTGCGAGTCGGCGAGGCGTCGTAACGATCTCTGGGAAATCGACCTGCTGGGCCCTGACGGCAAGCTTGAGCGGGTGACCGCTCGGGCGCTGGTCAATGCCTCCGGCCCCTGGGCTGCGCGGGTGATGGAGCGGGTGATCGACCAGCGCTCGCCGCATGGTGTGCGGCTGGTCAAGGGCAGTCATATCGTGGTGCCGCAGATCCATCGCGGCAAAGAAGCCTATATTCTGCAGAACGAGGACAAGCGCATTGTGTTTGTTCTGCCCTACGAGGGCGCGTTTTCGCTGATCGGCACGACCGACGTCGACTTTCAGGGTGATCCATCGGAGGTCAAGCCGGATGCGTCTGAGGTCGACTACCTGATCAGCGTGGTCAATGCCCACTTCAAGCGTCAGTTGCGTGCCGGGGATGTGGTGCACAGCTTTGCCGGGGTCCGGCCGCTGATCAGCACCGACACCGCCAAGCCCTCGGAGGTCAGCCGAGACTACAGTCTGACGCTGGACGGAGGGATCGATCAGGCACCGCTGCTCGCCGTGTTTGGCGGCAAGCTGACAACCTACCGGCGGTTGGCAGAGAACGCGGTGGACCAGTTGGCCCGCTGGTTCCCGCAGGCCGGCAAGGCCTGGACGGCTGAGCACGCGCTGATTGGCGGAGACTTCGAATCGCAGACCAGCCTGCACGCCGAACTGCGCGCCGAGTATCGCTGGCTGGATGAGGCGCAGATTGCCCGTTACGTGCGCAGCTACGGCACCCTGTGTCGGGTCTTTTTGCGGGGTATGCGCTGTGCCCCGGACATGGGCGAGGAGTTTGGCGCCGGGCTGACCGAGCGCGAGGTGAAATACCTGCGTGAGCACGAGTGGGCGCTGGATGCCGAAACGCTGCTCTGGCGGCGCAGCAAACTGGGCTTGCACCTCAGTGCGGACCAGCAGGCACGACTGAGCGCCTATCTAGAGGAGCTCAACACGGCCGAACGGGACGTCTGCCCGTCCTGAGACGGGCAGAGGGGTTGATCAGTCGGCGATCTTGACCACCAGCTTGCCAAAGTTCTTGCCTTCGAGCAGGCCCATGAATGCTTCGGGGGCGTTCTCCAGACCGTCCACGCGGTCTTCCTTGACGCGCACCTTGCCTTCGGCCACCCAGGGCGTCATCGCCTTGAGGAAGTCCGGGTAGCAGTGGCCGTAGTTGTCGAAAATGATGAAACCCTGCATGCGGATACGCTGGCTCAGCATCAGGCGCATCAGTTGCGGCATGCGGTCCGGGCCGTCTGGCAGCGAGGTCATGTTGTACTGGGCGATCAGACCGCACAGCGGGATGCGGGCGTGGGCGTTGAGCAGCGGCATCACCGCGTCGAACACCTTGCCTCCAACGTTCTCGAAATACACGTCAATGCCATCCGGGCAGGCGGCCGCCAGTTTCTCGGCCAGTGCCGGATCCTTGTGGTCGATGCAGGCGTCAAAGCCCAGTTCCTTCACTGCGTAGTCACACTTCTCCGCGCCACCGGCCACGCCAACTGCACGGCAGCCCATCAGCTTGGCAACCTGGCCGACCACGGTGCCGACCGGGCCGGTGGCCGCGCCAACTACGACGGTTTCACCCGGCTTGGGCTGGCCGATGTCGGTCAGGCCCATATAGCCGGTAAAACCGGGCATGCCCAGCACGCCGAGTGCCAGCGACGGTTCAGCCATGTTCGGATCAAGGCGGAACACCATGCTGCCGTCGGACAGGGTGTAGTCCTGCCAGCCGGAGGCAAAGCACATCACCAGATCGCCGACCTTATAACCGTCGAGTTCCGAGGCGATGACCTCGCTGACCGTGCCGCAGGTCATCACGCCGCCAACCGGCACCGGGTCGGCGTAGGACTTGGCGTCGCTCATGCGTCCGCGCATGTAGGGGTCAAGCGACATCCAGCGGTTGCGCAGCAGCATCTGCCCCGGGCCAGGCGTGGGCACTGGGGATTCAACCATCTGGAAGTTGGCCGCCGTTGGTGCGCCGACGGGGCGGGAGGCAAGAAGGATCTGGCGATTGACGTTTGCTGTCTGGGGCATTGTTGTTTTCCTTTGACCAGGTGGATGCCGGTGTCGTCCGCAGACGACCGTGTCCGGCACAATGCCCCTGTGTACAGGCCGCGGTCAAGCTGACCCCGGCCTGGTTGATAGTGCGCTATAGATGGCTCAGTTTCGCGCTTTGCAACGCTGTCGAAATGCCTGCCGCCAGGCCTGCAGGAAGTCGCTCGCCTGCCCACCCCGATGGGGGTAGGAGGTCTCCCAGATTCGCGCTAGGCTAGCGGGGTCGCAGTGCTCGGGCAGTCGCAGCTGCTGATGCTGGTACACCAGCCAGGCTATCGCGGTGGCGTAAGCCAGGTTGTAGCCGAGCTCCGCATGCGGGTCGCGCAGAAAGCAGTGCTGGCTGGCGAGGCCTCTGATGCGGCTGGCCAGATCGGGTTGCCGGGCCAGATACTCGTCCCACAGGCGGGTGTGCAGTCGGGGGCTGATACCATAGGGGCCGATAGCCAGCTCGACGCGCTTGGCCTCGGGCAGGCGAGCAGTGCAGAGCAGGGTGCCCAGCAGCAGCTGGCCGGTGTGCTGGCAGCTGATGCCGAGGTAGTCGAGGGTTGGCTGCAGGATGTTTTGCTGCAGAGTGGCCGTATCACCGAGTTGAAAGAGGTTGAAGGCTGCACCCTGTACGGGCTGCTCATGTGTATGCGGTGCTGCAATGGCGGACATCGGTTTACGTCCTGTAGGTTACCGTCATGTTTTAAAGCATAGCGGCAGTTTTTTCCGGTAATACGTTGTTTTTAAATTATTTTGAATGCTGCGGCTCGTCGCATATAACGGGTCGTCATAACGGCTGTATTCATAACAACAATGGGCTTTGAGCCATGCAGGAATCGACCTCCCGGAGCAGTTCTGCTCCGATTGATGAGCCGGCCTTTCTGGCCGAGCAGCGGGGCTTGAGGCGGCTGCGCTTCAGCAAGACGATTGAAGACGCATTTCAGCATTATCTGCATGCCAAGATGGCGAGTCGGGTCGTGGTCGTGGCGACCTCGTCCATCGTGTTCATGTTGCTTTTCATGTGGCTGGATTACGTCTATCTGCCCCCGGAGCTTGCAACGTACACGCTGAGTATTCGCGCTGTTGGCCTGGGCGTGATCTGTTTTGCCATCTGGTATTCCAACCGACCCGGAAGGGTGCCTCCTCGCTATGCCTTTGCGATGGCGACGGTCGGGTACATCTGTGTCGGTATCATGGTGGCCATGGTGATTACCATGGCCCGTGCCGCTGAGGTTTCCATTCGGGTCACCCACGACGGCCTGTATCTGGTTCTGCTGTCCGGGATGTTTCTGCTGGCCCTGCCGATGCGGCATGCCGTGCTGGGTTCCTGGACTATCGTGCTGAGTTATCTGTTTGCCGAGATGATGATGAGTGCGCCGGCAAGGATGCTGATTTCCGATGGCATTTTCCTGTCCAATTTCGCGGTCATGGGCTCGCTCGGCACCTATCTTTACGAGTATATGCAGCGTCGTGCCTATCTCAACGAGCAGTTGCTGGAAGCCGCCCGCCGCCGCGCCGAACGCGAGAGTCAGAGCAAAACGCACTTTCTGGCGACCGCCAGCCATGACCTGCGTCAGCCGCTGCATGCCATGCTTCTGTTCATTCAGCATTTGCAGGAGCAGCCGCTTAATGGCGAGGCACAGCGCACTGTCGGGCGCCTGAGCGACTCGACCCAGTTGCTGCAGGCCATGCTCAACTCGCTGCTGGACATCTCGCGGCTGAGTGTCGGTATGGTGCGCCCCCAGATACGCTCCTTCAACCTGGCGCCCTGGCTGCAGCGGCTGATTGCCAGTCTGGACAGTGTTGCCCTGCGGCGGGGAATTCAACTCGAGTTGCACTGTGCACCTTATCTCGCGGTGCGCAGTGACACGTTGCTGCTTGAGCGGCTGCTGCGCAACTATCTGAACAATGCGCTGCTGCACGCCGATGCCACAGTGGTACGCGTTGAGGTGAGCCGCAATGAGGATCATCTGCGGATCGCGGTAATCGATAACGGCTGCGGCCTGGAGGAGGCCGACCAGGAGCGGATCTTCGAGGAGTTCACCCAGTTGCGCAACCCGGCTCGAACGCTCGACAAGGGCGTTGGCCTTGGGCTCAGTATCTGTCGTCAGATATTGCACCTGCTGCAGTACCCCTCCGGGGTGAATTCGCGCCCAGGGGAGGGTGCCTGCTTCTGGGTCGAGGTGCCCGTCGGCGAGTGGCAGGCTCAGCCCGAGGAGCCCATGCAGGCTGTTGTGCCCAATCTGCATGGGCAGGTGGCACTGATTGAGAATGACCGGGTCAGCCGGGAGGCGATGCAGTCGCTGCTGTCGAGCTGGGGCTGTGTGGTCTGGGCGTTTGCCAGCGCTGATGAGGCGCTGGCCGAACTCGGTACAGCAGGTGTGGACGTGGTGCTCAGTGACTATCGACTCGAAGGCGAGCTGAATGGTCTTGAGTTGATCCGGCAGCTGCGTGAACGGGGCATCTTTGGCGGTCCGGCAGCGCTGGTAACGGCCGATACGTCGGATGATCTGGTGGAGTCAGCGCGCCTGGCCGACCTGCATTTGCTCAACAAGCCGGTGCTGCCGGCGCGCCTGCGCCGGCTGGTTCACGAGATGCTGGAGCATGCTGGCCGGTCCGCTGCGGATGCCCGTTCCGGTGCTAGAAACTCACCAGGCCGAGCTTGCGAGCCTGAGTGACACACTCGGTTCGGTTGTGGCAGTCCAGTGAGGAGAACAGCGCCTTGAGGTGGGTCTTGACGGTATCTTCCGACAGTGAAAGACGCTGGCATATCACCTTGTTCGGCAGCCCCTCGGCGAGCAGGTCCAGTATCTCAAGCTGGCGTGGGGTAATGCCGACTTCTCGGGCACTGGTCTGGCGGTCAATCTTCAGTGCGGTGTCGCCGATCACCACTTGGGCGCCGTACAACAGTTGGGTTACAGCGTCCAGCAGGGTCTTGCCGTCGGTTGTCTTGCTGATGAAGCCGGCCGCGCCCAGCTGCAGGGCAGCTTCCAGATCGCTGGGACTGTTGCTGGCGCTGAGGATGGCGATAGGCACCATGGCGTCCGCGGCCCGCAGCTTCTGCATCAGCGACAGGCCGCTGCTGTCCGGCAGCTGCAGGTCCAGGAGAATAAGGTCATAGGGGGTTTCCCTGACTTGTTGCAGGGCTTCGGCAGCATTGCGGGCGTGATCAAGCCTGACCCCCTCACACAGCGAGCCGAGTGTCAGGCTCAGGCCATCCAGGTAAATCTGATGGTCATCAATCAGCAATAACCGGGTGTCCGGTGGCAGGCTGCTCATGGCACGTCCTCGACTCAGGTGCCGCAGATCACCAAGCAGGCGTCGCGGCGTTTGTTATTGTTTGCCGCCTGATGATATGCAAAGCCCGCAGTGAGCACCACCCCGATCATATCGGGGTGGGATCTCAGTCGCGTGGTGGCAGCTGTTTGCGCAGTTCCTGAAGCTCGCTGCGCAGGGCTTGAAGTTCGCTCAACAGAGCCTGTGTCGAGGGTTGTTCGACCTCTGGCTCGGCGCTGCTGTTGGCTTCCCGCTGATGCTGGATGGCGTCCACAATGACCGCAATAAACAGGTTCAGCATCATGAAGGTAGCGATCAGAATGAATGGCACAAAATACAGCCAGGCGTAGGGAAACTCCTCCATCACCGGTCGAACTATGCCCATCGACCAGCTCTCCAGGGTCATCACCTGGAACAGGGTATACAAGCTGGCGCCCAGCGTGCCGAACCACTCTGGAAAGTGGCTGCCGAACAGCTGAGTCGCGATCACGGCCGCGACATAGAAGATCAGGCCGAGCAGGGCAACGATGCTGCCCATGCCCGGCAGGGAAGACAGCAGTGACTGCACTACGATTTTCATGCTGGGGACGATGGAAATCAGGCGCAGCACCCGCAGCACCCGAAGAGCGCGCAGAACGGCTAGCGGGCCGCTTGCCGGTACCAGCGCAATGGCGATCACCAGCGTGTCGAACAGGCCCCACGGGTCACGCAGCAGTCGCCAGCCGTGGGCGATAAAGCGCAGACCGATCTCGATTACGAAGCAGCCGAGTATCAGCTGATCCAGAAGACGCAGCACATGACCCCAGCGTTGCATCAGGGACGGTGCGGTTTCCAGTCCGAGAATCACTGCGTTGATCAGAATCAGGGTGGTGATGAGGTATTGAAAGCGAGGGCGTTCCAGCCAGGCGGCCAGACGCTCGCGCCAGGGCGCGTTGAGTTCCAGGGTTGTGTTCATGGTGGTCTTCGGGAGAGGAGATAATGGCCCGCAGGGCGGGCCCTTGATGTCAGTGCTCGTTTTCTGCAAAGGCGCAGAGTGTGTAGGTGGGAATGCCCGCGTCCTGCATCAGCTGAGATCCACCAAGGTCAGGCAGATCGATGATGGCGGCGGCTTCATAGACGCTGGCGCCGCATTGGCGAACCAGGCTGGCCGCGGCAAGGAAGGTGCCGCCGGTGGCAATCAGATCATCCAGCAGCAGTACCTGTTCACCGCCGGCGAGGGCGTCGCGGTGCATCTGCATGGTGGCTTCACCGTATTCGGTGGCATAGCTGGCGCCGATGGTATCGGCTGGCAGCTTGCCGGCCTTGCGCAGCAGTACCAGAGGACGATTGAGTTCATAGGCCAGGATCGAGCCGATCAGAAAGCCGCGCGCGTCGATGGCGCCGATATGGGTTACCGGGCTGTCGATATAGCGCTGGATCAGGCTGTCGGCCACCATGCGCAGGCCCTTTGGCGACTGAAACAGGGGCGTAATGTCGCGGAAGGTCACGCCTTCCTTGGGAAAGCCGGGCACCGGCCGGATCAGCGATTTGATCGCATATTCGTCAAAGATCATCGATGGGTCCTGAAAATCAGTCGAGCTGGCCGCCAGCCAGCGCACACAGCTCGCCGTGGTTGAGAATCTCTACTTCCTTGCCCTCGGCGGCGATTAGTCCCTGTTGCTGGAAGCGGGTAAATACACGGGATACGGTTTCCACCGCCAGACCCAGATAGTTGCCGATATCGTTACGCGACATGGCCAGCCGGAAAGAGCGGGCCGAGTATCCTCGGGCACGGAAACGCGCCGACAGGTTGATCAGCAGCGTAGCAATGCGCTCGTCCGCAGTCTTCTTCGACAGCAGCATCATCATCTGCTGGTCATCACGGATTTCGCGACTCATCAGGCGCATTACCTGGCGGCGCAGGGTTGGCATGCTGGCAGTCAGATCATCCAGGCGCTCGAACGGGATTTCACATACGGATGTGGTTTCCAGTGCTACCGCGGTAACCGGCTGGCGCTCACCGTCCATACCGGAAAGCCCAATCAGCTCACTGGCCAGATGGAAGCCGGTAATCTGTTCGACACCTGCATCATCAACGGTGAAGGTCTTGATGGTGCCGGAGCGCAGTGCATACAGGGAGTCAAATGAATCACCCTGTCGGAAAAGCACCTCACCCTTGCGCAGCGGTCGGCCACGCTTGACGATGCTGTCCAGGCTGTCCAGCTCCTGATCCTGCAGCGCCAGTGGCAGGCACATGGCGGCGAGGCTGCAGTCCTTGCAGTGCGCTTCGGGTAGCGCTTTTAGTTTGATTGCATCGGTCATGACGGTCGTGGCTCTGTTTGTCGATGGACAAAGCGTACAACATGCGCGGCAAGGCTGCCACGCCCGGGTTTGTTGCAACAGGTGTTCAGCCGTGGGCGTGCTGCGCCGCAGTGGGCAGACTGAGCTGCTCTATCAGCCATTTCTGATGCGGCCCGGGCAGGGTCCAGACGCCGAACAGAATCACCATCAGGGCGGCGCCAATCCGCAGACTGCGACGTCTGAGCAGGGCAGTCAGGCGTTCAGCAGCAGCGCCGGTTGCGAGTAACGTCGGCAGGGTACCAAGGCCAAAGGCAAGCATCAGCAGTGCCGAGGTGGCTGCATCACCGTGGCTGCTGCTCCAGATCAGGGTGCTGTAGACCAGGCCGCAGGGAAGCCAGCCCCACAGGCCGCCGAGCAGCAGGGCCTGGCCGGGGCGCTGCACAGGCAGCAGACGTCTGGCGTGGGGTTCGATTTGCCGCCAGAGGCCGCGGCCGATCCCTTCGATGCGGGTCAGGCCCGACCACCAGTTGGCCAGATACAGCCCCATGGCAATCATCAGCAGGCCGGCGACACCCCGCAGGACCAGGTCCAGGCCCAGACCATGCAAGGCCCAGCCGAGGCTGCCAATGATGGCACCGGCCAGGGTATAGCTGGCGATGCGCCCGGCGTTGTAGGCCAGCAACAGGCGCCAGAGCGGCCAGCCGCGTCGTTGCGCCGGCGGGATGGCCATGGTGAGCGCGCCCATCAGGCCGCCACACATGCCGATGCAGTGGCCACCGCCGAGCAGCCCCAGAGCCAGTGCAGTCAGTAGCTGGGCGACAAGCAGCTCACTCATCTGTCTTGATCGCTGTCGTCGCGCTCGGCGTCGCCTTCGCGCTTCTGGGCAGCGAGGTGGGCTGGATCGTCGTCATCAAACAGGATGCTGTGGGCAGGGCTGTCCAGGTCATCGTACTGGCCGTTATTGACTGCCCAGTTGAAGATCCAGATCGCGGTAATCACCAGGGCGATGGCGATCGGTACGAGGATGTAGAGAACGGTCATGCACTGGGCTCCGGTTGGGCGCTGTGGTGCTGCGCTGCGACTGGCGGGCGGATGCGCGTGAGTCGCAGGGCATTGAGCACCACCAGCAGCGAGCTGAGGGACATGCCAAGAGCGGCGAGGGCCGGCGTTACAAAACCGAACGCGGCCAGCGGCAGCACTGCGAGATTGTACAGCGTAGCCCAGCCCAAGTTCTCGATCATGATGGCGCGGGTCTTGCGAGCGATAGCCATGGCCTGCAGCAGCGCGCTGAGATGGCTGCCGAGCAGCACCGCATCGGCGTTGGTCTTGGCCAGATCGGAGGCGTTACCCATGGCAATGGAGATGTCGGCGCTGGCCAGCACCGGCACATCGTTGACACCGTCGCCGAGCATCAGCACCTTCTCGCCGGCTGACTGCCGCGCCTGTACGAACGCCAGCTTGTCATCCGGGGTGGCGTTGCCAATGGCCTGATCAATACCCAGCTCCCGGGCGACCCGGTCGACCACCCGCTGGTGGTCGCCGGAAAGCAGCACGATTTCCAGGCCACGGGCCTTGAGACCGTCGATAAGTTCGTGCGCATCGCTGCGCAGGCGATCATTGAGAGCGAACCAGCACAGTGGGCCATCGGCTCCGGCCAGCAGCAGCCACTGGCCGTCGCCGGCAGGACGCTCGGGCTCAGGCAGACCGGTCAGCGCCATCGCAAATGCCGGTTTGCCGATGCGCAGCGGCTGGCCGTCGCAGCGCCCGTCGAGCCCCTGTCCGGGTTCGTTGCTGCAGCGCTCGGCCTGCTCGCTGCTGCGGCCAAAGGCGCGGGCAATCGGGTGTTCCGAATGGCTTTCCAGCATTTGTGCCCAGCGCAGCGCCTGGTCAGCGTCGACACCGGGGAAGGGCAGTATCTGTTCAAGTGTCATGCGGCCCTCGGTGAGGGTGCCGGTCTTATCCAGGATGACTGTCTGAATCTGCGGCAGGCCTTCAAGCACGTGCCCGCGGGTGATCAGCAGGCCGAGCTTGTGCAGGCTGCCTGTGGCGGTAGTCAGCGCAGTAGGCGTAGCCAGCGACAGGGCGCACGGACATGTCGCGACCAGCATCGCCAGCACGATCCAGAAGGCCGTGTGCAGGTCGGCAGCCCACCACCACGCGCCACCGACTACAACCGCGGCCAGCAGCACGGTGAGCAGGAAGTACTGGGCCACATCGTCGGCAAGACGGCCGAGTCTCGGTTTGTCGGACTGGGCACGTTCGAGCAGGCGAACGATGGCGGACAATCGAGTCTGCTCTCCCAGTGCATCGATGCGCAGGCGCAGCGGCCCTTCGACATTCAGCGTGCCGGCGGTCACCTGATCACCGGCAGCCTTGGCAATCGGCAGGTATTCACCGGACAGGGCCGATTCGTCGACACTGCTCTGACCGCTGATGATGGTGCCGTCGGCCGGGATGCTCTCGCCGGGCTTTACCTCAACCACGTCACCGCAACGCAGCTCTTCAAGCATGATCCGTTGTGTGCTGCCATCGGCCTCGACTCGCAACGCGCTGGGCGGCAGCAGGTTGACCAGTTTTGCGGTACTTTCGACCGTGCGCTGGCGCGCGCGCCGCTCCAGATAGCGGCCGGCCAGCAGAAACAGGGCAAACATGGTGACCGAGTCAAAATACACCTCGCCGCTGCCGATCAGGGTGGCGTAGATGCCGGCCAGGTAGGCGCCGCCAATGGCCAGCGAGACGGAAACGTCCATGCTCAGGCGGCGGTTGCGCAGGTCGCGCCAGGCGCCCTGGAAGAACGGTGCGCAGCTGTAGAACACCACGGGGGTTGTCATCAGCAGACTGGCCCAGCGCAGCAGGTCGGCCATGCGCTCGGTAACGTCCTGATTAAACTCCTCGGACAGCGCCATGGTCGCCATCATTACCTGCATGAACAGCAGCCCTGCCAGGCCAAGGCGACGCAGGTAACGGCGGTTTTCCGCGGCAATCTGTTCTGAGGCCTTGTCCGGCTCGTAGGGGTGAGCGGCGTAGCCGATTTTGCGCAGGCTCTTGAGCAGGCCGGAGAGACGGGTTTGGTTATCCTTCCAGCGCAGGCTAAGGCGCTGGTTGCCCATGTTCAGCGCGACATCGGTGACGCCGGGCTGAGCGCGCAGATGGCGCTCAATCAGCCAGCCACAGGCAGCGCAGCTGATGCCTTCCACCAGCAGAATGGCTTGGTGCTCTTCACCATCGCGCTGGGCGAAGCGCTGCTGCACGTCCTCGCGATCATACAGCTCCAGCTCGTCCTGGAGCGCGCGCGGCATGGCCTCCGGGTTGGCCGAGGTTTCGGTGCGGTGGCGGTAGTAGGACTCCAGGCCGGCGCTGCAGATAGCCTGCGCAACAGCCTGACAGCCGGGGCAGCACATGTGGCGCTGCTCACCAAGAATGGTGACATGCCAGGGCGCGCCGGTGGGAACCGGCTCGCCGCAGTGGTAACAGGGGGTAGGGTGGGACATGCCTTACTTTGCAGTCAGCTGGTATTGCTTGCCCTTGGCCAGGTGCACTTCGCCGGTCAGGCGCCAGCCATCATCGCCTGCGTTGGCTGGATCGCTGAGTTCGACATAGCGGCGCCCCTCGATACGGTTCTCGAGCTGGCCGGTGTAGGTAGTGCCCTGAATCTGGCGCAGCATGACCGTGCGATCACGGGAGGCGTGTGTCGGTGAAATCAGGTCAAGCTTGAGGCCTGAAGGCAGCGCCTGCAGCTCACCGCTGAGCTGCAGGCTGATGTCGCCGGTCACGTCGTCAATGCTGAACTCGGCCGCAACGCCAATGGCACTGGCGTTGCGGTCCTGGTCCAGGTACAGGTTGATGGCCTTGCCTTCGCTGTAATAGTTGTCGCGGACCAGACTGTCGGGGTTAAGCCCGGCAATCATCAACAGCCCGAGACCGATCAGTACGGCAAAACCGAGAATGGCGATGATGAACCACGCCCAGAACTGCTTGTACCAGGGTGAGGCTGAGGTGTCGTGCTGCGTCATGCTTGATCCTGTGTCTGTCAGCGAACCTGTGGAGCCATAAACCGGCTTTCGGCTTCGGCCTGCACATCTTCGTCATCGGTTGCCGTCACGGTGAAGGTGATCGGGATGTTGGTCGCGCCGGCAAGCTCGACCGGATCCATCTGCACATTCAAGGGCAATTCCAGTTTTCGGCTGGGCGCGACGGTCAGACGGTTGTCCGGGAGTTCAAGCTGCAGGCCCGGATGCCCCTGAACTTCGACCCGATAGGTTCGCTCGGTCTGTGCCTTGTTGAAAATTTTGACAATGTACACGTTCTCGATAGCACCGGCACTGGTTTCTCGATACAGAACATTGCGGTCGCGCTCAATGTCCAGCGATACCTGGCTGAGGTTGCCCACGGTAATGATGAACAGGCTGATCATGGCCACCAGGGCGGCACCGTAGCCGATCAGGCGAGGGCGCAGCCAATGGGTGCTCTTGCCTTCCAGCGCGTGCTCGGTGGTATAGCGAATCAGTCCGCGCGGGTATTCCATCTTGTCCATGATCTCGTCACAGGCATCGACGCAGGCTGCGCAGCCGATGCACTCGTACTGCAGGCCATCGCGGATGTCGATACCGGTCGGGCAGACCTGTACGCAGACGTTGCAGTCGATACAGTCACCCTTGCCGACCTCGGCCGGGTCAACGCCTTTCTTGCGCGAGCCACGCGGTTCGCCGCGTTTGGCATCGTAGGACACGATCAGGGTGTCGGCATCAAACATGACACTCTGAAAGCGTGCATAGGGGCACATGTAGATGCACACCTGCTCGCGCATCCAGCCGGCGTTGAGGTAGGTCGCGGCGGTAAAGAAAAACACCCAGAACAGCGCCCAGCCGGCAATCTGCAGGGTGAAAATATCGGCAAACAGGCCGCGGATAGGGGTGAAATAGCCAACAAAGGTAATCGCGGTGATCAGTGATACCGCCAGCCAGATACTGTGTTTTGCGGCCTTGCGCATCAGCTTGTTGGCGCTCATCGGCTCCTTGTTGAGCTTGATGCGGGCATTGCGCTCACCTTCGGTAACGCGCTCGGCCCACATGAAAATCCAGGTCCAAACGGTTTGCGGGCAGGTATAACCGCACCAGACGCGGCCCGCGAACACGGTAATGAAGAACAGGCCGAAGGCGCAGATAATCAGCAAAAACGAGAGCAGGAAGAAATCCTCGGGCTGGAAGGTAGCGCCAAAGATATGGAACTGGCGAGCTGGCAGGTCCCAAAGCACCGCCTGACGATCACCCCAGGGCAGCCAGACCGTGCCAAAGTACATAAGGAACAGGAAGCCCACACCAATCAAACGAATGTTCTTGAACAGGCCCTTGTAGGAGCGGGTCTGGATCTGGTCGCGTTTGGCGTATAGGTCAATGGTTTCGACCTTGGGAGTTACATCTTCGAGAGGGATCTTGCTCATGGTCAGGCTAACCCTATCAGGCAGGTAGGATGGTTCGGCAGACTGGCCTCGCGTAGGGACAGACTTTGCCTTCAGTACAGAACATAGACTGCTTGGGCTATCAGAACAATGCGACCGGTAGTCGCGCGCAGGGTATGTTGATCTGGGTCATAAAGCAAAACGGGGAGACATTGTCTCCCCGTTTGCTGTCAGACCACCCTGCGGTTTACTGCGCGTCTTTGTGAGACAGGCTGTAAACGTAGGAGGCAAGCATGTGGATCTTGTCCTCGCCCAGGTGGGCCTGGCTGGGCATGTGACCGTTACGACCGTAACGAATGGTCTGCTGCACCTGCAGGAAGCTGGAGCCGTAGAGCCAGATGTCGTCGGTCAGGTTCGGTGCACCCAGTTGCTGGTTGCCCTTGCCATCACCACCGTGACACACCGCACAGGTGTTGGTGTAGGTGGTCTTGCCGGCAGCCAGGTCGACACCTTCGGTCTCCAGACCGGACAGGCTGCGAACATAACCGGAAACGTTGCGAACACCGTCTTCGCCGATAACCGCCAGCCAAGCAGGCATTGCGGCCTGACGGCCACCGCGCAGGGTGGTCTTGATGGTTTCCGGATCACCGCCGTACAGCCAATCGTTGTCGGTCAGATTCGGGAAGCCGAATGCACCGCGGGCGTCAGAACCGTGGCAAACCGAGCAGTTGGTGGCGAACAGACGCTGGCCGATGGCAACCGCTTCAGGCACCTTGGCAACGTCCTCAACCGGCATGGCCGTGTACTTGGCGAAGATGGGGGCGAAACGCTCTTCAGCGCGCGCCACTTCCGCTTCGTACTGGCTTTCCTGGGTCCAGTTCAGGTAACCCGGCCACTTGCCCAGACCCGGGAACAGGAACAGATAGACCGCAGAAAACACCATGGTCAGAATGAACAGGACAAACCACCAGCGGGGCAGGGGGTTGTCGTATTCCTCAATGCCGTCAAAGCTGTGGCCCATGGTCTCGTTGGTCGGACCAGGGCGCTGGGTTTTGCGGGTGGCCAGCAGCAGCCAGAGGATCAGGCCAAGGCAGGTCAGAGTCAGAATGACAATGTACCCGCTCCAGAAATTAGTCATTGCTTGTTACTCCTAGCATCTTTGTGCTGCTCGTCCGAGGTCTCGTGCTCGTCTTCGTCGGCAAACGGCAGCTGAGCGGCTTCGTCGAAGTCCTTCTTCTTGTGTGAGCTGTAGGCCCAGATCACGACGCCGATAAAGGCGGCCATGGCGAAGACGGTACCGAGACCCTGGAGAGTGCTGTTATCCATGGTGGCTTACCGATCCGACAGGACAGTGCCCAGGTGCTGCAGGTAGGCGATCAGAGCATCCATTTCGGATACGCCCTGAACGGCTTCCTTGGCACCGGCGATGTCTTCGTCGGTATAGGGAACACCCAAGCCACGCAGCACTTCCATCTTCTTGGCGGTGTACTTGCCATCAAGTACAGCGTCCTGAAGCCACGGGAAGGGCGGCATCTTGGATTCCGGCACTACGTCCTGAGGTCTGATCAGGTGAGCGCGGTGCCAGTCGTCGGAGTAACGACCGCCGACACGGGCCAGGTCCGGGCCGGTACGCTTGGAGCCCCACAGGAAGGGATGCTCCCAGACGCTTTCACCGGCGACCGAGTAATGGCCGTAACGTTCGGTTTCGGCACGGAACGGACGGATCATCTGCGAGTGACAGCCTACGCAGCCTTCGCGGATGTAGATGTCACGGCCTTCCAGCTCGACCGCAGTGTACGGACGCAGGCCCTCTACCGGCTCGGTGGTTTCCGGCTGGAAGAACAGCGGGACGATCTGAACCAGACCGCCGAAGCTGATGGCGATGACAATCAGAACGACCATCAGGCCAAGGTTTTTCTCTACTGTTTCATGCAGTTTCATTTAACGCGTCCCTCAGGCAGTCTGTGCGGCGGCTTCGAGGTTGGCCGCTTTGCTGTGGCGCACGGTACGCCATACGTTGTAAGCCATCAGCAGCATACCGATCAGGAAGAAGGCACCGCCGATCATGCGGACGACGAAGCCGTAGTGGCTTGCTTCCAGTGCTTCAACGAAGGAGTAGGTCGGTGTGCCGTCGACGTTCACTGCGCGCCACATCAGGCCCTGGGTGATGCCGTTGACCCACATGGAGACGATGTACAGCACGGTGCCGATAGTCGCCAGCCAGAAGTGCGTGTTGATCAGCGCGGTGCTGTACATCGCTTCACGACCGAATACCTTCGGAATCAGGTGATACAGCGAACCGATGGAGATCATGGCAACCCAGCCCAGAGCACCGGCGTGTACGTGACCAATGGTCCAGTCGGTGTAGTGGGACAGCGCGTTGACGGTCTTGATCGCCATCATCGGGCCTTCGAAGGTGGACATGCCGTAGAACGCCAGAGCCACAACCAGGAAGCGCAGGATCGGGTCGGTGCGCAGTTTGTGCCATGCACCGGACAGGGTCATCATGCCGTTGATCATGCCGCCCCAGGAAGGTGCCAGCAGAATCAGGGACATGACCATGCCCAGGGACTGAGCCCAGTCAGGCAGAGCGGTGTAGTGCAGGTGGTGTGGGCCGGCCCAGATGTAGATGGAGATCAGCGCCCAGAAGTGCACGATGGACAGGCGGTACGAGTAGATCGGACGCTCGGCCTGCTTCGGAACGAAGTAGTACATCATGCCCAGGAAGCCGGCAGTCAGGAAGAAACCAACCGCGTTGTGACCGTACCACCACTGGATCATCGCGTCCGTTGCACCGGAGTACATGGAGTACGATTTGGTCAGGCTGACCGGAACCGCCATGCTGTTGACGATGTGCAGGACGGCAACGGTGAGGATGAAGCCACCGAAGAACCAGTTGCCCACATAGATATGCTTCATCTTGCGCTTCATGATGGTGCCGAAGAACACCAGAGCATAGCTGACCCAGACGACAGCAATCAGGATGTCGATCGGCCACTCCAGCTCAGCGTATTCCTTGGTGGAGGTCAGGCCCATCGGCAGGGTGATGGCGGCGAGCACGATGACTGCCTGCCAGCCCCAGAACGTGAAGGCTGCAAGGCCGTCAGAGACCAGGCGGGCCTGCGAGGTACGTTGTACCACGTAGTAGGAAGTGGCAAACAGGGCACATCCGCCAAAGGCGAAGATGACCGCGTTAGTGTGCAACGGACGCAGGCGTCCGAAGGTAGTCCACGGCAAGCCAAAATTCAGTTCGGGCCAGACCAGTTGGGACGCAATGAAGACGCCCATGGCCATGCCCACGATACCCCAGACCACCGTCATGACGGCGAACTGGCGTACCACCTTATAGTTATAGGCTGTCGGAGTGGTAGCTGTGCTCATGCGAGATTCCACGGATAGCAGTTGGTTTATGGGTATTAAAGCGCTGGCAAGTATGAGGAAAGCCCGCGCTCATTGCAATGACATAGGTCAGTGCTACGGCGCCTTGCAGGGCCTCTGGACTGGCCTCCCGATCGACGTCCGTGTACCGTGCCGAGTATTTTCGACCGACCTCGGATGGGTTCGGAACAGCTGTCCAACGTGCTGCGTCGTCCTGTCGTGCGTCCGGCGCAGCGCCTTCCAATTGAGCCTAGTCAGACTGGTGTCAGATGTGAAGCTGGCAGCGCTTGCAGGTGTGTGACATGGTGTCGCACGCTTTCGGTGCAACCGTTCAGACAGGTGAATAAATGAAGGAAGATAAGACGCTTCCAGCTTTTCTGGTTAATGAACCATCAACAGCGCCACTGGCGCAGTTGATGCTCGCTCATGGTGCGGGTGCGCCCATGGACAGTCCATTCATGAATCTGCTGGCCGCTGCGCTGGCAGCGCGCGGAGTGCGCGTGTTGCGCTTCGAGTTCCCTTACATGGCGGAGCGCCGACGTACCGGCGGCAAGCGCCCGCCCAACCCGATGAGCGTGCTGAAGCAGGCGTTTCGGCTCCAGGCGGCGCAGCTGCAGGGGCGATTCTTTGTCGGTGGCAAGTCGATGGGGGGGCGTGTTGCCAGCATGCTTGCGGCAGAGGTAGGGGCGGCGGGGTTTGTCTGCTTCGGTTATCCGTTCCATCCACCGGGCAAGCCCGAACGTATGCGCACCGAGCACCTTGGCGTGCTGCAATGCCCCGGCCTTATCGTTCAGGGGACCCGTGATCCGTTTGGCAAGCCCGACGAGGTCGCAGGGTATGACCTGGACCCGGCGCTGGGACTGCTTTGGCTGGATGGTGGCGAGCATGATTTCAGACCGCTGAAGTCCAGCGGTCTGACGCAGCATGATCTGATCGAGCAGGCGGCCGATGCGGCGGCCGCGTTCATGACGGGCCAGTGAGGCGAGCCGGGCGGCAGGTGGCGGGCTGACCTGACCCGCGCCCTGCGCCCGATCCGGTTCAGACGCCGAGTGCTGCCGGCATCACCGCGGCAGACATGGTGCCCCAGCGGCGGCCTTTGACGAACAGTGGTACATACAGTACGAAGATCACGGTGCTGGTGCCAGGTAGTACGAAGGTACCCATGTTCAGGTAGGTGCAGCTGCTCATCACGCGCAGGTCGCTCTCGCTGGCGACCGCAAAGCGCTTGTAATTGCTGCGGGCTGCATCGATGCGCGGGTCTCCGGTTGGCGGCTGTGAGGAGGCGCTGCGACTGGTTGGCAGGTAGCCTTTTTCGTTCACCGCCGCCATGTACACGATGCCATCCTTGCCGCCCTGATCCCACTCATCCAGCAGGGGGCGAATGCGCTCGATAAAGGCGTCAGCCCAGCGCACATCATGCTTCGGCGGGTTGGTGTTGGGGATGGCTGTGTAATTTTGCTCGAACAGATCGACGCCCCGATCCGCGATTTCGTCCAGGCGGGATTCGATTTCGTGACGACGGGCCATCAGCAGTTCGGTCACTGCCTCCATATGGCCTTCGCCAAGACGGAACCCGGCTAGGGCGCGCAGCGCGAGGTTGGTGTTGTCGCGCAGCGAGTCGGCCTGACGGAAGCTGGACTCCATGTGCTGACTGATAGTCAGGCTCAGATCTCGAATTTCGCTGCCATGCTTGAGGGTCTCGGCATTGCTGGCAGTCAGCTGCTCCAGCGCGCTGCTGACCATGAGCAGGTCGTCATTGGCTCGCTGGAAGTCATCAACCATCGCGTCGAACTGATCTGCTGCGGTGCTGACTGCCATGCCGGTTGATGCGGTTTGCTCGAGCATGTTCTGGGTCTGGTGATCGGCGCCAGCCATCGCGGAGGTCATCTGCTCCATCAGCTGACTGATCTGGTCGGCGGCGTTACCGACCTTGGCAGACAGGTTGCGCACCTCATCGGCGACCACGGCAAACCCGCGCCCCTGCTCGCCGGCGCGCGCTGCCTCGATGGCCGCGTTGAGGGCCAGCATGTTGGTTTGGGCAGAGAAGTCCTGAACCGTGGTGAGAATCTCGCGGATGCGGGTCGAGCTGTTGTTCAGTGCGTTGACGTTGTCCTTGAAGCCGGTCATGGCGCTGCTGATCTGTTGCATCTGGCTGCGCGCATCGTTCATCTGCAGCCGAGACTGGCGGGCAATGTCGAGATTGCGGGAATTGACCTCGGTAACGCCGGTGGCGCGGCTGGAAATGTCATGCAGGGCACTGGTGGTCTGTTCGCTGGCCTGAAAGATCAGTTCGGACAGCTGCTGTTGCACCTTGGCGTCCCGCGCTGCCTGCTCGGACAGCAGGCGGCTGTTGGCCGATGCCAGCGCTGTGCCAAGGCTGTTGAGCTGCAGCTCCATGATGATGCCGCGCAGGCGCTCGTTGAGGCTGACGAACGCCTGACTTGCCTCGTCCTGCTCAAGGTCGGCTGCGTTGACGCGCAGGTCAATCTGCTTGCTGTTGATGCGTTTGAACAGGGTGCCCAGCCCGCGTCCCTGGCGTGCTCCGGTGCGGCTCATCCAGGTGAAGGCTAGCGTCGGCGGGATCATGGCCAACGCCGCCCAGAACAGCACGCCGGAGGCGCTTGAGATGACCGCTGCGAACAGGAAGGCTTCGCAGGCGAGCAGGCCGCTGAGCGTCAGGCGTTCCTTGCTGGATGGGCTGGTTGGATTGTCGGCAAGGGCGTTGCTTTGGTGTTGGGAAATCATGCGGCCTCCGGGGCTGCCTGGCTTTCTTATTATCGTTATAGCATCGCGTTGCGCCTCTGGATCGGGCGTTTGCGGCATGCTTCGGGGTTCCTCACGCCAGCATATCGGCATTACTTCTCATTTTCGATAGGGCAAAAACGCCATAGTTGGAGGCATATTTGCTTTGCCGTCTAGGTGGCCAGTGAGGGTAGCCAGAGCGAGAGTTGCGGGAACAGCACAAGCAGTACGGTTGCCAGCAGCAGGATCAGGATGAACGGCGGGGTGCCACGTATGACATCGAAGTAGGGGCGACGGAAGATCGCCATCGCGGTGAAGATATCGCAGCCGAAGGGCGGTGTGGCCGAGCCGATGGCGGCCTGGAGTGTCACGATCACGCCCACATGAACGGGGTCAAGGCCGGCGGCCTCCACGGCGGGTTTGAACAGCGGGGTCAGAATCAGAATGACGACGATCGGGTCGACGAACATGCATCCTATAAAGAAGGAAACAGCGATCAGACCCAGCACCAGGGTAGGGCTGTGACCGATGCTGCTGATAACGGGTTCCAGAATCGCCTGGGGAATGCCGGCGAAGGAAATGGCGTAGGTGAAGGCGTTGCCGGCTGCGACCAGAATGAACACCACAGCAGTAATCAGCCCGGTTGAAAGCGCGACGTCCCATAGCTCGCTGAGCTTGACCGCACGCAACACCACGACCTCCAGCACCAGGGCATACAGCACAGCGATGGCCGCTGCCTCCGTCGGGCTGAAGATGCCGCCGTAGATGCCGCCCACCACCACCAGCGGAAAGCCCAGCGGCAGTAACGCCTTTTTCAATGCGGTCAATCGGGTGGCCCAGTTGCTGCGTGGCTCCGGAGTGATACCCATGCGAATGGAGGCGATCCAGCAGTAGATGGAAAACAGCAGCAGAATCAGCAGGCCCGGAATGATGCCGGCGATAAACAGATCGCCGATTGAAGAGCCGGAAATAACGCCGTAGATGATCATGCCGATACTCGGCGGGATCAGCAGGGCAATGTCGCTGGCATTGATGATCAGCGCCAGCGCAAAGGAGTCCGGGTAGCCTTTCTCAAGCAGCTTGGGCCGCATCGGCCCGCCCATGGCGACAACGGTAGCCTGGGTCGAACCGGAGACCGCGCCAAACAGCGTGCAACTGGCTGCCGTGGTGATCGGCAGGCCGCCGCGAAGGTGGCCGACAAAGCTTTGCACCAGATCCAGCAAGCGGTTGGCGGTATGCCCGCGTGTCATCAGGTCTGCTGCAAAGATGAACAGCGGAACGGCAGCGAGGGCCCAGGATTGCACACCGCTGATCATCTGCCCCATCAGCAGTTCGACGTTGCCCAGCCCGATGACCAGAAACAGCAGCATCAGCGCCGCTACCAGCAGTGGCACCATCATCGGGAAGCCCAGGGCCAGCAGTACGATCATGGTTGTCAGGGTCAGGGTCAGCATCGGTGGTCCGTGTCAGAGCAATCAGGGAGTGCTGTCGTCGGGGGCAGCGAGATACTCGTCCTTCTCGCTGAAGGACCGGTAGGTGTCGCGTGAGGTGAGGTTGCGCACGGCGGTCAGCCAGAACTGGATACCGGCCAGAAGCAGGCCGATCGGTGCCGCCAGGTAGGGTATCCATAGCGGGATTTGCAGCGCCGAAGACGTGCGTCCGCGCTCGGCCATGGTGGCGACGTACTCGCCTGCATACCAGGCCAGGTAGAACATCAGCGCGCCGGTTCCCAAACTGATGATGATCAGCAGGATCTTGCGCGGCCGGCCGCTGAGCTGATCAAAAAAAGCTGACATGCTGATATGACGGGCCCGGCGGACAGCGTAACCGAGGCCGGCAAAGGTCATGATGACGAGGCTCATTTGGGTCAGTTCGACCTGGCCGGTGACGCCGTTGCCGAACAGCTGTCGGCCCAATACGTGAATGATCAGCAGGGCGGCCAGGAACAGCACGCTGGCACCGAGGACGCTCTTTTCCAGCCATTCGGTGAGGCGGTCCACGCCTTCAAGCAGGCGCAGCACCGGTGAAGCGGGGCGACGGTTTGCCGAGCTGTCGGCAGGTCGGGGCATCGGTTTGTTCCTTTTCGCGGCGCTAACGGTCGTATCGTGACCGAAAAGGCTAACTCAGGGAGTTAGGCGCCGACTTCTGTCTGTAGATGGACGTAGTAGTCACATTCAGCTCAGAGGGTGAATTTGTACTCCTTTTTTGACCTTAACCGATATCAATCGTCTTTGCACGACGTGAACATGCGGGAATGCTGTGTTAGGGTTTGGCAGGAAACCAGAACAATTGAAAAGGAGTGTTCCATGAATTTGCGTAATGGTTGCCTTCTTGCGGCTGCGGTAATGCTGGCTGCGTGCGGATCCGAGGAAGAACCTGTCGCCTCCGGTGGTAGTTCGGAGGCGCCCGAGCAAAGCGCTGTGGCCCAGGCCGATGCAGTGGAAACCGAAACCTGGGGTTTCGCCCTTGAAGAGATCGAAGGCAGCGTGCAGTACGAATACGGTGCCAGGTTTGCCGAGCTGATCAAGGAAAAGACCGACGGCGCTGTGGAGGTCAAACTCTACCCCTATGGCCAGCTGGGTGGTCTGACGGATATCTACGATCAGGTGCAGTCCGGCGCGATCCAGTTTGCCTTTGGCTCCGGCTTTCTCGGCGGCACGGTTCCCGAGTCGCAGCTCTTCAGCCTGAACTTCGTGCTGACCGACGACGAAAAGACCAATACGGAAATTCTCAACGCCCCTGAATTCCGCAAGAACGACGACCTGGTTGCCTCCTACCGCGACCGTGGTCTGCAGCCGCTGGCCATCGTGCCCGAGGGCTGGCAGGTCTGGAGTGCCAACAAGGCGATCCGCTCACCGGCTGACTTTGACGGCATGGCGATTCGTACCATGGACAACCGTCTGCTGCGCGAGACGTACAGCGCCTACGGCGCCGATCCCACCACCATGGAATACGGCGAGCTGTTCAGTGGCATGCAGCTGGGCCAGCTGGACGGTAATATTCAGCCCGTATTCGCCCATCAGGAGATGGACTTCTACAAGGTTCAGGACTATCTGATCTTCGCCAATCAGGCGCAGTTCATCGCTACCTTTATGGCCAACAGCGACTGGTATGACGGCCTCACTGACGAGCGCAAGGCAATCATTGATGATGCCGTAGTCGAGCTGGTGCCTTGGATCCACGACGTGCAGACTCGCCTCAATACCGAGCGCCTGGACATCATCACTGAAAACAGCGACATCGAGCTGGTGTACCTGACGCCGGAGGAACGCGAGGTGTTCCGTGAGCGCAGTCTGCCTGTGCGTGATGTGTTTGCCGAGATGGTGGGTGAGCGCGGCACCCGTCTGATGAACACCCTGATCGAGCAGGTTGAGGCGGCATCTGCTGCCGAGCCGGCAGACGAGTCGGCCCAGACCGAGTCCGAAACGGCGCAGGAGCCGTTGAAAGACGCTGCCTGATTCATCCCGTAAGGCTGACGGCCCGCCCGGTGCAACTTGGCGGGCCGTCTTGCGTTTGTCCTGCGCTCTTTCATCATCGCAGATGAGCCAGTAGCATAGCGGCCTGTTTCCGCCAGTCCTTACGGGATATCGCCATGACTACGCTTGATCGTGCCGCCGTTGAGCAGGCCCTTGCTCAATATCAGGATCCTTACCTTCGTACCGACCTGCTCAGTGCCGGCTGTTTGCGCAGGCTGGATATCGACGGCGGGCGCGTCGAGGCCGAGCTGGTGCTGGGCTATGCCGCTGGCAGCCTGGTCGGTGGCATCGCCCAGATGATACAGATGGCGGTCGAGAATGTTGACGGCGTGACTGCGGCAAAGGTCAGCGTGCGCTGCGAGATTCAGGCCGGTAACGTGCAGGGGCAGGTGCCGGCACTGGAGAAGGTGAAGAACATTATTGCCGTTGCCTCGGGCAAGGGCGGGGTGGGCAAGTCCACCACAGCAGCCAATCTGGCTCTGGCGCTGGCCCGTGAAGGGGCCAAAGTCGGGGTGCTGGATGCCGACATCTATGGCCCGAGCATGGGGCTGATGCTGGGTCTGCCGGAAGGCACGCGTCCGCAGGTCAGTGATGGCAAGTGGTTTGTCCCGCCACGCGCGCATGGCCTGCAGGTCATGTCGATGGCGTTTCTGGTTGATGACAACACGCCGGTGGTCTGGCGCGGGCCGATGGTCTCGGGCGCGCTGATGCAGCTGCTGACCCAGACGGCCTGGGATGAGCTGGACTATCTGGTGGTCGACATGCCGCCGGGCACTGGTGACATTCAGCTGACTCTGGCGCAGAAGGTGCCGGTGACCGGTGCGGTGATCGTCACCACGCCGCAGGACCTGGCGCTGCTGGATGCGCGCAAGGGCATTGGCATGTTCGAGAAGGTCAATATTCCGGTGCTGGGGGTGGTCGAGAACATGGCCATTCACATCTGCTCGAACTGCGGTCACGCCGAGCATCTGTTCGGTGAAGGTGGTGGCGAGCGCCTGGCGGCGGACTATGGCGTCGAGCTGCTCGGTTCCATGCCGCTGTCGATGATGATTCGCGAGCAGGCCGACGGCGGCAAGCCGACTGTTATTGCCGAGCCGGAGTGCCAGATCAGCATGGTCTATCAGGATATGGCGCGTCACGCGGCAGCGCGTATCGTTGAATTGGCGAATGCCGCACAAATGCCGGAAATCAGTATCAGCGACGACTGATCTCCGGACTTTTGTCGACGGGTATAACCCGGTAACATGCAGAGTCTTTTTTTCGCACCGCCTATTTCAGGACACGCCATGAGCATCAAATCCGACCGTTGGATCCGTACCCAGTCCCAGGAGCACGGGATGATCGAGCCCTTTGTCGAGCGCCAGATTCGCGGTGCGGAAGGTGATCGGGTGATTTCCTATGGTGTGTCGAGCTACGGCTACGACGTGCGCTGCGCTGACGAGTTCAAGGTGTTTACCAACATCCACTCGGCGGTGGTCGATCCGAAGAACTTTGACGAGAAGAGTTTCGTCGACATCCAGAGCGACGTGTGCATTATTCCGCCAAACTCCTTCGCGCTGGCGCGCACCGTTGAGTACTTCCGCATTCCGCGCAATGTACTGACGATCTGCCTTGGCAAGAGTACCTATGCGCGCTGCGGCATTATCGTCAACGTGACCCCGCTTGAACCGGAATGGGAAGGTCACGTGACCCTCGAATTCTCCAACACCACCAACCTGCCGGCGAAGATTTACGCCAACGAAGGCGTGGCACAGATGCTGTTCTTTGAGTCGGACGAGCCCTGCGAAGTGTCCTACCGCGACCGCGGCGGCAAGTATCAGGGCCAGCGCGGCGTAACCCTGCCGCGGGCGTGATGCCTGAGTAATGAAAAACCGGCTGCGTGCCGGTTTTTTTGTGCCTGAGTTTCAGTCGTAAGCTGACAGGCAAAAAGAAGCCGGTCTGCAAGCCTGCCGTGGTACAGGTTGCGAGACCGGCGCAAGATGCCGCTTTAGCTGACGGGAACCCTCGGAGCAGGGCGCCCGTTTTCAGACTCGGTACTTACAGGCTCTTGGAGACCGACAGGGTGACGTTGGCGTCGCAAGAGTCTTGATCGGAGTAGGCGCAGTCGTCACCCAGATCGGTGTCGCTGTACATGACAGCCCAGTCGAGGCCCAGCATGGTTTTGCCCAGGGTAACGGCCCAGTCACCGTATTTCTCGTCACCGCTGACGCCGTCCAGCGGGTCTTTGGTGTCAGTCAGACCGTAGTGCAGGCCCAGACCGATATCGTAGGGCAGGGCAAAGTCGTAGCCGATGTAGGTGTACAGAGAGCTGGAGGGGTCGTAAGCGTACTTGGCGCCAACGGTGAAGCCGTACAGGCTCAGGCTGGCCAGAGCTTCTTCAACGTCGATGGAGCTGTTTTTCGGATAGGTGTAGGTAGCCCACTGCAGATCGTAGCTGATGTCGTCGGTGATGCTTCCGCCGTAACCCGCGTAGTAGTCGATTTCTACGCTGGAGCCGCCGAAGTCTTCGGAGTCGATGTTGGACGCCCAGGCGCCGACATACAGGCCGCTTTCGTGTGCGAAGTCCAGGCTGCCCTGGATAGCGCCGGCGCCGTCAGTTTGAGACTGACCACGCCAGATGTAATCGGTAGCCAGCGTCACAGTCATGCTGGAGTCAATTTTGCCAATGGCGGTATCGAACTCTTCAGCGTGAGCCATGTTGGCAAAAGACAGTGTGCTGGCGGTAGCAACGGCAACTGCAAGTTTCTTCATCATCACGTATTACCCCGTAGGTTTTGATTTAAGTGCGTTGGCACAGGTCCTGTAGCATTTTGCTTGCCAACAATTTTTTTTATATTTAAATCAGATATATACGTATGTTTTGAAGGGAAATTGCACAGCCGTAACCCGAACGTAACAGAGCCTGTGCCCGTAATTGGTGCGGGAAAATGGCCGCCGTGTTGCATTGTGTGGCAGTAGGTGCAAGCGCTAGCGTGGGAGCGTCGCCTGCGTGCGGTTGACCATGGCCAGCAGGGCTTTACTGCGTTGATAGCGCAGCAGTTTGTCGCGCAGTGAGATGGGAGCGTCCTCGCCGGGCTCATAGCCATTGGCGCGGTAGAACGGCACCAGGTTGGGAGCGCAGAACAGCCAAATGTCTCCGCGATGCTGCTGACGTACATGTTCTAACAGGCTGCTCGCCAGGCCCTGACTGCGCTGTGCAGGGGCAACCAGCAATCCGGTCAGCCACCAGCACTGATCGACGGTCTGCAGGCAGAGACAGGCTTGAAGCTCGTGGGTGCGTGCCACCCAGACTTGATGGTGACCGCGGGCTTTCATGCCGCTGTGGTATTGGCGGTAGAACTTGTTGGCCAGCGGCCGCTGTTCGTCGCTCAGGCGCATGAATGCGGTAGCTGCTGATGGCGCGGATGCGGCAGATGGGTCAGGCATGTCTACTCGTTGCGTCCTCGACTGCGGCCCAGCAGGGCGCACCCCCCAGCCAGGGCAAGAAACACGGGTGTCAGCAGCCTTGCGGCGCTGGCGTATTGATCGTCAAAGCCACCAAAGGCGAACACGGCTGATGATAGCGCGATGATGCTGAAGGCGATGGCCCAGTTGAACATGGGGGATCTCCTTGGTACTGCGGTACAGAGAGTGTTAAACGGTCTGGCGTCCAGCGCGCCTGCCTGAGTCGTTTCCATTATATGAAAACGAATTGTCGCTTTGGGATCTGTGCTCATGGTGAAGTCCCTTTTCGGTTGGCAGCTGAGATTAGAGGCTCAGCTTGCCGGCTGTGGAAAATCTGCCTGGGGCGGGTTCTGTATTGCTGACCGGGCGGGTAGTGCCGATCTGCAGGCCGCGGGTATCAACCTGCTGAACGCCCGGCGTATGACGCGCCGTGGCGACCGCAACGCGATAGTCGCTGGTGGTCAGTACGGTTCCGCGCAGGCTCACAATGCCATTGCGGCAGCTGACGGCAATGCGGATGCCTTGCGTGTTACCCTGCCATGCCAGTCGCGCGCGCAAAGCCTTTGCGATGCTGGCGTCGTCGACTGATTGAACTATCACGGCGGGATTTTGCTCCATGAAGTAGCTGCTGCTTGGCGTTGATGCGCCGCAGGCCATGCTTGAAAGCAGGCCGGTGGACAGGGCAAGCAAGGCGGTGGGTAGGGCGCTGTGCATGTCATCTATCTCCGGTTATGGGTGTTGTCGAGCTTCGCTTGTGGCGAGAAGCCGAACACGCAAGGGTGATAGAGCAAGCACTGTGCCGCTCCCGGGTTTCTGATTAATGCTATGTAAATCAGTAAGTTATAAATTAAAGGTGGTGTCGTGTTCAGTGCGAATTGCATGATCTTTCCCGAAGGGTCGTGCAGATTGCACGGTGACAGTAGCGCGACGGCATGACAGGAGTCGTGAATCAATGGAAGCGAATCAAGGCAACGGACGTATTCTGCTGGTCGACGACGAATCGGCGATCCTGCGGACCTTTCGTTACTGTCTCGAGGATGAGGGCTATCAGGTAGCAACGGCCAGCAGCGGGGCACAGGCCGAGGCGGTATTGCAGGGGCAGGTGTTTGATCTGTGCTTTCTTGATCTCAGGCTTGGCGAGGAAAGTGGTCTGGATGTAATGGCGCGTATGCGGGCGCAGGCGCCGTGGATGCGGGTCGTGATCGTGACTGCGCACTCGGCGGTCGATACCGCGGTTGATGCCATGCAGGCAGGCGCGGCGGATTATCTGGTCAAGCCCTGCAGCCCTGATCAATTGCGCATGGCTGCGGCCAAGCAGCTTGAAGTGCGTCAGATGGAAGCGCGGCTGGAGAGTCTGGAGCAGGCCGTAGAACAGACGCGGGTCGCGCCCGAGTCGCGCAGCCCCGCGATGATGGCGGTGCTGGAGACGGCCCGGCAGGTCGCCGGCACTGACGCCAATATTCTGATTCTTGGCGAGTCGGGTACCGGCAAGGGTGAGCTGGCCCGATTGATTCATGGCTGGAGCGGGCGCAGCCAGCGTGACTGCGTGACCATCAACTGCCCGTCGCTAACTGCCGAGCTGATGGAAAGTGAACTGTTTGGTCACAGCAAGGGCGCCTTTACCGGCGCGAGCGAGAGTACTCTGGGCCGGGTCAGTCAGGCCGACGGCGGCACTTTATTTCTCGACGAGATAGGCGATTTCCCCTTGACCCTGCAGCCCAAGCTGCTGCGCTTTATTCAGGACAAGGTCTACGAGCGGGTTGGTGATCCGGTGACTCGGCAGGCGGATGTGCGGATTCTGGCGGCGACCAATCTGGATCTGGCCGAGATGGTCAAGCAGGGGCTGTTTCGCGAAGACCTGCTCTACCGGCTGAACGTGATTACCCTGACGCTGCCGCCGCTGCGGGAGCGCCCTGATGACGTTCTTGATCTGGCCGAGCGCTTTCTGGCGCGCTTCGTCAAGGAATACGCCCGTCCGGCCAGGAGCTTTAGCGAGGATGCCAGGCAGGCGCTGCTGAATTACCACTGGCCCGGCAATATCCGCGAACTGCGTAATGTGATCGAGCGCGTCAGTATCATCTGTGCCGAGGAGCAGGTTGCTGCCAGTCATCTCGGCCTGGGCGAACCGGATCACGGCAACACCGCGCCGCGAGTCGGCTCCAATCTCAGCCTGAGCGAGCTCGAACGTGCACACATTGCCGCCGTTCTGGCCTCCAGCGCCACGCTGGATCAGGCGGCCCGCACGCTCGGTATCGATGCCTCTACCCTGTATCGCAAACGCAAGCAGCTTGGCCTATGAAGCTGCGAACTCAACTGTTTCTGAGCAGCAGCGCACTGCTGACCGTGGCGCTGGTGGGCTTGCTGGTCGGCCTGTTCGGAGTACTCAGTCTGACCCAGTCGCAGACCTACAGCGTCGGCAGCAACATCGGCATTCTCAAGGCTTCTCTCGGCATGCGTCAGGAAATCGGTCGACAGGTGACCCTGCTGCTGTCAGAGCAACTGGATCGCGAAGCGCTGAGTACATCGGACGAGCGCTTCAAGGAGTGGCTGGCCAAGGCCGGTGAGCAGGCCCGAACCGATGAGGACCGTCAGGCTGTGGCTGAAATCGGGCGGGCCTATGCGGTCTACGACGATGTGCTCTACCGGCCGCGCACCCTGCGCCGGGATCTGCTTTCGGATGACACCTTCAGCCTCAGCGTGGCCGCCATGCGTGATCGCATTAACGAGGTGCAGTACCGCTATCTGGCCTATGTCGAGGCGGCCGAAAGCACAGCGCATCAGCGCGCCTGGCTGATTACCGGGCTACTGGGGCTGATCGGCCTGGCCGTGCTGCTGCTGGGGCTGTTGACCGCACACAGCATCGCCCAGCGTTTTGGTCGGCCGATCGAGGCGCTGGCCAAGGCGGCGGACAAGATTGGCCAGGGTGACTTCAACGTCACTCTGCCGCTGTCCCCGGTCAATGAGATCAGCGCCCTGAGTCGTCGATTTGGCGTTATGGCCGAAGCCCTGCGCGAGTTCAAGAACAGCGATCTGGAGGCCTTGCAGTCCGAACAACGGCGCCTGCAGGCGGTGCTCGACAGTATCGACGATGGCCTGCTGATCCTTGATCAGCAGGGCGATGTTGATCACTTCAATCCGGTGGCGCGGCGTCAGCTCGACTGGGATTCGCGCGAGCTGGGTCAGACGCTGGGCCAGGCCATGGGGCACCCCGAGCTGGACGAGCAGGTCCGGGAGGTGCTGGCCGGCAATACCTTTGGCAGAGAGCAGGAAGATCTGGCGGTCGAGGTCGCAGGGGAAACCCGGCTGCTGGATTACAGCCTGACACCGGTAGTGCGAACTGACAGCTGGGTCCAAGGGGCGGTCATGGTGCTGCGCGACGTGACCGAGCAGCGAGCATTTGAGCGGGTGCGACGTGAATTTGTGCTTAGGGCGTCCCATGAGCTGCGCACGCCGGTGACCGGCATGCACATGGCATTCTCCCTGCTGCAGGAGCGTTTGCAGTTCGCCGAGGGCTGCCGTGAGCGGGATCTGCTGGAAACGGTAGACGAGGAAATGCGCAGGCTGGTCGATCTGATTAACGACCTGCTCAATTTTTCGCGCTACCAGAATGGACTGCAGAAGCTGGAACTGGCGCCCTGTGATCCGGTCGAGCTGGCTTCTGCAGCGGTGGCCCGTTTCCAGGCGCAGGCCGATGAATGCGGTATTTCACTGCAGTTGGACGTCAGCGAGGATGCGCCGCGGGCGCGGCTGGACCGGCTGCAGATTGAGCGGGTGCTGGACAACCTGATCGGCAACGCCCTGCGTCACTGTCAGCAGGGCGGCCAGGTTGCCGTGCGCCTGCGCCGGCAGGGTGAGCGGGTATGGTTCAGCGTCGAGGACAATGGCGAAGGCATTGCCTACAGCCAGCAGGTGCGGGTATTCGAACCCTTTGTGCAGGTCGGCAGCAAGAAGGGTGGCGCCGGGCTGGGTCTGGCGCTGTGCAAGGAGGTGGTGCAATTGCATGGCGGCAACATCGGCGTGCAGTCGCGCCCGGGTGCGGGCGCGCAGTTCTACTTCACGCTGCCGCTTTAGGCCCGCCTAGCGCTTGCCCATCGAACGGCGGGTGCCACGCGGCGGCATGTGTACGCGCTTGGTGTGCGGATCGAAGCCGGCCTTGCCCTGCTTGGGAGCGTTGGCCTTGTCTGCCTGCTTGCTGGCCGCAGCGAACAGGGCGCCAAGACCGCTTGTCTTGCTGGCAGGAGAGGCGTCGGTTGTCGCATCGGTCGAGGTTGGGTCTTGGTGATCGGTCATGGTGCGCTCGGCGGGTGAACCTGAAAGGCGGCGAGTATAGCGGGCTTGTTGCTGCCGTCATACGCGCTTTTATCGGGTTTCTTCAGGTTCATCGTGGCATGCCGGATTACATGGCGCCCCACGGCACAGCGCCACTGCGTAGGGGGGACTAAGCCGCAGGCATGTCCACCGATGCTCCCGTACCGCCCACATCACAGCCTCTGTCCCGGCCGCTGACCGCGATATCGGGCATGGCAGATGGCAACGGAAGCAGACGTTTGCTGCGCAAGACGGTAGGCTACGACCTGGCGGTCAGACGGCCGCCTGCCCCATTCACCAGCCGCTACCAGCCGTCATGCAACCGATTGTCCATGCCAACACCGACACCCTGAGCCTGCGTCAGCTCGATGAGCTCAATGCCTTGCCGAAGGGCACCTCATTCCGTCTTTTTCGCCGCTGCGAGCAGCATCTTGAGGAAGGGCGGGATTTTTTCTACCTGCCGGCGGATGAACACAAGGCGCTGATCAACGATCTCAAGGCGTCAGGCCAGATCTACGCCACCACAGTCAATCTGGTACTGCTGACGCGCACGGGTTACGCGCGCATGCAGCAGATTACCCGCGGCGCATCCTGATCACGGTAGCCGAGGGGCTAGCGCTCCTGCGCTTTAACCCACTTGGACACGGCGGGCGGTGAGTAGTGGCGAACCCTGTGGAGCAGGCTGTCGACCTTGTTATCGACAATCAGCATGTCGCGGTAGGGCTGGCGCATAAAGCCTTCGGTCAGGGCGTGGTCCAGGAAGGCAATCAGTTGATCGTAGTAGCCGGCGGCGTTGAACAGCGCACACGGCTTCTGATGGTGCCCCAGTTGGCCCCAGGTCCAGACTTCGAACAGTTCCTCAAAGGTACCGACGCCACCGGGCAGGGCGATAAAGCCGTCGGACAGATCCGCCATCATTGCCTTGCGTTCGTGCATGGAGCCGACTTCATGCAGGGTGGTCAGCCCTTCGTGGGCCAATTCGCGTTCAACCAGATGACGCGGAATCACGCCAATCACGTCACCGCCGGCGGCCAGCGCCGCGTCGGCCACTGCGCCCATCAGGCCAACCTGCGCACCGCCGTAGACCAGACCGATGCCGGCCTTGGCCAGTGCCGTGCCGAGCTGCTGCGCAGCGGCGAGGTATTCGGGTTTGTTACCGGGGCTGGAACCGCAGAAAACACACAGACGCATGGGTACTCCTGATGAAACGGGAAGGGGCGCGACGGCCAGAGCGCCGACGAAGGGACTGGGACTTTACCCTTGAAGGGCTAATTTTTCCAGATTAGCGCTGGCCGGCTAAGCGCCCAGCAGAGCTCTGGCGACCAATCCGGCAGCGATGCTGAAGCCGAAACTCAGCAGGGTGCCCAACAGTACGTACTCGGACACCGGCCGCTTGGCCGAGCGGGTATCGTTGAAGCGCATGATGCTTTTGGCAGCCAGCAGAAATCCGATGGCCGACCACTGGCCCATCACCACAAAGGCGAAGATCAGCAGGCGCTCAAGAAAGCCGATCAGCCGTCCGGCCTGTTTCAGTGATTGCTCGTCCTGCAGGTCGCTGTGATTGAGCCAGGGCGTCAGTATCTGCGCAATCAGGGTTGAGGTCGGGTGCAGCAAAAACAGCGTTGCCAGTGCCAGGATCAATGCGTCTGGCTGCAACAGGCGCGCCAGCGCATCCGCGAGCTGCGGCCAATTGCCGGTGGCGGCGCTCCACAAACCGACGAGGATAAGCACTGGCAGCAGTTGGCTGAACAGCGCCGTGGTGAGGAACGACTGCGGTCTGATCAGCCGCTGATGCTCCACTAGCAGTTGGCTGCACAGCACCAGAATAAAGCCCAGCAGGGCGGTGCTCAGACTCTGGGACAGCAGCAACGCGCCAATGGCGACCGCCAGCGGCAGCGCCTTGAGGATCAGCCAGGCCCTTTGCTGCATGCGGCTGGCCTCGGGCGGCAGCGGCCTCGCGTTGGCCCATAAGCTGCTGAGCATGTGCAAAAGCAGCATCAGCAGCAGCAAGACAGAGTCAGTCATCAGTGAGCTCCTGAATCCACTCGCGGCTGCGGGCCAGATAGCGATCCATCAGTGCGGCCTCGGCCCGTTGCAACGCCTTGTGAACCGTTACCTGAGCCTTGTCCATGTGTTCGGCCAGAGCCTTCTGGCTGACCGCAAGGGTGGTGTGCAACCACCAGGTCTGCGCCTCAACTCGCGTCCACTGCTCGATCACCCGCGCCGCGAACGCGGTCGGCAGCTCAAGGCGATCCAGCAGTCTGGCATCATGGGTGAACAGTCCAAGGCTGTCCTTCTTCATAGTGTCGAGCCCCTGCCCGGACAGCACGAAAGCCTCGCCGTAGCGGTTAACCGCGGCTGCCTGGCCAATCCCGACAGCAATCCGGGCGTCGTACCGCTCGTGCTCCGGGCTGGCGGCAATCAGGGCGGCGCGCAGCAGCACCGCGCAACGCACTGCATCTGCTGCAACGTCCAGGGTCAGTTGAAAGCCATCGCCGCGATACAGTTCGTATTGGAATGGGCAGACGGCTTGCAGCTGCTGCAACGCATCACGTAGCTGGTTGATGTAATCCTGCGTATCCTCAACACCTTGAGAATCGATCAGGTCGCCGGTCAATACGGCTGCAATGGTCATAAGCGTGTCCCTGTGCAATCTGCTTTGACGTTAGTCTTAATACGCTAATTTTTCAATATTAGCTTTGAGAGGCTATATTTTTATCGGGTAAAGACCATCGGATGAGGCAGGCACCATGATTCCACGGCTCTGTGTTACTTCGCTGAGCGTGACCGATTTGCAGCGAGTTTGAATTGGGTGCAGGCCGTAGCGGCGGGTGGCACGCTGGTTAAGACCCCGCACGATATCTTCTGGGGCGGCTACGCGGGTTACTTTGCCGACCCGCACGGCCATCGCTGGGACCTGGTATGGAATCCGCAGCTATTGCCCGATAGCTGAACAGCAAAAGGAGGTTGTATGGTGACCGGAAGCTGCCTGTGTGGCGGTATTCGCTTTGAGATCAATCAGCCGCTCGCGCCGATTCAGGTGTGTCACTGCGGCCAGTGCCGCAAGGCGCAGGGTACGGCATTCGCGACCAATATTCCGGTGGGCAAGGCGCAATTTCGTCTGCTGGCAGGTGGTGAGCTGTTGAGCAGCTTTAGCTCCTCGCCTGGCAAGCAGCGCTGCTTCTGCAACCGCTGCGGCTCGCCGATCTACAGTTGCCATGAGCAGATGCCAGGCGTACTGCGCGTACGTGCCGGTCTCCTTGATGGTGAGCTGGAGACCCACTTGCAGGCGCATTTTTTTACCGCTCACAAGGCCAACTGGTTTGATATCACTGATGGGCTACCGTGCTTTGCCGAGCGCGCGCCCGGCGCGGAGTAACCAGGATGCTTGAATTGCTCGAAGCATTGGCGCGCGGGCTGTTGCTGCTTGGCCGTCTGATCCTCGAAGCGGGCGCCGTTCTGGACCTCAGCCTGCGCATTCCCGGTCGCGGGTTGCTGCGCTGCCTGTGGCCACCGCACTGGCTGCGCCGGCATACCTACAGTGCCTGGCTCGAGACATCGGCTGGCGTGCTGTTCTGGTTGCTGTTGGCGTTTGCGCTGTATTCCCTGGATCAGTATCTTGCCGTCTGACCTGCCACGGAATACGTCATGTATCTGCCTGCACATTTTGCCGAAACCCGCACCACTGAACTGCATGCCCTGATTGGCGAAAACCCGCTGGGCACGCTGGTAACCGTCGGCCCGGACGGGCTGGACGCCAACCACATTCCGTTTGAGCTGCTGACCGGGCAGGGTGAGCACGGCGTGCTGCATGCGCACCTGGCGCGGGCCAACCCGCTGGTCGAGCAGATTGTGGACGGCATGAGCGTGATGCTCATCTTTCAGGGCCCGCAAGCCTATATCTCGCCAAACTGGTACCCCAGCAAGCACGAAACCCACCAACAGGTGCCGACCTGGAATTATCAGGTTGTGCATGCCCACGGGCGCATCCACCTGCGTGACGACGAGCGCTTTGTGCGCGGCATCGTGGCGCGCCTGACCCGTGAACATGAGACGCGCGCGCAAGAGCCGCGCCCGTGGCGCATGACTGACTCAAGCCCGGATTACATCGCCCGAATGCTGGCGGCTATTGTCGGCATCGAAATCGAGATCGAACGCCTGGTCGGCAAGTTCAAATTGAGCCAGAACAAGACCCCGCAGGACGTTGCGGGTGCCGCTGATGCCCTGGCACACAGCGGCCATGCCGAGCTGGCGGCGGCCATGAACAAGCCGCTCGTCTGACCGGCGCAAGTCACAGCCGGGCGCGCGATGGCCTGCATGGATGCATCGCTCCGGCAGCGCCTCGGTGACCACGATAGTCCCTTTTTTGGATCGCGTTGCGCTGCATCGGCCCTGAACTGGTGCGCTGTGTTCGCACGGGGTGTCCGCAAGCCCCGGCGGATCGTGGCAGAGTGATGGCACCGTTCTTGCTGAGAGGTCTGTCCAGTCAGTCAGGTTTTTCTCAGGGTGCTCCACCATGCTGTCCATGCTTCGAAACCTCTCCATGCGCGGCAAATTGCTGCTGCTCCTGCTGCCGGCGTTGGCCGGCACGCTGTATTTCTCCGGCGCCACGGTGATTAACCGTTACACCCATCTGCAGCAGACCGAATCATCGCGGGCACTGTTTGACCTGGTGCTGAGCGCCGATCCGGCGCTGGAGAACCTGCAAAAGGAGCGGGGGCTGACCGCATTGTTCATTGCCACCGGTGGCGCCGATGGCCGGGTCGTCGAGCGCCTTGAAGGCCAGCGGGCAGCTACCGATGCCAGCCTCGATGCCCTGCGCAACGCCATGGCCGCCATGCAGGGTCGCGAGCGGGTTGCCATCGCGGCCCAGCTGGGCCTGATCAATGAGGCGCTGGATGCGCTGGCGCCGCTGCGGGCCCGGGTCCTCAATGAAGATGTCGACGCCGAGTTGGCCTATCGGACCTATAGCGCCGCGGTTGAACGGATGATTGCCCTGATTCCCGAGATTCTGCTGCAGGCTAACGAGCCGCGCCTGACGCGTCTGATGGGAGCCTTCCTGGCGCTCACCGAGGCGACCGAGTCGGGGGCACGGGAGATGGCCGCGGGCGCTGCGGTGCTCAGCGAGGGCGGCATTTCGCTGGCGCTGGCGAGGGAGGTCAGTGCAGCCGATGCGCGCAGTCAGGCACTGCTGGATGCGGCCGCCAATTTGGTTGGTGCCTCCCTGCAGGGGCAGTTGCTGGCGTTGGCCGAACGGCCGGAAAACATCGCCTTCAGCGCATTGCGTGATCGTCTGATCGGTTCCGAATACGGCTTTCTGGGGATGGCCAATATCGAGTGGTTCGACAGCGCCAGTCACGCCATCGACGGTGTTTACCAGCTCAAGCAGCAGGTGGCTGACGACATGGCTGCGGGCACCGAGCGCGTGCTGGCCGGCGCGCATGCCGATCTGCGTCGGGCAGCGATCATCGGTGCGCTGGTGATCGGCATGGTGCTGCTGCTGGCGCTGCTGATCATCATTGGAGTGTCCAGCCAGGTAAACCAGCTGCTGGGTGATTTTCGTCAGGTCATGGAGCGCAAGGATCTGTCGGTGCGCACCCGAGTCTGCTCGAAGGACGAGATGGGGCTGATCGGCACGGCCCTGAACAGCCTGATCGAGACCTTCTCCGGTGCGCTGAGTCAGATTGATGAAACCAGCGTGCGGCTGGCATCGGCCTCCGAGCAGACCCGTGCCACCGCCAGCCAGAACTCCGATCAGGTAGGGCAGCAGCAGGCTTTGGTGGATCAGGTCGCAGCAGCGGCAGAGGAAATGTCCAGCACCTCGGAAGAAATCTCGCGCAATACCCAGCAGGTTGCCGAAGCCGCCCAGCATGCCTCCAAACGCAACGAGGCCGGGCGGCGGGTGGTGCAGGACAGCGTTGGTCGCATTCGCCATCTGGCCGGTGCTATCGAGCAGGTCAACGGCCAAATGGAGCGCCTGCAGGCCAGCAGCGAATCCATCACCCGAGTCATCGACGTGATCAGAACAGTAGCGGACCAGACCAACCTGCTGGCGCTCAACGCCGCAATTGAGGCGGCCAGGGCAGGGGAGCACGGTCGTGGCTTTGCTGTGGTCGCCGACGAAGTGCGCAATCTGGCGCGCCAGACCCACGATTCCACCGTTGAAATCGAAATCATGATCAGCAGCCTGCGCGACATTACCGACAGTGTGCGCGGCGCGGTAATCGACAGCCATAAACTGGCCAATCTCAGCGCCGATGAAGCCGAAACCCTGGAAGACACCCTTGCCGGCATCCTGCAGGACGTCGACCGTATTTCCGGCATGTCATCGCAAATCGCCTCTGCCGCTGAACAGCAGGTCGCGGTCACGCGGGATATCTCGCGCAGCATGAGCTCCGTGCGGGAAACCTCTCTGCAAACCCTCAACGGCTCGCGGGAAATTTCGCAGGTCACCGATAGCCAGGCGCAGCTGGCAGGTGAGCTGCAGGCATTGGCGCAGGGGTTCAGAGTGTAACGTTCGGCGGTGCCGCTTCGCTGCGCCCTGAGCCAGCATGTACCGGGTATCGGCTGCGCCGCAACCGGTAGAACTATTTGCCCTTTACCTTGCCACCGCAAAAGGCTACTTTCTTGAAATATGGCAATAAGCCACTTTTCAAGTTGGGAGCCCACGGATGGCGCGCAGACGATCCTCTGCATTCGACGATTTCATTTTTCTGCTGTCCCGCTTGCCGTGGTGGGTCAGCATCCTGCTAGCCCTGGTCAGCTGGCTTGTCCTGCATCCCATTGCCACCGCACCGCCCAGCACCTCCACCGTGCTGCGCCCAGGTGACATGGGCGGCGTGCTGGCAGGGCACCTGTGGCGCACCTTCGCCTTGTTCGGCCAATATCTGATTCCAGCCTGCTGCGTCTTCGGCGCCATTGGCTCCATCGCCGGGCGCTACAAACGCAAACAACTGCTCAATAGCGTCGCAAACGCCACCCAACCGGCCAGAACCATCGACGGCCTCAGCTGGCAGCAGTTTGAACAACTGATCGGCGAAGCCTTCCGCAAGCAGGGCTATAGCATCACCGAAACTGGCGCTAACGGCCCGGATGGCGGCGTAGATCTGATCCTGCGCAAGCACAACGAAAAATACCTGGTGCAATGCAAACACTGGCGCTCGTTGAAAGTGGGCGTACCGGTGGTGCGCGAATTCTTCGGCGCCATGGCCGCAGAAGGCGCAGTCGGCGGTTATGTGGTTACCTCCGGCCAATTCACCAAAGAAGCCAAAGCCTTCGCCAATGGCCGTAATATCCAGCTGATCGACGGTGCGGGCCTCAAGCGCCTGATGCACAGACAGCCGTCTGAACCATCGGCAGCGCAGCCAACCATCAACCCGACACCCACTGCCACGCCTCCAATACCTGAAGCCACCTCTGAACCGCATTGCCCTCTGTGCAACAGCAGCATGATCAAACGCACCGCCCGCAAAGGCACCAACGCCGGCAACGTGTTTTGGGGATGCAGCGCCTATCCCAAGTGCAGAGGAATTGTGAATGTGTAACCCCGCCAGATTACCCAATGGTATGCAGACCGACATGCCATACAGGTTTATTGAATGCGCAAAATGCGGACGGCACGCGAATACGAGCAATGTGATACCTACTTGTGTAATGGATTGTTTTTAATGGGATTTTTAAAGCGGCGGCCTGGGCTCGGAGCGGTGATATGAAGAAGTCACTGATATGTGATGATGGAGCTGTCGATCCACTCAGCTGTTAGGGAAATGACTGAGTTCTGCTCATGAAAATAGAATTCTCTGAAGAAATGGCAGTGCAAAAATACCTGCCACTCATGCATGAACTCGCTATTCGTATTGATTTAGTAGCTCAGGCGTTCGACGGGAAATTGGGGCTGACCGCCCCATACGCAAGAGAATATGCGTATTTCCAGTTTAGAAGAATGTGCGAACTCATCGCACTAGGCTGCTTGCAGCTTCATGGCGATTTGCCTGAGGCAAGCAAAAAGTCAGCGAAAAAGGAATGGAATGCGGAACGCATAATGAATTTGCTGCATAGATCTTATCCTCACTCGTTTCCACAGTCGCTAACCCGTTCTAAAAATGATGAAGGATGGAGTTTTCAAGCAAACTCGAAACCCAATGCTCTAACTCTAAAAGAGTTTAAGCAGCTTTACGCTGAATGCGGCCATGTACTTCACCGTGGAACTATACGAACAGTAGAAGCCAACCGAGATATAAAAAAAGAAGATTATGATCGATCTGTTCAGTGGCAGAATAAAATTGTAGATTTAATGAGCGATCATTTAGTTACGAGGGCCAATGGAATGGGAATGTATCATGTTTCGCTTCGTACAGAGTCAGGATATCCAGAGGGCAGTATATTTACTCTCGTCAAACCCGATGGGCTTCACGTTCAGACTGTAAAAATGCAAGTACCAGATGGTGTGGTTCACTCATATGTTGCGAATCCTAAGCCCTAACAAGCCGCTCAAATTTGTTCCGGCCATAAAAAAAGTGGCCTCCACCGGACTCGCTGACGCTCGCCGTTTAGCGGAGCGTTAGCGATATTGCCGAGCAGCGTAGAATGCTAATTAAATCAAGATGGGAAACGACGATTTATGAAGAAGTTTGAAAGTTTGGAAGATATTGCACAAGCACTGGGTGATGGCGGCCCATTCAATCCAGATACAGAATACGAGACCGTCGAAGACCTTGTCGATGCCCTGATAGATTTGGGGAATACCGATAAAGTTTTTGCACGTCACGATGATCATCTGGGATTAAAGAGTGACCTTCCTGCTGACTTTCTCAGCGCTCCATTAAGTGAAGCTGATAAGCCAAAATTTGAGTCCGCGATAGAGGCTGTTATTGAGCAGGCGGATATAATTATCCCACTTTCCGAACGGCAGCTATCTGAAGACGACCTTGAAGAGATAAGGGACGACAAATTGTATAGGGGTGAGGATGTTGATGACTAGGATCTGTCGCTAACAAAGCCAAGCACGGCGACGGCTTTTCCGTTACGGCTTCGCCTTCACTGCAAAGCCGCGCGTGTTGGCGGCGTTGGGCGTACAAACGAAGGGGCATCTATGTCAAATACCCAAATTGCTTTTCTAGATCGCTGCAAGGTGCCTAACCGGGAGGCTCTTCAGGCATCTATCCACGCTCTGGGCTTCAACCTCGAACTACATCCAGAGTTCACGCCATTCGACGACTCCGGCTTTTCACCGTGTATTTTGGATGGCACGCCAGATGTCGGGTTTGAGGTGTTTTATTCCACTACTTCTGAAGTTGCAGAGGCTAATCCGCACCTAATTTCAGTCGCAGGAGGCCGCGACTATAGCATCAGCATGGTATGGCGCGGCAGCATGAAAGACTGTGCAAGTGTTATGGTTGTGAGCTGTGCTTTGGCGAAAGACTTTGGTGCGATTATCAGTTACGAGGGAGAACCTCCAGAGCCTTTCGAGCGCTTACTTGAAAACACGAAATCTATCTTGATCGAGGCTGCTAAAGAAAAGCCCCGAAAAACAGTGACTGCAAACCCACCACCACCATCACCTGCGCCTGCAAAACCATGGTGGCGTTTCTGGTGAGTCAGCCGCCCAACAAGGCTTTCAAGCGGATGGGCTTCGCCCGCCGCTTAACTCAAGCGTTAGGGTAAATATGCGAATGCATTCGTTCTTTGATCTTATTAACGGGATGTGGAAAGTGGGGCTGTGTCGTGAAAGCTAAAATAGCAACTGTTCTACTCGCTGCCGCCGCTGGCATGTCGTTCGATACGTTATCTGACGAATCACGTTCTCTATCGTCAAACAGCCAAATCGATGCACATGTGAAGGTTCTTACTGAAGCCCAGGCCAGAGTGTTGGGAAAGGCCACAGCGTTTTGCGCGGAGCAACATCAACCGCAGAGCCTGTCTATTGATGACGCCCTGAAGTCATATCTCGCTGCCTTTTCTGAGGGCACAAAGGCTGGTATGGCCGATATTGCAAATAAGGACATGAGTGATCTCGCCTCTGCTCCCGTTTTCGGAGATAAAGAGTTCGAGATGATGGATAAGCAGGCGGAATTGATGCTAATTAGCGTTCAGGCTTCTCCGATTGTTGCATGTGAACAGCTGGCTTCTGTTCTGGAGTCAGGTACGAGTGAATCTTTCAAGGAAGAAACTCTGAAAAGTTATAGCCAGTACAAAGAGAGGCGGTCTGAATATTGCGCCCGAATTCCAATGCCGGAGGGTTGCGAATAGTGCCGCCTAACAATCGCAGACACGGCGACGGCTTTTCGTTTCGGCTTCGTCTGCATTACAAAGCAGCGCGCGCTGCGGGCGTTAAGCCGCTTTCGTCGGAATCCGGAAGCGGGTAAAAGGCTTGGCGATAGGGGTAAATATAGAAGTAACTGTGAGTATCTTGTTTGGATTGGAAGTTTGGGTCTTCGCGACATTTCAATTTGTTAAGGGGGTTCTTATGGAAAATTCATCCGTGAAATCATGCGTATGGTGCGGGGTGGCGTTTCTGCGAGGCCATGGTGGGACACTTCCAATCCAGACGAGAGATTATCAGTTGCCGAGTATTTGCTCAGCTAGGAGAAACGTAGAGAGGTTCGAGTCCTCACCCTCGCACCAATTTCATGCTGCGGAGGTGTCCGCAGCTTAACAAGACGCATCAATTCGCGGCCGGTGGCCGCCGGACGCCATTTACATTGCGGCTGTGCCTCCATTACAAGGGCGCCGTTGTGCGCTGGCGTTAGTTACTAGGAAGAGTATGCAGGAAATACCTTTAGGGACATTTAATTAAAAGCTCTACGAGAAAAACGGCGAGACTTACTACACAATCACGCCAATATTTGGCATGAGCACAAACTTCTATCTCAATGCACCGCTGTCGAAAATAGAGGTGTTAAAAAATGAAGAAAATGAGCTTCTTATTAAGAAAGGCATATTAAAATTGAAAATGTCTTTCAAGTCTTATACCCCAGGCTTGTTCAAGTTGAAGTTAAAGCCATATTGCTTTGGCTTGCCATTTGGAATCTATTGGTGCGAGATTTCCTCAACAAATAAAACTAAGCTACAGGAAGTATTCGTTGTATACAGCTAACAAGGCTATCAAAAATCGGCCGCAAAATGCGCGGCCTACGACGCTCCTTGCGTCGCGCGTTTTATGGCGGCGTTATGTGTGAAATACGATGAACAGAACTTTATTGCCATTACTTTTTGTGTCGCTTATCTATTTTGCGATTATGTGCTCTATTGAAAGTATCTCTGCTTCAAATGCATTTGGATGGCTGGGGTTTTCTATTGCGGCAGGTTCAATAATTTATTTCATGTTGTTTGCGCCGTATGGCTTACGAACTCACACAAAAGTATTTTGGAAAGAGCAAAAATATAAGCATCCAGTAGCCGAAATCCCTCTTAAAGTGGTGGGAGGTATTCTGGTTCCAGTGGTGCTATGTTTGGCGCTCAGTTTTGGGTTTTATGCATATACAGTTTAAAGCACATGGCAAAGCGCTCAGATGCGTTCCGGCCGCAAAAAGCGCTGCGGCCACCGGCCTCGCTGACGCTCGCCGTCCAGCTTCACGTTAACCCGCTACCACCAGGATCAACCAAATTGAAACGCGTTATCCCGTCAGTCATTCTGGCGATTCTCCTTGTTACGCTGCTGTCAGAGTTCTTCAAGGTCATTGATTTTTACCGTGCGCCCGCTGCCTTCGCGTTGCTGACCCATGTCTCTGCTGTCCATGATGTTGTGCTGCACCAATATGGCTTGGCCTTTCTGCTGATCAAGCTACTGGCATCGCTTGTCGTGTTTGCGTGCTGGTTCAGGGTGTTGCTGTGGCCCGAGCGGTTTGGCTGGCTGCGCTACGGCACGTTTATCTACGCTGGCTTTCAGCTACTGGTGGGTGTGTTGGTGGTGACGGGAATAAACGGGGCGCTGCACTATGCTGCCGGCTTGCCGGTGGCACTATGGGATTTTTCGCTGCTGGCGGCAGCGAGTGCGTGGGGTGTGATCCTGTACCTGGGGTGTGTTGTGGTTGGAGTGCCGCTGCTACTGGTTATTCTGGCGCAGCGTCATCATCGACGGATTGTCGGGCAGCAAAGGGGAGAGTGATATGAAGACTGCCGGGTTGCTGGGTGGCATGAGCTGGGAAAGCACGGCCGGCTATTACAAGGCGATCAACGAGGGTATCAAACAGCGGCTGGGTGGCTTGCATTCCGCCCGGATCGTGTTGTTCAGTGTCGATTTCGAGCCAATCGAGCGGTTGCAGCGTGAGGGCGACTGGGAAGGTGCGGCGCGGGTGCTGTCTGAAGCAGCCCGGAAGATTGAAGGGGCCGGGGCTGATTTTCTGTTGATCTGTACCAACACCATGCACAAGGTAGCGCCGCAGATTCAGAGTGCTATCGGCATCCCGTTGCTGCACATCGCCGATGCGACCGCAGAGGTGCTGGTCAGCAACCAGGTGAAAAAGGTCGGCCTGCTCGGCACGGCGTTTACCATGGAGCAGGATTTTTACAAGGGCCGGTTGCAGGAGCAGTTCGGCATCGAGGTAATCGTGCCCGCAACGGACGACCGCCAAATCGTGCATTCGGTTATTTATGAGGAGCTGTGCCTGGGCACAATCACTCCGGAGTCAAAAGCCGAGTTTCTGCGCATTATCGATGGGTTGTTTGCGAGCGGGGCAGAGGGGGTGATTCTCGGCTGCACCGAAATCAGCATGCTGGTCACGCAGGCTGATACCGCGGTGCCGCTTTATGACACTACCCGGATTCACGCAGACAGCGCGGTTGCCGAGCTGATCTAGAGCCCGGTAAATCAGTCGCTGCTGTTGGCCAAGTCACCTCTGGTCGTGCGTTAAGCTCGTCATCGTTAACGTCAGAGCCAGCAGAGGCTTTGTTGTTATCTCGATGAACGCCACCGGACAGAAAATCGTGCTTTACCTGTATCGGTGATGCGGTTACCTTGCGGATGTGGCAATAAGCCAGTTCGCAAAGGCCCAAGGATGGCGCAGATATCATTTCCAGGCAGTTCTGCTGTCGGATCATCTTCTTATCATCGGTCGCATCTGCTGCCCGGTGGTTTTGGCGGCCGTGCCTCGGGCGCCGGTACATGCTTTATCCCCATGTATTTTCTTGCTTGCCTGGCACCAGTGCGCTTTGTCGTCGCTCGTGTGCGCCAGGAGCGGCCACTCGAATGGGTGTGGTCCTCATGCCGATTCACTTGTACGCGTGAAGGGAGGGCTGGCGAAAGAAACAGACAGAGCCGCTGTTAGGTTACGTCATTGGGTGTGGCGTAAAGGGAAGTGAAAAATACAACAAGAAAGAGGCCGTATGAATTCCATTAGATTGATGTTTTCCCTGTTTGTAATTGCATTTCTGTCGGGCTGTATGACGACCAAATCCTACGTCGACCCCACCTATGGGAAGACCGCTTATAGCGACATCAAGTCGGTTGCAACGCCATACAATTCAAACGTCAGTGTCGAGTTTCGGCGCAACGGTACTCACTTTGCTCGTGCCGATTCAGAATTGCGCGGCCATGTAGAGCGAACCCTGCGTGCCTCCGGCGTGGTTGTACCGGGCGCAGCAGGCGCCAACTACAGCATCCGTGTGATTGTGAACAATGTGGGTGACGTCAGTGGCGCAGCTGCCAAGGGCTTTGCTACCGGTCTGACGCTGGGTGCTGCGGGCTCGCTGGTTACCGATTACTACGAAGCAACCATCGAGCTTGTGGATGCGGATGGCAATACCCACTCCGGTTCATACAAGCATGCGCTGCATACGACCATTGGCAATAAGCGTGCGCCCTTCAACATGCAACCGACAACGCCGGCAGATGCGTTCGGTCGTGTTGTTGAGCAGACTGTTCTGAATTTCATTAAAGAGATGCAGGAACAAGGGCTGCTCAGCTTCTGCGAGCCGGTACTTCCAGCCCGCGCCTGATACCGCCTTGCTGACTGCGGTCGGGCCGGACTCCGCTTCCCGGCCGCAGATTAGGGCGTTGGTATGAGATTGAGGGCATTGTATGCCGCGTCGCCCCCGGCGATGTTTATGCTTTTTTGTGTCTGGTGGCTCACTGATTGGCGCTTGGAAGGCGAGCCTGCGCAGCATTGACCGTCAACTCGGTTAGCGACTCCTTCTCACCGTCTCCGACGGACTCTCACCAAACAACGCTTTGTAATCCCGCGCAAACTGCCCCGGATGCCAGAAGCCGCTGTCTGCCGCGACGACGGCGATAGGGCTGGTTTGTTGCGGGTCGCTGAGGGCGCGGCGAACGCGGTTGAGGCGCGCGCTGCGCAGGAACTGCAGCGGGCTGATGCCAAGAATGCTTTCGAAGCTGTATTGCAAGGTGCGACGGCTGACGTGTACGCGCTCGCACAGCTCGGGAATGCTCAGCGGGGCTTCCGGGTGTTCGGCCAGATAGGCTTTCACTTGCTCGACTACCTTGCGCCGATGCGCGTAGCTGGGCGCTGCGGCCGGTTGGGCGGCGTTGGCGACCAGTTCCAGCAGGGCCTGGCTGGCGAGTTGCTGCTGGTGTTCGCTGTCGAGTCCGAGGGTGCCGCGGTAGAGCACCTGCTCCAGCAGGCCGCGAACCTGGTCGAGCTGCTCCTGCGGTACGGTCAGACGCGGGCTGTGTTCGAGTGAGTGCAGATCCAGCGTGCGCTCTTCGCGCTCGGCGGCGCGCAGTAGCATTTCTTCCTTGATGACGATGCCGTAGATGTCGAAGGCATCGGGGGTCATCAATTCAAAGTCGCGGCTGCCGGGGCGGCACATCAGTTGGTCACTGCCGACCTCAAGACCGTTAATGCGGCAGTCTGCCGCGCGGGCGGGGATGCCCAGCCAGAGCGCATCCTTCCAGACGTTGCACTGCTGCCGCAGGGAGCGGTTGGTATGCTCCTTGAACAGTTGGCAGCCGTCCAGCGCCACTTCATCTATTCGCCCATAGAAGCGCCCGCCGCCCAACTGGTCATATTCCTGCTGCCAGTTGGTCAGGTTGTGGGCGTGTTCGTCGGCGTCCTGTGCCTCACGTGTGCTCCTTGCTGGTGCATTGTGCTCCGTTGTGGGCTGCATTGGCGAGCGCTCGCGTGTTCAGTTGGCGGCATCCTAACGCAGGATGCTCGGGTGGAATATGCCTCAAAGGGCTTCAATGGGCCGCCTGGGACACTTTTGCCAAATCTTGATAGCCCGCTGGAACAGGTATCGCATCTGTTTCAGGCATCTTCCGCTGCTTCGCGTGACTTGCGCGACATTCGCAGCAATTTGCATGCCTGAGGTAACACGATGACGCATTCCTACCGCTATACGCTGGGCAGCCGAACCTTCGGCTTCCGCGATCTGGCCGAGCTGATGGCCAAGGCGACACCACAACGCTCCGGTGATCGACTGGCCGGTGTTATTGCGCTGTCTGCCGAGGAGCGCGCGGTCGCGCAGATGGCTCTGGCCGAGGTACCACTGAAGACCTTTCTGAATGAGGCGCTGGTGCCCTATGAAGCGGACGAAATCACCCGCTTGATTATCGACGAGCATGAGCCGGCGGCGTTTGCGCCCATATCGCACCTGACCGTCGGGGACTTTCGCAACTGGCTGCTGAGCGACCACGCGACCCCGGAGGTATTGCAGTCGATCCGCGCGGGCGTGACGCCGGAGATGGCCGCGGCGGTGAGCAAGATCATGCGCAATCAGGATCTGATTCTGGTCGCGAGGAAGTGTCATGTGAACACCGCGTTTCGCAACACCATCGGGTTGCCCGGTCGGCTGTCAACCCGCTTGCAGCCAAATCACCCGACTGATGATGTCAACGGCATCGCTGCCAGCATCCTCGATGGGTTGCTCTACGGTAACGGTGATGCGGTGATTGGTATCAACCCTGCTACCGACAACGTGGCGCAGGCCATCAAGCTGATGAAGCTGATGGGCGAGGTGATCGAGAAGTATGAGATCCCGACCCAATCCTGCGTACTGACCCATGTGACCAATACCATCGAGTGCATCGAGGCCGGGGCGCCGGTTGATCTGGTGTTCCAGTCGATTGGTGGCACCGAGGGAACGAACACTAGCTTTGGTTTCAACCTGGCTACCCTGGCCGAAGCGCAGCAGGCGGCGTTGAGCCTGAAGCGCGGCACGGTGGGCAACAACGTGATGTATTTCGAGACGGGGCAGGGCAGTGCGCTGTCTGCCAACGCGCATCATGGTCTGGACCAGCAGACCTGCGAGGCCCGCGCTTATGCCGTGGCACGCAAGTTCAAGCCGCTGCTGGTCAACACTGTGGTCGGTTTTATTGGCCCGGAGTACCTGTTCGACGGCAAGGAAATCATCCGCGCCGGGCTGGAAGATCACTTCTGCGCCAAGCTGCTCGGCCTGCCGATGGGGTGTGATGTCTGTTACACCAACCACGCCGAGGCGGATCAAAACGACATGGACAACCTGCTGACCCTGCTGGGTGTGGCGGGCTGCTCCTTTGTGATGGGCATCCCCGGCTCGGACGACATCATGCTCAACTACCAGACCACTTCATTCCATGACGCGCTGTATGCGCGCCGTGCGCTGGGGCTGCGGCCATCGCCGGAGTTTGAGCAGTGGCTGATCCGCATGCAGATCATGCGCGATGCCGACCGTCACATTCTGCACGACGCGCTGCCTGAGCCCTTTGCCCGCTCACTGAAGGCGTTGCCGGGAGGCAGAGCATGAGTTCGTCAAATGACAAAACCCGCAACCAGCCCGGTGCGGTGGTCGAGAACCCCTGGCGTCGCCTGCGCGAATTTACCGATGCGCGTATTGGCCTCGGCCGGGCCGGGATCAGCCTGCCGACCAGCGAGCTGCTGGCGTTCCAGCTGTCCCACGCGCAGGCCCGCGACGCGGTGCATCTGCCGCTGGATATCGACGCCCTTTGCAGTGAGCTGGCTGCTGACCCGCAGTTGGCTGCGCTGGGTGAGCCGATTCGCCTGCACAGTCAGGCGACTGATCGCATGACCTATCTGCAGCGTCCGGATCTGGGCCGTCTGCTGGACGATGCCTCGCGTGAGCAACTGGTTGCGCTGTGCTGTGAGCAGCCGAGCGATCTGGCCATCGTGATTGTGGACGGCCTCTCATCCCGCGCAATTGCACAGAACGCGGTGCCGTTTCTGCAGCGTTTTATGGGGCTGTTGGCCAGCGAGTTGCCGGAGTGCTCACTGGCGCCGCTGACCATCGTTGAGCAGGGCCGCGTTGCCGTTGGTGATGACGTGGGCGCGCTGCTGAACGCCCGCGCGGTGTTGCTGCTGATTGGTGAGCGTCCGGGCTTGAGTTCGCCGGACAGCCTTGGGCTGTACCTGACCTGGGCACCCAAGCCGGGGCTGACCGATGCCGCGCGCAACTGCATTTCCAACGTGCGGCCGGCAGGGTTGCCGCATGTCGAGGGGGCCAAACGGGCGCTGTATCTGCTGCGCGAGGCGCAGCGGCTGAAGCTCTCGGGGGTCAACCTCAAGGATCGCACCGAAGACGCGGTGATTGAGCACCGCGGCAGCGGTCGCAATTTTCTGGTTTCCGAGTGACGTCGGGGAGGCGTCATTCACAACTGCAACACCACTGAGGATCTCTCATGTCTAACGACCATCAGGCGTACCTTGCCAAACGGCAACTCAAGCGCGGGACTGCGGGCTGGATTCTGCTCGCCGGGCTCGGCGTCTCTTATGTTATTTCCGGCGATTTTGCCGGCTGGAACTTCGGCATCGCGCAGGCGGGCTGGGCGGGCTTTGCGATTGCCGCGGTACTTATGGGGTTGATGTATCTGACCCTGGTGCTGTCGCTGGCGGAAATGTCGGCGGCGATTCCTGCTGCGGGTGGCGGTTACAGCTTTGCCCGGCAGGCGATGGGGCCGACCGGGGGCTTTTTGACCGGCCTTGCGGTGTTGATCGAATATGCGCTGGCCCCGGCGGCCATCGTCATCTTTATCGGGTCGGCGGTGGAAGCGCTGCTCGGTTTCAGCGGTCCTTGGGTCTACGCGATCTTCTATCTGGTATTCGTCGGCATTCACCTGGCGGGCGTGGGTGAAGCGTTGAAAGTGATGATGGTAATCAGCGGTCTGGCGGTCTTCGCCATCGTGGCTACCGGTGTGGCGCTGGTGATGCACTTTGATATCAACAACCTGTTCGACATCGCCATGACCGACGCCAACGGTGCCAGCGAGCTGCTGCCGCTGGGCTGGTACGGCGTGTGGGCGGCGCTGCCGTTTGCCATGTGGCTGTTCCTGGCGGTCGAAGGCGTGCCACTGGCCGCTGAAGAAGCCAAGGACCCGGGCAAGGACGTGCCGAAGGGCATCATTGGTGCCATGGTCTTCCTGCTGTTCACCGCTTTGATGGTGGTGGTGCTGGTGCCGGGCGCGGCGGGTGCCAAGGCTATGGGCGACAGCGCGGTACCGCTGGTGGATGCGCTGAACGCAACCGGTAACACCAGTCTGGCGACACTGGTCAACGTGCTGGGTCTGGCCGGTCTGGTGGCGTCGTTCTTCTCGATCATCTACGGCTACAGCCGCCTGGTGTTTGCTCTGTCACGTGCCGGGTATCTGCCCAAGTCGCTGTCGCTGACCACCGAGCGCAAGGTGCCGGCACGTGCGCTGATTGTGCCGGGTATCTTCGGCTTTATCGCCTCCTTGAGCGGTGAGGGTGATCTGATGCTGGCGATGGCGGTAGTCGGTGCGACCGTGTCCTACGCACTGATGGCGCTCAGTCACATCCTGCTGCGCATCAAACAGCCGGACCTGCCGCGCCCGTACAAGACCCCGGGCGGTGTGGTGACTTCGGGTATCGCGCTGGTGCTGTCATTGATCGCACTGACCGGCGTCTACGCCTTCGATCCGCGTGCGTTCTTCTTCACCATGGGCCTGTTTGTGATCGGTGCGGTGTACTACTTCGGCTACAGCCGCAAGCATCTGGTTGCCAAGTCGGCCGACGAAGAGTTTGCCATGCTGGCCGAGGCAGAATCGGATCTGGCTGCTGCCTGATTCAAGTCTGCACAGCAACACAAAGGCCGCCTCGGGCGGCCTTTGTGTTTTGTGTTGTGCTGCCTGGTTGGAATCGCCTATTGGCCAAAGGCCATTTCTGGTCTGTTCCTGCCGTGATTGCTCTGTATATACTGGCCGCAAAAAAGCCGACAGAAGGAATTGGGGCATGGCCGTCGTAGGGATAGATCTGGGCACCACAAACAGCCTGATCAGTGTTTGGCGTGACGACAAGAGCATCATCATTCCCAACGCGCTGGGTGAATTGCTGACACCCTCGGTAGTCAGCGTCGATGATGATGGCATGGTCACGGTTGGTCGTGCTGCGAAGGACCGGCTGGTTACCCATCCTGAAAAAACGGCTGCACAGTTCAAGCGTCTCATGGGTACCAGTGAGAGGATCAGGCTGGGCAATCGCCAGTTCAGCGCCGAGGAACTCTCTGCGCTGGTACTCAAGCAGCTCAAGGCGGATGCCGAGGTATACCTCGGTGAGCCCGTTGACGAGGCAATCATCAGCGTTCCCGCTTATTTCAACAATCATCAGCGTACTGCCACCCTGAATGCTGCTCGTCTTGCCGGACTCAAGGCAGAGCGACTGATCAATGAGCCAACCGCCGCGGCACTGGCGTACGGTATTCAGGAAAACGAAGAGGAATGCCGTTTTATCGTCATTGACCTGGGCGGCGGTACGCTCGACGTTTCCATTCTGGAAAAATTCGAAGACCTGCTTGAGGTGCATGCCACCAGTGGTGACAGTTTTCTGGGGGGCGAGGATTTTACTGCGGCCATGCTTGGTGCCGTCTGTGAGCAAATCGGCTGCGAGCGCCAAAGTCTGAGCAGGGAAGAACGTGCGCATCTGTATCGCGTTTGTGACGAAGCCAAAAAGGCCCTGGCCGAGCAGCACGAGGTGCTGATGACGCTCAGTCTGGCTGGCAAGGAACACAGTCTCACATTTACGCGTGACGCCTTTGTTCAGGCGTGTATTGTGCTGCTGGAGCGGATCCGGGGGCCAATCGAGCGCGCGGTGCTCGATGCCGGCATGAGCCGCGATGATTTTGACGAGGTCATCCTGGTTGGCGGCGCCACCCGCATGCCTGTCGTGCGTAGCCATGTTGGTCGGCTGTTCGGCCGTATACCTGCCACCACCATCGATCCGGACCTTGTTGTTGCCATGGGGGCGGCGGTGCAGGCTGCCCTGAAGGAGCGTAACGCGGGTCTGCGCGACACGGTGCTGACGGATGTGTGTCCGTTTTCACTGGGCATCGAGATCGCCAAGGATATTGGCGGCGAGCGTGCGCATGGCTTTTTCAGCGTGATCATTCCGCGTAACACGGTCATCCCGACCAGCCGGGTGGATCGCTACTACACCGTTGCCGACAATCAGAGGGTGGTGAACCTGTCGGTGTTTCAGGGCGAACAGCGGATGGTGCGCAACAACATCAAGATTGGCGAATTGGCGGTTCAGCTTCCTGGCGGCCGGGCCGGCGAGGAGTCGGTTGATGTGCGCTTTACCTACGACATCAATGGTGTACTCGAAGTGGAGGCGGTGGTCGTCAGTACCGGCGTTCGGAGTACGCTGGTGATTCAGAACACCACCAGCGAACTGGACGAGAAGACGCTGGAGCGGCTGCTCAAGGAGATGGAAAAACTCAAGTTTCACCCTCGTGAGGACAGCGCCAACATTGCCTTGATGGGTGAAGCAGAGAGGATGTGGGCAGAGACGCTTGGTGAAGAGCGCCGCTACCTTGAGGAGTTGATTGAGTATTTCGAGGCGGCCATGGACTCACAGGATTTGCAGCGCTGCGCTGCTGCCCGTAACGCCGTTGGCCAGAAACTGGCGGAGCTGCGTAACAGCCGGGGGCGCTGGTGAGCTGCTGGGCGACGCTGGGCGTCGAACCCTACAGCGATCTGCGCACCATCAAGCGGGCCTACGCCCGGTTGCTGAAGGATGTGCATCCGGAGGAGCGGCCGGCCGAGTTCATGGCGCTGCGAGAAGCCTATGAGCGGGCGTCGGTAATGAGTGCCCGGGAAGCTGCGCGCACAGGCCCTCGGGAGCCCGAGCCGGGCCCGGCTCCCGCTGAGCAGCTTGAGGCAGCGGCGGCGTCACCTGATGTGCACGAGCCGGATCCGGCCCTTTTGGAGGCGCTGCGTGTGCAGCGCGAGCAGGAGCAGGAAGAGGCCGATGCTCGGCAGCGCTTCAACCTGCGTATGCAGGCGCTGGCTGATGCTTTCATTGAAGTGCTCGACGACCCCCAGCGCCGTGCCGATCCAGCAATCTGGCAGGCGCTGCTGAGTACACCGGAGCTGAGCAATCTGGACATCCGGTTGCGTCATGGCGCCAACCTTCTTCCGGCAGTCATTGATCTGCTGGAAGCGCCGGAGCAATCGCTGTTACCGCCCGGCGTTCTGGTGCTTCTTGATGACAGCTTTCACTGGACTCAGGACCAGAACATCAACTGGCCGGTGAGCGAGGAGTCAATGCAGCGGCTGTGTCTGCTGGTTGGTGCAGCGCACAGAAGCATTGCAAGTGCTCCTCCGCGCACGGGGTGGGGGTGGTTTTTCAGTTCCATGTTCCGTCCCGACGGGCGCCTGAGTCGAACCGAGTTTTCCACTGGAATGACGCTATTGCTCCCCGCGGCATTTTTGGTTGCGTTCGCGATGGCTATCCTGCTGCCACAGCAATTGAGAGACGCTGTGATTATCGTGATTTGGCTGGTGGCGGTTTACGCTGTTGTCATCGCACTTATCAAGCGTATCAGGGACTCCGGAACCAATATCTATATTGCGCTTGTGCTGGGTATCGCGTTTCCGGTAATGAACCTGCTGTATATCTTTGCCAACTCAAGAGATCCAGTATCTACGCCGGGTAACCCAAGAGCGCGTTTTGTTGATCCCTATGTGATGGCGGCTCATTCGTTGTTTCGCAGCGGCTTCCGTTATGGAATCCAGCAACGGGTTCGCCGGTTTTTTCTCAGCATGAAGCCTTCTCTGGCATGGAGCCTGATTCTGCTGCCTGTTGCTGTCGCGGGTTTGCTGACCCTGGCGACCTTATTGGGCGCCAAGTTTTTCTGAACCGGGCAGCCGTCTGCGCAAACGGGTGGCTGTGATACTTCGCGCGTTTGGATCTTCAGACGGCGTCGTCCGAGAGGAAAAAGGCGTAACCCGCGCCACCGCTGCGTTTGGCTGCGTACATGGCGTTGTCGGCGCGGTGCATCAGTCGACGTTCGCTGTCGCCGTGTTCGGGATAGACGGCGATACCGACGCTCGGTGTGCAGGTCAGGGTATGGCCTTCAATCAGGAAGGGTGCGCTCAGATTGCCGAGGATTTTCTCCGCGACGGTTGCGGCATCCTGTTGCTGTCGGATGCCGTCGAGTACTACTGCAAACTCGTCGCCGCCCAGTCGGCCGCAGCTGTCGGATTCGCGCACGCTTTGGCGCAATCTGTGGGCTACCTGTTGCAGCAGATGGTCGCCAACGGCATGGCCGTAGGTGTCATTGATCTGTTTGAAACTGTCCAGATCCAGATACAGCACGGCCAGTCGTCCATTGTTGCGCTCCGCTCGCTGCAGGGCAGTTTGCAGTCGGTCCATCAGCAGGGCGCGGTTGGGTAGCCTGGTCAGTTGATCGTGCTGCGCCAGAAAGGAAAGCCGGGTGTGGGCCTGGTGTCGGCTGATCGCGGTCGCCAGCTGGCTGGCAACGAATTGCAGAAAGGATGTATCACGTTCGTCGAAGCCGTTATTTGCAGGCTGGTGGTGGACGATAAGGGCGCCGATAGGGGTAGTGTCGTTCAGCAGAGGCACGCAGAGCGGGTTGTCGGGCGCATCTGGAGCGCTCGCCGGGGTGTCATGGTGCTGCGGGCGCATCATTCGGGCCAGAGACGGGTGGGCTGCAAGCGGCCCCTGCGCGGGGGGCGGCAGGTCTTCACCGGCATGGTAGGGGAAGCTCAGCTGATCTGCCTCGGCGTCATGGAGTGCAACAGTAAGCGCCCTGGTCGGCAAGTGCTGGTTAATCAGGTCGTACATGCGCTGGTAGAGCATCGGCAATGTTTCTGCCGAGTGCACCGCGGCCGAAACCGCATAGACGGCTGCTTGTCTGGCCTCGGCCTGTTTTCGCCTGGTGATGTCGCGGGCAACGCCAACACGCACCTGCTCGGCCTCGAACCACTGGGCCGACCACATGATGTGGACGATATGGCCCTGCTTGTGAATGTAGCGGTTTTCGTGGTCACCCGAGGGCTGCCCTGCGGTAATCTGCCGGGCAAGCTGGCGGGTAGCTTCCCGGTCATCGGGATGCATCAGCTCAAACGTGGTGCGGCCTATCAGTTCTTCGGGCGAATAGCCGAAAACCCGTTTGCTGGCTGCGCTAACGGATAAAAAGCGTCCTTCCTTGTCTACGACGCAAACGACATCCAGCAGCAAATCCAGTAGCTTGTCGTGAGGAATCAGGGGTGCTGGGTTCATGCCGCTCAATATAGTGGCAGAGTGCCTTGGCTCGCTACCGCGCGCCGATATTTTTTTTGGTCTGCCCCCTGGCGAGCGGCTGCGAGCGGCTCTGGGAGCCGGCCGCGCGACCAGTGGTCCGCTGCGTCGTCGAGTGCGACATGACATTCGCGGTAAAAGCCGGATAATGGCCGGCTGTTCAATTCGCCCCTCAAACGCTGGTGCATGCATGGAAATCAAGGTCAACTTTCTCGACAACCTCCGACTTGAAGCCAAATTCGATGACTTCACGGTGGTGGCTGACCAGCCGATTCGCTACAAGGGCGATGGCTCCGCGCCGGGGCCGTTTGATTACTTTCTGGCGTCGTCGGCGCTGTGCGCGGCGTATTTCGTCAAACTCTACTGCAACACCCGCAATATCCCGACGGACAACATCCGCCTGTCGCAGAACAACATTGTTGACCCGGAAGACCGCTACAAGCAGATCTTCAAAATTCAGGTTGAGCTGCCCGCTGATATCTCCGAGAAGGACCGCCTTGGCATCCTGCGTTCAATTGAACGCTGCACGGTCAAGAAGGTAGTGCAGACCGGCCCGGACTTTGTCATCGAAGAGGTCGAAAATCTGGACGCCGACGCCCAGTCTTTGCTGATGCCGGTGCAGACCGTTGGCGAGGGCACGCGGATTCTCGGCAAGGACCTGCCGCTGGAACAGACCATCGCCAACATGTCCGGCATTCTCGCCGGTCTGGGCATGAAGATCGAGATCGCCTCCTGGCGCAACATCGTGCCCAACGTCTGGTCGCTGCATATTCGTGACGCCCAGTCGCCGCTGTGCTTTACCAACGGCAAGGGTGCGACCAAGGAAGCGGCGCTGGCCTCGGCACTGGGCGAGTTCATCGAGCGGCTGAACTGCAACTTCTTCTACAACGACCAGTTCTGGGGCGAAGACATCGCCAATGCCGAGTTCGTCCACTATCCGAACGAGCGCTGGTTCAAGGTCGGACGTAATGATGCGCTGCCCACGGGGCTGCTCGATTCCCATTGTTTGGCGATCTACAATCCGGAAGGCGAACTGCGCGGCTCGCACCTGATCGACACCAACTCCGGCAACGCCGAGCGTGGCATCTGCGCGCTGCCGTTCGTGCGGCAGTCTGACGGCAAGGAGGTGTACTTTCCCTCCAATCTGATCGAAAACCTGTTCCTCAGCAACGGCATGAGCGCGGGCAATACCCTGGCCGAGGCGCAGGTGCAGTGTTTGTCGGAGATCTTCGAACGAGCGGTCAAGCGCGAGATTCTGGAAGGTGAGCTGGCGCTGCCGGATGTGCCGGATTCTGTGCTGGCGAAGTATCCGGGCATTGTTGCCGGCATCAAGGGGCTGGAAGAGCAGGGCTTCCCGGTCTTGGTGAAAGACGCCTCGCTTGGTGGCCGTTTCCCGGTCATGTGCGTGACGCTGATGAATCCGCGCACCGGCGGCGTGTTTGCTTCCTTTGGCGCGCATCCCAGCCTGGAAGTGGCGCTGGAACGCAGTCTGACCGAGCTGCTGCAGGGGCGCAGCTTCGAGGGTCTGAACGACCTGCCGCAGCCGACCTTTGAAAGCCAGGCGGTGACCGAGCCGAACAACTTTGTCGAGCACTTTATCGACTCCAGCGGTGTGGTGTCCTGGCGCTTCTTCAGCGCCAAAGCCGATTACGACTTTGTCGAGTGGTACTTCTCCGGCGAGGGCGCAAACTCCAACCAGCAGGAAGCGGACACCCTGTTCGGCATCCTCAAGGACATCGGCAAGGAAGCCTATATGGCGACCTACACCGATCTGGGGGCCAACGCCTGCCGGATTCTGGTGCCGGACTACTCCGAGATTTATCCGGTCGAGGATCTGATCTGGGATAACACCAATAAGGCGCTGCTGTTCCGCGAAGACATTCTCAATCTGCACAGCCTGGATGATGAGCAGTTGCAGGGGCTGGTCGAGCGGCTGGAAGAAAGCGAGCTGGATGACTACACCGACATCAAGACGCTGATCGGCATCGAGTTCGACGACAACACCACCTGGGGTCAATTGACCATTCTTGAGCTGAAGCTGCTGATCTATCTGGCGCTGGAGCGCTTCGAGGACGCCAAGGAGCAGGTCGAAGCCTTTCTGCAGTTCAACGACAACACCGTCGAGCGCGGTCTGTTCTATCAGGCGGTCAACGTGGTGTTGGAAGTGCTGCTGGACGAGGAGCTTGAACTGGCCGATTTTGAGCCCAACTTCCGGCGCATGTTCGGCAACGAGCGGATGGACGCGGTGATCGGCTCGGTCGACGGCAGCGTGCGCTTCTACGGCTTGACGCCGACCAGCATGAAGCTGGAAGGGCTGGACCGCCACCTGCGCCTGATCGACAGTTACAAAAAGCTCCACGCCGCGCGGGCCAAGGCGGCGGCCAGCGTCGCCCGCAATGACGACGCCACAGCCAAACCCCTCCTGCAACCCTCCCGCACACGCTCCGCCGCCTGGCGTAAAAAAACGTAGGGCGGACAAAGCCGCAGGCGTGTCCGCGCGCAAGGCGCCACGCTACCACTCTGCAGCGAATGCTGCGCTGAGATAGCGATGTCTGGGCCACTTCGGTGGCCAACGCTGCGCGCTGACCACCCTACGGCTGGGGTGCTTCACTCGCCGAATTGGGTGCTTTGCTCGTTTGGTGCATCGCCCCAATCCGCCGGATAGATACCGGCGGCGACGGCGCGGTGAAAGCTGGAATAGGGCCAATCTGCGAGATGGGTTACATGCCCGTGTTTTATCGGGTTGTAATGGATGTAATCGATGTGCCGCGCATAATCTCGCTCATCACGAATCAGGTGCTCCCAATAACGTCGCTGCCAAATGCCTCGCTCCCGTCGGCGCTGCCGCCTGCTGCTTATGGGCTCATTCTTCGGTAGGCGACTGGAAAACCCATGCTTTATCAACTGCCAGCGCAGGGCATAGTTTGCGTCACCGGGTGGTAGCGTCCACACGCAATGCATGTGTTCGGGCAGCACCACTCAAGCATCGATATCAAAGGGCAGGCGGGCCTTGGTGCGGCGCACGCACTCTCGCAACAGGGCGACCTCACGCACCAGCAGATCGCTCTTGCGGTCGTGCAGGGTGACGGTGAAGAAGTAGCTGGCGCCCGGGGCACGTGCGCGGCGGTAGCGGGGCATGGGCTGACGGTTCCCTGATGGCGACGCTGCACCATGGGCCAGCGGCGCTCAGCGGCCAATCAGTGCAGTGCGGAGTGTGATGCGTTCGGGGTTTGCCGGGGCCGATTCTGTGGCCCGTTGGCGCTGGCTTCAGGGCGTGAGGTAGCGGGCGACAATGCGCTGGTAACTGCCATCACTGACCAACTCACGTATGGTTGCAGCGTAGGCGTAGACGAAATTCTGATCATTGCTGCGCTTGCTGAAAGCCACTTCGGCGGCGTCGGTGGAGACGACCACGTCGGTGGCCGTGATCAGGCGGCTAAGCCCCAGTTGTCTGATTTCCCAGGTGCCTGTGTGTTCGTCGGCGATAACTCCGTCGATGCGGCCCTTACTGATCATGTTCCAGAGGTTTGAGCGGTTGTTGACCATGAGCACGCTATCGGCGTAGCTCGGATCGCTCATCAATAGCGCATAATCCGGGCCGTATTGAACGTCGATTTGTGCGCCAAGGCGAAAGGGCAGGTCGGACAGCTCGGGTAATCGCGTTATTGGCCAGCGCTCAATGGCGTCCTGGCGAGCGAACAGGATGTTACGAGAGGGTGGCAGTACGGCGCCGGAAAAGTGCGCATACGCTTCGCGCTCTGGAAGTCTGAAGGCGCCGGGCAGGATATCGAGGCGGCCAAGTTCGAGTTCTTTCAATGCCCGCGCCCAGGGCAGCTTGCGTAATCTTGTTTTGCAGCCGAGCCGCTCCATTGCAGCATCGTTCAGTTCAACGTAAATACCACCGACACTGCCGTCTGGCAGCTCCATGCTCAGCGGTGGGTCGTCATTCCAGCGCAGGGTTTTCTCGCAGGGGGGATCGGCCATCGCCGGTGCGCTGAGCAACAGCAACAGGCCAAACCACAAGCTGCGTTGAGCCATCTTGGGTTTACGCTGGCTGGCTGGAATTTGCTGCATCCGTTGCTCGATATTCAATGGCCGATTTTGGCAGTCTAACAGCACCAGCCCCGGGTGCGAAAAGGGGGCTGAGCGGACAAATTTCACGGTACGACAGGATTGCCCGCGCGGCTATTGCGCTGTACTGAAACGACGCACCGCTGTCTGCCTGTCAGGCCGGTTCAGCGATCAGTTCCGGTTCTGGTGCTTGGCTCAGGCCCTGCACGAGCGCGTCGATCTGGCGGTGCGCAAGCGCCACCGAGTTGGCCAGCACCTCACCGCCGATTTCCTGGCCCTCAATCGCAATCTGATGCACCTGATTGATACCGATAAAGTTGAGGGCGGTAATCAGGGCTGGCTCGAGGTGATTGAGCGCTTCCAGCTCGCCGCCGCGGCCGAAGCCGATACCGCCGCGGGCAGTGAGGATCACCGCATGGCGCGGGCGGTCTGCCAGTAGCGCTGTATAGGGGGTTTCCGGATTGCCGGTATCGATATTGACTGTTTTGCCCGGACGCACAATCTGGTCGATCCAGGCCTTCAGCGCTGCGGGCATGCCGAAGTTGTAAAGCGGAACGCCGATGACCAGGATGTCGGCGGCGATCAGTTCATCGGCAAGCTGATTACTTTCAGCCAGCGTGTCATGCATCCAGGGTTCACGTTGTGCCTCAGGCGTGAAGCTGGCCGCGATCCAGTCGTGGCTGATAAAGGCGGGCGGATTCTGGCCGATGTCGCGGTAGGTGACCGTGTCGTCCGGTCGCAGGGCCAGCCACTGGCTGACAAAACGCTGGCTGAGATTGCGGCTGTGCGAGCCGTGCAGATCCTTGCCTGCAAGGCCGGGGCGGGCGCTGGCGTCGAGGTGCAGAATGTGCGGCATGGTGAGTCTCCGTGTAGTTGAATTCATCTGAAAATCGCAGCAGACTCAGCCTAAATTCGCCCTGAAGCGGCGAAAAACGATCAATATTTTCAGATACAGGTGAAAGGAATTCATCTATGGTTCAGCGCAAACTGCCGTCCCTTTCGGCCCTGCGTGCCTTTGAGGCGGCGGCCCGTCACGAGAGTGCGAAACAGGCCGCTCAGGAGCTGTCGGTTACCGCCACGGCAATCAGTCATCAGGTGCGCGGGCTGGAGCAGGCGCTGGGCGTGTCGCTGTTCGTGCGCAAGCCGCGTCAGCTGCAGTTGACCACCCAGGGGCGTGAGCTGCAGGACGTGCTCAGCAGCGCCTTCGACAGCATCAGCGCGGCAGTGGCGCGGCTCAGGGATACGCCGGTACGGCAGGCCATTACCCTCACCACGACGCCGGTGATCGCTTCGCGCTGGCTGTTGTCCTGGGTTTGCATGCTGCGTGAAACCCATCCCGATATTGATCTGCGTATTCACGCATCCCATGAGGCAGTGGCGCTGGATGGTGTGACGGCCGATATCGCCATCCGTTATGGCGATGGCCGCTGGCCCGGGTTGGTGGCCGAGAAGTTGCTCGACAACACCTTCATCCCGGCTTGCAGCCCACTTTTGGCATTGCACGATGCGAGTGAGCTGCCAAGGCATCCGCTGATCCACTTTCGCAGTTCCTCGGCTGGCTCCGGGCCGGTGGATTGGGCGGGCTGGCAGAAACTGGCGAGGGTACCGGGCCTGGATGTGAGTGCCGGACTGGTGTTTTCGGATGAGACCCACGCGGTGTCGGCGGCGGTCGGCGCACAGGGTGTGGCCTTGATGAGCCGTGAATTGATCGAGGACGAACTGGCTGCTGGCCGGCTGGTGCAGCCCTTCGGGCCCGAGATCAAGGGTAAGGCGTTTTATCTGGTCTACCCGGAAAGCCGCAAGCATGACCCAATCATTCAGGCGGTGAGGGATTGGGTCATGGCGGTACCGGGCGGGGTCTGCACGCTTTGAAATCGGGCTGCGTTTGGCTGCGCGATCGACGGCGGACACGCTGCGCTTAGTCCGCCCTACGATTGGGTCGCGGGTAGGGTGGACAAAGCCGCAGGCGTTTCCTCCGAAAGTGCATGATGTGGCACGGAGGGAATCGCGAGCCTGATGGCGGACACGCTTTGCTTAGTCCGCGCTACGGGTTGGTGTGGTGCTGTAGGGTGGACAAAGCCGCAGGCGTGTCCACCGGGTAGCGCTTACAGCCCCAGCTTCTGCGCGACGTAGTCGGCATCCTTGTCACCGCGTCCGGACAGGTTGACCAGGATGTGGCTGTCTTTCGGCAGGTTTGGTGCTTCGCGCATGGCCCAGGCCACTGCGTGAGCGCTTTCCAGCGCCGGAATGATGCCTTCGGTACGTGACAGGGTCATAAAGGCATCCAGACATTCCTGATCGGTAGCGGATTGGTAGTCGACGCGACCGATGTCCTTCAGGTAGCTGTGCTGCGGGCCAACGCCCGGATAGTCCAGACCGGAAGCAATCGAGTGCACGGCAGACGGATTGCCCTGTTCGTCTTCAAGCACGTAGCAGGCCATGCCGTGCAGTTCGCCTGGCTTGCCGACCGACATGGTGGCGGCGTGGCGGCCGACCTTGTCCAGACCTTCGCCAGCCGGCTCCACGCCGACCAGATGCACGGCCTCGTCGTTCAGGAAGGCGGTAAACATGCCCATGGCGTTGGAGCCGCCACCAACGCAGGCAGCAACGTGATCAGGCAGACGGTTGTACCTGGCGAGGAATTGCTCGCGTGACTCGTTACCGATGATCGACTGGAAGTCGCGCACCATTTTCGGGAACGGGTGTGGGCCAACCACTGAACCAATGGCGTAGATATAGTCCGTCGGGTTGTTCAGGTACTCCTCAAAGGCGCTGTCGACCGCTTCTTTCAGGGTCGCTGCGCCGCGGGTAACCGGCACCAGCTTGCATCCCAGAATGCGCATCTTGGTGACGTTGGGGTGTTCCTTTTCGATATCCACCTGGCCCATGTGAATCTCGCAGGGAATACCCACCAGCGCGCATGCAGTGGCCAGTGCCACGCCGTGCTGACCGGCGCCGGTCTCGGCGATCACCTTCTTCTTGCCCATGAACTTGGCCAGCAGCGCTTCACCCAGGCAGTGATTGATCTTGTGCGCGCCGGTGTGGTTCAGGTCTTCACGCTTGAGATGAATCTGCGCGCCACCCAGTTTGTCCGACAGGCGTTTGGCGTGAAAGATCGGGCTGGGGCGGCCGACGTAATCGGCAAACAGACTGGCCAGCTCCTGCTGAAAGTCGTCGCGCTGACGGATCTCTTCGTATGCCTTGTTGATATCGTCCATCGCCTGCTTCAGCTCCGGCGGAACCAGCTGGCCGCCGTAGGGGCCGAAATAGCCGTTGGCATCAGGCATTGCAGCAAAGCGCGAGTCTTGGGTCATGGTGTGGGTGTCCTTGCAGTTTGAGCGGGTATTAAGGCAGGAGCGTAGTGTAACCAGTGACGCAGTGCGCTGCATCAAGACATCTGTGCGGCCTGATGACGCTCCACCCGGCAGTGACGTTGGTCGATTTTCAGATGTTTTTTTTCCGCTTCGATATATGATGCGCCACCGCAACTGACGCCTCAGGTCACCATGTCCCATAACGCCATTTATACCGATCTTTCCGGTTACTACGATCTGATGTGTGCGGACATTGACTACCAGGCGCAAGGCCAGTGTGTTCAGCGTATTCATCAGTTGTTCGGCAATGGCGGTAAACGCCATCTGGATCTGGCCTGCGGCACCGGCCCACATGTGCGCCACTTTCTCGATGCGGGCTTTCAGAGCAGCGGGTTGGACATCAATCAGCCGATGCTCGACCTCGCGCAGCAGCGTTGCCCGGAGGCCACGCTCTCGCTGCAGGACATGTGCGGTTTTCAGGTTGATCAGCCGCTGGATCTGGTGACCTGTTTTCTGTACTCCATTCACTACAGCGGCAGCATCGAGCGGCTGCGTGCGTGTCTCGACAGCGTGCATGCGGCACTGGCCGATGGCGGAGTGTTCTGCTTCAACGCGGTGGACAAGCGACGGATCGACAATCGTGCCTGGGTATCGCATAACGCCGGGCATGTCGATGAATTGCTGAGCTTCAGCTCCGGCTGGTATTACTCCGGGGAAGGGGCGAGCCAACTGCTGAAACTGCGGGTTGAGCGCATGGGGAGCGATGGTCGGCAGGTTTGGAGCGACGAGCACCCGATGGTTGCGGTCTGTTTCGCCGAATTGCAGGAGCTGCTGCAGACCGGGTTTGAGGTGCAGGTGCTGGAGCACGACTACGAGCGGATTCTGCCCTGGGATCAGGCGTCGGGAAATGCTCTGTTTGTCTGCGTAAAGCGCTAGCGAGGCAGGCTGACAAGCAAAGGCAGGGCACGGTGTTGGCGTGCCCGCCCATCCTGGCTCTGATTACGCAGCGACGACCGAGACCGGGATGCCGTTGAGCACGGCGTTGCCGGACAGTGCGTCGACCACCTGATCATCGGTAATGTCATTGACGTTGATGCCGGGGTTGGTCTGCGCCACGCGCAGGCTTACGCCCTCGCGGTCGTGCCCCCAGCCGTGGGGCAGGCAGACCACACCGGGCATCACATCCTCGCTTACCTCGACCCGCACCAGCAGCTCGCCGGCACGGGAGGTGATCCGCGCCTGCTTGCCGTCGCTCAGCCCAAGCCGCTCGGCATCTGCAGGGTGAACCAGCAGGCCGCAGCGATCCCTGCCTTTGACCAGCCGTTTGCTGTTGTGCATCCACGAGTTGTTGGTGCGCAGATCACGGCGGCCGATCAGCATCAGCCCGGTGTCATCGCTGCCGCGCAGTTCAGCCAGCGCGCGGCCCAGATCGTCCACCAGCTCCGGTGGCGTGAGGTGCAGCTTCCTGTCGGCGGTAAACAGGTAGCCCGGGAAGGATTCGCGCATCGGGCCAAGGTCCAGGCCGTGGGGATAACGCTTGAGTACCTGGAGGCTCAGCGGTTCGTCGTACTTCACCGGCTCGCCGCTGTTGTACTCGTAGAACCCCTCGGCGTAGGGGCCGGTTTGCAGGCCGTGATCCAGAATCTGCTCGGGGGAGGGCATCTTGCGGGTTGGCGGGGCGTCGAGGTTCTTCAGCGCCATGATCCGCGCGGTCAGGCCCTGGACAATATCCCAGTCGCAGCGGGTGCCTTCCGGTGCTTCAAACACCGGGTCGCTGAAACGCGCCAGGTTGCGCACTGCCAGCATGTTGAACACGATGTCGTACTGCTCATGCTCCAGCGGCCCTGTCGGCGGCAGGATGATGTCGGCGTGGCGTGAGGTTTCGTTCAGATAGAAGTCGATCGAGACCATGAATTCCAGCTGCTCCAGCGCCTCGTCCATCTGCCGGCCATTGGGCGTGGACAGAACCGGATTGCCAGCTACGCAGACAAAACCGCGTACCTGACCTTCGCCGGGGGTGAGCATCTCTTCGGCAAGGGTAACCGCCGGGAAGTAGCTGTCGAACTCCGGCAGGCCGCGCACCCGGCTCTGGTAGGTATTGAAGCTGCCCATCGGGCGGCTTTGCGCCTTGTTGAACGCCGGCGTGGTGAACATCATGCCGCCGGGACGGTCGAGGTTGCCGGTGAGGATGTTGAGCACCAGCATCAGCCAGTGATTGAGTGCTCCGTAGCGCTGGGTGGAGACGCCCATGCGGCCATAGCACACCGCGCACTCGGCGTTGGCGAAGTCTTCGGCGATACGCTTGATGTCAGCTACGGCAATGCCGCAGCGCACGCTGACCTGCTCCAGTGAAATGCCGTCAAACAGCGGCGCCAGTGCGCTCCAGTTGTCGGCCAGTTCAAGCAGACGGCCGGGCTTGACCAGATTCTGATCGAGCACGTGACGAATAAGGCCCAGCAGGAAGAAGGCGTCGGTGCCGGGGCGAATGAACAGATGCTGGTCTACGTAGCGTGCCGACTCGGTACGGCGCGGATCGATCAGTACCACCTTGCCGCCGCGCTCGCGAATGCGCTCCAGGCGCTTGAGGATATCGCCGGCGGTCATCAGGCTGCCGTTGGAGGCGGCCGGGTTGGCGCCCAGCATCAGCATGTATTGGGTACGGTCGATATCCGGAATGGTAAACAGCTGGCTGTGCCCGAACATCAGGTAGGACACCAACTGATGCGGCATTTGATCCAGCGAGGCTGCGGAGGAGATATTGCGTGTGCCGATGGCCTTGCGCAGCGAGCCGGAGGCCATCATCAAACCGAGGTTGTGAGAGGCGGGGTTGCCCCAGTAGCCGGCAATCGAATCGTTGCCATGACGACGCTGGATATCCACCAGCCGGGCCGCGACCTTGTCCAGTGCGCTGTCCCAGTCAATCGGCAGCCATTCGCCGTTGACCTTCTCCAGCGGGGTGCGCAGGCGGTCCGGGTCGTTGTGCAGATCCTGCAGGGCGTAGCCTTTCGGGCAGATGTGCCCTTCGCTGTGCGGGTCGTTGTTATCGCCCTTGATCGACAGAATATGCTCGCCCCGGGTTTCGATCACCACACCGCACATGGCTTCGCACAGGGTGCAGGCGCGGTGGTGGGTTTTCACCGGCAGGCGTGCCTGCTCTTCTTCGCGGGCGCGGGCATCGCGGATCACCGAGAGCATCTCGGCAACGTTCACCACCTTGCTTCTGACGCGCCCCTCGATACGGCCGCGTGCCTGCTCGTGCTGATCGAGCAGCAGCCAGTCGGCCATGCTGACGCTCTGGACCTCGCGCTTGGCCAGCAGGTCGCTGATATCGCCGCTGCGGGTTGGCAGGCTGCTGCCCAGGTCGTCGATCAGGCGCTGCACGCTTTCGGTCGCGCACTGGCGGTTACTGCCAATCACGCCGCTGGCGCCGCGCTTGATCCAGCCGGCAACGTAATCGCGGTGCTCGGCGTCGCCCTGAATACGCCCCTGCTCATGCTGCATGACGCCGCGGCCGCTATCGAAGGGCAGCTCGTCAATCGCCGAGCCCTGATAGCCAATGGCGTGCACCACAAGGCCGGCTGGCAGACGATCCCGCTGGTCGGCGGGGCGGGCGACCAGCGCACCCTGTTGGTCGCGCACCAGTTGGTTGCGCTGAACCTGCACCGCGCTCACGCGGGCATCGGCAGCTTCGAACTCGGCGGGACTGGTATAGAACATGAAGCGAATGCGCTTGCCTTCGCCCGGGGGGCGCGCTGCGATCTCGCGCAGCAGGCTGAGATTCTGGCGCGCTTCGGCATTCTCCGGCTGCTCCAGCTGGCGCGCTGTGGCGTTGTCCAGCTCCAGGTCTGCCGCATCGACCCGCAGCTGCAGGCCGGGGATCGCCATCAGCTGTTCCAGCTCCTTGGGCGTGAAGGCGGCCTGGGCCGGGCCGCGGCGGGCGAGCAGGCAGACTTCGTCGATGCCGCTGGCGGCCAGCGCCTTGAGGGCGTGATCGGCAATATCGGTCTTGGCCAGCTGCTCTGTGGGCAGCACCAGCAGCCGGGCGATATCCAGTGCCACGTTGCCGATGCCGATGATCACGGCGGTGTTACTCGACAGGTCGGGATTGAGGGCGGCCTGATCGGGATGACCGTTGTACCAGCCAACAAAGTTGGAAGAGCCGAAGATGTTGGCGCTATCCGCGCCGGGCAGCGTCAGCGGGCGGCTCTGCGAGCCGCCGGTAGCATAGATCACGCCATAGTAATGCTCGCGCAATTCGGCGCTGCTCAGGTCGCGGCCGATCTGTACATTGCCGAAGAACCGGAAACGCTCGTTTTCGGCAATGCGCTCAAAACTGCTGGTCACGGACTTGATGCGTGGGTGGTCCGGCGCGACGCCGTAGCGCACCAGGCCAAAGGGCGTGGGCAAGCGCTCGAACATGTCCACCTGAGCGCCGGGCAATTGCTTCATCAGTGCTTCGGCGGCATAGAAGCCGCTGGGGCCGGAGCCGACGATGGCGAAACGGCTGGGCAGGTTGGCGAGCGGGCTGCCGGCCTGACGACCGGACTGGATGCTTTCGCGGATGACCGGGTGGGTTTTGGCACCCTCGGCGTTCAGCGTAATAAAGCTTTGCTGATCATCCGGCACCATGCTGCTCGGGAAAATGGCCCCTTCGGGGCAGGCCGATACACAGGCGTTGCAGTCGATACAGACGTCCGGGTCGATAAACAGCATCTGCGGCGCTTCCCGAAAGGCTTCCACGGGGCAGACATCAACGCAGCTGGTGTGCTTGTTGCCGATACAGTTTTGGGTGACTACGTAGGCCATTCTCTACTCCGCACAGAGTCGACAAAAGGCCTATCGTAGGTCGGGTCTTTACCCCGCGTATTGGCATTCGGCGATTGATTGACATTTTGTGCCAGCCTGCCGATAGTGCGGCCATGATCAAATCCGATTACCTGCCATCCGGCTTTCTGCAACCGCTGCAGGATTATCTGCGTCAGCGCGCGTTGCCGGCGCAGGACTTGCTGCACGAGTTGGATGCCTGCCTGGAATCACCGAACGTCCCGTCCGAGCGGTTCTGCGAGCTGCTGGATGCGGTCTGGCATGCTGCGCCGGTCAGTGCGCTGGGTATCCGCCTTGGCCTGGCTACCCATCCCGGCCAGTTTGGTGTGGTTGGCTATCTGGTGTCCTATTGCGGCACCCTGGGGCAGGCGCTGGCGCGTTATTACCGGTATCAGCGCCTGTTGCAGCAGGGTCTGGACTCACGTGGTGAGCTGAAAGACGGCGTGCTGTATATGCGCTGGACGCAGGCCGTGGCGAAGACGCCGCTGGCTACCGAGTTCAGCATCGCGGTCTTTGTCAGTTTGTGCCAGGCACTGATTGGGCGCGCCATTACCCCGGTGCGCGCCGGCTTGCCCTTTGCCAGGCCAGCGAATGCCGATGTCTATCAGGCGCTGCTGGGTTGTCCGGTGGAGTTTGACCGGCCGGCGATTGAGCTGGCGATTCCCGAGTATCTGCTGGCCCTGCCGATTTCCGGCAAGGACCCGTACCTGCTGGGCCTGCTAGAAAAGCAGGCCCAGGCGCTGCTGAATCAACTGCCACAGCTGGACACCAGTGCGGCAGGGGCCTCGTTTCAGCGGGTGCAGGATCAGATAGTCGAATCGATGAAAAACGGTGATGTCAGCGCGGCGGCGGTCGCCTCGGCACTGAATTACTCCCTGCGTACCTTTTACCGGGAGCTGCGCAGTGCCGGCTACAGCTATCGAGGCCTGCTGGCGCATACCCGCCACACCTTGGCACGACAATATCTGGCCGACCCGGCGCTGGCGCAAACCGACGTGGCACTGCTGCTGGGCTATTCGGAGCAAAGTTCCTTTATCCGCGCCTTTCGCAGCTGGACAGGGATGACGCCGGGGGAGTATCGGAGTCATCTGGCGCGCAAAGCGGGTCAGGTGACGGGGTGAGCCCGCATCATCCGGAGAAGCGTTCCCACGCGGAGCGTGGGAACGATCAAGCGGTCTGAATTTGGCAATCAATCCCAGCTCAACGCGCCGCCAGTCTGATACTCGATCACGCGGGTTTCGAAGAAGTTTTTCTCCTTCTTCAGATCCATGATCTCGCTCATCCACGGGAAGGGGTTGGTGGTGCCGGGGTACTGTTCCTTCAGACCGATCTGGGTCAGGCGGCGGTTGGCGATGAACTTGAGGTAGTCCTCCATCATCGCGGCGTTCATGCCGAGTACGCCGCGGGGCATGGTGTCGCGGGCGTATTCGATTTCCAGCTGCGCGCCTTGCAGGATCATCTGGGTTGCTTCGTCCTTCATGGCATCGTCCCACAGGTGCGGGTTTTCGATCTTGATCTGGTTGATCACGTCGATGCCGAAGTTCAGGTGCATGGATTCGTCGCGCAGGATGTACTGGAACTGCTCGGCGGTGCCGGTCATCTTGTTGCGGCGGCCCATGGACAGGATCTGGGTGAAGCCGCAGTAGAAGAAGATGCCTTCCAGAACGCAGTAGTAGGCGATCAGGTTGCGCAGCAGTTCCTTGTCGGTCTCGACGGTGCCGGTAGTGAAGGTCGGGTCGGAGATCGAACGGGTGTATTTCAGCCCCCAACTGGCCTTTTTCGCGACGCTCGGGATCTCGTGGTACATGTTGAAGATCTCGCCTTCATCCATGCCCAGCGACTCGATGCAGTACTGATAGGCGTGGGTGTGGATCGCCTCTTCGAAGGCCTGACGCAGGATGTACTGGCGGCACTCGGGGTTGGTGATCAGGCGGTACACGGCCAGCACCAGGTTGTTGGCGACCAGACTGTCGGCGGTGGAGAAGAAGCCGAGGTTGCGCTTGACGATGCGGCGCTCGTCTTCGGTCAGGCCGTCTGCGCTCTTCCACAGGGCGATGTCGGCGGTCATGTTGACCTCTTGCGGCATCCAGTGGTTGGCACAACCGTCGAGGTACTTCTGCCAGGCCCATTCGTACTTGAACGGGACCAGCTGGTTGAGGTCGGCGCGGGCGTTGATCATCTGCTTATCGCCAACCTGCACGCGGGCGGCGGAGCCTTCCAGATCGTCCAGACCTTCCTGGATGTCCAGCTCATCCAGCGCGGCCTTGGCGCGGGCGATGGCGTCGGAGTCGTCCGCGCTGATCTGACGCGCGTCCTCCACCGAACCTTCGGCAATGTTTTCCATTACCGGGCTGTCGGTGAGCGGCGCGCTCGGTTGGGCGGCTGCCTTGGCGGCGGGTGCGGTGGTGGTGTCTTCGCTGTCGAAATCGTCCCAGCTGAGCATGGTGTGTCTCCCTTTGGTCGACAGCCGCAAGCTTTAAGCTGCAAGCGGCAAGTTGTTTGGTGTGGCGGCGGCGAGTGGTGGTTGATACTGGCTCGGCGCGGCTATCGGGTTTTTCTGGATTCCCGCCTTCGCGGGAATGACGCGAGAGGGGGGGAGTTCTCTATTCTCTGCGGCCTAAGCGCGTAGCTGAGCGAGTGAGCGCTAGGCGTCGGGCTTGGGGCTTTCTGGATTCCCGCCTTCGCGAGAATGACGCGAGGGATGGAAATCACGCTGTGTTTTAAGCGCTCCGAGCGGGACTGCTCTTGGGCTCGGAGCTGTGTCTGGCAATGACGGTGGCGCTTACTCGGACTGCTTGTCGCTTGCAGCTTGAGGCTTGCCGCTGGGCCTGCCTTATTGGCAGGCCTCGCAGTCCGGGTCATCGATAGAACACGCCTTCGGCACCGGCGCCGGGCCAGCAGGTGCTGCGCTCAGCGCCGGCTCTGCGCCGCTGGCGACGGCATTCAGCTTGCCGGTGTTGACGGTCGATTTCTCGGTGCTGGTGGCAGCCAGGGCACGCAGGTAGTAGGTGGTTTTCAAGCCACGGAACCAGGCCATGCGGTAGGTCACGTCCAGCTTCTTGCCGCTGGCGCCAGAGATGTACAGGTTCAGCGACTGGGCCTGGTCGATCCATTTCTGGCGGCGGCTGGCGGCTTCGACGATCCACTTGGTTTCGACTTCAAACGCGGTGGCGTACAGCGCCTTGAGGTCGTCCGGGATGCGGTCGATCTGCTGTACGGAGCCGTCGTAGTATTTGAGGTCGTTGACCATGACCGCGTCCCACATGCCGCGTGCCTTGAGGTCGCGTACCAGATAGGGATTGATCACGGTGAACTCGCCGGACAGGTTCGATTTGACGTACAGGTTCTGGTACGTCGGCTCGATCGACTGCGAAACGCCGGTGATGTTGGCGATGGTCGCGGTCGGCGCGATGGCCATGATGTTGGAGTTGCGGATGCCTTTCTTGACGCGCTCGCGCACCGCTTCCCAGTCCAGGGTGACGCTGCGGTCCACTTCGATGTACTTGGCGCCGCGCTGCTCGGTCAGAATGTCGAGCGAGTCATAGGGCAGGATGCCTTGCGACCACAGCGAGCCGTCGAAGCTGGAGTAGCTGCCGCGTTCGTCGGCCAGATCACAGGAGGCCTGGATGGCGAAGTAGCTGATGGCTTCCATCGACTGGTCGGCAAAGGCGACGGCTTCGTTTGAGCCGTAGGCGATGTGCTGCAGGTACAGGGCATCCTGGAAGCCCATCAGACCCAGACCAACCGGGCGGTGTTTGAGGTTGGAATTACGCGCCTGCGGTACCGAGTAGTAGTTGATATCGATGACGTTATCGAGCATGCGTACCGCAGTGCGCACGGTGCGCTCCAGCTTGGCGGTGTCGAGCTTGCCGTCAACAATGTGGTTGACCAGGTTGACCGAGCCCAGGTTACAGACAGCGATTTCGTCCGCGCTGGTGTTCAGGGTGATCTCGGTGCACAGGTTGGAGCTGTGGACTACACCGGCGTGCTGCTGCGGGCTGCGCAGGTTGCAGGCGTCCTTGAAGGTCAGCCACGGGTGGCCGGTTTCGAACAGCATGCTGAGCATCTTGCGCCACAGGTCGGCGGCACGCACTTTCTTGTGCAGTTTCAGCTTGCCGTACTCGGTCAGCGCTTCGTAGTACTCGTAGCGCTCTTCGAAGGCCTTGCCGGTCAGGTCGTGAAGGTCCGGCACGTCGGAGGGCGAGAACAGGGTCCACTGGCCGTCTTCGAACACGCGCTTCATGAACAGGTCTGGAATCCAGTTCGCGGTGTTCATGTCGTGGGTGCGGCGGCGGTCGTCACCGGTGTTCTTGCGCAGTTCGAGGAATTCCTCGATATCCAGATGCCAGGTTTCCAGGTAGCCGCAGACCGCGCCCTTGCGTTTGCCGCCCTGGTTGACCGCAACGGCGGTATCGTTGACGACTTTGAGGAAGGGCACAACGCCCTGGCTCTTGCCGTTGGTGCCCTTGATATAGGCGCCCATGGCGCGGACCGGCGTCCAGTCGTTACCCAGGCCGCCGGCAAACTTGGACAGCATGGCGTTGTCGTGGATGGCCTTGTAAATGCCGGACAGCTCGTCCGGCACGGTGGTGAGGTAGCACGACGACAGCTGCGGACGCAGGGTGCCGGCGTTGAACAGGGTCGGCGTGGAGGCCATGTAGTCGAAGCTGGACAGCAGGTTGTAGAACTCGATGGCGCGTTCGTTCTTCTGTGGCTCTTCAATGGCCAGGCCCATGGCGACGCGCATGAAGAAGATCTGCGGCAGTTCGATACGGGTGCCGTCGCGGTGCAGGAAGTAGCGATCGTACAGGGTCTGCAGGCCGAGGTAGCCGAACAGCTGGTCGCGGTTGTGGTCAATCGCGGCGCCCAGTTGCTCCAGGTCGTAGTCGGCCAGCTTGGCGTCCAGCAGTTCGTAGTCGATACCGGCCTTGACGTAGGCGGGCAGCGTCCTGGCGTACAGCTCGGCCATCTCGCCGTGGGTCGCGCTGGGCGCAATCTCGAGGTGACTGAGGGCTTCGGCACGCAGGTTGTCGAGCAGCAGACGGGCGGTGACCTGACTGTAGCTCGGTTCGCGCTCGACCAGGGTGCGGGAGGTCATTACCAGCGCGGTGTTCACGTCGACCTGGGTCACGCCGTCGTACAGGTTCTTCAGGGTTTCCTGTTCGATGTGGTTGGCGTCGACTTCCGGCAGGCCTTCGCAGGCTTCGGCGATGACGGTGCGCAGACGGCCCAGATCCAGCGGCTCGCGGCTGCCGTCGGGCAGGGTGATGCGGATGCTGGGGTGGGCTTCTGCGACGCTCTGGCGCGCCTGGCGCTGGCGGGCGTGCTCTTCACGATAGAGTACATAGGCACGGGCGATCTTCTGTTCGCCGGAGCGCATCAGCGCCAGTTCGACCTGATCCTGAATCTCTTCGATATGCAGGGTGCCGCCGGAGGGCAGGCGACGCTTGAAGATCGCGCTGATCACATCGGTCAGTTCATTGACGGTCTCGCGAATCCGCGAAGAGGCCGCGGCCTGGCTGCCTTCTACTGCCAGAAACGCCTTGGTCATGGCGATACGGATCTTGTCGTCGGTATAGGGCACCAGTGTGCCGTTGCGTTTGATGACGCGAAGCTGTCCTGGGGCGCTCAGCTGCAGGTCCGAATTTTGTTCGCCGTCTGCGTGCCGCGCGGATGATGTGGTGTCAGCGGCGGAAGGGGTGACCTGCATGACATGCTCCTTTTTGGTCGTTAACACAATATGTAGATATTTGCGCAAGCTGGCGCAGCCAGCTCGGGACGTGCTGTTCAAGCGGCAGACAGTCAGCTGCGGCTTACGGCTGCTGGTGACTATTTGATCAATATGTAGATGTCTGCCTTTCGTTTGGCACAAGATAGTGTGTGTTCTCGAGTGTGGCAAGGCGATTATTTGTCGATTTCATCGCATAACCGCATTGACCTCGGCGCAGATCAGAGCTGGTGCGGGTTTGCAGGCTTGAAGAAAAAAATACTATATCTAGTGTTTACCTTTTTCTTGTTTTCAGATTGATGTCAGCGCCGGAAGAAGCTGTTTCCAGTGCTCTGGGTCAGGGGCTGTGGCCTGAAGGCAAGCGAGTGCTACAATCGCCGGCTGATTTGAGTAGTTCAGCGAGCGGGAGGCATGGGTGGAGGCAGACAGCGGTTACATCCTGATTGTTGAGGACGACCAGAAGCTGGCGGGTCTGATTGCCGAGTTTTTGCAGGCTCAGGGGCTTCAGGTTGCGGTTGAGGCGAATGGCGGCGCTGCCGTGCAGCGAATTCTCGACACCCAGCCGGCGCTGGTCGTGCTTGACCTGATGCTGCCGGGCGAGGACGGGCACTCGATTTGCGAGCGGGTCCGTGCGGCAGGTTTTCTGCGGCCGATCCTGATGCTGACGGCACGCAGCGAGGACGAGGCCCAGATTCGTGGCCTGGAGCTGGGTGCTGACGATTATGTAAGCAAACCGGTCCGCCCGCAGGTGCTGCTGGCGCGCATCCGTGCGCTGTTGCGCAGAACCAGCGAGCCGGAAACCAGCGAGGCGCCGACGCGTCTGGAGTTTGGTGAGCTGATCATTGACAACGACCGTCGTGAGGCGTGGCTGCGCGGCGAGTTGATCGAGCTGACCGGTGCCGAGTTTGATCTGCTCTGGTTGCTGGCCAGCAACGCTGGCCGCATTCTCAGCCGTGAGGAGATCTTTATCGCTCTGCGTGGTATCGAGTATGACGGTCAGGACCGCTCCATCGATGTGCGTATTTCGCGTATCCGCCCCAAGATCGGCGATGATCCCGATCTGCCGCGGCTGATCAAGACCGTACGCAGCAAGGGCTATCTGTTCGTCAGCCCCGGCCCGGATCAGCCGTGAACTCGATCTTTCTGCGCATCTACGGCGGCATGTTGCTGGTACTGGTCGCCGTCTCCCTGCTGGCGCTGGTCAGCATCCGCATGATCAACGATGTGCGCGCAGAGGATTACCGCGAGCGCATGGCGACAGGCACTTTCCGCCTGATGGCAGATAACCTGGAGCCGATGGACGAAGCCGAGCGGCAGAAAGCGCTGGCCGTGTGGATGCGGCTGATCGGTGTGCCCCTGGAGTTGCGCCAGCTGGACGACCTGGGGCTGGAGTCGAGCAGTTGGTCGCGGCTGATTCAGGGGCGTGTGCTGGTGCTCAGCAGCGCGCCATCCGAGGTCCGGGTATACAGTCTGGTGGACCTCAGCCAGCAGCAGGTGCTGACCGCCGATATCGAGAAGATCTCCGAGCAACTGGGTCGCGCTACCCTGTTTCTGATTGCCGACGAGCTGGTGCGGCACCCTGAAAGTGACATGCCAACCTGGCTGCAGCGACTGCGGCGAGACAAGGGTTTCGGCTTTCCGCTCAATCTCACCCGCCTTAATGAAACCGATCTGGATGCCGACCAACGCCGGCGTCTGGATGAGTTCGATACCGTGCTGAGCCTGGGGCCGGACGGCAACGCGGTGATGATGTATATGAAAATCCCGGATACCAACTGGGTAGTCAGCCTCGGACCGATCTATCAGATGCAGGAGTATCCGCCTGAGATGCTGCTGATGACCGGCTTGCTGGCGCTGTCGCTCAGTGGTCTGCTGATCTACCTGCTGGTGCGTCAGCTGGAGCAGCGGCTGATGAATCTGGAGTCGGCAGCGACCCATCTGGCGCGCGGTAATCTGGATGCCCGGGCGGAGGCTATCGGCAGCGACTCGGTTGGCAGTCTGGCACGGGCGTTCAATGATATGGCCGGCCACCTGCAACGCATGATGCGTATTCAACAGGAGATGATTCGAGCCGTCTCGCACGAGCTGCGCACGCCGGTGGCGCGCTTGCGTTTCGGTCTGGAGATGGTGGAGACAGCCAGCAGTGAAGCTGATCTGAAACGCTATCTCGACAGCATGGACGGTGATTTGACCGAACTGGACAAACTGGTCGACGAGATTCTCACCTACGCCCGTCTTGAACAGGGCGCGCCGGCTCTGGTACTGCAGCCGGTGGATGTGCTGGCGACGGTGGAGCAGGTTGTGACCGAGTTGTTGCCGTTGGCTGCCAGCGTGCAGCTGGAGCATGAGGATCTGTCCCATGGCCGAGCCAATGTGGTGGACGCCGAGGAGCGTTACCTGCATCGGGCACTGACCAACCTGGTCAGCAATGCCCTGCGTCATGCGGCCTCGCGGGTCAAGGTGACTACACGCGTTGCCAACGGCCGCTGCAGGCTGACTGTGGAAGATGACGGTCCCGGGATTCCGGAGGCCTACCGCGAGCGCATCTTTACTCCCTTCCTTCGGCTGGACGACAGCCGTACCCGTGCCAGTGGTGGTTATGGCCTGGGGTTATCCATTGTTCGCCGCATTGCCTACTGGCACCGCGGCTACGCACGGGTCGAAACGTCTAAGGAGCTGGGCGGAGCTGCCTTCATTATTGACTGGCCGCTGCGCCAGGCGTCGTAGCATGGAGAACCGCGCAGCGTTCTCCGTGGGGTCATGTGCCAACGCGCGGAGAAGCCTGCGGCGTTCTCCGCCCTGCGGAGATGATGGCGTGTTGCGGGGGCGGTAGCATGGAGAACCGCGCAGCGTTCTCCGTGAGCTCATTTACCGACGCGCGGAGACTCTCCACCAGACAAATCGCGTCTTAGCGCTGATGACCGTTGACCAGCAGGCGGAACGCCGTGGTAGCCGGGCCTGGCTCGGGTTTACGGCCGCAGATCAGGTCGCAATAAATGGCGCTTTCGCCGATACGCACGATGTACAGGGCAAGGCTCTGGGCATCCATCTCTGGCTTGATTTCACCAGCCGCAATCGCCTTTTCGAACATTTGCTGCCAGGTGCTGATCAGGCGCTCCTGCAAGCCTGAGGCGCGGGCAGTGAGCAATTGCAGGCCCCATTGCGGCTCGGCTTGCAGAAAATCGTACATGGGGCGCGCGTTGATCAATGCAACATTGATGTCTTCGTAGATCTGCGTGAGATAGTCGATGCCCGTGAGGTTGGGAGTCTGTTCGGCACGGGCGATGGCTTCATCGTAGATACGCTTGTATAGCGACCACAGAATTTCGCCCATCAACAAATCCTTGTTGCCGACCCAGCGCATCAGTGTGGCTCGTCCGATACCCAGCTCTTCCGCGAGTTGCGACAGGTTCAGACGGCGGCCTTCCAGCCACCAGCTGCGTGCCATGCGAAAGGCCGATATCGGCGTCGCGCGTTCGTCGGATTTGCGTTTTGAGAGGGCAAGGGAGAGGGGAGTCTGCTGACTGGTCATTCGGTGCTTTCCTGGCGTTTTAGGTTTCTTCTTCGTATTCGGCTTGCATGGTAGCAATGCTGATACCAAGAATGAAAGTGTCCCGTGTGTGAATCACCAGTAGTAATGCGAGTGAATTTGTAACCACGCGTCATCGGCTCGCCAATGAACGCTTTCGTCTGATCCGCAAGCGGCCGGATCAGACGTCTCGACTGTGTATCAGCCGCGGCCGATGAACGGCATCCTGGTTGCCATGATGGTCATGAACTGGACGTTGGTCTCCAGTGGCAGTTCGGCCATCTGAACAACCGCCTGCGCGACATGCTCCACGTCCATCACCGGCTCGGCCATGATCTCGCCATTGGCCTGCGGTATGCCGCGCTGCATGGGAGCAGCCATCTCGGTAGCGGCGTTGCCGATATCGATCTGCCCGCAGGCAATGTTGTATTTGCGACCATCCAGCGAGGTGGACTTGGTCAGGCCGGTCATCCCGTGCTTGGACGCGGTGTAGGGGGCGGAGTTCGGGCGCGGAGCCGTGGCTGAAATCGAGCCGTTGTTGATGATGCGTCCGCCCATCGGCGTCTGGGCTTTCATCAGCCGAAAGGCTTGCTGGGTACAGAGGAAGGCGCCTGTCAGGTTGGTGTCGATAGTGGCCTTCCAGGCGTCGAACGGCAGCTCTTCCAGCGGTAACGGCGGCGCGCCGGTACCGGCATTGTTGAACAGCACGTCCAGCCGCCCCCAGGTTGCCTGTACCTGGTCGAACAGCGCTTTCACGGATGACGGGTCGCGCACATCGGAGGGGATCACCAGAGCATTATTGGCAAGCTCGTCGAGCCCTTCGAGACTGCGCTGCAGCTTGTCGGCGTTGCGACCAGTAAGGGCCACGTGATAGCCAGCCTTGAGCAGGGCAATACTGGTAGCTCGGCCAATGCCTGTGCCGGCACCGGTAACCAGGGCGACTTTGAGTGGGGAGTCGGTCATCGGGATTCCTCTGTGTTTTAGGCTGGGCAGAGGATACACCACCGACGGGCACTCAAGTGTCGCCATCCCGACAGCCTCCCGGCGATCGGGATGGCGCGGGCATCAGTTGATGCCCTTGCGACGTACATCCCAGTCGCGGTCGCTGCACAGGTCACAATTGCTGCCGTAGAACGTGTCTTCGGCGCTGGCGTCGTCCATCAGATGGTAGCGGAACCAGGCGGTTGAGGGGCCACGGTAGTCGCCCGCATTGCCGACCGGCTCGAAATGGCTGGCTCTGGACAGTTCACCCCAGAATACCGGCACGTTAGCGCGGTTGTAGACTGGCAAGGCGTTCAGGGTCGGGCTGGCGATGGTGTCGGCGCTGCCGGTCATCAGGAACATGGGACCATTCTGATTGGATTGCGAGCTGCTGTTGTGGCCCAGACCAATAGTGTACGGCTGGAACGGCGCAGTGACTTTGATGCGGTAGTCCTGCCCCGCCATGATGGTGCCGCCACCGCCTTGGGAGTGCCCGGCCGCGCCAATGCGGTTGAGGTCCAGCTTGTTCGCATAGGTGCCGCTGCTGCGGTTGTTCTGGGTGGTCAGGTAGTCGACGCAACCCAGCATTTCCTGGCCGGTGCCGGCGTTGGAGGTATTGGCTGCGATCACGACGAAACCGTGCGAGGCCCAGTGCTCAAGCAGGGCTGCGTAGGTGCTGGGCGAGGCAGTGGTGCCGTTGCCCCAGACGATGATCGGGTGTTTGCGGTTGTTCTCGCCGAGGGAGGACGGGCGAAACACCGTGCAGCTGCTGCCCGCGCTGCCGCTGGTCGTCGCGAATGGGCCATCGGCACTGAAGCTGCTCACGCCGGGGAAACCGGTCCCGGTAGCCGGGTTGCCGGTGCCGCCACCACCACCGGGGTTGGTGGCCAGCGCGATGCTGGAAAGCGACAAGCCGAGCGCGAGTGTGGCCAGTTTGAACATCTGTGCATTCATCCTGTGAGTCCTTTTGTCTTGTTGTTGGAATGGCTGCGCAAGGTGCGCAGAAGGCTCACGGTAGGGGGCTTGCGTGTAAGGTAAAGTCGCCCGGATGGGTTATCCGGGCGGCTTGTCTCGATATTGAGATAAGCAGAGTCTGAGGTTTCTTCGCTAACTTCCTGTTGTGCCTGGGAAAATACGGATAAGTAGTGGCACGGCGGCGCAGTGCCATTTCACCCGAATGGGCTCAGTCGTTGCCCCTCGCGCTGACCCCTTCAAGCGTCGCAAAGGAGGTGTCCTTGGCGGTAAGCAGAAAGTCCTGCAGATAGGGCATTGTCATCATGTCTTCACGCACCGCAGCGTAAAGGGTGCCGAACAGGCCGTCCGGTCCAAGCCGGCAGGCGCTGACGTAGCCCTTGTGCAGATATTCGGCCAGCGCCCAGTTGGGCAGGCAGCACACACCGCGACCGGAGGCCACCAGCTGCATCATCATGACCGTCATCTCGGCAGTACGCACACCTGCCGGCTCGACTCCGGCGGGTTCAAGAAACTGCTTGAAAACGTCGAGGCGCTCGCGCTCAACCGGGTAGGTGATTAACGTCTCACCGGCCAGATCATCGGGTCTGATGTGGTGACGGGTACTCAGCGGATGCTGGTTGCTGACCGCCAGCAGGGCCTCGTAGGTAAACAGGGGGACATAGCTGATGCCGGGGATATCGAGCGGGTCTGAGGTGACAACCAGGTCCAGGTCGCCACGGGCCAACGCCGGCAGCGGAGCGAAGAAGAACCCCGAGGCAAAGTCGACCTCGACCTCGGGCCAGGCGTTGCGGAACTGATCGATAGTCGGCATCAGCCATTGGAAGCAGCTGTGACACTCGATGGCCATATGCAGGCGCCCGGCCTGGCCGCCCGCAAGCCGCTGAATATCGCGCTCGGCCTGACGCACCTGGGGCAGCAGGCTGTCGGCCAGACGCAGCAGCCGCAGACCTGCGCTGGTAAAGCGCACCGGCTTGCTCTTGCGCACAAACAGGCTCATGCCAAGCCGTTCTTCCAGATCCTTGATCTGATGCGACAGGGCCGACTGGGTCAGATGCAGGCGCTCGGCGGCTTCAACAAGGCTTTCTGCCTCGCGCAGGGTGGTCAGGGTGCGCAGGTGGCGGAGTTCAAGCATGGCAGTGGGTCTATATGAGAAAAATCGAACTATAGCATGAGCAAGATGAGTTTGATTCAGTGCTCGCCGCGGGCGAGTATCGCCCACTTTGTTGAGCGATCAGGAGGCATCCCATGCTGCTGCACCAAACCGGTCCCGCGGTATCACTTGCGCAGGAGTCAGCGCGCTGGCACCAGCAGGCTGACGCAGGTATGGCATGGGTCAGCATCGCCGCAGCCGGTATGCCACCCTTCGACGGGTTGCTGGAACGGGTTGCCAGCGCCCGGGCCTGCGGATTCAACGTCAAGCCGGTTATTCCGGGGCCGTTGTCGTTGCTGTGGTCACTCAGTGATGGGAGCGAGGCGGGGCTTGAGCAACTGGATGGCTTGCTGGACGCCTATGACGATCTGCTGCTTGCCCTCGGCAAACACGGGGTGGAGTGGGTCGAGCTGAATGAGCCGCAACTGACGCAGCCGCTTTCCCCGGTATGGATTGCGGCCTGCGAGCGCAGCTACAACCGGTTGCAGCGTACAGCACTGAGACGGCTGCTGGCAGTGAGTGGAGGCCCGCTGGTCGACAATCTGGGGTTGGCCTGCAGCCTCCCGGTTGATGCGCTGCAGATCGAGTTGCACGATGCGGAGCGTGAACTGGTTGCTGCGCTGGATCGGCTTCCTGCCTATAAGGCGCTGTCACTGGTGCTGCCTCAACCCGAACAGTCGGCAGCGCTGGCGGCGCAGCTACGGAGCGTGCATCAGCGTCTGGGTGATCGGCTTTGGCTGGCGGCCAGCGATGAAGGTGAGCTTGCGCATTGGGCAGTGGAAATCGGCAACCCGTCGTCTATTGCTGCCTGACGCTTCAACCTGTGCCGGTCTGCCTGTAGAGTAGCGCCCCATTACCTTTCGGGAGCGAATCATGCAGGAACTGTTACTACATTGCCGTCCAGGCTTCGAGGGCGAAGCCGCTGCGGAAATGCAGGAACTGGCCAACGAGCAGGGCATTGCCGGCTACCCCGTGACCCGTGACGGCAGCGCGCTGGTGCGTTTTGTCTGTCCGGAGACGGGCGATGCCGAGCAACTGATGCGGGCCATTGATTTCCAGCAACTGATCTTCGTTCGTCAGTGGGCTCTGGGCAGCTGGGTCGATCTCGATCCGGAAGATCGCGTCAGCCCCATTATCACCGCCTGTGCCCAGGGCCCGATTGCCTCGCTGATCTGGCTGGAAACCGCTGATACCAATGATGGCAAGGCGCTCGCGGCGCTGACCAAAAAGCTCAAGGGGCCGCTCGAGCGCGCGCTGACCAAAACCCGGTTTGTGCGTCCGAACAAGACCGAGCTGCCGCGCCTGCACCTGTGCTTCGAGAGTGGCCAGAAGGTGTTTGTTGGCTGGTCCTGGGCTGACAATGGCGCGCCCTGGCCGATGGGGATTCCCCGTTTGCGCGTACCGAAAGAAGCGCCGAGCCGCTCGACGCTGAAATTGGAAGAGGCGTGGCACCACTTTATCCCGCGTGATGACTGGGACGTGCGCCTCAAGGCAGGCATGACAGCGGTCGACCTTGGCGCCGCCCCCGGCGGCTGGACCTGGCAGCTGGTCAACCGGCTGATGAAGGTGATTGCCGTCGACAACGGCCCGATGGATCGCCGCCTGATGGACAGCGGACAGGTCGAGCACGTGCAGGCCGACGGCTACATGTACAAGCCCAAACGCACTGTTGACTGGATGGTCTGCGACATCGTCGACAAGCCCGCCCGCAGCAGCGCCCTGGCCGCCAAATGGATTACCCAGAAACTTTGCCGCGAACTGATCATCAACTTCAAACTGCCAATGAAGCAGCGCTACCCGGAGGTGGTCCAGTGCCTGGCGCATATTCAGGACGCACTCGAGGCGGCCGGCATCAGGGCAGAAGTTGCCTGCAAGCAGCTCTATACCGACCGTGAAGAAGTTACCTGCCATATTCGAGTGTTGCGCTAGGCCTTATTTCCTCAGTCGCGCTGCCTGCGAGAAGCCCTGCCTACCGTCATAGATTGAGGCTGCAGCCGGTTTGCGACGCCTCAGAGCCTTGCCGTCGATCTACCGACGGCATCGCTATCGCATTGCCCTGCCGGCAGTGTTGCCCCTGATTCGTTCACCCTGCGCGATTGCTTGCTGCCGGTGCGGGGCGCATATCCGCTCAGACATCGCGGCGTCAGGCGGCCCGCCCGGCTCTGGCGGGGATCCTGTCAGGGTATTTTTGCCATCATGAGCTTAACTAATACATCGGTGAAATACGTTCAGTTTTGTTCAATTTAAGGCTGACTTAAACTGCCATCTGTTCCCTGGTGTGCGCATCAGAAAAGGAAATTGAGAACCCTGATGGGCTGTTGCTGCATTCAGGGGTTTCCAGACGTCAGGATACCGACTGCCATGAATACCGAGTTTGAGTTTGCCATCAAAAGCATTCCCTTTGATGAGAATTACCACCCCTCCGACAGCACGCGGATAACTACCAATTTCGCCAACCTGGCGCGTGGTGAAAATCGCCAGGAGAATCTGAGCAACGCCTTGAGGATGATTAATAACCGCTTCAACGCGCTGGCACATTGGGATAATCCCAAGGGCGAACGGTACGCAATCGAGCTGGAAATTATTTCTGTTGAAATGACGGTCGAGGCAACAGGGGCGGCTGACAGCTTTCCTGCGATTGAGATATTGAAAACCAATATCCTTGATAAAAAGACTGACAGATGCATTGAAGGGATCGTTGGCAACAACTTTTCATCCTACCTGCGCGATTACGACTTTAGCGTAGTGTTGCCGGATCACAACAAGGGGCAGTCCGGCTTCAGCGTGCCCGCCAATTTTGGCGATCTGCACGGCAAGTTATTCAAGTATTTTGTTGATTCAGGTGCGTATAAACAGCATTTCAAGAAGTTGCCAGTGATCTGCCTGAGTGTTTCGGATAACAAGATCTACCATCGGACGGGAAACCAGCACCCTGTGCTGGGCTTTGAATATGAAGCCAATGAGTCCTCTTTGACTGAGCGGTACTTCAAAAAGATGGGGCTGGCTGTCCGCTATTTCATGCCGCCAAACAGCGTTGCACCGCTGGCGTTTTACTTCTTCGGAGACCTGCTTAACGATTACACCGATCTGGAGCTGATCAGCACCATCAGCACCATGGAAACCTTCCAGAAGATCTATCGGCCCGAGATATATAACGCGAACGCTGCTGCCGGGAAGTGCTATCAACCCAACTTGCAAAATCCGGATCACTCAGTGACCCGCATTGTCTATGACCGAAAGGAACGCAGCGAGCTTGCTGTTGCGCAGGGGAAGTTCGCTGAAGAGCGTTTTATCAAGCCCTACCGGGATCTGCTTGAGCAGTGGTCTGCCAGTTGCTCTCTTTAAATAACCAGGATACACGGCACGATTTACCATGAATAAACTATTACCTACGTCAACTGCGGGCAGCCTGCCCAAACCATCCTGGCTTGCGGAACCGGAGAAGCTGTGGTCACCCTGGAAGCTTGAAGGGGACGCACTGCGCGATGGCAAGCGCGATGCATTGCGCCTGTCACTGCATGAGCAGCAATGCGCCGGCATCGATATTGTCAGTGATGGTGAACAAACTCGTCAGCACTTCGTAACCACCTTTATTGAGCACCTCGATGGGGTCGATTTCGCGAAGCGGGAGACTGTTCGGATTCGTGATCGGTACGATGCCAGTGTACCGACTGTCACTGGCTCGGTTGCTCGCCGGAAGCCTGTGTTTGTTGAGGACGCAATCTATTTACGGCAACTGACGGATCAACCTATCAAATGGGCACTGCCAGGGCCCATGACCATGATTGATACGCTTTACGATGCGCACTACAAAAGCCGCGAAAAGCTGGCCTGGGAATTCGCCAAGATTCTCAATCAGGAAGCCAAAGAACTCGAGGCTGCAGGTGTCGACATTATCCAGTTTGATGAGCCTGCTTTTAACGTGTTCTTTGATGAACTGAATGACTGGGGGGTTGCCACATTGGAGCGAGCCATAGAAGGTCTGAAATGTGAAACGGCGGTTCACATTTGCTATGGCTACGGCATCAAGGCTAATACCGACTGGAAAAAAACGCTGGGCTCGGAATGGCGCCAATACGAAGAAGCGTTCCCTAAACTGAAAAAATCCAAGATTGATATGATTTCGCTGGAGTGCCAAAACTCGCATGTTCCGATGGACCTGATTGAGCTGATCCGCGGAAAGAAGGTGATGTTGGGCGCCATTGATGTGGCAAGCAATACGGTAGAAACACCGGAGGAGGTTGCCAGTACCCTGCGCAAGGCGCTGCAGTTTGTTGATGCAGACAAGCTTTATCCGTGCACCAACTGCGGCATGGCGCCTTTGTCTCGAGAGCTGGCCAGAGGGAAGCTGAGCGCCTTGAGCGCCGGCGCGGAAATTGTTCGCCAGGAGCTCCTTGCCTAGCAATTGGAGGATGTAGTGGCGTGCGGGCAGTGATGATTGAACGTGTAGATCAATCACGCTGCTGGTAATGGGCTGGGGTTGGAAAGACCCCGGCTCACGTTCGCCGCCTGACATATTGCTGCCAGCCTCTCCAGTCACGCTCTATCTGGATTTTTGATTTCAGGATCTGCCATGTCTGTTCCCAGCTCCACCATAGACCCCCTGCGCTTTCGCGAAGCTCTTGGGCACTATGCTTCCGGTATCACCGTCATCACCTCAAACGTCGATGGCGAGCCGATTGGTTTTACCTGTCAGTCGTTCTACAGCGTATCGATGAGCCCGCCGCTGGTCTCTTTCAGCGTCAAATCCGACTCGTACAGCTACCCCAAGATTCGACGCGCGGGTCGGTTCGCGGTCAATATCCTGTCCGGCGATCAGGTCAGCATATCCAACCGGTTTGCTCGGCAGGGCGCGAACAAGTGGCTCGGCGTTGAGTGGCAGAACTCACCTTTGGGAAATCCTGTTATCGACGGTAGCCTGCACTGGCTGGATTGCGAAATCCACGCTGAACACATCGCGGGTGATCATTTGATCGTGATTGGCAAGGTAAAGGCGTTAAGCCTGGAAGAGACTGCTTCTGTCGAGCCCCTGCTGTATTTCAAGGGGCAATATCATTCACTGCCTGCCAGCATTCAGGGTGATTGACGAGTTCTGCCTTGGTGGTGAGTCTGTTAATGGTTGTGCCCATCAAAATTCGTATATCTGCCTGCCCGGCGTAAGTTCGATGTGCGGTATCCGGCTCCTGACCATGGCAATGACTTCGGTCTGCTGGTCTTTGCGGAAGTACAGTCGGACATCCTGGCTGGTGAACTGCTCCGGATTATCTATCTGGGCTGCGTACTCGGCGGGCAGTTCGTAGGGTAGTGTTAGCACGATGAGGCCTTGTTCGGCGTCGAGCATCGCCTCCAGCACCTCGCTCCACAGATACTCGTCATGCTGGAAGTCTTGCCAGTAGGTTTGGTAGCTCGAGTCGCCACCCACCGAGGCCAGGCCTATCCCCACCAAAGCCGGCCCGGCCAACGCGGCAATGGATAGCGCCGGGTTGCTGATTAACAGCATCAAGACAATCCCGACCATCACGAAAGGGATGACGCGTATCAAGACAAAAACTATGTCAGGTATATCTTGCCAGCGGCACACCTCAAGGTGGTTGGAGGTTGCACGATAGACGAAGACTGTTTTTTGCATGGAGTGTTTGTAGAAAAAAAAGCCCATGAATGCGGCCGTCGTGCAGAATATATCGACTTCAAAAGCATCGTTAAAAAAATAGCTATACAACGCGATGCAAAGCGACGCTCCTATGATGCAGATAATTCCTATCCCGTCGAATGCCAGTATCTTCTTGTCAATAGCCTTGACTGTCCATGTCAATAGAACGCCTTCTTCGGAGTGCTTCCACTCCATCTTTTTTGAAAGCTCTGCTGTTTTGCGCCATGAGGTCCGTCTCATTAAATGACTCCCAGATTGAAACCGGAATTTGAATGTGCTTTCACTGGCCCAGATGGAGATGTGGCAACACTAGCCGGTTCGACTTGCCGATTTTTTACGTAAGGATTCTCATGCAACGTGCCCTCCTGTATTCCGGCCAGGTTGATGCTGAATCGATAGCCGAGATTGTCGGGGCGTTGCAGTACAGCAGGTGGATAGTTGATGCTGATATCGAGTCGGTCCATGCCACGGGAGCGCGGAATGTGGACCAGCCAGATACGCCAGTCAGTTGCCTGGTAGACAGGCCAAACCGTGTTTGGCTGATTACGGACCCCAAGCGAATCCCATTCGCCAAGCTCGTCAAGTTTGATCCAGCGGCCCTCTGACATATAGCCAGAGTACATGCCCGCGCGGTAGCCGGTTTCTCTGTCGGAGCGAAACCAGTTTCCTTCTGTAACCATCATCGGGTGGATCCTTGCGGTGTGGCCGGCGATGCCTGGAGGGAAAATCAGCTTTAGCCAAACACCGTCTTCCAGTGTTTTGGCAATAACGGTGGGGCGCAGCAATACCTCGTGCAAGGCTCTTAGCTCGTCTGCATTTCCCTTCTCGGTGTCCGGCCAGTAAGGATTGCTCGCTTTGCCCCAACTGCTGCGGTAAAGCCATAGCTTGAAGCCCTCCAGCTTCAATGAGTCTGAAATTAGCGAAATGATTAGATGAGCCATGCCCAGCATCGCTAATGCGATAACCATCCACGGGGCAATAGTAAGGCTGGCAGACATCACTCCTAGCCAGGTAGCAGCGGAGGTCATTAATTGAAAAGCTGCAACCGCTCCAATGACGGCCGTGATGAATAGCTTGGCCCGCAATGCATTTTTCCGATCTTCAGATTCTGCACCACCTATTTCTTCTTGCACCTGAAAATATTCGGCTGCCGCGGCAATAACTGAAAGCGCAGACACAGCAATTGCTCGCATTGCAAAACTCTTGAACAGTGCCTTGTACTCTAAGCCGCTTTTCCACTTATGGGCCGCAGCGCTGGTAAGTCGCATTAGTTGCTGTTTAGCCCCGGTAGTCGTAACTGAGCCCGTTAGGCCGCTAATCCTCGACCACGCCGGTATCAACGTCATGGTGGCCAAGCTCGCCAGCATGCTGCTGGCTGCCGTGCTGACTGCCAACTGGTCTTGCCGGCTCCATTCGCCGTTGGCGCTGGCGGCGGTCATTGTTTCGTGGAAGTTCCAGATGTTGAGTACGGTGACCAGGCCGGCGAGACCTTGGGCGGCGTTGCGTTTTGTCCATTCGTTTACCCGCTTGAGGTAGGCGCCATAGTCTCGTGCTTTCAGTTCCAGCTGTTGCGCCAGCTCTGCACGGACCAGGGTTTGTATGGAGTCGATGCGGTGCTCGGTATGAGTACGCAGGGTCTGGGTGTTGAGTTCGCCGTTGACCAGGACTTTGTTTGGCATCTCCAGCATGAGGGCGTCGAGTTGGCGTTTGAGTTGGTGGACGTCTCTTACCGCTGCCATGCGGTCGTGAGTTCTGCCGGTTGTTACCACGCGGGTCTGGGCGTCTATTCGGCGGGTTAGTTGCGTGACCTTGCGCATCCAGGCGGCGTGTTTCTGCTGATATTGGCTGTCAATCAGCAAAAACGGGCGGGTTTCGTTGATCTGGCTATGTATTGATACCGAGATGGTTGTATGCGCGATGGTTTTCCAGCGTGGCGCATGGCGGCTGCTGATGGCGGGAAGGAGCTGGAATTCGAATGCTTGCCAGGTCTTCTCGTAGTTGGCGGCGGCCACGCGCAGTAAGGTTTCGTAGGCTGTCTGCGCTGGCCTGCTCAGGCGCTGAAAGATCGCGCTGTTGCGGATGGTTTCATTGCTGAGGACGTCGCTGATTTCCTGTGTGCGCTTGGCGACGGAGGCACTGGTCGCCAGGGATATGCCGTCCTCTTCGACGAACTCCCTGGCCAGTTGCTCGATACCTGAGGCGAGCTCTGCGTCGAAGTTGTAGTTGGCCAGACCAATCAGCGTTTTGGGGATGGCGTAGTCCTCAATCACCCATTGCTGCGCTTGCTGATCGTGGGCGAGAAAGGACAGCCAGGCGTCAGCGTGGTTGATCAGGCTCAGGCACTGTTCTTCGTCCGTCTGATCGAGGAACAGGCCCAGCGGATCGGGACCAATCCGCTTCAGCCAGGTGATCAGGTCTTGCAGGCAGGGCGTCAGTCTGGCCTGTATACCCTCTAGCTCTTGCGCTTTTTCCAGCGCGAAGGTTTGTGATTCCTCAAAGCGCACCTGGTCGCGCAGGGTTTCCCGCGTGCCCCACTGTTCAACCAGACCGTCCAGCTTGGCCGGTGCGTCCTGACCGTATCCGCTAATCAGTTGCTGCTGGTGCTGTTCCAATGTCTGGCCCGCGGCGAATGCGCTGATTCCGTCCGTTGGTCTGTTCAATTCCTTCAGGTAGCGCGCCTTGGCAGTGAGATAGTCCTGCGCCTGCTGTTTGAAGGCGTGAAAGGCTTCTGGTGACAGCCTCATCTCGGACTCCAGCGGAGAGAAATCAACACCGGCCAGCAGTTCGATATGTTGAGCTATGGTCAGCTTGTGCAGGTGTTGTTCTTCGAACTGGCTGAGTTCGAGCGCCGGTCCGGCGCTCTGCATGCTGAGGTCATCAAGGATGCCAAGATGATCGTCCAGCGCGATGAACAGGGCGGAGTCCTGGTCGGGTACGCTGGCAAGCACGGTGTTGCTGCCCAGGGCCGGTTTGTATGTGGCGTCTTCACCTGTGGCCTGTGTGGGCAGCGTGGTGCTGTCGAAGCGCTGGCCGGGGACGGCTGTGCCGTTGTCGATATCGGCGACTGTCTCGCCCAAGTGCCTCAGCGGGGCGCAGTGGGGTGCCGACAGCGTTTTGGCATAGGTGGCCAAATCGAGCCCACGCATCCATTTTTCCTGGTTCACCGGCTCCTGCATGCGCTCGTGTGTCCAGGCTGTCCACCGCTCGGCTGAGTAGGCGATATACAGCTGGTGTTGGCGTGGGTACAGCAGATGGCTGAGGCCATTTGAGCAGGCAAGTGGTTGACCTGCAGCACGGGCGCTGCTGGCGACTTTGCTGAAGCGAGCGCCGGTTATCTGGTATTCGTCCCGGGTATTGGCGGTGCGGTCGATCACATACAGCCAACCGTCGCGCAGTTGCCTCAGGGTATAGCTGCGCCGGTTCAGCTCGGGCAGCGATTGATGGCCCTGCCAGTGTGGCGGAGTGGGGTTGGGGCCAGGCTGGTCCGGACTGTCCGCGGCCTCGTCAATCGCGTAACGCACCGGGAAGATGGCAACCTCTCGCTGCTGCAGGGGGCATTGGGCGGTGGCGCTGGCGGGCTTGTCTTCGAAGGTGGCCCAGAGGCTTTCCAGTAATGCGAGTTCCCTATGCAAGACGGTCATGGTTTTCATCATCCCTGATTGGCGCGGTTGCGCGGTCGCGGTAGTAATGCTGCAGTCGTTGGTCGGGTGTCGCCGGCAGCTCCCTCGGTGCCTGGGTTAGCCACCGTCGATACGGCCCCTGTGGATTACCAGCAAAGTCGTTGCCGTCACGCAGGGCCAGTTCGCACCAGATGGCGATGCTGCGCTCGGTGCTCAGGCCAAAGGCTTCGGCATCCGCGAGTCGGGCGTTGAACCAGTTGTCCCGTGTCTGTTCGGGTAATACTGATAGCGCGGTTTGGTGGTTTTCCTGCAGCCAGCAGTAAAGACGTTCCTTCAGTTGCTGTTGATAAGCTTGCTGCAGCGCTGACAGCTGTGGGTAGCCGAGCAGGCCAGCGGGCAGGCCGCTTTGCGCTGCCGGGGGCGCAGAGGCGAAATCGTGCCAGCGCGGCTGTTGAGGGAGCAGAGCGCTGGGTGGCACTGCGATACGCCAGCGGGTTACTGGACCCATGACAGCAGGGAGAGCGTCGGCGTCGTAGCTGTGCAACCAGAACCAGGCAACCTGTGGGTCGGCGTAGCGCAGCAGGGTTGCTGCGCCGGAAACGTCAGTGACCTGATTGAAGCGCCGAAGATGACTGGCGACGACATCTGCAAGCGCCCGGCTTTCAAGCACCGCAGCGCTTGCGCGCAGCTCTGCGCTGGTTTCGATTTCATAAAAAAGTGCAGAAGCCGAATCGGTGCTTACCAGCAGCGGCCCCAGATCGGCTGCGCTGTGCCAGGGGGAGCCGAAATAAAGCGGCTCGACCTCCAATACCTCATTGCGCGCATACAGGCGCGCCAGGGCATTGTGATAACGGGCACCGTCGACCAGCAGGTATCGATGCATCACGTCGCGATACCGGCTGTTTGCGTATTGTGCGCCTGGTTGATGCCATCCAGGTACAGAGCAGACTGTACTGTGGCAGTTAGGGAGAACATCCGTGTTCCTTGCAGTGCGATCCATGCGGCGCCCGAGCGGAAGGTCTCAGGCCGGAATCTAAAGCTTAGGGGGATCGACAGACGATGGCTGCGGGAAGCGCGGAAATATTGGAGGCAGTGCGCATTTGCTGACAAAAATGCGTTGATTCAGGCGTCACGCCAGAGTCGCCCGGATGCTCTCTGGCGTGGTAGATCGCTGTGCTGAGCGTACTACAGCGGCTCAAGCAGGGTGATGCGCTCTTCTTCAAGCAGTATGGGAGCAAACTTGCTGATAGCGTCGCGGCGGGCTTCCGACTCTTCCCAGCGCTCCCAGGAGCGGATGTTCTGCCAGGTCACCATGATCACACGCCGGTTGGGATGCTCCAGATCACGGAACGACTCACCCGAGATGAACCCAGGCGACTGGATGGCCGCCGACAGTACGCGCCGCGCGACTTCTTCGTAGGGTACTTCCAGACCTTCTGCGATATCCCGTTCAATCAACACCTTGATCATGCTTTTTCCTTACCCGTTTCGGGGTGTTGCGTCTTGACGACTTTCCCTCCCAGTTTCGGCCGACAGACTGCGTCTGGCAAGCGTTGCGGCATTTCGGGATAATCGGCGTTTTCCGCTTCGGGACTCGCCCATGTCTGATGCTACCGCCACCCTTGATACCCAGGGCCTGATGTGCCCCGAGCCGGTCATGATGCTGCACAATGCGGTGCGCGATATGGCCGCCGGTGAGCTGCTCCAGGTCCTTGCGACTGACCCGTCCACCCAGCGCGATATCCCGCGTTTTTGCAGTTTTCTCGGTCACGAGCTGGTTGAGCAGCACGAGACCGGTGGCATCTTCCATTACCTGATTCGCAAGGCTGGCTGAGCCGCGCCTCAGGGCGTCTGCCAGCCGGCTTGCCCGGGTGCGGACTGGCAGGCGCCGAGCACGTCCTGCCAGGCGCGGGTGTGTTCATCGACGGCCTGCCGGTAGCTGTCCCACAGCGCCTCCGGCTTGCCTGCCAGGCGATCCAGCGCCTGCGCTGTGGCGGGTGGAATATGTGCAACAGCACGTAGTTGCCCGATCTGCCTGGCCCAGGGTTCGCCGAGCCGTTGCAGTTGCGCCAGATAGGGCTGGATCTCGCCAGCATAGAACAACACAAACACGTTCAGCAGAATTTTCGAGCGTTCCGATGGCTGGTTCATCGGGCACAGAAAGGTTGCCGGCTGCGCCTGCAGCATCGCGGTGGCCTGCTGGAGACCGTGTCGGGTTTGCGCCAGCGAGGTAATCAGCTGGCTGCTGCGCTGGCTGCGTTGCAGGGCCTGGAACAGCGGATCCAGCTCGTCAACTGGCGGAGGGAGGTGTTCGGGCAGGGCACTGCCAATCGCCGTCAGTTGCTGCAGTGCCGCTAGCGCCTCGTCGGTCAGGGGGGCGCTGGTCACCGGCAGCGGCTCGGTGGCAAAGCGCAGATAATGCTCTGCCTCGCTGCTGGCGTTGATCGCGTTCCAGAATACCGCTGGCAACTGGCTGCGCTTGCGCTCGGCGATGTCGCTCAGCTCGGTCAGCAGCTCCTGCTGCTGCGGGTCGTCTGCAAGGCTTTGCCGGCAACTGTCCAGCGCGCGCAGCAGCTCACCCTCGTAGCCCAGGCGGCTGCTCCAGGGCATGACCTTGCCCAGCACACTGTTACGTTCGGCAATGCGCTGCTGCAGCGGTTTGCATTGATGCACATCGATCAGCAGATCGAGCAGGCTGATGCGTTCGGCGGGGATGTCGTAGAGCCGGTCACGGCGCTCGGTGAGCCGGTACTGACTGAGCTGGTTGGCATCAAACGGGATGAACTCCTGCTTGAGCACGCGTGCGACGCGGCTCAGATAATTGTCCATTTGCTGCTCGGCATCGGGCACAGGCTGGCAGCCGACACAGAGCGCGGCGATGGACAGCAGAACAAGCAATACGGGCGATGAGCGCATGACGCCAGTATGCCCTAGTGTTGAAGCCCGTGCTGGTAAACGGGTTTGCGGCTGACCGCCCGCAGGCGCAGGCCGAGGAACAGGGCGGCGCTGCTCAGGCCCACAATCAGCCCGATCCAGAAGCCGGCCGGGCCTCTGGCCGGCCCCAGCCAGTCGGTCAGGCCTAGCACGTAACCGGTCGGCAGGCCAATCAGCCAGTAGGCGATCATGGTCAGCAGCATTGGCAGACGGGTGTCCTGAAAACCTCGCAACGCGCCGGCGCAGGCCACCTGCACCGCATCCGAGAACTGGTATAGCGCAGCGAGCACAAACAGGCTGGAAGCCAGCGCCAGTACCTGCGGATCCTGGGTGTAGATCAGCGGAATCTGTCTGGCCAGGGTGAACATGATGATGGCCGCGATGGCGGCAAACAGCAGTGCCAGCACCAGACCCACCTTGGTTGCCAGCATGGCGGCACGGGCGCCACCGCGCCCCAGGTTGTGGCCCACGCGTACGGTAATGGCCAGCCCCAGACTGAAAGGCACCATGAATGCCAGCGAGGTGAAGTTCAGGGTGACCTGGTGAGCGGCAACTACAATGGCACCGAGGCTGCCAATCAGCAGGGCAATTACCGCGAACATGCTGGTTTCGGCAAACAAGGCGATGCCGATCGGGAAGCCCAAGCCGATCAGCTCGCCCTGGGTGCGCGCCTTGGGCCAGTCGAACCGCTCGAACAGGCCGCAGGGTTGATAGAACGATGCGCGCTTGAGGTGCACCAGCAGGCAGCCCAGCATGGCCCACATGACGATCGCCGTGGCGACGCCGCAGCCGACCGCGCCCATGGCCGGGAAGCCGAATTTGCCGTAGACCAGCACATAGTTGGCGGGGACGTTGATCAGCAGTCCGATGAAGCCAATCAGCATGGCCGGTTTGGTGCGCGAGAGACCGTCGCTCAGCCCGCGCAGAGCCAGCATGACGCCGACCGCCGGGAAGCCGAGGGAGATGGCCAGCAGGTAGTCGAGGGTCACCGGGACCAGCTGCGGATCGACCTCCATCCAGCCCAGCACTGGTCGCATCAGGTTGAGAAACAGCATGCAGCCACAGCCGATCATCAGCCCCAGCCAGGCGCCCTGGCGCACCAGCGCACCGGTTTCACTGATACGACCGGCCCCATTGGCGGCAGCAACCTTGGAGGTGACAATCATCATCACCCCGGTGAGAAACAGCAGGGTCGGAATCCAGAATGAGTTACCCAGCGCCACCGCTGCCAGCGCCTCGGCGCTGACGCGCCCGGCCATGGCCGTGTCGACAAAGCCCAGCAGGGTATGTGCCAGCTGCGCCGCGATGATCGGGAGCACCAGCGCAATCAGGGCGCGCAGTTCTGTTACAATGCGCGCCCGAGCGGGCAGGGGGGGAGTACTGGTCATTCTGGCCGGACCTGACGTAAAAACCGCCCATGCTAGCAATTTACGGCGTATTGTCCAGCTGCACCGTCACGGTGCTTTCCGGCCTTGCGCCCGGGGCCGGTTCGAGCGCTGGCACCCAGTCACTCAGTACCCATGGTTTTCAGCATGCATCACGACTGTCAGGACCTGATTCGTTTGTTCGACGAGTGTTTTCTCGCCGACCTCAACACCTGTCTGCTGGGCGGCTATCCGGAGCCCGAATACCTGCCGGCCGATGCGTCGCATCCGCACCACCGTATCCTGTTTACCCGAGATTACTTTCGCAGCGCATTGCATGAGGTTGCGCACTGGTGTGTTGCCGGGCCGGAGCGTCGACTGTTGCCGGACTTTGGTTACTGGTACGCGCCGGATGGCCGCACTGCTGAGCAGCAGCGCACCTTCGAGAGCGTCGAGGTCAAACCGCAGGCGCTGGAAATGATCTTTTGCCTGGCTGCCGGGCATCGCTTTGACGTGAGCACCGACAACCTTAACGGCGAGCAGACCGACCCGGGGCCCTTCCGCGCCAAGGTGCATGCGCAGGCGAAGGTGTACCTGCAACAGGGCATGGGCGAGCGTCCGACCCGGTTTGCTCAGGCGTTACTCGACGCCTACCAGCCGGGGCGCGTGCTCGACCCTGGGCTATTCTCCGAAGTAACTGCAGCCTAGACCGTCATCGGGATGACCTGCGCACCGCGCGGCCTGTGTTGCTCAACTGGCTCAGGGGCGACGAGGGCATCCGGTGCGAGGTACTGCAGCACCGCATCGCGGGTCTGAATCCAGGCTTCGCGGCTTTCCATATCCAGAAAATGCCCGGCGCCCTGTATCGTGGCAAAGCTGCTGCGACGCACGTAGCGGTTGAAGTCGCGGGCGTCCTCGACGCTGGTATAGCGGTCCCGGTCGCCGTTGATAAACAGGATTGGCACGTCAATATCGGCGCTGCCGCGCAGATAGCATCGCGTATCCTGGGTCAGTACCTGACTGACGTGGAACGCCATCTGATGGTATTCGTGCTCTTCCAGGCTGATAATGTGACGAAAGTTGAAGCGTTTGACCAGCGAGGGCAGGTATTCACCAATGGTCGAGTTGAGCAGCTCGCCCAGTTGGCGGCGTTCGGCGTTGAGCAGCAGGTCGATGCCGCGTTCGAGATAGTCACGCATGGCCGAATTGATCATCGGTGAAAATGCCAGCACGATGGCCTTCTTTATCCGCGCCGGGCGCTGGGCCAGGGCCAGAAGGGCTGAGGCGCCGCCCCACGAAAACGACATCAGGTGGTCGGCCTGATAATGCTCTATCAGCTCCAGCAGGATTCCGGCTTCCTGCTCCTTGGTAATCGGCCGCCGGTTGCTGTTGAGCGGCTTTGACTGACCCGCGTACGGCTCATCAAATAACACCACATTGAAGTGCGGCTGCAGGTAGCGCACCGTCTGCGCGAACGAGGCCGTGGTGGCCAGAGACCCGTTGACCAGAATGACCGTACCGCGCGGTGCCGGGCTCGCGTAATAGTGGGTGTGGATGCGAAATAGCCCCAGTGTTTCTACAACGTTGTGTTCTGCTTTCATATTCCCTGTCTCCGGAATTGGCTGGACCCGGCCGCGCTGGCGGGTCATACAGGGCAGTTGCAGGCAAATGGCCGTAAACAAGCAAAATCGCCAGGCAGGCGCGATGCGCGACCGCTGTGATTGTGGTTATGGCGACAGGGTGGTGAGGACAGTTCCGGGTGCGGCGCAGTGGGCTGTGCGTCGGTGCTCCCGTTACTCAGGCAGGTCCTGCAAGGTGAGGCAGTGCCTCAAAAAAACGCTTGGAATCATTATCAGACCGAAAAGTCACATTCGGACTGTGAGTTTCAGTTAAGCAGCGGCGTTGTCTCGGTGCAAGCAGTTGTTGCAACGAGGCGACAAAATGCGCAGCCAGGTGGACAGCGCAGCCACCAACGCTCGACAATGCCCGCGTCCCTTCTGCCAGGTGCCCCGCTCATGCATATCGTTGCCGACGAAAATATCCCCCTGCTGCAGGCCTTCTTTACCGATCAAGGCCGGCTGACGACGCTGCCCGGGCGCAGTATCCGCCGTGAGCATCTGCTGGACGCCGATGCGCTGCTGGTGCGTTCGGTGACGCGGGTTGACCCCGCCCTGCTCGAGGGCACGCCGGTACAGTTTGTCGGTACCTGCACCATTGGCACCGATCACCTGGACTTGCCGGGGCTGGCTGAGGCCGGTATTCAGGTTGCCAGTGCGCCCGGTTGCAACGCGCGCGGTGTGGTCGAGTATGTGCTCAGCTGTCTGCTGACCCTGTCGGAACGAACTGGCCTGCCGTGGCGTGAGCGCCGGGTGGGTATCGTTGGTGTTGGCGAAGTGGGTAGTCGTCTGGCGGCAACGCTTGGCGCGCTGGGCGTGGAGTGCGTACTGTGCGATCCGCCGCGGGCCGCCCGTGGTGAGGCGGGGTTTGTCGACCTGGATGCGTTGCTGACGCAGGTAGACGTGGTCAGCTGCCATGTGCCGCTGACCCGCAACGGCCCGGATGCAACCTGGCATCTGATCGATGCGCCCCGTTTGATGGCCCTGCAGCACGGGACCTGGCTGATCAACAGCAGCCGCGGCCCGGTGATCGACAATCATGCGTTGTCTGTGCTGCTGGCTGAACGCCCCGATGTGCAGGTGGCGCTGGATGTCTGGGAGCTGGAGCCGCAGGTCGATACCGCGTTGCTCAAGCTGTGTGCGTTGGGAACGCCGCATATTGCCGGCTACAGTCTGGATGGCAAACTGCGTGGCACCGAGCTGATCTATCAGGCTCTGTGTCGGCACCGTGGCGAGCAGCCGAGGCTGACGTTGCAGGCCCTGGCGCCGGAGGCCGGTTGTGCGCAGCTGCAGTTCAGTGCCGAGACGCCGGCCCAGTGGCTGCTGGAAAAGGCGCTGCGCCAGGTGTACGACGTGCGCGATGATGACGCCCGGTTCCGGGCGGTGATGATGCCGCTGGCGGGTCAGAGTACCGGGGCTGCTTTTGATGCGCTGCGCAAGGAGTATCCGCTGCGCCGCGAATGCCCGCAGGTAAGGATTCTGCAGGCGGATGGGGAAGGGCAGGCCGCGCTGCTGGCGGCCGCCGGATTCAGTGTTTGAAGCGCGGTTGCGCTGCCACCCACTGACGGTCCAGTTGGTCACAGGCGTGCTGGATCATCTGTTCGGTAATGGCGACTTCGCGACCGGCTTCATCGATGATAAAACCACCGACGCAGTGGGCCGGGTGCAGCAGAATCTCGGCGGTTTCACGACACGGTTTCAGGGCAGGCACGTTCATGGTTGTCTCCCGTTATCAGTCAGGTTCAGCCGCATTGGCAGCTGAACGCAGGATATGGCATTGCCATGACGGATTTGTGACATGGAAAACCCGATAGCAGAACATCACAACACCCGTTTTCGTCTGGGGTTGATTATCAACCCGCTGGCGGGGGTGGGCGGCCGGGCGGCGCTCAAGGGCTCCGATGGCGTAGCCAAGCAGGCGTTGGCAATGGGCGTTGAACCGCAGGCGCACAGCCGGGTAAGGCAGGCGCTGGAGTCGCTGCTGCCGCTGCGTGATCGCATCCGGCTGTTGGCTGCCCCTGGGGTGATGGGCGCCGATTTGTTGACTGATATGGGCTTTGACTGCGAGGTGGTCGGGGCGCTGTCTTGCCCACCGGAAACATCCGCTGAAGACACTGAAACCATTGCCCGGCAGATGAGCGAGCTGGGTGTGGACCTGCTGCTGTTTGCCGGCGGCGACGGTACTGCACGCAACATATGCAACCAGCTCGACGGGCGTCAGCTGGTGCTGGGTATTCCGGCCGGGGTCAAGATTCATTCCGGCGTGTATGCGGTCAATCCGCGCGCTGCCGGTGAGCTGGTCGCGCTGCTGGTGCAGGGCGAGCTGGTGCGGCTGCGTGAAGCGGATGTGCGCGACATCGACGAGCAGGCATTTCGCAACGGTCAGGTGCGTACCCGGCATTATGGTGAGCTATCGGTGCCTGAGGAGGGGCGTTTCGTCCAGCAGGTCAAGCAGGGCGGCCGGGAAGTGGAAACCCTGGTACTGGACGATATCGCAGCCGGACTGCAGGAAGCGCAGGAAGATGGCACAGGCTGGATCCTCGGCCCCGGCTCAACCACGCTGGGCCTGCTGGAGGCCATGGGGCTCGAAGGTACTCTGCTTGGCGTCGATGTATTGCGCGACGGTGAGGTGATCCTGCGTGATGCGACCGAGCAGCAGCTCTGGGAGTTGGTCGAGCAGGGCGGCGACTGGCGCATTCTGGTCACCGCCATCGGTGGTCAGGGCCATATTCTCGGGCGCGGCAACCAGCAGTTGTCACCGCGGATCATCCGCGCTGTCGGGCTCGATAACCTGCTGGTGGTCGCTACCAAAACCAAGCTGCGCAGCCTTGCCGGACGCCCCTTTCTGGTCGATACCGGTGACAGCTCGCTCGACAGTGAACTGAGCGGCTTGCGTCGGGTACTCAGCGGGTATCGTGAGGAAATGCTCTATCCGGTGAACTGGAAGGCGGAGTAAGGCAAGATAGGGCGCGTCCGGGCTGCGGTCAGCGATGCTGCCGGCGCCATCGTGCTGCCGACGTCGTTGTTTATCCTGAAGGGTGGTAATGAACAGACGCGATATCAAAAAGGCCCACGAGCAGAGTGTGCTGCGCTCCTTCAAGCGTTATCTCGAAGGGAGCGGGCGCAGTCTGGAGATTCTCGACTATCCCGATCCGCCGGACGCTATCGTTGTCCTTGACGGCTCACCCTGCTGGATCGAGATTACCGATGCCTTTATCGGGGCTGATTTTGCCCGGAGCCTGACCAGCTTTGCCGCCGATGATGTGGAGTACATCCCGGCCGGACGCGGGATGACCGTCAACCCGGATGAAAACTTTGCCGAGGAGGTGGTCGCGGTCGTGGAGAAGAAGTACGCCAAGGCCTCCATCACTGAGATATACGAGGCGAGCGGCGCGGGCATTCTGCTGGTCGGCCTGTACTCGCCGTTTGTGTTCGAGCGTGAAATTACACAGATTGTCAAAGTGCTTGCTGCGGTACGCCAGCAACATGACGGTCGGTTCAGCGAGATGTATGTCTACAACGCCGTTCATGATTTTTTTCTGGTTCCCTGACCCAAGGGCTGGCAGGCTGCGCGTTAAACTCGCTTTAGCCGGTTCCGGGCCTGCCCAATCCGCAGCGTCAGTCAATGAGGTATGAAACGTGAACAGGATAAATCCGAAGAAGCTTCTCCACAGCAAGTGGACGGCGGTTGCGCCGGTCAACCGGGAAAAGCATTTCATGATTACCGACGTTGAGGTCGATGAGGAAGGGCAGGTAATTGGCTGCGAGATCGAGGCGGTCCTTTCCAAGCGTCAGGCTCAGATTGACTGGCGTGAGCTGAAAGACGACGCCAGGTGGCTGCAAGGCTGGAAGTGACGTCTCGCGGCGCATGACATGGCCGTTGCGCTGGCGTAGGCTGCTGGCAGCGGGGCCGCGTCGGTGTTGTGAACAGCAATCTGGCAGCCGCTGCCTCACGCGGTTGCGCATCATCAGGCTCATCAGCTCACAGGCGGTGGGTACACGCTAAGGAATGGCACTATGAAAAAATGGCTGTTGGCAGTCTTGTTACCGCCGCTGTTGTCCGCCTGCTCCAATTCGGAGGAGGAGGCCCGCACGCTGCTCAACCATGCTATTCAGGACTGGGATCGGGGTGAGCTTGCGCTGGCACTTCAGGCCTTCGATCGGATCGAGGATCAGTATCTGCACACCGCTGCGGCTACCGATGCCTTGACGGAGCGAGCAGCGCGAATAGAAAGCTACCGCCTGGAGTTCGGCCCGGAGGCAAATCAGCGGCGCAACAGGGGGCTGGTGTCGCGTGATGTTCTTCAGCACCTTGAAGCGGTGCACCAGCGCAGCGGACTTTACCCGACAGGGCTGAGCGAAGGGGCAGACGCCTATCAGGGCCAGTTTGGCGCGTATCTCGAGCAATGTAGCTACCAGAGCCGATTGCCGCAGTATGGTTATCAGCTTGATTGCAGCAAGGCGGATGCGGCCTATCAACAGGAGCGGCGGCGCGGCGCGATGTCGGCCGCTGGCCGCCAAGAGTCCGCCCGGATCATCAAGTCCGCAGGCGATCTTGTGTCTGCGGCTACTACCTGGGGAGCGCGCCTGAATCCCTCTGGAGACATCCCTACCGGGCGGTTTCAGGCTTTTTATATCAATACCAGGCAACCGCAGCAGGTGATTGCTACAGAGACCGTGGATAACATCGCGATCAACTATATTCGGGATGACTTCCATGGCATCGAATCGGGCGACTTCGGTGGCTACTGGGTCGGCAACCTCATGTTTGAGGAGCCGACCGTAAAGCGGATTTCGGTCAGTCAGAGCTGGGCCAAGTCACGCGTTCTGATTGATGGTCGGGTGCTCTATGAGGGCGGCTCCGATCAGTCGGTGCTGTATCGCTTTGAGCCGGGTGTGCACAAGCTGGAGGTCGAGTACGTCAACAACTGGCATACCACCGAGTTCAACGTGGACATCAGCAGCGAGCAGACCTATCTTGAGGCCAGTGAGATTCGCGCACGCCTGGGCGAGGCGCTACCTGCAGATGTGACCCTGTATTACGCCGGTGTCTATGAGAGCAGCGCACAGGATATGTCCATCGTGCTGAACCTGGAGCACACACAAGGGCCGGTCGCGCTGGTCCTGAGCTCCTACAGTCCGGTCAGGTGGCATTTGTCCAACCCGTTTGGTGTCGACGTCAGGGCAGTTGTCTATGGCGCCTACAAGCCTGGCTCCAGGCTGGATGGCGACCTGCCCGAATCACTGCTCAGATTGCCGGCCAAGTCCCGGATCGGGTCCTACCGCGTGGGTGCGGAGTGCAGTTGTACTGCTGGGACTTTTCATTGTTCCGGGGGGAGCCTAGGGCCTACGCTGAGTGCGCTGAAGGGATTGACGGGTGTGTCGCTGAGCGGTTTTTCCGGCAGCTATTCTGCATCGGCACTGGCGGTTCCAGCGACCCGAATCGACGAGGCGTTTTTGGCCCGGCTGGCGGCTGATGAAGCGAACGTTGCTTCGCAGCGTGCGGCTTGCAAGACAGAAAATGACCCTGACTTCGAGACGCTTCTGGGTGATCCCTGAGCGGGATTGTCGTTGCCTTAATGGCGCCAGACAGGGTGGAGGTTTGAAACAAAAAAAGGGATCAGGTGAAGCACCCGATCCCTTTTTTTT
>NZ_NBYK01000002.1:0-89015 GCF_002197985.1 Halopseudomonas aestusnigri
CTAGATTTAACAAATAAACCGTCTTTGAGGCGGTTTTTTTGTGCCCGAAATTCGGGTGCGCAGTAAGGGCAGGGCGGCAGGGCCGGCCTTGCCTCAATGAGGCAGGCCGGTGATCGACTCAGCGCGCCTGCAGCAACTGGCGGGCCTGCTCCCAGTCGAAGGGTTCGCCGCGGGCTTCCGCTTCGGCACGGTGTTCATCCAGCAACTGATATTGGGCGATTTCTTCGTCAGGCATGAAGTGCAGGCAGTCGCCGCCAAAGTACCAGAGCAGGTCGCGGGGAATCAGGTGGGCGATCTGTGGGTAGCGGGCGATAATCTGGCAGAGGATATCCTGGCCCAGATACATATCATCGTGATTGCCCTGTTGCAGCTGGTTCAGCAGCTCATTGAAACGCTCCATAAACAGCTCGTTGCTTTCTTCCGGTAGCTGTTCAAGCAGTGCTGACTGGGTGCGGATGGTGTCGTACAGGCTCTGCAACAGAGCCAGGTGATAGTCGTGATAGCCGAGTGTGTTGTTCATGAAGGACTCCTGATAGCGCAATGGCGGGGAGTCTATCAGGTTGTGAGCTGCACCGCGCGGCGCGCGCAGAGGGTGGCCGGCGCGGTGGCCGGCCACCTGTCGCACTAGGTGCTTTCGGTTTTGCCGGCCTTGCGGCGAGCGGGTTTATGCGGAGTCATTTCTTCCTTCGAAAAATCATCGACGGTAATCACCGCCAGGCGCGCAGCACGAGCCTCGCGCACCAGTTCGGCTTCCTCCGGGCTGATCACGCCGCTTTCGGCTGCGACTGCCAGCGTATCGGCATCGCTGTCATGATCCAGCTCGCCCGAGCGCAGGGCCTTGTGCAGACGTGCTTCGATAGGATCGGCGAGGATGACCTTGCTCAGCGCGCTGTTGAGCAGGCCGGTTACGTCGTTTGGATCCGCGCTCTGATAGCAGCCGGCAATCAGCCGATCACGTGAGGCGCCCGGGCGCATCAGGCGGCGGGCTATTTCGGCGCCGATCCGGTCACTCGGCGGATCAAGCCTGCGACCGAGCGGGAAGACAACGGCGCGAAGCAGGCAGCCCATCGATCGGTTCGGGAAGTTGCGCAGCACCTCGTGCAGGCTGGTTTCGATCCGATGCAGGAGGTCTTCCAGTCCCCACTGTACGAAGGGCAGATCCTCCTCCTGGCGCCCCTGGTCGTCGAAGTGCTTGAGTGTCGCGCTGGCAAGATAAAGATTGCTCATGATATCGCCCAGGCGTGCGGAGAGTCGCTCACGACGTTTCAGCTCACCGCCCAGCATCAGCATGGTGCAGTCTGTCAGCGTGGCAAAAGTGGCCGCCAGACGTGAAAGCTGCTGGTAGTAACGGCGGGTTTGCGGGTAGTCCGGCGCTCCGGCCAGACGTCCACCGGTCAGGCCCAGCAGCAGGCTGGCGGACGCATTGCTGAGCGAGAAGCCAATGTGCTCGAACAGCAGTCGATCAAAGCGGGTTAGTGCCTCGTTCTGATCGTCCAGTGCGGCGGCCTGCATTTCCCGCAGGACATAAGGATGGCAGCGAATGGCGCCCTGGCCGAAGATCATCATGTTGCGGGTCAGAATGTTGGCGCCCTCGACGGTGATCGAGATCGGCACGGACTGATAGGCGCGGCCGAGGTAATTTCGTGGACCCATGCAGATGCCCTTGCCGCCGTGCACGTCCATGGCATCGTTGATGCACTGGCGCATGCGCTCGGTAAGGTGGTACTTGACCACTGCGGACAGCACCGAGGGCTTTTCGCCCAGATCGACGGCGCCGGCGGTCATGGTGCGCGCGGCATCCATAACATAGGTGTTGCCGCCGATCCGGGCCAGCGCTTCCTGAATGCCTTCAAACTCGCCAATTGGCAGATTGAACTGCTGGCGGATTCGGGCATAGGCGCCGGTGGTCATGCTGGCCATCTTGGCGGCGCCAATGCTGCCGGCCGGCAGCGAGATGGAGCGCCCGACCGACAGACAGTTCATCAGCATCATCCAGCCCTGGCCGATGCGTTCCTGCCCGCCGATCAGGTAGTCCATGGGGATGAACACGTCTGTGCCCGAGTTGGGACCGTTCATGAAGGCAGCATTGAGCGGGAAGTGGCGTCGCCCGATGTTGACACCCTCGGTGTTGGTGGGAATCAGCGCAAGGGTGATGCCAAGCGACTCTTCGTCGCCGAGCAGGTGATCCGGATCATAGGCCTTGAAGGCCAGGCCCAGCACCGTTGCCACGGGGCCAAGGGTGATATAGCGCTTCTCCCAGGTAACGCGCAGGCCGATGACTTCCTCGCCGTTCCACTGGCCCTTGCAGATGATGCCCTTGTCGGGCATGGCTCCGGCATCGGACCCGGCTTCAGGCGCAGTCAGGGCAAAGCAGGGGACCTCTTCGCCACGGGCCAGGCGGGGCAGGTAGTGCTGTTTCTGCTCCTCGGTGCCGTAGTGCATCAGCAGCTCGGCAGGGCCCAGCGAGTTGGGCACCATGACTGTCGAGCCCAGATCGCCGCTGCGGCTGGCCAGTTTCATCGCGATCTGGGAGTGGGCGTAGGCCGAGAAGCCCTTGCCGCCGTACTCCTTGGGAATGATCAGGCCAAAGAAGCCGTTGTCCTTGATGAATTGCCAGACCTGCGGCGGCAGGTCCTGTAATTCGGTAGTGACTTGCCACTCGTTGGTCATTTGGCACAGCTGTTCAACCGGGCCATCGAGAAATGCCTGCTCATCATCGCTCAGGCGCGGGGTCGGGAAATTGTGCAGTTTGCCCCAGTCAGGGCGACCGCTGAACAGCTCGCCGTCCCACCAGACGGTGCCGGCATCCAGGGCTTGCTGTTCGGTGTCCGATAACGGGGGCAGTACCTTGCGGAACCACCCGAGCAAGGGCGCGCTGATACTCTGGCGACGCCAGTCCGGCAGGTTGAGCGGCACGGCGATGCCAAGGAATACAGCCCACAACAGCAGATCAAGCAGCCAGTGGGTAGAGCCGAGTAGCGTCATTACGGCGAGATAGGCTGCTACGCCGATGGTGGCATTGAGCAGGCTCGTTCGGATGTAGGCCAGGCCGGCGATACACAGTAGCAGGCCGATCAGCCAAAGCAGGGTCATCATAATACGCACTCCTTTTCGGTACATCTCTGCAGACCAGAGGATGTGCTGAAAAATTCCGTTCGACCTTCGATCCCCGACGGACGCAGGCGATGACGCGCTCGGTGCCGGGCGATGTGTGGTAATGCCGCGGAGGAATATCGTTGTTCAGCACCCTTTCAGCATAGCCGGTTTGGGTGGCAGGGGCGGGAGTGGAGCAGTGACAGGGTATTAAGGGCGCCATAAGGCGCCCGTAACGGAGGCGTCAGGCGTCGACGGTGTCGAGGTCCTGACGGATAGTGCGACCGGCGAGATAGTAGTGCGCGCAGGCCCAGATGTTGACGAATGCCGCGCCGATCAAAGCATAGCGCAGGCTGTCAGAGCCGAACGGGCCGCTGACCAGGTCACTGACAATGCCGATCAGTTGCGGGCCCAGGCCCAGGCCGACCAGATTCAGTACCAGCAGCATGATGGCCGAGGCCAGGGCGCGGCTACGCAGCGGGGTCAGGCTTTGGATCATGGCGAAGCTGGGGCCGAGATAGAAGGCGCCAAGGAACACCGCCGGGCAATACACAACCAGGGCCCAGAAGGTGCTGTCTACCATATAAAAGGCAATGATGAACGGAATCGCCAGCAGTTTGGCCACGCCAACAATCCATGCGTTCCAGCTGGCGTCGCGTGCTGCCAGTTTGTCTGCCAGCATGCCGCCAATCCAGGCGCCCAGGCCGCCAACAACGCCCATGAGCGGACCAAGGAAAAGACCTACCTGGCCAGGAGTCAGGCCGTGGCTGCGAATCAGGAACGCCGGGTTCCAGACGATGGTGCCATAACCGACCAGTGCCGTCAGGGTAACCCCCAAAACCACGTGGCGCGTGGTGCGCACGCGCCACAATACGGCAAAACCGGCCTTGATATTGACCTTGCCCATCGGCGGCGGCTTGACGCCATCCGCGAAGCCGCGCGGCGGCTCGATCATGGTGAAACGCACCAGCAGGGCAATCAGGATGCCGGGCAGGCCAACCACGAAGAAGGCAGCACGCCAGCCCCACCATTCAGCGACAAAACCTCCGACGATAAAGCCAATCATGATCCCGAGGTAGACGCCCAGGGCATAGATCGACATGGCGCTGGAGCGTTGCTCCTTCGGATAGAGGTCGGCAATCATCGAGTGCGACGGCGGACTGGAGCCGGCTTCACCGATGCCGACGCCGATGCGGGCGATTGCCAGTTGCCAGAAGTTCTGCGCAAGACCGCACACCGCAGTCATTGCACTCCAGATAGCAATGGACCAGGCAATAATGTTGCGGCGGTTGGAGCGGTCGGCAAAGATCGCGATCGGAATACCAAGGGTTGCGTAGAACAGGGCAAAGGCGATGCCGGACAGGAAGCCCAGCTGGGTGTCCGACAGCAACAGGTCGGCCTTCAAGGGTTCGATCAGGATACCGACGATGTTGCGGTCGACGTGGCTGGACGTGTAGGCCAGGACCAGAATAAACAACGCGTAGCGTCGATAGGCGGGGGTAATGCGATAACTGACGTCTTGCGTGTCAGCTGCGGTGTCTGGCGTTTGGGCCATGTGTTGTCTCCGGCGTTTGTTGTTCTGCGGCGAGAATACGTTGTCCCGCAGATCGTAACAATCAACCGCATGGCTGCATTTGTAGCAAAATTGTAAGCCGCTTATTCCGCACAGCGGTATTTGTATTCGCGGTTTAGGTGCGAATTCCTCGAGGTTCGAGCAGTTGGACTTGATTCCTGCGTATCTGCCCCCATAGTTAGCCCTCCACTTCCAAGCGTGAGGCAAGGCATGACAGCAGCTATACGTATCCGGGGGCTTGAGAAGACCTACGCCACCGGGATGCGCGCTCTCAAGGGCATTGATCTGGAGGTGCGCGAGGGCGATTTTTTTGCTCTGCTGGGACCCAATGGGGCAGGCAAGTCGACGACGATCGGGATTCTGTCTTCTCTGGTCAACAAGTCGGCAGGTGAGGTCAGCATCTTCGGGCATGACATTGATCGCGAGCTGCTTGCAGCCAAGCGCTGCATCGGGGTAGTGCCGCAGGAGTTCAACTTCAGCCAGTTCGAGAAGGTGATCGACATTCTGGTCAGCCAGGCCGGCTATTACGGTATACCGCTGGCCCGCGCACGTGAGCGCGCCGAGCATTATCTCAAGCGACTTGGTTTGTGGGAAAAACGCGACGTACCCTCTCGTATGCTGTCCGGTGGCATGAAGCGTCGGCTGATGATTGCCCGCGCGCTGATCCACGAGCCCAAACTGTTGATTCTGGATGAGCCCACCGCCGGCGTTGATATCGAAATCCGCCGCTCGATGTGGCAGTTCCTTCAGGAGATCAACGCCCAAGGCATCACCATTGTGCTGACCACGCACTATCTGGAAGAGGCTGAGCAGCTGTGCCGCCACATCGCGATTATCGATGAGGGCCGGATCATTCATAACACCAGCATGCGCGCGCTGCTGAAAGAGCTGCATGTCGAAACCTTCCTGCTCGATACGCGCCAGACCCTGACCGACGCGCCGGCACTGGCAGGTTACGCCGCGCGGTTGGTTGACGAGCATACGCTTGAGGTACAGGTGGACAAGGCGCAAGGCCTGAATGCGTTGTTTGCAGCGCTCACAGAGTCCGGAATCGAGGTGGTGAGCATGCGCAACAAAAGTAACCGGCTGGAGGAGTTGTTTCTTACGCTGGTGGATGAAAACGCCGAGAAGAAGGGGGCCTGAGCATGCAGTACTGGCAACAGGGCTGGGTGGCATTCACGACCATCCTGACCAAGGAGATTCGCCGCTTTACCCGGATCTGGGCGCAGACATTGCTCCCGCCGGCGATCACCATGACGCTGTATTTCGTCATCTTTGGTCACCTGATCGGCAGTCGCATTGGCGAGATGGGCGGGTTCCGTTATATCGATTACATCGTACCGGGCCTGATCATGATGTCGGTGATTACCAACAGCTATTCCAACGTGGTCTCGAGTTTCTTCAGTACCAAGTTTCAGCGCTCTATAGAGGAGCTGATGGTCGCGCCGGTTTCTCCGCATGTGATCCTGCTTGGCTACACCTTTGGCGGCGTTGCCCGCGGGCTGGCCGTCGGGCTGATTGTAACGCTGACGTCACTGTTCTTCACCAAGCTGCGTGTTGAGCACGTTTGGCTGACCATTGTGGTGGTCTTCTTTACCTCGCTGGTGTTTTCGCTGGGCGGCTTTATCAACGCGGTATTCGCCCGGACCTTCGACGATATCTCGATCGTGCCGACCTTCGTGCTGACGCCGCTGACCTATCTCGGCGGGGTGTTCTACTCGATCAACCTGTTGCCGCCGTTCTGGCATGCGGTGTCGCAGGTCAACCCGATCCTGCATATGGTCAACGCGTTCCGTTACGGCATTTTGGGGGTGTCCGATATTCCAATCGCGACTGCCCTGATCATCATGGCTATCTTTACCGTGGCGCTCTACAGCGTGAGCTACTGGTTGCTGGTCAGAGGCACGGGTATGCGGCAATAATGGGCGCGGGCCGTCAGCCGGCGGCCCGTTGTCGATCCCCGGGGTATTCCATGTCTGATCATCCTGCGACCGAGTCGCCGCTGGGCAAGTCCAGTACCTACATCAGCGTTTACACGCCGTCGCTGCTGTATCCAATCTCACGACTGCCGAAATGGCAGGAGTTGGGGCTGGATCCGCAGCAACTGCCGTTTCACGGCGCTGATATCTGGAACTGCTTCGAATTGTCCTGGCTGACACCCTCTGGCAAGCCCGTGGTGGCTGCGGCCGAGTTCGTGTTCCCGATCAAGGCGGCGCGGATTGTCGAATCCAAGTCCTTCAAGCTGTACCTGAACTCACTCAATCAGACGGTTTTTCGTGATCGCCATGACCTGTTGAAGACGCTGGAAACCGACCTGTCGGTTGCGGCGCAGGGGCCGGTCATGGTCCGCTTGCTGAGCATGCAGCAGCTGCATCAGGCGGGTTTGCTGGCATTGCCCGGCACCTGTATCGATGATCTGGAGGTTGAGGTATCCGAGTACAGTTACGATCCGTCGCTGCTGACCCTTGCACCCAACGCAGGGCCGGTGACCGAGGTCCTTCACAGTCATTTGCTGAAATCCAACTGCCCGGTGACAGGGCAGCCGGATTGGGGTTCTGTGCAGATCAGCTACAGCGGGCCTCAACTCGATCACGCGTCTCTGCTGCGCTACCTGGTGTCGTTCAGGCAGCACTCGGATTTCCACGAGCAATGCGTGGAACGTATCTTCCTGGATATTCTCAAGCTGTTGGGTGAAGGGGCGACGCTGACGGTTTATGCGCGCTATGTTCGTCGGGGCGGATTGGACATCAATCCCTGGCGCTCAACGCAACCCGGCATGCCGGAAAACCTGCGATTGGCTCGACAGTAGGAAAAGGACCGGTGCTCCGCCGCAGCGGAGCACCGGGATTGTCAGATGCCCATGTCGGCCAGGCTCTGCATCACGCTGCGCAGGGTACTTGCAAGGGTGGGATGACGGGCCTCGAATTGTTCGGCCATCAGGTTGACGCCGTCCACCAGGCTTGGGTCTTCATCAACTTGCAGATCCGTGGTTTCATTCAGCAGTCGTGCCTCAAGGCTGGTTGCCAGCGCCTGCAGGGCTTCATGCTCTTCGCTGCTGAGCGGCGAGTTGCTTTCATTCAGTGTTTGCTGCAAAGACTCCAGCTGAGACTTCAAACGATCTGAGGGCATACGGTTCTCCTGTCCATCCGGTTTGGTTCCACTATACCCCCAGATCAATACGACGTCCGCCGCTTTTGCGCCAATCAGCCCGTTGTCTGACGCAGCGCAATATCCCGCAGACAGCTGTCAAGTTCGCTAATGTCATCAATGACATAGTGAGCGCCAGCGTTCATCAGCGTCATGGTTGCCTGCAGCCGTATGCGATCCTGTTCGTCATGTGTCAGTGTTGCCCAGCGCTCGTTGCCATGTCGGTCCAGAGCGCCGCTGAGTGCGGTACCAACCGTCCAAAGGCCGGCGTTGAGCCCCGCGCTGATGCCGTCGGCGCAGCCGCTCACAAGAATGCAGCGTTTCAGGGCGCTGGCCTTGAGGCGCACGGCAACGGCGGCGGGAAGGTCGGGCGCAGGGAAGGGGCGCAGCTGGTCGTCGCTGCGAACGGTGGCGTCGGTTAGCGCGTCCAGCGAGGCGAACGGATGGTCAGGAGCTTGAATAATCAGGCCGGTGCGAATGCCCTCACTGCGTAGCCGCTCCAGGGCAGGAATAGCCCGTGGCAGCAATGTGGCGGCGCTGGCCTGCGGTCGGGCCGTTGTCAAGGTGCCTGAAAGATCGAAGATAACAGCCTCGATCTGCTGTGCGGTCATGTGCGGTGCTCCTGGTCGCAAACGCGTGTTGACCGCACATGATGGTTACAGAATGTGTCAGATTTATGACCCGGCTTCGTCCAGCGGCTCGGCTCCCATGGCAAGCCGAACGCTGTTGGGTACCGGAATCGGGCGCTGATTGTCGACGGTAATCCAGACCATCTTGACGTCGCCGTACCCTATCACATCGGGCTGGCCCTTGATGTAAAGCTTGTGCTCGAGCGTCAGACTGGTGCGACCAACCACGCCGGCGTACAGCTCAACAATGATGGTGCCCGGGTGGAAGGCCGGCTTCAGAAAATGGTGGGTGCAGGTCAGCAGCACCAGGCCCTGGCCTACCTCGCGCCGTGGCGCCCCCAGGCCGTCCAGCCACTCGATGCGGGCGTCTTCCAGATACTGGTAATACCGGGTGTTGTTGACGTGCTGGTTGCTGTCCATATCGCCATAGCGAATGGGGATTTCGGTGGTATAGAGCAGGGTCTTGTTCGGATCGGTCATGGTAAATATCGCTGAAATTCACGGAAATTATGCATTACACTGGCAGGCCCGCAGAGCCCTTCGGCGACTGCATCTCAAAAGCGAAGAATGGAGAAACCGCTGATGAATCTGTTGAATACAGGAGCCTTGGCAATGGTGTTGTCGGCGCTGTCGCTGACCTGTATTACACCCGTTTTTGCCGCCGATGACTACGACGATTACGCGTCGGAGTATGCGGACCCGGATCCGTGGGAGCGTTTCAATCGCGTCACCTTCAGCTTCAACGACACGCTAGACCGCTATACGCTCAAGCCGGTTGCCAAGGGCTACAAGGCGGTAACCCCGCAGTTTGTGCGCGATGGGGTGGGCAACTTCTTCAACAACCTCGAAGAACCGGCCAACTTCCTGAACAATGGCCTGCAGGGCAAGTTCAACGAAGCCGGCGTCGACATGTCGCGCTTCCTGTTCAATACCTTGCTGGGTGGTTTCGGTCTGGTGGATGTGGCTACTCGCATGGGGCTGGAGCGCAACGATGAGGACCTGGGGCAGACCCTTGGTTACTGGGGGGTTGAGAGCGGTCCGTATCTGGTTTTGCCCTTCCTTGGGCCCAATACAGTGCGTGATACGGCGTCGAAGCTTCCGGAGAACTTCTTCAATTACACCTATACCGGCTACATGAACGACGTGCGCGTTCGTAACCAGATGTTTGCGCTGGAGACGGTTGATATCCGCAGTGGTCTGCTGGATCAGGAGCGCCTGATTACCGGAGATCGCTACACCTTTGTTCGCAATGCCTTTCTTCAGAATCGCGAATACAAGGTGCGTGACGGTAACGTCCCCGACGAGTTCTGATCGCCGGGGTGGGGCACGGCTGTCTCAGTTCAGGCTGTCGAATCGCAGCCCGATACTGAAGCGGCCGTTGTTCTCTGCCTGGCAGCGTACTACCTCTCCCTTGGCCTGCAGCCCTTGCATGCCGGGGGTGGGTGAGGGAATCGACAGGGTGATGAGCGTGCCAGCGGCGACGGCTTCACCCGCCGTGACCTGGGCTCCCTGGTTGGAAAGGTCGCGGCAAATAACGTCGCACGAATGGTTATCGGCACCAAAGGTAAGTGTGGCGGCAGTTTCCACCGTCATACGCATGAAATCACGCTTCTCACTGTACTGCTGATCATGAAACGACATCGGCGACTCCGGCTCTGGCAGATATGTCGGTTTTTCTGGTTTTCTACCCGTCATCCTAGTTCCGAGTCGAGACCTCGACAAGCACCCTGCGGTCCTTCTGCAACGGTTGCTTGCGGCAACGGATGGGAGTAGTGTTTCCCCCTTGAAAACGCCGGGTTATTTCCGGTTTATCCAAATCACCCTGTGGTCGCCGCGAATGATGCGCGCAGCGACAATGACGTAGGGATTCTATGCAGCCTCCAGGCACCACACTGCTGGTGATCGATGACGACGACAAGGCTCGTCAGAGTCTGTCGGCACTGTTGGAAGGGAACGGGTATGACGTGCTCCAGGCGACGAACGCCGGTAGCGGCCTGACCCTGTTCAACACCCGGCATCCCGAGCTGATCCTGTGTGATCTGCAACTCGGCGACAATCAGGGCTTTGAGCTGGTTCGCCAGATGACCGAGTCGGCGCATGGCGCCCCGGTTATTGTCATGTCCGCCGACGGCGCAATGAATGACGTGGTGCAGGCGCTCAGGCTGGGTGCCAGCGACTTTCTGCTCAATCCCCTGAATGACCCCGAGGTGCTGGAGCACGCGGTGCGGCGAGCGCTTGACCGTTATCGTCTGCGTCTGGAGAACGAACGGATTCGCGAGCGGCTTGAACGTGCCAACCGCGAGCTTGAGGTCCACCTCAAGGAGCTGCGTGACGATCAGGCTGCCGGGCATCAGGTGCAGCTCAACATGCTGCCTGTCACACCCTGGGTCAGTGGCGAGTACACCCTTGAGCACAAACTGATTCCGTCGTTGTACCTCTCGGGGGACTTTGTTGACTATTTCCGAGTATCCGACTCGCAGCTGGCGTTCTATTTGGCAGACGTGTCCGGGCATGGGTCTTCTTCCGCCTTCGTGACCGTGTTGCTCAAGTTCATGACCACCCGTTTGCTTTATGAGCGTCGCAAGCTGGAAGGCCAGGGACGTATCGAGTTCAAGCCCTCAGACGTGCTGGGCCACATCAACCGCAGTCTGATCAGCTGCAAGCTTGGCAAGCATGTAACCATGCTCGGTGGTGTGATTGATGAGCAGGACCAGACTCTGACCTACAGTATTGGTGGTCATCTGCCGCTACCGGTGATCTACGCCGATGGCGAGGCGCACTATCTGACAGGCAAGGGGCGGCCGGTAGGATTGTTCGAGGATGCCGAGTATCAGGATCAGACCATCCCTTTGCCGGAACGCTTCAGTCTTACCTTGTGTTCCGATGGTGTGCTGGACTGTCTGCAAGGGGCTACCCTGAAGGAGAAGGAAGCGCGTCTTCCTGTGCTGATAGCCGAGCAGGATGGCCGCATGCAAGGTATCATGGCGTCCCTCGGGCTGGGGCCCGATAAAACGATGCCCGATGATATATCCGTATTGGTGTTGAGCAGGAACGCAGAATGATGACGACTGGCAAGATTCAGTTTGCGGAAGCGCAAGGCACCTTTGTGCTCAAGTTTATCGGTGACGTGCGCCTGACGCTGTGTGCGGCGCTGGATGCCTATATCGAAAAGATCTTCAGTGTGCTGACCTTCAAGGCCATTGTGATCGATCTGACAGAGACAGAGTGCATCGACAGCACCTCGCTGGGGCTGCTTGCCAAGCTTTCAATCCTGTCGCGGCAGAAGGTTGGTTTTTTGCCGACGCTGGTATCCAACCATGAAGACATGAACCGTCTGCTGCAGAGCATGGGGTTTGATCAGGTCTTCAATATCGTGTCCGAATCCACGCCGACCTGCGAGGAGCTGCAGGATTTGCCGGCGCAGATGCTTTCCGAAGACAAGGTCAAACACAAGGTGCTGGAGGCCCATCGCATTCTGATGGACCTCAACGACAGTAACCGTGAAGCGTTTCGCGACCTGGTCAGTGCACTGGAAAAGTCAGACAGCTAAGCCCAGTCGGCTTGCAACCAACTGTTCCAGCTTGAGCTGGTCTGCCGCGAAAGCCCGAATTCCCTCAGCCAGCTTCTCGGTTGCCATGGCGTCCTCATTGTGAGTCCAGCGAAAGCCGATCTGATCCAGCTCGATACGGGGATCGGCAGACCCTTCCCGCAGCAATCGTGACGGCGTCAATGTGCCGGCCTGATCGGCCAGACTCTCCAGTAGTTGCGGGCTGATGGTCAGGCGGTCACAGCCGGCCAGGGCTTCGATTTGTCCGGTATTGCGGAAGCTGGCACCCATCACGACTGTCTCGTACATGTGCGCCTTGTAGTAACGGAAGATGCGCGCCACCGATTGCACGCCCGGATCATCAAACCCGCTGAAGTCGCGGCCTTCGTGTTGTTTGTACCAGTCATAGATGCGGCCCACGAATGGCGAAATCAGATAGACCCCGGCATCGGCACAGGCCTGGGCCTGCGCAAACGAGAACAGCAGTGTCAGGTTGCACTGGATGCCTTCGCGCTCCAGCGCGGCGGCCGCCTGAATCCCTTCCCAGGTGGCGGCAATCTTGATCAGCACCCGATCACGGGTGATGCCGGCACGTTCGTACAGCTCGATCAGCTCGCAGGCCTTGCGAAAGGTCGCGTCCTGATCAAACGACAGACGGGCATCCACCTCGGTGGAAATGCGGCCCGGGATCAGCCCCAGGATTTCACTGCCAACCGCTACCGCAAAGCGATCGCAGGCGTTACTGAGTGGCTCTACGCTGCCTTTTGCCTCGCCGATTGAGCGATCCAGCAGAGGCGCGCAGCTGGGCAGGCTTGCGGCCTTGAGCAGCAGTGAGGGGTTGGTGGTCGCGTCGATCGGCTGGTGCTGGCGGATGGCATCGATGTCACCGGTGTCGGCGACGATCAGGGTGTGTTGTTTCAGGCTTTCGAGTTTTGAGGTCATGGTGCGGTGGTACTCCCTAGTATGCTCCGACCTTACCTCATAGGCTTTGACAGCCGCAATCAGCCAACGCGTGCCTGCATCTGCTCCAGCAGCGCATCGTACAGCGCCAGCGGCTTGTCGGTGCGGTGGATCGTGGTGCTCAGCTCGCGGCGGAAGTGGCGTGCGCCGGGCAAGCCTTGAAACAGCCCGAGCATGTGACGGGTGATGTGGTGCATCTGGCCACCGGCGGCGATGTGGCGCTCAATATACGGCCGCATCAGTGCCATCACCTCAATCCGTGACGGCAGCGGATGGTCGTCACCGAAGAAGCGGTGATCCACCTCGGATAGCAGCCAAGGGTTGTGGTACGCCTCGCGACCGACCATAACCCCATCAACGTAAGACAGCTGAGCTTGCATGACCTCCAGGTCGGTCAGGCCGCCATTGAGGCTGATTTCCAGCTGCGGGAAGTCGCGCTTGAGCTGATGCACTACCTCGTACTTCAGCGGCGGTATCTCGCGATTCTCCTTCGGCGACAGCCCCTCCAGAATGGCAATGCGCGCATGCACTGTGAAGCTGGTGCAGCCTGCGGCGTGAACAGTGCCAACGAAATCGCACAGTTCCTCGTAACTCTCCCTGCCGTTAATGCCGATGCGATGCTTGACCGTAATCGGCGTGCTGCAGGCATCCTGCATCGCCTTCACACAGTCACCCACCAGCGCCGGATGCGCCATCAGGCAGGCGCCGATCATATTGTTCTGCACCCGGTCGCTGGGGCAGCCGACGTTCAGGTTGACCTCGGCGTAGCCGGCTCGCTCGGCCAGCACCGCGCACTGAGCCAGCTCCTGCGGATTACTGCCGCCCAATTGCAACGCCAGCGGCTGCTCCTCGGCGCTGTATCCCAGAAACCGCTCGGGATCACCATGCAGCACCGCACCGGTTGTCACCATCTCGGTATACAGCAATGCGTGCCGGCTGATCAGCCGCGCAAAGTAGCGATAGTGGCGATCAGTCCAGTCCATCATCGGCGCAACGCTGAAGCGGCGATTGGGCTCTTGGCGCGTGGTTACTGGGCTGGAGGGCGATTCTGCGTGCATTTTCTACTGCCTGTTTATTGCCTGTTTTATGCCATTTTCGCCCGTTTTTGATAGGTCGTTGCTACAATGTAGCAAGGCGATCAAAAAATGTAGCAAGGGAAAATGGGCTCAATTATTACGCGCAAGCGCAAGAACGGATCATCGAGTCACACCGCCCAGATCAGGATCATGCGGGGTGGGGTGACAGTTTATCAGGAAAGCCAGACCTTCGACCGCAAGCAAGCGGCCAGCGCCTGGCTGAAGCGACGGGAAGGGGAGCTGGCTCAGCCGGGTGCACTTGATCGGGCGATGCGAGAGGGTGCGTCGGTTGCTGAGATGATCGATCAGTACATCGAGCAGGTTGGCGCCATGCGTCCGCTCGGCAAGACGAAGCTGGCCACCCTGAAAGCGATCGCATCGAGTTGGCTCGGTGAGGTGATGGATTGTGACCTGACCAGCCAGGTGCTGGTTGAGTACGCCATCTGGCGCGCTGGGCCGGAGGGTGGCGGTGTCACGCCTCAAACCGTGGGCAATGATCTGTCGCACCTGGGTGCGGTACTGGCGGTGGCCAAGCCGGCGTGGGGTTATGAGGTTGACCCGCACGCGATGACGGATGCACGCAAGGTGCTGCGCAAGATGGGCCTGACCTCCCGTAGCAAAGAGCGTAACCGGCGCCCGACACTCGATGAGCTGAACCAACTGCTACAGCACTTTGCCGATATGCAGCAGCGGCGCCCGAGTTCTATCAACATGCTGAAGGTGATCGGCTTCGCGCTATTCTCTACGCGCCGGCAGGATGAGATTACCCGGATCCTCTGGGCAGACGTGGACGACGAGCATCAGCGGGTCATGGTGCGAGACATGAAGAACCCAGGCCAGAAGATCGGCAACAATGTCTGGTGCTCGCTGCCGGATGAAGCTTGGGCAATCCTGCAGAGCATGCCGCGGGGGTGTGCCGAAGTCTTCCCCTACAACAGCTCATCAGTCAGTGCTGCTTGGTTGCGTGCCTGCAAGTTTCTGCAGATCGATGACCTGCACTTTCACGACCTGCGGCATGAGGGTGTGAGCCGGTTGTTTGAGATGGCTTGGGATATCCCTCGGGTGGCCAGCGTGTCAGGCCATCGAGATTGGAACTCGCTGCGGCGCTACACGCACCTGCGCAAGCAGGGTGACAAGTACGCTGAGTGGGAATGGCTGCAGCGGATTATTGATGCGCCGGTTGATCTGGGTGCGCGAGCATCCTGATCGGCAACGTTAGCTGTTCTGGCGGCTGCTTAGTGTAGCCTGCGCCCATGCAGGCAAGGCCAAGCTGATTGTGGTTCATGGTCGTTATCGGGTTGACGGTACAAGGTAGCGCCTGAGCAGTGCACCAGCCGCCACGGCGGTGCCTGCAAGTTCTGCAAGTCTGGTCAGGCGTTGCCCAGTAGCGGGCGCTTTCCGGTTGATCCGCTGATCTGGTCAGCTGCAGCCAGCGCGCCCATCTTTGGCGGCGTTCACTTGCGGATGATGCCGCTGGCAGCAGGTCGTGCCAGCTGATCGAAAGTGACACAGGGCCGGGCACGTCAGCTGGCCTTCTTGAAGCGGCCGTGTAGCTTGTCGTTTTCCACGACTGCCCGCCGGCGCTGCTCGTCCAGGTAGTTCGCCAGATCCTGCAGGTGCACTCCCTTTGCCGCTTTTTGGCTCCCCTCAATCCGCGTTATCGGCAGGTCGATCTCGCCGGCCATGACTTTGCGCTGCATCTTCTCCGGCGTCAGGTGCTGGAAGTAGTCGTTGCAGACTCTCTCCAGCGGCACGATGGCCAAGCCGTTGTACTGCGCCATCAGTAGAAACAGCGTGTTCATGCTGCAGCCCTCCGCATTGTCCGCAGCGCAGCAGCAAACAGGCGCTCGGCTTTCTCGTCTTCAACGTCTTGCTGACGTGGCATTGCGATCCATCCGAATGAGTGGACCTGCACGCCGTTGCCTTCCAGCCCTATCTCAATCTTTACCTTGGCCAGCAGCCGCTGGTGCTCTTCTTCCAGCGTGGGCGTCAGGTCGGCCTGTACCATTGGTGAACTGAGGTTTACGACAGCTGTGTGCATGCGCTTGTCGTCGGTCATCACGGCCATGAACACACACCATGGGTGCGCCCATTCTGCGATCGCGCCGGCCTGGTGCCGGTCGAGCAGGGAGACGCGCTCGAGCTTCATGTCGACCGTGCGCACCTCACCGTAGCCGAGGGCGCTGTGATGCACGATGGCGACGGTGCGCAGCAGTATCTCCGTCATCTTGTTCCGGCGCTTCTGGATGCTGTGTTTGCGCGCTGTCATTGGGCCTCCTGCTTGCGGCGCAGCTGGCCGATCTGTTGGCGTTTGCGGGAGCAGGGTTGGTGGTCGCCCTGGTTGCGGCGTTGGCCGCAGATATCGCAGTGCTGTGGCAGGTCGAGGTTGCGCAGGATGAGTGGGGTTTTCATGCGGTCGCCTCCAGTGCCAGCCCGCGCTGGCCGAGTCGGTCCATACATGCGGGGTGTCTGGCGTGTCGTGCGCCTGCATGACTTCAATGGCAGGGCGTTGCTCAATGAGCACGCCCGCCAGGCGTTGCCAGATCGCGGCGATGCGGTCGGGGAAGCGCGCCCAGATGTGCTGCGCGGTGGCGTACTCGCGTTTGGTATCGATCCGGAAACCTGTGCGCCCTTTGGTTGCGCCGGCAGAGCCGAAACCCATTTCAGCCCTGATGATAGTGCGGCGGGCCTGTTCAATTGGGTCGTTGGTTTCATCAAAGGCCCGCTCAAACTCAGATCGAGCGTAGGGCGTGAGCACCAGCAGTTCGGTGAGTTGGTCGCGTTGCCCTGCGTCTTGCAGAACCTGGAACAGGTTGACGATATCGCCGTCCAGATCGTTGTAGACCTCTGCGAAGCTGCGCGGCTTTTGCATCAGCACGCCGGCAGCGCCTCCGAAGGGCTCAACGTAGACGCGATGCTCCGGGAAGTGCTGCAAGATCCAGCTTGCAAGCCTGAACTTGCCGCCGTGGTAGCGGATGACGGGGGTGGTGATCATGCCGCCACCCCCTGCATCAGCTGCTGATCGTGCTCGTTGGCTTTCACCAGCGCGGCCATGGGGTAGGGGCTGACGCTGTTGCCGACCATCTTCACCTGGTCCGACTTGCTGAAGGTGCGTCCGTCGTGGCCGCGGTCGATGATGTAGTTGCTGGGCATGCCTTGGCAGCCGTATAGCTCGCGGGGCTGGAGCATGCGCAGGCCGATATCGATGATGACGTAGGGCGTGCCCTGGTACACCACGGTTACTAGCGCGAGCCGGTCTTTGGTGGTGATGGTGGGCAGCGGGGCGTCAGCAGCTGAGAGGTTGTCGGTGCCGTAGTAGCTCATGAGGAACGCTGCAACGCGCAGGGCTTTCTCTTCGATCACCTCGGGGGAGAGGGTACATTCAACCAGGGCGTGATGCTCCGCGCCGGCGGTGATGGCTGGCAGTGGTGCCGTTGCCGGTTGGCCGGTGCAGTTACGGCGCAGGGTGACCAAGTTGGCGGTGACCAGCTGCTGCTGGCTGGCTTTGCCGACGATGGTGCTGGCTGGCCGGGTGATCGGGTGGCCGGGGGTGGTGTTGTAGCCGCCGTTCATTTGGGCCATGAAGGCGCAGGCGATTGCCCGGTGATTCTCGGTCAAGATCGCACCGAGTGGTTTGCCGCCGTCTGTGGGCTTGCCGGAGTATGCTGGCCCGCCAACGCCAACCAGCACTGGCGACGCAACCATTAGCTCACCCCGGTTGGCGCAGGTGATGACTGGCAGTGGCTGCCGAGCGTCTTGCACCCGGTCTGACCCTTGATGGGTTGCCGGTGCAATGACAGCAGAGGTCAGCGCAAACGCCCCGCCCTTGGGTTGGCCGGTGATAGTGCGCAGCGGTTCGTCGACGGGGTGTACGCGGTCGCTGCTCCAGTTGGCAATCGGCACGATGAAGGGCTGCGCAGAGTCGAGCACAAAGCGGCGGATGCCTTTGGCGATGCGGCGCATGGTGGCATCGGCCAGCGGTCGGGGCCGGTCAAAGATCGACGGGCAGGGCAGGCTGAAGTCGAGGTGGTCCGCTGCTGCTGGCCAGCGCTTTTGGCCGCGCTTGGGCTTCTCGAAGTGGGTTGGCTCGGGCCAGCAGATCGGCAGGCCGTCGCGGCGGGCGACCAGAAACAGGCGCTCGCGGGTGGTGGCTGCGCCGTAGTCGCAGGCGCGCAGCAGCTGGTGCTCCACCTGGTACCCAAGCCCGCGCAGGTGCTTAAGGAAGGCGCGCCACGTTTTGCCCTTGCGCTTCGGGTCGGGGATCAGGAACTGGTTCTGCACCGGTACCCGCTCGCCCGGGTCGGCAACGCGGTTGATGGTCTTGTTTGTGCGGGGGCAGGTGATGCGGTCGAGTGTGACCACGCGCCCGGTGACCTTGCAGCGCTTAGCTACCAGTGGCCCCCAGTTGCGGATCTGCTTGACGTTTTCCATCGTGATCATTGCCGGCGCCGCCTGGCCTGCCCACATGGCGATAACCCACGACAGTGACCGGCTTGCGGTGCTACGCGGTTGGCCGCCTGCTGCCTGGCTGTGGTGGGTGCAGTCTGGAGAGGCGTGCAGGTGTGCCACTCGGCGCCCGCCGGTGACCTCGTGCGGCTTCACTTCGTACACGTCGCACGTGAAGTGCTGGGTGTAGGGGTGATTCACGCGGTGCATGCTGATCGCGTTCTCGTTGTGGTTGACCGCGATGTCCACCGGCTTGCCGGTCGCCATTTCGGTACCGGTGCTGGCCCCGCCGCCGCCTGCGAACAGATCGATGCGCAGGTCGTTGGCGTAGTTGAGCTGGTATTGGGTGTGGAGATTCATGGCTTCGGCCTCCCGCAGTCTGCGCACTGGATGTGGCCGGTGGTGCGGTTGCCGCTCCGAGTCAGGCAGTAGCCTTTGCACGGTGTGGGCTGTGTCGGTTGCAGCACTGCCCCGTCCTTGCCGTAAAAGTTGGCCTTGTCCAGATACTCGGCGTGCTTATAGATAACGTCGCAGTCGCACAGCACGCCGCCGTTGGTCACGTTGAAGCTGCATGCGTTGTGGTGATACTCGGGAGATACAGATCGAGCGATCTCCCAGGCGCGGGGGATGTCGATGCTCATCGCTGCGCCCCTTCGGTCTGCTGCTCCGGCCGCTTCTCGTCCAGGCAGTACAGTTGCAGGAACTCATCCACCACAGAGATATCTCCGGCGTAGTAACGGTCGGCCATTTCTTCGAGGTGCTTGAGCATCTCGCGTGCGCCGAACTGGAGGCGGCCGCGAACGCGGGCAAGCAAGCCCTGTGCGCTGATGCACATGCCCTGGTGTTTGGCTGCGAGTGGCACGGGGGTGGGTGCGTGTTGTGGGGTGCATACATGGCTCATGGCTTCAAGTACGCACACCTGAACCATAGCGAGCAGCTGAGTAGATCCGCCTTTTGGCATATCGCCATACATGATCTGAATGATTTTTCGCGCCTTATCCAGCGCTATAGCGTCATGGCCCTGCTCCACCCGCTCAACAGGTGGGCGCATTATCGACATGATCGCGTCCGCCGCTACCGCCTCCGATTGGCCAGTTGTCGACAGCAGGACATCGATGATGGACTGTCGAACCGACAAGGATTTCTTGTGAGTTGCTTGCTCAACAGGCGCATGGGCGGGTGGCGTTTCTGCCTGCTCCCCAGTTGCAGCAGCCAGTACGGCCAGTGCCTGGGTTTGCGTTGGCCAGGTCAGGCGCACTTCGGTACCGGGGGCGGTGAACAGCAGGCAGGCCACCTCCTCTTCATCCGGCCCCAGCATCAAGCAGGGTTCTACGGTGACGCCGGGTTGCCCGAGGTGGATGGTCTGGCAGAGCGTTGGCGGGGTGGTGTCGGTTGCGCTTGGTTCTGCATGCAGGTTATTTGGCGAGCCATACATGCGCGCGACAGCCTCGGCGTGCTGCACTTGCATAGCTGAGAGTGGAGCGTGCTGCTTTATCCCAAGCAGGCGGCGGATAGGCTGGCCAATGGTGCTTTTGCCGCCTTGGTGGTGATACAGGATCCACAGCAGCATGCCCTCGTACATGCTGAAGCGCTGCGCAAAGGTATCAGGCGCCGCGTTGTTCATCGCTGCCTGCACATAGTTGGCCGCGTCCAGCAGCTCTTCCAGCAGGTGCTGCAGCCATTCGTTCAGGGTCAGGTCGTCGCGCTCGGTGGTGACGCCGTACTTCTTGAGGCCGACAAGGGAGCGGTCCAGCAGCAGCTGCCGGTTGCGTTCGACGTTCTGGTCAGGTGACTGCATATCACACCCCCTCTGCGCATTCTTCGCGCATCAGCTGGATGTCGATGTCCAGCATCTGGTTGCGCAGGTTGTCGATTGTCTTCTGCTGGCGAAAGCGTGCGGCTTCGCCCTTGGGCGGGGTGCGCAGCAGCAGGGCGATGTTGGCGGCATGGGCGGCGTGTTGCTGCATCAGCTCTTGCCGGGTGCGGATGGCTTGGCCTGTCATGCTGCCTCCTGCGTGGCGCGGGCGCGGGTGAGGTCGTCGACGATGCGGAAGCCGCTGGAGGCGAGGTTTTTGGCCTCGCGTGATTCCTTGAAACTGCCGGTGGCGTGCAGGGCGTTGGCGGCGAGGTTCAGCTTCTCGGCCATCTTCCCGATGGTGCTGATGTCGCGCTCGCTGAGCGGGGTGAGATTGGCGCGCAGGGCTTGGAGCTCCTGCTCGTGGTTCAGCTGCTGCTGTTCCAGTGCCTGGGCGTAGTCCGACTTGGTGCGCTCCAGCTGGTTCTTCAGGCTGACTGTCTCGCGGCGTAGGTCGTTGTTGTTGCGGTTTGCCGAGTTCATGCCTGCGCGCAGCTTGCTGAGTTCGGCTCGGCCCATGCTGCTGCCGCGCTCAAATGCGTCATAGGCCCACCAGCAGGCGATAGCCAGCAGGACGATCAGGACGAGGATGGCGGCGCCCAAGTAGTGAATGGCGGTGAGGGTGGTTGGTTCGGTCATTGGCTGTGTCTCCCTGCGCCCGGTGCGCAGTGGTAGGTGCTGCACCGGGCTGGCTGCTGTTGTTGGTGGTTACTTGCCGATGGCGAAGGTGCCGACGGTGAGGTCTGCGACTTCGCTCAGCTCGTTCAGTAGTACTTGCTTGAACTCCTGCGCCATGTCTTCTTCGTTCTGTTCCTGCATGGCCCAGCGGGGCATCAGCGTTGGCTTCTCGCCGGTGCGGATGCTGATCCGCAGGATGAAGGTGCGTGCTGCAAGGCCCTCATACGGCACAGTGGTGAAGTGCAGTTCGGCCGGCTGCTTCTCGGCGTGCTTGGCTTCAATGGAGTCCATCGCACTGCGGCTGGTACCGAAGTTGCTCTCGGAGCTGGTGCGCTCTGCCTTCGCAGTGATGGTGATGGTGCGGATCTTCTGTACGGCATCGGCGACTTCCATCTTCTCGCCGTTGGCGTCGATCACGACCAGGCTGCCGTGCCAGTCCTCCATCCATTCGGCCAGTTTGGTCTGGCCGAGGTGTTCGCCGGCGATCTGCTTCATGGCCTTGAACGCAGCGGTGGGCTTGAGCTGCAGCAGCGCTTCGTCGTCACCGTGGCCTGGCTCTTCGATGTGGCCGAGATTGAAGATGACATTGCAGGCCATGCGCTCTGCGTCTACGAATCCGATGGTGGCGAAGGTTTCTACGCGGTGCTCTTTGACGTACTTGCAGAAGTCGGCGATGGATTTGGTGCGCAGTTGCCCGCGGAAGCGACTGCGGAACTCTTGCAGATGCTCGATGTTCTTCAGCGAGTAGCTATCAGGAACCAGCAGTGCGGGAGTGAACGACTCCAGCGGCTTGCCGTAGGCGACGTTGGCGGCGTCTGTGATTTGCTTGAGTGTTTCTGCTGTCAGCATTAGGTCTTTCCTTGTGGTAGGTGGATTGGTGCTGCTGGCGGTCAGTCGCGGGCGACGACCGGGGCGTCCTGCTTGGTAAACAGCTGGCCGCTGGGGTTGTCTGCGAACAGCTGCAGGCCGTTGGCAGTGACGAAGAACGGCGTCTCGGTGGCCGTGTCTTCACGCTTGCTGCCGCGCTTGGTTGGCTCGGTAAAGTCCAGCTTGTGTGCCACTTTCACCTGGTGGCTGTCGCCGATCTGGCTCAGCTCAAGCGTGAGGGTGACTTTGCCCTTCTTGCCGTGCTCAACGACGCCGGCGGCGACGTGCGACAGGGCCATGCCCATCTGGTTGGCGAGTACGCCGGCGTTCAAGCTGGCGATGAACTCGCCCGGGTCGGTAGGTTTCATTGCGGTGCTTCCTCTTTGGTAGGGGGTGATCAGGCTTCGCTGGGCTGGGCTACAGCACGGACGAGGGCCATGATTCCGGTTTGAATGTCGGTCTTGCCGATGGCTGCCCAGCGCTCTGGTTCTGCGCGGGAGAAACGAACGAACTCATGCACTGCGGCCTGCTGGCCATTCTCTGAAGCGATGGCCTTTTTTTGCCGCTGATCGAGTAGGTGATTAGCCAGTTCGGCCTGCAGCTGCAGCAGCTCTGTGCCTTTGGCCTTGATGCGGTTCATCAGGTCAACTTCTTCCTGACTCAGCTCGCGGTAGCCGCTGATCTTGCGGTGTTGGTTTTCCACGTGGGTTTCCTCTGGTTGTGTGCCGCTTAGGCGGCGTTGGCCCGTTGGAGCTGGGCGTCGAGGTATCGGGCCAGCTCTTCCAGGGTGACGACCAGCGGGCTGCGCTTGGATGCGTGCAGCCGCTGGAGCGTGATTTGCAGCTCACCGGTATCGATCAGCCGGCGCAGGTGGCGGTCTGTGCGAATGTGCGGGAAGTGCTCGGCGCGCAGTTCGCTCAGGGTGAGATACGGCAGCGTGTAGCGGCGCTGCAGCTGTGCCAGGGTGGCGGTTGTCATGCTGCCACCTCTGGCAGGTAGCCCACTGCAAGCAGCTCGCGCAGACCATCTACTGTTTTGGCCTGGACCATGTGCATTACATGCTGGCCGTCCATTACGGTGAGTTGCAGCTGCTCCTGGCCGCGCCCTGCAAACCCGACGCTGACGGTGAGCGGGTGCGGGAAGCGGGCCATGCCAATATGCAGGGCCTCGGCCAGGCGCAGGGCTGTGTTGTCCAGGCGACGCAGGTGCTCCAGTGCTTCATCTGCTGCGGCTGCGGCCTGCTTGGCATCGACGGCGGTCGGGTGCTTGAGGCGCAGTTGCAGCAGGGCAACGGCACCGGTGATGCGATCGATCAGCGGCTGCGGGTTGAGCGGGGCTTTGTTGGGGTTGATCACGCTGCCTCCTCGATCTCTACGCCCATCAGGTCGGCGAGCCAGCGCAAACCCTTTTGGGTGACGTAGGTTTGGCCGTAGATCTGGCCGTTGCCGTTGTTGATCTGCGGGTTGCCGTTGTGGTGCTTGAGCTGAACGCGAAAGCGGCCGCGGTCAACGTCTGACGTGTTGTAGGGCAGGCAGTGCTGATCAAGGATTTTGCGGGCCTTGAGGTCTGCGGTCAGGCGCTTGAGGCCGGTGTTCAGCAGCTTGGCTGTGGTGGCCAGGTCGTATTCATGCGGCATGGGTGGGCTCCTGTGCTGCTGCGCGGGCCTTTCTGGCGTAGGAGGCGGCGTTTAGGTTCAGCTTGCCGAGACGGATTCGCTCCGCAAAGCTAATCAAACCCAACGAATAGGCGAGGCTGATCATGCCTAAAGCTACGCCGAAGTATTCACTGGAGATTGGTTCCTTATCCGATGCGTAGCGCGCGTCATTCAGTGATTGGAGGATGCCGCCCACGGCGATGTCTCGCTGTTCTTCCCGGCTCACGCTGCACGCTCCAGCTGGCCATTGGCGCAGTCGTCGATCCATTTCTCAATGCGCGCCACCGGGTTAGTGGCTTCGGCCTGGGGAATGGTCAGGGTGTGCAGCTCGCCGTCTACGCGCAGATGCAGGCGCAGCTGTTTGGCCTCGCGATGCACCTGCAGGGTGCCGTAGTTCTGCGTGCTGGTGCCGTAGATGCGTGTGTGGGTAAACGCCACGCTGAACGCGCCACCGGCGTTGACCTGGGCGGGCAGTAGTTTTTTGCTGAGGTCGGTAAGGGTATTCACGCTGCCGACCCTCCGTCCCAGGGGCCGACGTCATCGACCGGTTGAACAGGGCGCAGGGCGGCGCCGGCGCGATTGCCACCGATAACGATGGCAAGGCCGGTGCGCTTGATGATGGCTGCGATAGTGGCCGGGCTAGTGGCCGCTGTGGGGTGCAGGTATACCCTGCAGGTGTTGCTTGGCTGTGTCCGCATTGTGTTGAACCTGTGTGGTAGGTGGGTTCAACACAAATCTAGTTTACCTTTGGGTAGTTTGCAATACCTGATAGGTAGTTTTTTAGGTTGTTTCGATCAGAGGTCTGATATCTTCCAGCGGGCGCGGCCGCAGATATGCCACTCCTCATCCAGTTTGATCACGCGATCTGGCCAGCTGTCGTTTAGGGCGTAGAGGTAGTATTCGTCGCCTTCGCGGCGCAGTTGCTTGAAGGTCACGCCGTTGTCTCTGGTGCGCTTTGCCACCACGAAGCAGCCGGGGGTTGCCTCCAGTGATGGGTCAATAACGACCTTGTCGCCATCAACAAACTTGGGCTCCATGCTGATGCCTTCGATCCGAAGGATGAATGCGTTGGGGCCAACTGGGCCGGGGGCTTCGATCCACTCTTCGGCGTCGCCTGGGTGGAATTGGTCGAATGCTTCGCAAAAGGTACCTGCCACCACGCTTCCTATCACTGGTAGCTGCCGTCCGGCTGGGCGACCGTCTGACACGTTCTGATGTTCTGGGAAGTCCAAGGCGCCCTTCGGGATGTTGAATGCCTTTTCGATCTCCCGCGCTACCTGCTCCCCGATTTTCTTGTGGGGGTTTCTTCCTGCGAAAGCTGAGACCTGAGCAGGGGATTTGCCAAGCAGCTCGGCAAATTCCTTCAGCTTTAGCTTGCGCTCTGCCAGCAGGCGCAGGGTGTTTTGGTAGCGAATGTCTTGGACTGTCATGGCGTCAGTATCTGGTTAGTTACCTCTTAGGTAAATTGCCAATAGGGTATTGCGTGAAAACTACCTATCAGGTAGCTTTGTCGGCAGGAGGATCACGCCATGACCTTAAAAGACTTCATTAAGGGCCTGGACGCTCAAGCCCTTGAGGCTTACGCGGCGGCCTGCAACACCACGGTGAACTATCTCACCACTCACATTCTGTATGCGACCAAGGAGCCCAGCGTGCGCTTGATGAAAAGCCTTGCGCAGCAGAGCTGCGGCGCAGTAGCCATGCAGGATGTGCTGTTGCATTACGGACTGCTTGGCCCGGAGCCGGTAGCAGCCTGAGTAACACCCGCCGGAGACACAGCCAACTCAAGCACGGCGGGAGCCGGTAGCGGGAGCCTCACCAGCAGACCGCTACCGGCACAGAGCAAGAAACAAAGCCAGCCGCGTTGCGACTGGCTGAATAGGTGTCAGAGCCAAGGGACCACCTACCACGGAAGACCCTGACTCTGACGGGGTTGGTGAGCAGCTACCACACCGCTCACCGCACAACAGTCAGCCCCTGACACAGCCAGTGCAAAGGGGCCGGCGACTGCTGTAGACCAAGGATAAGCGCCCCTGCGCCCCTTGGCTACGGCGATAAAGGGGAAATAAGACCTATGAGCCGTAAAGACTTGCTGCCGGACGCCGGGCCGGTGCTGTCACTCAGGGCCGCGCTGTATCGCGCGTGCCGTGATTTTCGCGGGGGTATCACTGCTGTTGCCCTGGAAATGGGAGTGTCACCCGATGCGCTGACCAAGGCGCTCAGCCCCAGCCTTAATCGCCCGATCATGCCGGAGTGGATCGAGGACATTCTCACCATCACCCAAGACGAACGCCTTGCTGCAGCGCTGGTGCGCCCCGGTGGAGCGGTCGCGTTCAAGCCGATGCCTGTCAAGGTCACGCCGCAGGCGCTGCTTGGGTTGGCGGCAATGGCCGGCGCAGACGCAAGCTTTGTTGCGAGCCTGCATGAGGGCGTGGCTGATGGGCGGTGGGATCTGCACGAGGTGCTGAAGCTGGAGCACTGCGCCGGGCGCGTGATCGCCGAGCTGCTGGGCATCTGCGCTGGGGCGCGGCAGGCGATGGAGGAGGGCGCAGACCATGGCTGATGCATGTGATCTTGGCAGCGATCGCGCCCAGCAGTTGCTTGATGATGCCCTCGCGGCCCGCCGCCAGAAAGCCTCGCGGCCCGCCGCCAGAAAGCCTCGCGGCCCGCTATCGACCACCCGTACTGCCTCGATTGTGATGAAGCCATTCCCCTCAAGCGGCGCGAGGCGCTGCCGGGGGTTGAGTGCTGTGTGGATTGCCAGCAGTTGCGCGAACGGTCGGGGGTAGGCAATGGCTGATCTACCCGACATTACCCTCGATGACCTGCCGGGGCTGCTGGCCCATATCGATGCACATGACCGCGAGACCTGGGTGCAGGTGGCCATGGGCGTTAAGTCCGAGTTTGGTGAGGCTGGGTTTGATGATTGGAACAGCTGGAGCCAGAACGGCGACTCATACAAGGCAGCCGATGCTAAGTCGGTCTGGAAGAGCTGCAAGCGCGGGAAGACGGGCATCGGTACCGTTATCCATCTGGCAAAGGAGCGGGGTTGGAAGCCGCGCAAGCAGAGCCTGACCGCTGAAGAAAAGCGCCGCCAGCGCGCGGAGCAGGAGGCCCGCCGCAAGCAGCGTGAGGCTGAGGTGCTGGCGGACGAAGAGCGCAAGGCGACTATGCAGCAGCAGATCCAGGTGGCAACCGTTCGGCTGTTGTCTGAGTTCACCAAAGCGCGGGGCAAATCTGCGTACCTGGAGCGCAAGCAGGCGCCGGCATTTGGGGTGCGCTTTGTGACGCAGCCGGTGCTGATGGTGACCGACGACAAGCGCGGGGTGTGTGAGATCTGGACCGGGGAGAGTATCGGCCAGTTCTTCGGGGCGCTGCCGAAGCCAACGCCAGACCACCTTTCATTCCGCAAGTACGGGCCGGGTGACATTCTGATTCCGCTGGCCGATCTGGACGGCACCGTGTGGAGCCACCAGAGCATTAACGGCAATGGCACCAAGCTGTTCCCGAAGTTTGCGCGCAAGCAGGGTTGCTGCCATTGGGTTGGCCGGTCGGATGATATGCCGGTGATCGCGCTGGCCGAGGGTTACGCGACGGCCTGCAGCGTGTACCAGGCGACGCAATGGCCGACGATCATGTGCGTGGACCTGGGCAACATGGCGCACATTGCCCGCGGCATCCGTGAGCGGTACCCACATGCGCAGCTGGTGATTGCCGGTGATGATGACCCGAAGGCCAACGGGGATAACCCGGGCCGGGTGCTGGCTGAGGCGCTGGCGTTGGAGTTTGACGCGGTTGCGGTGTTTCCGGTCGCGCCGGAGCAGAGCAGGGAGGCAGCATGACGGCATCCCGCAAGATCGATTGGAATGACCTGCATGTAGAGTTTGGGCTGGACGTGGTGCGCGAGCAGTTGCAGCGGGCTGCGGCCAATGCGCCGTTGCCGCGTGTGCGCACGGCGGGCGAGCCTGACGCGGCTGATGACCTTCCCCCGGCCCCATCCGACACAGCGCCCGCCGCTGGTGCGGCACCGCCAGAAGAGGGGGCGGGGGAGGCTTCGGGCTGGACGCTGGAGAAGTTGACAAGCCGGTTTGCGCTGGTGGAGGGCGAGACGAAGGTATTCGACCTGCACCGTAAGGTGGTCGTGAAGAAGACGGGCTTTCTGGCGATGGTGGGTAAGGCTCTGGGCAACCAGTGGTATGACCTGCCGAGCAAGAAGGGCGTGGACCCTGAACACGCGAAGCGGCTGGAGACGGATGCGAAGCTGGGCAAGCGGCTGGGCAAGTCGAAGGGGCAGGTCAGCAGCGAGGATTTGTACTGGCGCTATGTGTACCTGGACGGTTCGCAAGATATTTACGACCGCCAGCTGCGGCAGCGTTTGCCGGCGGCGGCGGTGAAGTTGGCGCTGGGTGATGCGTTCTCGCTCTGGCAGAACTCGGACCAGCGGCAGGTGATCCCGGCTGCGAATCTGGTGTTTGACCCGCGCATGACGGAAAGCCCCAAGGATACGATCAACACCTTTGAGGGCCTGCCTCTTACCCCGAACCCCGATCTTGATCTGTGCCGTGGCATCGTCTGGCTGTTGGGCTTCCTCTGCAATGGCCAGCAGGATGCGGTCGACTGGCTGACGAAGTGGCTGGCCTTCCCGCTGCAGCATGTGGGCGCGAAGTTGGACACGGCGGTGCTGATGCACTCGACGATGGAGGGCTCGGGTAAGAGCCTGCTGTTCGGCGATATCATGCGGCCGATCTATGGCGAGTACGGCGCGACGGTCGGCCAGGTGCAGCTGGAGAGCAGCTGGAGCCAGTGGCAGTCGAGCAAGCTGTATGGCCTGTTTGAGGAGGTCGTCAGCCGGGACCAACGCTACAACCAGACCGGCAAGATCAAGCACATGGTCACCGGCAAGACGGTGCGCATCGAGTCGAAGTTTATGAACGGGTGGGAAGAGGCGAACTATATGAACGCCGTGTTCCTGTCGAACGAGATCCTGCCCTGGCCGATCGGGGAGAACGACCGGCGCATGCTGGTGCTGTGGCCAGAGCTGACGCTGCCCGAGAAGGCGCAGAAGCGCATCGGCTGGGAGCTGGCGAACGGTGGCATTGAGGCGTTTTACCAGTATCTGCTGGATTACGACCTGGGCGACTTTGACGAGCGCACCCGACCACCGAAGACGCCAGCGCGGCAGCGGCTGGTTGAGCTGAGCTTTACCGCCTGGGAGACGTTCTACAACCTGTGGAAGACTGACGGGCTGGGTATTCCGTTCAGCCCTTGCCGCACGCAGGACCTTTACGGCCTTTTCACTGAGTGGTGCTCGCGGGGCGGTGAACACAAGCTGAGCGAGACCAAGTTCGGGCTGTTCCTCGGTACCAAGCCAGATACATACAAGTCTCCGGGGCAGTACTTCTGGTACGACGACTTCAACAACCGAAGGCGCTCGATGTTCTTTGTCCCTAACCCGCCTGACGGGCTCGACCTGTCGGATGGCAAGCGGCTGGGCCAGTTGGTGCGCGATTGGCGCAGGCAGGCCGCTGAGGCCGGCTGGCACCCGGAGAAGTGGGACGGTTGCATCGGCTACAGCGCGCCACTGCGTAATGCGGGAGGCCCTGATGCTTAATCTGTCCGGGGTGTCTAGGGTGTGTCTAGGGTTGCAGAATCAAACCCTAGACAGCTACAGCCCGCGTGCTAGAGCGGCTGGCGTTCAAGTGTCTAGGGTTGCACGGGTTTTTACGCGCGCGCGGGCGTGTATTTATCGCAATCGGCTTTGGTGTTTTTTGTTCATGCGTGAGCAAAAAACCCTATCAACCCTAGACACCCTAGACAGTTATAAAAAAGTGTTTGTTTTTAAAAGGGTTTTGCTGTCTGGGGTTGTGTCTAGGGTTGGCGGATTTGTGTCTAGGGTTGGAAAACAGGGGGTGTTGCGATGATCGAGCGGGTTGAAATGGCCCTGATTACCTGGGGAGACCAGTATCGGCGGCGGGGCACGGTGGCGATGCTGCAGTGCACTCTGGGTGCAATGATCGATGCGCAGGGCGAGATGATCAGGAGTACGGCGCTTGGTGCTGGCTACGGCGTTGGCCTTGAGAGCGGCCCGCTTGGCGCTGTTGGTGAGGCGGTCGAGCGCGCCCTGGTGATGATCCGGCAGCCGGTGGAGGCGGGCGGGCACGGCAAGGTTGGCGCAGAGCTGGTTAAGCTGGCCCGGGTGCGGTACCTGACCGACCCGATGCCGCTGGTGGAGCAGCAGGCCAAGCGCATGGGCTGGCGGTCGCAGGCGACCTATCGCAGCAAGCTGCACCAGTTGCATGTGCTGCTGGAGCCGCTGCTGCTGGCTGAGCTGCCCTGGCTTCGGCGGGCATCTTGAAAATAGTCGTTACCGTTAGTCGGGCATGTTTTGGCGCTAACGCACGTTCAACACACGTTGCACGCACTGCCCACGCAAAGCACCGGAAAGGGCGTTAATTGATGGTTTACGCCTTTGACGGTCTAGCGTAAAAAGTCAGCTAAGTTTTTGATTCGTGCGTAAGCAGCACGGCAAACCGCTTCCCCTGCTGGACTGGCTGCCAGCAAACCCCAAACCCCGCTCCGGCGGGGTTTTCTATTTCAGCGCCAGGGAAGGTTCAACCCGGGAGCATCCATGAGGATTCAGAACATGAGCGAGCCGACCACCGCAGGGCTGGCCGGCATTGGGCTGGGCAAGCTGCTGGGCATCAGCGTTGGCGCGATCCTGGCCGCGGTCGTGGTGATGGCGATGACGCTGCCGAAGACCTCACGCGAGTGGGTGGCCGGTCTGATCAGCACGCTGGTCTCGTCCATCTGTGGAGGGGCTGGTTTGGTTCAGTGGCTTGGCTTCACCAGCTGGGTCGATACGTTTGAAGGCACGGTAGCGATGATCGGCCTGTGCTTTGCCTGCGGCCTGCCGGCTTGGGTGTTCGTCCGGGCGTGGTTTGCTTACGCAGCAAAGAGCCAAGGCATGTCGCTGATCGACATGATCAAAGAGATTCGTGAGGCGCTGGGGCGGTGATCGGCGCTGGTCTGGCTGTCACCGACCTGGATGATGCGCTGGCAGACTTGGCGAAGCTGGGCCAGCAGGCTAACCCTGCGCTGGCATGGGCGGTCAACGAGGTTGGCGGCGAGGCCATCAAGATGCTGCAGGCCGAGGCCCGCACTGCTTTTGACCGGCCCACGCGCTTTACCCTCAACGCCTTCAGGCTGCTGCGTGCCAAACCATCGGCACCCGAGGCGGCGGTCTGGGTGAAGGACGAGAAGGACGGGGCAGGCGGCGGCCAGGCACCCGAGGCATGGTTCGAGCCGCAAGTCTACGGCGGAGGCAGATCGGTCAAGCGGTCTGAGTACCGGTTGCGGGAAAAGGGCATCTTGCCTTCGGGTATGTTCCTGGCCCCGGGGCCGGGCGCGCGGATGGACGCCTACGGCAACATGTCTCGCGGCCACATGCAGCAAGTGCTTTCTGGTCTGGGTGCAGACAATCCGTCTGGCTCGACCATCGTCGCAACCCGCAGCGCTCGGTCCCTGAAGAAGGGGCACGCGAAGGCGTTCTTCGTGATGAAGCGCGGCAAGACCCCCATTGGTATCGCCGAGCGAAGAGGCAAGACCCTCGCTCTGGTGCTGTTGTTCGTGAAGCAACCCAACTACTCGGCTCGCTTCGACTTCCATCGCGTGGTGCGGCAGGTGGCCGAGAACGATGCGCTGGTGGAAGCGGCCATCGGTCGTGCCATCGAGCGGTTCGGGGGGTAGGGGCAGCGGGCGCACCGATTTGGGGCGTCCGGATATTTACGGGTCCTCCCCGGCCCCCCTGACCCTACACGGGTTATTCGGCTCGTGTTTTGGCTCTAGCTGAAATTTGTCTAGGGGTGTCCGTCTTTTCAAGGTGTGTGTCATGGGCAAGCAAGTCACTAAGGCTGAGCTCGGTGAGATTGTTGGCCGTGATGAGCGCACGCTATCTCGCTGGCAGAACGCTGGCATGCCGGTGGTCGAGGTTGGCCTCGGGCGCGGCAATGAAAACGTGTATGACACGGCCGCGGTGATCGAGTGGCTGGTGCAGGCTGCCGCACTCAACGGCAAGCGTGAGACAGCCCGCGAGCGGCTGGACCGCATCAAGGGTGACCGCGAGGAACTGGCGCTGGCCCGTGAGTTGGAAGAAGTGGTGCTGGCCGAGGAACTGGTCGAGCGCTTCGAGGCGATGATTACCGCCGCAAAGATCGAACTACTGAACACCTTGCCGGAGAACCTGGCGAGCGAACTTTCTGCCCGATACGGGGTTGAGGTGGATGACCAACTGATCCGCGACCCTATCGAGGCCATCCTCCGAGAGCTGGCGAACTATGACCCTGATGACGAAGACCCGTCAGACGGGGATCCTGACGAACCGGACGATCCGGAGGCTGCTGAAGAAGACGGCGACTAAGTCGCTGCGCCGAGTCTGCCGCAAGTGGTCTCCACCACCCCGGCTGAGCACCATCCAGTGGGCAACCAAGTATCGCTGGCTTGCCCCGGAAGAAGCTGCGCGCCCAGGCAAGTATCGGTTTGAGATTACCCCGCACCTGATCTGGCCAGGCGGCCCGCTTGAGGCGCTGGACGATCCAGCTGTTAACGAGATCGTTGGCAGGAAGTCGGCACAGGTGGCCTGGACAAGCGGCGTGCTTGGTAATGCGCTGGGCAAGTGGATCGACATTGACCCATCGCCGATCCTGGTGCTGTTCCCCAAAGCCGAGGCTGCAAAGCAGTACGTGGCGGAAAAGCTGGAGCCAATGATCGAGGCGACGCCTCGGTTGCGGAAGAAGGTAGACCTGCGCAGCCGCAAGCTGCAGCAGCGGCAGGACTTTAAGAAGTTCCCCGGTGGCTTCCTCAAGCTGGTCGGCTCCAACAGCCCGGCCAGTGTTAAGTCCACCCCGGTACCGCGGGTGGCGGTTGAAGAGCCGGACGACTGCAACCTGAACCTGCGCGGGCAGGGCGACAGCATCAAGCTGGCGAAGGAGCGCCTGAAAACGTTCCGGCGCTCGAAGATCATCATCGGTGGTACGCCGACGATCAAAGGGCTGTCGGCCATCGATGCCGAACTGGAGTTGTCGGACAAGCGCGTTGGCTTGGTGCCGTGCCACGAGTGCGGCCAGGAGCACGCGCTCAGCTTTGACCACCTGCACTGCCCGGAGGATCCGGATTACCAGCACGAGGTGTACGGCAACCATCGCCCAGAGCAGAGCTACTACGCCTGCCCGCATTGTGGCGCGATCTGGGACGACAACCAGAAGAACGCCAACCTGAAACATGGGCGCTGGGAGGCGACCGCCGAGTTTCGCGGCATCGCCGGTTACATTCTCAATGAGCTCTACGCGACCTTCTACGGCTCGCGCTTTGAAGTACTCATGGAGAAGAAGCTGCAGGCCGAGCACGCAGCAGCCCAAGGCAACATCGGGCCGATGATCGCCTACGTGAACAGCTCCAAGGGCGAGAGTTACGAATACCAGAGCGACGCGCCAAAGACCGACGAGCTTGAGCGCCGAGCCGAAGCCTATGGCGAGTTGACCGCGCCGAAAGGTGTGCTGCTGATCACTGTGGGTGTAGACGTGCAGCACGATCGTCTGGCTGTGCTGATGGTTGGCTGGGGGCGTGGTGAGGAGTCATGGCGCCTGTACTGGGGCGAGCTGCATGGCAATCCGCTGGATGTGAAAGACCCGGTGTGGGTCGAGCTGGACAAGCTGCTGGCGACTCAGGTCAAGAGCGAGCACGGATGCCAGATGGTTGTGAGTGCAGCGGGCATCGACTGCTCTGACGGCACATCCAGCGACGCGGTGTACACCTACGTACGCGCCCGGATGCGCTTCAACATCATGGCGGTCAAAGGGGCATCGGTAGACAGCCGGGAGCGCGAGATTTTCGTAAAGCCCGCACCGACCTCCGACACCAACGCAGCGAACACCAAGGCATCGAAGTACGGCCTGCGCCCGTTCATCGTTGGTACCCACAAGGCCAAGTCGCTGATTGATCAGCGGCTGCGCCTGAAGGGCACCGGCCCTGGCCGTATGCACTGGTATAGCGATATCCGCAGCGACTACTACGAGCAGATCACCAACGAGGTGCTGGCTCCGCACCCGCGCAACCCGAGCAAGATGGTCTGGCAGAAAAAGGCAGGCCGTCGCAATGAGGCGCTGGACTGCGAGGTGTACGCGCTGCATGCGGCGCGCAGCTTGAAGACACACATCCTGCGCGACGCCGATTGGGACGCGCTGGAGCAGCAACTGCTGCAACCCAACCTTTTCAATAGCGAAGAGCCCGTCGCGCCCATACCCCGCAAGGCCGCCAAGAGCGGAGGACGCAGGGTGCGCGGTCGGGCGCACTGAGGTGAACCATGACCGATGCACAACAGCGCTTGGCTGACGTTCGGGCGTCGATCAAGACGATCCTTGAGAAGGGCCAGCGCTTCCGCAAGGGCGACCGCGAATTGCAACGCGCCGAACTGGCCAGTCTCCGGATTCTGGAAGCGCAGATCGCCCGTGAAGTGGCTGCGGAGCAAGCAGCCCTGCGCGGTCGCGGGCGCAGCCGCATCACCTACGGGAAGATTTGATCATGGGCATTTTCAAAAAATCTCCCGAGCAGTTGCTCATGCAGGAGGCGCTCAAGCTGGCTCAGGATATCGCACAGCCGAAGATCGTCACGCAGGGCGGTGGCGGAGGCAGCGAGACACGCTGGCGTGGTGCATCGCGCATGCTGCGCAGCATGGTTAGCTGGATTCCGGGGCTTGGTAGCCCGCGGCGCGACCTGGCAAGCAGCGAGCGCAGCATGCTGGTGGCGCGGTCCCGCGACGCGATGCGTAACCACCTGATCGCCCGTGCGGCAATCATGCGGCTGCGCACGAATGTTGTCGGTACCGGGCTGGTGTGTCGGGCTCAGGTCGATACCGAGGCGCTTGGTTTGAGCGAGGAAGAAGGCGATGCGCTGAATGCAAAGCTGGACCGGGTCTGGTCAATCTATGCGGATGACCCACGCGAGTGCGACGCCGAGGCCACGCTCAACCACTACCAGCTGCAAGCGCTGGTGCTGGTGTCGTCGCTGGTGGGTGGTGATGTGCTGGTGTCTACCCCAGATGAGGAGCGCACCGGCTGCGTTTTCAGCACTCGCCTGCAACTGATCGAGACAGACCGCTTGTCAAACCCTGGGCGCGCGCTCGATACCGCTCGCATTGTGGAGGGCGTTGAGTTCGATGCACTGGGCGCTCCTGTGCGGTACCACGTGTGCAGCGGCTACCCGAATGAGCTGACGCTTGGTGCTGAGTTGCGTTGGGACAAGCTGGAAGCCTTCGGCGCCGTAACAGGGCGTCGCAGGGTGCTGCACATCATGGCAGACAAAGAGCGGCCCGGTCAGAAGCGTGGCGCACCTTACCTCGCGCCTGTGCTTGAGCCATTGCAGAAGCTGGAGCGCTACAGCAGTGCCGAGCTGATGGCTGCGGTGGTGTCGGCCATGTTCACCGTCTTCATCGAAAAGAGCAGCGAGTTCGATGATGAAAAGATGAACCTTGCCAGCCTGGTGAATGGCGGCGAAGGCGCATCGACCGATGACGACGACGGTGGAGATATTCAGCTTGGTGAAGGGGCAATCATCGATCTTGGTCGTGGTGAGAAGGCGACCACCGTCAACCCCGGCCGACCCAACGCGCAGTTTGATCCGTTCTTTATGGCCGTGGTGAAGGAGATCGGCGCAGCGCTGGAGCTGCCGGCAGAAGAGATTCTGTTGTTCTACAGCTCAAGCTACAGCGCCGCCCGCGCAGCAATGCTGCAGGCATGGCGGTTCTACAGCCTGCGCCGCTGGTGGCTGACCTGCGACTTCTGCCAGCCCAGCCGTGAATTGATCATCGACGAAGCTGTCGCGCGTGGGCTGATCGATCTGCCTGGCTATGCCGACCCTCTCAAGCGCAAGGCCTACTGCCAGGCGCTGTGGATTGGCCCAGCCCGTGGCGCTATCGACGAGCTCAAAGAAGCCAACGCAGCAGGCAAGCGGATTGAGATCGGCGTCAGCAACGAAACACTGGAAACAGCAGCTATGACCGGCGAGCCATGGCAGCAGGTGTATCGCCAGCGCGCCCGCGAGATTGACCAGCGCCGGCAGGATGGCAACTACCAGTTGCCCAAGGGCGCCCAGCCCGAGCCAGAAGCACCAAACACCAATCAGGAGTAAACCCCATGCCACGTGCATTTGAGCTGGCCGCGTCGCGGTCATGGCTGATGCTGCCTGACGCCCTGGATAACCTGATGGCGATTGCTGATCGCCAAGGTCAGCCGGAGGCGCTGGAAGCCCGGATCGGCAAGCCGCTGGAGAACGCCCGCAGCGTGACCGTGCGCGATGGGATCGCAGTGATCCCCGTGACCGGCCCGATCATGCGTTACGCCAACCTGTTCACGCGTATCAGCGGCGCCACCAGCACTCAGGAGCTGGCGACTGATCTTCAAGTCGCGCTCGATGACCCGAAGATCAAGGGCATCGTGCTGAATATCGACAGCCCGGGTGGTGAGGCCAGCGGCATCAACGAGCTGGCCGACATGATCTATGCAGCTCGGGAGCGCAAACCGATCAAGGCATACGGTGGCGGGTATGTCGCCAGCGGAGCCTACTGGCTCGCCAGTGCGGCTGGCGAACTGGTGATCGATGACACTGCACTGGTGGGCAGCATCGGTGTTGTCACCGAGGTGCTGATCCGCGACGCCAAAGAAGGCGAAAAGCGATACACCATCACCAGCCAGAACGCCCCCAACAAGCGCCCGGACCTCTCCACCGAAGAGGGGCGGGCCGTTCTCAGTAAAACCATCGACTCCATGTCCGGCGTGTTCGTCGCCAAGGTTGCTCGCAACCTGGGCGTTGATGTTGAGCGTATCCCAGAGATGGGCGACCACGGCGGCCTGAGAGTGGGCGCCGAGGCGGTAGACGCCGGGCTCGCACACCGTTTGGGCTCTCTTGAGGGCCTGATCACCGAAATGGCCAAAGCGGCCGCAACCCCGAGGAAACTCACCATGACAACCGTAAAGACCACGGCGGAACTGCAGGCGGCTCTGGCTGCTGGTACCGACCCGAACACCATTCAAATTGCCGCGCCTGAGCCGGTAGACGAGAAGGCCATTACCGCTGCTGCGGTGGCCGCTGAACGCGACCGGGTCAAGGGTATTCAGGCGCTGGCCGCTACCGGCTTCGAGAAGGAGATCGAAGCGGCCATCGACGATGGCTCCAGTGTTGAAGCCACAGCCCTGCAGTTGTTCAAGGCGGCGCAGGATCGTGGCATCAGCCTGGCAGGCATCAAGGCTGATGCAACCCGCACCACTACCCAAACCCCGCCGGCGGAGAGCGAAGCCGCTGAACGGACTGCTGCCGCCAGCGCGATTGCCGCTGGTGCAAACCGTCGTTGATAGGAGGCCACATGGCTAACCCGATCCGTAATACCTATGTGCCGGCTCAGCTTGCTGCTGGCCACTTCCCCGTCGTCATGGACTCGGTGGTGATCGCTCAGGGCATGGTCCTGGCTGCGGGCGCCGTACTCGGCAAGGTCACTGCCGATGACGAATACGTCCTGTCGCTGTCGGCTGCCACAGATGGCTCGCAGAACCCCGAGGTGATCTTGGCTGAGGCAGTGGATACCACTGATGCCCCGGCCCCGGCCCCGGTGATGCTGACCGGTGAAGTGCTCGGCGACAAGCTGACCATTGGCACTGGCCACACCATCGCAAGCGTGAAGGCTGCGCTGCGTCCGCTTTCTCTGTTCATCCGCTGATAGGAGCACTGACAGATGGATATTTTTGATACCCGCACGATGCTCGAAGCCGTCGAGCAGATGAAGACCCCGCGCCGCTTCCTGATGGCGACATTCTTCAACGGCTCCAACCCGCGCACCTTCCCCACCAAAACCGTTGACATCGACATCGTCAAAGGCAAGCGGAAGATGGCGCCGTTCGTGCACCCGAAATTGCCTGGCAGCGTATCGCTGGGCGAAGGCTACAGCAGCAGCACCTACGCGCCGCCGTATGTTCAGCCCAAGCGCGAAACCACTGCCGACCTGATCCTCAAGCGCGCAGCCGGTGAATCACCCTATGCGGCCAAGCCGCCGGCGCAGCGTGCAGCTGAGAAGCTGGGCGCGGATCTGCGCGACCTGGACGAAGAGATCATCCGTCGCGAGGAATGGCAGTGCGCTCAGGCCCTGACCACTGGCCAGATTCGTGTGGTCGGCGAGGGTGTTGATGACACCATCGACTTCCTCATGGCCGCTGATCACAAGATCACGCTCACCACTGGCAAGTGGGATGCCGATGGTTCTGACCCTATCGCCAACCTGCGCGCCTGGAAGCGCAAGATCGCCAAGGACTCTGGCCGGACTGCCAACACTGCAGTGCTGAGCGCCGAAGCGGTTGCGGCCTTCCAGGCCAACGACATGGTGATGAAGCAACTCAACACCCGTCGCGTAGACATGGGCATGATCAAGCCGGAAGAGCTGCCGGACGGTGTGACCTATCTGGGTTACCTGAATGACCCGGGTCTGGACCTGTATGCCTACGACGAGTGGTACCTGGACGAGGAAGACGTCGAGCAGCCGATGATCCCGGCGGGTGGCCTGATTCTCGGTGCCAGCAATACCCGCAACGCGATGCTGTACGGCGCGATTCAGGATCTTGACGCAATCGAGAGCGGAATGGTGGAAGCGGCCCGCTTCCCGAAAAGCTGGGTCACTCCGGAGCCGTCTGCACGCTGGCTGAAGCTGCAAAGCGCGCCCATGGCCGGCTTCCTCGAGCCGGACGCTTTCATCTTCGCCAAGGTGGTGTGACGTGGCTGGCAAAGCGGCTAAGAAGCCGCAAGCCGACTTGGTACCCGTCGAAGATGCTGACGTTCCTGCAGCTGACTCGGCTGACGCTGTGGAAGCGCCAGGAGCTGGTGCAGTGGAAGCCCAGGCTGGTGCTGATTCCGGTGCTGCATCCACTGGGCAGGATGTTGCCCTGGAAGCGGCGGCGCAAGTCACCTCTGCTGGTTTTGTGGTTGCCTGGGGCTGCATTCAGGAAGCCGGCAAAACCTACGTCCAGGGCGATCCGTACCAGCCGCCAACCCCTGAGCTCGAGGAAGAGCTTCTGGGGCAAGGCATCATCAAGCGCGCCGGAGCAGTGGAGGAGTGGCCATGAGCGACTTCTCCGCAGCCATGGACGACATGGACGCCACCCTGCTGGACTCGCTCAAGGATGGGCGCGTCGACTTCCTCACCGCATCCGGGTCGGTTGCGGTTGAGGGGCTCGATGCCATCGTCGAGCAGGATGTCGAGCGCATCAACGAGCTGTCCGGTGCGGTTGATCGCGTGGTCACCATCTGCGTGCTGAAAGGCGCGCTGGGCAGCTACGACCGCAAGGGCGCGTTCCGCAGCAATGCGGGCGAGCCGGTCAAGCTGATCGCCGGCAAGACCATGCACCTGGACGGCATCGAATCTGATGACGGTTCCCTGATCACCTTCTACGTGAGGCCCTGATATGCCTGCTGACGTACAGAGCCAGCTGCTTGCAGAGCTGGAACAGCGGTTGGCCGCGGTGCCCGACTTTGGCGCGCTGGTGTTTGAAGACAGCGTGCTGCGGGTGCTGGATGAGGCCGATCCCGCGCTGCCGGACAGCTTCATCATCCTGCAGCCAGGCGACACGCAGGAGGTGCAGCGCGTCGGCGACGCCGGGGTGCGCGAGCAAACCACGGTAAGCGTGACCCTGGTCACCAAGCTCCGTGCGTTCGCCCCGGCGCTGCGTGCTGGGCGGCTGGCGGTGAAAGTCGCGCTGGCAGGGCCAAAGGCAGGGCTGACGGTTCAGGGCGTGCAGCAGGTTGCTATGCCCAGCGAGTCATCGTTGCCGCCCGCGCCTGGTCGCCTCTGGGCCGCCCACGTCATGCAACTGCAAATCAACTACCAACAACCCCTCAAATAACCGGAGGCATTCATGCCGAAGCACAACGTCACCGCGCCATTCAATTGGAATGCGGGCGGCAAGGTCGTGGCCTATCCAAAGGGCGAGCAGAATCTGCCGCCGGATGTGGCCGCCCACGCTATTAAGAACGGGTTTGTTGCCAAGCCCACCGACGCAACCGCCAAGCAGCCGGCCGCGCCTGAGAAGGCCGAGCCAGCCACCAAGGCCTAACGGGAGTAACCCTTTATGGCACAAGTAGATCGTTCGTTTATCGGCGAGGGCATTGCCTACGCTCGCGCCTATCAGAGCCAGGATGCGCTGCTGGATATCGGCAACTGCGATGTCTTCAACATCTCCTACCAGACCAACCGCATTGCCCTGCCGAACTACCGTGGCGGTGGCGGCAACCGTAACGTCCGTGATCGTGTGACGGATGTGAACACCACGCTCGGCCTGTGGGATCTGACGCCTGAGAACATCGCGCGTGCGACCCGTGCGACTGTGACCGAAGTCGATACCACGCCCATCGTGGACGAAGCCCTGGCATGCGCCGGTGTGCTGGGTGAGCTGATTCCGTTCAAGCACCTGCCGGACCTCACGGTTGCGCCGGTACTGAAAACAGCGTCAGACACTGCGCTGGTTGCCGGTACCGACTACCTGCTGAACCAGCACGGCATCATCGTGTTGAGCACCACCAACATCACCAGCGCCGGCGTCAAAGCCAGCTACACTCCGCGCGGTGCAAGCGTCATTCAGATGCTGACTGCGCCTGCGGTCGAGCTGGAGATTTACATTGCCGGCTTGAACGAAGCCCAGTCGGGTGAGCCCTACAGCCTGCGCGTTCATCGCGTGAAGCTGGGCCTTGTCAGCCAGATGCAAGCCTTCGGTCAGGAGTACCTGAAACTGGAGATCCCGGGCGAAGCGCTGGCGGATGACCGCATCACCGGTACCGGCATCAGCAAGTTCTGCCAGATGGATATGGCGGCTTGATGGTGAGGGAGGGGGTGGAGTGCCGCCCCCTTCCTCGGTTGCTGGTTAGCCGAGCCTTTTGGCGATGTAATCCAAAGCCTCTTGCTCCAACGCCGTCACGGTTTTGCCGGTAGCGACAATATCGGATGCGCCCTGTTTGAAGATGCTTTGAATTTCATTGCTCAGATTGCCGACTTTCCCCACGGACACTTTGAACGTCCTGAGGCTTGGTACTTCCCAGTCAGCCATCATTTTTTGAACGACAGATTCGCTGACTCGGTCGTCGCCTGTCAGGGACTGGAGAAAGGTGGCAATGATCTCGCGCTCTGGTTTGCGCATCTGGCCGTCAGCCTTGGCGATGTAGAAAAGCGCATCAATGGCATCGGGAGCTTCGTTGTATGCCCTGTCCAGCGAGGCGTCAACGCTGCTGGAATAGCGCTCATGTAGGTAGTCGTAAAGGTTGTCGATAATCTCGCCGGACTCTTCGTCAACGCAGTTCTCGATGCGGCTAATGCGGAATGTTCTGTTGTTGTTTCTTAGTCTGCAAAAAGCGACAAGGGTGGGTTCGCCCAGGTGACTGCCTACCGCCTGAACGGTGATGGGGCGCTCGGTTACCTTTCCTTCAACGTCGCGAAACGTAATGAATAGATTGGCCTTAACGGGGAAGGATTCTTGCACCTCCCAGGCGCCTGCCTCCCAAGGGTCACGGTCTGGGTTGCCTTGGTGACTTTGCTGCTCAAAGTCACTTGGCTCGGTTTCAGGGCCGCCGTATTGCGTTACCTGGATGGTGACCCCGGAACCGGTTCTTGCTGGGTTTGTGTTGTTCGCAGATGGGGCCGGCTCCTGCGGTTTCTTGCGTGACTTGACTGACAGGATGGCGATAAGCGTTGCGACGACGCCGAGTATTACTCCACTTAGAAAGTCCATTTTCAGTTCCTTGGTAAGCGCTTGTTGAATAGCGGTCGATTATAGCTTTGTTCTTATACCCTGCCCCGGCAGGGTTTTTTATGGGTTATCGGTTTTACGTGTTGTTGCAGGTAAAACGCATCCTTAAAGCATAATGGCAATAACTTCGGCTTTACGTGTTGTTATAATGAAGGCTCATCCCTTTGAAGGAGAGAAATCATGGACAAGGTATTGGTTGATCGGGAGCTGCTGGCTGGACTTGTCAGTAATGACCGCGAGACTCGGCTAGATGCAGAGCGTCGCATGTATGGCGTCCTCGCCAACCAGCCCGCAGAGGCGGAAGGGGTGGATGCGCCGATTGTGGTTGGTGTGCGTATTAGCTCTGACGGATTCGGCTCTTACATTGCAGATTCAGCCATGGGGATTGGGGCTCTCTATCCTGGTGACGTCCGTGAGCCCCTGACGACCGTCTCCCAGCACGAACGCATCGTGGCGTCACTGGCCTGGCCCGCGAAGACCGAGCAGCAGCCGGAGCAGAGTGCGCTGGTTGAGGCGCTGAAAGGAATGCTTGCTATCCACGACGAGCCATCAGGCTTCGCGGGCAAGTACGGTAGAGCGCTCGATGATGCAATCGCCGCGCAGCAAGTGAAGATAGATCAGCGCATTGCTGCCGCTCGATTAGCGCTCGCCGCTCAAGGGGACGTCGGTGCCTGACTCGCTGTCCCTGCTTCACCCGCTCAAAGTCAAGATCGTGGAATTCCTAGAGGATGAACACGATCTGCAATTCAAGGTTGAATTTCCGGCCCCCGAGTTCTGTACCGCCTGCGGCGCTATTGGCCAATCGATCCGCTTCTCGAAGAAGCTGACCAAGTACGTTGACCTGCCAATCAGGGGCAAGCGCACCGTGCTGTGGGGCATGCGGCGGCGCTACAAGTGCAAGACATGCAGCAAAGTGTTCTCGCCGGCCTTGCTGGACTTCGACGAGAAGCACCGCATGACGAAGCGCTGCCATGCGCACATCATCAAGCAGGCCATGACGACCACTAACTCAGCTGTAGCCCGCGATCTAGGCGTTGATGAGTCGGTGGTGCGCCGGGCCTTGCGCGACTACTGCGCCGAGCAGGAGGTGGGCTACAGGCCCATGCTTCCGCGTGTTCTTGGCATTGACGAACTGCTTGTTGGCGGTGAGTACAGGTGCGTCCTGATCAACCTGGAAGAAAGAACGATCATCGACGTCCTGCCTAACCGCAAGAAAATCGTAATCCATAACTACATCTCCAACATGCGCGGCCGGGATAGGGTCCAGATCGTCTGCCAGGACATGTTCCATCCGTACAAAGACGTGTCGCTAGAGCTGTTCCCTAACGCCACTGTCATCGTCGATAAGTTCCACGTTGTGCGGTACGCCAACGATGCAATGGACCAGATACGAAAGCGGATCAAGCGAGGCCTCACTGTTCCGCAAAAGCGCACCCTGAAAGGCGACCGCAAGCTAATGCTGATGCGGCGGCGTGATTTGGACGTTTGGGCGCACCTGAAGATTAAGACGTGGTTCGATCAGTTCCCCGAGCTAGGTACCGCCTACAACCTCAAGGAAGGCTTCTACAACATTTGGAATAGCAAGACCCACAATGCAGCCAGGCAAGCCTATGACGAATGGCGTCAACGCATCCCTGCCGAGCAAGAGAAGGACTGGAAGGTTGTCACGACCATGATGACCAACTGGGGCGAGTACATTTTCAACTACTTCAAGTTCATCCCCCAGCGGTACACCAACGCGCTAACCGAGTCGATCAACCGCTACCTGCGCGACGTAAACCGTAACGCACGAGGCCTGAGCTTCGAGATGTTCCGCGCCAAGATCATGTTCACCCTAGAGCACAAAGTGAAGCCGCCAGAAACCAAGCGGCTAGCGCCGTTCCTGGCCAGGGAAATCATGGCAGTCGAGCCCATCGAGGACGAGCTGGTGGATTACGGAGTTCCGATTTTCAGCATCCTGCAGCTGTACTCAGAACCAGAAACGGGAGCTTTCCAAGAGGAAGGCTAACAACACAACCAACCACCTCACCTAGGGGTATTCAGAAAGGGCCTAACAACACCCTTTCCCGAATACCCTTTTTTATTGCCCGGAGAAAACCCATGGCTGGCATCAAAGACCGCCTGATTCAGTTCATCCTGCGCGGCAAGGATGATCTGTCGCCCGAGGCCCGCAAGGCGGCGCAGGCGCTGGAGGATGTGCAGTCACAGAGCCAGAGCCTGCGTGATGAGTTTGACCGGGCACGTTCTGCCCGCGGTCTGGCTGAGACCCTGAAGCAAACCCAGCGCGCTGCCGAGCAGGCCGAGCAGGCACTGGTGCAGAATGACCTGCAGGTGCGTGAGCTGCGTGAGGCGCTGAACCAGTCGCCGGAAGCGGCTGGTTTGGCGCAGTCCCTCAAGGATGCCGAGCGCGAAGGCCGCAAGCTGGCAAAGCAAGTGACCGCGCTCAACGCAAGCCTGAGCGATCACGAAGCCGCAGCCCGTGATGCGGGTATCGATACTGCGGATCTGGCCAACGAAGAGAAGCGGCTGGCCGCAGAGCTGGCCAAGGCCAAGGCAGCAGTGGGCGACAACACCGATGAGGTGCGGCGCCTGGAGAATGAGCTGCGCAAGGCGTCGCGGGCATCCTCTGAGTATCGTTCGCGCGTTGATGCCGCCCGCTCGGCTATGACCTCCGGTGCCAAGCAAGTGCTGGCCTTTGCTGCGGCCTACGTCTCGCTCAATGCTGCGTTCAGCCTGGTGCAGAAAGGCCTGAATCTGGTGCGCGATGGCATCTACTCGATGCTGCAAACAGGCGACCAGTTCGAGGGCATGCAGACCCAGCTCACTGCCTTGATGGGCTCCATCGAGGGCGGCGAGCAAGCAACGGAGTGGATCAAGCGCTTTACCCGTGACACGCCCCTGCAGCTGAAGGACGTGACCGAAGCGTTCACGCTGCTCAAGGCATTTGGCCTTGATCCAATGGACGGCACCCTGCAGGCCATTACCGACCAGTCCGAGAAGCTCGGCGGCGGTATGGAAAAGCTGACCGGTATCTCGTCGGCCCTCGGCCAGGCGTGGGCCAAGCAGAAGCTCCAGGGCGAAGAGATTCTGCAGCTGGTCGAACGCGGTGTGCCCGTGTGGGATCTGCTGCAGAAGGTAACCGGCAAAAACACCGAGCAGCTGCAGGAGCTGAGCAGCAAGGGCAAGCTGGGCCGCGATGTAATCCGCGATCTGATCACCGAGATTGGCAAGGCAGCCGAAGGCTCGGCAGCGGCCAACATGAGCCGCCTGGCAGGTATCGTCAGCAACCTGCGTGACGTGGCGGCTGACTTCCTCGATCGCATCGCCAAAAGCGGCGCGCTCGATTACGTCAAGCAGCAGCTGTTGGGCGTGGCCGATGCCATCGACCAGATGGATCGTGACGGCAAGTTGGATCAGCTGGCCACCACCCTGTCCGATGCATTCATCGAGGCGTCGGAGTGGGTCAAGCGGTTCATCGGAGACATTGCAGACTTTGACCTCAGCGAGCTGAGCGACAAGGCCAGCACCTGGCTGAGCGATCTGGGTGCCAAGCTGGACGACGCCCGCATGCGGGTGCAGCTGTTTGTGGCGCCGTTCACCACCCTGTTTCAAGGGCTGGTGGCTGGCTTCGCGGCCATTGGGCTTGCTGCCGTGACGCTGGCTAAGAACATCGCTGACCCGTTCTTGGCAGCAGGGGAGGTAATCGCTGATGCCTTCAATCTGGATTCCCTGAAAGAGAGGATCACCAACGCCCGCAGCGAGATCACAATGCTGCAGGGCGCGCTGGTCAATCAGATCGAGCAGTCTGGCGAGAGCATCCGCAACGCATGGGACGTAACCACGCGGCATCAGGTGCGGGGCGCGCGGGATGTGACCGAGGCGGTCAAGGCCGAGACTGATCAGCAGCGCATGATGAATCAAGCGCTGGCTGATGAAATGGTCAACAACCAGCAGCTGGTGAAGAACGCCGCGATTGAAGCGGCCATCGCCGGCACTCAGGCCATCGCTGACTTTGCCGAAGCCCAGAAGCTGATCGATACCGCCACCACGGTGGAGCAGCTGCAAGGCCTGCGCGCGGCCATGCTGAGCGCGTACCAGGACGGCGCAATCACCCAGCAGGAATACGCAGCCGGCCTCGGCATCGTTGCCGACAAGCTGGACGAAGTAGGGGGCGAGGCCGCCAAAACCGCCAAGTCCCTCTCTGATGTGATCGACGAGCTGGAAGACTTCGCCGGCGTCCAGAAGGCCATCAGCAGCGCCAAAACAGACGTTGATATCAGCAAGCTGCGCACCGCCATCAGCTCGCTGTATGAAGACGGCAAGCTGTCGGTTGACGAGTACAACAAAGCCATCAAGGCGCTGGAGAAGCAACAGGACAAGCTGAGCGAATCGACCGGCAACCAGGCCGACGCCCAGACAAACCTTGAGAAGCAACTGCAGGCCGTGACCGACGCGCTGGCCGAGCAGGCAGCTGCAGAGCAAGCCGCAGCAGATGCCAGGGCAGAGCAGCAAGCAGTCTTCCGCGACGCCTTCAGCACCTTCTTCGACGAGGTGATGACCGCCGCCCGCTCGCCGCTGGCCGAGCTGAGTGATAAAGCCCTGCAAGCGTTTGACGCGCTCAAGGGCATCAGCAGCGTTGATGTGGATCTGGACACCAGCAGTCTCGAAGGCACCGCCGCGTCGCTGAACATCGTCAACGACCAGCTGGCGGACCTGCAAAACAACCTCGATAACCGCATGCGTGGGCCGTTTGCGCGCTGGGCAGATGAAACCCTGTTCGCCAGCCGCAAGCTGCAGGAACAGTTCCTCGAGCAGAAGCTGGCACTGCAGCGGCTGATGGACGGGTATGAGAAGGGAGCGGTCTCGCTGGCCAGCTTCAAGGTGCAGGCCGTTGGCCTCAAGTCCAGCCTTGACCTGCTGGACGCCTCCGACTTCTCGGAGCTGGACAGCGCCCTGGAGTCGGTCAAGCAGCAGTTTGAGTCGGTGGCCGATAGCGCCAAGGGCACGCTCGCCAGCATCAGGGACGAGCTGGACAAAGTGCGCGGCAACGAAGAAGCGATCGAGCGCCGGCGTATGCAAAGCCGGCAGGCTGAACTGCAGGCCCAGATTGCCGAAGCGCAGGCGGTGGGCAATCAGGCCGCCGTTGCAGACCTGCGGCAAGCCCTCGGCATGCTGCGCGCCATTCAGTCCGAGACCGAACTGGCCCGTGAAACCGAAGCCCGGCAGCAACGGCGTGAATCCGTTGCAGCGGCAGCGCCGGAAGCTGCGCCCGCGCCCAGCACGATCATCAGGCTGGAAACGGCGCAGGGCCGTTCTGTCGATGTGAGCGTGCCCACTGGGCAGCAAGACGCACTGCTGGGCATTCTTGAACAGGCTGGATTGAGGAGCGTGTGATGCCATTAACCCTTGGCGCAGTGGACCTGGCTGCCGATCCGGATCTGGCCGGCGACCAGATGGAATGGGTGGACGAGTTCGACTGGGACGCCATCACCCAGAGCCAGGAGCGCGGCCTCACCGGCGCGCTGCTGATTCAGGAGGGCGTCAAGCTGCATGGCCGGCCCATCACCCTGCAGAGCAACGGCGGGGCCTGGTTCACCCTGGCCACTGTCCGGGCGCTGGAAGCGCTGCGCGATCAGCCCGGCGCAGTGATGCAACTGGTGCTGCCGCGCGGTGATCAGTACTGGGTCACTTGGAACCGCGAGAGCGGCCCGCCCCTTGCTGCCAAGCAGGTGATCCGCTCACAAGACATGGCTGACACCGTGTATGAGCTGACCCTGCGGCTGATCACCGTCGCGCCGCCGCCAGAGCCAGAGCCTGAAAGCTGAAAGCTGTCTATAGTGGGATTCGCTGATTGGTGGGAAAAAGCATTCAATTGGTGTAGATTCTTCCGCCACGACAGGACAGGGAAGGGTTATGGCTGCTATTGAAATCAGGGACGATGCGGGTGCTTTGGAGCTTTTGCACGCGTTGTTGGAGTCTCCAGATATGGAGGTTCCAGAGGTCAAGTTTATTGACTGGCCAAAGTTCGAGCTTCATGTAAAGGGCGAGCGTTATCACTCGACGATTACGCCTGAGTTGATGAAGTCTTTCCTGCTTTTTCAGACAAACCTCAACAAGTCGTATGCGCTTGCAAAGTACGCTGACTCAGGTCATCGGCTCCGTGATGCTGAACGAGAAGACCTCAAGCTGCTGGTGGAAGTTGGTGAAGGCAGCTCAGGATTCATAGCGAAACTTGAAGATCAGTTCTTAAAGATAGGTGATGCACTGGCGGAGGGGGTTAAGGATATGGAACCGCGTCAAAAGCTAATCGCCATACTCTTCCTTGGCAGTGCTGCAGTAGGCGGGTGGTCTGTAGATACTTACCTGCAAAACAAGAAGGAAGTCCGGCTTGCGGAAATCGCGGCTCTTGAACATGAGGCTGAGCGGGAGGAGCGAATTCAGACTCTGCAGGTAATGCAGCAGATTGACGCCCAGCACACCGAAGCTATGCAGGGTATGTTCAACCGGGTTGTCGACGAGTTGCCGCAACTCACCACTATTTCAGAGCGAATGGCGGCCTCGTATGACGAGATTATCGCTAGCACTGCTGACTCAGAGTGGATTGAGATGCAGGGCCGCCGTGTTGATGGCGCAGTTGTCAGTGAGTTGGGTAACTCTCCCAGAAATCGTTCTGTAGAAGATCGTGTGGCTGGGGTGTACCGAATTCAGAACGTAGATCACTCAAGCCCTACAGATTACCGCTTCAAGCTCTATGACGTGACCAGGCGTCAGGAGATCGTGGCCACTTTACCCAAAGACGGCAGCATGGTTACCGATCAGATTCTGGACTTACTTCAGGACGCTGAGTGGGGGCGTAAGGTCGTTGCCTTGCACCTAATCACAAAGGTGCGAAGCGGTAGAGTTGTTAAAGCTGAGATTGAGAAGGTGGCACGAGTCGAAGATCAGGCTCGCTACGCAGAGCAAGATCCCGCAGCTGAATAAATCACATTGGTGTCCCAGAAACCCTGCCCCGGCAGGGTTTTTTTATGCCCGGAGAAAAGCATGACCATCACCGTCAATGACGTGAAAATCCTCAAGTCCCAGCGCCTGACCGATGAAAACGACGGCGGCGGGCGCGCCACCGGTGATGCCGTGGTCGACGGTGAGGTGAACAATCTGTTCCCCGATATCAGCCGGCTGGACCGCACCCTTGGTCGCATTGCCCTGCGCAAAGTGTTTGCCGGTGTGCTGACCGAGAATGCCGACGCTTACCTGGGTGCGCACTCCATCGTCACCAAGGCCCCGGCGGATCCGCGCGTGGCCGTGCTGCTGTTCAACAGCAACAGCCAGACCGATGAGCGCTCCGACGCCCGCTCGGTGATCGAGGGCTATGTGGTCCCGTCGACCGTTGCGCAGTTTGAGCTGCTGGGCGATCAGTATGCGGGCCAGCGCGCAATCACTGGTATTCAGCGGCAAGAGGCCCGGGTGCCGGAGGTGGGTGATGTGTTCCAGCTCACCAGCGGTGCCAACAGCCAATACGTGCGCGTGCAGGCGGTGGAGGCTGCGCTCGAGGAGTTTGTGTACGACTACGGCAACGGCAACTTTGTTAACTTCACCCGGCGCCGCCTCTCGATCACGATCACCGCGCCGCTGAACGTCAAGTTCCCGGGCGGGCAGGCTGTGCCCGGTGGCACCAGCGCGACCAACCTGGCCAACGAACCCAAGAGCGTGGTGCTCGCCACGCAGGTTGCAGACTCGGCCCGGTACTACGGCATCAGCCCGCTGGCTGCCGCGATCACCGCTGGCGACATGACTGTCAATGTGGATTCGGTCTACTCGCAGTTGGTACCCAGCGCGGTGAAAGAAAGCGCGCTGACCAATCAGCTCGGCGGTGCCCGCAAGCGCTACGTTGTGCCGGCCAGCCCGACCAGCCGCACGGTTACGCTGCAGTTCGCGCAGGTGACGGCGGGCCAGAGCCGCAGCTTTATCACCCACGGCGCCGCCCTGGGTAGCATGTCGCTCAGCATTAACGGCGGCGTGTATGCAGACGAAGGGCAGGGCGAGCTGACCTGGCGCAGCGGTGCCAACAACTTCACGCGCATCACCGTTGATTACGAAACGGGCGAGATCAACGCCTACCGGTCCAGCACCTACACCGGCTCGGCCAGCCTCACCTATCAGCCGGCAGCAGCGGTCACAGGGGAGAGCGTCACCGGCGAGATCGAAGTGGTGCTGGCCACCCGGGGCTTTGCGTACACGCTCAACCTTGCCGAGGCCAAGCCGCGCCCCGGCACGCTGTCGATCAGCTTTATGGCGCTGGGCAAGTGGTATGATCTGCGGGATCTGGGCAACGGCGAGCTGTCGGGCGAGGGCAGCGGCACGGTTGACTTTGCCACCGGCGCGGTGAGCATCAGCCTCAACGCCTTGCCGGATGCCAACACCAGCCTGGTCTACACCTACGTTTGCCAGATCGACGACAACCTGCAAACCCACACCGGCGCCGGTACCGCGCCGCAGATTCGCGTAGAGCACCAGCTGCCGCATGAGGGCGTAGAGCCTGGCAGCGTGGTGGTCACCGTGCTGCAGGGCGGCGTCAGCCAGACCCTGCTGGATCAGGGCGACGGCACCCTGGCCGGCGCAGCCGGCACCGGCACCGTGGTCTACCTCACCGGCACCGTGCGGCTGGAGCTGGCCAGCACGCCCGACCAGGGCAGCAGCATCGTTTTCGACTACAACCGCGGCGGCGTGGATGTCGATACCCCGCTCACGGCAGCGCCGGACTCGGGCGGCATCGTCAGCGGGGTAATCCCCGGCGCGCCCCTGCAGCCCGGCAGCGTGAACATCCGTTGGCAGTCCACGCGCAAATCGCTGGTGCCGTCCGGTACCGATGGCGTCGCCTACAGCGGCGTGCAGCTGGTGGACTACGAAGCCAACGACGACGGCGTCGGCAACTGGATCGGCTTCATCGGCAGCATCAACTACACAACCGGGGCGTTCAGCCTGCAGGTTGAGCAGCTCTACGACTACGTAGAGCACGAAGTCCAATACAACATGACCGAGGTATAACGATGGGCGTAGTCGCGGGTAAACGATACAAAAGCACGCCGCGCACGGTTACCACCGTTGTGCCGCGTCAGGAGGTATTCGGCGGAACGCTCATGGTGCGTGCCCAGGCTGCCGGTGCCACGTATGAAAGCCAGAGCCACTCAGTCAGCACCCCGGCGCTGGAGCTGGACCTGCTGCCCGGTGTGGCAGACCCGATCGTACCCGGCAGCCTTGTGCTGCAGTGGGGCGGCGAGACCTACATTGATCGCGCTGGCGTGCTGTTCCGCGCGGTCAATACCAGCACCAACGCCGGTGTGGCCGTGGGCACGGTCGACTACCTCGGCCGCAAGGCCACGCTGGCCAGCTACCCGGCAGGCATCAGCGGCGGCGTCACGCGCCTCGCCTGCCTCACCAGCAGCGCCGGCTTCAGCACCACCGAACTCACGTTCCGCACGCCCGGCGCACCTCTGCGGCCTGCCAGCCTGCAGATCACCGTAGTGCGGGCAGACACAGCAGAAATCGTCACCGCAACGGCAGACCTTAACGGCAACATCACCGGCGGCATTGTTCACGGCAGCGTAGACATTCAAACCGGCATCGTCCGCCTGCGCTTCACCACCGACCCGCTGGACGTGAGCGGCGCCGCCAGCGTGCCGGTGATCGCGTCGCTGATCACATACAACGCCGTTGTACAGACCAGCCTGCCAATGTCCGCAGAGCTGCTGGGGCTCGACCCGGTGCGCCTACCGGCAGACGGGCGAGTGCCGGTGTACCGCGACGGCGACGTGCTGGTGATCCAGCACACCGCCGAGACAGAGGCGACCCCGGTAGCTGGCGACACGGTGCAGCTGCCGCGTATTTACCAGGCGGCCATCGAAGTGGTCGACGCCAACGGCGTTGCCCTGCGCCCGGATCAGTACACCACTGACCGTGAGCTGGGCACGCTGACCTGGGCAGACCCGTTCACCGCCGTGGATGCCGAAGGCAACCCGCTGACCAGCCCGCTGGTGATCCGCGACCGCGTGGAGCACATGACCGTGTGCACCGAGGTGCAGATCACCGGCGCACTCGGCATTGGCTCGCCCGTGCCGTGGGACCTGCCCGCCGCTGAAACGGTGGTCAGCAGCGCCGTTACCTGGGGCGACCTGCAGGCGCGGGTCTACAACTGGTTCACGCAGAAAGCCTGGAACACCGGCTCACCTAACTGGACGGATGCGCAGCAAGGCGACAGCACTACCGCCCAGTTCAACCTGCTGAACTACCCGATCGAGATCACCAACATCGGCGCGATCAGCGGCAAGTGGGCAATCATTTTCACCGGCTCCAGCACCTTCAACGTGGTGGAAGAGCAACTGGGTGTCATCGCCACTGGGACCACCGGCAGCGACTGCTCACCGATCAATCCGGCCACCGGCTCACCATACTTCGTGATCCGGGCTGCAGGCTGGGGCACCGGCTGGGCGGCCAGCAACGCGGTGCGCTTCAACACCGATGCCTGTCTTGGCCCGATGTGGATCGTGCGCACGGTGGTGAGCGGGCAGGGCACGGTTGAAGACGACCAGTTCAAGATCCAGATTCGTGGGGATGCAGACTGATGAGTGAAGAGAATCTGCTGGCAGGTGTGCTGCAGGCGCAGGTGCGGGTGGATAGTTTGCCCGCCGCGCGTCAGATCGTTGCTGTTGAGCGACAGACCGATGGGTCCTGGCGCATTGCGGGTATTGGTACCAGCGATGAGTCCGGTCTGGCCGAGCTGCATATTCGGGCCCAGTATCGCGAGTCGGATATCTACGCGCTGGCTATCGACGAATGGGGCAGCAAGTGGGAAGCCAATATGGTTGTCGCTGTTGGCGATCTGCTCCGTCCATCCAGCTTTGTTGGCTGGCTGTATCGGGTAACGCAGGCGGGCACCTTGCCGGCAGCCGAGCCTGAGTGGTGGAACAGCGCAGCAATTGGCCCGCAGCCAGTTGGTACTGCGACGTTGGAGGCTGTTAGGTACTACCGGCCGTTGGCACACGGGCCGCTGGCTGTTGAGTACGCTGAGGTGCCATGGACGCCTCTTGATCTTTCTGTGCCGCCGAAGGTTTGGCTCGACTGGGAAAGCGACGTTACGGATGTGTCTGGGGCGGCGAGTGTCTGGGCGGATCGGAGCGGGAACGGATACGACGTTACCCAATCAAACGCCGCTTGGCGTCCGTCTATTGCTGCGATGAGCGGAGGAACGAAGCGGGTTCTAGAGTTTGATGGCGCCGCAGACCATTTGGATATCCCGTCTGCGGCTCTGGGCTTATTTCGTAACACCGGAGCGGGCTGGATTTTCGTTATTGAGAGGGCGTCCGCTTCTGACTCTTCCGACGTTGAACGTCCACTTGTTGTATTCACGGTGGGTGGTGGTACGTCTACTCGGTTTGGGGTCTTTCACGGGCTTACGTCCGCCGGCTCTGGAGATAAGCTCACTACCGGTGGACGCCGACTCGATAGCAACGGATTCCAGGCTGCCCCGCCGTCTGCTATCGCTGCTGGATGGAACATGGTTCTCGGGGTAGCGAACTGGAGTAGTGCCAGATGCAGCCAATACATTAACGGCGCTCTTGACGGCGAGAACTCTTCTTTTCAGACGCCAGGTCTAACAAGTAACTCGGACTCCAATATCGCCCGTATCGGCGGCAATGCGCTTACTTCAGGTTCGACAACAAGGTTCCGAGGTCAGATCGCGGCAGTAATTATCGGCTCTGGCAGTATTCCGGCTGACGCCGAGATCGACAAGCTGTTCGGTTGGGCAGCATGGGAACTTGGTCTCCAGTCAGTTCTCGGCGAAGGGCACCCATACAAGTACGCTCGCCCTTATATCTAATTGCAGCAGGTGACGGACGACATGAGCTACACGCCATTAACGGCTGTCTTTGAGTTTGAGGGCGGCCATTACGTCCCGCTGCTACCAGCAGTCTTCGACTTCGGGGGTAGCTATGCTGGCTACGTCCTGCCCCCCAGCCTCGTCACCTCCCTCACCAGCACCTGGTCTCGTCCATCGGCAGCAGCAGACGCTGGAGCAGTGGCGGGCTGGAGCGCAGTAGGCCAGCGTGATGCAGTGGGTGTGTCCGGGTGGGGTGTCGGCCAGGTGGTCGACCTGCAGTGCGACGCGCCGTGGTCTGGGATGCCAGCGAAGGACAGCAGCAACGATCTGGAGTGGGGCACTGCCAGCGCTATGGATGGCGCAGCAACCCGCGCGCAATGGGGCGATCTGCCAGCCAAGGATCTGGGCGTTGCGCCGGGGTGGGATCAGAGCATTCAGCCGGTCGAGTGGCAGGTGCGGCTGGTCTACAACCCGCGCGTGCCCGCCAAGGATGCGACCACCCGTGGCCGCTACCAGCGCAGCGCTGAGTATCGCGCGCGCAAGTTGCAGCAGCAGAGCAGCCAGCTGTACGTGCCGCCGCAGCCATTGGCGTTCGCGTTCGATGGGGGGCTGTACACCCCGTCGGTCAACGGTGCGGTGTTCTTCACCTTCGCGCTGCCGCCAACGGTGGCCGGCCAGATCGGCCCTGTGGATGCCTCAACTGGGTTGCCCGTCCGCCCTGCGCGCCGGGTCAACCACGGCAGCCGCTTGCCGTGGGGCAGGGCCACGCCGCTCGACCCAGTACCAACCGGCATTGAGTACCCAGACTACGAAGGCCCCATCACCATCATCACCCCGCCGGCCGAGCCGGATATTCTGGAGACCTACATGATCGCCAACAGCGTCAGCGTTGTGGTGCTGCCTGACCGGGTGGCGCTGGATGCGACTAACATCCGCATAGGGCGTGATATCGATAGCTTCGCCTGGACGCTCTCGGCCAACCTGTTCGGGCGCACGTCGCTCAATCAGGTGCGGCCGGACGCCAGCGGCCCGAAGGAAGTGGAGGTGACCATCAATGGCCACGTCTGGGTGTTCCTGATCGAGCGCTACAGCGGTGCCCGCCAGTTCGGCAAAGAGGCTTACACCGTCACCGGTGTCAGCCGCACCCAACTGCTGGCCGCGCCATACGCGCCACCCCGCAGCAGGGTGAACACGGCAGATATCAACGCCGAGCTGGCCGCCAGCAATGAACTGATCAACACCGGCTTCACCCTCAACTGGGACAGCTATACCCTCGGCCCGCCAGACTGGACGCTACCGGCCGGGGCGTTTAGCTACCAGAGCCAGACCCCGATGCAGGTGATTGCCGCCCTGGCTGAAACCGCCGGCGGTGTAGTCAGCCCCGCATTGGCCAGCGATGAGCTGGCCATTCTGCCGCGCTACCGCGCGCCGGTCTGGCAGTGGTCCAGCGCAGTAATGGATCGGATCATTCCTGCCGCAATCATCGACGACCTGGGCAGCGAGTGGCAGCCTCAGCCGGATTGGAACAGTTGCTATGTCAGCGGCACGAACTACGGGGTTGCAGTCGACGTGCGCCGCACCGGCACCGCAGGCGACAACCCCGCGCCGGACGTGTTCGCAGACTGGATCACCGGTACCGAAGTGGCCCGCAGCCGTGGCATTGCCGAGATCTGCAAAGGCGGGCAGCAGGAGATTGTCACCCTGAACCTGCCGCTCTTCCCTGCAGAAACCGCCCCCGGCCTTGTCACGCCCGCGCAGCTGTGTGAAGTGCGCGACGTTGATGAAACCTGGCGCGGCCTGTGCCTGAGCACAGAGATCACCGCAGAGGGCATTGGCGCAAGCCGGGTCAAGCAAAGCATCCGCCTCGAACGGCATCACGCGGAGGGCGCGTAGTGGCAACAGTCAACCCGTGGAAACGCTTCATCGGCCTGCTGCCCGGCGGCAGCCGCACAGTCGGTACCGTGGCCAACGTCAACAACGCAGCCGGCACAAGCACAGTGACCCTGCGCAATGGCGTGCAAGTGGTGGTGCAGGGCACCAGCGTCGGGGCAGGGCAAAAGGCATTCATCACAGACGGCCGCATCACCGGCCAAGCGCCAAGCCTGCCGCAGTACGACATTGAGGTATAGCGGGGGAGAGTTGCCGGTACTGCATAACCCGGCTTTGGAACAGCTCACGTCCCTGTAGAGCCAGCACGATAGTGCCCGCCCACGTGGGCGCTGTCGCTGGCGAAAACCAACAAACGATAACCCCATCACAACAGCCGCCGCAGGGCGGCTTTTTCATGTCGAGGTTCCAATGGATTTTGATGAAGCCTTTGACCGGCTGATCAGTCATGAGGGCGGGTACGTCAATCACCCCGCTGACCCGGGCGGTGCCACCAACTTCGGTATCACTGAGCGGGTGGCTCGGGCGCATGGGTACCTGGATGACATGCGGCAGCTGACCCGCAGTCAGGCCAAAGAGATTTACCGGGTCGCCTATTGGGGCCGAGCGCGGGCCGACGAATATGACGGCGCTATCGGGTTCCAGCTGTTCGACGCTGCAGTGAATCACGGCATTGAGAACGCGGTGCGGTTCCTGCAGCGCGCAGTTGATGTTGCCGATGACGGTGACGTGGGCAGCATCACGCTCAATGCAGTGCGAGCGATGACCGTCACGGATGTGCTGATGCGCTTCAACGCGGAGCGCCTGCAGTTCTACACCAAGCTCTCCACCTGGCCCCAGTTCGGCAAGGGCTGGGCGCGGCGGGTAGTGGGCAACCTACGTTATGGAGCGGTCGACGCATGATGGGCTTACCTGGCAAGTACAAGCTGGCAGCGCAGATCGGCCTCACCGTCTTGTTGCTGATCGGTCTGGTCGGGTCAGGCTTCTGGGTCGGCTGGAGCTGGAACGGCGCAAACGGTCGAGCAGACGTGGCTGCAGCTGAGAAGCTGCACTCCGACACGCTGGGCGAGATTGCCCGAGCCGGGGCGCAGCAGCTGCGGCAGCAACAGGAGCGCTATGTAGAGCTGCAGGTGCAGCTGGCCGAGCAGGACAAACAGCACAATCAGGAGCTTACCAATGTACAGAAAAGCAATGTTCAGCTGGCTGTTGATCTCGCTGCTGCTAAGCGGCGGTTGTCAGTCCGTATCACCAGCCCTGCAGCCAGTGCCAGTGGAGTGCCTGCCGGTACCAGCGCCGCCAGCGTGGATGATGGAGCCGGAACCAGAGCAGACATACACCCAGCAACTGCAGCAGGTCTTGTCCGAGTGACTGGGCGGGCTGATGAGTGTCGTATAAGGTTAACTGCGTTGCAGGCTTGGGCGCGAAAGGTGGCGCCCGAGTGGGAGCCGGACGGGCAATAAACCCGCACTGGGCGGGTTTAAATCACCTCAATTGTGCAGCCCGGCAGGCAGAGGTAGGTGGTGCCATGCTCGTCCAGCATCTCAACGCTGGTGTAGCCGAGGCGGGCTGCCAGTTGGCCGCGCAGACGTTGAAACTCCCAGCCCTGATCGGCTACATCTTCCGGCTCGCAATCGTCGAGTGTTTCGCAGCCCGGTGCCATGATTGCGTTGGCAACATCTTCATTGCCGTCAGCAATTTCCAGAGCCGCGTCCCACGCGCCTTCGATCTCATAGTTCAGTTCGTAATCCGTCAGGTGGCGGGGCGATATAATGCGATGCAGTACGTCGCCGTGGCAGCCAGCAACGTCTTCATCCGGAGAGGCAAACACGCCACCGAACAGGCCTTCGTTGCGGATCTCGGTTACTGCGCTGAAGCCGCCGTGGAAAAGTTCTTTGCTCATGATGTTCTCCTTTCGAGACTCGCCGGGTTCCGCCGGTGCGGTGGGTAGGCTTCTTGCCTCTCCATGGGTCTAATTATATACACACCAATTAACCGCGCAAGGATTATGTGTGTATAAATTAAAGAGGCCGACGAACGGTCATTCCTTCACCGGCCGGACTACCGCTGGCATCGCGTCATAGTCCTCGATCCCGACGGGGATCGGCGGCATCCAGCGCAGATCAAACTTGCGCTCCGCAACGCGCTCCGGTGCTTTTGGCCCCTTCCAGAATCCATGCCAGTGCGCGCGGCGCACATGCGGGCGGGGGCGGGCTTTGCCCGTCTCCGGGTCTATGCTCTGCTGCCCCGTCTCTGCCGCGTGATACGCTCGGCGCAGGGCTGCGCCGATGCGCACGCCCACGTCCCACTCGCGGGTTTTCTCAGCCGGAAACAGCCGCCAGCCCTGTTTTGTGCGTTTGGGCTGCGGGTTGCTCGGGCGTTGGCCTGGGGTGCCGATCTCGTCCGGCTGGCTGCACAAAAACAGCAGCAGGCTGATGACGTGCTCCAGCTCGTCCAGCAGCGCGAGCAGGCCGGCCTGATCCTGTCGGCCCTGCTGCAGCTGCCCGGTCGCCCTGGTGTAGCCGGCCATCGTCGCCTGACGCATGGACTCATCAAGTGCGCGGTCCAGCGCCTCGGCCAGTGGCCAGCTACCCAGATGCAGGGGTAGGGGTGTCAGCTGGTCATCGCAATCAAACACCAGCCGCAGCTCATGCCCGCCGGAGTTGACGTCGTATTCCAAGTGCGCGAAAAACCCGTGCAGCGGCTGGCCGGTAAACGTCAGCCCGGGCGTCTCGATGTACACGCACCACTCAGGCAGGTGGTAGAGCACCTGGCAGGGTATGTCCCTGTCCACCGGCGTCTCGGCAACTCGCTCATATAGGGCCGGGTCAAACCGATAGATGCCCTGTGTCACCCGCCACGCGGCCAGCGCTCCAAGCCTGCCCACGTCTGCTGCCTGCGCAAGCGGGTCAGCGCCCGGGCTGGCAGTCACAATCGCGTGTACCCCGCCGAGCGGCAGAAAGCACCACTCCGGCCAGTCTGGCAGGTCCTTGCCTTTGTCCTGCCGGAAGGCGTCAATCTGGCGCCACGCGCCGGGGTACAGCTTCCCGGCGGTGATGAGGTGTTGCTTGGGCCGGGGTGCGCTCACTGCTCGCCCTCCGCCTGCGCCCGGGCAATCTCGATCGCACGGCGGATCCCGGCAGACAGATTGCCGTCGCCCAGCTGTTGGGCGTATTCGACTGACTCGTCGTCGATAAACACATTCCGGCGCTTGCCGTTGACTGTCGGCACCGGACCTGGCTTACGCTTTGCGATCTTCATCAGTTCCTTGTTGACCGTCATTTGCTCTCTCGCTCGCTCTGCAGCTGTCATGGATTTATAAGCTGCTGTCTGTGCAGCCCACGCTTCGGCAAGGGTCGATGCTTCGATATCCATTTCTGCTAGCTTGCTGTAGTCGCCCTCGAGGGCGGCGCATGCCGCCTTGTATACCGCTTCCGCCCCGTGCTCTCTGACCGCGTGCTGGATAGTGATCATGTCTGCCTCCTCAAGCCATGCGGGATTTTACGATTTGGATTTCCAGCTGAGTGACGCCAGCCTCCGCTTCGATCTTGGCCAGGTCCTTGGTGGCCACCTGGCCGTTTTTGCTGTACTTGGCAAGGGCGGCGCCCCATGCAGCTTTGTAGGTGGTGATGTTGCCGATGATGTGCTGGATGCGGGCTTCAGCCTTGGCTTCCGCTTCGGCCTGGGCAGCAGCCAAATGAGGGTTGTAGCCTTCGCCGCCTTCGTTGTGGGTCAGGTTGTACGCGGTAACTTTGTTCATGGTGTTCTCCGTTCGAGACTCGCCGGGTTCCGCCGGTGCGGTGGGTAGGCTTCTTGCCTCTCCATGGGTCTAATTATATACACACCAATTAACCGCACAAGGATTATGTGTGTATAAATTAAAGAGGCCGACGAACGGTCATGATGGGGTGTGCGCGGATTGGTGTTGCTACAAATTTGCTACAGGCGGTTTTATATTTATTATATCTGTATGATTTAATTGAAAAATAAAACTCAGGCGCTCCAATCCATCATCGGCGCAACGCTGAAGCGGCGATTGGGCTCTTGGCGCGTGGTTGCTGGGCTGGATGTGGGTTCCGGGTGCATTTCTGACTGCCTGTTAGGTTGCTGAACTCTGCTGCCAACCCCTTTGCGCGCTGCTGGCGTTGATGCTGTGAGAGGCCTGCGATGGTGTCCGACGGGCTGGGGGCGAGCAGTTTATCAGGAAAGTCGGTGCTCGGCGGTAGCCTGTCCGATCGGCGGGGCTGCTATGCCTTTGGCGTCGGGCTTGCGTTGGGTCTGTATCGATTGCTGTCCCTGTCACGATTGCATCCTTACAATGCGACCCTTTTCGCAAAAGCTCAGTGTTTATGAAGTCTCTGATCGTTTCCCTTTTTGTTCTGCTGTGTGTTGTTCCCCATGTGTTTGCCGATGCGCCCGAGGGGTTCTCTGCGGCCAAGGCTGTGGCCAAGCGGCATATTTTCTTTGATGAGTTTGCCTTGGAGCAGGGTGACCTGTACTGCGGTTGTCGCTGGGACTGGGTAGGGCGATCCGGGGGGCGAATTGATGCCGATTCCTGCGGCTACGAAACCCGGGCCCAGCAGGTTCGGGCTGAGCGCATTGAATGGGAGCATATCGTGCCGGCCTGGGTATTCGGTCATCAGCGCCAGTGCTGGCAGAGCGGTGGTCGGCGCAATTGTACGGCGCAGGACCCGGTATTCCGTGCCATGGAGGCTGATTTGTTCAACCTCTATCCCGCCGTCGGCGAGGTTAACGGCGATCGCAGCAACTACCAGTATGCGATGGTACGCGGGGTATCGCCGCAGTATGGTGCCTGCCCGTCAAAGATCGACTTCAAGGGGCGGGCTGCCGAGCCGCGGGATGAGGTCAAGGGGCTGGTCGCGCGGGTGCATTTTTACATGTACGACCGTTATGGGTTGTCGATGTCCCGTCAGCAGCAGCAATTGCTGATGGCCTGGGATCGGCAGCATCCGGTGAGTGAGTGGGAGCGTGAATGGAGCGATCGTACCGCACGGGTGATGGGCCATGAAAATCCGTTTGTGACAGGTGCAGCCGTGTGGACGCGTGGCCATCGGCCGTCCCGTTCTGGCCTGGTATCGGCAGCGCCGGAGACTGGTCAGCCGGCGTCCATCAGGTCAGGTGTGATCATCGGCAACCGTAACAGCCGGGTATATCACCTGCCGGACGGCTGCCCGAGCTACGATCGAGTCGCGGAGCGTAATCAGGTGCATTTCGAGAGTGAAGAGCAGGCGCAGAGGGCGGGCTTCAGCAAGGCGGGCAACTGCCGTTAGTACCTGTCTGCCGGGCGGTGCGCTCTGCGGTGACGCCGCCATTCACCCCGTTGATAGCATCGTGATCACGGCAGGCGTAGTGCTTTCGTACCCGGCAGCGATCGGACAGACTCATTGTTAAGCCCGTTCCAGACGGCTTTTGCCCGCCGCAGAGCGAGGCGCTACAACAACAATAGAGGTCAGCCCATGCAGCAGCCACAACAAGCCAGAAATGCCTGGCGTGTGCTCTTCCTTCTTTTCCTGGCGAACATGTTCAACTTTTTCGACCGCACCATTCCGGCGATCATTATTGAGCCGCTGCGCATGGAGTGGGATCTGAGCGACTTTCAGCTCGGCCTGGGCGGTACGGCCTTTACGGTCATCTATGCGCTGGCCGGCATTCAGCTCGGCCGCATGGCTGACATCGGCTCGCGCCGCAAGATCATGGGCTGGGGCCTGGCGGTCTGGAGCGGCTTTACTGCGCTGACCGGTGCTGCCTGGAACTTCTGGAGCTTCCTGATTATTCGCATGGGTGTCGGCGTGGGCGAGGCAAGCTATGCCCCTGCGGCAAATTCGCTGATTGGCGACCTGTTCCCGGCGCACAAGCGTGCCCGCGCCATGGGTATTTTCATGCTGGGCCTGCCGCTTGGGCTGCTGCTGGCGTTCTTTACGGTTGGCGCCATGGTCGAGGCATTCGATAGCTGGCGTGCGCCGTTCTACATTGCTGCTGTCCCGGGCCTTGTGCTGGCGGTCTTCGTGTTCATGATCAAGGAACCTGCCCGTGGCGCTGCCGAGGTGGTCAGGACCAGCGCGGCACCGGTCGACAAGCCGATGCGCAAGATATTCGCGGTGCGTACCTTCTGGTGGCTGACGCTGGCCGGGCTGGCCTACAACTTTGCATCCTATGCCTGCAACTCGTTTATGGTGCCGATGCTGCAGCGGTACTTTCACCTGTCGTTGCAGCAGGCCGCGGTGTCCACCGGCGTTATCGTGGGTGTGACGGGCCTGATCGGTCTGGTTACGGGCGGTTGGATTGCCGACAAGGTTCATCAGCGCTGGGCAACCGGGCGACTGATGTTCGGCGCGATCAGCATGCTGATCTCCGCGCTCGCCACCGGCTACGCGTTGCTGCAGGATGAGATTGCGATTGGTCTGTTTATCACCGTGTTCTCGATCGGCTGGCTCTTTTCCTACAACTACTTCACCAGCGTTTACACCGCCATTCAGGATGTGATCGAGCCGCGTCTGCGTGGCACGGCGGTGGCCCTGTTCTTCGCCTGTCTGTATCTGCTCGGCGGTGGCATGGGGCCGGTTGTGGTCGGCTTGCTGTCAGATCAGTTTGCCGAGGCGGCCCGGGTCGCGGCCGGCGCTGCGGAGATGAACGAGCTGTTCAAGGCTCAGGGGCTGCATGACGCCATGATTTCTATTCCGGTTGCACTGCTGGCGGCCATGGCCGCGCTGCTGATGGGCGCGCGCTCCTTCGTTGCGGACAGCAAACGGATGGAGGCGTCGATGGCAGCCGATGCACAGCTGATCGACGAGGCTGATGCTGCTTCAGCACCGGCGTGAAGCTGGTGCTGCACTTGCTGTCTTCTTGGTGAGGACAGGGCAGGGGCCGCTCCCCCGGCTTGCCTGAACCGCGCACGGTGTTACCTGTGCAAGCTCATCAGGTGTAACTGTCGTGCCCGGGCTGCAGGGCATCGAGCAGGTTACCAACCTTGGTGAGGGTTTCCTGGTATTCGGCGTCCAGTTCGGAGTCGGCAACGACGCCGCCGCCGCCCCAGCAGTAGATGCTGCCCTGGTGGCATACCAGGCTGCGAATGGCGATATTGAAATCCATCTGGCCTTCGCAGCCAAGGTAGCCAACACTGCCGCAATACAGGCTGCGACGCACCGGTTCCAGCTCCTCGATAATCTGCATGGCGCGAATCTTCGGCGCGCCGGTGATCGACCCGCCGGGAAAGGCGCGCATCAGCAGGTCGATGGCATCGCTGTCGCTGCGCAGGCGGCCGGTGATACTGCTGACCAGATGGTGCACGTTGGGATAGCTTTCCAGGCTGAACAGCTCAGGTACCCGAATGCTGCCGGGCTCGCAGCTGCGACCGAGATCGTTGCGCAGCAGGTCGACGATCATGAGGTTCTCCGCCCGGTCCTTTTCGCAGCGCTGCAGTTCTTCGGCCAGCGCTTGATCCTGCTGCGGTGAGCTGCCCCGCGGCCGCGTACCCTTGATCGGCCGCGTCTCCACCCGGCCGTTCTGAACTTCGATAAAACGCTCGGGCGACAGGCTCAGCAGGGTGCCGCCAGCCATTTCCAGATAGGCAGAGAAAGGCGTGGGGCTGCGCTCGCGCAGCGCGCAATAGGCGCTGAGGGGATCGCCCTGGTAATGGCTGCTGAACCGTTGGGCCAGGTTGATCTGATAACAGTCACCGGCATGAATGTAATCCTGAACCCGGGCGAAGGCCTCAGCGTACTGTGCCTTGCCTTGTTCGGCCGCGAAAGGCTCGCATAGCGAGAATGCTTGCCTGGGTGCCGGGTTGCTGCCCAATTGCCTGAGCAGCGCCTGCTGCCGTTCGCTGGGCACCTGGGGATGGCAGACCAGCCAGCAGCGCTGAAGCTGATGGTCGCTGACTACGCTCCAGTCGTAGAGGCCGAAACTGAGGTCCGGCAGAGCAATGTCGTGCCGTGCAAGGCAGGGCAGGGACTCCAGCTGGCGACCGTAGTCATAGGCCAGGTAACCGACCAGCCCCGCGCCAAACGGTAAACGCAGGTCGCCGGGCCAGCGAGCCGGCCCAAGCTGTTGCAGGGCTGCACGCAGGTGCTGTTGCACCTGTGCAGCGGGCTGGTCATCGATGATCTGCAGCAGCGGGCCTGCACAAAGGATGCTGTAGCGACCGAGCTGGTTGCGCCGGTCCGCCGAGTCGAGCAGCACCGGCGCGCCAAGGGCGCGCACGGACTCAAGCCGGGGGGTCGGATCAGCCTGGTAGGGCAGCTCGTGCAGCCGATACGCGGGAGTGTCTCCGGTCATGCGGTGCCGGCGTTCGCCTCGTCGCTGGACATCGGCGCATTGGGCAGCTTGCCGAAGTGCTTCTGGGAAAACGCAACGCGCTCTTCAACGGATTCCTCGCGGCCTTCCTTTTTCAATTGGGCGAGGTGCCGCTCGACGATGTGCGCGCGGGTAGTCAGGCCGGCATCGTTGGCGATCTGAATGTTCAGGCCGGGTCGGGCGTTGAGCTCCAGAATCAGCGGACCCTTGTCCTGATCCAGCACCAGATCCACGCCGATGTAGCCCAGGCCCGACAGCTCATAGCAGGACGCCGCCAGACGCATGAAGCCGTTCCAGTCCGGCAGCTGCACGCCGTCCACCTCGTTGGTGGTGTCCGGGTGCTTGCTGATGATCTTGTTCAGCCAGGTACCCTTGAGGGTGATGCCGGTTGCCAGATCGACCCCCACACCGATGGCGCCCTGGTGCAGGTTGGCCTTGCCGTTCGATTGCCGAGTCGGCAGTCGCAGCATGGCCATGACCGGGTAGCCCATCAGGCAGATAATGCGAATGTCCGGCACACCTTCATAGCTGATGCTCTTGAAGATCTGGTCCGGGGTAACACGGTATTCGATCAGCACGCGGTCGCGGTGACCGCCGAGCGAGTAAAGCCCGGACAGGATGCTGGAGATGTGATGGCCGATTTCATCGCGGCTGATGATCTTGCCACCGACGGTTTTGTACATGCCCTCGAAGCGGTCGGCGATGACAATGATGCCGTCGCCGCCTGCGCCCTGCGCCGGTTTGATCACGAAGTCGCGATGATTGGCAACGATACTGTCGAACTTGTCGAAGTCTTTCTCGGTTTCGATGATGCCGTACAGCTCCGGCACGTGAATGCCGGCGGCGATGGCGCGCTCCTTGGTCAGGATCTTGTCGTCCACCACCGGGTACAGGTGCCGCTTGTTGTACTTGAGCACGTAATCGGCGTTACGCCGGTTGATGCCCATCACACCGGCGTCGGATAGTGCTTTCCAGGTTTTCCAGAAAAACATGTCGGCTCCTCAGCTCTTGATCAGCGCCTTGAAGCGCATCAGCTCGGTGAGGCGGTAACCGCGGTAGCGACCCATTGCCAGCATGAAGGCCACCAGAATCAGCAGCACAGCCGGGAAGGTGAAGACGAAGTAGGTCAGCTCCGGAATGGTCATCAGCAGATGAGCCAGGGTTGCGGCAATCAGGGTGCCTACGGCTGCCTTCAGAGACTGCGCACCACCGCGCTCTTCCCAGGTGATGGACAGGCGCTCGATGGTCATGGTCAAAATCACCATCGGGAACAGCGACACGGCCAGTGCCTTTTCCAGCCCCAGCTTGTGGCTGAACAGACTGATTGCAGCGATGACCAGCACCACGAAGGTCAGTACCACGGACAGGCGCGGCAGCATCTGCAGCTTGAGGTGTTCAAGATAGGAGCGCAGCGACAGGCCCAGGGCGGTGATCAGGGTAAATAGCGCAATACCCCAGCCCAGTTCGGTTTCACGGAAGGCGAGAGCGATCAGTACCGGGGTAAACGTACCCAGAGTCTGCATGCCGATCAGGTTACGCAGAATCAGAATTACCAGCACGCCGACCGGGATCATGATCATGACCTGATAAACCCGCTGGGATTGCAGGGGCAGGCCGTACAGGGAGTACTCGAGCAGCGCCGACGCGCTGTTCTGGGTAGTCAGCTTGGCCAGGCGCAGGGCGTTCATCTCACTGTTGCTGACAGTCAGCGTCACGTTGGCCTGACGACCGCCTTCCAGGGCCAGCAGCGGATCACTGCCGGTCCACCAGACCAGGCGGTTATCGGGAATACCCTGTTGCCCGGTTTCCGGGTGGAAATACAGCCAGCGCTCGCCGTTGTAGCTGCGCAGCCAGAGTTCAGGCGTCTGGGCTTCGGTGTTTTCCAGGCGGATGGTGTGTACCAGCTCCAGCGGGATGCGCGCGTTGGATAGCAGAAGGTCGATGACCCTGGCTTTGTCCATTGCGCTGGTGCCACCGGCCAGCAGCAGCTTGACGTTATCGTCGGTGATGTCGTTGACGCGGCGAATGGTTTCGCTGATGAAGGTCTCGATATCCGCCGAGTGCTGGCGAATCGGGTTGATCAGCGCGTCAGCTGCGACCTGTTCCGGCCCTTCCAGCTGGACCGGTTGCGGTGTTGGCGGCGGCGCGGCCTTGGCCTGCTCTTCGCTGTAGCGCTTGGTCAGCACCAGACGGTAGTAGAGCGTCTGGGTGCCGCTGGCACGGCGCGAGGACCAGGTAACCCTGCGGTTGCCCTTCTGGTTGTTGATGCTCACGCCGTAGTTGTTGGAGATAAAGCTCTCATTCAGGCTGACGTACTCCTGATCGAGCGGCGGAATGAAAAACTGCGCCTTGATCGGTGTGCCGGGAACAGCGCGAAACTCTACTTTCGCATCGAGGCTCCAGATATCGTCGGTTTCATCCTCGGTAACCGGAATATCAAGGACATAGATCTGGTAACCGGTAATGAGTACGCCGAGGGCAACCAGCGTGGCGATCAGGATCTTCAGGTGCAGATTTATTGATTGCATAGTTATCTCAACAACTGTTGTAGGGCGGCCTGTCTTTAGGGCACTCCGGCAGGCGCGGCAGGCTGGCGGCATCTTAGCATGCGCACACGGCCGCTCGTAGATACCCCCGACCCCCTTTTTTTGCGGCCTCTGGCAGACCTTTATTAAAGTCCCGGGTTCCGTCGGATTGTTGGCAGGATTCCGCCGAAACCGTCAATTGAGCATAGTGCAATTCGGTTGATTCGGTAGATTGTTGACAATCCGTTGTTTTGGGGCGCAAAATTCAATCCGTTTTCAACTTGGCAAACAGGATTGTAGACAATTGGCTGAGGCGACCCTTGAGGGACCTGCACAGACGCTGTCAGATGGTGCGTTCGAGCGTATCCAGGCGGCGATCGTCAAGGGCGAGATTGCCCCGGGTACCCGTATCAGCGAACAGTATCTGTCCACGACCTTTGGCATTGGTCGTGGGCCGTTGCGTGAGGCGATTCGCCGGCTTGAGGGGCGTCGTCTGGTGGTACGCATTCCCCATGCCGGGGTGCGGGTCGTGTCTCTCGACTACGCTGAACTGATTGAGCTGTATCACGTTCGCGAAGCGCTGGAGGGCATGGCCTGTCGGCTGGCCGCGCAGAACATGACCGATGACGAGATTGCTGCGCTGCGCGATGTGCTTGCCATGCATGAGCAACATAGCGGGCTCAAGGCCAACAAGTCCTACTACCAGCAGGAAGGCGATCTGGATATCCACTATCTGATCGTGCAGGGCAGCAAGAACCGCACCCTGAGTCACATGCTCTGTGATGAGCTCTATCAGTTGGTGCGCATGTACCGCTACCGTTTCTCGACCACCCCCAAACGGCCGAAGCAGGCCTTTGCCGAACACCACAATATTATTCAGGCCATCGCCGACCGCGATGGCGAGCTGGCGGAAATGCTGATGCGCCGTCATATCAGCGCATCTCGCCGCAACATCGAGCGTCGACTGCAGGAGCAGGGCGATGCTGTCACTTCCTCAGGAGGAACAGTCTGATGTCGAAAACCCCGGGTAAACGTTTCCGCGAAGCACTTGCTGCCGAAAGTCCGCTGCAGATTATCGGTGCCATCAACGCCAACCACGCGCTGCTGGCCAAGCGCGCCGGTTTCCAGGCTATCTACCTGTCAGGTGGCGGTGTCGCTGCCGGCTCCCTGGGTCTTCCGGATCTGGGTATCAACACTCTGGAAGACGTGCTGATCGACGTGCGTCGCATCACTGACGTCTGCGACCTGCCGCTGCTGGTCGACATCGACACCGGCTTTGGCCCGAGCGCGTTCAACATCGAGCGTACCGTCAAGAGCCTGATCAAGGCCGGCGCTGCTGCTGCCCATATCGAAGACCAGGTTGGCGCCAAGCGCTGCGGTCATCGTCCGGGCAAGGAAATCGTCTCCACTGAAGAGATGGTCAACCGCATCAAGGCGGCAGTCGATGCCAGGACCGATCCGGACTTCTTCCTGATTGCCCGTACCGACGCCATCCAGGCTGAAGGTGTGGATGCGGCGATCGAGCGTTGCAAGGCCTATGTTGAGGCCGGTGCCGACGGCATCTTCGCTGAAGCCGCCTACGATCTGCCCACCTACGAGCGCTTCGTGAAAGAGCTGAACGTACCGATCCTGGCCAACATCACCGAGTTCGGTGCCACTCCGCTGTTTACCCGTGAAGAGCTGGCCTCGGTTGGCGTTGCCATTCAGCTGTACCCGCTGTCTGCCTTCCGCGCTGCCAACAAGGCTGCCGAGAACGTGTACAACGCGATCCGCACCGAAGGCCATCAGCAGAACGTGATCGACACCATGCAGACCCGTGCCGAGCTGTACGATCGCATCGGTTATCACGCGTTCGAGCAGAAGCTGGACGCCCTGTTTGCTGCCGGCAAGAAGTAAATCCCGGTATTGGCCCCGCGCAGGCGGGGCCGTCATTCATCTATAAGAACGATCCGTGAGGAGACCAACGCATGACGTCCAACACCGAGACCCCGACTTTCAAGCCGAAGAAGTCTGTTGCCCTGAGCGGCACGGCTGCCGGCAACACCGCGCTGTGCACCGTCGGTCGCAGCGGTAACGATCTGCACTACCGTGGCTACGATATCCTGGATGTGGCCACCACCTGCGAATTCGAAGAAATCGCCCACCTGCTGGTGCACGGCAAGCTGCCGACCATCGCCGAACTGACTGGCTACAAGGCCAAGCTGAAAGCGCTGCGCGGCCTGCCGGCTGCGGTCATGGCTGCCCTCGAGCAGCTGCCGCCGTCTGCCCACCCGATGGACGTGATGCGTACCGGTGTGTCCGTTCTGGGCTGTGTGTCCCCGGAGAAGGACGATCACAACCACCCGGGTGCGCGTGATATTGCCGATAAGCTGATGGCTTCTTTTGGTTCCATGCTGCTGTACTGGTACCACTTCAGCCACAACGGCAAGCGCATCGACGTCGAGACCGACGACGACTCCATCGGCGGTCACTTCCTGCACCTGCTGCACGGTGAGAAGCCGCGTGAGTCCTGGGTGCGCGCGATGCACACCAGTCTCAACCTGTACGCCGAGCACGAGTTCAACGCCTCTACCTTTACCAGCCGTGTGATCGCCGGTACCGGCTCCGACATGCATTCGTGTATCGCCGGTGCGATTGGCGCACTGCGTGGTCCGAAGCACGGCGGCGCCAACGAAGTCGCCTTCGAGATCCAAAAGCGCTATGACAACCCGGATGAGGCTGAGGCCGACATCCGTGCCCGCGTCGAGAAGAAGGAAGTGGTCATTGGCTTCGGTCACCCGGTTTACACCGTCTCCGATCCGCGCAACAAGGTGATCAAGGAAGTGGCTCGCCAGCTGTCTGCCGAGCAGAACAACACCAAGATGTATGACATCGCCGAGCGTCTGGAAAGCGTGATGTGGGAAATCAAGAAGATGTTCCCGAACCTCGACTGGTTCAGCGCCGTGAGCTACCACATGATGGGCGTGCCCACCGCGATGTTCACGCCGCTGTTCGTGATTGCCCGTACCGCCGGCTGGTCCAGCCACGTGATTGAGCAGCGTATCGACGGCAAGATTATTCGTCCGAGCGCCAACTACGTTGGCCCAGAAGATGTGCCGTTCGTGGCACTCAAGGATCGCAAGTAAGATGAACACCCAATTCCGCAAAGCCCTGCCGGGTACACAGCTGGATTACTTCGACGCCAAAGCGGCGGTTGAAGCGATCCAGACCGGTGCCTGGGCCAAGCTGCCCTATACCTCCCGCGTGCTGGCCGAGCAGCTGGTACGTCGCTGCGATCCGGCGGACCTGACCGCCTCGCTGGAGCAGCTGGTTTACCGCAAGCGCGATCTGGACTTCCCCTGGTATCCGGCGCGCGTCGTGTGCCACGACATTCTCGGTCAAACCGCGCTGGTCGATCTGGCCGGCCTGCGTGACGCCATCGCCGAGAAGGGTGGTGACCCGTCCAAGGTCAACCCGGTGGTACCGACCCAGCTGATCGTTGACCACTCGCTGGCGGTCGAAGCGCCCGGCTTCGACCCGGATGCGTTCGAGAAGAACCGCGCCATCGAAGACCGTCGCAACGAAGACCGCTTCCACTTCATCGAGTGGACCAAGACCGCGTTCAAGAACGTTGACGTGATTCCGGCCGGTAACGGCATCATGCACCAGATCAACCTGGAGAAGATGAGCCCGGTGATTCAGGCGCGTGAAGGCGTTGCCTTCCCTGACACCTGTGTCGGCACCGATTCTCACACTCCGCACGTTGACGCCCTGGGCGTTATCGCTATCGGCGTGGGTGGTCTGGAAGCCGAGACCGTGATGCTCGGTCACCCGTCGATGATGCGTCTGCCCGACATCGTCGGTGTCGAGCTGACCGGCAAGCGTCAGCCCGGTATCACCGCGACCGACATCGTTCTGGCGCTGACCGAGTTCCTGCGTCAGGAGCGGGTCGTCGGTGCCTATGTCGAGTTCTTTGGCGAAGGTGCAGACAGCCTGACCATCGGCGACCGTGCCACGATCTCCAACATGTGCCCCGAGTACGGTGCAACCGCCTCGATGTTCTACATCGACGGTCAGACCATTGATTACCTCAAACTCACCGGTCGCGAGCCCGAGCAGGTGGCGCTGGTCGAGACCTACGCCAAAGAGCTGGGTCTGTGGAGCGATGCGCTCAAGACCGCCGAGTACGAGCGCGTGCTGCGCTTTGATCTGGGTAGCGTGGTGCGCAACATGGCCGGGCCAAGCAATCCTCACCGTCGCCTGCCGACCTCGGCGCTGGCCGAGCGCGGTATCTCCGACGAAGCCAAGTGGGAGGCGGGTAAAGAGGAAGAGGCTAACGGCCTGATGCCCGATGGCGCGGTGATCATCGCTGCCATCACCAGCTGCACCAATACCTCCAACCCGCGCAACGTGGTTGCCGCCGGTCTGCTGGCCAAGAAAGCCAACGAGCTGGGCCTGGTGCGCAAGCCCTGGGTGAAAACCTCCTTTGCGCCGGGTTCCAAGGTCGCCAGGCTGTACCTGGAAGAGGCTGGCCTGCTGACCGAGCTGGAGAAGTTGGGCTTCGGTATCGTTGCCTACGCCTGCACCACCTGTAACGGCATGTCCGGCGCGCTGGACCCGAAAATCCAGCAGGAAATCATCGATCGCGACCTGTACGCCACCGCTGTGCTGTCCGGTAACCGCAACTTTGATGGTCGTATCCATCCGTACGCCAAGCAGGCGTTCCTGGCGTCGCCGCCGCTGGTGGTGGCCTATGCCATTGCCGGTACCGTGCGCTTCGATATCGAGCAGGACGTGCTGGGCACCGACAAGGATGGCAATCCGGTCACCCTGAAAGACCTGTGGCCGAGCGACGAAGAAATCGACGCCATTGTGGCCTCCAGCGTCAAGCCGGAACAGTTCCGCCAGATCTACATCCCGATGTTCGATCTGGGCAGCGTGCAGGAAGCCGAAAGTCCGCTGTACGACTGGCGCCCGATGTCCACCTATATCCGTCGCCCGCCGTACTGGGAAGGCGCGCTGGCCGGTGAGCGTACGCTCAAGGGCATGCGCCCGCTGGCGATCCTGCCGGACAACATCACCACCGATCACCTGTCGCCGTCCAACGCGATTCTGATGAACTCGGCGGCGGGTGAATACCTGCACAAGATGGGCCTGCCGGAGGAGGACTTCAACTCCTACGCGACCCACCGTGGTGACCACCTGACCGCGCAGCGCGCGACCTTTGCCAACCCGCAGCTGGTCAACGAGATGGCCGTGGTGGATGGTGAGGTCAAGAAGGGCTCGCTGGCCCGGGTTGAGCCAGAAGGTCAGGTCATGCGCATGTGGGAAGCGATTGAAACCTATATGAACCGCAAGCAGAACCTGATCATCATCGCCGGTGCCGACTACGGTCAGGGCTCGTCCCGTGACTGGGCGGCCAAAGGCGTGCGCCTGGCGGGTGTTGAGGTGATCGTGGCCGAAGGCTTCGAGCGCATTCACCGTACCAACCTGGTTGGCATGGGCGTGCTGCCGGTCGAGTTCAAGCCGGGTACTACCCGGCTGACGCTGGGCCTGGACGGTACCGAGACCTATGACATCAAGGGTGAGGTATCGCCGCGCTGCGATCTGACCCTGGTGATCAATCGCCGCAATGGTGAGGTCGTTGAGGTGCCGGTCACCTGCCGTCTGGACACCGCTGCCGATGTCAGCGTGTACAAGGCGGGTGGGGTGCTGCAGCGCTTCGCCAAGGACTTCCTTGAGTCAGAGCAAGGTTGATCCAGTACCGGGGCGCTTGCGCCCCGGTGTTCTTTTCAGGAGACGTTTTCATGGCTCATGCAGCCCAAGTCAAAATTCCCGCTACCTACATTCGTGGCGGTACCAGTAAAGGTGTGTTCTTCCGTCTGCAGGATTTGCCCGAGCGCTGCCAGGTGCCGGGCGAGGCGCGTGACAAGCTGTTCATGCGCGTAATCGGCAGCCCCGATCCGTACAGTGCGCACATCGACGGCATGGGCGGTGCCACCTCGTCGACCTCCAAGTGCGTGATTCTGTCGAAAAGCAGCCAGCCCGAGCACGACGTCGATTACCTCTATGGTCAGGTCTCGATCGACAGTGCCTTCGTTGACTGGAGTGGCAACTGCGGCAACCTGTCGACCGCCGCGGGTGCCTTTGCTATTCACGCCGGTCTGGTTGATCCGGCGCGGATTCCGCAGAACGGCACCTGTGTGGTGCGCATCTGGCAGGCCAACATTCAGAAAACCATCATTGCCCATGTGCCGATCACCAACGGTGAAGTGCAGGAAACCGGTGATTTCGAACTGGATGGCGTGACCTTCCCGGCGGCCGAAATCGTGCTGGAGTTCCTGGATCCGTCCGATGACGGCGAAGAGGGCGGCTCGATGTTCCCCACCGGCAACCTGGTCGACGACCTGGACGTACCCGGTGTCGGTACCTTCAAGGCGACCATGATCACCGCGGGTATCCCGACCGTGTTCGTCAATGCCGAAGACATCGGCTACCAGGGCACCGAGCTGCGCGAGGACATCAACAGTGATCCGGCCCAGCTGGCACGCTTTGAGCAGATTCGTATCGCCGGTGCGCTGCGCATGGGGTTGATCAAAACGCCGGAAGAAGCCGCCAAGCGTCAGCACACGCCGAAGATTGCCTTCGTGTCGCCGCCCAAGACCTATCGGGCTTCCAGTGGCAAGCAGATCGAGGCGTCTGACGTCGATCTGCTGGTGCGCGCCCTGTCCATGGGCAAGCTGCATCACGCCATGATGGGCACCTGCGCGGTCGCCATTGGCACGGCGGCGGCGATCCCCGGTACGCTGGTCAATCTGGCTGCCGGTGGCGGCGAGCGCGAAGCCGTGCGCTTTGGTCACCCATCCGGCTCGCTGCGTGTCGGCGCTGAAGCCAGACAGGTCGATGGTCAGTGGGTCGTCACCAAAGCCATCATGAGCCGCAGCGCGCGGATCCTGATGGAAGGCAACGTCCGGGTACCCGGCGACGCGTTCTGATGTGCTGAGCTCCGCCGCGTGCTAGGCTCGTTCGACTCTGGTAACGCGGTGGAGCAATTGCATGAATCTGAATCTGTCGGGCCGGCGCGCGCTGGTCTGTGGTGCAAGTCAGGGGCTGGGCGAGGCCTGCGCCCGTCAATTGGCCGAGCAGGGCGCAGAGGTGGTACTGCTGGCTCGTTCACTCGACAAGTTGCAGTCGGTACGCGATAGCCTGGCAACCGGGCACGGTCAGCGCCACAGGGTGCTGGCGGTTGACGCCCACGATCGTGCGGCGCTGGCAGGCGCGCTGGTCAACGAGCTGGAGCAGGGCGGAGCCATTCATATCTGGCTCAACAACACCGGTGGCCCGGCGCCCGGACGCGCCAGTGACGCCGAACCCGACGCCTATGCCGCTGCACTCACGCAGCACATGGTGCATGCCCAGGTCATCCTCAGGCATCTGCTGCCGGGGATGCGCAGCGCCGGTTACGGGCGCATCCTCAATGTGCTGTCCACTTCGGTCAAGCAACCGCTGGCCAATCTGGGTGTATCCAACACGGTGCGGGCTGCTGTCGCCAACTGGGCCAAAACCCTGGCGTCGGAGCTGGGCGCCGATGGCATTACTGTCAACAACGTGCTGCCCGGGCTGACACAAACCCCCAGACTGGATAGCCTGATTGCCAACACTGCCGCGCGCAGCGAGCGGTCGGAAGAGCAGGTTGCCAAGGCTATGGCGGCCAGCGTGCCGGCAGGACGTTTTGCCGAGCCGGCCGAGTTTGCCAGTGCCGTCGGCTTTCTCGCCTCGCCAGCGGCTGCCTATATCAATGGCATCAATTTGCCGGTGGATGGCGGCATGACCGGTTCGCTCTGACCGTATGCGCGAAAACAAAAACGCCCGGCACTGGCCGGGCGTTTTTATGTCTGCGGCAGCAGTCTGCTCAGCTGTGCAGATGCTCGCAGGCGTGCAGGGTATTTTCCAGCAGGCAGGCACGGGTCATCGGGCCTACACCGCCCGGCACCGGCGTGATCCAGCTGGCGCGCTCGGCGGCCGGGCCGAACTCCACGTCGCCAACCAGGCGGCCGTCGTCCATGCGGTTGATACCCACATCAATCACGATCGCGCCCGGTTTGATCCACTCGCCCTTTACCAGTCCGGGCTTGCCGGCGGCAACCACGACCAGGTCGGAGCGGCGAATGTGGTCTTCCAGATTCTTGGTAAAGCGATGAGTCACAGTAGTGGTGCAGCCAGCCAGCAGCAGCTCCAGCGCCATGGGTCGTCCGACGATATTGGAGGCGCCAACGACGGTTGCGTCCATGCCGTACAGGTCGGCACCAGTGCTCTTGAGCAGGCGCACGATACCCATGGGCGTGCAGGGGCGCAGCAGTGGCATGCGCTGGGCCAGGCGGCCGATGTTATAGGGGTGGAAGCCGTCCACATCCTTGTCGGGGCGGATGCGCTCCAGCAGCTGGGAGGCCTCCAGGTGGGCCGGCAGCGGCAACTGAACCAGAATGCCGTCGATTTCCGGATCGTCGTTCAGGTGGTCGATCAGGTCGAGCAGCTCCTGCTGGCTGGTGGTCGCCGGCAGGTCATGCGAACGGGACAGGAACCCGACTTCTTCGCAATCCTTGCGCTTGTGCGAAACATAGACCTGGGAGGCCGGGTCACTGCCGACCAGAATGACAGCCAGGCCCGGCAGACGCAGACCGTTTTGCTTGCGTTCGGCAACTTTACTGGCGATTTCCTTGCGGAGGTTGGCGGCAATCTGCTTGCCATCAATGAGTTGGGCGTTCATGGGGTTCCTGACGCAGAAAAAAGTGGCGCTATTGTGGCATGCCGGACCCCGCGGAAAAAGGGCGAGCAGGGCAGGTTGTCGGAAAACCCCGAAGACTGTGCTGAATTGTCATGCGGCTATTGATGGTCAGTGCAGGGAATCAGGATAACTTCCTCATGTGATTAAATTTTTTTGTTCTGAGCGTTGACGTGGTGGGCGTCGCTAAGTATTATTCGCCCCGCTTCACAAACACAGCGACACCGGTTTGGAAGGCGACCAGGCAGCACTGAATCGGCGTCACAAGTTGATTCGGAATCTCAGTCCTAGCGGGCGAAAGAATGCACAGGGCGCCCGTAGCTCAGCTGGATAGAGCATCCGCCTTCTAAGCGGATGGTCGCAGGTTCGAGTCCTGCCGGGCGTGCCATTAAGGCAAGGCTGTGTGGTCGAGAAGCATGTAGTGGTGGGCGTAGCTCAGTTGGTAGAGCACAGGATTGTGACTCCTGTTGTCGTGGGTTCGATCCCCATCGTCCACCCCACTTATTCAAGAAAATGCCAGGCTCTGCCTGGCGTTTTCGTTTGAAGCGCTGCAAAGCGGACGTGGTGAAATTGGTAGACACACCAGATTTAGGTTCTGGCGCCGCGAGGTGTGAGAGTTCGAGTCTCTCCGTCCGCACCATCTTTTAGTCGGATTGATGCATGTCCGATGGCTTCAGCAAAAACCGCCTTGCAAGGGCGGTTTTTGGTTTCTGGCGTTCGTGGATTTCGTTCACTTCTTTTTGGCTGCTTTTATTCCCTGTTTGAGTTTTTCGTGAGTGCCGTAAGCGCAGGCGAGCAGGGCGATGGTCGTGAGCGGGGTGGCGAGGGCGTCCGTTGCGCAGGGTGTCCTTGCGAGTGTTCGATGTCGTGAACCGGGTTGCTGGAATAGGACGAGCGAGCGGTCCGTTTTTTCAGAAACGGGGCGTTGATGGTGAGTGGGCAGGCGTTGTTTGGCGCTTTATCGTTGCGGTGATGACTTCTGCCATTCAAGCGACTAGAATGTCGTCCCTTTGGAATCTACCAATAACCATTTTCTTTGTCTGTTGAACGAGGACTATCCATGCAAGTTTCGGTTGAAACCACTTCCGGCCTCGAGCGCCGTATGACCGTAGGCATTCCTGCCGATCGTATTGAAAACGAGGTCAACAAGCGTCTGCAGCAGACCGCCAAGCGCGCCCGCGTTGATGGTTTCCGTCCTGGCAAGGTGCCGATGAGCGTTATTCGTAAGCGCTTCGGTGCTTCCGCTCATCAGGAAGTTATCGGCGAAGTGATCCAGTCCTCTTTCTACGAAGCCATCATGCAGGAAAAGCTGAACCCGGCCGGTGCGCCGAGCGTTGAGCCCAAGAGCATGGAAGCTGGCAAGGATTTCGAATACGTTGCCACCTTCGAAGTCTACCCGGAAGTCACTCTGGCCGGTTTCGAGGCTATCAGCGTTGAACGTCCCGAGTCCGAAGTGACTGAAGCTGACGTCGACACCATGCTGGAAACCCTGCGCAAGCAGAACACCCGCTTTGAAGCGGTTGAGCGTGCTGCCGAGAACGGTGATCAGGTCACTATCGACTTCGTTGGCAAGATCGACGGCGAAGCATTCCAGGGCGGCACTGCCAATGGCACCAATCTGGTTCTGGGTTCCGGCCGCATGATTCCGGGCTTTGAAGAAGGCCTGGTCGGTGCCAAGGCGGGCGACAGTCTGACCCTGAACGTTACCTTCCCTGAGGATTATCAGAACCTGGATCTGGCCGGTAAGGCCGCCGAGTTCGAAACGACCGTTCAGGCCGTTGCTGCGCCGGCTCTGCCGGAACTGAACGACGAGTTCTTCGCCCAGTTCGGTGTGAACGAAGGTGGTCTGGAAGGCTTCCGCGCCGAAGTTCGCAAGAACATGGAGCGTGAGCTGCGTCAGGCGATCAAGACCAAGGTCAAGGGCCAGGTCATGGACGGTCTGCTGAAGACCAACACCGTTGAGGTGCCGAAGGCGCTGATCAGCAACGAGATTGATCGTCTGCGCGAGCAGGCTGTTCAGCAGTTTGGCGGCGCCAACATCCAGGCCAGCCAGCTGCCGGCCGAGCTGTTCGAAGAGCAGGCCAAGCGTCGCGTCAGCCTGGGTCTGATCGTGGCTGAAGTGGTCAAGCAAAACGACATCAAGCCGGACAACGATCGCGTTCGCGCCATGGTTGAAGAGCTGGCCTCTGCTTACCAGGAGCCGGAGCAGGTCATCAACTGGTACTACCAGAATGAGCAGCAGCTGGGTGAAATCCAGTCGGTTGTGCTGGAAGAACAAGTCGTGGATACTGTGCTGCAGAAGGCGCAAGTGACTGATAAGAAAGTCGCTTATGAAGAGGCCGTGAAGCCGGCACAACCTGCTCAGGTTGAAGCTGGTGAGGCCGAGGAAGCTAAAGCAGACGAGTAATTCGCTGCCGCTTTCCGTCAACGCAAGCCAGCCTTCGGGCTGGCTTGTGTGTTTTTGCGACTAGCACATTCGGAGTGACAGGAATCCATGACCCAAAACAGCTTTATGCAGTTGCCCCCAGACGTGAAGGCCGCAGGCGGTCTGGTCCCGATGGTGATCGAGCAGTCTGCTCGGGGCGAACGTTCCTATGACATTTATTCGCGGCTGCTGAAAGAGCGCGTCATCTTCCTCGTGGGTCAGGTGGAAGATTACATGGCCAACCTGGTCGTGGCGCAGCTGCTGTTCCTTGAATCGGAAAACCCCGACAAGGACATCCATCTGTATATCAATTCGCCGGGCGGCTCAGTAACTGCCGGCATGGCGATCTACGACACCATGCAGTTCATCAAGCCGAACGTCAGCACCCTGTGCATTGGTCAGGCGTGCAGCATGGGTGCACTATTGCTGGCTGGCGGCGCTGCCGGCAAGCGCTTCTGCCTGCCGCACGCGCGGATGATGATTCACCAGCCGCTGGGCGGTTTCCAGGGTCAGGCGTCTGACATCGAGATCCATGCCCGCGAGATCCTGTTCATTCGCGAGCGTCTGAACAAGGTGTTGGCGGACCATACCGGTCAGCCGCTGGACGTGATTGCCCGCGACACCGATCGTGATCGCTTCATGAGTGGTGCCGAGGCGGTCGAGTACGGTCTCATCGACCAGGTTCTGGAGTCGCGCGCCGGCGCCGAGTAAACGCTGTTTAACGCCGGCTTGCCCTGTGCTCCGTGTCCCTCCCTGAGGCTGGCGCGGGGCTGTCTGGCCGGTGCAAGTTGATCGGATCGCACTTGCAAAGTGGGGCCAATGCCCCCATCTTTGTATTCGAGAGCGATTCAAGAGTAGGGGTTTTCGATGACCGATATGACTGGGAAGGGCGACGACAACGGCAAGTTGCTGTATTGCTCCTTCTGCGGCAAGAGCCAGCATGAAGTGCGCAAGCTGATTGCCGGCCCCTCCGTGTTTATCTGCGATGAGTGCGTTGACCTGTGCAACGACATCATTCGCGAGGAAGTACAGGAAAGTCAGACCGAGAGCAGTCAGCAGAAGCTGCCGACGCCGGTCGAAATCTGCTCGATTCTGGACCAGTATGTGATTGGTCAGCAGCGAGCCAAGAAAGTGTTGTCTGTTGCGGTCTACAACCACTACAAGCGGCTGAATCAGCGCCAGGGCAAGGATGATGTCGAGCTGGGCAAGAGCAACATTCTGCTCATCGGCCCGACCGGTTCCGGCAAGACGCTGCTGGCCGAGACGCTCGCGCGCCTGTTGAACGTGCCGTTCACCATTGCCGACGCCACGACACTGACTGAAGCCGGCTACGTTGGTGAAGATGTTGAAAACATCATTCAGAAACTGCTGCAGAAGTGCGATTACGATGTCGAGAAGGCCCAGATGGGTATTGTCTACATCGACGAAATCGACAAGATTTCGCGCAAGTCCGATAACCCGTCCATCACGCGTGACGTGTCGGGTGAAGGTGTTCAGCAAGCGCTGCTGAAGCTGATCGAAGGTACTGTTGCGTCCGTTCCGCCGCAAGGTGGACGCAAGCATCCGCAGCAGGAGTTTTTGCAGGTAGATACCCGCAATATCCTGTTTATCTGCGGTGGTGCGTTTGCCGGGCTGGAAAAGGTCATCCGTGATCGCTCCGAGAAGAGCGGTATCGGCTTCAATGCAACCGTTCGCAGCAAGGACGGCGGCAAGAAGGTCGGTGATACCCTGAAAGATGTCGAGCCGGACGATCTGGTGCGTTTCGGTCTGATCCCTGAATTTGTTGGCCGTCTGCCGGTCATCGCAACGCTGAATGAACTGGATGAAGAGGCATTGATCCAGATTCTGACAGAGCCGAAGAACGCGCTGACCAAGCAGTATGCGCGCCTGTTCGACATGGAAGGTGTGGAGCTGGAGTTCCGTAACGATGCGCTGAAGGCAATCGCCTCCCGTGCACTGGAACGCAAGACCGGCGCCCGTGGCCTGCGCTCCATTTTGGAGAGTGTGCTGCTGGAAACCATGTATGAAATCCCCTCTGCTGAAAATGTCAGCAAGGTGGTCATCGACGAAAACGTAATCAGCGGTGACGCCAAGCCGCTGCTGATCTACGAAACGCCGGAGCAGCCGCCCAAGGCCGTCCCGGAAGACTGACAGTCGATGCTGCAGCGCCGCCCTCGGGCGGCGTTGTTGTTTTCGGGTTGCGGTTCTGCAGCCGGATTGTCATTGATGCCGTTTCCGCGCTTGTAATTTTCCGCAGCAGCCCCCATGTTGAATTCATGACATCTACACGTATCGGTGCCGCATTGCAGGGTACCCTTCATCGAGCGAGCCTCTGCCATGACGACTTCTAGCGAATTCCCGCTCCTGCCACTGCGCGACGTAGTGGTTTACCCCCATATGGTCATCCCGCTGTTTGTCGGGCGTGACAAATCCATTCAGGCGCTCGACGCCGCCATGTCGGCCAACAAGCAAGTGCTGCTGGTTGCCCAGCGGGACCCGGGTGATGACGATCCGGGCCGCGACGGTCTTTACGAGATGGGTACCCTGGCTACCATCCTGCAGCTGCTCAAGCTGCCTGACGGCACGGTGAAGGTGCTGGTTGAGGGTGAGCGCCGGGCCCGTATTACCGAACTCGACGATATTGGCAGCTATCAGCGTGCCGAGGTCGAGTTGCTGGATGACTCGGCGCTGGATGAGCGCGAGGCCGAGGTGCTGGTGCGCAGCCTGATGGGGCAGTTTGAGCAGTTCGTTCAGCTCGGCAAGAAGGTTCCGGCCGAGGTGGTGTCTTCCCTGTCCAGTATTGAAGAGCCTGGCCGTCTGGTTGACACCATGGCAGCGCACCTGTCGCTCAAGCTGGATGAAAAACAGAAGATTCTTGAAATTCTGCCGCTGCGTGACCGGGTTGAGCACGTGCTTGGTGTTCTGGACGGCGAAATCGATCTGCTGCAGGTCGAGAAGCGTATCCGCGGCCGGGTCAAGAAGCAGATGGAGCGCAGTCAGCGCGAGTACTATCTGAACGAGCAGATGAAGGCCATCCAGAAAGAGATGGGTAATCTCGAGGATGGCCACAGCGAGTTTGATGATCTGCGTCGCAAGATTGACGAGGCGGGCATGAGTGAAGAGGCGCTGGCCAAGGCGAATGCCGAGCTGAACAAGCTGAAGATGATGTCACCCATGTCGGCTGAGGCCACGGTTGTGCGCTCCTACATTGACTGGCTGACCGCGGTGCCGTGGAAGAAGGCGACCAAGGTCAAGCACGACATCCAGCGCGCCGAGAAGGTGCTCGAAGAGGATCACTATGGCCTGGAAGAGGTCAAGGAGCGCATTCTCGAGTATTTGGCGGTGCAGAAGCGGGTACGCAAGCTGAAAGGGCCCGTCCTGTGTCTGGTGGGCCCTCCGGGCGTCGGCAAGACGTCATTGGGCGAGTCGCTGGCGCGTGCAACCAATCGCGAGTTTGTGCGCATGGCCCTGGGTGGCGTGCGTGACGAGGCCGAGATTCGTGGTCACCGCCGCACTTACATTGGTTCCATGCCGGGCAAGCTGATTCAGAAAATGACCAAGGCCGGGGTCAAGAACCCGCTGTTCCTGCTCGATGAAATCGACAAGATGGGGCAGGACATGCGCGGCGATCCGTCGTCAGCGCTGCTGGAAGTACTTGATCCCGAGCAAAATCACGCCTTCAACGATCATTATCTGGAGGTGGATTACGATCTCTCGGATGTGATGTTCATCTGTACTTCCAACTCGATGAACATCCCGGCGCCGCTACTGGACCGGATGGAGATCATCCGCATTCCGGGTTACACCGAAGACGAGAAGATCAACATTGCCCAGCGTTATCTGGTGCCCAAGCAGACCAAGAACAACGGGCTGAAAAAGGGCGAGCTGACCTTCACCCAGGAGTCCCTGCGTGACCTTATCCGCTACTACACCCGTGAAGCGGGCGTGCGTGGCCTGGAGCGCCAGATTGCCAAGGTCTGTCGCAAGGTCGTCAAGGAACAGTCCGCCGAGCGCAAGCCCAAGCCGGTGGTGCTGGACGAGGCGCTGCTTGAGCATTACCTGGGCGTACGCAAGTTCAAGTACGGGCTGGCCGAGGAGAGCGATCAGGTTGGTCAGGTAACGGGCCTGGCCTGGACTCAGGTGGGCGGTGAACTGCTCAGTCTGGAAGCGGTTGTGGTGCCCGGCAAGGGCCGTCAGATCAAGACCGGTTCGCTCGGTGACGTGATGCAGGAGTCGATCAGTGCGGCGCTGACTGTGGTGCGCAGTCGTGCTGCGAGCCTCGGTATTGCGGCTGATTTTCACGAGAAGAACGACATTCACATCCACGTGCCGGAAGGGGCAACGCCCAAGGATGGTCCGAGTGCCGGTATCGGCATGTGCACCGCACTGGTGTCGGCGTTGACCGGGATTCCGGTACGTGCAGATGTCGCGATGACCGGCGAAATCGCGCTGCGCGGGCAGGTTCTGCCAATCGGCGGGCTGAAGGAAAAACTGCTTGCGGCGCACCGTGGAGGCATCCGTACCGTGATCATTCCGCACGACAACGTACGTGATCTGAAGGAAATTCCGGAGAAGATCCGCCAGGATATCGAGATCAAACCGGTGAAATGGATTGACGAAGTGTTGGCTATTGCGCTGCAATACGCGCCGGAGCCCTTGAAAGAAGGGGTTGAAGAGATGGTGGCAAAGGATGACAATCGCGAGACTGATGAAAAGGGACGCATCAGTACTCACTGATAGGATCGTCAGAGTTTGGTGGGTGATGGATTCCGCTGTGGATGCTTTCACTGACCCGTCCAGAGTGCCGATGGCACTCCTTGACACGGTTTTTGACCGCTTGCTATAAAGCGGCTTCGACCTAAGCAGGTATGCTGACTGGCCACAGCTTTGCTAAGACCAAAAGCTTACATAATGACTAACTACTCATTGAACTAGATAAGGGGACTTAGAGTGAACAAGTCTGAACTGATTGATGCTATCGCCGCATCTGCCGATATTCCGAAAGCTGCTGCCGGTCGTGCTCTGGACGCCGTCATCGACTCCATCACTGGTGCTCTGAAAGACGGTGATTCGGTTGTTCTGGTAGGTTTCGGTACGTTCGCAGTGAAAGAGCGTGCAGCTCGCACTGGTCGCAACCCGCAGACCGGCCAGCCGATCGAGATCAGCGCTGCCAAGATCCCCAGCTTCAAGGCTGGCAAGGCTCTGAAGGACGCCGTTAACTGATCGCGTCCCTGATCTGATGTGACACATTCGGCACGTTTCGGATGTGTTTCGGGGGCGGTAACCAGGCTGCCAGTGATGGTGTCTCCAGCCGGTCCCGACAGTTAGCAGAAAGGCGCATCAATGTGATGCGCCTTTTTTGTTTGTTGGACAAATAAAAAAACGACGCCGGAACCATTCCGGAGGCAGATAGCCTTAGGGTCGTACTTTGTAGATGCTTTGGGGGCATGATGCTGCAAAAAATGAGGGACAATGCACAGAGCTGGGTCGCCAAGGTGATCGTCGGCATCATCGTGCTGATTTTTGCGCTGACAGGATGGGAATCCATCAACCGCTTCAGCAGCAAGGCCGATGAAGCAGCCGAGGTTAACGGAGAGCCGATTACCAAGCTTGAGCTGGAAGAGGCGGTCAGCCTGCAGCGTCGCCAGCTGATGCAGCAACTTCAGCAGATGGGTGGGCAGTTTGATCCCAGCATGATCGACGAAGCCTTTCTGCGCAGCACCGTGCTGGACAGCATGATCGAGCGTTCCGTGCTGATTCAGGGCGCCCGGGAAGCCGGCTTCGAAATCTCCGAGCAGATGATCGATCAGCTCATTCTGAGCACACCGGATTTTCAGGTTGATGGCAAGTTTGACGCCAACCGCTTTGATATCGTGATCCGCAACATGGGTATGCCCTCACGGATGGCCTTCCGTGATCTGGTGCGCCAGCAGCTGTTGATCACCCAGTTCCGTAACGGCTACGAAGCCACTGCGTTTGCCACGCCGGTCGAGGTTCGCCAGCTCAGCAACCTGGAAAACCAGACGCGCGATTTCGCCATGCTGGCCGTCCCGCTGGGTGAGATCGACGCCGACGTCAGCGATGCCGAAGTCGAGGCGTTCTACACCGCCAACGCCCAGCAGTTCATGACCCCCGAGCGCGTGGTGCTGGATACCCTGACCCTGGCACGCAAGGACTTCTTCGACCAGGTCGAGGTGGATGAAGAGGCCGTTCAGCAGCTGTATGAGCGCGAAATCGGCAACCTGGCCGAGCAGCGTCGTGCCTCGCACATTCTGGTTGAGGTTGGTGACGATGAAGCCGCTGCCAAGGCCCGCATCGACGAGGCTGCCGCACGTATTTCCGCCGGTGAGGATTTTGCCAAGGTTGCCGAAGAGATGTCTGATGACACCGGCAGCTCCCGTGACGGTGGCGATCTGGGCTATATTGTTAAGGGCAGCTTTGATCAGGCCTTTGACGATGCGCTGTTCGCCTTGCAGGCGGATCAGGTTTCCGAGCCGGTTCGCACCAGCTACGGCTTCCAGCTGATCAAGCTGACTGATCTCAAGGCGCCGGAGGTACCGTCTCTGGAGTCGATGCGTGATCAACTGGTCCAGGAGCTGAAAGTCGAGCAGGTTGAGCGTCGATTCGTAGAAGCGTCCCAGCAGTTGGCCAACCTGGCCCACGAAGCGTCCGATCTGAGCGAGCCTGCAGCGGCACTGGGTTTGACCATCGAGACCATCGGTCCGGTCGAGCGTCTGGGTGGCGAGGGTCTGGCAGCGAACCCGAAGGTCATGAATGCGGCGTTCAGCGATGACGTGCTGAACAACGGCTTTAACAGCGATCTGATCGAGCTGGATGCCGATACGGTTGCAGTTGTACGCGTTAAGCAGCACCTGACGCCGGAGCAGCGCCCGATGGCAGATGTTCGTGATGATATCCATGCACGACTTGCCACCACCAAGGCCGAGCAGGCTGCTGCGGCGAAGGCAGAACAGTTGATCGAGCAGTTGCGTGCAGATGCCCTGAGCATCGAAGCGGTTGCCGAACAGCAGGGTCTCGAGTGGCAGCAGCATGAAGCTGTGACACGCGGCGAGAACCAGATTGATCAGGCACTGCTGCGCAACGTGTTCGCGATGCCCAAGCCGGATGGCGATCAACCTGCCTACGCCAGCTTCAAGCGTGCTGCCGGTGGTTACTGGCTGGTTGCGCTCAAGGGTGTCTCGGTTGCCGAAGATGTACAGTCCACGGACGCCGGTTCTGATCCCTTCGCGCTGTTTGTCGCCGGGCAGTCAGGACAGCAGGACTTTGCAGCCGCCCAGCAGCAGCTGCGTAATGAAGCCGAGATCGAGCGCTACTGAGCGGGCGATCAAGGCTATGTGAAAAAAGGCGCTTCGGCGCCTTTTTTTGTTCTTCGCAGCGTTCCGGGGGTGAATGCAAATGCAGTTAACCGCAGGCACGGAGCCACTGTCCATGAGCAACGGCACCTGGGTTAACGTGCCGGAGACGGCGTTGCGGTGGAGGGTGGAGGCCAAGGCATCACCACCGAATTGTTGGCAACGCAGCGCTCGGTTCATGGGTACTGGCGGACACGCCTGCGGCTTAGTCCGCCCTACGGGTTGGTGCTACGCGGTAGGGTGGCGTAAGCCAAGGTATCTCCACCGAATCGTTGGCAACGCAGCGCTCGGTGCAGGTCACTGGCGGACACGCCTGCGGCTTAGACCGCCCTACGGGTTGGTGCTACGCGATAGGGTGGCGTAAGCCAAGGCGTTTCCACCGAATTGTTGGCAACGCAGCGCTCGGTGCAGGTCACTGGCGGACACGCCTGCGGTTTAGTCCGGCCTACGGGTTGGTGCTGCGCGGTAGGGTGGCGTAAGCCAAGGCGTCTCCACCGAATTGTTGGCAACGCAGCGCTCGGTGCAGGTCACCGGCGGACACGCGTGCGGCTTGGTCAGCCCTGCGGGTTGGTGCTGCGCGGTAGGGTGGAGTAAGCCAAGGGCGTCTCCACCGAATAGGCACCAAACCCTTTGCGCTTTACGGGCAAGGGCTCTGTGCTGGTGAGGGAAAAAAACCGCTGCGACCAATCGGGGGTGGCGCAGCGGCTAAATTCCAGGCAATCGTGTGGGGGGCCTGGATGGAGCAGGATTACTTCAGGGCAATGCTGTAGCTCAGGATCAGGCGGTTCTCGTCGATATCCCGGGTGGCGTCGGAGCGGACCATCGCATTACGCCAGCGCAGCGCGAGGTTTTTGAACGTGCCGCTCTGAACGGTGTAACTGACATCGATATCGCGCTCCCATTCCTTACCCTCGGTACCACCAACGTCGAAGTTGTCGCCGGTAACATAACGGGCAAAGGCGTTCAGGCCGGGGATGCCGAGCGCGGCAAAGTTGAGATCGTAGCGCGCTTGCCAGGACTGTTCGTCGGCCCGGGCGAAATCGAGAATCTGCACATAGTTGACGATGTACGGATCGGTTTCCGCCAGATACGGGAAGGCGGTATCGCCGTCGCTGTCCTGATAGCCAACGCGGAAGGTGTGGGGTCCGGTTGCTGCGGACAGTGTCAGCGAAGTCAGCTGATGATCGATCTTGAGCGGCTGATTACCATCATCGCCGCTGTCGAACCAGGCCAGATTGACGCCGAGCTTCCAGTCTCCCACTGGCTGGGTGTGAATCAGATTGACCAGATTCTGGTTGTAGACGTCCTGAAGCTCCGCGCGCCAGAGGCCAATGGTGGTGTTCTTGCTGTTGAAGGCGTAGCTGCCGCCAAGGTAGTTGAAGCGATCGGATGCGCCGCCAACGGTGGAGAGGATGTCCTCCCGGTTGCTGCTGTTGCGGTAGTTCACCTCGCGCAACTGGCCGGCCTGGATATCGAGATTCTCGATTTCGTTGATGGCGAGGCTGGCGCCGCTGAAGCTCTGGGGCAGCAGACGCGAGTCACCCGAACTGGCAATCGGCAGTTTTGGCATCAGGCCGCCAACCTTGAGTACCGAGTTGGACAGGCGGGCCTTGATTGCGGCCGTCGCCTCGCTGTAGCTGTCTGCGCCTTCGTCACCATAGGCATTGGCCAGCAGTCCGGAACCGGCACGCTCATCATCGGAGTCGAGCTTGATGCCAAGGCCTGCGTAGACGTCGACACCCAGGCCCAGCGGGCCCGGCGTATAGCCGGATTCTGCCTTGAAGATGAAGCCCTGGGCCCATTCCTCCGCCTTGGACTGTGCGCCGGGATCTCTGAAATCGCGATTGAAATAGAAGTTGCGCAGCTGCAGTGATGCGGTGGCATCGTCTGCGAATCCCGCAGCCTGTGCACTGCTGCAGGCGATCGCCGCGGTAACGGCAAGCGCAAGGGGAGTCACATGCTTCATTGTTATTCTCCTGATGTGAAGTGTGGCATGGGTTACGCCGAGGGAAATAAAGCACGCGACCGCACGCATGACCTTACGACCATCGTCGAACTGTCATGCGAGTGTCTTGAAATTGACCTGATGAAGTGGCAGCAGCGGCTCTGTGTCAGGCCCTGCAGGCCGCCAGGCTGGTGACCTGTACTTTAGTCTAATGCGAGCCCTGATCAGGACATGCCGTTGACAAAAGCGGGGTTGCTCATGTCAATCAGTGGACGAATGCCGGCCAGGGCCCGGGTGTAATGCAGCAGCACATCGAGGTTGTAATCCAGCCGCTGATGCAGGCGCTCATCGGCTGCGGATTCGGGTTCTTCGCCGTTCATGACGTGGTTAACATCGCGCACGATGAGATGCTCGGGGATGTAGCAAAGGCGGCAATTCTTGTAACTGGAGGCGCGCAATTCGCTGATCGGAAAGGCGCCGCCAACCCCGGCAGAAATGCCGCCCAGCATGGCCGGCTTGTGTGCCAATTGCGCCTTGCTTGCATAAAGGAAGAAGTTCTTGATCGCGGGGCACGCCATGCCATGCCACTCCGGGGCGAGGATGATGACGGCGTCTGCCCGACTGAGGCGTGCCTCGTATTCTTCCCAAGGGCCACTTTCGTCCGCCGGCCATAGCGGGAGAGGGGAGCGCCCCAGATCTATGATGGATACCGCGTCTGCTTCCAGATCGTGCGCTCGAATCAGGCGGTTGCGAATGAATCCGGCGACTTTGGCGGTTTGGCTATCAACCCGGCTGCTGCCGGCGACAATGACGATGTGATGCATGGCGGGCCTCTATTACAAAGTTGGAGGGTTACTGTACCCGATATGACTGCCAGGCCGCCTTTGGTCAGTGCTTTTTGACAGCGTCGGGGCAGTGGGGCAGAGTACGCGACCTTTGGGGCGCCTGCCTTCTGGCGTCGGTATGTGGTGGCCGTAAAGGGCGGCAGAGAAAACATGGGGAGTGTGCAATGAACGCAGTGGTAGCGGCTGTTGCCGTGATGCTGATACTGAGCCTGTGCCGGGTGCACGTGGTAGTCGCGCTGATCTTCGGCGCCTTGACCGGTGGCCTGCTGGGTGGGCTTGGTCTGGAAGCGACGCTGAGCACCTTCCAATCAGGATTGGGCAAGGGCGCAAATATTGCTCTGAGTTATGCCTTGCTGGGTGCCTTTGCCGTGGCAATCGCCAAGTCGGGCCTGGCGCACGCGCTGGCCGATAAGGGGCTGCGACTGGTAGATAGCCGCCGAGAGGGCAGCGGCACGGTACTCAAGCTGATGCTGTTGCTGGTGCTGTTGGGCGTTGCTATCTCCTCGCAGAACATCCTGCCTATCCACATTGCCTTTATCCCGTTGCTGGTGCCGCCGTTGCTGTTCGTCATGGCGCGCTTGCAGCTGGATCGTCGGGCGGTAGCCTGTGCGCTGACCTTTGGCTTGATTACCCCCTACATGTTCCTGCCGGTCGGTTTTGGCGGCATTTTCCTCAATGACATTCTGCTGGCCAATGTTGCCGAAAGCGGCGTTGTCGTGGACGGTGTCAATGTCATGCATGCCATGGCACTGCCGGCGCTGGGCATGTTGTTCGGTCTGCTGGTGGCGGTCTTTATCAGTTATCGCAAGCCGCGTGCCTACGATGAACAGCGGATCAGCGAGGTAGAGCGTACGGAAAGCAGTTACAACCCGATGTCGCTGCTGGTTGCGCTCGCCGCCGTGGTCGCAGCCTTTGTCATTCAGCTGTGGCTGGATTCGATGATCATGGGGGCGCTTGCCGGCTTCGTGATCTTCTCGGTGTCGGGAGTTGTGCGCTGGCGTGAGGCTGACGGTGTCTTCACCGAAGGCATGAAGATGATGGCAATGATCGGCTTTATCATGATTGCGGCCGCCGGCTTTGCCGAAGTGATGCGGGCTACCGGCGCCATCGGGACACTGGTCGACAGCTCTGCGGCAGTGATTGGCGACAATCGTGCGCTGGCGGCGCTGCTGATGTTGCTGGTCGGGCTGCTGATTACCATGGGCATCGGTTCGTCGTTCTCGACCATTCCGATTATCGCGGCAATCTATGTACCGCTGGCAATGCAGCTGGGCTTCAGCCCGGCGGCGATTGTTGCTCTGGTCGGTACCGCTGCGGCGCTGGGTGATGCCGGTTCCCCCGCGTCTGACTCGACCCTCGGCCCGACCGCGGGTCTGAACGTGGACGGGCAGCACAACCACATCTGGGACACCGTGGTGCCGACCTTTATCCACTACAACCTGCCGCTGATCATTTTCGGCTGGATTGCGGTGATGGTGCTGTAACGCATTGAGCTGAAAAAAAGCCCTGCTCGGGAAACCGGGCAGGGCTTTTTTGTGGTTCTTTGGCAAGTTTGGGGCAGCGTGACAAGGCGGCGATGCAGTTAAGCGAATGCGCGAATGGTCGGGTGTGCACCGGGGTTGGTCCCGTTTACGCGGGTGAGTAGCGCAGGGCTGGCGGGAAAAAGGACGGCAGCCTGTTTAAGGAGCGCAGCGACGAGTTCTGCCGGCCCCCGCTAGA
>NZ_NBYK01000002.1:89040-442993 GCF_002197985.1 Halopseudomonas aestusnigri
TGAAGGCGAAAGACTGACACGACAACCGCGCATGCATAAAACGGTAAGCCGCAAGTGGAGGCTCGCACTGATCGCCCGAGATGAATCACAAAAAAGCCCAGCCCGGGAATCCGGGCCGGGCTTTTTCGCTGCGGCAGGCCAATCAGATCCTGAAGCGGCGCACCAGTTCGTCGATCTGCCGGCCCAGGCTGGCGAGGTGTTGACCGGCCTGCGCGGTTTCGCGGGCGCCGTCGGTGGTCTCGCGGGCCAGTTCAGCCGCTTCGGTGACGTTGCGATTGACGTCTTCGACCACGGTTGACTGCTGGGTGGTTGCGCTGGCGATCGAGGCGTTGAGTGCGACCAGTTGCTGCATCGACTGGGCAATCTGTTCGAGTGCCGCGCCGGCTTCGTTCACCTGGTCTACGCTCGCCTGAGAGTGGCGGCTGCTTTCATTGATCACGCCGACGACCGTCTGGGTATTGGTCTGCAGCTTGCTGATCATATTGTGAATTTCTTCAGTCGACTGCTGGGTGCGCTGGGCCAGATTGCGCACTTCATCTGCCACCACGGCAAAGCCGCGACCCATCTCGCCGGCGCGTGCCGCCTCAATGGCTGCGTTGAGTGCCAGCAGGTTGGTCTGCTCGGCGATGTTACGGATCACATCAAGTACCGAGGTAATTTCATGGGCATCGCTGGACAGGGTTTCCATATGCTGCACGGCCGTATTGACGCTGTCGGACAGCAAGCGAATCTCGTGGATGGTCTGTTCGACCTGCTGGCGACCGTTGGCTGCGCCCTGGTTGGCGTTTTCTACCTCCTGGGCGGCGGCGTTGGCGTTTTGGGCTACGTCCTGAACGCCGTAGGTGATTTCGTTGATGGCGGTGGCCATCAGCTCCATGCGTTCCGACTGGCGGCTCATGTCGCGCAGGCTGTTGTTGCTGATCTGGTCCAGTTGCTGGCTGGAGCTGATCAGTTGACGCGCGCTGTCGCCCAGTTGGCCAATGATATCTGCCAGGTTGCGGTTGAAGCGGTTGAAGTAACTGGCGATCTGCGACAGTTCATCGCGGGCGTCGTCGTCCAGACGGCGGGTCAGGTCGGCCTCGCCACTGGCAATGCCGCGCATGGCGTTGACGATCTTGTCCAGCGGCTGGGAAATGCTCCGGCCGATGACAAACAGCAGCATGAACATGACCAGAATCACCAGTACGCTGACAACCAGTGAATTGATCAGCGCGTCGCGGAATTTGGCCTGCATGGCGTCAACATAAATGCCTGTACCCACCATGTAGTCCCAGGGCTTGAAATGCTTGAATGCAGCGATCTTCTGTGATCCTTCCTCCTCGCCCGGTTTGGGCCAGGAGTACTGGAAGCTAGCGGTGCCTTCGCTGCGTGCCTTGCGCACCATTTCGGCGATGACGTTGACGCCTTCCTGGTTGCGCATGGTGGAGAGGTCGGTGCCGACTGTCTGGGGAGCAAGCGGGTGCATGATCATGATGTTGTTCATGTCATTTACCCAGTAATATTCGTTCCCGTCGTAGCGCAGCGCAGCCAGTGCACTCAGGGCTTCCTTGCGGGCCTGTTCGCCGGTCAGTTCGCCGTTGAGCTCTTTCTGGTGGTAGAAGGCCATGAGATCATGCGCAACCTCGACCAGATGGGTTGCCTTGACGATTTCGCCGTCGCGGATTTCCCGATGCAGGTTGGACAGCGAAAGCCCTTCTGTCATCAGGGTGCTGGCCAGGGCAATAATCATGATCAGCCAAACTCGCTGACTGATTCGAATGTTGCGCAACAGCTTCATGAAACCTCCGCACGCCTTGTGCTTGTGTCTGTTATTTTTTTGTGGTGCCGGCAACGAATCCTGTTCGCAGTGGCCTTAAGGTTATCGGTTGAATACGTCAAAACCTGAGCGGTATTTTCCCGTCATCCGTGCTGGCGATTTGACTGCAAGCGAGCCGGGCTTGCAAGGGGTTATCTGTTTTTGTGATCTTTGCTTATAAGGTGCGCGGTGTCGCACGCTCTGTTTCGCCGGCTGCAAGGCTGGTGGTCAACCAAGGTAAGGGTATCTCATGCGGTCAGTAGTGAAAGTGGCAGCGTTATCGGTTGGTCTGTGGTGTGCCATGGCCGGAACGGGTGTGTCGGCGGCGGATGAGCCGGTTCGGTTCGGACCCAGAGTCGTCGGATGGATCGAGAAGGGCCTCATTCTGCCTGAATACACGGCGGTCAAGATCAAGGTGGATTCCGGCGCACTGACCTCGTCGATGCATGCGGTCAATATCGAGGAGTTCGAGCACATGGGCCACGAATGGGTCCGCTACGATGTGCCGGTGCGTGATGCAGACACCGACGAGATGGTCACCATGCACTTTGAACGCCCGGTGTTTCGCCGCATTCTGGTGCGCGGTGCGGGTGGGTCTGATCGCCGGCCGGTGGTCAAGATGTCGATCTGCATGGGCGACCGGGTTTACGAGGAGCAGTTTTCCCTGCGTGACCGGGGTGACATGAACTATCCGGTGCTGATTGGCCGCCGCACCATTGAACATGTGGGGCTGATCGACGTTTCAAAGACCTTTATGCACAAGCCCAGTTGTTCCGAGGCCGATTACGATCAGGAGCGTCAGCGACAGCACGATCGTGAGGAGAAGGGGGCGGGTAACGAGCCGATGACTCCGGCTGGCGAAGTAGACGCCTGAACAAATCGGCCGCCCATGGGCGGCCGATTTGCTTTACCACATCAGATCGTCGGGGATTTCATATCCCGCGTACGGATCGTCCTCTGCAGGCGTTTCTTTCTTCACTTCTGCAACATGGACAGGCCAGTGGGGGGCGCGTTCGCGGACTTTTTCGGCGATGTCCAGGGGGATCAGCACGAAGCCGCCTGATAGCCGGGTAATGCCCAGGCGACCGCGGCTGAGCAGGCCGAACTGTTCCTCGGTAACGTGGATCTTCTTGATCTTGTTCTTGCTGACGAACTGATAGGGCGTTTCGCCACCGGTGCGATCGACCACGTTCTGTTCGATCATCTGCTTGGCCTGGGCTTCGGCCGCCTTGCGTGCGGCTTCGGCCTGGCGCTGCTGGTTCAGCTCGCGGTCACGTTCGGCCTTTTGTTCGCGGGCTTTTTGCGCCGCGCTGGGGCCAGCGTCGCCAGCCGGCTGGGCCTTGGCTTCCTTCTTCTTGGCGCGTTGCGCCTGCTTGAGTTTCTTCTCGTCGACCAGTCCGGCCTTGAGCAGTTGAGCTTGTAGTGAATTGACCATGGTTTGTCAGCGTCGTGTAGATGCGGCACCGCGGCGGCGCCTGGTTGAAGTCTGGCGTATCAGCTGCATAGTCTACCGCGTTGTTCAGCGCTTTTCTTCCTCGGCTTCCTCAGCCTTGAGCTGCGCTTCGCGGGCCTTGACCTTGGCCAGTGTCTCCGGGCTGACGCGGTTGCTGCCGGCGTTGTCCCGCAGCAAAAGCAGGCTGCCGATTATGCTGCCCAACGCCAGCACCATGAAAAGCCATCCATACCAGGGCATGGGATTCTCCTTGGGATAAATACCTGACCCATCATGGGCGCAGCCACTGCGGATAACAAGCGCCGGGTTCAGGCACGCATGGAATGGTTGAGCATCTGCAGGGTGTAGCCAATCAGCTGTTCGGCGGGCATTTGTGGCTGCTCACAGGGGTCTGGCTGGCGTGTCTGCAGGATTACGCCATGCAGCGCACCACGCAGGTAGCAGGCCGTCAACACAGGGTCTGCCACGCGCTCAGGGTGCAGGCTGCCGTCGGCGACACCATCGGTGAGAGACTGGATCATGCAGGCCATCGACTGGTCGTAGCAACTGGCCAACTCCTGCAGCTGCTCATCGCTGTCGACCAGATGAGAAAAGGTGCTGGCATCGGTCAGCAGGTCGAAGTAGTCCGGCGCCTCAACGCTGAACTGGTAATAACTCCAGCCGATACGCTGCAACTGCTCCAGGCCGCTGCCACCGGCTGCCTGTGCGGCCTGAAAGCGCGTGAGCAACTGCTGTCCGGCGCGCAGCATAAGCCCTCGCATGATCGCCGCCTTGTCCTTGAAATAGACATACAGGAGGGCGCGGCTGAGCTGCGCGCCGCGGGCGATCTCATCCATTGCGGTGCGTTCGTAACCCTTGCTGAAGAAGCACTGTTCGGCACTGTCGAGAATGCTTTCCCGGCGTTCCTGCTTTTCCCGTTCTCTGCGTTCGTTGGCGCTCATCGGCTCTCTCGATTGCGGTAGTAAAAAACAGTCTGTCATTTGTTGACAATATGTCAATCTCTGACAGAGTGTTAATCAGGTTTTCTTTCCGGGAGCAGGATGATGGTCTGTGCATCAGGTTGGCAAGGGCGGTGTGGTCATTTCTTGGCGCTGTCTTCAGCGTTGATAGCGGGTCTGGCGCTGGCGGGTTGTCGCGCAGAGGGTGTGGACGGACCGGTTGTGGCTGCGCAGGAGCGCGTGCCGGTCAGGGTCGCGGAGGTCGCCGCAGCCGATCAGGCAGAGATGCTGCATTTCGCTGGCAGCGCCCGGGCCCGGCAGCGCGCCAGTCTGACCTTTCAGGTTGGCGGCACGCTGGCGAGCCGACCGTTGCAGCTTGGGCAGGCCGTTGCCGCCGGCGACGTTCTGGCGACGTTGTATAACCCCCAGCTCGAGCCGGCGCGTGATGCAGCCCGGGCGCGGCTGGCCGAGCTGCAGGTGCAGGCAGCGCAGGCGCGCAGAGATCTGCAGCGTACCGAGCAGCTGTTCCAGCGCGGCGCACTTTCGAAGGCCGATCAGGAGCAGCAGGCGGCGCGGCTGGAGGCGCTGCAGGCCGGTGTTCGGAGCGCCCGGGCAAGTTTGCAGCAGAGCGAACAGCTGAACAGTGAAAGCCGCATGCGCGCGCCTTTCGACGGCACCATCGAAGACTTGCTGGTCGAGCCCGGCGAGTTTGTCGCCGCAGGTCAGCCGGTGTTGAAGATGGCTGCGAGCGGCGGTGCGGAGGTAGAGGTACTGGTGCCGGCAGAGTTGCTGCAGGGGCTTGAGGTCGGTCAGGTGGTGCCGGTGTGGTCGGTGCTGCGTGATGTGCAGCTGGAGGGGAGGCTGGCAGAGATCGGTCGCGGTGCGTCGATTGGCTCGGTGCTGTATCCGCTGGTGGTCAGCCTGAATGCGCAGGTCATGGCAGGGGAGGCACTGGAGGTTGGTCTGCAACCGGTGCGCAAGGATGGCCTGAGCGTTCCCCTGGCTGCGGTGATGCGCTCGGCTGAGGGGCTGTCGGTGTTTCGCCTGGAGGGGGAGCGGGTAGAGCGGGTTGGCATTGCGGTTGCCGGCTTTGAGGGGGAGCGAGCGCTGATTGGTGAGGGCGCATTGGCTGCCGGTGATCAGGTGGTCTACGCCGGCCTCAGCCGATTGGCTGACGGCGACAGCGTGGAGATGCTGCCATGAACCTGCGCCGCGTGTTGCGTCCTCGCCTGCTGGGTATGGTGGTGGTGATGCTGGCGCTGCTGGGTGTTGCGTCCTACCTGACCATGGCGCGACAGGAAGATCCCAGCTTTCCGTATCGGGCTGGCTTGATCACGGTGATTTACCCCGGCGCGGTGGCCGAATCGGTCGAGCGTCTGGTGCTGGAGCCCTTGTCCGATGAGCTGTCGCAGGTATCGGAAGTCGATTTCATCAAGGCTACCGCTCGCACTGGCGTCGCGCTGGTATCGGTCATGCTGGATGACAATATCTACGACACCGATGCGGCCTGGGATCGTGTACGTCAGGCAATGACGCGCGCGGAGCTGTCGTTTCCCGCCGGGGTGCGCAGCATCGAGCTGGATGACCGGCTGCTGGATATTCCTGCGGTGGTGTTGGCACTGCGTGGCGATGCCTCGGTGGTGCGCCTGAGTGATGAGGCCGAGCGCCTGAAGCGCCAATTGATGGATCTGCCGGGGCTGGCGCGGGTTGAACTGTATGGCGACACCGAGGAGCAGATCACTATCGCGCTGCACGATGCCGAGCTGCGCCGGCTCGGTTTGTCGCCGCAGGCGCTGTCGAGCGTGCTGGCGCAGCGTAATCAGGTTATTCCCGGCGGCTTTGTTGTGGTGGGTTCGCAGCGGCTCGGCGTGCTGCCCAACAGTGAATTTGTTGATCTGGACGCACTCAAGGCGACCCAGATTCCGCTGCCGAACGGCGGCAGCGTGCCGCTCGCAGCCATCGCTGATATCTGGCGTGGTCCGGTCGAGCCGATTGGCGAGCGGGCCTGGTTTGATGGTGATCAGAGCGTTCTGGTCGGGCTGATTCTGGAGCGGGGGCAGGTCGACGCTATCCGCTTTGGCGAGCAGTTGCGTGCGCGGCTGGATACCTTGCGCCCGGAGTTTGCGCCGCTGCAGGTCGATGAAATGTTCTTCCAGCCCGATCAGGTCAAGGAGCGGCTGGAGGGGCTGGAGCAGAACCTGCTCAGCAGTGTGCTGATCATCGTCGCTGTGGTGCTGCTGGGGATGGGCTGGCGGATGGGGATTCTGGTGGCAGCCATGCTGCCGCTGGTGGCGCTGATCAGTCTTGGGCTCTACGACCTCGGGGGCGGTATCCTGCACCAGATCGCGGTGATCGGGATGGTCATCTCGCTGGGTATCCTGATCGACAATGCGATTGTCATGGTCGAGAACATTCAGGATCGCCTGAATGCCGGCGAGGCCCGCTGGCAGGCGGCCTTTGGTGCGGTGCGGGAGTTGGCCGGTCCACTGGGCGCGTCTACCGCCACCACGCTGGCAGCCTTTACGCCGATGCTGCTGTCGAAGGGCGGAACGGCAGATTTTACCCGCGGGATTCCGGTCATGATCATGCTCACGCTGATCGTCAGTTATCTGCTGGCGATCAGTGTCGCGCCGATGCTGTCAGGGCACTTTCTCAAACCGGCTGCGACGCGCATGAACCCGCGGATGGAAGCCTTTGCATCAGCTCTGGCGCGGCTCAGTGAGCGCGCGCCGAAGCGCATGCTGCTGCTGGGCGCCGGGGTGGTTGCACTGAGTCTGGCGCTGGCTCCGCTGATCAAGCTGCAATTCTTCCCCAATGCCGACCGGCCGCAATTGGTGGTCGAGCTGTTCATGCCGGAGGGGACGGATCAGCGCCATACCACCGAGGTGGCAGCCCTGCTGGAAGGGGAATTGATGGCGCAGCCGGGCGTACTGTCGGTGCATCGCTTCGTGGGTGCTACCGGCCCGAGTTTTTACTACAACCTCAACCGCTTTCCGAAGGCGCCGAACCGTGCCCGGCTGGTGGTCAACACCAGTGCGCTGGGAGATACCGCCTCGCTGCAGCATTGGGTGCGCGAGCGCGTGTCTACGCAGTGGCCGGAGCTGGATGTGGTAGCCACCACGCTGGGTCAGGGGCCGCCGCGCGAGGCGCCGGTCGAGCTGCGGGTCTATCACCACGATGATCGTCAGCGCATTGCCGCCGCCGAGCAGCTGTTTGCCGTACTCAAGCAGGTTCCCGGCGCGGTAGACGTGCGTCACGATATCGACCTCGGCGTACCAACGGTCAAGATTGAGGTGGATGATGCCCAGGCGCAGCGCTTTGGTCTCACCCGCGCGGACGTTGCCCAGGCGCTGTTCCGTCAGAGTCTGGGGACGACGGTGGAACAGTACCGTCAGGAGCTGGACCCGATCCCGATTCTGCTGCGCACCCATGAGGGCAGTCAGCAATCGCTGCAACGTTTGTTGTCCGCGAACGTTTTCAATGCCGCAGGGCAGGCGGTGCCGCTGACCGCGGTTGCGAGGGTGGTACCGGCCTGGCAGCCGGCGAGTATCCGGCAGCGTGATGGCGTGCGGGTGCTGACCGTTACTGCGGGGCTGGAGCAGGGTTTCAGTTTCAGTCAGGTGCTGGGTGGCTTGCAGGCGCGGCTGGCGGATGCCGCGCTGCCGGCAGGGACCCGGCTGGAAATCGGCGGTGACAGCGAAGGGTCTGGCGACGCCAACCGTGCGCTCTTTACCACGGCACCGATCGGTATCCTGCTGCTGTTGTTCTTCCTGTTGCTGCAGTTCAATTCGTTCAAACGTCTTGGCATTGTTTTGCTCACGGTCCCGTTGGCCAGTGCCGGGGTGTTGCCGGGGCTGGTGTTCTCCGGTGTGCCGTTTGGCTTCCAGTCGTTGCTTGGGGTGATTGCCCTGGTCGGTATTGTGGTCAACAACGCGATTGTGCTGATCGATGTGGTCGATCAGGGACTGGCGCAGGGCAGGCCGATCGATCAGTCGGTGTCGGATGCCGTGATGCGTCGAACCCGTCCGATTTTGCTGACCACCGCCACTACCATCGCCGGGCTGCTGCCGTTGGCATTCTCCAGTTCGACACTCTGGCCGCCGATGGCCTGGGCGATTATTTCGGGGCTGCTCGCGTCCACCGTACTGACATTGCTGGTGGTTCCGGCGGTCTGTCGGCTGTGGTTGCGACCGGCAACCCCGGGGGCGGAAAAGGCGGCAATGCAGATGAACTGAGTGCCGAACGGGCACACTGAAGAAATTTTCAATAAATCGTCTGCAAGTGCTTGACTCGGTTGGTGGAATCTATAGAATGCGCGCCAGTTCCGACGGACAAGTTGATCGACTTCAAGGCGATTTACGGCGTTCGGAAGAACGATGCGCAGCGGTAGTTCAGTTGGTTAGAATACCGGCCTGTCACGCCGGGGGTCGCGGGTTCGAGTCCCGTCCGCTGCGCCATTATTCAAGAAGCCCCAGTTCGCAAGAACTGGGGTTTTTTTGTGCCTGTTTTTCGGTCGCCTCGGTGCTAGCCCAGATGGCTGGAGTCAATTGGCTCGCCGTTCCAGGCATGCAGCCGCGCGCGGATATCTTCGAACACGGCGTCATATTCATGGTGCGCTTTCAGTGACATGAACTCCGGCGTCAACACCCCGTGGCGGCGCAGAATATGATCGATATTGCTGGCGAAGTTGAACGCCGTATCGCGTGGCAGCGAAAAGTGTTCGTGCACCTCGGCATCGTTAATCGTGCCATCGACGCTGAACTCGACTGCACGGCACTGGTCCGCGATGGTGTAGTGAATGTCGATACTGAACCCGCTATCGCTGGGCAGCAGGCGCATGCGGTTGATATGCAGGTGGCCCGGCTCAAACATGTCTTCCTCCTGGGCAAGGTGGGGACGTTTGCTCAGTTATAGGCCTAATTGAGCGTCGGGGAAACTGTTGTGCCGAAAGCGTGGTGCCCCCGACGCCCGGTTGCTGCGGGGCGCCGGGGGCATGCAGAGCCCGAGCTTGACAGGGCGGGAGGTGGCCACTACTCTCTGCCGCGCTTCAGGTGCCCTCCATCTCGAGGAGGGTGAAACTGGGAAGCCGGTGCGTCTGCCAGATCAGACAATTCCGGCGCTGCCCCCGCAACGGTAAGCGACGTCCGCCTATTTGGCGAGGCGCCTGATATACGCCACTGTGCTCGATGCATGGGAAGGCTCAGGTCGCCGGACTCACGTCCACTCGCAAGCCCGGAGACCGGCCTGATGCCTTTCACGACAGTGCGGTGGGCGCTGTAGGTGTACGGCGTCTTCCGTTGTGTTCATGCCGTGTTCCTGCCGTCTCCGTCTGTCCCGATTCGACAATGTCGTACGGGTGGGTACGACGGAGCAACCACACAGCATGACTATTCCTGCACGCGCCCCTCTGGCGCTGGGCCTTCTTGGCCTTTCTTCCCTTTCCTTTGCCAGTGCTCTGGATCTCGGCAGCGATGTTGTCACTGCCACCCGCACCAGCCAGGCCAGCAACATTGCGGCCACTACCGTTTTCGAGCGGATCGATATCGAGCGGTTGCAGGTCAATACCGCTGAAGAGCTGCTGCGCCGCGCCTCCGGGGTCAACCTGATCAACAACGGTGGTCCGGGCAAGAGCACCTCGCTGCAGATTCGCGGCAGTAACGACAAGCACGTTCTGGTGATGATCGACGGCGTGCGCATCGGCTCGGCTACCTCGGGTGTTGCTGCGTTGCAGAACCTGCCGGTTGAGCAGATCGAGCGGATCGAGATTGTCCGCGGTCCGCGCTCAAGCCTGTATGGCTCCGAGGCCATTGGCGGGGTGGTGCAGATCTTCACCCGCAAGGGGGGCGATGGCCTGACGCCGTATTTCTCGACCACCATTGGCAGTCGCCAGCATCGCGCCGCTACTGCCGGTGTGTCCGGTGGGAATGACAACGCCTGGTTCAACCTGGGCGTCAGCAGCCTGGATACCGAAGGCTATGATGCGCGCCCGTCGCGGGAAGTGGACCACGATGGCTACCGTGAGCTGTCGGCCAACCTGTCCGGGGGCTATCGCTTTGCCAGCGGCTTGCTGCTCGATGCCAACCTGCTTCAGGTTGAGTCGCACAACGATTACGACTCCGGTAACAAGGCCAATGCCGACAGTGTGCTCAGCGCGTATGGCGTGCGCGCCAAATATTCTCCGGTGTCGTTCTGGGATGTGACGCTGCAGATCGGCCATAGCGAGGACAAGAACGAAAACTTCAAGGGCAGTAGCTTTGATACGCGTTATGACACGCGCCGCGACAGTGCCAGCTGGCAGAACGATCTTGCGCTTAGCGAAAACCAGTTGCTCACCGTCGGGTACGACTGGCAGCAAGACAGCATCAGCAGCAGCGTTGATTACCCGGAAGACAGCCGTTTCAACCACGGCCTGTTTGCGCAATATCTGCTGCACGCCGGCCGTCATGAATGGCAGCTGGGTCTGCGCCACGACGACAACGAGGCCTACGGTGAACACACTACCGGCAGTGTTGGCTATGGCTATGCGCTGACCGACAGCATCAGCCTGACCTCCAGCTATGGCACGGCCTTCAGTGCGCCGACCTTCAATCAGTTGTATTTCCCCGGTTACGGCAATCCGGATATCCAGGCGGAAACCTCGCACAACATCGAAGTGGGCCTGCGTGGCCAGCACCGCTGGGGCAGTTGGTCGGCCAACGCCTTCCGCAATGACATCGACGACATGATTGCCAGCGTCCGCGTGGGTGGGGTGTCGATGGCCGAGAACGTCGACAAGGCGCGCATTACCGGTCTGGAGCTGGAAGTACTGACCCAGCAGCTGGGTTGGAACTGGCAGGCCAACCTGACCCTGCAGGACCCTGAGAACCGTTCCAGCGGCGCCAATGACGATCTGCTGCTGCGCCGCGTTCCCGAGCAGATCTTCAACCTGGATGTGGGCCGCCGTTTCGGCCGTATCGGCCTGGGTGCGAGCGTCCACGCCGAGGGCCGCCGCTGGGACAACGCGACCAACACCAGCGACATGCATGGCTACAACACGGTCGAGCTGCGGGCCGAGTACTGGCTAAGCCATGCCTGGCGCGTTCAGGCGCGGGTCAGCAACCTGTTCGACAACGAGTATGAAACCGCCTCGACCTACACGCAGCCGGGCCGCGCAGGGTATCTGACCCTGCGCTACCAGCCGCTGTAATCGCGTCGTTTGACTGGCGCCGCCGTTCGCGGTGGCGCCCTGAATGAAAAAGCCGGGCGCCGCCCGGCACTGATGCTTGGATAAACCGTAAAGGAGAGAGCTGTGCTGAAAACCTCGAAACATACCCAACTGGTGGTTGGCGCGCTGTTGCTGGCGCTCCTGATCATGACCCGTGGTAGCCACTTCCCGCAGCTCAACCTGCCAAGCGCCTCCTGGGCGGTGTTTTTCCTGGTTGGTGTATTTCTGCGTCCGCTCTGGGCGTACCCGCTGTTCTTCGCAGCCGCTTTTGTAGTGGACGTGATGACGGTCGGCTGGGTAAATGCCGGTCACCACTGCATGACTATCGCCTACTGGGCGCTGCTGCCCGGTTACGCTGCACTCTGGTTTGGCGGCCGCCTGTACGCTGGCTGGCACCGTGACCAGGCCTCGTCGCTGCTGGTTCTGTTGCCGACCATGATGATCAGCGCGCTGGTCTGTCAGGTCTTCACCAGTGGTGGTTTCTACTGGTTCTCCGGCCGCTACGCCGAGCCGACCTTTATCGGCATGATCGAGCGGCTGGCCCATTACTACCCGTCCTATCTGAGCACCATGGCGGCCTACGTTGCCGTGGCGGTGGTTCTTTACGTGGGTGCGCGCAGTGCAGCAGCGCTGCTCGGTAACGCGAGCCAGCGCGCATGAGCGAGTCTGCCGAGCGCGATCAGCGCCACCGCGAGCGGATGCAGCGCAAGAAGCAGGTGGTCGACGAGAAAATCGCCCAGGCGCCCGATGAGCGCGGGGTGCTGCTGGTGCTGACCGGCAATGGCAAGGGCAAGAGCAGCTCCGGTTTCGGCATGGCGGCACGTGCGCTGGGGCATGGTCTGCGGGTGGGCATCGTGCAGTTCATCAAGGGCGCGCGCAGCACCGGTGAGGAAACCTTCTTCCGGCGCTTTCCCGATGAGGTGCGCTACCACGTCATGGGCGCCGGCTTTACCTGGGAAACTCAGGACCGGCAGGACGACATTGCCAAGGCCGAAGCGGCCTGGGCGGTCGCGGTCGAGCTGATGCGCGATCCGCAGGTCGCGCTGGTGCTGCTGGATGAGCTGAATATCGCACTGAAATATGGCTACCTGCAGCTGGATCAGGTGATCGCCGATATTCAGGCGCGGCCGGCCCATCAGCATGTGGTCGTCACCGGGCGCGGTGCACCGCCGGCGCTGGTTGAGGCCGCCGATACCGTGACCGATATGGGCATGACCAAGCACGCCTTCAAGGCGGGTATCAAGGCGCAGAAAGGGGTGGAGTTTTGAGTGCTTGCATGTGCCCGGCGATGCTGATCGCCGCACCGGCCTCGGGGCAGGGCAAAACCACGGTAACCGCCGCGCTGGCGCGGCTGCACAGCCGGCAGGGTAGAAAGGTGCGGGTGTTCAAATGTGGCCCGGACTTTCTCGATCCGATGATTCTGCAGGCCGCCAGTGGTGCGCCGGTATATCAGCTGGACCTGTGGATGGTGGGTTTGGAACAGTCTCGTCGGCTGCTCTGGGAAGCGGCGGCCGAGGCTGATCTGATCCTGATTGAAGGGGTTATGGGGCTGTTCGACGGTACGCCGTCTGCGGCTGATCTTGCCCGTGAGTTTGGCGTGCCGGTACTGGGCGTGATCGATGGCTCCGGTATGGCGCAAACCTTTGCGGCGGTGGCTTGGGGACTGGCGAACTTCCAGCCGGATCTGGGCTTTGCCGGGGTGCTGGGCAACAAGCTTGGCAGCGCGCGTCATGGCGAGATTCTGCGCGACAGTCTGCCAGACAGCCTGCACTGGTATGGCGGCCTGCCCAGGTCGACAGATATGGAACTGCCCAGCCGGCATCTCGGTCTGGTGCAGGCGGCAGAGCTGCCGGACCTGCTGGCGCGGCTGGATGCTGCGGCCGATGCGCTGGAGCAGAGCAGTGGCGCGCCCCTGCCGGAACCGGTGAGCTTCCCGGCACCGAGTGCCGAGACTCTGCAGCCGCTGTTGGCGGGCGTGCGTATCGGTGTGGCGCGAGATCAGGCCTTTGCCTTTGTCTATCAGGCCAATCTGGCGCTGCTGCAGGCAATGGGCGCCGAGCTGATCTTCTTCTCGCCGCTGGCTGACAGGGCTCTGCCCGAGGTAGACAGCGTGTATCTGCCCGGCGGCTACCCGGAACTGCATGGTGAGAGCCTGGCGGCCAATGCCTCGATGGCGCAGGCGCTGCACGCTCATCACGCTGCGGGCAAGCCAGTGGTCGCCGAGTGCGGCGGGATGTTGTATCTGTTTGACGCCCTGACCGACCGCGACGGCGTGCAGCACCGCATGGCCGGGGTGCTGCCGGGCAAGGCGGCGATGCAGCTGCGCCTGGCTGCGCTGGCGCTGCAGGAGGTACGTTTGCCCGAGGGGACGCTGCGTGGCCACACCTTCCATCACTCCTTGCTGGATACCCGGCTGGAAGCGCTGGCACAGGGCGAATGTCCAAACTACCGGCGCACCAGCGAAGCGGTGTTCCGAGACGGCCGACTGACGGCGTCCTATATCCACTTCTACCTGCCGAGCAATCCGCAGGCTGCGGCGGCGCTGTTCCGGCCATGACCCGGCACGCCTTTGACCCGCAGGAGCGTGACGCGGTGTACCGGGCCATTCGCGAGCGCCGCGACATGCGCCACTTTGCTGCGGGCGAGGTGCCAGAGGAGCAGCTGCAACGGCTGCTGCAGGCCGCGCATCAGGCCCCGAGTGTCGGCCTGATGCAGCCTTGGCGCTTTGTGCGTATTAGCCGTCAGGCGCTGCGCGAGTCGATCCATCAGTTGGTCGAGCAGGAGCGGCTGGAGACAGCGCGGGCTCTTGGCGAGCGGGAGGACGAGTTCATGCGACTCAAGGTCGAAGGGGTGCTGAGCTGCGCTGAACTGCTGGTCGCAGCCTTGCCACCGGGGCGTGAGGCCCACGTGTTTGGTCGCCGGACCATGCCGGATATGGACCTGGCCTCGGTCGCCTGCGCTATCCAGAACCTCTGGCTGGCGGCGCGGGCGGAAGGGCTGGGGCTGGGCTGGGTCTCGCTGTTTGATCCGCAGGCACTGGCCGACCTGCTGGCGTTGCCGGCGGGTGCGCGCCCGGTCGCGGTGCTCTGTCTGGGCCCGGTCGATGCTTTCTACAGCCGGCCGATGCTGGAGCAGGAGCACTGGACCGAGGCCCGACCGCTGGATGACATGCTGTTTACCGATCAATGGGAGGAGCGCTGATGAGCGCATTCGGACCGCAACGTATTGTTTGCCTGTCGACTGAAACCTGCGAAGTGCTCTATGCGCTCGGTGAACAGCAGCGCATTGTCGGCATTTCCGGATTTACCGTGCGCCCGCCGCAGGCGCGCAAGGAAAAACCCAAGATCGGCGCGTTCACCAGCGCAAAGCACGACGAGATTCTCGCCCTGCAGCCGGATCTGGTGCTGGGTTACTGCGACCTGCAGGCAGATATTGTTGCCGACCTGGCGCGGGCAGGGCTGGAAGTTCACCTGTTCAACCAGCGCAGTATTGCCGGCATTCTGGCAATGATCAGCACGCTTGGGGCGCTGGTGGGCGCGGCAGATCGCGCCGCGGCGCTGGTTCAGGAGCTGGAAGGGCGCATGGCGGCGGTTGCCGCGCAGGCAGCGGCACTGCCACGCCGCCCGCGGGTGTATTTCGAGGAGTGGAATGAGCCGCTGATCAGTGGCATCGGCTGGGTCAGTGAGTTGATCACTCTTGCTGGCGGCGACGATTGCTTCAGTGATCTGGCCGCGCTGCCGCGGGCGAAGCAGCGCATCATCGCCGACCCGCTTGAGGTGGTGCGGCGCGCGCCCGATATTATCATCGGCTCCTGGTGCGGCAAGCGCTTTCGTCCGGAACAGGTGGTCGAGCGCACTGGCTGGAATCGGGTTCCGGCGGTGGCGCAGGCGCAGCCGTTCGAGATCAAGTCGGCCGACATTCTGCAGCCGGGGATCGGCGCGCTGACCGACGGGCTGGATCAGCTCGCTGCGCTGATTCGCCAGTGGGCGCTTTCATGAGTCTGCTCGGGCCGCTGGTGGTAGCCGGGGTGGCGCTGGATGCCCTGCTCGGCGAACCGCGTCGGCATCATCCGCTGGTGGGCTTTGGCAATCTCGCCGCCGGGCTGGAGCGGCGTCTGAATACCGCGGCGGGCGGCAGCATTGCCCGCGGCGCGCTGGGCTGGGTACTGGCAGTGGTGCCGCCGGTAGCCCTGGTCTGGTGGCTGGCGGCGCAGCCGGTGATCGGCTGGCTGGTGTCACTGCTGTGCCTGTACGCGGCCATCGGCTGGGAAAGTCTGGGCGCCCATGCCCGGCCTGTTGCGCAGGCGCTTGAGCACGGGGATCTGCCGCGTGCGCGAGAGCTGGTCGGGCGCATGGTCAGCCGCGACACCCGCGCGCTGGACGAGGAGGGTGTGGCCAGCGCCACCGTCGAGTCGGTGCTGGAGAATGGCAGTGATGCGGTGTTTGCGGCGCTGTTCTGGTTCGCTGTGGCCGGCGCCCCCGGTGTTGTTCTGTACCGATTGGCCAACACCCTCGATGCGATGTGGGGTTACCGTTCGCCGCGTTTTCTGCTGTTTGGCCGCGTCGCGGCGCGGCTGGATGATCTGCTCAATTTTATTCCTGCCCGGCTGGTGGCGTTGAGCTACGCCCTGTGCGGTAACGCGCGACTGGCCTGGCGTTGCTGGCGCAGCCGGGCCCCGCTGTGGGACAGCCCGAATGCCGGGCCGGTAATGGCCGCGGGCGCCGGCGCGCTGGAGCGTGAGTTGGGTGGCCCGGCGATCTATCACGGCGTTATTGAAGAGCGGCCGTTGCTCGGCGAGGGGCCACGGGCCACGGCTGCCGATATCGACCGCGCGCTGGCGCTGGTGCGTCGCAGCGTGCTGCTGTGGGTGCTGGTGATCGTACTGATCTGGGGGCTCAGCCATGCTTGAACACGGCGGGCGTTTGCGCGAGGCCGCCCGGCGCTTCAAGCGTCCGGTGGAGCAGTGGCTGGATCTGTCGACCGGCATCTCACCCTTTGCCTGGCCGGTGCCGACACTGCCGCAGTCGATCTGGCAGCGGCTGCCCGAAACCGACGACAACCTGTCCGGCGTGGCCTGCGACTATTACGGCGCCCCCGCCGCATTGCCGGTGGCCGGCTCGCAGGCGGCCATTCAGGCATTGCCGCTCCTGCGGGAAAACAGCCGGGTAGGGGTGCTGGAGCCGACCTACGCCGAGCACGCCGAGGCCTGGCGCCGGGCCGGGCACGCGGTGCGCAGCGTTACGCAGGCGGAGCTGCCGCAGCTGCTCGGTGAGCTCGACGTGTTGGTAGTCGTGAACCCCAATAATCCCACCGGCCGGCGGCTGGACGCTGAACAGCTGCTTGGCTGGCACGCCGAGTTGGCCGCCCGTGCCGGCTGGCTGGTGGTCGACGAAGCCTTTATGGATGTTACCCCCGAGCACAGCCTTGGCGGGTATACAGACCGTGCCGGACTGATCGTGCTGCGCTCACTTGGCAAGTTCTTTGGCCTGGCCGGCGTGCGGCTGGGCTTCGCGTTGGCCCAACCAGCGCTGCTCCAATCGCTGGAGCAGGAACTGGGCCCCTGGGCCGTGAGCGGTCCGGCCCGGGCTGTCGGCCTTGCCGCGCTGCGCGATGCCAGCACCCAGCAGCTCTGGCGCTACCGACTGCAGAATGCCAGCGAGCGACTCGACGCGCTGCTGACCCAGGCTGGCCTGAGCGGTGGGGCGGGCTGTGGCCTGTTCCAGTGGCGTGAGTCGGAACGCGCCGAACAGCTGTACCTCAATCTGGCCCGGCAGGGCGTACTGGTGCGCCTGTTTCCGGCCCTCAACGGACTGCGTTTTGGCCTGCCCCATCACCAGCGTGACTGGGAGCGACTCGAACAGGCCCTGAACACCCGCATGAGAAAACGACAATGACAACGCTGATGGTGCAGGGCACCACCTCCGATGCCGGCAAAAGTACGCTGGTCAGCGCCTTGTGCCGCTGGCTGGTTCGCCAGAACGTGGTGGTGGTGCCGTTCAAACCACAAAACATGGCGCTGAATGCCGCGGTTAGCGCCAATGGCGGCGAGATTGGCCGGGCGCAGGCGGTGCAGGCGCAGGCTGCGCGGCTGCCGACCCACACTGACATGAACCCGATTCTGCTCAAGCCCAATACCGACGTGGGCGCGCAGGTAATCATTAACGGCCACCCGATCGGCAGCATGGATGCGGTGAGCTACCACGCCTACAAGCCGACCGCGATGCAGGCGGTGCTGGCAGCACATGGACGCCTTTGCGAGTGGGCGCAGGTCGTGATGGTGGAAGGCGCCGGTTCGCCGGCCGAGATCAATCTGCGTGAAGGCGATATCGCCAATATGGGCTTTGCCGAGGCGGTCGATTGCCCGGTGATCATCGTTGCCGACATCGACAAGGGCGGGGTATTCGCGCATCTGGCCGGGACGCTGGCGCTGCTGTCGGCGTCCGAGCAGGCCCGGGTAAAGGGCTTTGTCATCAACCGTTTCCGTGGCGATATTGCGCTGCTGGAGCCGGGGCTGCGGTGGCTGGCGCAGTACACCGGCAAACCGGTACTCGGCGTGCTGCCGTACCTGCACGACCTGCATCTGGAAGCCGAAGACGCGGTCGAGACGCGGCAGGTCGGCGGCGCTGCCGATGCGCTGCGCGTAGTCGTGCCGGTGCTGCCGCGCATCAGCAATCACACCGATTTTGACCCGTTGCGCCTGCATCCGCAGGTTGACCTGCAGTTTATTCCGGCCGGGCAGAGGCTGCCGCCGGCTGACCTGATCATTCTGCCCGGCTCCAAGAGCGTACGGGCAGATCTGCAGCATCTGCGTGCGCAGGGCTGGGATCAGGATATCGCCCGCCATCTGCGCTACGGCGGCCGGGTGCTGGGTATCTGCGGCGGCTTTCAGATGCTTGGCCGCCGGATCGACGATCCGCTGGGGCTCGAGGGGCAGGCTGGCTCCGAGCCGGGGCTGGGTTTGCTGACGATGAGCACCGAGCTGCGCGCGCAAAAACAGTTGCGCAACGTAATCGGACGTCTGCGTCTCGATCACGCCGAGGTCAGCGGCTACGAAATTCACGCCGGCATCAGCGAGGGCGAGGCGCTGGAGAATCCACTGGTGCTGCTGGATGACGACCGGGCCGACGGAGCCCTGAGTGACGACGGGCAAGTGGCTGGCACCTATCTGCACGGGTTGTTCGAGTCGCCGGCGGCGCAGCAGGCGCTGCTTGGCTGGGCCGGGCTGCGGGCGGCACAGGGTGTGGACTACGCCGCCCTGCGCGAACGCGACCTGGATCGGCTCGCCGATCTGGTCGAACAGCATCTGGATACCGCTGCCCTGCGCGAGCTGTGCGGGGTGGCCCATGGCTGAGTTGATACTCGGTGGTGCGCGCTCCGGCAAGAGCCGATATGCCGAGCGGCGGGCAACTGAAAGCGGGTTGGAGGTGGTGTATATCGCCACCTGCCAGCCGCGCGATGCGGAGATGCGCGAGCGCATCGAACGCCACCGCAACCAGCGCCCGGCCCATTGGGCGCTGGTCGAGGAGCCGCTCGCGCTGGCGCGGATGCTCCGGGAGCAGGCCCGTGAAGACCGCTGCCTGTTGGTCGATTGTCTGACGCTGTGGCTGAGCAACCTGCTGCTGGTCGACGACCCGCAAGCCTGTGTTCGTGAACGCAGCGCGCTGCTGGAGACGCTGCCTGCGCTGCCGGGGCGGCTGCTGCTGGTGAGCAACGAAACCGGTCTGGGTGTGGTGCCGATGGGCGAGTTGACCCGCCGTTTTGTCGATGAGGCTGGCTGGCTGCATCAGGCGCTGGCGGGTCAGTGTGAGCGGGTGGTTTTCTGCGTTGCGGGCCTGCCGCAGGTGTTGAAAGGAGAGCTGTTGTGAGTGCGTGGTGGCAGCATCCGGCGCAGCCGGTGGATAGAGGGCGGTTGGCGCAGGCGCTGGCGAGGGAGGCGCAACTCACCAAACCGGCCGGTTCGCTTGGGCGACTGGAGCAAATCGCGGCCACATTGGCCAGCCTGCAGCGCCGTGCTGCGCCGCGTCTGGAGCGTATCTGGATCAGTATTTTTGCGGCTGATCACGGCATTGCGACGGAGGGAGTATCGGCCTTCCCGCAGGAGGTGACCGGACAGATGCTGGCCAATTTTGCTCGGGGTGGGGCTGCGATCAGTGTGCTGGCGCGACACCTGAACGCGCCGCTGGAACTGGTTGATCTGGGGTTGGCGCATGCGGTTGCGCCGCTGCCGGGTGTGCGCCACCTCGGTATAGCGGCGGGTACGGAGAGTTTTCTGCATGGCGCGGCGATGACTGCAGCCCAGTGCGATGCCGCGCTGAGTGCTGGTCAGGAGGCTGTTCAGCGTGCTGTTGAGGACGGTGCCGAGCTCTTTATCGGCGGCGAGATGGGCATCGGTAATACCAGCAGCGCCTGCGCGCTGTCGGCCTTGCTGCTGGATCAGCCGGTCAGCGAGCTGGTGGGCCTGGGTACCGGGCTCACGGCGCTCGGCTTGCGGCACAAAACCAGAGTCATCGAGCGCGTGGTCGCCCATCACCGTCCCCATGCCAATGATGCGCTGGAGACCCTGCGCCGGGTTGGCGGGCTGGAAGTCGCGGCGCTGGCCGGGGCCTACATCGCCGCTGCGCAGAAGGGATTGCCGGTGCTGGTGGATGGTTACATCAGTACCGCTGCCGCGCTATGCGCGGTGCGTATGAACGCAGATGTGCACAGCTGGCTGTTCTACAGCCATCGTGGTGCCGAACCCGGCCATCGTCTGCTATTGCAGGCGCTGGACGCCGAGCCTTTGCTGGCGCTGGATCTGCGGCTGGGAGAGGCGAGTGGTGCGGCACTGGCGGTACCGCTGCTGCAGGCCGCCTGTCGGCTGCACAATGAAATGGCGACCTTCGCCGAAGCCGCGGTGTCGGGGAGCTTCAAATGAGTTTGAGTCTGCTGTTACTGCGCCACGGCGAGACCGAGTTGGGCGGCGGCCTGCGCGGCAGTCTGGATGATGACCTGACCGAGCAGGGTTGGCAGCAGATGTGGTCGGCGTTGCCGGCGCAGCCGCAGTGGCAGCGTATTGTCAGTTCCCCGCTGCGCCGTTGCGCCCAGTTTGCGCTGCAGCTGAGCCTGCGTGACCGACTGCCGCTGAAGTATGCGGACGGTCTGCGCGAGCTGCACTTCGGTCAGTGGGAAGGGCGTCATCCACGCGATCTGATGGTAGATCAGGCCGATGCGTTGGCCGCATTCTGGAACGATCCCTACGGTTTTACGCCGCCTGACGGCGAGCCGATGCCCCAATTTTCCGAGCGTGTCTGGGCAGCGTTGACGCAGCTGGAGCGGGACTACCCTGGGCAGACGATCCTGCTGATCACTCACGGTGGAGTGATGCGGTTGCTGTTGGCGGCGGCACGTGGTTTGCCGCCGAGCCAGCTGTTGCAGGTTGAAGTTGAGCACGGTGCTCTGCATCGGCTGCACTACGCGGGCGGTGCTGTCGAGGAGCTGCGGTCGTGATTGCCTTTGGCCTGGCGCTGCAGTTGCTCAGTCGCATTCCGGTTCGCCTGTGGCGCGCTCCCACTGCACGGGAGTTGGGGCGCTCCGTGCTGTGGTACCCGACGGTAGGCGTGTTGCTCGGGTTGGCGCTGCTGCTGTTGGCTGCATTGCTGGGCGACCTTGACGCCCCGCTTAAGGCAGCGCTGCTGCTGGTGTTCTGGGTCTGGTTCAGCGGTGGACTGCATCTGGATGGCCTGGCGGATACCGCAGACGCCTGGGTCGGCGGCATGGGGAGTGTCGAGCGTACCCTGGCGATCATGAAAGACCCGGCCTGTGGGCCTGTCGGCGTAGTTTCGCTGGTACTGGTGTTGCTGGTGAAGTGGGCTGCCCTGGTCAGTCTGCTTGAATCAGGTGTCTGGCCCGCGCTGCTGCTGGCGCCTTGGGTGGCGCGTGGTGCGCTGGCGGGGCTGCTGCTCAGTACACCTTACGTGCGCCCGCAGGGTATGGGGACGCAGCTGGTCGAGCAGATGCCCCGCAGTCGTCTGTTACAGGTGCTGGTACTGCATGCCGTGCTGGTACTGCTGTTTGGCTGGAGCGGGTTGCTGGCGCTGCTGGTAGCGACTTTGCTGACATTGTTCTGGCGTCAGCGCCTGCGTATGCGGATCGGCGGCACCACCGGTGATACCGCAGGCGCATTGGTGGAAGTGCTGGAGGCAGCGTTGCTGGTGGCGCTGGCTGTGCTGCCTGGCTGATGCAGATCAATTCCTCGGGGAACCTCTGTGGTTAATCTTCATCTGACTGTCATCTGCGGCCGCTAGGGTCGTTACTACAACAGACACGCAAAGAAGGAAAATCACATGAGTGATTACATTGAAGAGTTGATTGAACTGCAGTCCCAGCAGTGGGACGACGACGTGGAAGATGCCGAAGAGCTGTAACTGCTCTTCGCGTCATTTCTGCAAGTATCTTCCAAGTTATTGTTTTAAATATTCTTCTGTTTCGTTTCCTGCAAAGATCGCCTTGCGGTAACTCCCGGGCGCAGCGCCTGTCCAACGCTTGAAGGCGCGCTGAAACGCCTCCGGCGACGAGAACCCCAGCAGGAAGGAAATCTCCCCCAACGCCATTTCGGTATCGCGGATGTAGGTCACCGCGAGGTCGCGGCGCATGTCGTCAATGATGTTCTGATAGCCTGTTCCGGCCTCCTGCTGGAGCCGCCGTCGCAGGGTCCAGGCGGGTAGTCCGAGTGCTGCAGCAACCTCTGCCAGCGTTGGCGGCTGGCCGTCCAGCTGCGGCGCAACCAGGGTCTCGACCCGCTCACGCAATCCCCGATGGCGGGTCAGTTCGCTCAGGCGCTGCCGGCACAGCTCGCGCAGATCGGCGTGGGTGGCTGCGGCGCTCTGCTCCAACGGCAGGTCGAGGCTACGTGGCTCCCAGATGATCTGGTTGTGTGCCTGCTCAAAATGCACAGGACAGCCGAACACCGCTTCATAGCGGGCGGCATAGGGCGGCGCGGGAAACTCGATGTGCACCTCGCGCAGCTGGGCCCTCCCGCCGGTCAGATCACGGCCGATCCGGGCCCGCGCCGCCAGCGCCGAGTCCACCACGAACAGGTTGAACATGTTGTACGGGCTGATCGAGTAAAAGCGCACCGCCGGCGGCTCGAAGCTGGAATGGCCGCGGTAATTCTGGCTACCCAGCAACTCGAACTCGATCATGGTGCTGAAGGCGGCACGCAGGGTCGGGGCGCATTGCGCTGCCATGCCGGTCAGGCCGAGGTGGCTGATGCGGCTCGACTGGCCCATCAACAGGCCGATGGCGGGCTCGCGGGTATAGCGAATCGCCGCGTTACCCAGGCGCATGAAACGGGGAATGCTGATGCGGGCGTGGGGCTGGGCGAGCAACTCGTCGGTGATTCTGAAGCGGCTCAATAGTGGCGTCGGGTCGTGGCCGAGTTGCTGCACGACCTCGCGCAGGCTGAACAGATAACCAACGGAGATATCACCGAGTTTCATGGCGTGGGGGGTCGCTGTGGAAGGTCGCACGCCAGTGTAATTCAGGGTTATGAAAGTGTCACTTCGGGTTATTGAGTAAGCACCCGGCTCGGCCTATTGTTGGCTCCATAACGAGGCGCCGGACAGGTATCCGCCGCGCCGATCCTGATGATGCCGGAGTATCCGATGAGCGAACAATCTCTGTATCCGCACCTGCTGGCCCCGCTGGACCTGGGCTTTACCACGCTGCGCAACCGTACCCTGATGGGGTCAATGCATACCGGTCTGGAAGAACGCCCGAACGGTTTCAACCGCCAGGCGGCCTACTTTGCCGAGCGCGCCCGCGGGGGTGCCGGCCTTATCGTTACCGGTGGTATTGGTCCGAACGAGGAGGGCTGCGTTGCCCATGGCGCGGCCAAGATGACCACGCCGGAAGAAGCGGCCCAGCACAAGGTGATCACTGATGCGGTGCACGCCGAAGGCGGCAAGATCTGCATGCAGATTCTGCATGCAGGTCGTTACGCCTACAGCCCCAAGCAGGTCTCTGCCAGCGCGGTACAGGCGCCGATCAACCCGTTCACCCCCAAGGAGCTGGACGAGGAAGGGATCGAAAAGCAGATTGCCGACTTTGCCCGTTGCGCCACACTGGCCAAGGAAGCGGGTTATGACGGCGTCGAAGTCATGGGCTCGGAAGGCTACTTCATCAACCAGTTTCTGGTTGCCCACGTCAACAAGCGTACCGACCGCTGGGGCGGCAGCTACGAAAACCGCATGCGCCTGCCGGTCGAGATTGTACGCCGCGTACGCGAGGCGGTCGGCCCTGAATTCATTATCATCTATCGCCTGTCGATGCTCGATCTGGTCGAGGGCGGCAGCACCTGGGATGAGATCGTCATGCTCGCCAAGGCGATTGAGAAGGCCGGTGCGACCATCATCAACACCGGTATCGGCTGGCATGAAGCGCGGATTCCGACCATCGCCACCAAGGTGCCGCGTGGTGCCTTCGCCAAGGTGACCGCCAAGCTCAAGGGCGAGGTCTCGATCCCGCTGGTGACCACCAACCGCATCAATACCCCGGAACTGGCCGATCAACTGCTGGCTGACGGCGCGGCGGACATGATCTCCATGGCGCGCCCGTTCCTGGCGGACCCCGAGTTCGTCAACAAGGCGGCCGCTGGCCGTGCCGATGAGATCAACACCTGCATCGGCTGTAACCAGGCCTGCCTGGACCACACCTTTGGCGGCAAGCTGACCAGCTGTCTGGTCAACCCGCGTGCCTGCCACGAGACCGAGCTGAACTTTATTCCGACCACCCAGGTGAAGAACATTGCGGTAGTCGGCGCTGGCCCTGCCGGTCTGGCTGCCGCTACCGTGGCTGCCGAGCGCGGGCATCAGGTCACCCTGTTTGATTCTGCAGACAAGATCGGTGGCCAGTTCAATATCGCCAAATTGATCCCGGGCAAGGAAGAGTTCTACGAGACGCTGCGCTACTTCGGCAAGCGGATCGAGAAGACCGGGGTCAAGCTGGAGCTTAACCGCCGGGTTGATGCGAGCGATCTGACCGAGTTTGACGAGGTTATTCTGGCGACCGGTATCGTGCCGCGCACACCGGATATTCCCGGTATCGACCATCCCAAGGTGATCAGCTATCTGGATGCCATCCTGCAGCGCAAGCCGGTGGGTCAGAAGGTCGCCGTGATCGGGGCCGGCGGTATCGGCTTTGACGTCTCCGAGATGATCACCCACCAGGGCACCAGCCCGAGTCAGGATATCGACCTGTTCTGGAAGGAATGGGGTATTGATCCGGAACTGAAGGCGCGTGGCGGCATTGCCGGCATTACCCCGCAACCCCATCCGCCGGCGCGGGAGGTCTACCTGCTGCAGCGCAAGAACAGCAAGGTCGGCAATGGGCTGGGCAAGACCACCGGCTGGATTCACCGCGCGGGCCTGAAGAGCAAGCAGGTGCAGATGCTCAACTCGGTCAACTATCTGAAGATCGACGATGAGGGCCTGCATATCCGCATTGGCGAGAACGGTGAGCCGAAGGTGCTGCCGGTTGACACCATCATCCTCTGTGCCGGCCAGGAGCCGCTGCGCGAACTGCAGGATGGCCTGGTTGCCGCCGGCAAGACCGTTCATCTGATCGGCGGCGCCGACGTGGCGGCCGAGCTGGATGCCAAGCGTGCCATCGACCAGGGCTCGCGTCTGGCGGCCGCGCTCTGATCGGCCTGATGTGATCCGTGCGCAGCGCCCGGTTGTCGGGCGCTGCCATTTGCATCCGTTCTGCGACGAATGTCCGCTTTTTCCCTTCAACAGCGCCGGGACTGCCGATCGCTTGCCAAGTCGATCACACACCTGAATGAACCTTTTGCCTACACTTGTTGCCTGAGAAATCGCGGGGTGCATTCGCCCTGAAAAAGGCGCACATTGATGCTCGGGGCAAGGAGAAAAGGTCATGAATACGCCAACAAAGCCGCTGTTGACCGAGGCGGTCATGTTCTTTTCGGAGCGGGGCATCTGCAAGGAGATGCTGTTCCCCGAGTTCGAGGCATTGCTGGATGGGCTGGTGGCAGCACCCGAGCACGCCGATGAAACCGTGGAGGCGGTGTTTCTGCAAATCAACACCCGGCTGCACGTGCGCGCAGCGGTGTTCTTCAATATCGATTTTGACCTTGATGGCTACGTCAATCGCCTGTGGAACCTGCCGCTGCGGCAGATCGCCGAGCGCGGCGATCGTGGCCCGGATATGGGTGGCGGCCCGATTCGGCTGGTCTGCCTCGGGTTCAACAAGCAGCCGCAGTATCGGGCAATGCTGTGGAAGCCGGGTACGCGGGGCAACAGCAATGATCTGGCGCTGGTCAAGGAAGCGGTTGCCAACAACGCACTGGGTATTCTTGGCGAGGATGAGGAAGCCATTCGCTATATCGCGCCCGAGCGCCTGCACATGGCGGCCGAAGACACCTGGTACGGTGGTGGGCAGGTCAATGATGTGGACGACCTTATCCCGCTGACTTCCACGCGGCCTGTGGCGCCGAGCGGTACCGGTGAGCTGCAGCAGTTGCGTGAACAGCATGCGCGGGAAGTCCGCGACCTGCGCCAGCAGATCGATACGCTGACTACGCGAATCAAGGCCATGGCTATCGAGAAGGATCAGGCACTGGTCGAGCTCAAAGGCATCCACGCTGATCATCTCGAGATTGTTCAGGGCGAGTTGCTGGACATCAAGCAGGAACTGGCGGAGCAGCAGCGGATCAACGCTGCCCTCAAGCGTGAGCTGGGCAAGGCGCAAAATCGGACCGCAAGCGATCACGAATAACCTTCGGAGCGCCAGGGCGGTTTCAGCCGTTCGGCCAGTTATTACCTACACACAGCAGTCGTTCACTTGCCAGCGGTGGCTGGTCCGCAGTACAGAACATCACGGCGCGGCGCTCTCCTGCGCGCTCGCTTATTCTGCCCATCTGTTGTGCGTCCAGACCTGCTCCGTATTCTGGCTCAGGCGGCATCAACCACGCCTTGTGGGCCATGGGTTGCCAGCGATGCGTGCGGGCCAGCGATTTCAACTCATGTTGATGACACCAGTGCAGCGGTGCGGCGGGCGGTTGCTGACCCTCTACCGGAGGTACCTGCCGCAGCAGGTGCTGAAACAGCCCTCCCTGTAGCCAGGCCGCCGAGCAGTCCGGCAGGGGTAGCGCGCGATGGGCCGTCGCCAGTTCCGGTAGCCGCGCCGCCAGCGGCAGCTGGTGTTCACGCAGCCGCTGCAGTTTGCTGGCCAGATTGTCGCGCGGATCCACGCCCCTCCAGATGGCAGGATCACTGACAGCGTTGTCAGTTGAATGCAGCTCGGGTCTGGCGAGATAAAACTTGATCGCCAGTTCGAGGTGAACCACGGCGCCATCGGCCGCCTCAATGATCAGGTCCAGTTCGCCATAGGTGTGCGCGCCGTCACGCAGGGCCAGATTGTGGGCCAGGATGCGGGTGTCGGGAGCAAGGCTGAGCAGGGCATGCCAGAGGCGTTCGTAATAATTGCCCAGGCGGCGGTCCGGTGATTCGCCGAGCAGCGCGTCGAGCGCCGCAGGGTCCTGGTCCAGGGTCTGCAGGGCGTGCAGCAGTTGCTCGGGATCGTCCCGCCATGCGCTGCCTTGCAGCGGGTCGCGCATGGGCAGCAGCTGGTCGTTGAGCAGGGGCGGGCTGAAGGCAATCCAGGCCATGTCTCGGACGCTGGCGTGTGCAAAGACGGGCAGCATGAAACCTCTCGTATTTGCCAGCCCAGGCTGGCTGCGGAATAATCGGCGCTCGTCCGCTCAGTCTCGGGCATCTCTGACACGAACGCAAAGAGGTGGTATGGATCAGTTCCGCAATATCGGTCTCATCGGACGCCTCGGCAGCGGGCGGGTGGTCGATACCCTCAAACGCCTCAAGCGCTTTCTGCTCGATACCGGGCATACGGTGATCCTGGAAGATGCCGTGGCGGATTTGCTCCCCGGTCATCAGCAGCAGGTTTGTTCGCGCAAGATGATGGGGGAGATCTGCGATCTGGTGATCGTGGTGGGCGGTGACGGCAGCTTGCTTGGCGCGGCCCGGGCGCTGTGCCGCTACAACATTCCGGTACTGGGGGTTAACCGTGGCGGCCTCGGCTTTCTGACCGATATTCCGCCGGACGAACTGGAACAGAAGGTTGGCGATGTGCTGGCCGGCCAGTACATGGTCGAGACCCGCTTTCTGCTGGACGCCTTCGTGCGTCGCGGCGAGGAGCAGCTGGGTACCAGCGAGGCGCTGAACGATGTGCTGCTGCATCCGGGCAAGTCGGCGCGGATGATCGAGTTTGAGCTGTATGTGGACGGCCAGTTTGTCTACAGCCAGAAATCCGATGGCCTGATTGTCGCCACCCCGACCGGATCGACCGCCTATGCGCTGTCGGCCGGTGGCCCGATCATGCATCCGAAACTGGATGCCGTGGTGCTGGTGCCGATGTTCCCGCATACCCTGTCGAGCCGACCGATCGTGGTCGATGGCAACAGCGAACTCAAGATCATTATCTCCAAGCAGAGCGGTATCTATCCGCAGGTCAGCTGTGATGGCCAGGTGCACATCTCCTGTGCGCCCGGTGACAGCATTACCATCCGCAAGAAGCCGCAGAAGCTGCGTCTGCTGCATCCGCTGGATCACAACTTCTACGCGATCTGTCGCAGCAAGCTCGGCTGGTCCAGCCGGCTGACGGATCAGTAGGCTACGGATGGTCGAGAATCAGGGTTACGACATCATTGGCGATGTGCACGGTTGTGCGCATACGCTGGAGCGCTTGCTCGAGCTGATGGGCTATCGGGTGCAGGCCGGCGTCTGGCGTCACCCGCAGCGCAAGGCGCTGTTTCTTGGCGACATTATTGACCGTGGTCCGCGTATTCGCGAGGCATTGCATCTGGTCCATGGCATGGTGGAGGCGGGTGAAGCGCAGTGCATCATGGGCAACCATGAGTTCAATGCCCTTTGCTGGGAAATCCGCGCACCGGCCGGCAGTGGCCGCGAGTATCTGCGTGAGCACAACGAGCGCCATCTGCGTCAGATTAGCGACACCCTGGAGCAGTTTGCAAACTGGCCGCAGGAGTGGCGCGACTTTGTCGGCTGGTTCGGCCGGTTACCGCTGTTTCTTGATTTTGGCCTGTTCCGTATGGTGCATGCCTGCTGGGACGCCCGGCTGATACAGCCGCTGCGTGAGCAGTATCCGGATGGGCGGGTGGATCGCGAGTTCATCGAAGCCTCGGTGGAGCGGGGCAGCTTTGCCGCCCAGACCTTTGACCGACTGCTGCGTGGCACCGACATGCGCCTGCCGCACGGCATGACCATGACCGGCAAGGACGGCTTTACCCGCGCCTTTTTCCGGACCAAGTTCTGGGAAGAAGCGCCGCTGACCTACGGCGACGTGGTATTTCAACCTGATGCGCTGCCCGGCGAGATTGCGGCCAGACCGCTCAGCGAGGATCAGCGCGCCGAGTTGCTGATCTATGGTCCGGAACAGCCGATGCTGTTTGTGGGTCATTACTGGCAGCAGGGGCGGCCGCATCCGATTCGCCCCAATCTGGCCTGCCTGGATTACAGCGCGGTCAAGTACGGCAAGCTGGTGGCCTATCGGTGGGACGGCGAGCGCCATCTGGATCGCGACCACTTTGTCTGGGTCGACGTACCCAGGCTCGATTGAGGTGTTTCATGCTCAAGGCATTGACCTGTCAGCTCGATGAGGATCTGTCGCCGCTGGTGCGTTTTCTGCGCAGTCGTGGCGTGGTGCACCGAGTGGTGGAAGAGGGTGGCATGCAGGTGGTCTGGGTGGTCGACGAAGCTGCCGCCCAGATTGTTCGCGCCGCCTACGCGCAGGGGCCGCAAGCGCTTGCGGACAGCCCGGCGCCGCAGCGCCCGTCCAGCCAGGCAGCGCAGTTCTGGCGCCGGGCACATCGGTTGATACCGGTTACCCTGGCGGTACTGGCGCTTACCGCTGTGGTGGCATTGCTGACTGGCCTTGGCGGCGACGCGCGTGGCATTGTGATGTTTACCTTTACGCCGCTGGAAGACTCCGGCTACCTGGCGGCGCAGCCCGACATGGCCCAGTGGTGGCGGTTGATTACACCGATTTTCCTGCACTTCGGTGTCATGCATCTGGCGTTCAATGCACTCTGGTACTGGGAGCTGGGTCGGCGTATCGAGATGCGCTCCGGCGGGCTCTGGCTGCTCGGGCTGACGCTGCTGATCGGCGTGCTTTCCAACACCGCCCAGTGGCTGTGGAGTGGCAGCAGCCTGTTTGGCGGGCTCTCCGGCGTGCTCTATGGCCTGCTGGGCTACTGCTGGGTTTACCAGAAGCTCGCGCCCAACGTGTTTTTTGATCTGCCACGCGGCGTGGTCATCATGATGCTGGCGTGGCTGGTGCTGTGCATGACCGGACTGATCACGCTGCTGGGCTTTGGTGCCATTGCAAACGCGGCGCATGTCAGCGGCTTTGTTGCCGGGTGCGCCATTGGCGCCGTGGCCGGAACGCTGCAGCGGCTGCGGTGAGCGAGTACAATAGCGGTTTTTCATCATTCCAGCGGGAGGCGCGATGACCACTTTCATCGATATGCTGCGCAACATCACCCCTGATATTTATCAGAGCCTCAAGCTCGCTGTGGAGATCGGCAAGTGGCCGGATGGCCGCAAGCTGACGCAAGAGCAGAAGGAGCTGTGCCTGCAGGCGATGATTGCCTGGGAACAGGACAACCTGCCGGAAGAGGAACGTACCGGTTACATGGGGCCGCAGAGCTGCAAGTCGCAGCAGAAGGACGTGCCGAACATCCTGTTTTCGACCGGTTCGGAGACCCTGCATTGAGTCTTTTGCAGTTCGAAGGCAACGTCAGCAAGATGATCGGTCGGCTCGATACAGCCGACGCTCCGGTCGATTACAGTCTGCCCATCGGCGAAGAGCGGGTGCCGCTCAATGGTCTGTTGGGCAGAACCATTCGGCTGGAAGCCTTGGGGCCGATTCACTGCGTGCACTGCGGCCGCAAGACCAAGAAGAGCTTTAATCAGGGTTACTGCTACCCCTGCTTTACCAAGCTGGCGCAGTGCGACAGCTGCATCATGAGCCCGGAAAAGTGCCATTACGACCAGGGTACCTGTCGTGAACCGGCCTGGGGCGAGCAGTTCTGCATGACCGACCATATCGTTTATCTGGCCAACTCCTCGGGCCTGAAGGTGGGCATTACCCGGGCCTCTCAGGTGCCGACTCGCTGGGTTGATCAGGGGGCCAGTCAGGCGTTGCCGATTCTGCGCGTCGCTACCCGCCAGCAATCCGGCCTGGTGGAAGACTTGCTGCGTCAGCAGGTGGCAGACAAGACCAACTGGCGTGCCCTGCTCAAGGGCGACCCCGAGCCGCTGGACCTGTGCGCCGAGCGTGATCGCCTGCTCGATAATGCCGAGGCCGGCATAGCCGAGCTGCAGGCGCGGTTCGGGCTGCAGGCCGTGCAGTTCTTGCCGCAGGCCGAGGCGCTCGAGATTCGTTATCCGGTCGAGCAGTACGTTGCCAAGCCGCAATCGGCCAACCTGGACAAGGAACCGGTGCTCGAAGGCACTCTGCTCGGCATCAAGGGGCAGTATCTGCTGCTCGACACCGCAGTCATCAATATTCGCAAGTACACAGCCTATCAGTTGGCCTTCAGCGCCAGTTGAGCCATTTCGGCAGGGCCGCCCTGCAGCGGGGCGGCCGAACATGAATTCAGCGGCCGGTCCGGCCGCAGCGGAGCCTGAACATGCGTACCGAACAACCAAAGACGATATACCTCAAGGACTACAAGGCGCCGGATTACTGGATCGACGAGACCCAGCTGACCTTCGAGCTGTTTGAAGATCATGCATTGGTGCACAGCCGTCTGGCCCTGTGCCTGAATACCGAACGCCATGCCGAGACCGCCTTGCCGCCGCTGGTGCTGGACGGCCAGCAGCTGGAGCTGCAAAAGGTGGTACTGGACGAGCAGGAGCTGGTCGAGGGCGCCTACCAGGTGGACAGCGACAGCCTGACCCTGCAACCGTCCCGCGCGCAATTCGAACTGGCCCTGACTACCCGTATCGAGCCGCAGAACAACACTGCGCTGGAAGGGCTGTACAAGTCTGGCAGCATGTTCTGCACCCAGTGCGAGGCCGAAGGCTTCCGCAAGATTACCTACTACCTCGACCGCCCGGATGTGATGAGCCGCTTCACCACCACGGTGATCGCCGAGCGCGAGCGCTATCCGGTGCTGCTGTCGAACGGCAACCCGATTGCCTCGGGCGAGCACGAAGGCGGGCGCCACTGGGTCAGCTGGGAAGACCCGTTCCCGAAGCCGGCCTACCTGTTTGCGCTGGTCGCCGGTGACCTGTGTCTGCTGCAGGACAGCTTCACCACCATGAGCGGGCGTACCATTGACCTGCGCATCTACGTCGAGCCGGAAAACCGCACCCAGTGCGACCACGCGATGGACAGCCTCAAGCGCTCCATGCGCTGGGACGAAGAGGTCTATGGCCGCGAGTACGATCTGGATATCTTCATGATCGTCGCGGTTAACGATTTCAACATGGGCGCGATGGAGAACAAGGGCCTCAATATCTTCAACTCCAGTTGCGTGCTGGCCCATCAGGATACGGCCACTGATATGGCCTTCCAGCGGGTCGAAGCGGTGGTTGCGCACGAGTACTTCCACAACTGGTCGGGTAACCGCGTGACCTGCCGCGACTGGTTCCAGCTGTCGCTGAAGGAAGGCTTTACCGTCTTCCGCGACTCGGAGTTTTCTGCCGACATGAACTCGCGCACGGTCAAGCGCATCGAGGATGTCACCTTCCTGCGGGCCAACCAGTTCGCCGAGGACGCCGGCCCGATGGCGCACCCGGTACGCCCGGACTCCTTTATCGAGATATCCAACTTCTACACCCTGACCGTCTACGAGAAGGGCGCCGAAGTGGTGCGCATGCTGCATACCCTGCTGGGCGAAGAGGGCTTCCGCAAGGGCACCGACCTGTATTTCGAGCGCCACGATGGGCAGGCGGTTACCTGCGACGACTTTATCAAGGCGCTGGAAGACGCCAACGGTGCGGACTTTATCCAGTTCAAACGCTGGTACAGCCAGGCCGGCACCCCGCGCCTGAATGTGCGCAGTGAGTACGACGCGGCCAGTCGCGAGTATCGCTTGCACTTCAGCCAAGTCTGCCCGCCAACCCCTGGTCAGCCCGAGAAACAACCGCAGGTCATCCCGGTACGCATGGCGCTGCTGGATCGTGACGGCAACGAAATCCCGTTGCAGCTGGAGGGCAAGGCCCTTGGCAACGAGGCAGTGGTGTCGATTACCGAAGCAGAGCAGACGCTGGTGTTCGAGAATGTACCGAACTGCCCGCTGCCGTCGCTGCTGCGCGGCTTCTCCGCTCCGGTCAAGCTCAGCTACCCCTACAGCCGCGATGATCGGGTGTTTCTTGCCAAGCACGATCCGGACGGCTTCAACCGCTGGGAAGCGGCGCAGGGACTGGCCGTTGACGTGCTGCAGGGGCTGGTCGAGATTCATCGTGCCGGTCGTCCGCTGAACCTGGATCAGCGGCTGGTCGAGGTCATGCGCAGCGTGATTGCCGACGCCGAGCTGGACGCTGCCATGGTCGCGGAAATCATCCGTCTGCCCTCCGAAGCCTATCTGATCGAGCTGGCCGAAGTTGCTGACGTGGATGCCATCCACTACACCCGCGAGTGGTTGCGCCGGGCACTGGCCGAGGCGCTGCGTGACGAGATGTCGGCGCGTTATCAGATTCTGGCCGCGGCCGGGTCAGGGGCGTTTAGCGCCAAGGCCGATGCCATGGCGGCGCGCAGCCTGAAAAATAGCCTGCTGAGTTATCTGATGCTGACGGGTGAGCAGCAGGTAGTGGGCTGGTGCGTGCGCCAGTTTGTCGAGGCGACCAATATGACTGACCGCCAGGCCGCGCTGGTGGCGCTGGTCAATTCGCCGTTCGAGCAGCAGCGTGAAGCGGCGCTGGCCGAGTTCGCCGAGCGCTGGGCGGAGTACCCTCTGGTCATGGACCAGTGGTTCAGCATTCAGGCTGCAGCCAGCCAGCCCGGCGCGCTGGACCGCGTGCGCAAGCTGATGGAGCACCCGCTGTTCACCATGCGTAACCCGAACAAGGTGCGTGCGCTGATCGGCGCCTTTGCCAACCAGAACCTGATCAATTTCCATGCGCTGGACGGCAGTGGCTATGCGTTTCTGGCTGACCGTATCATTGAACTGGATCGCAGTAATCCGCAGATTGCCTCGCGCCTGGTAACGCCACTTAGCCGCTGGCGCAAGTTCGAGCCCAAGCGTCAGGAGCTGATGAAGACCGAGCTGGCGCGCATCATGGCGCAAAGTCCGTTGTCGCCTGATGTCTATGAGGTGGTCAGCAAGTCGCTGGCTTGACCCGGCGAGCCCGCGCTCGTGTTGGGCGCGGGTCTTGAAGTCGGCCTTGATAAATGAGTTACTCAGCACACGCAAGGCCGAAATTTTAATAAAAAATTACCGAGAGGTATTTGTGCAGCGCCTTGCGGGCCTCTAATATGCCTTGTCCGCTGGAGGGATAACTGATTCGGGTGCGCCTGTGTGGGGTGCGGTCCGGGTTGATAATAAAACGTGTTCCCGTAGCGGAGCAGAAGCACCTATAAAAACAAAGAGGGGTGGTGTATGCGTAAGCCGTGCAATTGGCGCGCTCCATTCGTGGCCCGGACAGACCTGAACGCGTCGGGCAACTATCTTAAGAAAGGCTTTTCTCTCAGTGCGTTGACTCAGGCCGTGATGCTGTCCGGCATGATGGCACTGGGCGCCGCATCAGCCCATGCCGCTGATGTCGCCGAGGAAAGCGTTCAACCTGCAATCAAGTCGGATCTGGCAGCCCATACCCTGCTGGTCGACGCGGCCGTTGCCGGTGATCGCCTGGTTGCTGTTGGCAGCCGTGGTCATATCGTTTATTCCGATGATCAGGGCAAGACCTGGACACAGGCGAACGTCCCTGTGCGTCAGCTGCTGACAGCCGTCTACTTTGCCGACGACAAGAACGGCTGGGCGGTGGGGCACGATTCGCTGATCCTGCATACCAGTGATGCCGGAGCCAACTGGGAGATGCAATACCGCGATCCCGAGCTGGATCAACCGATTGATCCCGAAGGCCCGAGCTTGCTCGAGCGTCCGCTGATGGATGTCTGGTTCAAGAATGCCAATACCGGTTTTGCAATTGGTGCCTACGGCACCTTCCTGCGTACCGATGATGGCGGCAAAACCTGGGAAGACCGCTCCTACGACATCGATAATCCCGATGGCTTCCATTACAACGCGATCACCGCCGTCAAGGGCGCCGGCCTGATGCTGGCTGGCGAAATGGGCACCCTGTACCGCTCGCCGGACTTCGGTGATACCTGGGAAACCCTGACCGATCTGCCCTATGACGGCTCCTGGTTTGGTGCTTCCGGTACCAGCAGCGACAACGTGGTTCTGGTCTGGGGCCTGCGTGGCAACCTGTTCCGCTCCACCGACTTCGGTGACACTTGGGAGCAGGTCGAGTTGCTGACGCCGAACAACGGTCCGCTGGAAGCGACCCTGCTGGGTGGTGGTCTGTCCGGCGACGGCAAGCTGGTTGTCGTCGGTGCTGGCGGCGTTGTGCTGAGCAGTACTGATGGCGGCAACAGCTTTGACGTGATGACCCGTCCTGACCGTATCGCACTGGCTTCTGCCAAGGCGCTGGGTGACGGCGAACTGCTGCTGGTCGGTCAACATGGTGTCGCCACCATGCCGGCAAGCGCCTTGAAAGCTCACTGATAATAATTACAAGCCAGGAGAATCTGGATGTCTTTTGACCAGAGTAACGCACCATTCATGGAGCGGTTGGTATTTAATAACCGCCTTGCCGTGGTGATTATTTTCTCTCTCGTGTCCCTGTTTCTGGGGTATCAGGCGCTGCAGGTGCGACCCGACACCAGCTTTGCCAAGATGATCCCGCTGGAACATCCCTATATCGTCAACATGCTTGAGCACCAGAATGATCTGGCCAACCTCGGCAACTCGATCCGCATTGCGGTCGCCATCGAAGACGGTGATATTTTCAGCACCGAGTACATGGAGACGCTCAAGCAGATCAACGACGAAGTCTTCTTCCTGCCCGGTGTAGACCGTTCGAACCTGCGTTCGCTGTGGACGCCGAACGTGCGCTGGACCGAGGTAACCGAGTACGGTTTCGACGGCGGCCCGGTAACCAACCATCCGTCCTACACCAACGAGGAGGATCTGGAAGAGCTGCGTGCCAATGTCCTGAAATCCGGTGAGATCGGTCGACTGGTCGCGAACAACTTCAAGTCGAGCATCATCGAGGTGCCGCTGCAGGAGTTCTATCCCAATCCGGACAACCAGAGCGAGCTGTTGCGTCTGGATTACAAGCAGTTCTCGCACCTGCTGGAAGAGAAGATTCGTGATCGCTTCCAGTCCGAAAACCCGAACATCAAGATTCACATTGTCGGTTTCGCCAAGAAGGTGGGTGATCTGATCGATGGTCTGATCGGCGTTGTCGGCTTCTTCGGCATTGCGTTCGTCATTACCTTCGTTCTGCTGTACATGTTTACCTGGTGTATTCGCAGTACCGTATCGGTGCTGGTGACTACCGTGATTGCGGTGATCTGGCAGCTGGGTCTGATCAACCTGGTCGGTTTTGGTCTGGACCCGTATTCGATGCTGGTGCCGTTCCTGATCTTCGCCATCGGTATTTCCCACGGGGTGCAGAAGATCAACGGTATTGCCCTGCAGTCCGGTGGGGCGGATAACGCGCTGGTGGCGGCACGTCTGACCTTCCGTCAGCTGTTCCTGCCGGGCATGATCGCGATTCTGGCTGACGCGGTAGGCTTTATTACCCTTTTGGTCATCAAGATCGACGTGATCCACGAACTGGCAATCGGTGCATCCATCGGTGTTGCGGTGATCGTGTTTACCAACCTGATCATGCTGCCGGTCACCATTTCCTATCTGGGCATCAGCAAGAAGGCGGTTGAACGCTCCAAGCGCGATGCGGTTCGCGAGCACCCGTTCTGGCGCTTCCTGTCCAACGTCGCTCATCCGAATGTGGCGCCCTGGATGGTCATCGTTGCTCTGGTAGCCGGTACTACCTGCTTCGTTTACCAGAAGAACAACATCAAGGTCGGTGACCTGGATGCCGGTGCGCCGGAGCTGCGTCCGGATTCGCGCTACAACAAGGACAACGATTTCATCATTCAGAACTACACCACCAGCTCTGACATTCTGGTTGTCATGGTTGCGACTCCGCCGGAGAAATGCTCTGCCTACGAAACCATGGAAGCGATCGATCAGCTGCAGTGGAAGATGCAGAACCTGGAAGGCGTGCAGTCCGCTGTGTCTCTGGTAACCGTCGCCAAGCAGGTGATCATGGGCTCCAACGAGGGCAACCTGAAGTGGCAGGGGCTGTCGCGTAACCAGGATGTGCTGAACAACGCCATCAGCCGTGCGCCGTCGGGCATGTTCAACGCGGCCTGTTCGCTGGCTCCGGTCATGGTCTTCCTGGATGACCACAAGGCTGACACGCTCAAGCGCGCCACGGCGGCCGTCGAAGAGTTCGCAGCCGAGTACAACACCGATGACATGGAGTTCAAGCTGGCTGCCGGTAACGCCGGTATCGAAGCGGCAACCAACGAGATCATCTCCAGCTCCGAACTGCTGATTCTGGTGCTGGTGTACATCTGGGTAGGTGTGATGTGCATGATCACCTTCCGTTCGCTGCCGGCGACCATCTGTATCGTACTGCCGCTGATTCTGACCTCGGTGCTGGGTAACGCGCTGATGGCCTTCCTCGGCATCGGTATGAAGGTGGCAACGCTGCCGGTTATCGCGCTGGGCGTGGGTATCGGTGTGGACTACGGTATCTATATCTACAGCCGTCTGGAGAGCTTTCTGCGTCAAGGCATGCCGCTGCAGGAGGCCTATTACGAGACCCTGCGCTCCACTGGTAAGGCGGTACTGTTTACCGGTCTGTGTCTGGCGATCGGTGTCGCTACCTGGATCTTCTCTGCAATCAAGTTCCAGGCTGACATGGGTCTGATGCTGACCTTCATGTTCCTGGTCAACATGATCGGTGCGATGCTGCTGCTGCCGGCACTGGCGCGCTTCCTGATCAACCCGGAGAAGGTACGGAAATCCAGCGGTAGCAAGCTGTCTCACTGATAGCTGACTGCTGTAAAAAAACCCGCCAACCGGCGGGTTTTTTTATGTCTTGGCGCCTGCTTTCGATGGGCCGGTGCCACGGTTTATTCGCCAGCCTGCTCCAATGCATCATGCATTCAATAAACTGTGTGACGAAATATTGCAGTGAAAATGCGGGCTTCTGCATTGATAACGTGATTAACAAAAGATAACCGTGAGCCGTTGGCGCAGCCTCCCCGTGCTCGTTACCATGGGCAGTCCCGTTCAATAACGGAAAGATGGATAACAATAAGGGGGAATGGTGTATGCGCGAGCCCACTCGTTGGCGCACTCAAACGACTCAACTGGCCTTTGCCATCGGCCAGCGGGCGCAGTTCCGCAAGCAATCCTTTGCTGCACGTGTGCTCAAGGCCGCTGGCCTGGGCGCTCTACTGATGACCGCATCAATCACACCCGCTCTGGCTGCCGATACCGTTGCTGAAGCACCCAAGCCGGCGATCATGTCTGATCTGGCCAGTCACTCTCTGCTGCTGGATGTCGCGTCTGCCGGCGATCGTCTGGTGGCCGTGGGCAGCCGTGGCCATATTGTCTATTCGGATGATCAGGGTGCCAGCTGGACTCAGGCTCAATCTCCCGTACGCCAGCTGCTGACCGCCGTTTATTTTGCTGACGCCAGCCACGGCTGGGCGGTTGGTCACGATGGCGTGATCCTGCATTCCAGTGATGCCGGTGCCAGCTGGGAGCTGCAGTACCGTGACCCCGCCCTGGATGAAGCGGCCGATCCGGACGGCCCGGGCCTGCTTGAGCGCCCGCTGATGGACGTCTGGTTCCGTGATGCCAACACCGGTTTTGCCTTCGGTGCCTATGGTACTTACCTGCGCACCGATGACGCGGGCAAGACCTGGGAAGATCTGTCTTTCGACATCGATAACCCCGATGGCTTCCACTACAACGCGGTGACCGCCGTGCAAGGCACCGGCCTGTTCCTGGTTGGCGAGATGGGCACCATGTATCGTTCCCCCGACTTTGGTGATAGCTGGGAAACTCTGCAGAGCTCGCCCTATGACGGTACCTGGTTCGGTACCGCCGGTACCGGCCTTGAAGGCCAGGTCGTAGTCTGGGGTTTGCGCGGAAACATGTACCGCTCGGCTGATTTTGGCGACAGCTGGGAGCAGGTCGAGCTGCACACCCCGAACAATGGCCCGCTGGAAGCGACCCTGCTTGGTGGCAACCTGTCTGCTGACGGTTCGCTGTCGGTTGTTGGCGCCGGTGGCGTGGTGGTGACCAGCACCGATCATGGCAAGACCTTCAATGTTGCGGTTCGTCCGGACCGCGTTGCCCTGGCAACAGCCAAGCGCCTGCCAGACGGCGAGCTGGTGCTGGTCGGCCAGCAAGGCGTGGTCAAGGCGGCAGCCAATGGCCTGCCCGAAAACCAATAACAAACAGCTGCCAGGAGAGTCTGGATGTCCAAGCTTCATCAGGAAACGAGCGCTCCCTTTGTGGAACGCTTGATCTTCAACAATCGGATTGTTGTTCTTCTGCTGTTCGCGCTGCTGACCGTGTTCTTCGGTTATCAGGCTGCGCAGGTCAAGCCCGATACCAGCTTCGAGAAGATGATTCCTCTCAAGCATCCCTACATTGCCAACATGATCGCGCACGAGAACGATCTGCCGAACCTCGGCAACTCGATTCGCATCGCTGTCGAGATCAAGGATGGCGATATCTTCAGTACCGAGTACATGGAGACCCTCAAGCGGATCAACGACGAGGTGTTCTTCCTGCCCGGTGTTGACCGCTCCAATCTGCGTTCGCTCTGGACGCCTAACGTGCGCTGGACCGAGGTGACCGAGTACGGTTTTGACGGTGGTCCGGTTGCCAATCGTCCGGCCTATCTGAGCGAGGCCGACCTGGAAGAGCTGCGTGAAAACGTGCTCAAGTCCGGTGAAATCGGTCGTCTGGTGGCGAACAACTTCAAGTCCACCATCATCGACATCCCGCTGCAGGAAGCGTATCCCAACCCGGAGAATCAGGGCGAACTGATTCAGCTCGACTACGGCGATTTCTCCCGTCAGCTGGAAGAGAAGATCCGCAGCGAGTTTCAGGGCGAGAACCCGAACATCCAGATTCACATTGTCGGTTTTGCCAAGAAGGTCGGTGACCTGATCGACGGCATCATCAAGGTGGTGATGTTCTTCGGTGCTGCGCTGCTGATCACCTTTGTTCTGCTGATGATGTTCACCCGCTGCCTGAAAAGCTCGATCACCACACTGGTGTGCTCGGTTATCGCGGTGGTCTGGCAGCTTGGCTTGCTGCGTACCCTGGGCTTTGGTCTGGACCCGTACTCGATTCTGGTTCCGTTCCTGGTATTTGCCATCGGCATTTCCCACGGTGTGCAAATCATCAATGGCATGGCGATCGAGTACACCAACGCCGATGACAGCCAGACCGCTGCCCGTCGTGCGTTCCGTGCACTGTACATCCCGGGCATCGTTGCACTGATTTCCGATGCGGTCGGCTTTGTAACCCTGCTGCTGATCGAGATCGAGGTCATCCGTGAGCTGGGTATTGCAGCGTCTGTGGGTGTGGGTGTGATCATCCTGACCAACCTGATGCTGCTGCCGATCCTGATGTCCTACATCGGTATCAGCCGCAAGGCGGTCGAGCGCAACCGCAACATGGCCAACCGTCCGCAAGGCCTGTGGCTCGGTGTTGCCAAGTTTGCTCATCCGACGGTCGCGCCGATTTCGGTCGTGCTGGCCATTATTGCCTTCGGCTTTGGTATCTATCACGGCAAGAACGTGGCCATCGGCGACCTGGATCCGGGTGCACCGGAGCTGCGTGCCGATTCGCGTTACAACCTGGATAACCAGTTCATCATCGAAAACTATTCCACCAGCTCCGACATTCTGGTGGTCATGGTCAAGACGCCAGACGAGATGTGCTCGGCCTACGAGACCATGGAAGCCATCGATCAGCTGGAATGGCGGATGAACAACCTGGAAGGCGTGCAGTCGGCGGTTTCGCTGGTTACGGTAGCCAAACAGGTGATCATGGGTAACAACGAGGGCAACCTGAAGTGGCAAACCCTGTCGCGTAACCAGGACAACCTGAACAACGCCATCAGCCGTGCGCCGTCGGGCATGTTCAACTCGGCCTGCTCGCTGGCTCCGGTCATGATCTTCCTGGACGATCACAAGGCAGACACCCTGAAGCGGGCGACCGCAGAAGTGGAAGCGTTCGCTGCCGAGTACAACACCGAGGACATGCAGTTCCTGCTGGCTGCCGGTAATGCCGGTATCGAAGCGGCGACCAACGTCGTGATCGAAGCGTCCCAGACCAAGATGCTGCTCACCGTATACGCGGTGGTCATCCTGATGTGTCTGATTACCTTCCGTTCGATCCGCGCGGTGCTGTGTATCATCATCCCGCTGGCCCTGACCTCGGTTCTGGCCAACGCCCTGATGGCATTCCTGGGCATCGGCGTGAAGGTGGCAACGTTGCCGGTAATTGCGCTCGGTGTGGGTATCGGTGTCGACTACGGCATCTATATCTACAGCCGTCTGGAAACCTATCTGCGTCAGGGCCTGCCGCTGCAGGAGGCCTACTATGAAACCCTGAAGACCACGGGTAAGGCCGTGACCTTCACCGGCTTCACCCTGGCCATTGGTGTGGCGACCTGGATTTTCTCTGCGATCAAGTTTCAGGCCGACATGGGTATCCTGCTGACCTTCATGTTCCTGTGGAACATGTTCGGCGCACTGTGGCTGTTGCCGGCTCTGGCTCGCTTCCTGATCCGTCCGGAGAAGCTGCGTAGCTGAGTGGTTTGAGCTGCACAAAAAAACCGCCTTCGGGCGGTTTTTTTGTGGGGACGGTTCAACGCTGAGTTTCGAGATAAACGCATCTGTTGGAGGTCGTTGCTCAGCGGTCCGGGGAGGGCAGGGGTAATGCTGTAACTGGGAAGAGATAATTCGAGTAGCAGAGCTGTTTGCCGAGTTGCCGCGATCCTCATTTTTCGCCTTTCCTGGCGAGCCAAGGGGGACCGCTTGCCCGGCCCCCCTTAGCAATCCCCCCGGGCACCCGGCTACGCGGCCCTGCGGGCTCGCTGCGTTGCTCGGTCTGGCGGGGGCCGGCAGAACTCGTCGCTACGCTCCTCAAACAGGCTGCCGTCCTTCTTCCCGCCAGCCCTGCGCTACTCGCCCGCGTAAACGGGACTTGAGCTTGTGCACACTCGACCATCGGAGACGGCGCGGTGTGCCGTCTTGGGCCTACAGGAACGAAGCTCGGTTAATGAGATTCAATGACCTGTCAAGGCAGACCGTGTTGGGCGTCGATACGACAAACCAAGGATTGTCTGTGTCACACATCCGGATATAGCGGCTCAATCGCATTCTCACCCAGCGCTTCGGCCTCGCGCTGGCGGGCTTGGGTTACCTTGCGAACGGCGCGCCAGAGCGGTTTGCCGCGCCAGGCGTGTTCGGTCTGGCCAAACAGGCAGCCGTTCAAATCATCCAGCGCGTCGGCAAGGATGGGGTGGGCGTGACTGAGGGCGATGAGGTCGCTTTCCTGCTGTTTGGCCCAGTGTTCCAGGGCCTTGCGGGCCTCGGCAGGCTGGTTGTGACGACAGGCTGTTTGCAGGTCGGCCAGCGGATTACCGGCCTGATCGGCTTCGAGATTGACCGTATCTTCGCCCAGCTCATCGAGCGCGATCAGGGCACGTCGGGCTGTACGCAGCTGCAGCAGCGCCCAGCCCAGTGCCGCCAGCAGCAATGCGGTAGCAAGCTGCCACGGCCAGAGCAGTGGCAATTCGCCGGCGGGTTGGCTGGGGTAGGGTGCACTGCTGTCGTTAAAGCTGCTGTTGCCGCGAACAGTCAGGGTCACGGCGTCGAGCTCGGACACTTCCAGCTGGTCGGTGGTGGTGTTCCACCATTGCACACGGATCGCCGGCACGGTGAAACGTCCTGCGTGACGCGCCACCACCGCCGAGCTTTCCTGGCGCAGACCCAGTATGCCGTTGCTCGACAGCTGGTTCTCCAGCTGGGGCTGGTCGCTATATTGGCGCAGCTCGTCCTGATCATTGGTCAAGGTGTTGAGTTCAGGCAACTGGGTTGCGGTTAGCCCGTCAGCCTGGATCGACAGGGTTCTTGTCAGCGGCTCTCCGCGGGTCAGCTCGGTACTCGGATCAGGCTGCCAGTTCTGGCTCAGCCTGACCTGTCTGGCGGGAAGCCAGGGAACGCCTGCGGGATAGGTGTCGGGGATGGGTTTGACGGTCAGCTGCTGGCTCGGCGATCGCAGCTGAATAAAGCGGGCGTTGTGGGTCCCGGGTTGACCTTCGGATGCGCGCGGCGGCACCGCGGTGGCGCTGAACAGCTGGGAGGGAATGTCCAGTGTGCCGCTGTGCTGCGGATAGATGGCATAGCGCACTTCAATGACACCGTGGACGACGCCGTTGATCTCCTGTTCGTAGGTTTTGGGCGCGCCGAGCGCCTCAACGCGGGCATCGGGTATTTCCAGCCCGCTGAGGGCCGAGTCGTCGTACAGCGAGACCGAATGGTAGATACGCAGGGTCAGTAGCACCTGGGCCTGAACATAGGGCGTGCGGGTATCCAATTCACTGTCGATGAAAATCGGCGCAATGTCGGACGGGCTGACATCACGAGCCTGCTCGGCGCTCAGCACGCGCAGGGTAACCGGTTCGCTGCGCTCATCGGCCAGTTGCAGCGGAGGAATAACCACAAAGCCGGTGCGCAGCGGCATCAGGCGCACGATCCAGCGGGTCACCGGCAGGCTGCGTCCGTTGATGGTACTGACCAGATTGAGCTTGCGGCTGGATTCGATCCGGAAGTGTTGCTCCAGCGGAGTCAGGTCCGGCGCATCATCGCGCTTTGCCAGGGTGCTTTCCAGTGTCAGTTCCAGCGGCTGCCCTTCGATCAACTGGGTGCGATCCACACTTGCCTGCAAAGCTGCGAAAGCGGGCAGGCTGATGGTTAGCAGTAGCAGGGTGAAAAGCAGCTGGCGCATCATCGAGGGCGTCCGTCGTTTTGTTGCAGGTGCTGATACAGGAACTTGCGACGCAGCAGCTCAGCAGGGTTATCGGGTATGTCCCGCAGCCATTGTTGCACAGCCTGGCGCTGTTCGATCTGTCGCCGACCGCCGGCACCGCCGCCCATGACGGTGCTGTCGCCATTTTCCAGCTCCGGACTGTCGATCAGCTCCCCGGCAACCGCTGGTTCACTGCTGCTGCCCGTGCTTTCGGCATTGCTCGCAGAGCTGCTGGCGGAGTTTGCGGATATACCGGTCTGGGCGCCGGCTTTGTCGGCATCGGCTGCGCTGGCATTCGATGCGCCGGCACCGTCTTCGGTGTCGCTGCTGCGATTGCCGCTGCCAGCGCCGGTTTCGGGTTGCGGCGCAGACTCTGTCCCGTCGGGTGCGGTCTGTTCGGCTTTCTGTTCTGCCAGATAGGCTTCAACCCGCTCGCGGTTGTAACGTGCTGCGGTATGGTCGGGTGCCCGTGTCAGTGTCTGTTCGAAGGCCGCGAGCGCGGCGGGGTAGTCTCCAGCGAGCGCCAGGGCGGTACCGTGGCTGAAATGCAGTTCTGCATTGTCAGGTTGCTGCTCGGTCAGCGCGCCCCAGACCTCTGCCGCTCCGGCGTAGTCACCGCTCTCAAGCAGGGCATGGGCTCGCCACTGCGGGTCTTCGAAGCGTGCTGCCGCGTCCGCTGCCCGTCCTTCGGCCATCATGGCTGCGGCCTGCTGGTCGGCTCGTAACCACAGGTCGGCCCAGCTCATTGCAGAGGCCGGCGGTGGCAGCCAGATGGCGCAGAACATCAGCAGCAGCCAGCCACGGCGTGCGCCAAGGGCCGCCAGTGGTAGTAGCAATAGCACAAGCCAGTGGCCCTGGTCGCTGCGCTGTCGTTGTTCGGCGCTCACCTGTTGCGCTGCCTGCTCGCTGTTGAGCAGTTGGGTTATATCACTGTCATCCAGACTCATGCGGGCGTAGCGTCCGCCATGCGAGTAGGCGAACTCGGCCAACTCGGGTTCATTCAGACGTGGCAGCAGGATGCGCCCCTTGTCGTCGCGCATGAAGCCGCCCTCTGCCAGCGGTACCGGTGCGCCATCGGCGGTTCCGATGCCAATGACCTGCAGGCTGTCGCCCAAGCGCTCGGCGGCCAGTTCAAGACGAGCGCGGTCAAGGTCCTCGATACCGCTGGTCAGCAACAATACCTGAGTGGCGCTGCCACCTTGCTCATTGCGCAGGCTGGCGGCCAGCAACAGGGCCTGATCGGCCTGCTGGCCCCGAACCGGCATGATGTCGGGATGCAGGGCGTCGAGCAGATTGATCAGCGTGCTGTGATCTCGAGTCAGCGGGGCGACCAGGTGGGCACTGCCGGCGTAGGCAACAAGCGCTACCCGGCGGTCGGGGTAATGCTCCAGAATGTCGCGAATCTTGCGTTTGGCGCGCTCCAGCCGCGTCGGCTGCAGGTCATTGGACAGCATGCTGCGCGACACCTGCAGCACCAGGATAAGGCTGCTGCTGTCTTCACGTTGTACGCTGTCGGTTGACTCCCAGGCCGGGCCGGCGAGGGCGATCAGGCCCAGTGTCCAGACGGCGGCCAGCAGCAGATAGCGGCCGATGTAGTGCCGGCCCGGCTGGCCCTCTACCAGCGCCTTGCGCATCGCCGCCGGCAGCAGGCTGTCCCAGCCCGAGCGTTGACGGCGATGGCGGTACAGGTACCAGGACAACGCGAGGATCGGCACTATGCCGAACAACCAGAGCGGGCGCAAAAAGGTGAAGGGCAGCATGGGTTCAGTCGGCATGCAGCCTCCGGCGCAGCGAGGGGCTGCTCCACAACAGGCTGATCAGTAGCGCCATGGCCAGCGGCCAATGGTAAAGCGGCAGTGCCTGGCGAGTCGCCGGGCCACTGCGCAGGCTGGGTTCAAGCTGCTCGATGCGCTCGACGGCGCTCGCCAGCGAGGCGCTGTCGCGCACTCTGAAGTAGGCGCCGTCGGTAATCTTGGCGATTTCCTGCAGGGTTGTTTCATCCAGATCGCTGGCCGGGTCGGCATTGCCCTCGAGCAGACTCATCAGATCCGTGTTGCCCTGACTTTCAGCGCCGACGCCGATGGTGAAGATCCGAATATGCTCGTCAGCGGCAAGTCTTGCGGCCTGAATCGGCGATATGCCGCCGGCGGTATTGGCGCCATCGGTTACCAGCAGCAACACCCGGCTGTTGGTTGGCTGTTCCATCAGGCGCTTGATGGCCAGGCCAATGGCATCGCCAATGGCGGTATCGCGCCCGGCCAGGCCGATAAAGGCTTCATCCAGCCATTGCCGGACGCTGTGCAAATCGTATGTCAGCGGGGACTGCACGTAGGCGCGGGTACCGAACAGGATCAGACCGATGCGGTCACCGGTGCGCTGTTCGATCAGTGCATCAAGCCAGTGCTTGACCACGCTGAGTCGGTCGCTGGGCTGGTCATCCAGGCGCATGTCACGGGTGTCCATGCTGGCTGACAGATCCACTGCCAGCATCATGTCGCGGCCACTGCTCGGGGGCGGCAAGGGGGCGCCGAGCAGTTGCGGGCGAGCCGCCGCCAGCACCAGCAGCAGCCAGATCAGAATGAGCGGTGCCGAGCGTCGATGGGTGCGCGCAGCGGAGAGTTGGCCGGCATTCAGCCGCTGCAGACGTGCCAGAAAGGCGATCTGCAGCGCGGCCTCTGGCCGTTTTGCCGGCGGCAGCAGCCAGCGCAACAGCCATGGCAGCGGCAGCAGCAGAAGACTCGCGGGCCAGGCCAGTTCAAACATGATTGTGCCTTATCCAGCGCAGCAGCTCGCGTTGCAGGATGCGGCGATCAGCAACACTGAGGTGGGCATCGGCCTGGTACAGGGTGCCACCAAGTGGTGCCAGAACGTCGGCCCGCGGCTTGGGGTAGTGCTGGCACAGATAGCTGACCCAGGCGTTGCCATACAGCCGGGTAGCGGCGACCTCGCCGCGGCTTTTCAGATGGCGCTTGAGCTGGGTGTTGAGTGCGGCCAGCCAGTCGTGATCCGAGAGGTCGTCGGCAATTTCCCAAAGAATGCGCTGGGCCTTGAGCCGCCTGCGTTGCCGGCGCCGGTTCAGCAGTATCGCCAGTGGTGAGAGGATGACCAGCAGCAACAGCAGCAGGGCGAGCGCGATCCAGCCCGGCGCCGGGGGCCACCAGCTGATCGGGGGCGGCAGGGCGGGCAGCAGCAGGCTGCCTTCCAGCGGGCTGGTCATGTCTGCGGCGCCTTTGGCAGGCTGCCGAAGTTGTCGCGCAGTTGCTCGTGGGCGGGTGACCGGGTGTCCAGCGGCAGCAGACTGCAGCGCAGGCGGCGAGCGAGTCTAAGCCAGGCCTGGCGCTGGGACTGGAACTGGGCGGCGTAGGCTTCACGCAGCGAGGTGTCGCCGCTGTTGAGGGTTAGCCGTTGTTCTCCCTGGACAAAATCCAGTGCACCGTTGGCGGGTAGCTCGCTGTCGAGCGGATCAAATACCGGCAGCAGGATCAGGTCGTTGTGACCGGCCAGCGGCACCAGCAGGCTCTGGTTCAGGCCATCGATGGCAGCGTGATCACAGACGATGTACAGGATGCTGCCCGGGCGAATGATTTCCCGACTATGGCGCAGCGCCAGATTGAGCGCCTCGGAAGCCGGCTCAAGCGGCTCCGACGGTTCAGGTGTCAGCATCTGATTGGCCTGAACCAGCAGCTGCAACAGTTGGAGCAGAGCCTTGCGATCGCGCCTTGGGCGTACCTCGTGGCATTGTCCGGGGCCAAACACCATGCCGCCAACCCGATCGTGGTGTGCCAGTGCCGTCCAGGCGATCAGGGCGCAGGTTTCTGCGGCCAGTACCGATTTGAGGCAGCGCTGGCTGCCGAAGAACAGCCGGGGGCTCTGCTCGCCGATCAGGAACACCGGGCGTTCGCGTTCTTCATTGAATACCTTGGTGTGCACCTTCTGGCTGCGTGCGGTTACTCGCCAGTCGATGTTGCGAATGTCATCGCCCGGCAGGTAGGCGCGAACCTGATCAAAGTCGACCCCTCGGCCACGCAGGCGCGAGTTTTGCTGACCGGTCTGCCGGCCGCTGCGTACCGGGCGGGTGAACAGGGGCAGCTCGTGGCAATGTCGGCGTGTCGCCAGCAATGCGTCGAGGCTGGTGTGCAGGGCCGGATCAAGGTTGACCGTCATGGTTCAGACAACAGGGACCGAGTCGATAAGCAGGTTGATCGCCTGGTCACTGTCGATGCCGGCCGCCTCGGCTTCAAAGCTCAGCAGAACCCGGTGACGCAGCACATCGTGGGCAATTGCCTGCACATCTTCCGGACTGACGAAATCACGGCCGGCCAGCCAGGCGTGGGCGCGGGCGCAGCGATCAAGGGCGATGGTGCCGCGCGGACTGGCACCCATTTCGAGCCATTCGGCCAACTGCGGGTTGTACTGGTCAGGGCGTCGGGTCGCCATCACCAGTTGGATGAGATATTCCTCCACCGCCTCGGCCATAAACAGGTCCAGTACCTCCCGGCGGGCGGCCAGAATGCTTTGCTGGGTGATGCGCTCGGCCATTTTCGGTTCGTCGCCGCGCGCTTCGCCGCGGGCCAGTTGCAGGATCTGACGCTCCAGCGCCGCGTCCGGGAAGCCGATCCGCACGTGCATCAGAAAGCGGTCAAGCTGTGCCTCAGGGAGCGGGTATGTGCCTTCCTGCTCGATCGGGTTCTGGGTCGCCATCACCATGAACAGCTCGGGCAAGGCGTAGGTCTGGCGACCGATGCTTACCTGACGCTCGGCCATTGCCTCAAGCAGCGCCGACTGGACCTTGGCCGGAGCACGGTTGATTTCGTCAGCCAGTACCAGGTGATGAAAAATTGGCCCTTGCTGGAAACTGAAGGTGGTGGTTTCCGGATGGTATACCTCGGTGCCGGTGATGTCGGCCGGCAGCAGATCCGGGGTGAACTGGATTCGATGGAAATCCGCTTCGATGCCTTCGGACAGGGCCTTGATCGCCTTGGTCTTGGCCAGACCGGGCGCGCCTTCGACCAGCACGTGGCCGCCGGCGAGCAGGCTGATCAGCATGCGATCGATCAGATGCTCCTGGCCGAAAATGTGCTGGCCCATAAAGGCCTTCAACTGCAGCAGGGATTCCCGATGGGTCATGTGTTATCCGTTGTCCTGGTTCACTGGCTGGCGTCAGTGTACGTCACTTTAACGAAATCCCTTTGGTCTAGACTATCCTCTGATCACAATTAATCCGGCGCAGCAGGTTTCGGCCCTCGGGCACCGATCTGCCAGACGCCGCAGATACACCCCGCGATTTGGGAGGTCGGCAAGATGGCGTTGATCATGGCCAGCTCCAAGCAGGCATTTATCGATTCATTGACCGAGCGTTTGCGTGCGCTCGTCGGCAAGGCCGACCGTGACAGCATCGGCCTGTTCTGCAACAACTTTTTCGGCATCGCCTCCCACGCCGAACTGGCCTCGCGTCAGGATCATGACCTGCTCGGCTGCACCCTCTCTGCCTGGCGCTTCCTGCAGAACCTGCCCGGGGGTGAGGTAAAGCTGCGCGTGTTCAACCCCGATACCCAGCAGCATGGCTGGCAGAGCACCCATACAGTGGTGGAAGTGGTGCACCGCGACCTGCCGTTTCTGGTTGACTCGGTGCGCATGGAGCTGAACCGTCAGGGCTATGCGATTCACAACCTCTATAACAGCATCATGACGGTGGTGCGCGACGAGGGCGGCAAGCTTGTTCAACTGCTGCCGGGCGGCAGCGAGGCCAAGGGCGGTCGTGCCGAGTCGGTGATGTATGTCGAGATCGACCGCGCGACCACCAACGCGGATTTGCGCACCTTGCAAGATGGCCTGCTCGAAGCGTTGAGCAACGTCCGGGCGACGGTAAAGGACTTTCCGGCCATGCGCGAGCGGATACTTGAGTTGATCGCCATGCTGGGCAGCCGCAAGCGCCAGTATTTCGCAAGGGAAGAGCGCACCGAGGCGGTGGCGTTTCTCGAGTGGCTGCTGGATGACCACTTCACCTTCCTGGGCTATGAGTGCTTCGCGATCAATGAGGGGTTGCCGCAACAGCAACTGGGTCTGCGCACCGGTGCGAGCCTGGGCGCTTTGGCATTAAATCCGCGGGACGAAAGTGTGCAGGATTTGCCGGAGCAGGTGATCCGTTACCTGCAGGCGCCGCTGCTGCTGTCGTTCGCCAAGGCATCGCAGCTCAGCCGGGTGCACAGACCGGCCTACCCGGACTATGTCTCGGTACGTGAGGTCGATTCGGACGGGCGGGTCGTCCAGGAGCACCGTTTCATGGGGCTCTATACTTCGCGGGTGTATTCGGCGCTGGTCGACAATATCCCTCACGTGCGCCGCAAGGTCGCGCATGTGCGTTCTGTCTCCGGGTTTCTGCCGCGCAGTCATCTGGCCAAGGAACTGGAGCAGGTGCTCCAGGTGCTGCCGCGCGATGACCTGTTTCAGATGTCGGTCGACGAACTGGCCCAAACCTCGCTCAATATCGTGCAGATGCAGGAGCGCAACCAGATACGCCTGTTCCTGCGGCGCGGCAATTATGGGCGCTTCTATTACGCCCTGGCGTTCGTGCCACGCGATGTCTACTCGACCGATATCCGCCTGAAGATTCAGACGGTGCTGATGGAGCGGCTGCAGGCGAGCGAAAGCGAGTTCTGGACCTATTTTTCCGAATCCATTCTGGCGCGTACCCAGTTTATTCTGCGCGTTGACCCGACCAAAAATCCGGATATCGACCCCGTGAAAATTGAACAGGAAGTGGTGCGCGCGTGCCGCAACTGGCAGGACGAGTTTCGTGACCGGCTGCTGGAAAGCATGGGTGAGGCTCGTGCCACTGACGTGCTGGCCCATCTCGGGGACGGCTTCCCGCCAGGCTACAGTGATCGTTTTACCCCGGCGACCGGTGTGGTCGACCTGCAAACGCTGCTGGAACTGACGCCCGAGTCGCCGCTGGCGATGAGCTTCTATCAGCCTCTGGCCCAGCAGCAGGGTATTCTGCACTGCAAGCTGTATCATCTAAGCGATTCTCTGCCGCTGTCGGACGTGATCCCGGTGCTTGAGAATCTGGGGCTGCGGGTGCTTGGCGAGTTTCCCTTTCGTATTACCCAGGCCGATGGCACCGCTTTCTGGATTCACGACTTCGAGTTTACCTTTGTTGGCGGGGCAACCCTGGACATCCAGGAAGCCAACGAACTGTTTCGCGATGCGTTCAAGGCCGTCTGGTCCGGTCAGGCAGAGAATGACGGGTTCAATCGCCTGGTATTGCTGGCGGGCCTGCCCTGGCGCGATGTGGCCCTGTTGCGTGCCTATGCCCGCTACTTGAAACAGATCCGCCTGGGCTTCGAACTGCCCTATATCGCCAGTACCCTGGTTGCCCATGCCGACATCGCACGTGAACTGGTGCGCCTGTTCCGCACCCGCTTTTACCTGGCCCGCAAGCTGAGTGCCGAGGACCTTGGCGAAATGCAGCAGAAGCTTGAGCGGGCCGTTCTTGGTGCGCTGGACGAGGTAGCAGTGCTGAATGAAGACCGTATCCTGCGCCGCTACCTGGACCTGATCAAGGCAACCCTGCGCACCAACTTCTACCAGCCGGACGCCAACGGCCAGAGCAAGGATTATCTCAGTCTCAAGTTTGATCCCTCGACGATTCCGGAGTTGCCGCTGCCCCGTCCGATGTTCGAAATATTTGTTTATTCGCCGCGGGTGGAAGGGGTTCACCTGCGTGGCGGCAAGGTCGCCCGCGGCGGGCTGCGCTGGTCGGATCGGGAGGAGGACTACCGTACCGAGGTGCTCGGGCTGGTCAAGGCGCAGCAGGTCAAGAATGCGGTCATCGTGCCGGTCGGAGCCAAGGGTGGATTCGTTCCGCGCCGGCTGCCTCCGGGTGGCACGCGCGACGAGGTCCAACAGGAGGCGATCGCCTGCTACCGGCTGTTCATTCAGGGTCTGCTGGACATTACGGACAACCTGGCCGAAGGCAAGGTGGTGCCGCCGCCCAACGTGGTTCGTCACGACGCCGATGATCCGTACCTGGTGGTGGCGGCAGACAAGGGCACGGCAACCTTCTCGGATATAGCCAACGAGATCGCCGCCGGCTACGGCTTCTGGCTCGGTGATGCCTTCGCCTCCGGCGGCTCGGCGGGCTATGACCACAAGAAAATGGGTATTACCGCCCGCGGTGCCTGGGTGTCGGTGCAGCGGCACTTCCGGGAACTGGGCATTAATGTGCAGACCGATCCGATCAGCGTAATCGGCATCGGAGATATGGCCGGCGACGTATTTGGCAACGGCCTGCTGCAGTCGCGCACGCTCAAGCTGGTGGCGGCATTCAATCACCAGCATATCTTTATCGACCCGGATCCGGAGCCCGAGCGCAGCTTTGCCGAACGTGAGCGGCTGTTCAGCCTGCCGCGCTCGAGTTGGGCAGACTATGATCGCGACCTGATTTCCGAGGGCGGCGGGGTATTTTCTCGCAGCCTCAAGCAGATCACCCTGACGCCGCAGATGCGTGAACGCTTTGCGATCAGTGCCGAACGGCTGACCCCGACCGAGTTGATTCAGCAACTGCTCAAGGCGCCGGTTGACCTGATCTGGAATGGCGGCATTGGTACCTATGTGAAAGCCAGCAGCGAGACCCACGCCGATGTCGGAGACAAGGCCAACGATGCGCTGCGGGTTAATGGTCGTGACCTGCGTTGCCGGGTCGTGGGTGAGGGCGGCAACCTGGGGCTGACCCAGTTGGGGCGAATCGAATACTGCCTCCATGGCGGCGCGCTCAACACCGACTTTATCGACAATGCCGGTGGCGTTGACTGCTCCGACCACGAGGTCAATATCAAGATTTTGCTGAACGAAGTGGTCGCCGCCCAGGACATGACCGCAAAACAGCGCAACAGGCTGCTGGCCAGCATGACCGACTCGGTAGCCGAACTGGTGCTGGGCAACAACTACAAGCAGACCCAGGCCATCAGCCTTGCTCAGCGCCAGGCCGCGCAGACCATGGGGGAATACCAGCGGTTCATCAGCGCGATGGAAGGCAGCGGCAAGCTCAATCGTGCTCTGGAGTTCCTGCCTGAGGACGATCAGCTGGCCGAGCGCAAGGCCAGCGGCAAGGGGCTGACCCGCGCCGAGCTATCGGTGCTGATCTCCTACTCCAAGGCGGATCTCAAGGAGGCGCTGGTTGCCTCAGACGTGCCCGAAGATTCCTACCTTGCGCGCGAGCTTGAAACCGCCTTCCCGCCGGTGCTGCTCAAATCCTGGCGCGACGCGCTGGGTCGCCATCGTCTGCGCCGCGAGATCGTCGCCACCCAGTTGGCCAATAATCTGGTCAACCATATGGGGATCACCTTTCTGCGACGGCTGGAACAGTCGACCGGTGCCGCTGCTGCCGATATCGCCCGGGCCTGGGTTGTTGCCCGCGACGTGTTCGAGCTGCAGACGCATTTTGCCGGTATCGAGGCGCTGGATTACCAGGTTGCGGCAGAGGTTCAGCTTGAGCTGATGGAAGAGCTGATGCGACTTGGTCGCCGGGCAAGCCGCTGGTTTATTCGCAATCGTCGCAGCGAGCTGTCACCCGAGCGCGAGGTAGCACATTTCGGACCTTGCGTGCGAACACTGGCAGAACGCTTCGATCAGTTGCTGGAAGGGGATGTGCGGCAGCTCTGGGATGATCGCTATCAGCACTACGTCGATGAAGGGGTGCCCGAAGCCATCGCTCGGGTGGTCGCTGGAACCGGCCATGCCTACACGCTGCTTGGCATTGTTGAAGCCGCCGATGCAACCGGGCAGAATGCCGAGCGCGTTGCGCAGGTATTTTTCGCGCTCGGCTCCCAGCTTCAGCTTCCCTGGTTCAGTCAACAGGTGGCCGGCTTGCAGGTGGATAACCACTGGCAGGCGCTGGCGCGTGAAAGCTATCGGGATGATCTCGACTGGCAGGCACGCAGCATGACCATTGCTGCCCTGCAGGGCGGCGATGCGTCAACGCCGGTGGAGGCTCTGGTGGCTGAATGGGTCGATCGCAATCAGTCGATGGTGCTGCGCTGGCAGGCCATGCTGGGCGAACTCAGGAGCGCCGGTGCCGGTGATTACCCCATAGTGGCAGTGGCGATGCGCGAGTTGCTGGATTTGGCCCAGCATGCCCGTCTCACCTCTCAGGACAATGAATGCAGCAACTGATAATCGATCTGGCGTTACCCGCCGAGCGCTACCTGGCCTGGTATCAGGGTCGCGCCGAGCGGGTGTTGATGTACAGCCGTGATGGCCGGCGTGTGAGTTTGCCGGCCCATCACCTGCGGCCCTTCCTGACCCATCAGGGGGTTTACGGCAGTTTTCTCATGCAATTTACCGATGACGGCAAATTGCTCAAGCTGGAGCGTCTGGCCGGCTGAGCCTGGGCGCCTGATTCAGGTATACTCTGCCGCCTGATTTTCTGCCCCTGGATGCCCGCCATGTACGATCTGCTTCGCTCGCTGATGTTCCGCCTGCCCGCGGAAACCTCCCACGACCTTGCACTGGACTTGATCGGCGCCGCCGGGCGGCTGCGACTGGCCGAGAAGCTGGTGCGCCCGGTACCGGCTCAACCGGTAGAGGTGATGGGGCTGACCTTTGACAACCCGGTCGGGCTGGCTGCCGGGCTGGACAAGAACGCGGTTGCCGTCGACGGCATGGCAGCAATGGGCTTCGGTTTTCTGGAGGTTGGTACCGTCACCCCGCGGCCGCAACCAGGCAACCCCAAGCCGCGCCTGTTCCGTCTGCCCGAGCAACTGGCAATCATCAACCGCTTCGGATTCAACAACGAAGGCGTTGACGCCATGCTGGAGCGTCTGTCCGGTGTGCGCTACCAGGGTGTGCTGGGCATCAATATCGGCAAGAACGCGGTGACGCCCGTCGAGAACGCCGTTGACGATTATCTCTACTGTCTGCGCAAGGTCTATGACCGTGCCAGTTACGTCACCGTCAACCTGTCGTCACCCAATACTCCCGGTCTGCGTACCTTGCAATACGGCGAGACCCTGAAGGTGTTGCTCGGACAGATCAAACAGTGCCAAAAGGTGCTGGCCGAGGAGCGTGGCCGTTATGTGCCGATTGCCATCAAGATTGCGCCGGACATGACCGCTGAAGAGGTGGCCCTGGTTGGTGCAACGCTACTGGCAGAGGGAATGGATGCCGTGATCGCGACCAACACCACGCTGGATCGCAGTGCGGTAGCCGATTCACCTTATGCCAGTGAGGCCGGTGGCTTGTCCGGTGCGCCGCTGACCGATATGTCGACCGAGGTAATCCGCCTGCTGGCCGCCGAGCTGAAAGGGCAGATGCCGATCATTGGCGTGGGCGGAATCTTCAGTGGTGCCGATGCAGCCGACAAGATCGCCGCCGGAGCCAGTCTGGTCCAGCTTTACAGCGGGTTTATCTATCGTGGGCCGGAATTGATTCGTGAGTGTGCGGATGCCATTGCGGCTATGCCCCGGTGAAAATGGAAGCCCCCGCAGAGCGGGGGCTGGGTGGGCCTTCCAGAGGCCCGGCGCTATGGGCAAGCGCCCTTGGGAAAGATGAGTTGACTGACTGGGAGTCTAGCCTACGGCATGCATCTCGTTGAGTCGGTGCACGCCGGAAATGCCGGTGAAGCCATCCCAACGGTCCGCGCGGCCTTCACGCCAACCATTGATCCAATTCTGTCTGGTAGAGGGATTGTTGAAAGGGCAGGTGTCTTGGGATTTGCCGCTCACTCCGTGCTGGTAACCACGCTGAAATGCTCGTTCCATCGGATCACGCTTGAGTCTTCTCATAGGGTAGCGTCCTCGTGTGGTATGACATTGTGGAACAGTCGAACCGTCGATCCGTTCCAAGGTAGCGCGTAGCCAGTGTTTGTCTACGCTACAGGGAAGCCGGTCGAAAAAGGTGTATTGGACCCGGCTTCTAATAGGGTCACCGCTCAAGTCATACCCTGTTGTACCCTATCGGTCGTCACCGCTACAAAGACCGATTTGGCATACCTGAGGCAGCTGGTTAGCTGTCACTGAAATATAAACGTCATCGTATTCCGGAAATCAACGACATGCGCGAGATCCTTGAATTTTTTGTTACCTGTCCGAAGGGTGTGGAGGGTCTGCTGCGCGATGAAGTGCTCGCATTGGGCGCCGATGCCGCCAAGGAAACCGTTGCCGGTGTCTCGGTGCAGGGCGATATCGAACTCGGTTACCGCCTGTGTCTGTGGTCGCGCCTGGGTAACCGGGTACTGCTGGTGCTCAAGCGCTTTTTGGCCGGCACGGCCGAGGACCTGTATGCCGGCGTGCAGCTCATCGACTGGCGCGATCACCTGGCGGTGGATGGCACCCTGGCGATTGACTTTACCGGCACTCTGGCGGGGGTAGACAACACGCACTTCGGCGCGCTCAAGGTCAAGGATGCGATTGTAGACCAGCTGCGTCGCCCTGACGGTACCCGTCCGGGGGTGGACAAGGTACGGCCGGATCTGCGTATCAACGTTCATTGCCACCGCGGCGAGGTTCAGCTGGCGCTGGACCTGTCTGGTGCCAGTCTGCACCAGCGCGGCTACCGCCTTCAGCAGGGCGCGGCGCCGCTCAAGGAGAACCTGGCGGCGGCCATTCTGATCCGTGCGGGCTGGCCGGCGCTGGCCGAGGCTGGCGGTGCACTGACCGATCCGATGTGCGGTTCGGGTACTTTTCTGGTGGAAGCGGCGTTGATGGCGGCCGATGTTGCCCCCAACCTGCAGCGCGAGCACTGGGGCTTCAGCCGCTGGCAGCAGCACGTACCTGTGCTCTGGCAAAAGGTGCTGGCCGATGCCCGCGAGCGTGCCGAGCGCGGGCTGGCGCGTCCGCCGCTGTGGATTCGCGGCTATGAGGCCGATCCCCGTCTGCTGCAGCCGGTTCGCAACAATATTCAACGTGCCGGCGTGGGGGAGTGGGTCAAGGTGTTCCAGGGTGAGCTGGCGACCTTCGCGCCAAACCCGGATCGCGGGCAGAAGGGTCTGGTGGTCTGCAACCCGCCCTATGGCGAGCGCCTGGGCACGACCGCAAGTCTGGTGTATCTCTACCAGAAGCTGGGTGAGGTGCTGCGTCAGCAGTGTCAGGGCTGGCAGGCGGCGATCTTTACCGGCAATGCGGATCTGGGCAAGCGCATGGGGATTCGCAGTCACAAGCAATACAACCTGTTTAATGGCGCGCTGCCGTGCAAGTTGTTGCTGATGGATCTGCAATCGGAACGCTTTGTCACCAAGGCAGCCGATACTCCGGCAGGTGCAGCGGCGCCGGTCGAAGCCGCCCGCCTCAGTGAGTCGGCGCAGATGTTTGCCAACCGGCTGAAAAAGAACCTCAAGAACCTCGGCAAGTGGGCGCGTCAGCAGGGCATCGAGTGCTACCGGGTCTACGATGCCGACATCCCGGAATTCGCCGTAGCGGTTGATCTGTATGGCGATCGGGTGCACGTGCAGGAATATGCGCCGCCGCAGTCGATTGATGAAGACAAGGCGCAGGCGCGCCTGCAGGATGTCATGGCGGCGCTGCCACAGGTGCTGGGTGTGCCACCCGAGCATATCGCCCTGAAGCAGCGCCAGCGTCAGTCCGGCAAGCAGCAGTATCAGCGCATGGCTCAGCAGGGAGAGTTTTTCGAGGTGCGTGAAGGACAGGTGCGTCTGCTGGTCAACCTGACCGACTATCTGGATACCGGGCTGTTCCTTGATCACCGCCCAATCCGTCTGCGTATCGCCGCCGAGGCCAAGGGCAAGCGTTTCCTCAACCTGTTCTGCTACACCGCAACCGCCACCGTGCATGCGGCAGCAGCCGGTGCCCGCTCAACCACCAGTGTGGATCTGTCCAATACCTATCTGGACTGGGCGCGGCGCAATCTGTCGCTCAATGGCCTGTCTGACCTGCACAAGCTGGTGCGCTCGGATGTGATGGCGTGGCTGGAGCAGGCAGGGGATCAGCAATTCGATCTGATCTTTATCGATCCGCCTACCTTCTCCAACTCGAAAAAGCTGGAAGGGGTATTTGACGTGCAGCGCGATCATGCGCGCTTGCTGGAGCTGGCGATGAAGCGCCTGGCGCCGGGCGGGGTACTGTATTTCTCCAATAACTTCCGGCGTTTCCGCATGGATCCGGCGGTGGAAGCTCGGTATCTGGTAACCGATATCTCGGCAGAGACGCTGGATCGCGATTTCCAGCGTAACAGCCGGATTCATCGGACCTGGAAATTCACTCATCGCCCCTGAGGGCGATGAGCTTTACCACTCTAGCGGCTGCTGGCGCTGGCGATGTCGGTCGGTGCCCGGCGGTAGACATCCTGCAGCACCAGATCCAGCGCCTGACCACTGGCGCCGGCGGCGGCGTGGTTGACGATGGCGGTCACCGCCCAGCTCTGGCCGTTGGCATCGCGGGTAATGCCGGCGATGGCCTTGACGTTACGAAGTGATCCGGTCTTGATGTGGGCCTGGCCGGCAACCGGCGTATTGCGCAGCCGGCGGCGCATGGTGCCGTCCATGGCGGCCAGCGGCATGGATGCGATGAACTCGGCGCTGTAGGGGCTTTGCCAGGCTTGCGCGAGCAGCTGTGCCATTTCGCGAGCGGTCATGCGTTCCATGCGTGAGAGGCCGGAGCCGTTTTCCATGACCAGCGTGTTGGCGCGAATCCCCTTGTCGTTCAGCCAGGCGTTGATGACCCGTACGGCGGCCTTGTGATCGTCACGGTCGGCAGCAATGCGATGTTCCCGGCCGATGGTCAGGAACAGCTGCCGCGCCATGGTGTTGTTACTCCATTTGTTGATGTCGCGGACCACTTCAACCAGGTCGGGCGAGGTGCTGCGCGAGACCAGGCGGGCGCTTGCCGGCGCACGACCGATCTGGTTGCCGCCGAGGATGCTGCCGCCCATTTCGGCCCACAGCGTGCGCAGGGTGCTGGCGGTGTAGGTGGTCGCGGTCAGGGCTGTCAGATAGCGCTGGGCCATGCACCCCTCGTGCAGGTTGCCGGTGAGGGTAATCACTGCCTCGTGGCCGCTGTCCTGAATGCTGTAGGCGACGTTGGGGGCCGGGCAACTGCGATTGGGCGCCGGCAGCAGGGCAATCTGGTTGACCACCTTGACCTCGGGGAGCGCCGGCTCAAGGTTGATACGCACGCCGCCGCGTTCGGCATAGCTGCTGAGCACAAATACCTTCAGGTTGGTCAGCAACGGATCGGGCTCGACCAGAAATGGACGGTTCTGGTTGCCGCTGTCATCAATGAACGGCGGAATGTCGGCAGGGAAGCGCATGTCGGCCGGTTGCAGGACCAGATCGCCGTTGATGGTGCGAATGCCCGCCGCCTTCAGATCACGCAGCATCAGCCACATGCGTTCCAGCGTCAGCTTGGGATCGCCACCACTGCGGAAAATCAGATCGCCCTGCAGGGTGCCATCGACGACCGGACCGTCTACCAGCAGGTCGCTGTTCCACTGATAGGTGGGCCCCAGCAGCTCCAGCGCAGCGTAGGTGGTTACCAGCTTCATGGTTGACGCCGGGTTGACTGGCTGGTCGGCATTGATGAACTGGGCCATGCCCTGGTTTTCAAGCGGTATGACGGCCAGTGACAGGGCATCGGACGGGATTTTGGCGGCTTGCAGGGCGCTGTTGACGCGGGCGGGAATGGTGCCGCTGTCGGCGGCCTGCAGCGGGGTGGCAATGAGGCTGATCGTGGGGATCAGGCAGAGCAGGGTGCGCGCGAAAAGGTTGGACATGGTATCCAGCTCCGTAGCCTGTGGGTTGCTGACGACAGAGCTGTCTGTTCGTCAGTTGCCGTTTTCTCGCATCATCACTTAAATAATGATTTGGGCCAAGAGGTTAAAGTAATTTGTTAGATCAACGGTCGGCCTGCTGCAATCCCAGCAGCCTGCGCCACAGCAGCCAGCTGAGTGGCAGCAGCAACAGACTGATCGCCAGGGACAGCCAGAGTCCGAGTGTGCGTAACCGATACGCCTCGGACAGCAGTTCGGCTTCGGGTATTAGCACGGCAAGGTAAACGTCCGGCGTTCCGAGGATGTTGATTCTCTGCTGCTGTATGACCCAGCGCTGGCCCTCCAGCTCCTTGATTGTCTGGCGCTCCTGCTCGTAGCCGTCCTGAGCCAGGGTCGCCAGCAGGGTGCTGCCCAGTTCATTAAATCTGCGGGGCTCCAGCGAGTTGCTGCCCTGGGTGGTGTGCAGCAGGCGGTTAGGGTCCTGATAGGCTACGACAACGCCATCGGAGGTATACAGAATGAGCTCTGATGAAGGTGTCATGCGTTGCTGGCGCAGGGCTTCTGAGAGCCTGTCCAGGGTCAGGTCGGCCCCCAGTACAGCAAGGTCATTGCTTGCTCGTGCCAGGGTGGTGCCGAATTCGCGGGTCGAGAAAAACAGGTAGGGCGTAGTGATAAGGCGCTGATTGGCCGCGCTGGCCGCGGCATACCAGGGGCGCTCGCGGGGGTCATAACCCTCATCCGGGGCCATGCGTGCCTCGATGATCTGCAGGTTTTCGTTCAGGAACAGGTAGCTGTTCTGCCGGGTGGCTGCTGAGCTGCCGATGTGCCAGGCCATCCAGCGGGCCTGTCGCGGCGCGCTGAAGCGTTGCAGGCTTAGCCGGTTTCCAAGCGGGCGCAACATCAGATAGTCGCCGCCTTGCCAGCCGATGTAGACGGAGTTGAGCTGCACGTTGTCGCTGAGTACCTGTGCCATCATCGGCAGGTAGTCCAGCCGTTCCGACAGGTTGGTGGTGGTCACCAGCTTGCTCAGGGCCATGATATTCAGCGCCTGCATGGGCGGATGATAGATGTTTTCAAGCTCGCCGCTGACCTGATCGACGATACGCTGGAAGAGGGCATCTCCATCGGTGCGAATCAGTTTGTCGAGCTGCTGGTAGTGAAACAGACTCAGGGAAATACCAAGGAGCAGCATGGGCAGCATGCCCAGCAGAAGGAAAATGGAATGTCGGCTGCGAGCGGTCCGTTTCGTATCTGGCATGCGAGTCCTTGGCTGCGTCCAATGCGGTGATGCAGCCAATATAGACTATTGCCGAGGGGCTGGCAGCCGGAACAGACGCCGGGCGTTCTCGCAGGTGTGTTGACTGAGTTGGTCCAGATGCTGCTGGCGGCAGCTGGCAACCATCTGTGCGACTTCCGGCAAAAACGCAGGCTCGTTGCGCCGGTTCTTCGGCTTGGGATCAAGGGTGCGGGGCAGTAGCCAGGGAGCATCGGTTTCCAGCAGCAGCCGGTTGTCGGGGATATCCCTGGCCAGCACCTGCAGGTCGGTTCCGCGGCGCTCGTCGCAAATCCAGCCGGTGATGCCGATATGCAGATCAAGGTCGAGGTAGGCGTACAGCGCCTTGCGGTCAGCGGTAAAGCAGTGCACCACGGCGCCGCTGAGCTGGTCGCGATAATCACGCAGAACGTCGATCAGCGTGTCGCTGGCTTCGCGTTCATGGAGAAAGACTGGCAGCCGGGTCTCCACGGCTACTGCGAGCTGCTCTTCCAGTGCGCGCAACTGGTCGGGGCGTGGTGAGAAGTCGCGGTTGTAATCGAGGCCGCATTCGCCAATGGCGCGAACGGCAGGCTTTTGGCTCAGTTCAAGTAACTGACGGCTGCTGTCTGCAGTCCAGTGACGCGCCTCGTGCGGATGCACGCCGGCGGTGGTGAAGAGGTGTTCAGGATGATCCGCGCACAGAGCAAGCAGGTGTTCTGCCTGCTCCAGCGAGGTCATGGTCAGCAACTGCTGGCTGACACCGGCCTGACGGGCCCGCTCCAGTACCGCGTCGCGGTCGCTGTCGAAGGCTTTGTCCGTCAGGTTGACGCCGATGTCGACCCATTCCATCTGCAGTGCGTCCCTCAGGCCTTGCGCGGGCCTTTGGGCTTGCCGGCGAACTCACGGCGAGGCGGCTTGCCTCGGGGCGCGCGGTCACGTGGCGGCAATTCACCTTCAGGCAGCGGCCAGGCCTTGATCTGCAAGGTCACGCCGTTGATTTCGGCGCCGGCCAGGCGGTTCAGTACCGACTGGTCGAGCGTCGGCAGGAACACACCAGTGTGCTCGTTGAACAGCTTGATGTGGCCGATCTGCTGACGCTGCAGGCCTCCTACCTTGACCAGCACGTCGACCAGCGGCTTGGGCATCAGGCCGGTCTTGCGACCGCCTTGAACCTTGTAGCGGGTCAGGCCGGCGTCGCGGTCAAACTCTTCGCGCTCTCGGCGCGGCGGCGCGCTCGGCAGGTCGGCAACCGGCTCCAGCAGGGCCTTGGCGCTCGGCAGCAGGGTCAGCAGCGCGGCGGCCAGTTCGGTGGCATCCAGGCTAGTGAGTTCCTGCAGATCGCTGACCAGCTGCTGATGCAGTGCGGTGGCGTTCTCGCGGGCGTCGTTCAGACGTGATGCCAGCTTGTTCAGGCGACCACTGCGTACCGCATCGGCAGTCGGCAGGGCCTGCGGCTCGATTTTCTGGCCGGTAGCGCGCTCGAGTACGTGCAGCAGACGACGCTCGCGCGGGGTTGCGAACAGAATCGCCGTGCCCTGACGACCGGCGCGACCGGTACGACCGATACGGTGTACATAGCTTTCGCTGTCGTGCGGCAGGTCGTAGTTGAGCACGTGGGTGATGCGCTCGACGTCCAGTCCGCGGGCTGCCACGTCGGTAGCCACGACGATGTCGAGCAGGCCGCGCTTGAGGCGATCAACCACTTGCTCGCGCAGCTGCTGGGTCAGGTCGCCGTTCAGTGCCGCCGCAGCAAAGCCACGCGCTTCAAGGCGCTCGGCCAGCTCAAGACTGGCGGTCTTGGTGCGCACGAAGACAATCATGGCTTCAACCGGCTCGACTTCGAGCAGGCGGGTCATGGCGTCCAGTTTGTGGTGGTTGGAGACTTCCCAGACTTTCTGGGTAATGGTCTCGAGACTGCTGCTGGCGCCGCTGTGCAGGCGGATTTCGGCAGGCTCTTTCATGTGGTTGCGCGCGACATTGCGCACACCCGGCGGCATGGTTGCGGAGAACAGTGCCTTCTGGGTGGTGTCTGGAACCGCTTCAAAGACCGCTTCCAGATCGTCGGCGAAGCCCATCTTGAGCATTTCGTCGGCTTCGTCGAGTGCCAGATAGCGCAGCTCCTGCAACTTCAGGCTGCCGCGGCGCAGGTGATCGGTCAGTCGGCCCGGCGTGGCGACAACAACATGCGCGCCGCGCTCAAGTGCCTTGAACTGGGGGGCGAAAGCCGAGCCGCCATACAGGGCGAGCACGGTAAAGCCGCGCATGTTCTGGGCGTAGCGCTGGAACGCCTCTGCAACTTGCAGAGCGAGCTCGCGGGTCGGGGTCAGAATCAGCGCCTGAGTGGCGCGCAGGCTGACATCAATGCCAGCGAGTACGGGCAGCGCGAAGGCTGCAGTCTTGCCGGTACCGGTCTGTGCCAGACCGAGCAGATCCTTGCCGGCCAGAAGCGTCGGGATGGCTTCAGCCTGGATAGGGGAGGGAGTTTCGTAGCCAAGGCTGTTGAGAGCCTCGAGGAGATGAGCGGGCAGGCCGAGATCGGCAAATTGCCGGGCCGGAGCGGTTTCGGACATACGGGAAGTGAACCTTAGGGAAGAGATAGCCGCGTAGTATACGCGCTTTATGGAAAAATTGCCCGTGCCATTTGTCTGACCTGTTCAGCGGCGGCACAAGATGTCAGGCTTGGAGGCCAACTGACAGGATCAAGGAGTACCGAATGGGACGTCTCGTTGAAGGCCAGTGGGTCGATCAGTGGTATGACACCGACAGTAACGGCGGCGCCTTCAAGCGCGAGGATGCCGGGTTTCGCGAGTGGGTTGCTGCCGATACGCGCTTTGCGCCGGATTCAGGCCGCTACCATCTCTATGTTTCGCTGGCATGTCCGTGGGCGCATCGCACGCTGATCATGCGGCGGCTGAAGGGGCTCGAGGAACATATCGGTGTCACAGTCGTGCATCCGCACATGCTGGAGCAGGGCTGGGAGTTTGCCGAGCCCGAGCCGCTCTACGGTTATCGCTGCATGCACCAGCTGTATACCCATGCCCGGGTGAACTACACCGGGCGCGTGACCGTTCCGGTGCTCTGGGATAGGCGTGAGGAGACAATCGTCAACAACGAGTCCGCCGAGATTATCCGTATCTTCAACAGCGCGTTTGATGCGCTGACCGGTAACCGTGACGACTATTATCCGGCAGCGCTTCAGGACGAGATCGAGCGGATCAACGAGCGGGTCTACAGTGAGATCAACAACGGGGTCTACAAGGCCGGGTTTGCGACTGACCAGGAAGTCTATGAACAGGCCTGTCGTGAGCTGTTTTCCGCGCTTGACTGGCTGGAGGCGCTGCTTGGCGAGCGCCGTTATCTGGCCGGCAGCCGACTGACCCTGGCCGACTGGCGACTGTTCACCACGCTGGTGCGCTTTGATCCGGTCTATCACGGGCACTTCAAGTGCAATCTGCGACGGATTGAGGACTACCCGAATCTGCTGGGGTATCTGCGTGAGCTGTATCAGTATCCGGGGATTGCGGACACGGTGGATTTCAGTCATATCAAGCAGCATTACTACTACAGTCACCCGACCATCAATCCCAACCGGATTGTCGCGCTGGGCATGGGGCCGGATCTGCTTGCGCCCCACCAACGTGACGGGTTGACCGCCGATACATCGCAGCAGGGACGTTAACGTGAGCGAGATGCAACATCTGATTACCCCGGCACTGATTTTCTCCGGGGTGGCGCTGGTAAGCCTGGTTTGCCAGCTTGGTGCCTGGCGCCTGCGCCTGCCGGCGATTCTGTTTCTGCTGTTGGCGGGTATCCTGCTTGGGCCGGTCGCAGGGCTGTTGTCGCCCGATGACTTCCTTGGTGAGCTGCTGTTTCCGCTGGTGTCGCTGTGTGTCGCCCTGATCCTGTTTGAAGGCAGCCTGACCCTGAAGTTCGAACAGCTCAAGGAAACCGGTACCGTGGTGCGCAGGCTGGTTACTCTGGGTGCGCTGGTGACCTGGGGGGTGATCAGTGTTGCCTGCCACTGGCTGATTGGTCTGGATCCCGGTCTGTCTGCGTTGTTCGGTGCGCTTGTGGTGGTAACCGGGCCAACGGTGATTGTGCCGATGCTGCGTACCCTGCGTGCAACCCAGCGAATCTCGCGTGTGTTGCGTTGGGAAGGCATCCTGATTGATCCGATCGGTGCGCTGCTGGCGGTACTGGTCTACGAATGGATTGCTGCCCAGAGCGCGGGTGACAGCGGCTTGCTGGCCGGTTCGCTGATCTTCTTCAAGGTAGTGTGCTACGGTACGGTCGCCGGGGTGGCTGGTGGTGCGCTGATGGCGACCGCCATGCGTCGGCGCTGGATTCCCGAATACCTTGAGGTGCTGGCCTCGCTGACTCTGGTGCTGGTGACCTTCACGCTGGCCAACGAGCTGGCCCATGAATCCGGTTTGCTGGCTGTGACGGTGATGGGCATCTGGCTGGCCAATGCTCGCGGTGTGGATATTGAAGAGATCCTGGTGTTCAAGGAGCACCTGTCGGTGCTGCTGATTTCCGGGCTGTTTATCCTGCTGGCGGCGCGACTGGATCTGGATGCACTGCTTGCCCTGGGCCTGCCGGCGCTGGCCCTGCTGCTGGTGATCCAGTTCGTTGCAAGGCCGCTGGCGGTCTGGATAAGCAGTCTGGGCAGCGAGCTTAATTGGCGAGAGCGGGCGTTGATTGCCTGGATCGGCCCGCGCGGGATTGTCGCCGCGGCGGTCTCGGCACTGTTTGCCCTGCGTCTGGAGCAGGCCGGTTATGAGGACGCGGCGCTGGTCAGTGCGCTGACCTTTGCCGTGATTATCGGCACGGTAGTGTTTCAGAGCGCGACCGCGCGCACCGTTGCGCGCCTGCTCGGGGTTACCGAGCCTGAGCGTCGCGGGGTACTCATGATCGGTGCCAATGCGGTAGCTCGGGCACTGGGTGAGGTATTGCAGAAGCTGGAAGTGCCGCTGCTGGTGGTCGACACCCATTGGGAGTCGATCAGCCAGGCACGGATGAAGGGACTGCGCACCCTGCGCGGTAATCCCCTGTCGGCACAGGTCGACAGCATCCTTGATCTGACCGGACTGGGTACCCTGCTGACCATGACGCCGGAGCGCGAACGCAACGCGCTGCTGAATCAGCATTTTCGTCGCGACTTTGCAGCCCACCGTATCTACACCGTACGCAATGAGCGCAGCGGTGCCAGTGAGCGCCTGCAGATATCGTCAAGGCACGAGGGCGCGCCGCTCGGCCCCGAGGGGCTGACCTTCAGCAAGCTCTCCAGTCTGGTCAGTCAGGGCGCGCGCTTCAAGGCAACGACGCTCACCGAGGACTTCGGTTTCAGTCAGTGGCAGCAGGAGGCGGGTAAGGGGCGTATCGCTTTGCTGGCCCTGACGCCTGAGCGCAGGGTACGGGTGTTCTCGCCGGCTCAGCCGTTCGAGCCGGCAGCGGACTGGACGCTGATTTACCTGGAGACCGAGCCCGAGTCTGCGGCTCGTCGCAACGCAGAAAAGGGAGAAAAGACAGAAAAGGGTGATAGCGGGGAGGCGCAGGCAAGCGAGTAGGCAGGCATCGACAGAAGCCCGCGCCTGCACCGAAAATAACCGGTAACACGCGTGCATAGTCGCCGCCAAACCCCGATACAGGACATCATGGATACCAACGTAATTACGCCGGAAGGTCATGCTGCGCTTAAAGAGGAGCTGGATACTCTGTGGCGCAGGGAACGTCCGGAGGTCACCCGACTGGTGCAGTGGGCTGCCAGTCTGGGAGACCGTTCCGAGAACGCCGATTATCAGTACAACAAGAAACGGCTGCGCGAAATCGACCGGCGGGTACGGTTTCTGCGCAATCGTCTCGACAAGCTTCGGGTGGTTGAATACAGCCCGGTGCAGGAGGGGCGTGCCTTCTTCGGTGCCTGGATTGAACTGGTTGATGAGGATGACAACACCCTGCGTTTCAGAATTGTTGGCCCTGACGAAATCTATGGCCGCAAGGACTATGTGTCGGTCAACGCGCCGATCGTCAGGGCGTGTCTTGGCAAGGTGGTTGGCGATGAAGTGGTTGTGCGCACGCCGGAATCCGAAAAAAGCTGGGAGATCACGGATATTTGCTACCAGCCTGAGTGCCGCTAGCGTGCAGCCGGGTTACTGCAGGGTAGTGCGCAGCCGGCGTAACGCCGCATAGAAGAACACCAGCCCGATGGCAGCCAGGGCCAGCAGTTGCGGCCAGATAATGCCGATGCCGGCGCCTCTGAGCAGAACGCCCTGTGCCAGTTGAACAAAGTGCGTGGTCGGAGCCAGCGACATGATGGTCTGCACCACGACCGGCATGCTCTCGCGCGGCGTTACCGCTCCGGAGAGGATTTCCAGCGGGATCAGCACCAGAATGATCAGCAGCCCGAGCTGCGGCATGGAGCGCGCCACGGTACCAAGGAAAATCCCCATCGATGTGGTTGCAAAAAGGTGCAGCGCGGTGCCGGCCAGAAACAGGCTGACTGCGCCCTGAATGGGTACGCCCAGCCAGTCCTGTACCACCAGACGCAGCGACAGTGCGCAGGCGATCAGTACCACCAGGCCCATGGCCCATACCTTTGCCAGCATGATTTCCAGCGGCGTCACCGGCATGACCAACAGATGTTCGATGGTGCCGTGTTCGCGCTCACGAATCAGCGCCGCCCCCGTGAGGATGATCGACAGCATCGTAATCTGGTTGATGACTTCGCTTATCGAACCGAACCAGCTGGCCTCCAGGTTCGGGTTGTAGGCCATGCGTACCACCGCTTCCAGAGGCAGGGCTGCCGCGCCGCTATAGCCCTGCACGAAGGCGGTGGTTTCATTCTGGATGATCTGCTGAATGTGGCCGGCGCCACTGAACGCCTGGCTGATCTGGGTGGCATCGACATTGAGCTGGATCGTCGGTTGCTGTCCGGCCAGCAGGTCACGCTGAAAGTCCGGAGGAATGTTCAGGGTGAAGGTGTAGAGTCCGCTGTCCATGCCCCGATCCATCTGGCGGTGGTTGATCAGGGTCGGGGGCATGAAGTAGGGCAGCTGGAAAGCGTCGATCAGCCGGCTGGAAACCTGCGAGCGATCCTCGTCTACCACCGCTATGGTTGCCCGGTTTGGCGTTTCCGGCATCGCCGTGGCGGAGGAGTAGATGGCCATGCTGAATGCGTAGATGATCAGTATGACCATCGCCGGGTCCCGGGCGAGGCTGCGCAGCTCCTTTACTCCCAGCTGCAGTACGTTACTCAACGCTCGGTGCATGTCACTGTTCCTGCTTTTTCAGTCCCGCGACGCTGGCCAGCGTCAGTACCGGTATCGCCAGTAGCAGGGGGATGAAGTAGAAATAGAGGTCGCTGAACCCCAATGCCTTGGAAAACACGCCGCGGGAAATGATCAGGAAGTGGGTGGTGGGATACAGCTGCCCGATCATCGCGCCGAGCCCCTCCATTGCAGACACCGGATGCATCATGCCGGAGAACTGGACCGCCGGAATCAGCGTTGCGATGGCGGTACCGAAGATGGCAGCGATCTGGCTTTTCAGCAGCGAGGAGACCAGCAACCCGAGGCCGGTGGCACAAACGATATACAGCAGGCCGCCGAGCAGCAGGCTCGGCAGGCTGCCCTTGATCGGGACATCGAAAGCCAGCACCGCGAGCAGCAGCAATGCGATGAAATTGATGAAGCCGAGTACCACGTAGGGCAGCTGCTTGCCGAGCAGGAACTCGAGCCGGGTTACCGGGGTTACATAGAAATTGGTGATGGAGCCCAGCTCCTTTTCGCGCACCACTGCCAACGCGGTGAGCATGGCCGGAATCATCATCAGCAGAATCGGAATTACCGCCGGCACCATCGCGGGCAGGCTCTTCACATCGGGGTTGTAGCGATAGCGCGTTTCCACGTTCACCAGGCTGACCGCGATGGGTGTGGGTTGACGGCTTGCCAGTGAACGCAGGTAGTTCAAATGAATGCCCTGGGCATAGCCACGCAGGGTGTCGGCCCGCACCGGCATGGCACCATCGACCCAGTAGGCAACCTGCGGGAAATCGCCGCGCAGCAGGTCGCGACCGAAGCCGGGCGGGATTTCCAGTGCCAGGCTGATGTCGCCGGCTCGCATGCGCTGCTCCAGCTCGGCATGACTGTGCAGTGGCGGGCGCTCAATAAAATAGCCGGAACCTGCCAGCTCCAGAGCGTAGGCCTGGCTGTAGGTGGTCTGGTCCCGGTCCAGCACGGCAAAGGTCAGGTCGTCCACATCCATATTGATGCCGTACCCCATGATTACCATCAGCAGAACCGAGCCGGCCAGTGCGAGCAGTGCACGCAACGGATCGCGCTTGAGTTCCATCGCCTCCCGACGGGTATAGCTGAGCATTCGGCGCAAACTGAAACGGGGAGGGCGCTTTTCAGTGTCAGGCTGAGCGACTCTGGATGACAGTGCCGCGGCGTCAGGCACCTGCTCTTGCTGGCCACTGGCCTCGCGCAACCAGTCGATGAACGCGTCCTCCAGCGTTGCCTTGCCCCGCTGCTGCCGCAGATCATCGGGTGCGCCGCTGACCAGTACCTTGCCGGCGTGCATTAACGACATCCGGTCGCAACGCTCGGCCTCGTTCATGAAGTGAGTCGAGATGAAGATGGTAACGCCGTCCTCCCGTGACAGCCTGACCAGCAAGCTCCAGAACAGATCCCGGGCGATCGGGTCCACCCCGGAGGTGGGCTCGTCGAGAATCAGCACCTCCGGTTTATGAATCACCGCCACCGCGAGCGAAAGGCGTTGGCGCACCCCCAGTGGCAGGGACAGCGGCAAGCTGTCAGCAACTGCCTGGAGATTGAACTGCGTAAGCAGTTCATCAATCCGCTCGGCGCTTTGCTCGGCGGGGAGCTGAAACAGCTTGGTATGCAGCGCCAGGTTCTGGCGCACCGTCAGTTCGCTGTACAACGAGAATGACTGGGACATGTAGCCAACCCGCATGCGGATGGCCATGTCGGTCGGGTCAACCGGCTTGCCCAGCAACCAGGCTTCGCCCTCGCTGAAGGGCAGCAGGCCGGTGAGCATTTTCATTGTGGTCGACTTGCCACAGCCGTTGGAACCGAGAAAACCGAAGATTTCCCCGCGCTCGATGCGGAAATTCACCTTGTCGACCGCGACGAAATCGCCGAAGCGACAGGTCAGGTCGTGTGCCTCGATGGCAATACCGGCATGCATCGTGCGCGGCGGTATCTGCAACTGCCTGTGCTGACGGCGTTTTTCCTCTGGCAGCAGCGCAACGAAGGCCTGTTCGAGGCTCCTGCTGTTGGTATCGGCGAGAATCTGCTGTGGCGTGCCGGTTGCCAGTACCTTGCCGGCATCCATTGCAACCAGCCAGTCAAAGCCCTGGGCCTCATCCATATAGGCACTGGCGATCAGCACACTCATCTGCGGCCTGCCGGCACGGATGCGTCGAATAAGCTCCCAGAACTGGCTGCGCGACAGGGGGTCGACACCGGTAGTGGGCTCATCCAGCACCAGCAGGTCAGGGTCATGGATCAGCGCGCAGCACAGCCCCAGTTTTTGCTTCATGCCGCCGGAGAGCTTGCCGGCCGGGCGATCGGCAAAGCGGCTCATGCCGGTGCTGGCCAGTAACTGCTGGATGCGCTGCCTGCGCTCGGCTTCACCCTGATTGAACAGCCGGCCAAAGAATTCGAGGTTCTCGGCGACGCTAAGGGTCGGATACAGGTTCTTGCCCAGCCCCTGGGGCATGAAGGCGATACGCGGGCACACGTGGCTGCGGTGGCTGGCGCTGCGCATGTCCCCACACAGGACCTGCAGCTCGCCCTGTTGCAGGCGACGCGCGCCGGCGACCAGTGCCAGCAGGCTGGATTTGCCAACGCCATCCGGGCCAATCAGGCCGACCATACAGCCCGCCGGCAGGTCAAGGGTGACCTTGTCCAGGGCAGCGACGTGCTTGTAATGCAGGCTGATATCGCGCAGTTGGGCGACCGGCTGCGGCTGGCTCATGTTCAGTTGCCGATGTTAACGCTGAGTGCGTCGGGCCACTCGGCACTGGCATCCAGTTTCAGCCAGGCGACGCCGGGCAGGCCGGTCTTGACCTGTTCGATATGCTGCTCCAGCAGCGCCGGGTCGATACGTGCGCGAATGCGGAACATCATTTTTTCCCGCTCCTGCTCCGTTTCCACCGATTTGGGGGTGAACTGGGCCACGCTGGAAACGTAGCTGACCGTGGCCGGAATCACATACTGTGGCGCAGCATCGATAATGATCCGCGCATCGGAGCCCATCGCGACGCGACCCGCCAGCCGTTCGGGCAGAAAGAAGGTCATGTAGACATCGGTCAGATCCACCAGATTCAAAACCCGGCCACCTGCGCCAAGTACCTCACCGGGCTGAACGGTACGAAACTGCACCCTTGCCTTGCGATCGGCGGTCAGCTTGCTGTCGTTGATATCTGCAGCGATGCGCTCTACCGCTGCGCGTGTAGCATCCAGCGCTGATTCGGCTTCGATCACCTGCGAGCGCGCCGCGGCAATGCCGGCCTCGGTTGCATGGATCTGGGCCCGCGCCGATGCAACGGCTGCCTCGGCGCTTTGCATGGCCGCCAGGGCATCGTCCAATTGCTGGCGCGAGGCGGCGTTGCGCTGGACCAGTACACTGATGCGCTCATGGCGCTTGCGCGCTGCATTGTGTTCAGCCTGGCGCTGCAGCAACAACGCCTCTGCGGCAGAGCGCTCGCTTTCGCGCAGGCCAACCTGTGCGCGGGCTGTCTGGATAGCGTTCTCGGCCTGCCGAGCCTGTGCCTCGGCCTGCAGCAGTTGCGCCTGCAGTACGCTGGTATCCATTTCGCCCAGCAGCTGTCCGGGTTCGACGAAATCACCTTCGTCGACCAGGATCCGGGCAATACGTCCACCGAGCTTGGTCGCGATGTTGATCTCGGTCGCCTCAATCCGCCCGTTACCGCTGGCAAAACCATCACCGTAGCCGTCAGGCTGCAGCTCCAGCCAGGTAACCAGAGCAATGCCGGCGAGCACGGCCGCGGCGATCAGGGCCCGAAGGAGATGGCGAGGAGGTTTTGGCATGACGGTTCCTTGTGCTGGGGCGGCTGGCTGCTGTTGCCAGGCCGCTGAAATCCATTCTAGACGCTTTGCTGCGAGGTGAGGTTGACGTCGATCAAGTGCGGCGGCCATGCGTCAAGAAACCCGAGCAGCTGCCGCACCGGATTATCCGGTGTTGATCGACGGCTGCATTCGGGTCTGCTCAGGCGCCGCGGTTGATCAAGCGCATGGGGCTTTGCTGGAGCACCGCCCTGGTCCCCCAGACGCCCGCGCAACCGATCAGCAAGGCCGCTGCCGAGGGTGTCAGCAGCCAAAACAGCAAATGCGGTGCCCAATCCAGATTCAGCGCAAATCGATACAGCGCCCAGGTGGCCAGCTCAGCGGCCACCACTGCCATCAGGCCGGACATCAGCCCCAGCAGCAAAAACTCCATCCAGCTTGCGCGGCGCAGCAGCGCTCGCCCGGCCCCCAGTGTGCGCAGCAATGCGCCCTGATACAGCCGTTCGTCAAGGGTAGCCTGCAGGGCGGCAAACAGCACTGTCATCCCGGCGAGCAGAACAAACAGCAGGACATATTCTACTGCCAGCGTGACTTGCCTGAGAATGTCGCGAATCTGGGCCAGCAAGGGGCCGACTTCCAGCAGCGTCATTGCCGGGAACTGACGGTTCAGCTCCCGCAGGGCAACGCGTTGCTCGGCCGGCAAATAGAAACTGGTCAGCAGGGTCGCGGGGAAGCCGTCAAGGTCCCCCGGGGCGAAGATCATGTAAAAGTTGGGCGTGAAGTTGTCCCATTCGACGCTGCGGACGCTGCTGACCTCGGCGTCCAGAGTCCTGCCTTCAATGACGAATCCCAGCCTGTCACCAAGGGTGACACCCAGGCTGTCGGCCAGCTCGGCCTCGATGGACACACGGGCCATGGCGGATGGAGCAGGGGCTGCGACTGCTGGCCACCACTGGCCTTCGCGCAGTTGATTGTCTGCGGGCAGCTCGGCTGCCCAGGTCAGGCTGAGGTCACGGTTGATGGCCCGGGTTCCGCGATCGCGATTGCCATCTTCCTTGCTTACCTCGGTGCGCACAGGCTCGCCGTTGATGCTGACCAGACGTCCTGGCGTGACCGGGTAGAGCGGGGCGCTGCGTGCACCGATATTCTCCAGTGCCTGGCTGAACGCCTGTTGTTCAGCTGGCAGCACGTTCAGCACGAAGTGGTTGGGAGCGTCATCCGGTAATTGATTCTGCCAGGTGCTGAGCAGCTCGGTCCGCAGGATCAGGACAACCAGCATGCACATGAAAATCAGACCGAATGACAGCATCTGCGTGGCGGCGGCCGTTGGGCGCTTGAGCAGTTCACCGCTGCCTAACCGCCAGGCCAGGCTGGCCTCGCGCAGCTTGCCGGCGACCGCGCGCAGCAGCAGCCAGGCGAGCAGCCCGAGCAGCAATGCAGCGAGTGCTCCGCCGAACAGCATGGCCAGGGTGATGGTCAGATCGCCGGTGAACTGCCACATCAGCAGGCTGAGGACGGCGAGGGCGAGCCCATAGATCAGCCAGCTGCTGACAGGCATCGGTTCGAGGTCGCGGCGCAGCACCCGCAAAGGTGCGACGTTGCCAAGTCGCAGCAGCGGCGGCAGGGCGAATCCGAGCAGTGCGCTGAAGCCGGTAGCCGCGCCAACCAGCAGCGGCAAGACGCCCGGCTCCGGCAACCGTGGCGGCAGCAGATCGGCGAGCAGCTGCATCAGCCCCCACTGCACGAGCAGCCCCAGGGCAAGGCCGGCGACGGTGGCAATGATCCCGATATAGAGCAACTGAAGGGTGAACAGGGTGAGCACCTGCCGGCGTTGCAGTCCCATACAGCGCAGCAGGGCGCTGCTGTCGAAATGACGAAGCGCAAAACGCCCGGATGACAGTGCCACGGCAACGCCAGCCAAAATAATGGCCGCAATGCTGGCAAGACCGAGGAACTGGTTGGCCCGCGTTAGCGCATTGCCAACCTGGCGGTTTCCATCTTCCACGCCGCTGAGTCGCTGGTTTACCGCCAGCAGCGGCTCTATCCAGTTACGGTAACGCTCCAGTGCCTGGCGTTCGCCGCTCAACAGCAAACGATAGGTTACCCGGCTGCCGGGCTGGACCACACCGGTTGCGTCAAGGTCATCGAGGTTCATCAGCACCCGCGGGGTGAGACTGTAGAAGTCGCTTGCGCGGTCAGGTTCATGGGTCAGTACAGCGCTAATTCGCAGCGTCGCATAGCCAACCTCCAGGCTGTCGCCGACCTGAACTCCCAGCTGGTTCAGCAAGCGTGGTTCCACCCAGATTTCACCGGCGGCCGGTACGCAGCGGGTTGCTGTTTCCTCGGCAAAAGCGGAACGGCTGATACGTAACTCGCCGCGCAAGGGATACGCCGCGTCAACCGCCTTGACACTGGATAGCTGCATTGCCGAGTCGCTGGCCATGACGCTGGAAAACTCGAGCTGATGACTGAGCATCAGGTCATTGACTGCCGCCTGCTCTGCGTAACTGTCTGGCAAGGGGCTACGCGAGGAGACAACCAGATCGGCGCCCAGAAACTCTGCGGCGCGATCGGTCATGCTGCGCTCAAGCCGTTGGGTAAACAGACTGATGGCGGTGCTGATGGTCACCGCGATAAGCAGGGCACCCAGCAGCACGGTCAGTTCGCCCGCCCGCCATTCCCTGCGCAACAGGCGCCAGGCCAGTCGGGCCAGCGGCGGTCGGTTCATGCATCGTCTCCAAGCAGGCGGCCCGCCTGCATGCGTACTGCGTGCTGGCAACGGTCGGCCAGCTGCGCGTCATGCGTTACCAGCACCAGAGTGGTGCCGCGCTCGCGATTGAGTGCAAACAGCAGGTCGCTGATGCGCTCGCCGGTGGCTGCGTCCAGGTTGCCGGTTGGCTCGTCGGCAAACAGGATGCTGGGTTCGCTGGCAAAGGCGCGGGCGATGGCTACCCGTTGCTGTTCGCCCCCAGAGAGTTGCTGGGGGTAGTGCTGGCGCCGGGCTTCGAGTCCGACCCGCTGCAGCAGCTCGCTGGCGCGCTCCCGTGCGTCGGATCGCCCGGCCAGTTCCAGTGGCAGCATGACATTTTCCAGCGCGGTGAGGCTGTCCAGCAGCTGAAAGGATTGAAAGACGAAGCCTACCTCACGGCCGCGCAGTGTCGCACGCTGGTCTTCGTTGAGTGCCGTGAGGTCTTCGCCGGCGAGTATGACCTGACCACTGCTTGGCAGGTCCAGACCGGCCAGCAGGCTGAGCAGGGTTGACTTGCCCGATCCCGAAGCGCCGACAATGGCCAGGCTGCTGCTGCGTTCGATACTGAGTGAGACGTCGTCGAGGATCTGCAGCGGCGCTTCCGAGCTGGTCACGACTTTGCTAAGGTGGCGAGCGATTACAACGGCATCGGACATGGTGTACGGACCTGATGAATGGCTTGAGAAACTGGTTGGGAGCGGTACTGCTGTATCTGCTCTCCTTTCCTGCGGCAGCTCAGGGGATCCTGATTGTCGGTGATAGTATCAGCGCCGCTTTCGGTCTGGAAATTGGTGAGGGCTGGGTTGCCCTGCTGGAGCGGCGGCTGGAGACGGAAAATTACCCTTTGCCGGTCCACAATGCCTCTGTAAGCGGAGATACCACCGCCGGTGGTCTGGCCCGCTTGCCAGCGCTGTTGGGGCAGCATGCGCCGGACCTGGTCATCCTCGAGCTGGGTGGTAATGATGGCCTTCGCGGCCTGCCGCCGGATAATATGCAACAGAATCTTACTGCCATGGTTGAACAGTCGCGTGCGGCCGGCGCTGACGTCATACTGCTGGGTATGCGGATCCCACCCAATTATGGTGTTCGCTATACGCAAGCCTTTGAGCAGGTGTACCGGCAGATTGCCGATCGACAGCAGGTGCCGCTGGTGCCGTTCCTGCTCGAAGGCGTGGCTGATCGCGGTGAACTGATGCAGGCCGACGGCATTCATCCGAACGCGCAGGGGCAGCCGGGTATTCTCGATAATGCCTGGCCGGTAATACGTGAATGGGTTCTGACGCAGCAGCCTGCTGCGATAAACGATTAAGGTGGAGCCCTGAATTGAGTGTGTCCTGGATGGCCAGACGCTGGTGTCTGGTGGAGCAGGATGAGCAGCGGGATCTGTTTGTGGAAGATCCCTGGCATGTTCACCTGGTTGATATCAATCTGCGGCTCGACGTACCGCGCGAGCGCACCCTGTGTGGAGACCTGTTGCCGTCGTCGCCGATCTACCGTGAGTTGACGCGTGCGGATCTGCGTAACCTGTGTCCGACCTGTGTTGATCTGGCCGAGCAGGCGAGGGTGGCAGGGCGTCGTCCTGTCGCTGCGCGCAATAATGGTGATAGCGGTCAAGTGCAGCAGTTTGACTTGAATATGATGCTAAGTGGGAGCTGAAGGAATGTTGAGCGTGTGTTCTCGACTGGGCAGAATCACCGCGGCGCTGCTGTTTACCGGGCTGGGTCTTGGTGCGGCCCAGGCAAACGACTACCCGTTGTTGTCGGCGGATCAGGATCTGATTGGCGAGGTCACCCGCTATCAGGCGCTCTATGAGGATACCTTTGCCGACCTTGGCAGTGCGCGGGGTTTCGGATATCTGGAGATGACCGCGGCGAACCCGGGTATCGACCCCTGGTTGCCCGGCGAGGGAGTCGAAATCATCCTCCCGGGCCAGCACATCCTTCCGGTCGGGCCGCGCGAAGGTGTGGTCATCAATCTCCCCGAATTTCGCATGTATTACTTCCACAAGGGCGGTGAACTGGTTTCCAGCTACCCGGTTGGTATCGGCCGCGAAGGCTGGTCCTCGCCGATTGGTGAAACGCGCATTCTGCGCAAGGAAGCCAACCCTTCCTGGTATCCACCCAAATCCATCCTGGAGGAGCACGCTGCCAATGGTGACCCGCTGCCGTCAGTGGTGCCGCCGGGGCCGAATAACCCGATGGGCCCGTTCAAGATGAATCTGGCGCTCAGTGGTTATGTGATCCATGGCACCAACAAGAAGTTCGGTATCGGAACGCGGGTCAGTCATGGCTGTTTCCGGATGCGTAACGAGGATATCACCGAGCTGTTTCCGCAGGTGCCGGTCGGCACGCCGGTAACCATTGTCAACCAGCCTTATAAGCTGGGCGTCAAGGATGGCTTGCTGTACCTGGAGGTACATACCGCCCTGGATGAACATGGCATGCCTTCAACACTGGACAAGCAGGCGGCGATTCAGGCATTGCTGGAAGAGCAGCAGGAGAAGGTGCGGGGGTTTCGGCTGGACTGGACGGCGATTCGCGATCTGGTTTACGCCGAGAGCGGTATTCCGGGCGTAATTGGACAACCGATCCGGACCATGTGATCCGGATCGGCAAAGCTGGCCTTATTTCTGGCTGGCTTTCTCGAGCATGCGCAGGGCGCGCTCGTTGGCTTCGTCAGCAGTCTGTTGTGCGCGCTGAGCGGCAGCCAGAGCTTCTTCGGCCTTGCGGTAAGCTTCGTCAGCACGGGCTTGGGCACTGGCAGTAGCGTTTTCGTTAGCGGCAACGCGAGCGCTCAGTTCCTTTTCCATGCTGTTGCTGCAGCCGGCGGCCAGCAGAGCGGCCAGAGCTACGGCGGATACTTTCAGTGCAGTTTTCATAACTTTCCCCTTGTGTAAAAAGTCTTGCTTCAAGAACGCACAGCCCAAGACCGAACAAGCGGCTCGAAGTTCCGTCGGTCTTCGGCTGTACGTTCCTGATAGCGCCAGTAATAGTAGCAGTTGCATCGTGGGTTGGAAGTGGGCAACCGATAATTCTGTTACCAATACACAACAATAAAGCGCTCTGATTCCGGTGCTAAAGGCTTTGTAGTGAATCTGCGCTGGGGTAATGTAGCCAGCGCAGTCAACTACAAGGATAAAAACAATGCTCGGAAATCTCGGTCTTCTCGCCGGCGTGACGTTACTTATTTATCTGGCCTTGCGAGGGATCAATATCTTTATTGCGTCTCTGGTCTGCGCATTGGTGGTCGCGCTGACCAACAATATGCTGATCTCGCAAACCTTTCTGGAGTTCTTCCCGTTTGGCCCGCTGGGTGCGTTTACCTTTGCCGGGAAGTTCTTTTTGCTGTTCCTCTGTGGTGCTATTTTCGGCAAGGTGATGGCGACCAGTCAGGCGGCCAAGAGTATTGCGTTATCGATCACTCGCGCGCTGGGTGTGCGTCATACGCTGCTGGTTGGCATGATCGTCTGCGCCTTGCTGACCTACGGCGGTGTTGTGGTGTTTGTGGTGGTGTTCACCATGTATCCGCTGGGTATCACGCTGATGCGTGAAGCCAACCTGCCCAAGCGGCTTTGGGCGGCTGCGACCTCGGTTGGCGCGGGCACCTTCACCATGACCGCGCTGCCGGGAACGCCGTCCATTCACAACGTGATTTCTGCCAGTGCGCTGGGTACCGACCTGTTTGCCGGAGGCTGGATCGGCATCTTTGCTGCGCTGATTATGGCTGGTCTTGGCATGTGGTATGTGGAAAACCAGTGGAAACGCGCCCAGGCCCGCGGCGAAGGGTTTGTCGAAAATGCCCAGGACCGTCGCATGGAGCAGCTTATCGGTGATCCGAATGATGCTCCGGTATGGTGGATGGCGTTGATCCCCATGGTAGTGGTACTGGGTTCTATCATGCTGCCACGCGCTATTCTGGGTCTGGCTGACTGGTCCGAAAGCGACAGTATCATCGCTCGCGTTCTATTGTTCAGTGCAGCGCAGCCGATCATTTGGCCCAGTATCTCGCTCATTCTTGGTTCGCTGACCTGCGTACTGCTGTTTCCGGGCTTGCGTCGCAAGGCCGCACAGGCATTTGGTCAGGGAGCTGATGATTCCATCATGCCGTTGCTCAATACCGCGGCCGTGATCGGCTTTGGCGGAGTTGTGACCCAGACTGCTGGCTTCGCCCAGTTCGCTAACTGGATCCTGAATGTCGATCTGCCGCCGCTGTTGTCGGTATTTGCTTCCGTCAGCGTGGTCTCGGCGATTGTCGGCTCGTCGTCCGGTGGCCTGCAGATCTTTATGCAGTCGCTTGGGCCGCATTACATCGAGATGGGTGTTGACCCCGAGATCCTGCACCGTATCGCTGCCATCGCCGCTGGCGGGCTGGATTCGCTGCCGCACTGTGGCGCGGTGATTGCGACTTTCATGATCATGGGTATTACCCACAAGGAAGCCTATCGCGACATCTTTGTGGTGACGGTGGCAGTGCCGGTCATTGCCTGTCTGGCATCCATTGCCCTGCTGATGTCGCTGGGAATGGGGATGGTTTCGGCGGGGTAGTTCACTTTTTGAGACGGGCGGGGAAACATTCCGCCCGATCCCGGTCTATAGTGGATAACTCTTCGCTCGACGCTTTCTGCCTGGGAGACAGACAATGAATATGAATGCGACCATCCAGCACGATCAGGACGGCAAGCAGTTCTATATTACATTGGACGGTATGCGGGCATATCTGGCCTATATGGACTTGGGCAAGAACACGCTGGATATCTATCGGACCTTCGTTCCGGACAGTCTTCGTGGCAAGGGGTTGGCTGCACGCCTGACTGCCCATGCGCTGACATACGCGCAGGAGCATGGTTATACGGTGATCCCGTCCTGCTCATACGTTGAACGCTATATGGACCGCAATGCAGCAGCGGTCAGTTAGGTGTTCAGTCATATCGCCATAAAAAAACCGGCCAATGGCCGGTTTTTTTATGGCTGAGGACCTCAGTCCTGCTTCAGGCGCGCGCGGCGCGGCAGTACATCCTTCAGCTTGTCGCGCATGGAACGCACGCTTTGCACAGTGGTGGCCCAGTCAATGCAGGCATCGGTCACGGACACGCCGTATTGCAGTTGGGACAGGTCCTTCGGAATAGACTGGTTACCCCAGCCAATGTTGCTCTCAACCATCAGGCCGATGATGGAGTCATTGCCTTCCAGGATCTGGTTGGCCACGTTATCCATCACCAGCGGCTGCAAGCCCGGATCCTTGTTGGAGTTGGCGTGGCTGCAGTCGACCATGATGTTCTTGCTGATACCGGCCTTTTCCAGATCCTTCTCGCACAGCGCTACGCTGACCGAGTCGTAGTTCGGCTTACCGTTACCGCCGCGCAAGACGACGTGACCATAGGGGTTGCCCTTGGTAGTCACGATCGAGACCTGGCCCTGCTGATTGATGCCGAGGAAGCGGTGCGGGCTGGACACCGATTGCAGCGCGTTGATCGCCACTGCCAGTCCGCCGTCGGTACCGTTCTTGAAACCTACGGCCGAGGACAGGCCGGAGGACATTTCCCGGTGGGTCTGTGATTCGGTGGTGCGGGCCCCGATGGCAGACCAGGAGATGAGATCCTGCAGGTATTGCGGCGAAATCGGATCAAGCGCTTCGGTTGCCGTTGGCAGCCCCATTTCGGTCAGGTCGCGCAGCAACTGGCGACCAATCTTCAGACCGTCCTGAATCTTGAAGGAGTCATCCAGGTAGGGGTCGTTGATCAATCCCTTCCAGCCCACGGTTGTGCGCGGCTTTTCGAAGTAGACGCGCATGACCAGATACAGGGTGTCGCCTACTTCCGCCGCCAGCTCCTTGAGGCGTGCGGCGTAGTCCTTGGCAGCGTTGACGTCGTGGATGGAGCAGGGGCCGATGACAATAAACAGGCGATGGTCCTTGCCGTCGAGGATGTCGCGAATGACCTGGCGGCTTTGCACCACGGTCGCCTGTGCGGCTTCGCTAAGCGGAATCTGGGCCTTGAGCTGTTCAGGCGTAATCAGAATCTCATTGGAGGTTATGTTCAGGTCATCAATAGGTAAATCGGCCATCAGTCATCCCGGAATGTGGTGCTCGCCACGGCAATGCGGCGCTTTTTGAGTGCTACACAGCTTAATCAAGCTTGCCGGCTTAGGCTACCCCGCCCAGGCTCTATTGCCCTGAAAAACAATATAAATTGGCCTTTCGTGCTGCACGCTGAGTGGCCGGCGGAAATCGGCGGGTCAAAGCCTGGCCGCTTGCCCGTGCTCAACCGCGATGTGAATGATGGGGCATTTGGCCGCAGGTTTGTCGTGTTATTGACTGTCTCGCCTGGCGCGAGCGGATTAACATGCCTGCATACCAATAAATACATCATCCAGATGAGGGTTGTATGAGTCAGAGTGATCTGAAGATCGGGATTATTGGCACCGGTGCAATCGGCGGTTTCTATGGCGCCATGCTGGTCAATGGCGGAAACGACGTGCACTTTCTGCTGCGCAGCGAATACCAGGCGGTCAAGGAGAAGGGCATCACCATCAACAGCCTGGTCAATCCCGAATTGCATATTCACCCGGTACAGGCCTACCAGGATGCAGCGGATATGCCGAAGTGCGATTGGCTGCTGGTGGGTGCCAAGTCCACAGCAGACAACCTGGGTGACATCATTGCAGCCGCCGGCAAGCCGGATGCCAAGGTGGTTCTGCTGCAAAACGGCCTGAACAACGAAGATCATCTGCGACCGTTGCTGCCGGACAGCATGCACCTGATCGGCGGTCTGTGCTACGTCTGCCTGTTCCGTGAAGGCCCAGGTCTGGTCAAGCACCAGTCCAATGGCATGATCGACCTGGGTTACCACTCCGGCCCCGCTGTATCCAAGGAAGAGCAGCAGGCACTGTTGAAGGAAGGCGCAGCGCTGCTCGAATCCGGCAATATTCCGACGCGGCTGTTGCCCGGTGTTGACGAGGCGCGCTGGCAGAAGCTGGTCTGGAATGCGCCGTTCAACGGTATCTCTGTGGTACTCAATGCCGGCACCCAGGAGCTGGTGGGCAACCCCGCCAGTCGCAAGTTGATCACCGAGATGATGGAAGAGGTCATTGCGGCGGCTCGGGCCCGTGGCATCGACATTCCCGACGGCGTGATCGGCTACATGTTCAAGGGCACCGAGATCATGCCCGATTACTATCCGAGCATGTACCACGACTGGCTGCACAAGCGCCCCATGGAGCTGGACGCGTTGTACGGTGAGTTACTGCGTCTTGGTAGGGAAGTCGGTTGCAGCCTGCCGAAAATAGAGGCAATGTTGGATCAGCTGAAATTCCTCCAGGCTCGCTATCTCAGTAACCAATAAGGACGCCCCATGCCCACCCTGCTCGGAGACAAATTGGTCATCGCCATCTCCTCCAGAGCGCTGTTCGATCTGGACGAAAGTCACCAGGTTTTTGAGCAGGAAGGGCTGGAGGCCTATCGGCAGTATCAGATTGCCCGGGAAGACATTCCGCTGGAACCGGGGGAGGCCTTTCCGCTGGTGCAGAAGTTGTTGCGTATCAACAACTTGCTTGAGGGCGACAGCCGGGTCGAGGTCGTACTGATATCGCGTAACAGTGCCGATACCGGACTGCGGGTGTTCAATTCGATTCAGCATTACGGGCTTGGCATCACCCGCGCGGCCTTCGCCGGCGGGCGCAGTCCCTTCACCTATATTCCCGCCTTCGGCTGCCAGCTGTTTCTGTCGACCCACGCCGAGGATGTGCGCGCGACGCTGGAGGCGGGATTTGCTGCCGCCACCATCTTTCCCGCCAAGCGGGCCCGTGAGCAACGTGATGAGCTGCGCATAGCCTTTGATGGGGATGCAGTGCTGTTCTCCGATGAATCCGAGCAGGTGTTTCAGAAAGAGGGATTGGCTGCCTTTCAGGCCAGCGAGCAGGCGGCGGCGCGCGAGCCGCTTGGCGGTGGACCGTTCAAGCCGTTTCTTGCCGCGCTCAACCGGATCCAGACCGAGTTTGCCGGCGAACAGTGCCCGATCCGGACGGCATTGTTCACCGCGCGCAGTGCGCCGGCGCATGAGCGGGTGATTCGTACCCTGCGCGAATGGAACATTCGGCTGGACGAATCCTTGTTCCTCGGCGGCTTGGACAAGTCCAGCTTTCTTCAGGCGTTCGGCGCCGACCTGTTCTTTGATGACCAGGAGGGACATTGTCGACGCGCCGTTGATGTGGTCCCCACCGGGCATGTGCCGCACGGCATCAGCAATCTCAAATCCCCGCATTCAGTGTGACCTGAGCCACTCAATCGGCCGTCGGTCGGCCAGTCCCTCGAGATGCCGTATGCGAGCAGGAGTTTATGGACTAAGCTAGCAGGCATAACGGCCTATCTGGTTATAAGCGTGCCATTGATCCCTGCCTTGGAAGGCGTGGTGCTGCGGCTCGCAAGGGGAAGACAATCATGAAATTGCAGCAACTGCGTTACATCTGGGAAGTAGCCCATCATGAGCTGAACGTATCGGCAACTGCCCAGAGTCTGTATACCTCGCAACCGGGCATCAGCAAGCAGATCAGGCTGCTGGAGGATGAGCTGGGTGTCGAGGTCTTTTCCCGTAGTGGCAAGCACCTGACCCGCATCACACCGGCCGGAGAACGCATCATTGCCACTGCCGGCGAGATTCTGCGCAAGGTCGACAGCATCAAGCAGATTGCCCAGGAGTTCAGCAACGAGCGCAAGGGCACGCTGACACTGGCAACCACCCACACCCAGGCACGTTATGCGTTGCCGCCAATCATTCAGAAATTCATCAAGAACTACCCGGATGTGTCGCTGCACATGCATCAGGGCACGCCGATGCAAATTTGCGAGATGACGGTCGATGGAACGGCCGACTTTGCCATCGCCACCGAAGCGCTGGAGCTGTTTTCGGATCTGGTGATGATGCCGTGCTATCGCTGGAACCGCTGCGTGATCGTACCCAAGGGGCATCCTCTGGCCAGCGGCGCAGAGCTGACCCTGGAGGCATTGGCCGACTGGCCGCTGGTTACCTATGTCTTCGGGTTTACCGGGCGATCGAAGCTGGATGACGCGTTCAGTAACCGTGGCCTGTCACCGAAGGTCGTGTTCACCGCCGCCGATGCGGATGTGATCAAGACCTATGTGCGGCTCGGTCTGGGCGTTGGTATTGTCGCTCACATGGCTGTCGACCCCGAGATGGATCCCGACCTGGAGGTGATCGATGCCAGTCGCCTGTTCGAGTCCAGCATCACCAAGATCGGCTTTCGTCGCGGCACGTTCCTGCGTGGCTACATGTATGAATTTATTGAGGCGTTCGCGCCACATCTGACCCGCGAGATGATTGATCGGGCGCTGCAGTGCAGCAGCAAGCTCGAGCTGGAAGCATTATTTGATGGGGTGGAGCTGCCGGTTCACTGACGGGTAGCGGCTGCTGAGGGAGAGAAGAAGGCCGGCGTATAGCGGTGCGCCGGCTTTTTCAGTTTCAGGACTTGGCGATCAGGTTGCTGCCGTGCAGGCCGCATTCCTTTTTCGTTGCCTCTTCCCACCACCAGCGACCTTCACGCTCGTGCTGGTTCGGCAATACAGGGCGGGTGCAGGGCTCGCAGCCGATGCTGATAAAACCACGCTCGTGCAGCGGGTTGTAGGGAATCTCCAGCATGCGGATGTAGTTCCAGACGTCCTCGCTGGTGTAATTGGCCAGCGGATTGAATTTGACCAATGGGTGCGTCGGGGTTGAGAACCCGCCGTCCAGCTGCACCACCGGAACATCTGCCCGGGTCGGGCTTTGATCCTTGCGCTGCCCGGTGATCCAGGCATCGACGCTGGCCAGTTTGCGGCGCAGCGGCGCAATCTTGCGCACGCCACAGCATTCGCCATGACCGCTCTCGTAGAAGTCGAACAGGCCTTTTTCGCGCACATAGGCTTCAAGCTGCTGGTGGTCGGGCGACAACACCTCAAGCTCGATCCCGTAATGCTTGCGCACCTGCTCCAGAAACCGATAGGTCTCGGCGTGCAGGCGGCCGGTGTCGAGGGTAAATACCTTGACGTTCGGGTTGAGTTTCCAGGCCATGTCCAGCACGACGATGTCGTCGGCGCCGCTGAACGACAGCCAGAGGTTGTCGAAGTTGGCGAATGCCAGCTCCAGAATCTGTTGAGGGGATTTGCTGGCGTAGTCGATAGCCAGTTGATCGATGTCGAAGGTACTCATGGAAATCAGGCTCTCAATCCGGCGGTGGATCGGTGTGCCACCGTTCTGTGATCGGCAGTCTAGCAAAGGCCGCCTTAGTCCATCCTCTTTTATTTGGTTATACTTTTATGCGATTTTCGACTTAGAACGGCAGGCTCCAGCCGCCTTGTGATTGCGCCGAGACCCGCTTGCCGGTAGATTGTGCGCCAGTCTCAAATGTGAATCTCAGGAGTGTCGTGTGGAAATCGCTTGCCTTGACCTGGAAGGGGTGCTGGTCCCTGAAATCTGGATTGCCTTTGCCGAGAAAACCGGCATTGAGGAGCTCAAGGCAACCACCCGTGACATTCCCGACTATGACGTGCTGATGAAGCAGCGCCTGTCCATTCTCGACAAGCACGGCCTCAAACTGTCGGATATTCAGGAAGTCATTGCGACCCTCAAACCGCTTGATGGCGCCGTCGAGTTTGTCGACTGGCTGCGCGAGCGTTTCCAGGTGGTTATTCTGTCGGACACCTTCTACGAGTTTTCTCAGCCGTTGATGCGCCAGCTCGGTTTCCCGACGCTACTGTGTCACCGCCTGATTACCGACGAAACCGACCGGGTCGTTGACTACCAGTTGCGTCAGAAGGATCCCAAGCGTCAGTCGGTGATTGCGCTCAAGAGCCTGTACTACCGCATCATTGCCGCAGGCGATTCGTACAACGACACCACCATGCTCTCGGAAGCGCATGCCGGCATCCTGTTCCACGCGCCGGAAAACGTGATTCGCGAGTTTCCGCAGTTCCCGGCGGTGCATACCTACGAGGACCTGAAAAAGGCCTTCATCGCAGCGTCCAACCGCGACCTGTCGCTCTGATCTGATGCAGCCGGCGGTCCCGCCGCCGGCTGCCATCGCCGCCGGACCGCCGGTGGCCAGCCGGTTTTGCTTCCCTTTCTGAATGCTTCCAACAGCGCAGCCACGCTGGTGATCCGCGCTGCCGGATCAAAGGCCAGTGCCGTGCGCAGTTCACGCCATACCGGTTTTGGTATGCCATGCGGTTTCTGTAAACCGGTTTCTTGCTGCATGCGCATTGCCTGGCGCGCCGTCAGGCGGCTGAAGGGGTGATGCCCGCTGGCCAACTCATACAGGACACAGGCGACCGCATACAGATCAGCGGCCGCGGTCAACTCTTCGCCATCAAGCAGCTCCAGTGCAGCGTAACGCGGTGTCCAGGCGGCCAGACGTCGGCTGAGCCTGGGTAATCGCTGCAGGGGGCCCCGACAGCCTCGTCCCAGCCCGAAATCAAACAGACGCAGGCCGGCGGTGCTCAGGATGATATTGCCCGGCTTCAGATCACCGTGCAGCACGCCGGCGTCGTGTGCATGGGCAAGAGCAGACAGCAGGCCGACTGCGAGGGGTTGCAGCGCCGGCCAGGCCATCCCGTCGGGATGGTCGGCGATGATCTGATCCAGCGCAGGGCCCTCAAGCAACTCAAGCGTCATGAATGCACGACCGCTCGCCGGGTCGATGTGGTAGCTGTAGGGGCGGATCACATTCGGATGGTGCAGGCGGCAGGTGAGGGCGTACTCCGCGTAAAGCAGAGCGTTGGCATCGGCATGGGCAGCAAATTGATCGTTCAGGGCCTTCAGTGCCACAGTGGGTTGAGGGTCGTTGAATTGCTCGCGCAGCAGGTCACGCACCTGATAGACCGCACCCATGCCTCCTACCCCAAGCAGGCGCTCAATACGGTATCGGTTACCCAGTAGTTCGGGTATGGCGGCTGGCGCAACCGGAGGCGTCCTGGAGGGCATCAGCTTGCTCCTGCACTGATTTTGACAACCACTGCGCTCAGGTTGTCGCGTGCCGGTCCCCGCAATGCCAGGCTCACCAGCTGCGCCGCACCGCTGCTGCTGTCTTGGTGTTCAAGGACCGAGGACAGTTGCGCGGGGCTCAGCTCGCGATGCAGGCCGTCACTGCACAGCAGCAAGGTATCACCCGGTTGAGTCATGAACGCCACACTGTCCAGTTTAAGATGGTCATGCGCGCCGACCGCGCGGGTCAGTACATGGGCACCGGGGTGTGAGGCGGCCGCGGTGCCGGTTACAGCGCCGCGGTCTATCAGTTGCTGCAGCAGCGAGTGGTCGCGGGTCAGTTGGTGAAGTGTTTGCTGGCGCCAGAGATAACAGCGACTGTCACCTGCCCACAGGCAGAGCGCCCGATTTGCAGTTGCCAGAAGGATAACCACGGTGCTGCCGACCGGACCGGCTGGCTGGCCCTGCACCTGGGTCATGTCCTGAGTCAGCCTGCGGTTGACCTGCTGCAGGGCCTGACGCACCCGACGCTGGTTCTGGTCGATATTTCCAGTCAGCTCAAGTGCGCCCAGTGTGTCGATTATCAGGCGGCTGGCGAGCGCGCCGTTGCGGTGACCGCCCATACCATCGGCGACCGCCCAGAGCCCGGAGTCCTGAAGGGCCAGAATGGCATCTTCATTGTGTCGACGCTGATTGCCTGGATCGGTTTGAGAGCAGCTTGACCAGTTCATTGCAGTCGGGCCGGGAGGTTGAAGTCTGCCAGCAGGCCAGGCTCGAACGGGTTTGGAGCGCGTTGACTGTGCAGCAGATAGCGGGCACGCATGCCGCCGATATTGGCCCGTAGTTGAAGCGCGTCGCGTTGGTCCTCATGCTCGAGTGTCAGTTGCTCAAGCAGGCGAAACAGCGACCAGGTACCCTGCTGTCCATGCAGGGTCATTCGCCGGCCTCCCAGATCCTCCAGGGTCAAGCTGATGCGGCTGTCGTCCAGGCTTGCCGGCCAAGTGAACGCCTTGGGAATGATGGGGCCGTGGCGATATTCCAGCTGATGGTTCCCGTAATAAAAGCTGGCGCGGCTGAGGCTGGCATCAAGTGAGTAGGGTTCCAGGCGAAACCCGATGCCCGGCTCAAGCGGATTGCTGGCAAAAAAGCTGTCGTGAATGGTCCTGGCCCGGTTCAGTTGTGTCAGCAGCCTTGCGGACATGGGCAATGCCCGCCCGTCCAGCAGTCGCAGCCGGTAGCCCGCGTCCGTGCTGATCAAAAAGGGCTCCAGATACTGTTCGGTAAAGCCCTGAATAGTGCCCTCCTGCTGGAAGAAACGCTGGAAGTCGCCTAGCTCCACTTCCCGCTGACTGGCTGGATTGAAGGGGTAGTAGTCCGCGATTGCGTCCCGGTATGGGCGATACACCTGGCTGCGATACTGGCCGTTCAGATACTCGGCCGCTGCGCTCAGCACGGTTCGCCAACTCTGGTCGGCAAGCTGCTTCACCCATAGCTGCAGCGGCGGCGGCAGTTGTGCTGCACTGTCGCGGGTCGCGCTGATAGCATCGCTTTGGCGCTGCATGCGTGCGCTGGCCATCTTGTAGGTAAGCAGTCCGCGGGCGCTGCTGTCGCTGAGCTGGGCGAGCTGGTGTTGCAATTGACCGATGCTTTGCAATGCGCCAGCCAATTCCGGAGCGGGCATGGCATCGTCATCAAGCAGGCGGTGAAGGTGGCTGAAGTGCTGTTGCATGGCCAGCTTGCCTGCGCTGGGTGTTGGGTCGTTAGCGGTTGTCAGTCGAGTGTGCAGCCTGATCTCCTGCAGCAGCGTCAGCAGGAGTGAGTGCCCGGACGAGAGCGCCGCCAGCTGGTCCGCGCTAGCGCCGGAGTGTGGTTGCAGGCGGAGGCTGGCCAGGGCGCGATTCCAATGCGAGGTGTAATCCTGAAAGTAGATGCTCTCCACGTCTACCATCAGCGCCTGCTCGGTTTGCCTGTTAACCGGTTCGGCGAGGCCCAGTACCCAGTCGTCGGCCAGCAAGTCATGAATCAGCGCCGGACCTCTGGTTTTGATCAGGCTTTCATAGCCGGTATTGATGTAGAACCCGGGAATGTCGACCGGTTCGGATGTCAGTAACCGGTGGTGGCGTCCAAGGCGGGCATCGAGGCGGTAGTCGGGGAGGGATCTGGAGCGTTCCCGGAGCAATCGGTAGCAAAGTCGGGCCAGGGGCTCTTGCCGCATGATCTCCCTAGCGCTGGCTACCAGGGACTCATCAAGCGTCTGGGGCGTTGGAGCGGAGGCAAGCAGGCGGCTTAAATGGGCCTCCAGGCTCTCTCTGACCGCGGGTTGTCTGGGGTAGCGGCGCGTCCACTCCGTGTGCATCCATTCCTCAAGGTAGGCGCTGTCCAGGCGCTCCGGCAGACCCAGCATCAGGTAAGCGCGCAGGTGCCCGATCAACTGCTGGCGGTCTTCAAGGTCGGTGCTCAGGCGGTATTCCAGTTGACGCATTACCAGTGGCAGCAGGAAGGTACGCAGTGCATCTGAATAGGCCTTTTCGACTACCGGCAGAGTCGCCTCGGACTGCTCAAGACTCAGGCGCTGGAGGCCGGCAGGCATCGACGCCGGCTGGGGTATCAGCGTTGCCGCGTAGCGGGTATCGAGCTGCTGAAGCAAGGGTTCGATTCTGCTGTGTGCCTGGACCGCGGCAGCATCCTGGACGACGTGTCGGCCAAGCTCGGCAAGTTGCTGCAGCTGCTCGGCCTCGTGCCCGTAGCGCCAAGCCCAGCCAGTTGCAGACAGTGTCACACAGGCTGCGGCGAGACCGACCGTGACCCGTTGCCTGGTGCGTTGTCGCGTGCGCTGCTCGTCTGCGACCGTGACGCCATCAGGCCGCCCGGCAAGCGGATTTTCCAGTAATCGCCTGCTGAAGGCGCCTTGAACCGAAGGGCGCGGCAGCGAGCCAGGGATCAGAACGTCGTGTTCGCTGGCGGCGATCGTCAGATAGATTCCATGCACTCGACTGCCATGCTGGTAGCTGTTGCTGTCAAATGCCTGGTTGAGGAACTGACGAAGCGACCCTTCCAGTTTCGCCAGTTGATAGGGAAGATCGTAAAGACGGCCGCGGCGCAGGCTGTCCGACTCCTGTTGGGTTCGACAGAGGATTTGACGATTCAGCTGAGCCAGCAGCGGGCCAAGGGCGCCGGTACTGGCCTGTGCCGGGTCCGCTGCACCCGGCAGCGTCGCGCCCAGTGGCTGCAGACGCTGCTCCGGTGTCAGTTGCTGGCATAACTCAATGATGCCGGGCAGCAGATCGGCCTTGCTCAGCAGCAGGTAAACCGGCAGGTCCAGTCCCAGTGCCTTGCGCAACGTGCTCAGTGCAAGCCTGTACCGGCGTGCCAGTTGGTCGAGCTCAAGGGTGTTCTGCGTGGTCAGCAGGTCCATTGGCAGCATCAGCGCGATGGCATTGAGCGCCGGCGCCCGACGCTGACGCAATAGCCCCAGCAGTGCTGTCCAGGCCGGTGAACGTGGCTCCTGATCTGCGGACGGCAGGCAGCTGCCACCCGCTTGAAGCCAACTGCAGTGGCTGAGGCTGTGCCACTCTGCCGGGCTGATACCCTGGGGCCCATGGGGGGCAGTGACAGTTGTGCAGTATCCGCTTAACTCTGCGCTTGCAAACAGGCGCTTCTTGCCCGAGTTCTCCGGGCCGAGCAGCAGATACCAGGGTTGCCGACGTTGCTGGCGTTGGCTTACCCCGTGCTCTGCCAGCAGGTGGCGACTTAATCCATAGCGTTGTTCCAGGGCGACGCGGGCCTGCAGGGTTGCTGCGTTACTGGCGGCTTGATCGCCGTTTGCTCGCCTTTGCTTGAGCTGATCGAGCAACTGCCAGACCAGCCAGGGCGAGAGCAGTATCGTACCAGCCAGCAGGCGGCTGCCGGGGCCGGCCAGTATGGTCTTGCCGTTGAAGGCGATGTTCGGGCCGAGCACCCAGATCAAGGCAGCGAGGATCAGCAGTATCAGCAGAGACCAGCCGGCAGGTTTGCGCAGATAGGAGGCTACCCGCTGATAAAGGGCCTTCATCGTTTGACTCCCGGTTGTGCGGTGATGCCCGCGCTGCTGGTCAGGTAAGGCTCCAGCGCGGCGTTGCGGTGTTGCTCCAGATAATGGTTGAACCCCAGGAACAGGATTGCCAGACAGCTGGCGGTGGCAACCGCCGTCACCCAGCCAGGCACCGGCCTCACCGGGGGGCACGGTTCAGGGTGGACGATCTGTGAGCCCAGGTGCATATCCGGCGGGCTGCGGTAATGCTGTAGCGCGGCGTGCAAGCGGCTGCGAATGTGTTCCAGTTCTTGCTGGCCGCGCAGTTGCAGCCGGTAGCGACCTTCAAAACCGAGGCAGAGGCAGGCCAGCATCAATTCGAGCATGTCGATATGCCGGGCCATGTCCTGTGACAGGCGGGTGAGCAACAGAAAGAACTTCTCTCCCCCAAAGGTTTCCTGGTGGAAGGCGCTGAGAAGGCTGCGGCTGGACCAGTTGCTGTTGTTGCCCCAGCGGGTAGTGAGAATGGCTTCGTCCAGGGCGGTGCAGAGCACGTAGCGGGCAGCCTGCCTGCTGGCTGGCGCAACCTCGAGGTGTCTGCACTGCTGGTCAAACTGCCGTATGCCGGCTTCCAGGGTGACGCGCAGGACGTCGATTGGCTCGCGCTCGCCGCTGCCGGTGCGCAGGGCGACCAGTTCGGACAGCAGTGGCGCTGCGGCGGCGAGCAGCGGGTTGGGCTGCACGTCAGTGGTGCGGCACAGATCATCGTCTGTTCGCGGTGCGATGCACGCCGCGGATGCCGCGTGGTCGGTCAGCGAGTATCGAGTGTGCCCGGCCATGCTGCCGGACAGGATGACAGTGCGATCGTCGTCAGGGTAGTCGCCGTTGTACATGCAAGTCAGTCTCTGATAGCCCACAGGGCCAGTTTCAATTCGGGCAGATCGCCGGCGGCGTGGAAGGCAATGCCGCCGGAGCGTGATAGCTGTGCGCGTTCATCGCTGCCGGGTGTCAGCGCGAAATAGCAGTGGTCCCGGCGGAAGGGAAGCTGTCTGGGCGCGACGGGCAGTGGCTGCAGGCGGATGCCGGGCAGGTGCAGGTTGACCAGCTGACGAATATGTTCGACAGCGCCGACCTTGAGGTGGTTGGGCAAACGGTTGCGCAGTTCCTCGCTGCTGCAGGCTGCCGTTGCGGCGAGTACAAAGCGTGCCCCGTCAATGAGGTCGGGGTCGTTGATGGGCGCGACTTGCACACCATACTGACGCTGCTGCAGCGGTAACTCGACACTGTGCTGTTCCAGAACGCTGGATAGACGTTGCCGCAGGACCCGCATCAGGGCGTCGAAACTCCGGCTTTGATCAATATGCTGATATTGCAACGCCGGCGATGGCCGCCGACTGTCGGAGCAGAATGTCGCCAGCTCTGCCTGCAACGACAGCAGAATGCTGTACAGCTCGGCGGCGGGTGTCTGGGTCCTGTGCTGGTGGTGCCGGAGGATTGCCTCATGGCGGTTGATCAACTGCAGGGTCAGCAGATCCCCGATCTCTGCCCCGGCGGCCTGGCCACGGGCGAGCATTCGTTCTGCCAATACGTCTGCGCGCTGCTGCAGCAGGCTGATTACCTCCTGCAGGCAGCGTCCGAGAAAGGGGCTGGGCTGACAGTGAATAAAGGTTGCCGGAAAACGCTCGTCCAGCCTGACGCCTCCGTCTGCAGTGCTGTCGCGGACCGTACAGACCCTCATGCGGACCAACCCGGGCGACTGTGCGTCAGCGTCCAGTTGTAGTTGAAGATTCGGTCTGGCGCAGAGCAGCGGGCTCTCTGTTTCGGCGTGTCCGTTACTCTCGTTCAACGGCTGCGTGATGGTCGCGAACCGGGCCATGGCGTTGTCGCGTTCAGGGGGGACAGCCCCGGTGGGTTCAGCGGCCTGCAGTGGCAGGGTCAGATAAATGTCGGTGTCGGTCTGGTTAGCGGGGATATCCAGCGCAAGTGGTGTCGGGTCGCTGTCCAGTTGAAACAGCGTGCCATCCGGCAGCAGTCCGCTGGCCTGGCAGATGACCAGTTTCCCCATTGGCAGAAAGGCTTCGTCGATCTTGAGGCTGTGAAAGCCCCACGCGTCTGCGAGCAGGCCTTTGATGCGTAGCGCCAATTGCTGTTCGTGGTACCTGTCCTGCCCCTGGAAGTGCTGGGGGCGCAGCAGCATGCCCTCCTGCCAGACGATCTTCAGTGCCTGCATGTCAGGGTGCTCCATTGCTGACTGGCGGGTGCAGCCCGTTGCTGTCGAGCTGCACTCGAACGGCGTTGCGCTTGCGCGGGGCCAGGTCCAGGGTCAGACGCCAGCGGGCACCGGCCAGGTCGCGATAGCTGGCCACCAGCCCGAGATGACGGGTGTCCGGTTGCAGGGCCAGTTTCAGTGTGCGCTGCTCGCCCGGGCGCAGCTCCATCTCTTCCATAGCCAGCAGGTCCGGTGCCAGCAGCGCTGCCGGACGTTGCTGCAGATCGAAGTAGTCGGCTTGCTCGAAAGCGGTGGCGTGGCTGAGTTCAACCAGTTGCAGTACCAGCGGAGAGGGCCTGCCGTTCAAGTCCGGATTGAGTTGGTCCGATGCATTCAGGGTCAGATCGAGTTTGGTCAGATCAGAGTAGGGTGACAGCTGGCTGCAGGCACCGAGCAGCGCGCAGGCTGTGAGACTGACAAGAAAACGGGCAAAGGGCATGGGGTTATCCGAGATGTTGGTGAAACGCGCCCAGAAGGCGTGCCTGATCCTGATAGGTGCGATTGAACGCATCGCTTAATAGCTGCTGCAGCTGCTCCGGCCGCCGGGCATAAACTTCACACAGTGCGCGCCAGCGGGCGCCGTCACTGCGCAGTGGGCCCATCGATCCGACCAGGTGGTGAGGTGCGAGCAGTTGCGTCAGACGCTCGGTGCAGTGGCGGTTGGCCTGTTGCATTGCCAATATCTGGGCGCGCAGTCGGTGACAGCCGCTGCGCAGCAAGCCGGTGGCGTCTGGCTCATGCTGTAACAGGTGCTCAAGCAGTGCCTGGGGCGTATCGTGCTGGAGGCCGGGATGGGGGTGGTCCCTGAGACCCAGGGTCTCGTCCAGCTGCTGCGCTGCGCGCAGGCTGAGTTGCAGCTCGCCCAGCAGAACTCTTAGCAGGGATGCAGCTTGCAGCGCCTGCTCGGCGAGGTTGTCGCGGTTGTTGAGGTCCAGCCCGAGGCGCTGGCAGATCTGTTCGGCCAGCGTGTCGTCTTCAGGCGGCCTGTAGTCTGACAATATTGCCCGCCGCGGCAAGCGGACATGCTCCGACTCTATGCGGTGGTGATCGTCCTCGGTTGCCAGGTGGGCGGGCGCGACGATATTGGGCTTTGGCTCGTTGGCGGGTAACAGCGCGTCGAGCAGGTCGTCGGTGTGGTAGTCGGCGTCGCTGCCGCCCAGTTCGAGAAAGGCGTCATCCGGAATAAGGCCCTGCGGAGTCACGGGGACGGCTTGGAGTCTGGCTCTGACCTCAAGTTCACCCATGCGATAGATGTGGCCGTGCTCGATGTCTACCGGCGTACCGTGCGGCAGCTTTTGGCTGTCGTGCTTGCGGGTAATGCCGTTGCTGCTCAGATCGACCAACTGGTAGCGTTGCTGGTCGAAGCGGATCTCGGCATGCTGGCCGGACAGTATGCGAGACGGGTCGTCCAGCACCCAGTCACAGTGGCTGGCCCGGCCGATGATGCCGCCGGCTGCTCTGAAGGTTCGGCAGCGCGCGGGCTCATCCTCGCGGCGTGGCGGATGAATCACATCCAGCGTCAATTCCATGCGCCACGCTCCATGGGTCGCGGCTCTATTGGCGTGTCGAGTGGGCGGTATCGCTCATCGTCAAAGCGCAGATTTCCGGTGCAGCCGCCGAGCAGGCAGAGCAGCAGCAGGGTAGCAAGACGGTACTGTGGTGGTGTTCTGGGCATGGCAAATCCGTTGCGGGTCCGGCGCGAATCGTCCTGAATTGCGCTTGGGGTCACTTCAGCAATCTCTGTTCCTGAATTATATAAATCAGTTAAATCAAAAGCTTGGGTTCTGTTTGTGACTCACGATGGATGCCGTTGTGACGGGGTTGTCACCATGGTGCGCAAAGGCCTGCGCAGTAGCGGTAAAAACTGGCGCAGGACCGCCGGCAGGCTCAAGGTATCTGGCGGGCCAGGGCATAGGTTCCGGTGGCATGCGCCACCAGATTGTGTTCGTCGCCTGCGCTGTACAGATCAACTGCGCAGACCGCCTGGCGTTCGCCGCGCTTCATCCAGGTTGCTCTGGCGTAGAGGTCAAGTGGCGCGGGGGGTGCCAGAAAGTGGATGTTCAGGTTGCTGGTGACAGCCATCTCCTGGCGACCCGGCCCGGCAAGAATCAGCGCATACATGGCGGCGTCTGCCAGTGCCATCATGGTTGGTCCGGATAGTGTGCCGCCGGGGCGGATCAGCCGGGTGTTGAACGGGACGCAGGCGACCGCAATGTTGCTATCGCTGCTGATGACCTGCAAGTCGAGGTCGTCGGCCTGTGGCACGCCTTCCCGGATCAGGGTTTGAATATCGCTGGATGACAGCATCAGGATTGGAGCCTCACCTGGGGGAGGCTCTATGGTCATCGACAGACCGGGATCGTACAAGCGGCGTCAGCGCCAACATGTATGCCGTTTTGCGAATGGTTTGCGGCGCAGGCACGAACCTGTGCTGCGGCCTCTGTGCAGCCCAGTTCTTCCATGCCGGTTGCCAGATTGTTCCAGCCTGCCTGGTAGTCGGGGAAACGCCGCACCAGTTCGCTGAAGTGCTCCAGCGCTTCGCTGTGGCGTCCGCTGCTCCAGGCGATATTGCCGAGGCCGAGTAGTGGCGCCGGCTGTTCGCTCCAGCGCTCGCTGGCCTGCCGATAGGCCGCCTCGGCACTGGTGGTCTGACCAACCTGTTCGAGATCCGCTGCAGCTTTCAGGTAGGGCAAAGGCTCGGCTGTCGCCGGTATTCGGTCTGCCGGAACTGCGACGACGGCCCAACTGTTCGCGCGTTGCCAGGTGCGCAGGAATAGCGCAAAGGATTCGCGCTGGCGCGCGTTCAGGCCGGAGTGAAGGATTAGATCCCGGGTGTTGAGATCATAGCCAACCACCACTGCGTAGTGCCATTGCGGGTACCAGTCGAAGGCCAGGTTCTGCATGACCAGCACCGCATTGCCGGCATCGATTTCGCGCAGGATTGCGCCCAGTTCAGGCGCGAGCGGATAGACCAGCAGACCCTGTTCTCGGGCGGCTGCAATCATTTCTACTTGCAGGCTGCCCTGGCGCTCGGGCAAGTAGACACGATCGGTGAGCTGCTCCGGTGCGATGTCGATGTTGCGCTGACCAAGCAGCATCGACAGCGCTGCAGGGCCGCACTGATACTCATCCTGGGCATGAAACGGCAGATTGGTCAGCAGCCGATTGGCCGGGAGGTTGTCCGGGAGGTTTTGCTGTGGGGTGGGGGTTAGCCCGGCACAGGCTGACAGCAGTGCTGTCAGCCCAAGTGCCAGGGCCAGCCGAATAGCCCTGATCATGATGTCAGTTTACGCAGTTGACGAAGCTGTAGACGTTGGTTGCGCAGAGCATGTCGGTGATGATGAAGATGACCAGAAACAGCACGATGATGCCAACAACGCCGGCACCTGCGGGTGCTTCATCCAGCTGGCTGTTGAACTGGGCAAGCTCGGCGGTGGTCAGGCTGTCGATGCGCTTTTCAACCTGGTCGGGTGTTACACCCATACTGGCCAGCTTGTCCTGAACGGCCTGATCATCGAGCATGCTTTTGAGTTCGGCACGGTCCACAGTCAGTTGCTGCTGGGCAATGGCCTCACCAGTGCCGACCATGGCGGCCTGGGCCTGAATGCTGGCCAGGGACGTCAGCATGAACAGGGCGGTGAGCATGATGGACAGATAACGCTTTGTTGTTCGCATGAAAGTCATCGGACATACCTCGATTTGTTGTGGCTTCCCTGCTTGGAAGCTGTTAACCACGATAGGTGGCTTCTGCTGGTGCGTAAGACGCGCTCCCTATAACCGACCCATGCAATGCCTGCGGGTTCCACTATGCCATTGCTGCTGTGACCTGGTTCACGACTCCTCAGATGCCCAGCTTGTCGCGCATCTGGTAGTACCAGGCGCCAATCGCGGTGAACGGAATGCGGAACAGTCTGCCGCCCGGGAAGGGGTAATGCGGCAGTGCGGCAAAGGCGTCGAAACGCTCTGCCTGGCCGCGCAGGACCTCTGCGAGCACCCGGCCGGCAACGTGGGTAAAGGTAACCCCGTGGCCACTGCAGCCTTGCGAGTAGTAAATGTTGTTGCCAATGCGACCCATCTGCGGCAGGCGTGACAGGGTCAGCAGGAAATTGCCGGTCCATGCATAGTCGATCTTCACGTCCTTGAGCTGCGGGAAAGTCTTGATCAGGTTGGGACGAATCAGCGCCTCGATGTTGCTCGGGTCACGGGCACCGTAGACAACCCCGCCGCCAAAGATGAGGCGCTTGTCGCCGGAGAGACGGTAGTAGTCGAGCAGATAGGCACAATCCTCTACACAATAGTCCTGCGGCAGCAGCGATGCGGCCAGCTCGTCCGACAGCGGCTCTGTGGTAACCACCTGGGTACCGCAAGGCATGGACTTGGCCGCCAGTTGCGGCAGCAGGTCGCCCAGATAAGCGTTGCCGGCGACGATTACATAACGGGCTTTTACCTGACCCTGCGCGGTGTGCACGACGGGATGCTCGCCCTGGTCGATACGGGTCACCGGCGACAGCTCGTGAATGATGCCGCCCAGTGATTCGAAGGCGGCTGCCTCGCCGAGCACCAGGTTCAACGGGTGAATGTGGCCGCCGCTCATATCGAGCATGCCGCCGACATAGATATCGGTATTGACCACCTCGCGGATGCGCTTGCTGTCCAGCATCTCGAGTTGGGTGTGGCCGTAGCGCTCCCAAAGCTGCTTTTGAGCCTCAAGGTGCTTCATGTGCTTGCTGTTGAACGCGGCAAAGACGCCGCCGTCTTTGAGGTCACACTGGATGTTGTACTGGGCTACGCGCTCGCGAATGATGCGTCCGCCTTCAAAGGCCATATCGCCTAGCAATCGTGCTTGCTGAGCGCCCAGGGTGCGCTCGATAACGTCAATGTCGCGGCTGTAGCTGTTGACGATCTGGCCACCGTTACGACCGGATGCGCCAAAGCCGACCTTGACTGCTTCCAGTACGGTGACTTTGAAGCCCTGCTCCGCCAGGTGCAGGGCGGCAGAGATACCGGTGAAGCCGGCACCGACGATGCAGACGTCGGTTTCATGGCTGCCTTGCAGGGCGGGGCGCTCGGGCGCGGGGTTGGCTGAGGCTGCGTAGTAGGAAGTGGTGTGTCGGGTCTCGGCCATGGGGGCACCTGTGCAAATGTTTGTTGAAAATATTTGACAATATGCGCCGATCCTAACGCCTGGGATGCTCTATTGCTATAGGGTGATCAAAAAAAACGACAGTCAGGGGTGTGCGGGTTCAGCCTCTGCCGCGCCACCTTGTGGTGGCGCTTTTGGCAATGGTTTGCACAGTAATACGAAGATCATCGAGCAGCCGAGCATCAGGGCAATCAGATGGAAGGCATCGTTGTAGGCCATGATGGCGGCCTGCTGATGCACCTGGTTGCTCAGCAGTTGCAGTGCGCTCTGCTCATTGCCAAGCTGGCCGGTGAGTAGGTGCATGCGTTCTTCGAATGCCGGATTGCCCGGGGTTATATGCTCACGCAGGAAGTCGAAATAGTATTTGGCGCGGCTGTCGAGAATGGTCGCCAGCGCGGCGATGCCGATAGCGCCGCCAAGGTTGCGCAGAATATTGTACAGACTGGAGGCAGAGCCGGCCTGCGAAGGCGCAATCATGGCGGTAGCGATGATCGACATGGGCACCAGGACCATGGGTTGTCCGAAGGCGCGGAAGATCTGGATGGCGATAAACTGATCGCCGGCAAAATCCAGGCTCAGGCTGCCGCTGTAGAAGCTGGCAAAGGCGAACAGAAAGAACCCGGTCGCGCAGATCAGCCGCGCATCGATAAAGCGCATGAGGATCGGTACCAGCGGAATGATCAGCAGCTGGGGGATGCCCATCCACATGATGACCTGACCAATCTGCAGCGCGTTGTATTGCTGAATCTGGGCCAGGTAGACCGGCAATACGAATACCGTGCCGTACAGGCCGACCCCCAGGCCAATATTGGCCAGGCTGCCGAACAGAAAGTTGCGATCCTTTAGCAGGCGCAGATTGACTAGAGGGTTTTCTCTGGTGAGCTGAATGATGACGAAGCTGATCAGACTGACAAAGCTGATGATCGCCAGTGCCAGCATCAGATTGGACTCCAGCCAGTCCTTGCGATGGCCTTCTTCCAGAAACACCTGCAGGCAACCCAGGCCGACCGCCATGGTAACAATGCCCATGTAATCGCCCTGGCGCAGCAGATCCCAGCGTGGTTGCGACTTGTCCAGTCCGTACATCAGCCCGGCGGCCATCAGAATGCCGGGAACGATGTTGATGTAGAAAATGTATTCCCAGCCAAAATGTTCGGTCAGCCAGCCACCGATGGTGGGGCCGATCGATGGAGCAAAGGTGGCGGTAATGGCAAACAGTGCCATGCCCTTGGGGCGCGAGGAGGGCGGCAGCTTGATCAGAATCAGGGTAAAGGCAAACGGGATCAGTGCGCCGCCGGCAAGGCCTTGCAGCGCACGAAACACGATCATGCTTTCCAGGCTCCAGGCCACCGAACACAGCAGCGACGCGATGACGAAGATGGCCGAGATGGTTACCGCAAAGCGGCGTGGCGAGAAGATGGTAGTCAACCAGGCCGCGAGGGGGATGATGATGATCTCTGCCACCAGATAGGAGGTAGAAATCCAGGAGCCTTCCTCGATGGTGGCCGACAGCGCGCCCTGAATATCCTTCAGCGACGAGTTGATGATCTGAATGTCCAGAATCGCCATGAAGGCGCCGAGAATGGCGCTGAGCAGGGCGATCCAGTCGCGCCTGCCCGGTGGTGGTATGTCGTGGGCGGAGCCGGCGTTAGTCACGCAGATCGACCTTCACGTGCACCGACATGCCGGGTCGGATCAGGCCAGCCAGCGGATTGTCTTCATCGACCACCAGCTTGACCGGGATGCGCTGAACCACCTTGGTGAAGTTGCCGGTAGCGTTGTCCGGCGGGAGCAGACTGAATTGGGCGCCCGAGGCGGGGAACAGGCTCTGTAATGTGCCGGTAACTGGCTGATCGGGAAAGGTGTCGAATACCAGTTCGGCCCTCAGCCCTTCGTGCATACGGCTGATCTGGGTTTCCTTGAAATTGGCCTTGATCCACAGTTCGGTATCCGGGACCACTGCAAGCAAATTGCTGCCGGGAGAGACGTTCTGGCCGATGCGTACATTACGCTGACCGATTCGGCCGGCGACCGGGGCGCGAATTTCGGTACGTTCAAGGTCCAGGCGGGCCTGCCCGACTGCCGCCTCGGCTGCCTGAATCTGGGCGTCCAGGCGGGCGATGTCGGCGGCAAGGGTATCCTTGGCCAGTGTTTGTGTCTGCAGCTCCGCCCGTGCCTTGCTGACCTGCGCTCGAGCTACTTCCAGCTGCGCCCGGTAGTTGCTGAGCTGTTCTTCGGAGGCATAGCCCGACTGCCGCAGTGGCGTGATGCGTTTGATATCGAGTTCAACGCGCCGCTGCTCGGCTTGAGAGGCTTCGACGTTGGCCTCGGCTGCCGCTATCAGGCTGTCCTGCTGTCGTAGCCGTGATTGCGCCTGTTGCTTCTCGGCGCTGCGGGTCGCCAGGTTGGCGGTCGCTTGCGCCAGGGCAATTTCGAAGTCGCGGGGATCAAGCCGGACCAGCAGGTCACCCGGTACCACGGTCTGGTTGTCATCCACCAGTACCTCTGTGACCTGTGCAGAGAGGCGACTGGATACCAGGGTGATATCGCCCTGAACGTAGGCGTTGTCGGTTTCTTCGTAGAAACGGCCTACCAGCCACCAGTGTCCGACGGCGACCAGACCGGCGACTGCGCAGAGGAGAAGGAAAACGAACAGGCGTGCTCTAACTCGGGCTGACATACAATTTCTCGATTATTTTTCTGCCTGCACTCTAACACTGTTCCGCAGGGTGCCGGAGGCGCTAGAATCTGGAAACTTTGTTGCAGCGAGGGAACAGTAAGCATGGGTTTGGATGATGCGTTGATCTTCACGCGGGTTGTGGAGTGCCACAGTTTTACCAGTGCGGCGGCGACCTTGGGTATGCAGAAATCAACGGTCAGCCGCCGTATTGCCCAGCTTGAAGAGCGCCTGGGCGTGCGCCTGCTCAACCGTACGACGCGCAAGTTGCGGCTCACCGAAGTGGGGCAGGCCTACTACGAACGTTGTCGCCAGATCATGCAGGAGTTCTCCGAAGCCGAGCAGGCCATCATGCAACTGCAGCGCGAGCCCACGGGCCTGTTGCGCGTCAGCTCGCCCATCGAGTTCGGGCAGCTGTTTCTCGGAGGTGTCGTCGGTGAGTTCATGCGCTGCTATCCGGCCATTCAGGTAGAGGTCGAGCTGACCACGCGTGCTGTCGACCCGGTCGAGGAGGGCGTTGATGTGGTGATCCACCTCGGGCGTCCACAGGACTCCAGCCTGGTCGCCCGGCGACTGATGACCAGCCCCCGGCAGTTGTACGCCAGCCCGGACTACATCAAGCGTTGCGGCATGCCGGCCGAGGCGTCTGAACTGACTCAGCACCGCTGCATTCACGCGTTGGCCGATGGTGCCCGCAAATGGCGGTTTGATCAGCCGGCGATCAGCGTACCTATCTCGCCGGTGCTGGTAGTCAACAACATTACCTTTGCGCGCGAGGCGGCGCTGGCCGGGGTCGGTATCATCAACGTGCCCGCATTTATTGCCGAGCCCTGTGTCGAGGAGGGGAGCCTGGTGCGCGTTCTGGAACAGACCGAGCTGCCCTCCGGGGAATTGTACGCGCTCTATCCATCGCGTCGCTTCCAGGCCATGAAGGTGAAGGCGTTTATCGACTTTGTGGTTGAGCGACTGCAATTGCGATCGTCTAGTTATATAGAGGTTGAGGGCTGAGCCCTGATAAAATTCGCCCCATTGTGTAGTTCGTCCCGGATTGTCCGGGTCACCTGATCGAGAGAGTTCATGACTGTTCGTACCCGCATCGCACCTTCCCCTACCGGTGATCCTCACGTTGGCACCGCTTACATTGCACTGTTCAACCAGTGTTTTGCCCGCCAGCACGGTGGTCAGTTCATCCTGCGTATCGAGGATACCGACCAGGTCCGATCCAGCGCCGCCTCCGAGAAGCAGATTCTCGATTCGCTGCGCTGGCTGGGACTTGAGTGGGATGAGGGGCCTGATGTTGGCGGCCCGCACGGTCCCTATCGTCAGAGCGAGCGCAGCGCGATCTATCACGAGCACAGTGAAGCGCTGATCGAGAAGGGCCATGCCTTCCGCTGCTTCTGCTCCAGCGAGCGTCTTGATGCGCTACGGGCCGAGCAGATGGCGAACAAGCAGACGCCCGGCTATGACGGCCACTGCCTCAGCCTGAGCACCGAAGAAGTCAGTGCGCGCGTTGCTGCCGGTGAGTCGCACGTTGTGCGCATGAAGGTCCCGGCCGAGGGCATCTGCAAGGTGCAGGATATGTTGCGCGGCGAGATCGATATCCCGTGGGAACAGGTCGACATGCAGGTGCTGATGAAGGCCGATGGGCTGCCGACCTACCACCTGGCCAACGTGGTAGACGATCACCTGATGGGTATTACCCACGTCCTGCGCGGCGAGGAGTGGATCAACTCGGCGCCAAAGCACATCCTGTTGTACCAGTATTTTGGCTGGGAGATGCCACAGTTGTGCCACATGCCGCTGCTGCGCAACCCGGACAAGAGCAAGTTGTCCAAACGCAAGAACCCGACCAGTATTACCTTCTACGAGCGCATGGGTTACCTGCCCGAGGCGCTGCTGAACTACCTCGGCCGCATGGGCTGGTCGATGCCGGATGAGCGGGAGAAATTCACCCTCGCTGAAATGGTCGAGCACTTCGACATTCAGCGTGTCTCGCTGGGTGGGCCTATTTTCGATATCGACAAGCTGTCGTGGCTGAACGGGCAGTGGATTCGTGAGTTGTCGGAAGACCAGTTTGCCGCAGCAGTGCAGCAGTGGGCGCTGAATCCAGCGTACCTCAAGCCGATGATCTCGCTGGCGCAGACCCGGGTGGAAACCTTCAGTGATCTGCCGAATCTGCTGGGCTTCTTTATGGCCGGCAAGGTTGATCCCGCACCTGAGCTTTTTGTACACAAAAAACTGGACGCCGACGGCGTGCGCAAGGCGCTGCAGTTGTTGCTCTGGAAGCTTGAAGCGCTGCGCGACTGGGACAAGGACAACATCACCGGTGTCATTCAGGCTGTCGCAGCCTATATGGAACTGAAGCTGCGCGATCTGATGCCGCTGCTGTTCCCGGCGATTACCGGTCAGGCCAGCTCGGTCTCAGTACTGGACGCCATGGCTCATCTGGGCCCGGACCTTACCCGCTACCGCCTGCGTCAGACCGTCGAACTGCTGGGCGGCACCTCGAAGAAAGAGAACAAGGCGTGGCAGAAGGAACTGGAGGCTATCTAGCCTCCAGCTGCAAGCTGCAAGCTGCAAGCGGTGAGTCGTAAGCTAGAAGCTAGAAGTTGAAAGCAAAAGCCGCGCAGGGTTCGAGCCTCGCGCCGCGCTTCGCCGCCACCCTAATCAGCTTGTGGCTTACAGCTTAAGGCTTGCGGCTTTTTTTAAGATAAGTTGCTGTTTTGCGTAAATTTCTGTTGACACCCTTGGGGTTCGCTCTTAATATTCGCCCCGTCCTTGAGACGGGGCTATAGCTCAGCTGGGAGAGCGCCTGCATGGCATGCAGGAGGTCAGCGGTTCGATCCCGCTTAGCTCCACCAAGTTTTTTGGTCAACGTTCGCGTTGACCTGTTTTATACACTGCTGAACAGATTCCAGCCTGTTCAGAGAAGGGATTGCGTCCCCTTCGTCTAGTGGCCTAGGACACCGCCCTTTCACGGCGGTAACAGGGGTTCGAGTCCCCTAGGGGACGCCATTTTTACCGGCACACGCGAGTGTGTCAGGGTCGCAAGACCTGGGGCTATAGCTCAGCTGGGAGAGCGCCTGCATGGCATGCAGGAGGTCAGCGGTTCGATCCCGCTTAGCTCCACCATTTAGAAGGGCCGGCGAATTCGCCGGCCTTTTTCTTATCTGTTATTCCTCAATCAGGCAATCTACCCGCCAGCAGCGTTCGCCTTCTATCAGGTCCTGACGCAGGCCGTGAATGTCGTTGCCAAAGCCGGGGAAGCGGGTTTCCAGGTCGATTGCAGCGGCCAGGTAGGCGGCGATGGTGTTATCCGTTGGAAAGCGTTCTCCCGGCATGATGACGGGGATTCCGGGCGGGTAAGGCACCAGCATTACGGCGCTGAGCCGGCCACTGAGGGCGCTTACCGGGACGGCTTCAACCTTGCCTCTGACCATTTGCTGATAGGCATCTGCCGGGCGCAGTGTCATCTCGGGCAGTTCGGTGTACATCGCGCGCTGCAGGTGCACCAGAGCATGCTGTTTGTAGCATTGGTGCAACTGCTGACACAGGTCGCGCAGGCCAAGCCCTGCGTATTGTGGCTGCCGGGCGATCTCGGGCAGTGTGCTTTCCAGCGGTGCGTTTTGATCGTACAGGCGCTTGAATTCGCGCAGTTCCGACAGCAGCGTGCTCCATTTGCCCTTGGTTATCCCCAGCGAAAACAGAATGAGAAAGGAATATAGACCAGTCTTCTCTACGACCAGGCCGCGACTGGCAAGGAAGCGGGTGACTATCGCTGCCGGGATGCCGCTTTTGCCAAGCCGTCCCTTCTCCTCGACACCCGGAGTGAGCAGGGTGACCTTGATTGGGTCGAGCAGCGCATAGTCCTCGGCCATGGCGCCAAAGCCATGCCAGTCGTCATTGTTACCGAGTGTCCAGTTTTTTGCTTGCAGCTGTTCTGCGTCCAGTGCCTCCTCTGGTTCCCAGACATCGAACCACCATTCGTCATCGGCCAGCTGTTCGGCGGTCTGCTGCATGGCGCGGCGGAAGGAGAGTGCCTCGTCCAGCGTTTCCTGAACCAGCGACTCGCCGGCCGGGCCGGCCATCATGCCGGTGGCAACGTCGATCGACGCAATCATGCCGTAATGGGGCGAGGTCGAGGTGTGCATCATGTAGGCCTCATTGAAGCGCTCGTGGTCGAGCTGCTGGTCCGCGCTGTCACGTGCCAGGATGATGGACGCCTGGGATAGTGCGGCCAGTACCTTGTGCGGCGACTGGGTGGCGAACACAAGGGGGTGGCCGGTTCGGCTCGGCTGGCTATGGCTCATGCCGTGCCGGCCCTGATAGAAGGGGTGGAAGGCTGCGTAGCCGTACCACGCCTCATCGAAGTGCAGCACGTCAACGCGCTCGCGCAGTTGCTCGGCGACCATGTCGGTGTTGTAGCACAGGCCGTCGTAGGTCGAGTTGGTCAGGACTGCAAGGCGAATGCGGGCGCTGTCTGTGCGGTTCTGCAGCAGGGGATGGTCGCTGATCAGGCGAGACAGGTGCTCGCTGCTGAAGCTCTGGCGGGCTATCGGGCCGATGATGCCGTAGTCGTTGCGCGAGCCGGTCAGATAGATGGGTATGGCGCCGGTCATGATGATCGCGTGCAGAATCGACTTGTGGCAGTTGCGGTCAACCAGTACCAGGTCGTCGCGGGTAACGTACGCGTGCCAGATGATCTTGTTCGATGTGGAGGTGCCGTTGACCACATAGAAGGCGTGATCTGCGCCGAAGACGCGGGCGGTGTTGTGCTCGGCGTCGGCAACCGGGCCGGTATGGTCAAGCAGTGAGCCGAGCCCCGGTACCGAGACCGAGAGATCCGAACGCAGGGTGTTTTCGCCGAAGAAGTCATGGAAGGCGCGGCCGACCGGGCTCTTGCGAAAGGCGACGCCACCGCCGTGTCCGGGTGAGTGCCAGGAGTAGCTGGCACGGCTGCTGTACTCGAGCAGGGCCCTGAAAAAGGGTGGAAGCAGCTGAGCCAGATAGCTGCGGGCGGTTCGTGCAATTTGCCCGGCAATAAAGGGCAGAGTGTCTTCAAACAGATAAATGATTCCGCGTATCTGGTGCAGTTCGCGCAGGGCGCTGAGTTGCTCGGGGTCGATGGTCTGGCGGGTGGTAATTGCCATGATCGGCAGCTCGGGCGAGCGGCTGTGCGCCGCATCAAACAGCGCCTCAACGTCGTTTATTTCGCTGAGTGCCTCGGGCGTGAAGAGGATGCAGGCGAGCCCGCGATGTGCCTCGGCAATCAGTCGGCCTTCTTCCAGCTGCTCTGCACCCAGTACCTCAAAGCCTTCATTGCCCAGAGCCTCGAGCAGCGCGGCCAGTTGGCGGCCGGCAACGTTGTTCTGTCCGATGGCGGGATGGATGACAAGGATCGGGAAGTTGAGCTGTTTGAACATGGTGCGTCCCTGGTGGTGACAGTGCCTCCAGACTAATCCAGGTTGGCGTGCTTTGCATGCTGGTGTGCGGCTTGGCTGGTGTCTTTGTAGTACCATCGCCCATCCAGCCAACAACCACGCCGCAAGGAGATGCATGTCAGTGAATTGGGATCTGCCAACCCCTTTTATTCAGCCTATCAGGGTCGTGTCCGAGGATATCGACGAGCTTGGGCACGCCAATAATGCAGTGTATGTGCGCTGGCTTGAGCGCTGTGCCTGGGAGCATTCCAAGTCGTTGGGGCTGGGGCTGGCGGAGTATCGTGAGCTGGATCGGGCGATGGCGGTACTGCGCCACGAGATCGATTACCTGGCGTCGGCATACGAGGGTGACGAGCTGGAGATGGCGACCTGGATCTTTACCTGGGATCGCAAGCTGCGAATGACGCGGCATTTTCAGTTGGTGCGCAAAAGTGATGGTGTCACCTTGCTCCGTGCGCGTACCACATTTGTCTGTATCGAGTTGTCCTCCGGCCGCCCAAAGCGTATGCCCGAGGCCTTTATCGAGGGCTATCGCAAAGGTATGACGCAGGCCCCGGAAGGGTTCTGAGAAGGCCCGGCGCAGGGCGCCGGGCAGGCGCTTAGCGGTACTCGCACAGGTAGGCGGTATCGCGCTCGACCTTCAGGTTGAAGCGGCTGTTGGCCGGCACAGTGAACTGGTCGCCAGCGTTGTAGGTGGTCCATTCGTCGCTACCGGGCAGCTTGACGGTCAGCGCGCCGTTGATGACGTGCATGATTTCCAGTTGGCTGGTGCCGAACTCGTACTCGCCCGGAGCCATTACGCCGACAGTGGCTGCGCCTTCGGGTTGCTTAAAGGCGATAGAGGCAACCTGACCATCGAAATACTGATTTACCTGGAACACGCGCAATACTCCTGCAGATGAAAGGGCGCTCATTATGCCGAGGGCTGATCTGGCGGGCAATTGGGGTGATGCAGGTTCGACTGTAGGTCTGGGCGGTCGTTGGCGCCCGACAACAAAGAGGTGTGCTATGGCAAATGTTGCATTTATCGGTCTGGGTGTCATGGGCTACCCCATGGCGGGGCACCTGCAGCGCGCGGGGCATCAGGTTACGGTTTACAACCGTACTGCCGAGAAGGCGGTGCGCTGGGTGCAGGAGTATGGTGGCCGTTCTGCCGATACGCCCGCCTCTGCGGCGCGAGGGCAGGACTTTGTGCTGCTGTGCGTTGGCAACGATGATGATCTGCGGGCTGTCGTGTGTGGTGAGCTGGGCGTGTTTGCCGGCTCGCACAAGGGGCAGGTGGTAGTGGATCACACCACGGCATCGGCCGGCGTGGCGCGCGAGCTGGCGCAGGCCGCTGCGCAACTCGGTGTAGGCTTTCTGGATGCGCCTGTTTCCGGTGGTCAGGCGGGGGCGGAGAAGGGGCAGCTGACGATCATGGCTGGCGGTGATGAGTCGGTATTCGATCTGGCGAGACCGGTTCTTCATTGTTATTCGAAGATGCTTCGGCATATGGGTGAAGCGGGTAGTGGTCAGTTGACCAAGATGGTTAACCAGATATGCATCGGTGGCTTGCTCCAGGGGTTGGCCGAAGCAATGCATTTCGCTCAGCGTGCCGGGCTGGATGGCGATGCCGTGGTGTCAGTGATCAGCAAGGGCGCAGCGCAGTCCTGGCAGATGGAGAATCGCTACCGAACCATGCTCGATGGCGAATTTGATTTCGGCTTTGCGGTTGACTGGATGCGCAAGGACTTCGCCATCGTGCTGGATGAGGCGCGGCGCAACGGTGCGCAGCTACCGGTTACGGCGCTGGTTGACCAGTTCTATGCCGATGTTCAGGCGATGGGCGGCGGGCGCTGGGATACATCCAGTCTGATCGCCCGTCTGCAGAAGGGTGATTGATGGACTGTCGCGCAGAGTGCGGCGCCTGTTGTACGGCGCCGTCCATCACCTCGCCGATTCCCGGTATGCCTGGCGGCAAGCCCGCTGGCGTGCCCTGTGTGCAACTGCTGCCCGATATGCGCTGTGCGATCTTCAGCTCGCCTGAGCGCCCTGCGGTCTGTGCGGGATTTTTGCCGGAAGAAAGTGTTTGCGGCAGCACGCGGGCTGATGCTCTGCGGATTATTGGTTGGCTGGAGTCCGAGACAGGCGCAGCCTAACCTTGCTGCAGCCGCCTGCCGCGACGACGTAGAGCGCCACCGAATACGTTCACTGCGAGTCCCAGCATGATCAGTAGCGCGCCCAGAATCTGCATCTCATTGAGCTTTTCGCCGAGAATCAGGCTTGATGAGCTGAGACCTACCACCGGAACGAGCATCGAGAAGGGCGCAACCCGGCCCGCCGGGTAACGCGACAGTAGTCGGCTCCAGAGGCCGTAGCCAATCAGTGTGGCGCCGAATGCCAGATAAAACAGGGCAAAAATGGCGGTCCCGCTGACCCCTGACAGCGCCTGGTGAATTTGTTGCGGACCTTCGAGCCAGAATGACATTGCCATGAACGGTACTGGCGGGATAAGGCTGCCCCATACCACCAGGCTGGTCAGGTTAACCTGTCCAACCTGCTTGGTAATGATGTTGCCGCAGGCCCACATCAGGGCTGCACACAGCGTCAGGATCAGGCCCAGCGTTGTCATGCTCGAGCCGCTTTCGAGGCCGATCAGCAGCAGCCCGGTCGCGGCGACCAGAAGGCCGGCCAGGTTGTGGGTGCGGGCCTTTTCGCCTAGTAGCGCTGCTGCCAGCATCAGGGTGAAAAATGCTTGCGACTGCAGCACCAGAGAGGCCATGCCTGCCGGCATGCCGCTGGTCATGGCGCTGAACAGGAATGCGAACTGCCCGAAGGAAATGGTCATCCCGTAGGCTATTAGCCAGCGCAGGGGGATGCGTGGCCGGGGTATGAAAAATACGGCCGGAATGGCGGCAAGCGTGAAGCGCATGGCGCCAAGGAGCATCGGCGGCAGGCTGTCGAGCCCTAGCTTGATAACAACGAAGTTAAGGCCCCACAACAGGATCACGGCGAGCGCGCGGAGCAGGTCACTCAGGGGCATTGGCAGGATCCTCATGTGTTTGGGTAGCGGTCTATCCAATCACGAAAGCCCGCCGGGCAAGCCATACAGTCAGGTGTCATGTGAGCTGAACAGTTTGATGCGTGCAAAAAAAATCCCCGCACATGGCGGGGATTTTTCACTCTCGGCGCAATTACTTGGAAGGGTAGTCGCGCTGGGTTGAGCCGGTGTACAGCTGGCGTGGCCGGCCAATCTTGTAGGGGCCGCTGATCATCTCGTTCCAGTGTGCAATCCAGCCCGGAGTACGGCCGGTGGCAAAGATAACGGTGAACATTTCGGTCGGAATGCCGATCGCTTTCAGGATGATGCCTGAGTAGAAATCGACGTTCGGGTACAGGTTGCGCTCTTTGAAGTACGGGTCGTTGCGCGCAATCTCTTCCAGCTTCATGGCCAGTTCCAGCTGCGGATCGTTGATGCCCAGCTCGGCCAGAACTTCGTCGCAGGTCTGCTTCATGACCTTGGCGCGCGGGTCGAAGTTCTTGTAAACGCGGTGGCCGAAGCCCATCAGCTTGAAAGGGTCGTCCTTGTCTTTGGCCTTGGCGACGAATTTTTCGATGTTCGATACATCACCGATCTCGTCCAGCATGCGCAGTACCGCTTCGTTTGCACCGCCGTGCGCAGGCCCCCACAGGGCTGCGATACCGGCTGCAATGCAGGCGAACGGGTTGGCTCCGGACGAGCCGGCCAGGCGTACGGTTGAGGTGGAGGCGTTCTGCTCGTGGTCGGCGTGCAGGACGAAGATACGATCCATGGCCTTGGCCAGCACCGGGCTGATCTTCTTCTCTTCACATGGGGTATTGAACATCATGTGCAGGAAGTTTTCGGAGTAGCTCAGGTCATTGCGCGGGTACATCATGGGCTGCCCCATGGAGTACTTGTAGACCATCGCGGCCAGGGTCGGCATCTTGGCGATCAGACGAATTGCGGAAATTTCGCGGTGATGCGGGTCGTTGATATCCAGCGAGTCGTGGTAGAAGGCGGAGAGGGCGCCGACAACACCGCACATGATGGCCATCGGGTGCGCATCGCGGCGGAAGCCGTTGAAGAAGTTCTTCAGCTGCTCGTGAACCATGGTGTGGTTCTTGATGGTGTTGTCGAATTTGGCCTTCTCTTCTGCGCTGGGCAGTTCGCCCTTGAGCAGCAGGAAGCAGGTCTCCAGGAAGTCGGATTTCTCGGCCAACTGATCGATCGGGTAGCCGCGGTGCAGGAGCACGCCCTTGTCGCCGTCGATGTAGGTGATCTTGGATTCACAGGACGAGGTGGCCATAAAGCCGGGGTCGAAGGTGAATACGCCTTGGGCGGTCAGGCCGCGTACGTCCACAACGTCGGGGCCCATGGTCCCGGAATAGACTGGCAGCTCGATGGGGGCCGCGCCCTCGATGATCAACTGCGCCTTTTTGTCAGCCATTGATGGCCTCCTGTTTTGCTGTATCGAAAAGGTGACCCCCCACGCAGGGCCCGCATCACTATAAGGTGATAAATTGGTTTGTCAATTGTGCGGATAGTGAAAGGAAATGAGGTCAATTAAAAGGTTTAATTGCAAGCTTTTATTGTCGCTTGGCTAGACTTGGCACCGCGGAAACAGAGCGTTTCCCGCCAGGTGTTCCGTTGTAATCAACGGTCTAAGTCACTATACTCCTTGACCGGCAAAGTGACCCGCAGGGCTTCGCCAGAGGCTGCTGGGGCGGGTCATTAAAGGTGTCACAGTGCATCTTCCTATAATCCAGCCCTGTCCACAGGGCCCTGAGTGTGAATATAGCCGTGAATAGCAAACGACCCGTCAACCTCGACCTCAGGACTATCAAGCTTCCTGTAACCGCATACACGTCAATTCTGCATCGCATTTCTGGCGTGATCCTGTTTGTCGCCATCGCTGGGCTTCTCTGGATGCTCGATACCTCTCTCGCCTCCGAGAGCGGCTTTGAGCAAATCAAGAGCTGCCTGCAGAACCCACTGGCCAAACTGGTCATCTGGGGCATTCTGTCCGCGCTTCTCTACCACCTCATTGCCGGTGTGCGTCATCTGGTGATGGATGCGGGGATTGGTGAAGGGCTGGAAAGCGGCAAGCTTGGTTCGCAGGTAGTAATCGTGGTTTCTGCCATCGTGATTGTTCTTCTGGGGGTGTGGATATGGTAACGAATGTCACCAACCTGTCTCGCAGCGGTCTCTATGACTGGATGGCGCAGCGCGTCTCCGCTGTAGTGCTGGCTGCTTATGTGCTGTTTTTGCTTGGCTACCTGATTTGCAATCCGGGGCTGACCTTTGCTGATTGGCATGGTCTGTTTTCCCAGAGCTGGATGCGCATCTTCAGCCTGCTGACACTGGTTTCGCTTAGTGTGCATGCGTGGGTTGGGATGTGGACCATCTCGACCGACTACCTGACTCCCATGGCCCTTGGCAAATCTGCCACCGTTGTCCGCTTCCTGTTCCAGGCGGTCTGCGGTCTGGTCATGTTCGTGATTTTCGTCTGGGGCGTGCAGATTCTCTGGGGTAACTAAATGTCTAACATTCGCACACTGACTTTTGATGCCATCATCGTAGGTGGTGGTGGTGCCGGCATGCGCGCTGCACTGCAGCTGGCTCAAGGTGGTCACAAGACCGCTGTTGTAACCAAGGTATTCCCGACTCGCTCGCACACCGTTTCGGCCCAGGGTGGTATCACCTGTGCCATTGCCTCTGCTGATCCGAATGACGATTGGCGCTGGCACATGTACGACACCGTCAAGGGCTCCGACTATATCGGTGACCAGGACGCAATCGAGTACATGTGCTCCGTTGGCCCGGAAGCGGTCTTCGAGCTTGAGCACATGGGTCTGCCGTTTTCCCGTACCGAAACCGGCCGCATCTATCAGCGTCCGTTCGGTGGTCAGTCCAAGGGACCTGACAACCCGACTCAGGCTGCCCGGACCTGTGCTGCGGCCGACCGTACCGGTCACGCGCTGCTGCACACCCTGTATCAGAACAACGTCAAGCACAACACCTCGTTCCTGAATGAGTGGTACGCCGTGGACCTGGTGAAGAACCAGGACGGTGCAGTCGTTGGTGTGATCGCCATCTGCATCGAAACCGGCGAAACCGTATACATCCGCGCCAAGGCCACCGTGCTGGCTACCGGTGGTGCAGGTCGCATCTATGCCTCTACCACCAATGCCCTGATCAACACTGGTGACGGCGTTGGCATGGCTTTGCGTGCTGGCGTGCCGGTGCAGGACATCGAAATGTGGCAGTTCCACCCGACCGGTATCGCCGGTGCCGGTACCCTGGTTACCGAGGGTTGCCGTGGCGAAGGTGGCTACCTGATTAACAAGCACGGCGAGCGTTTCATGGAGCGTTATGCGCCGAACGCTAAAGACCTGGCTGGTCGCGACGTTGTTGCCCGTTCCATGGTCAAGGAAATTCTGGCCGGTAATGGCTGTGGTCCGGATGGCGATCACGTCATGCTCAAGCTGGATCACCTGGGCGAAGAAGTTCTGCACAGCCGTCTGCCCGGTATCTGCGAACTGTCCAAGACCTTCGCTCACGTTGATCCTGTTACTGCGCCGATTCCGGTTGTCCCGACCTGTCACTACATGATGGGTGGTATCGCTACCAATATTCACGGTCAGGCGATTACCCAGGATGCCAACGGCAACGACAAGATTGTTGACGGTTTGTTCGCAGTAGGTGAAGTGGCCTGCGTATCGGTCCACGGTGCCAACCGCCTGGGCGGTAACTCGCTGCTGGACCTGGTGGTCTTCGGTCGTGCTGCCGGTCTGCACCTGGAGTCTGCGCTGAAGGAAGGTATCGAGCACCGTGGTGCGTCCGAGTCCGACATCGACGCGTCGCTGGCGCGCCTGTCCGGTCTGAACGAGCGTACTTCCGGCGAAGACGTTGCTCCGCTGCGTAAGGAACTGCAGAACTGCATGCAGAACTACTTCGGTGTATTCCGTACTGGCGAATACATGCAGAAGGGTATTGCCCAGCTGGCCGATCTGCGTGAGCGCATCGCCAACGTCAAGATCGAAGACAAGAGCCAGGCATTCAACACTGCACGTATTGAAGCGCTGGAACTGCAGAACCTGCTGGAAGTGGCCGAAGCCACTGCGATCGCAGCTGAAGCCCGCAAGGAAAGCCGCGGTGCCCATGCGCGTGAAGACTTCGAGGAGCGCGATGACGTGAACTGGCTGTGCCACAGCCTGTACATGCCTGAAACCAAGCAGCTGAACAAGCGTGCGGTTAACTTCGCGCCCAAGACTGTTCCGGCATTTGAGCCTAAAGTGCGTACTTACTAAGGGTGATCGATATGTTGCAAGTTAGTGTTTATCGTTACAACCCCGAGAGCGACAACGCTCCTCACATGCAGGATTTTCAGGTTGATACCGGCGGCAAGGACATCATGGTTCTTGACGTGCTGGCCCTGATCAAGGAACAGGATGTAGGTTTTTCCTACCGCCGTTCCTGTCGTGAAGGTGTGTGCGGCTCTGATGGCATGAATATCAACGGCAAAAACGGCCTGGCGTGTATCACTCCGCTGTCTTCCGTGGTCAAGAACAACAAGCTTGTGCTGCGTCCTTTGCCAGGTTTGCCGGTAATTCGTGACTTGGTTGTAGATATGAGCATCTTCTACAAGCAGTACGAAAAAGTGCAGCCGTATCTGCAAAACGACACGCCGGCGCCCGCTATCGAGCGCCTGCAGTCACCCGAAGAGCGGGAAAAACTGGATGGCCTGTACGAGTGTATTCTCTGTGCTTGCTGTTCGACTTCCTGTCCTTCCTTCTGGTGGAACCCGGACAAGTTTATCGGCCCGGCTGGTCTGCTGCAGGCTTACCGCTTCCTGGCGGATAGTCGCGATGAAAAGACCGACGAGCGTCTGGCTTCCCTGGATGATCCGTTCAGTGTATTCCGCTGCCGCGGCATTATGAACTGCGTGAATGTGTGCCCGAAGGGTCTCAACCCGACACGTGCCATTGGTCACATCCGCAACATGCTGCTGCAAAGCGGTACCTGATCGGCTTAAATTGCATTAAGTTGGCCTGTACCGGCTCCTGCCATAGGGAGCCGGTCAGTTTTTTAACGAACCGCAGCCCAAAAAGCAGCGGTTTGTATGTACCTAAACCAGCAGGGGCACTCGGGTAACACCCGAACTATCTGTCGGGGCCGGCAATTTTCCGTTAAACGGGATAGGTGGCGGCAGGATTGGAGGCAGCGACACTGCCACTAGTCAACGCCAGCAGTTTCGCGCGGATGGCTGAGTCATTGAATGACTCGCCAATTAATGGTCTTAGCGCCAGGTGGTGTCCCCTTATAGAGGGTGACCAAGCATGCCAGACAGCGTAATGCAGCAGCTGTGGAGCACCTCTCACCTTGACGGTGGGAATGCGTCCTATGTTGAAGAGCTTTATGAGCTCTACCTGCAAGATCCGAACAGTGTTTCCGAAGAGTGGCGAAGCTATTTCCAAAAGCTGCCCCAGGTAAACGGTCACGCCGGTTCGGACGTTCCCCACTCCGCAATTCGCGACCACTTCCTTCAGCTCGCCAAGAGCAATCGTCGTCCGCAGGCTGTCAGCGGCGGCGCAGTCAGTAGCGAGCACGAGAAAAAGCAGATCGATGTTCTGCGTCTGATCCAGGCTTTCCGGATGCGTGGCCATCAGGCTTCCACTCTTGATCCCCTGGGCCTTTGGAAGCGCGAAGAAATCGCCGACCTGACTCTGGCCGATTACGGCCTGACCAATGCTGATCTGGACACGGTGTTCCGCACCGGTGAGCTGCAGATCGGCAAGGATGAGGCGACCCTGCGTGAAATTCTGGATGCGCTGAAATCGACCTATTGCTCGACCTTCGGGGCCGAGTACATGCACATCGTGGATTCCACCCAGCGCCGCTGGTTCCAGCAGCGTATCGAAAGCGTGCGCGGCAAGCCCCAGCTGGGCGCTGATACCAAGCGTCACCTGCTCGAGCGTCTGACTGCTGCTGAAGGTCTGGAGAAGTATCTGGGTACCAAGTATCCGGGTACCAAGCGTTTTGGTGTGGAAGGGGGTGAGAGCCTCATTCCCATGCTGGATGAAATCATTCAGCGTGCAGGCTCCTACGGCACCCAGGAAGTTGTGCTCGGCATGGCACACCGCGGCCGATTGAACGTGCTGGTCAACACCCTCGGCAAGAACCCCCGCGACCTGTTCGACGAGTTCGAAGGCAAGAAGAAGGTCGACATGGGTTCCGGTGACGTCAAATACCACCAGGGCTTCTCGTCCAACGTCATGACCTCCGGTGGCGAAGTCCATTTGGCGCTGGCGTTCAACCCGTCTCACCTGGAGATTGTTTCTCCGGTGGTCGAGGGGTCCGTACGCGCCCGTCAGGACCGTCGCCTTGACGTGACCGGCGACAAGGTACTGCCGATCAGCATTCACGGTGATGCAGCCTTTGCCGGTCAGGGTGTGGTCATGGAGACATTCCAGATGTCCCAGACCCGAGCCTACAAGACTGGTGGCACCATCCACATCGTCATCAACAACCAGGTTGGCTTCACCACCAGCCGCCAGGACGATGCGCGTTCCACCGAGTACTGCACCGACGTTGCCAAGATGATTCAGGCGCCGATCTTCCACGTCAATGGCGATGATCCGGAAGCGGTTCTGTTTGTAACCCAGCTGGCCGTTGACTACCGCATGCAGTTCAAGCGTGACGTCGTCATCGATATGGTCTGCTACCGCCGTCGCGGCCACAACGAAGCCGACGAGCCCTCCGGCACCCAGCCGCTGATGTATGAAGTCATTACCAAGCACCCGACAACCCGCGAAATCTACGCGGAGCGCCTGGTTGCCGAAGGCGTGCTGAGCAAGGAAGACGTTCAGGATTACTTCGAGGAGTACCGCAACGCGCTGGATAACGGTGATCACGTGGTTAAGAGCCTGGTCAAGGAGCCGGACAGCAGTTCGTTCGTTGACTGGGCGCCGTACCTGAATCACAAGTGGACTGCGCGTCACGACACCAGTTTTGACCTGAAGACCCTGCAGGAGCTGGCCAACCGCTTGACCGATCTGCCGGACGGCCTGGTGCTGCAGCGTCAGGTTGGCAAGATCATCGAAGACCGTCGCAAGATGGCTGCCGGTGCTCTGGCGCTGAACTGGGGCTTCGCCGAAACCATGGCTTACGCCACGCTGCTGCACGAAGGGCATCCTGTGCGCATCACCGGCCAGGACGTGGGTCGCGGCACCTTCTCGCACCGTCACGCTGTGCTGCACAGTCAAAACGATGGTCGTGCCTATGTTCCGCTGCGCAAGCTGAGCGACAACCAGCCGCGTTTCGATATCTACGACTCCTTCCTGTCGGAGGAAGCCGTACTGGCGTTTGAATACGGTTACGCAACAACCACGCCCAATGCGCTGGTTATCTGGGAAGCCCAGTTCGGTGACTTCTTCAACGGTGCCCAGGTGGTCGTTGACCAGTTCATCACCAGCGGCGAGCACAAGTGGGGACGTCTGTGTGGTCTGACCATGCTGCTGCCGCACGGCTACGAAGGGCAGGGTCCGGAGCACTCGTCCGCCCGTCTCGAGCGCTTCCTGCAACTGTGTGCCGAGCACAATATTCAGGTGTGCGTGCCGTCTACTCCGGCTCAGGTCTACCACATGCTGCGCCGCCAGGTGATTCGTCCGCTGCGCAAGCCGCTGATTGCCCTGACTCCCAAGTCGCTGCTGCGCCACAAGCTGGCTACCTCGACTCTGGAAGAACTGGCCGAAGGCTCCTTCCAGACTGTGATTCCGGAGATCGATGCCATCGATCCGAAGAAGGTTGATCGCGTCGTGATGTGTAGTGGCAAGGTCTACTATGACCTGCTGGAAAAGCGTCGCAACGAGGAGCTGGACAACGTTGCGGTTATCCGTATCGAACAGCTGTATCCGTTCCCCGAGGACGATCTGGCCGATGTGCTGGCACCCTACAAGAACCTGAAGAAGGTTGTCTGGTGTCAGGAAGAGCCGATGAACCAGGGCGCCTGGTACTGCAGCCAGCATCACATGCGTCGTGTACTGTCTCAGCACAAGACCAAGAATCTGTATCTGGACTACGCTGGACGTGAGGCTTCTGCCGCGCCGGCCTGCGGCCATCCTTCCATGCACGCTGAACAGCAGGAAAAGCTCCTGCAAGACGCCTTTACCGTCTGAGCTACGTCAGACAACAGAGATTAATAAGGATCGACAATGGCTATTGAAATCAAAGCCCCAACTTTTCCGGAATCGGTGGCTGACGGCACTGTTGCCACGTGGCACAAGCAACCGGGTGATGCGGTAAAACGCGATGAGCTGCTGGTAGATATCGAGACCGACAAGGTCGTTATGGAAGTGCTGGCGGAAGCTGACGGCGTCATGGGCGACATTGCCAAGGCCGAAGGCGACACCGTACTGAGCGGCGAAGTCCTGGGCGTGCTGAAAGACGGTGAGGCTGCTGCAGCGCCGGCTGCCAAGCCGGCTGAGGCCAAGGCCGAGTCTGCACCGGCTGCTGCCGAAGCCACGGGCGAAGAGCCCATGCTGTCGCCGGCCGCTCGCAAGCTGGCCGAGGAAAACGGTCTGGTCGCGTCCGAGATTTCCGGTACCGGCAAGGGCGGTCGCGTCACCAAGGAAGACGTGCTGAACGCTGTTGAAGCCAAGAAGAACGCACCGGCTGCCAAGCCCGCCGCGCCGGTGGCACCGGCTGCCGCTGTTGCCCTGCCTGAAGGTGATCGCACCGAGAAGCGCGTGCCGATGACCCGCCTGCGTGCGCGTATCGCCGAGCGTCTGGTTGACGCCCAGTCCAACATGGCCATGCTGACTACCTTCAACGAGGTCAACATGAAGCCGGTCATGGACCTGCGCAGCAAGTACAAGGACCTGTTCGAGAAGAAGCACAACGGCGTGCGTCTGGGCTTCATGTCCTTCTTCGTCAAGGCGGCTACCGAAGCACTCAAGCGCTTCCCGGCGGTCAACGCCTCCATTGACGGCAACGACATTGTCTACCACGGCTATCAGGATATTGGCGTTGCCGTATCCAGTGACCGCGGTCTTGTTGTGCCGATTCTGCGCAACACCGAGCACATGGGCCTGGCAGACATCGAAGGCACCATCGCCGATTACGGCCGCAAGGCTCGCGACGGCAAGCTGACCATGGAAGAGATGACCGGCGGCACCTTCACTATCTCCAACGGTGGTGTATTCGGTTCGCTGGTATCCACGCCGATCGTCAACCCGCCGCAGGCAGCTATTCTGGGCATGCACAAGATCCAGGAGCGACCGATGGCGGTCAACGGTCAGGTTGTCATCCTGCCGATGATGTATTTGGCACTGTCCTACGACCACCGCCTGATCGACGGCAAGGAAGCGGTGAGCTTCCTGGTTGCCATCAAGGACCTGCTGGAAGACCCGGCTCGTCTGCTGCTGGACGTTTGATCGGTACTACGGGTTTTTAGTAGCAGATTACTCGCCCGGCACCCAGTGCCGGGCTCCGTTTTGAGTTCTGCTGCCAACAGAGGATTTGCTCATGAGTCAGAAATACGATGTGGTAGTCATTGGCGCGGGCCCTGGCGGCTACGTTGCCGCCATCCGTGCCGCGCAGCTGGGTCTGAAGACCGCCTGTATCGAGAAATATGTCGGCAAGGACGGCAAGAACGCCCTTGGTGGCACCTGCCTGAATGTTGGCTGTATCCCGTCCAAGGCACTGCTGGACAGCAGCTGGAAGTACTACGAAGCCAAAGAGGGCTACAAGGTCCACGGTATCGACGTCAAGGGCATCAGCATGGATGTTCCGGCGATGGTCGAGCGCAAGGACAAGATCGTCAAGCAGTTCAGCGGTGGCGTTGCGACCCTGTTCAAGGCCAATGGTGTCACCAGTATTGAAGGTCACGGCAAGCTGCTGGCCGGCAAGAAGGTTGAAGTCACCGCCCCCGATGGTACCGTGACTGTACTGGATGCTGAGAACGTGATTCTGGCCTCCGGCTCCGTGCCGATCAACATTCCGCCGGCACCGCTGACCGACGATATTATCGTCGATTCCACCGGTGCTCTGGACTTCACCTCTGTACCGAAGAAACTGGGCGTTATCGGCGCCGGTGTGATCGGTCTGGAACTGGGTTCGGTATGGCGCCGTCTGGGCGCTGAAGTGGTCGTATTCGAAGCGCTGGATTCCTTCCTGAGCCTGGCCGATGAGCAGGTTGCCAAGGAAGCCCTGAAGACCTTCACCAAGCAGGGTCTGCAGGTTCGCCTGGGCGCGCGCGTTACCGGTACCGAGATCAAGCGCAAACAGGTTACCGTGTCGTTTACCGACAGCGAAGGCGAGCAGCAGCTGACCTTTGACAAGCTGATTGTGGCCGTTGGCCGCCGTCCTTACACCGAAAACCTGCTGGCCTCCGATTGTGGTGTCGATCTGGACGAGCGTGGCATGGTGTATGTTGATGACTACTGCGCCACCAGCGTGCCGGGCGTATACGCCGTCGGTGACATGGTTCGCGGCCCGATGCTGGCCCACAAGTCGTCGGAAGAGGGCGTAATGGTTGCCGAGCGCATCGCCGGGCACAAGGCCGCGATGAACTACGACCTGATCCCGTCTGTTATTTACACCCACCCGGAAATCGCATGGGTCGGCAAGAACGAGAAGCAGCTCAAGGCTGAAGGCGTCGAGTTCAACGTCGGCGTATTCCCGTTCGCTGCCAGTGGCCGTGCGGTTGCTGCCAACGACACCGGCGGCTTCGTCAAGATGATTGCCGATGCCAAGACAGACCGCGTATTGGGTGTTCACGTTATTGGCCCGAGCGCTGCGGAACTGGTTCAGCAGGGCGCCATCGCGATGGAATTCGGTACCAGCGCAGAAGATCTGGGCATGATGGTCTTCTCGCATCCGACGCTGTCCGAGGCACTGCATGAAGCGGCACTGGCGGTAAATGGCCACGCAATTCATGTCGCCAACCGCAAGAAGCGTTAATATAGCGCGCTGACCCGGCGGTCGCAGTGCGACAGTCGGGTCAACAGCGCAGCTTAAAGGACAACTTTGGCCGAGCAATCGGCCAGGCCACGATAGGGTGGTCAGCCGTGTTGCCGGATGCCGGTTTGCCCGTCACGAGCCCGTCGAAAAGGGCGAGTGCAGGCAGCAGGGCATGTAAAGGATGAGACATGTGCGGGTCAGCAGGTCTCCGGCAGAACGGCATTGGTGGTTACGGTCCCCTAGGACAGTGGCTATAAAACGTAATTCCTACACGATCAAAACGGTAGAAAAGCATGAATCTTCACGAATATCAGGGGAAGCAGCTGTTCGCTGAATACGGCCTTCCAGTATCCAAGGGTTTTGCTGTCGACACTCCGGAAGAAGCGGCTGAAGCCTGTGACAAGATTGGCGGCGACATGTGGGTCGTCAAGGCTCAGGTTCACGCTGGTGGCCGTGGTAAAGCCGGCGGTGTAAAGCTGGTCAAGAGCAAGGAAGATGCAAAAGCCTTCGCCGAGAAGTGGCTGGGTCAGCGTCTGGTTACTTACCAGACTGACGCCAATGGTCAGCCGGTCAGCAAGATTCTGGTTGAGTCCTGCACCGACATCGCCAAGGAACTGTACCTGGGCGCAGTAGTTGATCGTTCCACTCGCCGTATCGTCTTCATGGCCTCCACCGAAGGTGGTGTCGAGATCGAGAAGGTTGCGGAAGAAACCCCCGAGAAGATCCTCAAGGCAACCATCGACCCGCTGGTTGGCCCGCAGCCCTATCAGGGCCGTGAGCTGGCATTCAAGCTGGGCCTCGAAGGCGACCAGATCAAGCAGTTCACCAACATTTTCGTAGGCCTGGGCAAGCTGTTCGCCGACTACGACCTGGCGCTGCTGGAAATCAATCCGCTGGTGATCAAGGAAGACGGCAACCTGCATTGCCTGGACGCCAAGATCAACATCGACGGCAACGCCATGTACCGTCAGCCCAAGCTGCGCGCCATGCACGATCCGTCCCAGGACGATCCGCGTGAAGCCCACGCTGCCAAGTTCGAACTGAACTACGTTGCTCTGGAGGGCAACATCGGCTGCATGGTTAACGGCGCCGGTCTGGCCATGGGTACCATGGACATCGTCAACCTGCACGGCGGCAAGCCGGCCAACTTCCTGGACGTGGGCGGCGGCGCGACCAAAGAGCGCGTTACCGAAGCGTTCAAGATCATCCTGTCCGACTCCAACGTACAAGCGGTTCTGGTTAACATCTTCGGCGGTATCGTACGCTGCGACATGATTGCTGAAGGCATCATCGGCGCCGTTAAAGAAGTAGGCGTTAAGGTACCGGTTGTTGTTCGTCTGGAAGGCAACAACGCCGATCTCGGCGCCAAGGTATTGGCCGAGAGTGGCCTGAACATCATCGCTGCAACCAGTCTGACCGACGCTGCCCAGCAAGTCGTCAAGGCCGCGGAGGGTAAATAATGAGCATCCTGATCAACAAAGACACCAAGGTCATCTGCCAGGGCTTCACCGGCTCGCAGGGTACTTTCCACTCCGAGCAGGCGATTGCCTACGGCACCAAGATGGTTGGTGGCGTTACTCCGGGCAAAGGTGGCACTACTCACCTGGGCCTGCCGGTGTTCAACACCGTTGCTGAAGCGGTTGAAGCAACTGGCGCCGAAGCCAGCGTGATCTACGTTCCGGCTCCGTTCTGCAAGGACTCCATCCTTGAAGCGGCCAACAGCGGCATCAAGCTGATTGTCTGCATCACCGAAGGCATCCCGACTCTCGACATGCTGGACGCCAAGGTCAAGTGTGACGAGCTGGGCGTGCGCCTGATCGGCCCGAACTGCCCGGGTGTCATCACCCCCGGCGAGTGCAAGATCGGTATCATGCCGGGTCACATCCACCTGCCGGGCAAAGTCGGTATCGTTTCCCGTTCCGGTACCCTGACCTATGAAGCGGTCAAGCAGACTACTGACGCCGGCTTCGGTCAGTCCACTTGCGTCGGTATCGGTGGCGACCCGATCCCGGGCTCCAACTTCATCGACATCCTGAAGATGTTCCAGGAAGATCCGAAGACCGAAGCGATCGTCATGATCGGTGAGATCGGCGGTAGCGCTGAAGAAGAAGCGGCTGCGTTCATCAAGGCCAACGTCACCAAGCCGGTTGTATCCTACATCGCTGGTGTTACTGCTCCGGCAGGCAAGCGTATGGGTCACGCTGGTGCGATCATCTCCGGCGGCAAGGGTACTGCAGACGAGAAGTTTGCTGCTCTGGAAGACGCTGGCGTGAAAACTGTTCGCTCGCTGGCCGACATCGGCGCAGCGCTGGCTGAACTGACTGGCTGGACCATGAAGTGATTTTCATTGGTCAACGGTAGTGACAGAACCCCGCTTCGGCGGGGTTTTGTTTTATCTGCCATGCTTTCCCACATCGCTGTGTGCCGGGGCACATGGGTCGCAGGATATAAGTCACATGAAGGTATTTGACCGCATCAGCGTTCTGCATCTTATGGCAGGGGCGCTGCAGGCCATGCTCGCATACGGGTTATACCAATCGGCCGAGTTGCATGTCTGGCCGGCAACCCATGCTGCCGCCTATATCCCGCTGTTCATGGTAATGGTCTTTTTGCCGCTGAGTTTTTACTGTGCCAGCGAGGCGATGGCGGTGCGGCGCTGGCTGCTGAGTATTGGCGTAGCGCTGGCTGCCGCACTGGTTGGTCTGCATCAGGGCCTTACTACCGGCAGCCTGCGTCGACATGCCGAGACTGCTGCCGGTTGGTCGCCGTCGCAGGTAGGGGACTACCTTGGGCCTGCCTTGATCTTTTTTGTGGCGGCGTTCCTGCTGGTTCCCGCACTGGCACTCATATCGCGTGATCGCTGGCGAGTAGATTACGCTCGTTGGGTTGACGCCTTGCTCCGTAACGCGCTGATTCTTGGGCAGGCTGCGCTGGTTCTTGCGCTGTTCTGGGGCGTCCTGGCGTCTGCTGCCGGATTGTTCAAGCTGGTGGCGTTGACCTTTCTCGCGGATCTGATTGAGCAAGCCTGGTTCTCCATACCTCTGAGTACGCTGGTGTTCGCCCACGCAGTGTCGGTAGTCGTTCGCATAAATCGGGTAGCCGACTTTATTTATCTGCGTGCGAGGCAGCTTTGCGGTTGGTTGTATCCCTTGGCAGCGCTGCTGGGGATCGGGTTTGTCGGCAGCTGGGGCGTACAGGGCATCGAGCGACTGCTCTCCACCGGTCGTGCTGCCAGTCTGTTGCTGTGGTTTGTGGTGCTCAGCCTGCTACTGCTCAACCTGGCGTCGCGAGGCGGCGCCGAGCCGGTGGCTGGAGGGCGCGCGATGCGCACGTTAACGGCGCTGGGCAAGCTGGTGTTGCTGCCGATGGTGGCAGTGGCCGGTTATTCTCTCAGTTTGCGTATCAGTCAGTACGGTCTTACGCCGGAACGTGTCTGGGCAATGGTGGTCACCCTGATCGTCGGACTGCTTGTGGTCGGTTACGTACTGGATGCACTTGGCGCGCTGCGCGACCGTTATCCAGGCTGGCTGATGCCTGCAACTAATGTTGTTGCTGCGGTAGTCACTGTGCTCGCGATTCTGTTGCTGCTCGGAGGCCCGCTTGATCCAAGACGTTTGAGCGTAAACAGTCAGATGGCGCGACTGGATGTGTCGGGCGGAGACGACCAGGCGTTGGTCAACTTTCTGGCCTGGCAAGGTGGCAGCTACGGTGTGGCGGCGCTGACCTCGCTTGCCCGCGAGGCGAGTGAGAGCGATAGCGGGGCGGCGCGCCGCTCGGCCATGGCTTTGCAGATGCTTGGGCGCATGCGCGAAAATCGCAGCCGGTTGCACGAGCAGGTTGCTTCGCTACCGGTGTTCCCCCGTACGAGCACTGTACCTTCTGCGCTGCTGGAAAGGTTGGGTGATGAACCGCTGCTGGCCGGCTGCAGCGCTCAGGTAGCTGATAACAACGCGTGTCTGATTTGGGCCTTGCAACTGGAGGTCACCGGCCAGTCCGCTTTTGTTGTGCTGGGACGCGAGTTCACAGAGCAGCCACCCTTTGGCCGAATCTGGTTTGAAGACGAGCAGGGCGACTGGAAGATCGGCGGTACGCTCGGCCCGGCTCAGACGCTGGATGGTTGCGAGGCCAGCGATTACCGCCCGGCAGGTTTGTTCGATGCAGTAGTGCAGAACAGGGTAGAATTCGCCGCCAAAAACATACGGGACCTGGTTTTTGACCGGTTTCGGATTCCCACGACTATCTGGTCTGCCGACGGTTGTCGGTAGCGTCCTGGGCTTAAATTCAGGTTCGAGGGTACAGGGATCAGTCACTCGTACAACGAACAGTCAAACTCAAATCTATGACCAAACAACTTACACCCATTGATGTACTCGCCCTCGGCTTCATGACCTTTGCACTGTTTCTCGGTGCGGGCAACGTAATCTTTCCGCCCGGTGCGGGCCTCGCTGCCGGCGAAAATATCTGGCCAACGGCCTTTGGTTTTCTGATTACCGCTGTTGGCCTGCCGCTGTTGACACTGATTGCACTGGCTCGGGTTGGAGGTGGTCTGGCTCAGCTCACCGGCCCCCTTGGGCGCGTGGCCGGTGTGCTGCTGAGCGTTCTCGTGTATCTCGCGATCGGGCCGTTGTTTGCTACGCCGCGGACTGCTGTCGTCTCCTATCAGATCGGTGTGGTGCCTTTTGTCCAGGATGGTTGGCGAGCCTTGCTCGGCTATTCGATCGTGTACTTCTCGGTCGTCATCTTTCTGGCTCTGAAGCCGGGTCAACTGGTTGATCGCATCGGTAAGTACATCACTCCGGTACTGCTGCTGGGGTTGCTGATGCTGGGGGTTGCCGCGCTCCTTTTTCCCGCTGGTCAAATGCACGCACCTTCCGAGCAGTATCGCTCTGCGCCACTGATTCAGGGTTTTTTGCAGGGCTATCTGACCATGGACACGCTTGGTGCTCTGGTGTTCGGTATCGTAATCACCACGGCGATTCGTGACCGCCAGGTCAGCGAGACGCGTCTGATTACCCGCTATACCGTGCTGGCTGCCGTTATTGCCGCTGCCGGCTTGTCGATGGTGTATCTGGCTTTGTTTTATCTGGGCGCGACCAGTGGCGCACTGGTCGGTGAGGGCGTCAATGGCGGGCAGATCCTGGCGTCCTACGTTCAGCACCGTTTTGGTGTTGCAGGCAGTGCGCTGTTGGCCCTGGTAATTATTCTGGCGTGCCTGACAACGGCCGTTGGCTTGCTGACAGCCTGCGGCGAGTATTTCAGTCGCTTGCTGCCGCTCAGTTATCGGGCCGTAGTCTGGGTGTTTGGTCTGTTCAGCATGGCGGTTGCCAATCAGGGTCTGGACAGCCTGATCAGTGTGTCGATCCCTGTGCTGGTTGGTCTGTACCCGCTGGCGATCGCGCTGGTTTGCATGAGTCTGCTGTGTGCAGGGATGGCGCGTCCGCAGAATCTGATGCGCCCGGTCATGCTGGTCACCTTGGTGTTCGGTGTGATTGACGGTTTGAAGGCGGCCGGTCTGATCAGCACTGCGGGCGCCTGGATCGATGCATTGCCGCTGTCGGATCAGAGTCTTGGCTGGTTGCTGCCGGTCGCTGTAACCCTGTTGGCCGCTATACTCGTCGAGTATCTGCGCCACGGCAGTCTGCATCAGCAACAGGCGGGGCGGTGATGCTGCTCTATTGCAGGTATTAGCGGTGGAATCTGAGGAGAGGTAATGCTGTCGATTCCGGATGCGGGAAGTCTTTGGATCAATCTGCTGGCGATCAGCTGGTTTTTGCTCTGCTGGGTTGGCTACACCTACTATGCGTTGCGCAAGGGCCGCGACACCGCGTGTTTGGCTACTGTGCTGCACCTGTATCGTCGAGACTGGATGAACCGTCTGCTGATGCGTGAGCAACGCATGGCTGATGCCAGCGTGATTGGTAATCTGGAGCGAAACACGTCATTTTTCGCGTCCAGTACCCTGCTGATACTTGCGGGTCTGATTACTGTTATTGGGGCGTCAGACAAGGCTGTTGTGCTGCTGCACGAACTGCCCTTTGTTGCCCAGGTTGGGCGCGAGATATTCGAGCTCAAGCTTCTGGTACTGACGGCGATCTTTGTCTATGCGTTTTTTACCTTCTCCTGGGGCATGCGCCAGTACAACTTTGCCTCGGTACTGCTGGGCTCAGCGCCGCTGCTGGGCGAGAAGAACGTCACCGAGGCAGAGCGCAATGCCTATGCCGAGCGCATGGCCCGGGTGCTGTCCATGGCAGGCAATGAGTTCAACCTTGGTCTTCGTTCCTACTACTTCGCCCTGGGAGCGCTTACCTGGTTCATCAATCCGCTGCTCTTCATTTTGACCGTTGCCGGTGTGGTGGTGGTACTGTATCGCCGTGAGTTTCATTCGGACGTGCTGCATATCATGATGTTCAGCCCGGCGCCGATACCCCCGTCCGCACAAATGGAGAAAACGGAATGAGTGTGCCTCTGTGGTGTTTGTTTTTCGCAGCGTTGCTGCTGGTGTTTACCAAAGTCCCGGTTGCCATTGCGCAGGGGCGTTCGGGCAAGGGGTATGACAACGCGCATCCGCGTGCTCAGCAGGCGGCATTGACCGGCTGGGGTGCACGTGCGCTGGCGTCTCATCAGAATATGATTGAGGCGTTTCCGCTGTTTGCGGCGGGGGTGCTGGTAGTGCAGGTAACGGGAACCGCTGGCAGCCTTGCCAATTTGCTGTGCCTGCTTTTTATTGCCTGCAGGATTATCTACAGTGCGCTGTATCTCATGAATCAGGCGACGTTGCGCAGTCTGGTCTGGATCGTAGGCTTTGTCTGCTGTCTGGGCCTTCTGCTGGTGCCCGCGCTGGCCTGAGGGGCAGGTAGGCAGGCATGCCGGGAGGCATGCCTGCACCACAGAGTTGTTACTCCTCCATGGCTTTCTCCATTTCGTTTTTGGAGTCGGTAGCCGCATCCTGAACTGCGTCTGCCTTTTCCTCAATGTAGTCGGCGGATGTATCGTACGCCTGCTCAACATTGTCCTTGGTCGCGTCGTACGCCTGTTCGACGTTTTCCTTGGTCGCGTCGTAGGCTTGCTCAACCTGCTCACCAGCTGCTTCAACCTTTTGTTCCAGCACCTCGCCGGCGGTCGGCTCGTTACCGGTCATTTCCTGCGCTTTCTGCTCGGTGGCGTCGGCCACATCGCCCGCAGCCTCCTGCATGCTGTCTACGGCATCAGACATGGACTCGCGTGCGTCTTCCATCTTGTCTTCCGGGCTCTCCTGGCAACCCGCCATCAGACCTACGCTCGCCATCAACATCACTGCGGCAGCTACTTTTTTCATTGCTTCTCTCCTTGATAGTCAGGGCAGTACCCTTGCCCCTTCTTATTGTGCTTCTTGGGCTTTCTGCTCTATGGCCTCGCCTGTGCTTTCGGCAGCGTCACCCACGCTGTCTACCGCGTCAGACATTTCCTGCTTCGCATCCTCAAGCTTGTCTTCGGGCTCCTGCTGGCAACCCGTCAGCCAAAGACTGGCAGTCAACGCCAGCGCTGCGGCAACACACCCTTTGCTATTCATCTGAACTCTCCTGCAGATCAGTGGATTCAAGGGGTTAGTGCTGTCGGTGTGCGCCAAAGTTCAATCCGAGACCAACTTATGGAGTCTAGTTCACGTTCTGGGTACTATGCTCGGCTTTATCGAGTATTCATCCCGGGGTCGTATTGTCGATGAGCGAAATAGAACTGCGCGCGCGCCGTTTTCTGTCCGTACTGCGCCACTGCCAGCATTTGCAGATGACGGTGGAGCGGGCTGATGAGGATGGCCTGGTGCTGCGTCTTCCCTACAGTGATCAGATAGTAGGAAACCCGGTAACCGGTGTTATTCACGGCGGTGCCATTACAACGCTCATGGACACCTGCTGCGGTATTTCTACCGTCTGCTACCTGCCGGAATTCGAAATCTGTCCGACCCTGGATCTGCGGATTGACTACATGCATCCGGCGGAACCGGGCAAGCCGATTTTCGGTTTTGCCGAATGCTATCGGGTGACTCCGACGGTCATTTTTACCCGGGGTATTGCCTACCAGGATGACCGCGAACAGCCGATTGCCCATGTTGTTGGTACCTTCATGCGGATGGGCAAGGCCGTCGATCCGGCAGATCTTGGCAAGCGGATCGATCAGGGGGACGCATGAGTTTGAGTGAGCAGCAGGTGCAGCAGATAATTACTCGTTCCCACGAGACCGGTGACTACAGTGCGCTGGTCGAGCTGATTCCCTACGCCCGCATGATCGGCATGCAGGTGACGCGTTTGGGCAACGAAGCGTTCTTCACGCTTCCCCGTCAGGACATTAACATCGGCAACCCGGTTCTTCCCGCGCTTCATGGCGGCGTGATTGCCGGCTTTATGGAGCAGTCTGCAATGCTCCATCTGATGATGTTCATGAACAGTGAAGTGTTTCCTAAAATCATCGATTTTTCGGTGGATTACCTGCGTGCCGGCTTGTACCGTGATACTTATGCGACCTGCCAGGTCTGGCGGCAGGGCAGGCGGGTCGGCAACGTCGCGATTACTGCCTGGCAAACGCACTCCAGTGAACCCATCGCCACGGCGCGGGCGCACTTCAAGCTGGACTAGACACATAATCGGGAGCGATTCGGGCGACATGGAAGCCTTATTGATTCTGGGTGGAGTGGTAGCGCTGGCCGTTTCCTGGGCCTGGCTGGTGTTTGCCAGCCTGGGTCTTGGCCCGGGGCCGCTAATGCTGGCAACCCTGGTGCCGGTGGTGACGCCGCTGGTGCGCGGGCGCGGTTACCCGGTGCTGCCAAGGTTGTTGATGGTGTTGGCCCTTGTGTCGTTCACGGCGGGGGTGGCGCTGCTCTATCGCGATGAGCCCGAGCGCTTCGAGCGATTATTCAGTGGCAACTGGTCTGCTTCTCCGGCCGACATGGTTCTCAGCGGAACGCTGATGGGGCAGCCGTTCTTGCCCGATCAGGTCTACTGGCGGGGTGATCAACTGGTGTTCGCCGAAACGGCCACCGGCAATCGAACGCTGCGCTCGCTGGTTGTGCGTTTTGATCAGGCACCCTCGCTACTGCAGGGAACCGCCATCGACCTGTTGCCTGGTGACGATGGTCCGTGGCCCGAGCTGGTGATCCAATGGTATACCGGCGCGCTCTCTGCGCCGGGCCTTCAGCGGATTTCGTCCGGCTACAGCCTGAGTATCTCGCTTGCGCCGGCCGGGGCAAAACAGGCTGATATGACCGTCCACCTGCACCTTCCTGCGGCCTACGCTACTCGCCTTGGCGGCCATAGTCGGCTTGATGAGCGCCCGGAATGGCTGGGCAAGACCTCCGGCCAGCCGGAGCCGGTCAAGGTCGAGCCTGCTCCGATGCCGATGCAGCCTGTCGGTTGGCAGGAGCTGAGTCTGCAGACACTGCTTGAGAACCCGGCTCGTTTCGTCGGCAGGCCTGCCCGGGTGCTGACGATCGGTGGGCGGGAGTTCGAGGGGGTGCTAAAGGCGGTTACCGATGACCGGCGAATCGTTTTGGCGCTCCCTCAGGGTGCCAATCAGGTCGACTTTCAGTTCCATCCCGAGGATGTCGCACGGATCGAGTCGCGCCCCACGCGTTGACAGGCCCGCTAAACTTTCCGCAGGGCCTTGAAAATAATCGGATTGTCCCCATCTCTTCATGCATCGCCGGACTGGCCGGCTCGCCATGAACAGCATCAATGGAGACACTTCGTTATGACCGTGGACGCTCATAAGGAAACACTCGGCTTCCAGACTGAGGTCAAGCAGCTACTGCACCTCATGATTCATTCGATGTACTCGAACAAGGAAATATTCCTGCGAGAGCTGATTTCCAACGCATCGGATGCCGCAGACAAGTTGCGATTCGAGGCTATTGCCGCTCCCGCGCTGCTCGAGGATCAGCCCGACCTGCGTATTCGTATCAGCGCTGATTCTGCAGCCAATACCCTGACTATTGAAGACAATGGTATCGGTATGTCGCGTCAGGAGGTCATCGATCACTTGGGGACCATCGCCAAGTCGGGTACTGCGGCCTTTATGCAGCAGTTGACCGGTGATCAGAAGAAGGACTCTCAACTGATCGGCCAGTTTGGTGTCGGTTTCTACAGTGCCTTTATCGTCGCTGACAGGGTCGAGGTGTTTACCCGCCGTGCGGGGCTGGCGGCAGAGGAGGGGGTGCATTGGGAGTCGGCCGGTGAAGGCGAGTTCAGCATCGCCACTATCGAAAAGCCCGAGCGCGGCACCCGCATCGTTCTGCACCTGAAGGCAGCCGAAAAGGAATTCGCCGACGGCTTCCGTCTGCGCAATGTGATTACCAAGTATTCCGATCATATTTCCCTGCCGATTGAGCTGCCCAAGCAGCATTTTGGCGACGAAAAGGACGCGCCTGCCGAACTCGAGTGGGAAAGCGTCAACCGCGCCAGCGCGCTCTGGACCCGCCCGCGCACCGAGGTGTCGGATGATGAGTACAAGGCGTTCTACAAGCACGTTGCCCATGACTTCGAAGATCCGCTGAGCTGGAGTCACAACAAGGTCGAGGGCAAGCTGGAGTACACCAGTCTGCTGTATGTGCCGGGTCGTGCGCCGTTCGATCTGTATCAGCGTGAGGCGCCGCGTGGGCTGAAGCTGTACGTGCAGCGGGTGTTTATCATGGATGACGCAGAGCAGTTCCTGCCGCTGTATCTGCGCTTCATCAAGGGTGTGGTCGACTCCAATGACCTGTCGCTGAACGTATCACGCGAAATTCTGCAAAAAGATCCGGCCATCGACAGCATGAAGTCAGCGCTGACCAAGCGCGTGCTCGATATGCTGGAGAAGATGGCGAAGAAGGAGCCTGAGCAGTACGCAACTTTCTGGAAGGCCTTTGGCAGCGTGATGAAGGAAGGCCCGGCTGAGGATTTCGCCAACCGTGAAAAAATCGCCGGCTTGCTGCGCTTTGCCTCAACCACCCAGAACGATGACAGCGAAGTGGTCAGCCTGGATGCCTATATCGAGCGCATGGTAGAGGGGCAGGACAAGATCTACTATCTGACTGGCGAGCGCTATGCACAGGTCAAGAACAGCCCGCACCTGGAGATCTTCCGCAAAAAAGGCATCGAGGTGCTGCTGCTGACTGATCGCATTGACGAGTGGCTGATGAGTCACTTGAACGAGTACAAGGGCAAGCAGTTTGTCGATGTCGCGCGTGGCGACCTTGATCTTGGCAAGCTCGAGGCTGAAGAAGATAAGCAGGAGCAGGAGAAGGCTGCGCAAGAGAAGGCCGATCTGGTCAAGCGTATCCAGGAGGTGCTCAAGGATGACCTGCAAGAGGTGCGCGTGTCCCATCGCCTGACCGACTCGCCGGCAGTGCTGGTGATCAATGAGGACGACATGGGTCTGCAAATGCGGCGCATTCTGGAAGCCACCGGGCAGAAGGCGCCGGACAGCAAGCCGATCCTGGAGATCAACCCTTCGCACCCGCTGCTTGACCGTCTGGACGCCGAGCAGGACGAGGAGCGCTTCGCTGATCTGAGTCGAATTCTGTTTGATCAGGCCGCCCTGGCTGCTGGCGAGTCGCTCAATGATCCGGCGGCCTATGTCCGTCGTCTCAACGCGCTGCTGGTTGAGTTGAGTCGCTAGACTCTGTCACAGCGGGGTGTTTGCGCCCCGCTGTGATGCAGGAAATAAAAAACCCCTCTGCCCACCAGGGCAGAGGGGTTTTTGTTTTCGGCCCGGGAATATCAGGCCTGGTGGTAACCGAAGATCGATTTCACTTCAAGGAAGTCCTCGAAACCGTAATGGCCCCATTCACGGCCGTTACCCGACTCCTTGTAGCCACCGAACGGGGCGCGCGGGTCAAGCTGGGCGCCATTGAGGTGGACCATGCCGGTACGGATGCGGCGGGCAACCTTGCGAGCGCGGTCCAGATCGCCGGAAGACACATAGCCGGACAGACCGTAGCGGGTGTCGTTGGCAATGCGTACTGCATCGTCTTCGTCTTCGTAGCCGATGATCGACAGCACCGGACCGAAGATCTCTTCGCGGGCGATGGTCATTTCGTTGTTTACATGGCTGAAGATGGTCGGCTTGACGTAGTAACCCTTATCCAGGCCTTCCGGACGGCCCGGGCCGCCAGCGATGACCTTGGCACCTTCTTCGATGCCGGCGGTGATCAGGTCCTGAATCTTGGTCCACTGGGCCTTGGATACCACCGGGCCGATAACGGTGTCTTCAGCGTTCGGGTCGCCGGCCTTGACCTTGGCGACAACGGCCTGGGCAATGGCTGCGACCTCATCCATGCGGCTATTGGGCACCAGCATGCGGGTGGGTGCGTTGCAGGACTGGCCACTGTTGTTCATGCAGGACATGACACCGTGGGCGACCATCTTCTCGAAATTGACGTCGTCGAGCAGGATGTTGGCCGACTTGCCGCCCAGCTCCAGCGCGACACGCTTGATGGTTTGTGCGCCGTTGGTCATGACCTGGCGGCCTGCCGCAGTGGAGCCGGTGAAAGACATCATGTCGATATCCGGGTGAGCCGACATGGCCGCGCCGACGGTCGGGCCGTCACCGTTGACCAGGTTGAACACGCCCGCCGGTACGCCGGCTTCGTCCAGGATCTCGGCAAGGACCAGTGCCGACAGAGGCGCAACCTCGGAAGGCTTGAGCACCATGGTGCAGCCGGTAGCCAGCGCCGGTGCGACCTTGCAGGTCAGTTGGTTCATCGGCCAGTTCCAGGGGGTGATCAGGCCGCAGACACCGATCGGCTCCTTGGTTACCAGGGTAGTGCCAATGGTTTCTTCGAACTCGAATTCTTTGAGTGCGGCGAGCGCGGTAACAAAGTGGCCCAGCCCTGAGGGAGCCTGCGCAACCTTGGCCAGCTTGGCCGGCGCGCCCATTTCCTGAGAGATGGCGGTGGCAACATCACCCATGCGCTTCTTGAAAACCTCGGTGACGCGCTCTAGCAGGGCAATGCGCTCTTCGCGAGTAGTCTGGGAGTAGCTTTCAAATGCGGCCTTGGCGGCAGCAACGGCGAGATCCACGTCTTCCTTATTGCCGAGGGCGATAGTGGCAACGGCTTCTTCGGTGGCGGGGTTGATGACGTCCAGGGTTTGAGTGCCTTTGGGCGCAACCCAGTTGCCGTTGATGTAGAACTGCTGGTAATGGCTCATTCTGCATGGCTCCTTGTTATTGGTGTAGTGCATAAACATCGCACCATAGCATTGTCGCTGGCGGCGCTTCAGCAGATTTCTTGTGAAGCAGTGTAAGTGACGCCGTGTTGTCGTCTTTCGATACAGAGCGCATCCCTTTATAATGCGGCGGCTTATACCTGTCGAATACTTGACTGAATTGCTTGGATATTGCATAGTGGCGCGGTGAATTCATCCGCTCGAGAGCGTCTATGCGATTGACCACCAAAGGTCGTTACGCCGTCACAGCCATGCTGGATCTGGCGTTACACCAGGACCAGGGGCCCATCACGCTGGCAGACATTTCCATGCGTCAGGGCGTCTCCATCTCCTACCTTGAACAGCTGTTTGCCAAGTTGCGTCGTGGCAAGCTGGTCGAGAGTGTTCGTGGCCCCGGCGGCGGTTACCGACTGGCGGGTGGGGCTGCAGCCATCAGTGTTGCGCAGATTGTCGAGGCCGTGAACGACTCGATGGATGCCACCCGTTGCCTTGGAAAGGGCGACTGTCAGGACGGCGCAGTGTGCCTGACGCATCATCTCTGGTCCGATCTGAGTGCAAGGCTGCGACAGTTTCTGGACGAGATCAGTCTGGCAGATCTGGTGTCACGCGAAGATATCCAGCGCGTCAGTTCGCGCCAGGATCATTGTGTATCCAAAGTACGCAGCACAGTCAGCGCGCTTGAGCGCATTATCTAAAGAGTCACAGAGCTCTCCATGCACGCAGCGCCCGCGGGCGGATGCGTGCCTGAATCAAGAAGTAGCGGCCTCGCTTCTGGCGCAGGTTGCAAGATTGAGGTGATACCGTGACTGAAGAAGTCGAAAGCCTGATCAGGAAGGACTACGCGGCGGGATTCCACTCGTCCATCGAGTCCGAAACCCTGCCTCCTGGACTGAATGAAGACGTTATCCGGTTCATTTCTGCCAAGAAAGGCGAGCCTGAGTGGCTGCTCGAATGGCGGCTCAAGGCATTCCGCTCCTGGCAGGAGATGGAAGAGCCAACCTGGGCCCATGTGCATTACCCGGAAATCGACTTCCAGGCGGTCTCCTACTATTCCGCGCCCAAGAGCATGGACAGCAAGCCCAAGAGTCTCGATGAAGTAGACCCGGAGCTGCTGGCCACCTACGAAAAGCTGGGTATTCCCCTGCACGAGCAGGAGATGCTGGCGGGTGTTGCCGTTGATGCGGTCTTTGACTCGGTTTCGGTCGTTACCACCTTCCGGGAGAAGCTACTGGAAGCGGGCGTTATTTTCTGCCCGATCAGCGAGGCTGTTCACAAGTACCCGGAGCTGATCAAGCAGTATCTGGGCAGCGTCGTGCCGCAGAAGGACAACTTCTACGCTGCGCTGAACTCTGCCGTATTCTCCGATGGTTCCTTCGTCTACATTCCCAAGGGCGTTCGCTGCCCGATGGAGCTGTCGACCTATTTTCGCATCAACGAGATGAACACCGGGCAGTTCGAGCGTACCCTTATCGTTGCGGATGAGGGTTCCTACGTCAGCTACCTGGAAGGCTGTACCGCGCCGATGCGTGACGAGAACCAGTTGCACGCGGCGGTTGTCGAGCTGGTTGCGCTGGATAATGCGCAGATCAAGTACTCCACCGTTCAGAACTGGTATCCGGGTAACGCAGAAGGCAAGGGCGGGATCTACAACTTCGTGACCAAGCGGGGCGTGGCCCACACTAACGCGAAGATCTCCTGGACTCAGGTTGAAACCGGCTCTGCCGTCACCTGGAAGTACCCCAGCTGCATTCTCAAAGGCGACAATAGCGTTGGCGAGTTCTACTCGGTAGCCCTGACCAACAATTTCCAGCAGGCCGATACCGGTACCAAGATGATCCATCTTGGCAAGAACACCCGCTCGACCATTGTTGCCAAAGGTATTTCTGCCGGTCGCAGCGACAGTGCCTATCGCGGCCTGGTGCGTATCAATCCTGGTGCCGAGGGGGGGCGTAACTACACCCAGTGCGACTCGCTGCTGATTGGTGATCGCTGCGGCGCGCATACCTTCCCGTATATCGAAAGCAAGAACCCGAGCGCCGTTGTGGAGCACGAGGCAACAACCTCAAAGGTCAGCGATGACCAGTTGTTCCTGTGCCAGCAGCGTGGACTGGATGCCGAAAAGGCGGTCTCGATGATCGTCAACGGTTTCTGCCGCGAGGTGTTCAAGGAGCTGCCCATGGAGTTTGCGGTGGAAGCCGGCAAGCTGCTTGAAGTCAGTCTCGAAGGTTCTGTGGGTTGATCGCCTGCTGGCGCAGCTCGAAACGGTTAAAGTAATTTATCAGGCATAAATGATGCTAAATATCAAAGACTTGCACGCGAAAGTTGAAGAGAAGGATATCCTTAAAGGGCTGTCCATCGAGGTCAAACCGGGCGAAGTTCACGCCATCATGGGCCCCAACGGGTCGGGCAAGAGCACCATGGGCAACGTGCTTTCCGGCCGGCCTGGTTACGAAGCCACAGCTGGCAGCGTGACCTTCAAGGGGCACGACCTGCTCGAAATGGAAACCGAAGAGCGTGCACGCGAAGGCCTGTTCCTGGCGTTCCAGTATCCGGTGGAGATCCCCGGCGTCAGCAACATGGAATTTCTCAAGGCGGCTGTTGATGCCAAGCGCAAGCATCAGGGGCTGGACGAAATATCCTCGGTTGACTTCCTCAAGCTGGCGCGCGAAACCTGCAAGCGAGTCAACCTGGACGCCAGCTTCCTGAAGCGCGGTGTGAACGAAGGGTTTTCCGGCGGTGAGAAGAAGCGCAACGAGATCATGCAGATGATGCTGCTGGAACCGGATCTGTGCATTCTCGACGAGACCGACTCCGGTCTGGATATCGATGCCCTGCAGGTGGTTGCCGATGGCGTCAATGCAATGCGTGACGGCAAGCGCAGCTTCCTGGTGGTGACGCACTATCAACGTCTGCTGGATTACATCGTGCCTGATTACGTTCACGTCCTGGCCGGCGGTCGCATCGTCAAATCCGGCGACAAGAGCCTGGCGCTGGAGCTGGAAGCCAAGGGTTACGGTTGGCTCGAAAACGAGGTGGTCTGACCCATGACTGATTTCCAACAGACAGCCTTGGAGCTTGCTGCCGAGCAGCAGACGCCGGTATGGCTCGCAGCACTGCGCGAGCAGGGCGCCAGTACCTGGGCAGCTGCAGCCTGGCCTGGCCGCAAGACCGAACACTGGAAGTACATTTCTCTGGCTCCGCTGCAGCAATGCGAACAGCTTGGTTGGAGCAGTGAGTCTGATGACGTCGCGCTGGACGCCGTCGAGCAGGTCGAGCTGGACGCTATCCGTCTGGTTTTTGTCGACGGTCGCTTCAACGCCGCGCGCTCCAGTGCCTTGCCAGCCGGCGTCGTGCGTTTCGCCGATGCCAATACCGAACAGCAGGCATTGATTCAGCAGCATCTTGGCAAGGTCGTCGACAGCGAGCGTCATCTGTTTGCCGCCCTGAGTAATGCCTGGGCTGCAGATGGCGTGCTGCTGCACGTTGCTCCGGGTCACAAGCTGGAAAAACCGGTCTATATCGTCAACGTCTCCACTGCGCAGGCGAATCCGGTCGCGGCCAGCCAGCGCGTGCTGGTGGTGCTGGAAGAGAACGCCGAGGCGGAGCTGATCGAGCATTACGCTTCCGACAGCGCCAGCCAGAACGGCTTCGTCAACAGTCTCACCGAGGTCGTGGTCGGTAACAATGCGCAGGTGCAGCACTACCGCATCAACCTGGAGCAGGAAGATCTGCTGCACGTTGGCGGTGTTCACGTGAACCTGCAGCGCGATGCCCGCTTCCACGGCTTCACTCTGGCCCAGGGCAGCCGCCTCAAGCGCATTGACTATCAGGTCAACATGCTGGGCGAGGGAGCACATCTGGAGCTGAACGGCGTCTACTTGCCGCGCAACCGCCAGGTGATCGACTATCACACCAACGTTGAGCATTGCGTGCCGCATTGCACCAGCAATGAGGTATTCCGCGGGATTATTGGTGACTCGGCCAAGGCGATATTCAATGGCCGGATTCATATTCATCCGCAGGCGCAGAAAACGCTGGCCGAACTGAGTAACAAGAACCTGCTCACGTCCCGCACGGCCGAGATCAATACCAAGCCCGAGCTGGAAATCTACGCCGACGACGTGCGTTGCGCCCACGGCGCGACCATCAGTCAGCTGGACGAAACCTCGCTTTATTACCTGCAGAGCCGCGGCGTAACCAAGGCAGATGCCATCACCATGCTGAGCTTTGGCTTTATCAATGAGCTGCTAAACCAGGTGCCGGAGCAGGCGGTGCAGGATTATCTGCGTCCGCGTCTGGTGTCGCTGTTCGGCCAGCCAAGCGAGATGGTAGGGCAGATCGGTTATGAATGACCTGAGCAAACCGTTGCCGTTTGACGCCGAGCGCGTGCGTGCCGACTTTCCGATCCTGAATCAGGAGGTCAACGGCCACCCACTGGTGTATCTGGATAACGCCGCGACCACGCAGAAGCCGCGCGCGGTGATTCAGGCGCTGGTCGACTACTACGAGCAGGACAACAGCAACGTTCATCGTGGTGCTCACGCGCTGGCAGATCGGGCGACACAGAAGTTCGAGGCCGCACGGGTCAAGGTTGCCGCGTTTATCAACGCACCCGAGGCGCGCCAGGTTATCTGGACCCGAGGCACCACCGAGAGCATCAATCTGGTGGCGTCCAGTTGGGGGCGGGCCAATTTGCAGGCCGGTGACCGCGTGCTGGTGTCGGCGATGGAGCACCACTCCAATATCGTGCCCTGGCAGCTTATAGCTGCTGAGAAGGGTGCCAGCGTTGAGCCGATTCCGGTGGATGCTGACGGCACTCTGGATATGGCGGCGCTGGAGTCGATGCTGGATGAGCGTGTCAGGCTGGTTGCCTGTGGCCACGTGTCCAACGCCCTCGGCACTGTTAACCCGGTTGCCGATATAGTGCGTCTGGCCCATGCTGCCGGCGCGCTGGTGCTGATTGACGGGGCGCAAGCCGTCAGCCACTGGCCAGTCGATGTGCAGGCGCTGGATTGTGATTTTTACGTTTTCTCCGCGCACAAGCTGTTCGGCCCGACCGGCCTGGGTGTGCTCTACGGCAAGCGTGCGTTGCTCGAAGCCATGCCGCCTTACCAGGGCGGCGGTGAAATGATCGAAACCGTCAGCTTTGCCGGCACTACCTTCAACCAGCTTCCCTACAAGTTTGAAGCGGGTACCCCGGATATTGCCGGCGTGATCGCTTTTGGCGCGGCGATCGACTACCTGAATCAGCTTGATCGTGTTGGCGCCGCTGCCCACGAGCAGGCGCTGCTGACCTATGCCGAAGAGCGTGCACGGGCAACGCCCGGTATTCGCCTGGTTGGTACCTCCGCGCACAAGACCAGCGTCATGAGCTTTCTGCTGGAGGGTGCGCACCCCAATGACGTGGGTATGTTGCTGGATCAGCAGGGTGTTGCGGTGCGAACCGGCAATCATTGCGCGCAGCCGATCATGGAGCAGTTTGGTATTCCGGGTACTGTGCGGGCCAGCTTGGCGTTCTACAACACCAGAGCCGATGTGGACCGGTTGTTCGAGGCGCTGGAAAAAGTACGGCAGTTTCTGATTTAGGAGTGCTGCAGATGAGCGTTGAATCCTTTGATCCCAAACAACAGGCGGTGACCGTTACCCCGGCTGCGCTGGCGCATTTTCGTCGGCAACTGAACGGGCAGCAGGGCAAGGCGGTGCGTCTGAGCGTGAAAAAGAGCGGCTGCACCGGCTTTATGTATGCCATTGATCTGGTGGAGCAGGGGCGCGACAGCGATTTGCACTACCAGCTTGATGATCAGGTCGAGTTGCTGGTCGACAGTGACAGTATCCAGGTGCTGTCGGGCACCGAGATTGATCTGGTGCGCGAGGGCATCAACCAACAGATCAAGTTCATCAATCCGAACGTTAAGGACGAGTGTGGCTGTGGCGAAAGCTTCAGCGTGAACTGATCTCGCTCCTGTCTACCGCGCGCCCGGTTGGGCGCGTTTATTTTTGAGGAAACCCGATGGAACGTCGCATGGTGGTAGCCCGGGCCGATTGCCCGGCACGCCGAGTTCCCGATGGAACACCCCTGACCATCCCGAAAGACACCTTCGTGACCATTACCCAGGCGCTGGGCGGCAATTACACAGTGACCTACAACGGTCAGATGGTCCGGGTCGATGGTACTGATGCCGAGGCGCTGGGGCTTGAACCCGAGCTGCTGTCGTTCCCCGAGCCGACTGACGACCAGATCCGCGAGGAGCAGGTCTGGGAGGCCCTTAAAACCGTTTACGACCCGGAGATTCCGGTTGATCTGGTCAATCTCGGCCTGATCTACAACGTTGCTATTGACCAGTCCGAGCACAAGGTGACCATTCAGATGACCCTGACTGCCCCCGGCTGCGGTATGGGGCCGGTGCTGGTTGGCGATGTCGAATACAGGGTAAAGCGGGTGCCCAATGTCGAGCACGTCAAGGTCGACCTGGTGTTCGATCCGCCGTGGCAACGGCACATGATGAGCGAAGAGGCACAGCTCGAAACCGGCATGTTTTTCTGAGGACGGCAGCACATGAGTCGATTTGGTACGGAAATCACCAGTGAAGATATCGTTGATACTCTGTCGTTCTTCGATAGCTGGGAAGACCGCTACAGGTACATTATTGATCTGGGCAAGGAATTGCCGGAGCTTGATGCAAGCCAGCGAACCGATGAAAACCTGGTGCGCGGCTGCCAGAGTCAGGTCTGGCTGGTCGGTCACCGCGATGGCGACAAGCTGTATTTCGATGCCGATAGTGATGCCTTTATCGTCAAGGGGCTGCTTGCTGTTGTTCTGGCGGCCTACAATGGCAAGCGGGCAGACGAGATCAGAGCATTCGATATCGAGGATTACTTCTCACGGCTCAACCTGCTCAAGCACCTGAGCGTCACTCGTGGTAACGGCCTGCGTGCCATGGTGCAGCGTATTCAGGCTGCGGCGGCCTAACGGCTGCCGCATTTGATTTCGCAGCAGTTGTACTGAACAGTGGTTGCAGTTATGGTCACATTTTGACTTTCTGAGCGCGCTGTCTGGTGCGCCAGCAAACAACAATAACAACGCAAGAGCATTCTGAATGAGCGCCTTCTGGTCCAGACTGAAGGATGACTTTCAGCTGTCGATCATTACGCTGGTCGGGAGTCTCGCCGTGCTGGGCGTGACACCTTATGCGGTGTATCGGCTTGGCCAGCGCAACTGGCTGGTCGGCTTTACCGACAGTTTCCTCGTGGTGGGCACTGTGCTCGCCGTATGCTATGCCTGGCGTACCGGCAATACCGTTCGTCCTGGGCAGTTTCTCGCCGCAATCTACTCCATCGGAGCCTTTCTGGTCAGCATCAAGCTGGGTACCAACGGCCTGTTCTGGATGTATGTGCTAATCCTGTTCAATTTCTTTGTGGTACCGCCGCGTCAGAGTGTAATGGTGACGCAGGTAACCCTGCTTGCGGTTTGTCTGTATGGCTGGCTGAATCCGCAAGAGGTATTTGCCAGCCATTACCAGATGGGTTCATTTATCGTCACCTATGAACTTTCCAGTATATTTGCGTTTGTATTCGCTTATCGTGGTCGCGCCCAGCGGCGTGAGCTTTCGCAGCTTGCGACTGAGGATCCGTTGACCGGCATCGGCAACCGGCGAACCATGAACAAGGAGCTGGATATCGCTGTTGCCGACAGCAGACGATACGACATACGTTTTGGCCTGCTGGTGCTCGATCTTGATCATTTCAAGCAGATAAACGACCAGTTTGGACATGCTGTCGGCGATGACGTGCTGGTGCGTTTTGTGAATCTGGTCGACGCGGCCTGCCGGCCATCTGATCGTCTGTTCAGGCTGGGTGGTGAGGAGTTTGTATTGCTGGTTCCCAATGTTGCCCGTGAGGGCCTTAATGGCGTTGCTACCAAGATTCAGCAGTGCGTCCGCGAGGTTTTGAGGCGGCCGGACGGGCGGGCTGTGACTGTTTCCATCGGCGGTTGCATGCTCAATGGTCACACGGAGCGCGAGTCCTGGCTGCACGAGGCAGATGCATGTCTTTATGCCGCAAAGGACGCAGGGCGTGACCAGATCGTGATCGCAGCGCCTTGAGTATCGCCCGGTTGCAGTGCTCCTCCTGTCTCTCTACTATCGACTGACATGCTCTGTCTGGAGGTATCTCCATGAGAACGACGTATTCTGATGGCGCCTTTTGGCGCAAGCTCGGATCCCATGCCCGGCTGGCCGGGCGTGAGGTCGTCGAAAAGGCGCTGTGCCTCTATTACGCGGCGCGCCGTCCTGAAACACCAGCCTGGGCCAAGGCGGTCATTGTCAGTTGTCTGGCGTACTTTATCGCCCCTCTGGATGCGATTCCTGATTTCACCCCGTTGCTGGGCTTTACCGACGATCTGGGTATGTTTGCCAGCGCATTGGCAATGGTTGCGATGTATATAGACGGTGACGTCAGGACGGCAGCGCGTCGACGGGCCGACAGCTGGTTCGGCCCTTTTATCGAAGAGGTCGACGAGGCGCGCTAGCTGCCTAGTGCTGGCTATATACCCGTTGGCGGCCGTCAGCCTCGACGGCAATGACCTGGTAGGCCTGGTGGCGCTCGCCCATTTCCATTCCGGGCGAGCCGATCGGCATGCCCGGTACGGCAAGGCCCTTTATGGTGCTGCCCTCTTCAAGTGCCAGAATGTCGCTGGCCGGCACATGCCCTTCAATGAAGAAGCCCTTGTAAATCGCCGTATGGCACGAGCGCAGGGCCGGATCGACTCCCAGGCTCTGTTTCATCGCAACGACCTCAGAGGTGACGTGGTCGTTGACCTCAAGGCCATTTTCCTCAAGATGTTCGATCCAGGCGTGGCAGCAGCCGCATGAGGGATCGCGGTATACATCGATATCGGCAGCCTGAGACAGGCTGCTCACCAGCAGCAGACCGCCAGCGATCAGGTTTTTCATTCTCTTGCTCTCCTCGGATATCCGACTTCCGGCGCTGCATCAGGCCGGGCGCTCTGTTACCATGCGCGCCGTCAGGTTCAGACCGCAGAGACTAGCGGGTTAGTCGGCGAGTGTCATCCGCAAGCCTTGGTCAAGCAGGTATATGGTCGTTGCATGATGTTTCTTTTTTTTCCTGATGTCTTTCGTTGTCAGCGCTCTCCAAGGCGAATCCGTCTGGTGGGGGCGCTGTACCTGCTCCTTGTCTGCCTGTTCGCACCTCCCGCTTCGGCAATGCATGTAGTGTTTATCAGTCCGGGCAAATCCAATGAGCCATTCTGGATGGATGCGATCGAAGGTCTGCAGCACGCGGCAACGAGTCTGGGGGTTGAGCTGGAGGTTCTGCACGCCGAACGCGACCACCTGGCCCAGCTCAGTTTGGCCAGGGATGTGTCGCGTCGGCCTTCAGGCCAGCGCCCGGACTACCTGCTGGTGTCGGCGGAAAAGCAGGTCCTGCCGGGGCAGTTGCAGATTGCCGAGCAAGCGGGCATCCGGGTATTTGCTGCGTATAACGGTGTATTGGAGAGCGAGCGTGAAATGCTTGGCTATCCCCGCGATCGGCTGAAACACTGGCTAGGCAGCCTGGTGCCTGATGCAGAAGAGGCCGGCTACCTCAGTGCCAGATCATTGATCCTGCAGGGGTTGCAGCAGTTTCCGGCGAGCAGGTCGCAGCGGTTGGAGATGGTTGCCATATCGGGTGACAGGTCGACCGACAGCTCTCGCCGCCGTACTCGCGGAATGCACAGAGCGGTCGCCGAGTTTACCGAGGTTCGCTTGCGTCAGAATGTCTACGGTGAATGGCGGCGGGACAATGCCCGTTATCAGACCCCCATTTTGCTTGAGCGCTATCCGCAAACGCGGCTGGTATGGACCGGTAATGATCTTATGGCCTACGGCGCTATTGAAGGCGCGCGCAGTCTCGGTCGTACGGTCGGGCGTGACCTTGTGGTGTCGACTGTCAACATGACTGAGCAGGCAACCCGAGCATTGCTTGATGGCGAGGTGCAGGTCGTGGTCGGCGGCCATCATCTTGCCGCAGCCTGGGCGCTGGTAGTGTTGTATGACTACGAAAATGGTGTGGATTTTGCCGACAGCGAAGGCCTGGAGATGGAAAAGAGCATGTTTGCTCTGTTCGATCGGTCAATGGCTGAGGATTATCTGGGCTATCTTGCGGCCGGTCGGCCTGCGGTGAATTACCGCCGGTTCAGCAAGGTGCTCAATCCGGCAGTCAAGAGCTATGACTTCTCGATTCGCGGCTGGCTGGCAGCCGCGAACGAGGCCGTGCTTGATTCTGGCGGACGCTAATCAGCGTTTGGCGATAATCCAGACTGCGTGAACGATGCCGGGAATGTAGCCGAGCAGGGTGAGCAGGATGTTGAGCCAAAAGGCGCCACCGAAACCCACCTGTAAAAACACGCCCAGCGGTGGCAGCAAAATGGCGATCAGTACGCGAATCAGGTCCATGTGTTGGTTCCTTGTGTCCGGAAGTTTCATGCATTGTGACCCGCAGTACCATTGATCGTTCAGTTGCTGCTGATATCCAAATGCTTCCCGGTAAGGTCTGTCGCACCTGAATGCCCTGAAATGAGGGGGGGAGTTGCCGTCTCTGGCTGGCGATCCGGCTGGGCAGCTGGCAGAGCTTGGCCCTTGCGTTCGGTAGTAACAGAAAAGGCTATCCGGTGCCCGCGATAGCCTTCTTTTAATCTAGTTAAATCAATAGATTGGAAGCCCTACTTAAGGCGGCGCTCAATGCCCATCTGCATCAGGATCTTCGCTGAAATCTCTTCTACCGAGTAGTGCGTTGAGTTGAGGAAGGGAATGTTCTCCTTGCGGAACAGGTTCTCCACTTCCCGTACTTCAAATTCGCACTGCGGGTAGCTGGAATAGCGGCTGTTGGGGCGGCGTTCGTTGCGGATGCTGGCCAGGCGGTCTGGGTCGATGGTCAGTCCGAACAGCTTGCTCTTGTTCTGCTTGAGCGCCTTGGGCAGCTGCAGGCGCTCCATGTCGTCCTCAGTCAGGGGGTAGTTGGCGGCGCGAATACCGTATTGCAACGCCATGTACAGACAGCTTGGCGTCTTGCCGCAGCGGGAGACGCCAACCAGGATGATATCGGCCTGGGCGTAGTGGTGAGTGCGCGCACCATCGTCGTTGTCCATGGCGAAGTGCACCGCGTCAATACGGTCTTTGTAATGGCTGTTGTGCTGGATCGAGTGGGTCTTGCCTACCGAGTAGGACGAGCCGTCACCCAGTTCCTGTTCCAATGGCGCCAGGAAGGTCGAGAAAATATCGATCATGTAGCCATTGGATTTGGCCAGCTCCTGGCGAATCTCGCTGTTGACCACGGTATCGAAAATGATCGGCCGCGCTGCATCTTTCTCGGCAGCAGCATTGATTTGTTGTACCATGTCACGCGCTTTTTCCACGGTATCGACGTAAGGGCGCAGCAGCTTGGTGAACTGGATGTTCTCGAACTGTGCCAGCAGGCTTTGACCAAGCGTCTCGGCGGTGATGCCGGTACCATCAGAAATGAAAAAAGCGGTGCGTTTCATTCACGAAGCCTTAAGATGTCGTGTCTCGGTTACCGGGTAGCCCGCATATATGTCGGAGCAGCCCCCAAAGATCGGCATTGTGGCGCATTTGCAGCGGGCAGACCAGTATGCTCCCGCCGCCGCACAGACTTATTAATAGATTGACGGAGAGATCACCTTGTTAGAGTACGTAGTGTCCTTCGAGCAGCTGGGTGTCAATGACGTCGAGCGCGTTGGCGGCAAGAACGCCTCCCTTGGCGAAATGATCAGCAATCTGGCCAACGCCGGCGTAACGGTTCCCGGTGGCTTTGCAACCACTGCAGATGCGTATCGGGAGTTTCTCGAGCAAAGTGGTCTCAATGATCGCATTCACGCTGCACTGGACAAGCTCGACGTCGATGACGTTAACGCTCTGGCCGAAACCGGTGCGCAGATTCGTCAGTGGGTTATGGACGCCGACTTCCCGCCGGCGCTGGACAAGGCAATTCGCGAAGCCTTTGCCAAACTGTCCGACGGTAACCCCAATCTGGCCGTTGCCGTGCGCTCCTCCGCTACGGCGGAAGACTTGCCTGATGCCTCTTTCGCCGGTCAGCAGGAAACCTTCCTGAACATTCGTGGTGTGGATAACGTGATTCACGCCGCCAAGGAAGTGTTTGCGTCGCTGTTCAACGATCGCGCCATCGCCTACCGCGTACACCAGGGCTTCGACCACAAACTGGTTGCCCTGTCAGCGGGTGTGCAGCGCATGGTGCGCTCCGAAACCGGCACTGCCGGTGTGATGTTTACCCTGGATACCGAATCCGGTTTCCGTGACGTCGTGTTTATCACCGGCGCATACGGTCTGGGCGAAACCGTGGTGCAGGGTGCGGTGAACCCTGACGAGTTCTATGTGCACAAGCCCACTCTGGCTGCTGGTCGCCCGTCGATTCTGCGTCGCAATCTGGGCAGCAAAGCGATCAAGATGGTCTACGGCGACGAAGCCAAGGCCGGTCGGTCGGTCAAGACTGTCGACGTTGATCTGGCTGAGCGCAGCCGCTTCTGTCTGTCCGAGGAAGAAGTGGTGAATCTGGCCAAGCAGGCCGTCATTATCGAGCAGCACTACGGTCGTCCGATGGACATCGAGTGGGCCAAAGACGGCGACGACGGCAAGCTCTATATCGTTCAGGCCCGTCCAGAAACCGTTAAAAGCCGCAGCAGCGCCAACGTCATGGAGCGTTACCTGCTGAAAGAGAAGGGCACTGTGCTGGTTGAAGGTCGTGCCATCGGTCAGCGCATTGGTGCCGGCCGCGTGCGCATCGTCAATGACGTTGCCGAGATGGACAAAGTCCAGCCGGGTGACGTTCTGGTCTCCGATATGACCGACCCGGACTGGGAGCCGATCATGAAGCGCGCCAGCGCGATCGTCACCAACCGTGGTGGTCGTACCTGCCACGCGGCGATTATTGCTCGCGAACTGGGTATTCCGGCTGTTGTCGGTTGCGGCAATGCGACCACTGAGCTGAAGGACGGTCAGGAAGTGACTGTTTCCTGCGCCGAGGGCGATACCGGTCTGATCTACGCGGGCCAGCTGTCCTTTGACATCAAGACCAACAGCGTTGATGCGATGCCGCCGCTGCCGTTCAAGATCATGATGAACGTCGGCAACCCCGACCGCGCCTTCGACTTTGCCAACCTGCCCAACGAGGGCGTGGGACTGGCGCGCCTGGAATTCATCATCAACCGCATGATCGGCGTTCACCCCAAGGCACTGTTGAACTTCGACAGCCTGCCGGTTGACGTCAAGGACAGCGTGCAGAAGCGTGTTGCCGGTTACGGCTCGCCGGTCGATTTCTACGTCGACAAGCTGGTTGAAGGCATCAGCACGCTGGCTGCGGCGTTCTGGCCGAAGAAGGTCATCGTGCGCATGTCGGACTTCAAGTCCAACGAATATGCCAACCTGATCGGCGGCAAGCTGTACGAGCCGGAAGAAGAAAACCCGATGCTGGGCTTCCGTGGTGCCTCGCGTTACATCAGTGACTCCTTCCGTGACTGCTTCGAGCTGGAATGTCGCGCGATGAAGCGTGTTCGCGACGAAATGGGGCTGACCAATGTCGAGATCATGATTCCGTTCGTGCGCACCGTTGGCGAAGCCAAGCAGGTTGTTGAGCTGCTGGGTGAAAACGGCTTGAAGCGCGGTGAAAACGGTCTGCGCCTGATCATGATGTGTGAGCTGCCTGCCAACGCGCTGCTGGCCGAGGAGTTCCTGGAGCACTTCGACGGCTTTTCGATCGGGTCCAACGACCTGACTCAGCTCACTCTGGGGCTGGACCGTGACTCGGGCATCATTGCGCATCTGTTCGATGAGCGTAATGCTGCGGTCAAAAAGCTGCTGAGCTACGCCATCTCCGCCTGCCGTACTGCCAACAAGTACATCGGTATTTGTGGTCAGGGCCCGTCCGATCATCCGGATCTCGCGCGCTGGCTGATGGAGCAGGGTATCGAGAGCGTGTCTCTGAACCCGGATTCGGTGATGGACACCTGGTTCTTCCTTGCCGAGAATGACAAGTAAGCATCAGTACCTTCAAGTTCAAGGAGAATGCCATGCAGCACTATGTAACGCCGGATCTGTGTGATGCCTATCCCGATGTGGCCGTGGTCGAGCCGATGTTCAGCAACTTCGGCGGCCACGATTCCTTCGGTGGTCAGATCGTCACCGTGAAGTGTCACGAGGACAACTCGATTGTCAAGGAGCAGGTCGATCAGGACGGCACCGGCAAGGTGATGGTGGTTGATGGTGGCGGTTCCATGCGCCGCGCCCTGCTGGGTGACATGCTGGCCGAGAAAGCGGCCAAGAACGGCTGGGAAGGCATCATCGTATACGGCTGTGTGCGTGACGTTGACGTACTGGCGCAAACGCCGCTTGGAATCCAGGCGCTGGCCAGTCACCCAATGAAGACCGACAAGCGTGGTATCGGCGATCTGAACGTCGTCGTCACCTTTGCTGGCGTGACCTTCCGCCCGGGTGAGTTCGTCTACGCCGATAACAACGGCATCATTGTCTCGCCTGTCGCGTTGATCATGCCCGAGTAACGTCGGCCCTGGTGGTATCGGGCAAGGGGGAGGGTGGCAACACCTCCCCCTTGTTGCATCTGGGGGCCGTATTTCCGTCACGGCTTCATCCATGCAGGAGAACAGAGTCATGTCCAACGACGATTCGCTTGAAAGCCAGCTGCGCGCAATGATGCGCGACGAAGGCGCCGGCGATGCCGAACGCTCCGATGATCAGCGACTGGATCGGGTTCTGCACCGGGCGCACATTCACGGCGCGGTATTCGACCTGCTTGGACTGGTAGCCCGCTGGGGCTGGGTGCTGACCGAGGGGGGCGCGCGTGGTGTGCGTAACCTCAAGCCCAGTCGTCGCCAAGCTGACAACTCAACCCCTTCCGACCTGTAGTCAAGAGAGCTTAGCCATGGAATTCGATGTCTGGAGTCAAAGCTTCGTTGCGGCCATGACCACGCTGTGGAGCAAGGTTGCCTCGTTTATTCCCGATCTGATTGCGGCGCTGATTATCGTGCTGCTTGGCCTTGTCGTGGCCAAGGTTGTCGACGCGGTGTTGAGCAAAGGACTGGCCAAGGTCGGTCTGGATCGACTGATGAGCGGCACCGGTGTAAACAAGATGCTGGCCCGGGTTGGCATCAACAGCTCGGTGTCCGCGCTTACCGGCAAGATAGCCTATTGGTTCATTCTGCTGACCTTTGTTGTGTCGGCATCGGAGTCGCTCGGTCTTGCGCGGGTGTCTTCTACGTTGGACGCCATCACGCTTTATCTGCCCAAGGTTGTCGGTGCGGCGCTCATTCTGCTTGGTGGTCTGTTGCTCTCCCATCTGGTAAACGGCGTTGTGCGCGGCACGGCCGAAAGCATGGGCATGGAGTATGCGTCCGGGCTTGGTCGCTTTGTTCAAGGGCTGCTGGTCATCATCACAGTGTCACTGGCGATCGGTCAGTTGCAGATCGAAACCGCGCTTCTGAATCTGGTGATCGCTATCGTGCTGGTCTGTTTCGGCGGTGCCGCTGCTCTGGCACTCGGGCTGGGCAGTCGCCAGGTGGTCGGTCAGATCATTGCGGGTATCTACGTGCGTGAACTCTATCAGCCGGGTGATCGGATCAAGGTGGCCGGCGTCGAGGGTGTGGTGGAGGAAATAGGCACCGTCAAGACGCAGATTCTCAGTGACGATGGCGAGCTTGTTTCCCTGGCCAATCGCTTGCTGATTGATGAGCCGGTGCGGCGCTGAGCGCCGCTTTAGTCATACGGAAGACATTACTACCTTGGTCAGTCTCAGCCGTCCACGCCGCCACTACAATCCGGCCGACCTCGATGATGAGGAGCTGGTGCTCAGGGCAAAGAGTGAGCTTATTCACACTACGACAGCCTATGAGGAGCTGATGCGGCGCTATCAGCGAACTTTGTTTAATGTTTGTGTTCGGTATTTAGGTAACGAGCGGGACGCGGATGACGTTTGTCAGGAAGTAATGCTGAAGGTTTTGCATGGACTGAAGCAGTTTGAAGGCAAGGCCAAGTTTAAAACATGGCTATATAGCATTACTTATAACGAGTGCATAACGCAGTATCGTAAAGAGAAACGCAAGCGCCGCCTGCTTGATGCACTCAGCCTCGACCCTCAGGAAGAGGCGCAGGAACAGGAGCTGCAGCCGCAGGCTTCAAAGGGGCTGAACAGTCTTCTGGTCCACGTCAATCCCATTGACCGGGAAATTCTGGTGTTGCGCTTTGTGGCGGAGCTGGAATTTCAGGAAATTGCAGACATTATGCACATGGGATTGAGCGCGACTAAAATGCGTTATAAACGCGCGCTGGAAAAACTGCGAAACCAGATTGACAGTCCTTTTATATAGGGCTTGTATAGTTGTTAGCAGGATTCAGTTATACTGTCGCGGAGTTTTGCGCAAGCTTAACGTCTTAATGGATTTGATGGGGATTCAAAGATGAAATTGAAAAACACTGTGGGTCTCGTTGTTGGTGCTGCTATTGCTGCGTCCAGCTTTTCTGCCATGGCTGCCGGCAAAGCCGGGTCGGTCGAGGTTGAAGCCTTTGCTGACCGTTACTTCACCGACAGCATGTATGGTCTGAACGATGGCACCCTGGTGGGTGGCAGCATTGGCTATTTCGTCACCGAGAACGTACTGCTGAACGCTGGTCTGGGTAAGTACCGGAATCTGGAAGTCGATGACGTCGCCAATGAAGATGTCGACGGCAAGCTGGCTCAGATCGAAGCGGTCTACCACTTCGGTACCGGCAATGTCCTCCCCTATATCTCTGCCGGTCTGGCTCACCAGGAGCTCAAGGCTGACAGCGACAACACTGATGATCGCACTACCATGGCGATGGCCGGTGTCGGTATCAAGAACTACCTGAACGAAAACTTCTTCGTCAAGGCTGGCGTTGATGCGCTTTACGGTTTTGACCACGGTAATACCGAATGGCAGGCAGGTGTAGGCCTGGGTATCAACTTCGGTGCCAAGTCCGCACCGGTTGCCGAGCCGGCTCCGGCTCCCGCTCCGGTAGTGGCTCCGGCTCCTGCTCCGGCTCCCGAGATGCAATCCGTTCGTGTTGAGCTCGATGTGCTGTTCGACTTCGACAAGGACACCATCCGTCCGGAATACCGTCAGGATATTCAGAGCCTGGCCGAGTTCATGAAGACCTATCCGTCGGTTACTACTACCGTTGAAGGTCACACTGACTCCGTCGGTAGCGATGCCTACAACCAGAACCTGTCCGAGCGTCGCGCCAATGCGGTTCGCGAAGCACTGATCAGCGAAGGTGTTGATGGCTCTCGCGTCAGCTCTGTCGGTTACGGTGAAGCCCGTCCGATTGCAGACAACAGCACTGACGAGGGTCGTTCAATGAACCGCCGCGTTGAAGCTGAAGTTGAAGCCCAGGTTGAAGTGAAGTAATTCACTCTCCAGCGAACAAAAAACCCGGCCATCGGCCGGGTTTTTTATTGTCTGAAATATCAGGTTTCGCTGCTGTCCGCTTCGATTGAATTGACGCCGGGGAAGCGCAGACGGAAATCTTCCGGCATTGGACGAACCTTGCCGGTCGCAAAATGGAAAAACACAAAACCGGATTTTGCCAGTGCAACGAGTTCGCCGTTGCTGGCTTTGCTGATGCGAAAGATGATGTCGCCGCCGTACTTGTTCAGGTCCATCAGGCCGACTTCAAAAATCAGTGCGTCCCGGGCGAAGGCTTCACGAAGATAGGTGGTGGCAAGGTCGGTAACGATAATGCCAACGCCTTTCTCGCTCACTTCTTCGATGCCGAATTGATACAGAAACCGCGCTCTGGCCTCGGAGATCATCGAGATCATCGAATCATTGGCCAGGTGGTTGGCGCCGTTGATGTCGGTGATACGAACTGTGAGCTGCGTGGTGAAGTAAAACTGGTTCTCGGGAAAGTCGAGTTGCAGACGTGCCATAACTGATAAAGCCTTGTTGCGTGAACCATAGGGCAGAAGTGGAGCGCATTCTACCTGAGAGGGTTGCTGCTTGATAGAAAAAAGGGGCTGCCCATGGCAGCCCCTTTCTCACACCGGAGTCTTGCGACTCTGAATCAGTGGCTTATCAGCCGAACTGGTTCATGGTGTTGTCTTTACCGCCGGCTTTCAGAGCAGCTTCACCAGCGAAGTACTCTTTATGGTTGTCGCCGATGTCGGAGCCAGCCATGTTCTGGTGCTTGACGCAGGCGATACCCTGACGGATTTCCTGACGCTGAACGCCCTTGACGTAAGCCAGCATGCCTTCCTTGTCGAAGTAGCCTTTTGCCAGGTTGTCGGTGGACAGCGCAGCAGTGTGGTAAGTCGGCAGGGTGATCAGGTGGTGGAAGATACCTGCTTCACGAGACGCATCGGCCTGGAAGGTACGGATCTTCTCGTCAGCCAGTTGAGCCAGTTCGGTCTCATCGTACTCAACGCTCATCAGCTTGGCGCGGTCGTATGCAGAAACGTCCTTGCCTTCTTCAGCCATGGCATCGAATACCTGCTGGCGGAAGTTCAGAGTCCAGTTGAACGACGGGCTGTTGTTGTAAACCAGCTTGGCGTTCGGTACGACTTCGCGGATACGGTTAACCATTTCGGCGATCTGGCCAACGTGCGGCTTCTCGGTTTCGATCCACAGCAGATCGGCACCGTTTTGCAGGCTGGTGATGCAGTCCAGAACAACGCGGTCAACACCGGTGTCCTTGCGGAACTGGAACAGGCCGGAAGCCAGACGCTTGGGCTTGAGCAGCTTGCCATTGGACTTGATTACAACGTCGCCGTTCTGGATGTCGTCAGCGCTGGTGATGTAGTCACCGTCCAGGAAGCTGTTGTACTGGTCGCCCAGGTCGCCCGGCTCGTTGGTGACGGCGATCTGCTTGGTCAGGCCGGCGCCCAGGGAGTCGGTACGGGCAACGATGACACCGTCGTCAACGCCCAGTTCGAGGAAGGCGTAGCGAACAGCGTTGATCTTGGCGAGGAAGTCGGAGTGCGGAACGGTTACTTTGCCGTCCTGGTGACCGCACTGCTTCTCGTCGGAAACCTGGTTTTCGATCTGGATGCAGCAGGCACCAGCTTCGATCATCTTCTTGGCCAGCAGGTAGGTCGCTTCGGCGTTACCGAAACCAGCGTCGATGTCGGCGATGATCGGCACTACGTGAGTTTCGTAGTTGTCGATCTGGGACTGGATTTCAGCAGCCCTGGCCTGGTCGCCAGCTTCGCGAGCAGCGTCCAGAGCGGTGAACAGCAGGTCCAGTTCACGGGCATCAGCTTGACGCAGGAAGGTGTACAGCTCTTCGATCAGAGCGGCAACGGAAGTCTTCTCGTGCATGGACTGGTCAGGCAGCGGGCCGAACTCGGAACGCAGGGCAGCAACCATCCAGCCGGACAGGTACAGGTAGCGCTTGTTGGTGGTCTTTAGGTGCTTCTTGATGGAGATCAGCTTCTGCTGACCGATGAAGCCGTGCCAGCAACCCAGGGACTGGGTGTAGACAGAAGAGTCGGCGTCGTACTCAGCCATGTCTTTGCGCATGATGGCCGCGGTGTACTTGGCGACGTCCAGACCGGTCTTGAAACGGTTCTGCGCGCGCATGCGAGCGACGGACTCAGGGTTGATAGCGCTCCAGCCACTACCTGCTTTTTCTTTCAGCTCGGCAGCTGCTTTGATGTCGTTTTGATAAGCTGACATGGTCAATCCTTCAAAGTTTGCGTTAGGTTCAGCACGATTTGTCGACCCAATGCTCCGCTGCTGCGGTTACGCTCAAAGGACAGTATGAAAAGGAGGAGACTGGCATGGTGCCAAGAGGAGAGGAGGTGACAGTCTTGCGAGCGCTAAGCCATCGATAATGGCGTTTGCCTGCTGGCGTAAACTGTTCAGCTTTAATTGCTTCCCCGTCCCTCAGGACAACTTGGTTCCAGTCGCCACCTCGTCATTCGGCCTTGTGGGCTGTAAAGACACGCATCGAACCGTTGGTATGGGTGCGAAGCGGAGACCTTGAGGTCTCTGGCTAGCGGGAGCGACGCAATGATGGGACTTCGAACCTGATAAGTCAATGCCGTTTGTAGTGATTTTTAATCGGCACTACAAGGTTCAGGGCGTGACGCATCAGTCAAGTCGGTCGACTTTCAGGCGCAGTGTTCCGCTCTCCACTCGCTGGGTGCTGATCCGGCGGCCGAGGTCACTGTCATTGCCACCGTTCGACTCGTCGATTCCGCCAATAGATACCCACTCTCCCAGCCGAGCGGTGACTACGGTATCGGCTTGCTGCACGTCTATTACGCCGCTGTGCTGCGGATTGAGCCGATTATTGTTGGCGCTGATGGTGATGGTCGCGAGGTCGCCGCTGAGGCGAACGGTGGCATAGAAGCCCTGCGTCACGTCGCGGTACTGGGTCTGTTGAACAAGCTGGCCGTAGACGTTGGTGGTCGTGGTCGTGATCGGTACGCTCTGGCCGCCCTGAATCAGAACCGGGTAGCCTTCAGTGGCGGTGATCTGGCGTACACCGTCGTTAGCGCCTGTGGTGCGACGGTTGATGATACGGGCGGTATTACCGTTGCCATCCGGCTGGCCGATAATGATCTCGACCGGTCCGGTATCAACACTGCCGTCGACGCGGTAACCGTGCTGACTGCCGCTGCTGCTGCCGCTGCTGGCAACGCTGATCAGCAGGCGGGATGGTTGTTGGTCCAGCTGGGCGATCAGCGCTTTGATCTCGCTGATGCGATTTGGCTCGGCTCTTATCAGGAGCTGGTTGCCGTAGGCCGAAACGCGCTCATTGGGTTGCAGCATCGGCTGCAGGGCGGGGATCAGGTTTTCCGCAAGGTTGTATCCCAGCGGAACGATCTCGGTCGTGGGGGCCGCCTGCAGCGGGCTGGCTGCCAGGCAAAGCAGACAGAGCAAAGTTGCCAGGATGCAATGTTTCATAGCAGAAAACTCCTGATGGCCGGATCGGTCTGGCTGCTGTTCCAGCGCTCATCAAAGGTATCGCTCCAGCGCTTGACCTGATCCCGTGACGTCTGGCGGACAAAGCCCTCGCGCTGGCGTGCTATGGGCAGCATCAGAAATCCCTGTTGGTCAATCATGGCCTGCGCATAGCTTTGTCTGGGCAGGTCAGGATGCTGCTTGCGCACCTGGCAGAGGCTCGGGAAGCGACGGGCAAGGCTCAGCAGGGTATGACCGCTGAGGAAGTCGTTACTGACTTCTTGCAGCAAGACCTGAATGCGCGCCTTGGGATTGCGGGCAATCAGACGCTCGCAGGCCTGCAGTATGGCCTTGCGGTTGAACAGCCACAGCGCCTGCTCGGGAGCGAAGATGCGCACGCTCTGCAGGCAGCCGTCAAGCAGTTCGATCAGCTGCTCCTGCGCGTTCTGCTCGGTGATCGGGATCATATCCGGATCGCTGTAGTCCGGTTTCGCTGGGGGCTCTTCGTCTGGATTGTGGATGGTGAAGCGACCCGGCGAGACAAACTCGATGTGGGGCAGGTGGTCGGATTCCTGCGTGTCATTGCTCCAGCGCATGTCCTGATGTTCGATGCCGGCATCAAGATAGATGTCCGAGCAGACTTCAAAGCCCAGGCGCTGATAAAAGGGAACGGCGTGGGTTTGCGCGGACAGGAGCAGCGTGCGCATGCCCTTGGCGATGGCGTGCGCCATGATGGCCCGCATCAGGCGCTCGCCGAGGCCAAGGCCCCGGTGTTGCGGCAAAATGGCGATACGGCCAATATGACCGTCCTTCAGCAGTCTGCCGGTGCCGACCGGGTGGCCGGCACGCAGCAGCAGGAAGTGGGTTGCTTCCTCGTCCTGCGCGTCCCACTCCAGGTCTTCCGGGACCTGCTGCTCATCGATGAATACCCGTTGACGAATGTCGCGCAGGGCCTTGCCTGCCTGCCAGTCAACGGTTGTCACGACGACATCACTCATTCTGCCTCTCCATTAGCAAAAAGCCTTTCTCCACCAGCTGTTCAAGCAGCTCTTGGGCGTCTTCCTCGCTGGTCCAGCCGAGCAGTAACTCGGCCGGCAGTGAGCGCTGATTACAGATTAGCTGAACCAGCGGAAGCAGCGAGCTGCCAACGACGCAGTGTTCGCCGTTGGCAAACAGTCGCAGGCTGCCATCGTTGGCCTGCCAGTAAGCCAGGCGGACTGCCGGGTTGGCGCACAGGCCAATGCCGTCATTCAGCGCGTCCATCAATGGCTCCGGTTCTCCAGCATAGGCCTGGGCCAGCTCCGGATACTTTGCTTCGGTCATGTGCCGACCGAACCAGGTTGCCAGTGCCTCTTTATCTGAGACCAGTTCCAGTACGCTTTGTTGCAAACGGTCGATCGCTGCCTGATCGATGGCGGCCGGGTCCTGGGGCTGGCTGATACCGGCATCGGTGTAGCGCTCGTCGTCACTGAGCAGGTGGGCAAGATAATCCGTGAAGTGCACCAGCACTTCCTGATGACTCGGGGCGCGGAAGCCGACGGAGATAGTCATGCAGTCGGTTTCGGCGATGCCGTCGTGGGCAATCCCCGGGGGGATATAGAGCATGTCACCGGGTTCCAGTACCCACTCGTCCTGGCAGTCGAAGTCGGCGAGGATGCGCAGATCCGGATGGTCAAGCAGAGGGCTGTCGACGGTGCAGTGCTGGCCAATGCGCCAGCGGCGCTTGCCGTACCCTTGCAGCAGGAACACATCGTAGTTGTCGTAGTGCGGCCCAACGCCACCGCCGGGTGCGGCGTAGCTGATCATGATATCGTCAATCCGCCAGGTAGGCAGGAAGCGGAACCGGTCGAGCAGGTCCGCGACCTCCGGAACGAACTGATCAACGGCCTGGACCAGCAGTGTCCAGTCGCGTTCCGGCAGTCTGGAATAGGTGTCATCTGGGAAGGGGCCGCGCTGCAGCTCCCATGGGTGAGCGCCGTCCTTGAGGACCAGGCGCGATTCAACCTCTTCTTCCAGCGACAGGCCGGCCAGTTCGTTTGGCTCAATGGGGCTTTCAAAGTTGGGGAAGGCCTGGCGGATCAGCAGCGGTTTGCGTTGCCAATACTCGGCGAGGAAGCGTTCTACGCCAATGTCACCAAACAGCGAGTCGAATTCAGTTGTCATCATTCTGGCTCCAGAATAGACAACGCCCGGTCAATCCGGGCGCTGGGGAAGGGTTGCCGGCCCGCACGGGGCTGGCAGATCAGATGCGTTTTGCTTGCGCCACGGCATTGCCAATGTAGCTGGCCGGGGTCATCGCCTTGAGCTCGACCTTGGCTTGCTCCGGAATCTCCAGGCTATCAACGAAGGCTAGCAGGGCGTCGGGGGTAATGCCTTTGCCGCGGGTCAGGTCCTTGAGTTTTTCATAGGCGTTTTCAACGCCGAAACGGCGCATGACGGTCTGAATCGGCTCGGCCAGGACTTCCCAGCAGTTGTTCAGATCCTCAGCCAGGCGGGCTTCGTTCAGCTCCAGCTTGCCGATGCCCTTGAGTGACGATTCATAGGCAATGACGCTGTGGGCAAAGCCGACGCCCAGGTTACGCAGTACGGTCGAGTCGGTCAGGTCGCGCTGCCAGCGGGAGATCGGCAGTTTGCTTGCCAGATGCTGCATGATGGCGTTGGCGATGCCCAGGTTGCCTTCGGAGTTTTCGAAGTCGATCGGATTGACCTTGTGTGGCATGGTCGAGGAGCCGATTTCGCCGGCAACGGTCTTCTGCTTGAAGTAGCCCAGCGAGATGTAGCCCCAGATGTCGCGGTCGAAGTCGATAAGGATAGTGTTGAAGCGAGCGACCGCGTCGAACAGCTCGGCGATGTAATCGTGCGGCTCGATCTGGGTGGTATAGGGGTTGAACTGCAGGCCCAGCGTCTGCTCAATGAACTGCTTGGCGTTGGCTTCCCAGTCCAGCTCGGGGTAGGCCGACAGATGAGCGTTGTAGTTGCCGACGGCACCATTGATCTTGCCCAGCAGCGGGATGCTCTCGATTTGGGCGATCTGACGCTCCAGACGGTAAACCACGTTGGCCAGTTCCTTGCCGAGTGTGGTCGGAGAGGCAGGCTGGCCGTGGGTGCGCGACAGCATCGGTACGGCGGCATGCTCAACGGCCAGGGCGCGAATGGCGGCAGCAATCTGGCGCATCAGCGGCAGCAGCACCTCATCGCGGCCGGCACGCAGCATCAGGGCGTGGGACAGGTTGTTGATGTCCTCAGAAGTACAGGCGAAGTGAATGAATTCGCTGACTTTTTCCAGCTCCGGAAGCTGCTTGGCCTGCTCCTTGAGCAGGTACTCAACGGCTTTCACGTCGTGGTTGGTGGTGCGCTCAAACTCCTTGACGCGTTCGGCGTGGGCCATGTCGAAGTCTTCAGCCAGGCGATTCAGGATCGCATTGGCGTCGGCAGAGAAAGGCGCGACTTCGCTGATGCCCGGGTGAGCGGCGAGGCACTGCAGCCAGCGCACTTCGACCTGTACACGGAAGCGAATCAGACCATATTCGCTGAAAATAGAACGCAGGCTGGCGGTCTTGCTGCCATAGCGGCCATCAACCGGGGATACGGCGGTCAGGGAAGAAAGTTGCATAGTTCTCTCGTCGAGCAGCTGGCGGAAAAGGGCCAAATCATACACCAGCCGGGCGGGTTTTGCCCGACTTGGAGGGCAGATACACGCTGATCAGGCTGGCGGCGAAGATCAGGCCGGCACCGGCCCATGATGACCAGCCCGGCACCTCGCCCCACAGTGCCCAGGCAAACAGACCGGAAAACACGATAGCCAGGTAGCTCAATGGTCCGATCTTGCCGGGCGGCGCGAGGGCGTAGGCCTTGGACATGACCAGTTGGCTGACCGTTGCTACCAGGCCTACCGCGATCAACAGGCCGATTTGTTTCAGCGTCAGGGGGTGTCAGGCCCAGATCATTGGAATGGCCGACAGCAGCGCTGAAAAGGTCGAAAAATAGAAAACGATGCGGGTTGCCGGCTCGCTGTTGCTCATCGCCCTGATGGAGACGAAGGCGCAGGCCGCGAGCAGGCTGGCGGCGACGCCGGCGAGGGCCTTGGGGTCAAACAGCGCGCCGCTGGGCTTGGCGACCAGGATAACGCCGACGAAGCCGATGGACACCGCAAGCAGCATGCGCCCGGTCAGGCTTTCCTTCAGCCACCACCAGGCCAGTACGGGAGTAAAGACCGGTGCTGCGTAGGTGAACACCATGGCATCGGCCAGCGGCAGATGGGCAATGGCGTAGAAGAAGCAGTACATCGCCCCCAGGCCATAGAAGGTACGCAGGAAGTGGTTACCAAGGCGGCTGGTACGAAAAGGGCCAAAGCCGCGCATCAGAATGATGGGGATGAAGAACAGTACGCCGATCAGGTTGCGGGCGAAGACGACGGTTTCGTTATTGACGCCCTCTGACACTTCGCGGATCAGCACCCCCATGCAGGCGAACAGCAGGGCCGACAGCGCCAGCAGCATGGCGCCGGCGCGGGGCTGGTCCTGGCGGACCAGTTCAACCACGCAGCACCGCGCGAGTGGCGTCCAGCAGCTTCTTGCGTTGAAACAGCAGCTGCCAGCGATGGCCGCCAACCTGGCGCCAGAGCGTCGCAGAGCGAATGCCTGCCAGCAGCAGCGTGCGCACCCGGTTGGCGACCTCCGGCTGCTGCAAAAAGCGCATGTCACCATGGACCTGAATGCGCAGGCGCAGCGTGCTGATGGTGTCTTGATAGGTGCTTCCGAGCGACGCCATGACGTTATCGTGCAGCAGGCCAAAGTGCTCGACCTGGTTTTCGGCCTGGGCAATACGCTGGCCGAGTACCTGCAGCATGTCCTCGCGCTTGGCCAGCTGACGCTCAAGGGAGAGCAGGTTCATGACGTAGCGCAGGGCATCGCGCTGGAGGGCTCCGGTATCGCGCTCGAGCATGGCCTCCAGTGCTTGCAGGCCGCTGCGAATCTGGTGCGGGCTGCCGCCGTAGACATCAATGACGTTATCCGGTGAGCGCTTGAGGATGCTGGCTACCAGGCAGGAGCCCGGGCCCTCAGCCAGCTTTCCGCTGCGCGCCAGGCGGTCGACCTGAATGCCGGCCTCAAAGGTGGCGCCTAACGCAATGACCTGATCGGTGGCGCGGCTCACGGTGCTTCTCCGCTGGCAATGGCGGTCTCGATCACGCCGCCGCCGAGGCAGATGTCGCCGCTGTACAAGACCAGCGACTGGCCGGGCGTCACCGCGCGCTGCGGCTCGTCAAAGCGCACCAGGTAGCCGTCTTGGGTCTTCTCCAGCGTGCAGGCCTGGTCGGTCTGCCGGTAGCGGACCTTGGCAGTCAGGCGCCGAGGTTCGGTGATCTCGATCGGGTTTACCCAGTAAATTGAGGAGCAGGTGAGGGCGTCGGAGAACAGCCATGGGTGGTTGTTGCCCTGGCCGACAATCAGCACGTTGTTGGTCAGATCCTTGCGCAGCACGTACCAGGGTTCATCACTGGCACCCTGCAGGCCGCCAATACCCAGTCCCTGACGCTGGCCGATGGTGTGGTACATCAAACCGTGGTGCCGACCGATCACTGTGCCGTCGGTTGTTTCGATATCGCCCGGCTGCGCTGGCAGATATTGCTTGAGGAAGTCGCTGAAGCGGCGCTCGCCGATAAAGCAGATGCCCGTCGAGTCCTTCTTGCGGGCGGTGGCCAACTCGTAGCGCTCGGCGATGCGACGCACTTCGGGCTTTTCCAGTTCGCCAACCGGGAACAGGGTGCGGGCAATCTGCTCGGCGCCGACGGCATGCAGGAAGTAGCTCTGGTCCTTGTTGTTGTCGATCCCGCGCAGCAGGACGGTCTGACCATCGCGCTCTGCACGGCGTACGTAGTGTCCGGTTGCGATCAGGTCGGCGCCCAGCGACAGGGCATAGTCCAGAAACGCCTTGAACTTGATCTCGCGGTTGCAGAGGATATCCGGGTTGGGGGTGCGGCCGGCCTTGTACTCTTCCAGGAAGTGCTCGAAGACGTTATCCCAGTACTCTGCGGCAAAGTTGGCGGTATGCAGCTTGATGCCCAGTTTGTCGCTCACAGCCTGGGCGTCGGCCAGGTCTTCCATCGCAGTACAGTACTCGGTGCCGTCGTCTTCGTCCCAGTTCTTCATGAACAGGCCTTCGACCTGATAGCCCTGTTCCAGCAGCAGTGCGGCTGAAACGGACGAGTCGACACCGCCGGACATGCCGACGATGACGCGAATTTCGGAGTTGGGCGTGCTTGGCTGGGTAGACATGTCAGCGAATCAAATCCAGTGAATAGTGCGGTTTATTCAGATAATCCTGCACGCAGCCCAGAACCAGATGGCTGCGCAGATGTTCAGTATTGTCGACAAGTTCGTCGAGCGACATCCAGCGTGCGCGAATAATACCTTCGTCCAGCGTTCGTCCGGCGTCATGACTGATAGGCTTGGCACTGAAACAAACGCGCTGATAGGTCTCGCCGTTGGCCGCCTGGAACAGATAGATGCCGACGACAGTGGTAAGCTCGACGTGCCAGCCCGTTTCTTCCAGGGTTTCCCTCAGGGCGGCCTGGAGCAGGGTTTCGTCGGCCTCAAGGTGGCCGGCGGGTTGATTCAGGACAATGCGCCCATCGCGCTTTTCCTCGACCATCAAAAAACGCGATTGATGTTCGATAATGGTGGCGACGGTGACGTGGGGTAGAAATCGCATCGCGGCTCCTCGGCAGGTGCGATAGGGTAGCGCAAACCACCGATTCGGTGAACCTCCGCTGCCGGCTTTGGTAAAGCGGAGGAAAACGGCTAGGATTCTGAGTGGTCGTGTTTTGTAGTGTGGTTGTAGTGTTACTACATATTGTCGACTGATCATCCCTCATTGATAGCTCAAATGGCGGTGGAGGGCGGCAGGTCACGAGATTGTAGACAAAAGTGCGTGACATTCTGTAGGAAAACTACAACAATAGCGCGGCTGAAAATCCGTATTCATGGGATGTTGGGGGTTACCCGCCTGCCGGCATCGCCTGTGGCAACGACAACATAAACGGAGTCAAAGATGGGATACCAAAAGATCAAGGTGCCGGCCAGCGGCGACAAAATTACCGTTAACGCCGACCTTTCCCTGAACGTACCCGACAACCCGATCATCCCCTTCATCGAGGGTGACGGCATCGGTTTCGATATTTCCCCTGTCATGATCAAGGTCGTCGACGCTGCTGTTGAAAAAGCGTACGCCGGCAAGCGCAAGATTTCCTGGATGGAAGTCTATGCGGGCGAGAAAGCCACTCAAGTCTATGATCAGGACACCTGGCTGCCGGCTGAAACGCTGGACGCCATCAAAGAGTATGTTGTTTCCATCAAAGGCCCGCTGACTACCCCAGTAGGCGGTGGTATCCGCTCCCTGAACGTTGCCCTGCGTCAGGAACTCGACCTTTATGTCTGCCAGCGTCCTGTTCGCTGGTTCGAAGGTGTGCCGAGCCCGGTCAAGAAGCCGGGTGATGTTGACATGGTCATCTTCCGCGAAAACTCCGAAGACATCTACGCCGGTGTCGAGTGGAAAGCCGGCAGCCCGGAAGCTGAAAAGATCATCAAGTTCCTGACCGAAGAAATGGGCGTCAAGAAGATCCGCTTCACCGACATGTGCGGTATCGGTATCAAGCCAGTTTCCGAAGCAGGCACCAAGCGTCTGGTTCGCCAGGCCCTGCAATACACCGTCGACAACGACCGTGACTCCCTGACCCTGGTTCACAAGGGCAACATCATGAAGTTCACCGAAGGTGCCTTCAAGGACTGGGGTTACGAAGTTGCTCGCGATGAATTCGGCGCCGAGCTGCTGGACGGCGGTCCGTGGATGCAGTTCAAGAACCCGAACACCGGCAAGAACATCGTAGTCAAGGACGTCATCGCTGACGCCATGCTGCAGCAGATCCTGCTGCGTCCGGCCGAGTACGACGTTATCGCTACCCTGAACCTGAACGGTGACTACCTGTCCGACGCGCTGGCCGCTGAAGTAGGCGGTATCGGTATTGCTCCGGGTGCCAACCTGTCCGACTCCGTTGCCATGTTCGAAGCGACCCACGGTACTGCGCCGAAGTACGCCGGTCAGGACAAGGTCAACCCGGGTTCGGTGATCCTGTCTGCTGAAATGATGCTCCGCCACATGGGCTGGGTTGAAGCGGCCGACCTGATTATCAAGGGCGTTAACGGTGCCATCGCCAACAAGACAGTGACTTACGACTTCGAGCGTCTGATGGACGGTGCGAAGCTGCGCAAGTGCTCCGAGTTTGGTGACGACGTCATCGGCGCCATGTAAGCGCAAAGATGCGGGTCGTGTTGAGCGATCCGCATTGGCTGAAAACAACAAAGCCGGCGAAAGCCGGCTTTGTTGTTTGCGTGATCTGAATGGTCACTCAGTCATGCATGAGGCTCGTTGCGCCTTCATTTTCCACCTGTTTCTTGCTAGGTTGCTCAACGGTGGACTGGATGTTGATGGCGTGCAAGCCCTTGGGGCCCTGGATAATGTCAAACTGAACCGGCTGACCGGCCTTGAGCGTTTTGTAGCCGTCCATGTGAATGGCGGAATAGTGCGCAAAGAGGTCTTCGTCCCGCCCGTTCGCTACGATAAATCCGTAGCCCTTGGCATTGTTGAACCATTTGACCTTACCGTTCTCCATACTACGTCCCTCTGATAGCTTGTCACATCATGTGAGTGGTGTGGTTCTTGCTGACCAGCTGGGTGTTCGGGATGTAAATGGTGACTGGTCAGTCAAGCACTATTACACTTTTAACATCGAATCGGGGCAAGTCAAGCAGCCCCCAAAGTAACCTGTGTACCAGTACGCAGTTTTGCGATGAGCGGCATCTTTTCTGGCTTCCAGCGGTGATACGGCAAATGTTTTCAATGACAGATTTTCAACTAACCTTAAATCACGGGGCGGGTGAGCCCGAACATGAGGATGATCACGGCCTGGCGGTCGAGACCAGCAAGCCTCAGCTCAAGCCCCCGTCCCGCTATAAGGTCATCATGCTGAACGATGACTACACACCGATGGATTTTGTTGTGGAGGTTCTGGAGCGTTTTTTTGCCCATAACCGGGAAAGTGCCACACAGATCATGCTCAAGGTGCATACTGAAGGTAGAGCGGTCTGCGGCATCTATACCCGGGATATAGCCGAAACCAAGGCCGCGGACGTCAACGACTACGCGAGGGAATGCCAGCACCCGTTGATGTGTCAGATTGAACGGGAAGCGTAACAAGGCGAATTGCATCGCATACGAGGTGGCAACATGCTCAATAGAGATCTCGAGATCACCCTGAACCTGGCGTTCAAGGATGCGCGCAACAAACGGCATGAATTCATGACCGTTGAACACCTGTTGCTGGCGCTGCTGGACAACCAGGCAGCGATCGAAGTGCTCAACGCCTGTGGTGCGGATCTGGAACGCCTGCGGCGAGAACTGACTGAATTTATTGACTCCACGACGCCGCTGATCCCGAAGCAGGATCAGGAGCGTGAGACCCAGCCAACGCTGGGCTTTCAGCGCGTGCTGCAGCGCGCGGTATTCCACGTACAGAGCTCCGGCAAGGGCGAGGTGAGCGGAGCAAATGTTCTGGTCGCGATTTTCAGCGAGCAGGAAAGTCAGGCTGTGTTTTTCCTCAAGCAGCAGCAGATTGCGCGTATCGACATCGTCAACTTCATCTCGCACGGCATTTCCAAGGTTCAGAGTGATGCCGAGCAGCTCGGTGACGAGCAGGAGTCCATGGATGAAGAAACCGCAGAGGGCGCTACTGCCAGCAATCCGCTGGAGGCCTACGCCAGTAATCTGAATGAGATGGCGCGCAAGGGCCGGATCGATCCGCTGGTTGGGCGTGCCTCGGAAGTCGAGCGCGTTGCGCAGATTCTTATGCGTCGTCGCAAGAATAACCCGCTGCTGGTTGGTGAGGCTGGTGTCGGCAAGACTGCCATCGCCGAGGGGTTGGCCAAGCGTATTGTCGATGGCGAAGTGCCGGATACGCTTTCCGAGGCCGTGGTCTACTCCCTGGATCTGGGTGCGTTGCTGGCGGGTACCAAGTATCGCGGTGACTTCGAGAAGCGTTTCAAGGCGCTGCTCAAGGCGCTCAAGAAACGCCCGCATGCGATTTTGTTTATCGATGAAATCCACACCATCATCGGTGCTGGCGCCGCTTCAGGTGGCGTGATGGATGCGTCGAATCTGCTCAAGCCGCTGCTGTCGTCCGGTGAGATTCGCTGCATCGGGTCGACCACATTCCAGGAATTTCGCGGCATTTTCGAGAAGGATCGTGCGCTGGCGCGTCGCTTCCAGAAGGTTGACGTGGTCGAGCCGTCGGTCAGTGACACCATTCAGATTCTCAAGGGGCTCAAGAGCCGCTTCGAGGAGCACCACGGTATTCGCTATACCGATGAGGCGTTGAAAGCGGCGGCTGAATTGGCCAGTCGGTATATCAATGACCGCCACATGCCGGATAAGGCGATTGACGTGATCGACGAGGCTGGCGCCTATCAGCGCCTGCAGCTGCCGGAAAACCGCCCGGAGTTCATCGACGTTGCCGAAGTCGAGGCGATTGTTGCCAAGATCGCGCGGATTCCGCCCAAGCACGTGTCCTCCAATGACAAGGAACTGCTGAAGAATCTGGAGCGCGACCTCAAGCTGGTGGTATTCGGTCAGGACAGCGCTATCGATGCTCTGGCGACCGCGATCAAGCTGTCGCGGGCAGGGCTGAAATCGGCGGATAAACCGATTGGTTCCTTCCTGTTTGCCGGTCCAACCGGCGTGGGCAAGACCGAGGTGACCCGGCAGCTCGCCAAGAGCCTTGGGGTAGAACTGCTGCGCTTTGACATGTCGGAGTACATGGAGCGGCATACGGTCTCCCGTCTGATCGGCGCGCCTCCGGGGTACGTCGGTTTCGATCAGGGCGGTCTGCTGACCGAAGCAGTTACCAAGAGCCCGCATTGCGTATTGCTGCTTGATGAAATCGAGAAGGCGCATCCTGAAGTCTTCAACCTGCTTTTGCAGGTGATGGACCACGGCACCTTGACCGACAACAACGGGCGCAAGGCGGATTTCCGCAATGTGATCATCGTGATGACCACCAACGCCGGTGCCGAAACCATGTCGCGTGCCTCGATCGGCTTTACCAAGCAGGATCACAGCACCGATGGCATGGAAATCATCAAGAAAGCCTTTACACCGGAGTTCCGTAACCGTCTGGATGCCATCATCCAGTTTGGCCGTCTGACCCACGAAAGCATCAAGTTCGTGGTCGACAAGTTCCTCACCGAACTGCAGGCCCAGCTGGAAGACAAGCACGTACTGCTGGATGTGGACGAAGACGCCCGCAACTGGCTGGCCGAGCATGGCTATGATCCGCTGATGGGCGCGCGGCCGATGGCACGTTTGATTCAGGACAAGATCAAGCGCCCGTTGGCCGAGCAGATTCTGTTTGGCGAACTGGCCGAGCAGGGCGGTACGGTGCATGTCACGCTGCGCGACGGCGAGCTGGAAATCGAGGTGCCGGAGGCGGAAGTCGCCTGAAGGCATCCGCTATGAAAAAGACCGGCATGTGCCGGTCTTTTTTTGTCTCGATCAGACGCTGAAACGAGCCCAGATTGGTGCGTGGTCGGAGGGTTTTTCCATGCCGCGTATGTCGTAGTCGATGTCGCTTTCCACGCAGTGCTCGGCCAGCGCCCGGCTTGCCAGCACCATATCAATGCGCAAGCCGCGCTTGGGCGTGTCTTCAAAGCCGCGGCTGCGATAGTCGAACCAGCTGTAGCGATCCGACTCGGGATTAAGGTGGCGGAAGGTGTCCACCAGCCCCCAGCCCTTGAGGCGCGCCATCCAGTCGCGCTCTTCCGGCAGAAAGCTGCATTTGCCGGCACGCAGCCAGCGCTTGGCGTTGTCCGGGCCAATGCCGATATCGGCGTCGGTATCGGAAATGTTCATGTCGCCGATGATGGCAATGCGTTGATCCGGCGTGAACTCGCCCTCCAGGTGGCTCTGCAGATCGGCATAGAACTTCTCCTTGGCCGGGAACTTGACCGGATGATCGCGGCTTTCGCCTTGCGGGAAGTAGCCATTGAGTACAATCAATGGCTCGCCATCGGCGCAGGGGATGGCGGCGCTGATCATTCGGCGCTGGGCATCATCTTGATCAGTTGGAAACCCCTTGCGCACCCACAGCGGTTTCTGGCGGGTCAGCAGGGCAACACCGTAGTGACCCTTCTGACCGTGAAAGGCAACGTGGTAACCCAGCGCTTCGACAGCGGCCAGCGGAAACTGCGGATCGTCAACCTTGGTTTCCTGCAGCCCGATGACATCCGGGTTGTGGCGGCTCACCAGCTCCTGCAATTGGTGCGGTCGAGCCCGCAGGCCATTGATGTTGAACGAGACGATCTTCATGGGCATGTCCTGGCAAGTCGGTATGCGGCTGCTCGGCTTCAGAGCAGTCAGTGGCCGCTAGGGTAGCCTAAACAGAGCGGATTTGGGACCCGCCAAGAGGCCTGGCATGTTAGCATTCGGGTTGCGAAAACTTGCCGGGATGGAGCTCATGCGTCGCGCCTTTTCACTGTTGTCTCTTGTCTTTGCCGTGTCTGCAGCGCAGGCCGGGGTCAAGGTCACAGTCGAGCCTGCAAAAAGGGCCTTGCGTGAAAATATCGAAGCCTATATCGGTCCGGTTGAAGCCGGCAGCCATGCCGAGATGGCGCGCCAGTTACGTTATCTCGATCAGCAGGCAACACTCGCAGCCCAGGCGCTGGGCTACTATCAGACCCGCAACGAGTTGACCATCAGCGGCCCCGAAGACGACCCCGTGCTGAATGTGCGCGTCGAATCGGGTGAGCCGGTGCGGCTGGACCGGGTGGATGTTCAGGTGCTCGGCGCTGGTGCTTCAACGCCGGCCTTTGCGCTGGGTGTCAGTGATCTGCTGCGCGAAGGGCAGGTGCTCAATCATGGGCAATACGAAACACTCAAGACACGCATAAGCAACCGTGCGCTGCGCTACGGTTACTTCAAGGGGCAGTACCTCAAGCGCGAGCTTCGCGTCGACCCAGAGCAGGGCAAGGCAGACGTCGATATCCGTTACGACACCGGCCCGCGTTACCGCTTCGGGCCTGTTCATTTTTCCGAAACCCAGTTCAGTGATGACCTGCTGGCGCGCATGGTGCCGTTCGAGGCCGGCGCACCTTATGACGCGGATCTGGTCGGCAAGCTTAACCAGGATTTGCTCTCCAGTGGCTACTTCAGTGGCGTGCTGGTGACCGCTCCGGCCGACCAGGCGGTTGGCGAGCAGGTACCGGTCGAGGTGGAAATCACCGAGCGTGATCCCAACTCGCTCGGCTTTGGTGGCGGTTATTCCACGGATGTCGGCGCCCGGGCGCGAATGACCTGGGACCAGCACTGGATCAATCCTCAGGGCCACAGTCGCGGGGCCAGTATGGAGCTGTCGCTGCCGCGTCAGGAGCTCAGTGCCTTCTACCAGGTGCCGCTGGATGACCCGATCACCCACCACCTGCGCTATTTCGTCGGCTGGCAGAAGGAAGATATTGACGACGTTCAGACCCACAGTTTTGCGCTCGGTGCCGAGGTCAACAAGCGTCTTGAAAGCGGCTGGCAGCGCAGTGTTGGCCTGCGTTTGCAGCAGGAGGTCTTCTCGCTTGGTGATGACAGCGGAACCGCCACGATGCTGATTCCCAGTCTGGTGCTGCAGCGCACGCACTCCACCGGCGGGATGGACCCGCAGAGCGGCTACAGCATGTTGCTGGATGTTCAGGGGGCCAAGGAGGGGGCGTTGTCGACCGTGGACTTTGCCCGTGTCATGGGCCAGCTCAAGGGGCTCCATACGGTATTTGAGCGGCATCGTTTTCTGGGCCGGGTCGCGCTTGGGGCTGTTGCTACCAACGACTTTGCCAGTATCCCGCCGTCACTGCGATTTTTTACCGGCGGCGACCAGAGCATTCGCGGCTATGACTATCAGAGCCTGTCGCCGGTCGACAGCACAGGCGAAACCATCGGTGCGCGCTATCTGATGGCTTCCAGCGCCGAGTACCAGTACGAGTTCATCCACAATTGGCGCGCGGCAACCTTTGTCGACCATGGCAACGCGGTGGATTCGCTGACAGATCCGCTGAAAACCAGCGTGGGTGTCGGCATCCGCTGGGCGTCGCCCATCGGCCCCATCCGCTTTGATCTGGCACGCTCACTGTCGGACCCGGACGTGGGTTTCAAGATTCACTTTTCGATGGGGCCTGAGTTGTGATGCGCTTTCTGCTCAAGGCCTTGCTGCGCGGGCTGGTTATCCTGCTGGCGCTGCCGTTGCTGCTGGGCCTGCTGCTGTCCAGTGACGCGGTGAACCGCTGGCTGTTCGAGCAGGCAGACAACCACCTGCCGCAGCTGTCACTGGCCTTCGAGCAGGGCAACCTCTGGCGTGGCTGGTCGTTCGGCAGCGTGCGCTGGCAGGACGATAGCGTCGACATCGGTATTGATCGGCTGGCAATGCAATGGAGCCCCTCCTGCCTGTTCGGTGCGACGCTGTGTATTGATAGTCTGTCAGCAGACAAGGTCAGCATCATAGCCCGCGCCAGTGAAGCGACCGAGGGGACGTCCGTTCTGACCCTGCCCGACGTGCAGCTGCCTGTCGCGCTGGAGGTCGGTCGGCTCCATCTGGGCACCCTGTCGCTGGATGGCGAGACGGCCTTGCTGCGGGATCTCGACCTGGTTGCCTTTGGGCGCGATGACAAATTGGTCGTGCAGACGTTCAGCGGTGAAGGGCCGGACCTGCGCTGGCGACTGGACGGGTATGTGCGGATGCAGGATGACTGGCCGCTTGAGCTGAATGCGGACCTGACGCTACCTGCGGTCGATCAGCGTGACTGGCGTATGCGGCTCAAGGCAGGCGGCGACCTGCGTGAGCTGCAGTTGCAGGCCGATAGCCGAGGCTATCTCGCGGGTCAGCTGAATCTCGAGGCAAACCTGTTTGAGGCAGGTTATCCGGCCCGCTTGCACTGGCGTGGCGAGGACTTCCTGCCGCTACGCAGCTTGCCGGAGACGCTGACGCTTAAGGGGCTCGTGCTTGAGCTGGAGGGCAACCTGGAAAACGGTTATGCGCTGCAGGCCGATGCCCGCTTGCCCGCCGCGAACGGCGAGGTTGACCTGACCCTGAGTGCACTGGCGACAACCGTCGGTATTGATCAACTGGCACTGGTGCTGTCGGTTGTCGACGAGCCGGCCCGTCAACTCTCCCTCAGCGGCACAGCCAACTGGCGCGGCGAACTTGAGGCAGACGTCAAGCTGGCGCTGGACCGGTTTCCCTGGCAATCGCTTTACCCGGTCGACACCGGCGAGGTGGTACTTCAGCAGTTGGCTGCTGCCGCCAGTCTGCGCTCGGGGAAAATTGATGCCCGGCTGGACGGCGAGCTGACCGGAGTCGCCGGGCAGCAGGTCATTGTTGGGGCGCAGGTCAGCGGGGATCAGCAGGCTCTGCAGATCAGTCCGCTCAGTCTGTCGACGGCTGCGGGCAACGCTACCGGGACTCTGCAGCTGGGGTTGCAGCCGGTGCTCAGGTGGGACGGTCGGTTCGAGCTGGATGGTATCGACCCGGGTATCTTTGTTGCCACCTTGCCAGGGCGCTTGAATGGCCAGCTTAACAGCACTGGCACCCTTGAGAACCAGCAGCTGCAACTGGCGTCAGACTGGAGCGTGCAGGGCGAGGTACGGAATGAGCCGCTGCAATTCGCCGGCGCCCTGAACAAGCATGCTGAGGTGTGGTCGATCTCCGGGCTGCGTCTGTTGCAGGGCAGCAACCGGATAGCCGGCCAGGGACAGTGGGGCCCCGAGGTCAATGGCCAGCTGAGTCTGCAGCTCAACGAGATGAAAACACTTTGGCCCGGTCTGAGAGGCATGATCGAGGGCGAGTTGCAGCTTGCCGGCAGTCGTGATGCACCGCAGATCAGGGTAGCCGTCAATGGCGAGCAACTGGGCTATGACGACCTTCGTATCGACAGGCTTGCCGTACAAGCTGACACTACCCTGAGCGACCGCCTGCCGCTGTCCCTGAACCTGTCGGCGGATCAACTGCGCAGCGCTGATACTGCGCTCGGCAATCTGCAACTGACCGCGAGTGGCGAGCGGGCCGGGCATGAGTTGCAGCTGCGCCTGCTGGGCGGCGTCGCCGAGGCTGAACTGTCAGTGTCGGGCAGCCTGTCGGATGTCGCCTGGCAGGGGGAGTTGAGCCAGGGTGTGCTGCGTTTCGAGCATCTTGAGCTGTTGCAGGCAACACCAGCAGCGCTTCGCTACCAACTGGCCGCAGGGCGGCTTCAGCTGGCTGGGCACTGCTGGCGTCAGTCCGATGCAGAGCTCTGCTTCAGAGGCGAGCAGACGCTGATGCCGGATCGCCAGCTGGACGTTGCGTTGAGAGCGTTCAATCTGGCGGATCTTGCCGCCTGGCTGCCGGAGGACTTTGACTGGGAAGGCCTGCTTGACGGCCAGCTTACGCTGCAGCAGAAAGCGGGCAGAGCGCCCATGGCAGATATTCGGCTGGGGTCGGATGACGGCGTTATTACCGTTGATGATGGTCGTGAGACCCTGGCCTTTCCTTACCAGCGTCTGCAGCTGACCAGTGAACTGCAAGCAAAAACCGCCACCGCACAATTCGAATTGCGCAGCGATGTGATCGGCCGGCTGGCAATCGACGCTGACGTGCGCGACCCTGCGGGCATGCAGCAGTTGAGCGGTCGCTATCAGCTAGAAGGCCTGAAGCTCGACTTTCTGCGCCCCTTCCTGCCGAATGTCGAGCAATTGCGGGCGACCCTCAATGGTGACGGCCAACTGTCCGGCGTGTTGCGCGCTCCGGTGGCGACCGGTCTGCTGACGCTACGCGATGGGCTGGTAAGCGGGCCGAACCTGCCCATTAGTCTGGAGCAGCTTGAGGCCGACATAGCCATTGATGGGCAACGGCTGAATATCGACGGGCGCTGGCGCAGCGGTGAAAAGGGCGAAGGGGCACTGCAAGGGACCGTCGGCTGGGCACCGCTGGACGTTGCCCTGCAGTTGAACGGGCACGATCTGCCGGTCACCGTTGAGCCCTATGCCCGCGTGCTGGTGGCTCCTGCGCTCGATATCAGCCTGAGTGGCGGCAATCTGCATGTTGGCGGCGAGCTGGCGGTTCCGGAGGGGGATATTTTGGTGCGCGAGTTGCCAGCCAGCGCGGTCCGGGTTTCACCTGATACGGTTATTGTTGGCCAGCAAGCGCCCGCCGTCACCGAGGAGCTCGGTATTACCGCCAGGGTCAGGTTGATCATAGGTGATCAGCTCAGGCTCAATGCCTTCGGCCTCAAGGGTCGTCTGAAAGGTCAGCTGGAAGTACAGGAAAACCTGAATGCCAATGGTGATCTGCAGATACTGGATGGCGAATTCCGTCGTCTGGGTCAGGACCTCAGGCTGCGCCGCGCACTGTTGCTGTTCTCCGGGCCACTCAGTCAGCCCTATCTGAATATCGAAGCGATTCGCCGGGTGGACGACGTCATCGCCGGCCTGCGCGTGACCGGTAACGCTCGGGCGCCCACCACTCGGGTATTCTCGGAGCCCGGCATGTCACAGCAGGAAGCCATGGCGTATCTGATGCTGGGGCGTCCGTTGGGGCAGGAAGGGGACAGCAACATGCTGGGGCAGGCAGCTCTGGGTCTTGGGCTTGCAGGCGCGGCGCCGATCACCCGGCATATCGGTGACGCTCTGGGGCTGGAGGATTTTGTGGTCGAGTCCGAAGGGCAGGGCGTTGATACCCAGGTCGTTGCCAGCGGCAGCCTCACCGACAAGCTCAGCGTGCGCTATGGTGTGGGCGTGTTTGAGCCGTCCAACAATCTGGCGCTGCGCTATGAGCTGTCACGACGGTTATACCTTGAAGCGGTCAGCGGCTTTGCCAGCTCGCTGGATTTCTTCTATCGTATCGACTTCTGATTTCCGGGCGGGTGGCGTTCAGCGGCCCGTTCATTTGAACACCCATGCTGTGCCACGGCACATTGAAGGAGTCATTATGTCCAGCGTTACTCTGCGCGGTAATCCCATCTCCATCGGCGGCACCTTCCCGGTCAAGGGCGACAAGGCTCCGGCCTTCACGCTGGTTGCCAAGGACCTGTCCGACGTCAGCCTGTCCAGCCTGACCGGCAAGCGCAAGATCCTCAACATCTTCCCCAGCGTCGACACGCCGGTTTGCGCCACCTCCATCCGCACCTTCAACGCCAAGGCCAGCAGCCTGGAAAACACCGTTGTGCTGTGCATCTCCGCCGATCTGCCGTTTGCACAGGCTCGTTTCTGCGGTGCCGAAGGTCTGGACAATGTCATCAACCTGTCCACCCTGCGTGGTCGCGAGTTTGTCCGCAACTACGGCGTCGACATCGAAAATGGCCCGCTGGCCGGCCTGACCGCGCGCGCTGTTGTGGTTCTGGATGAAGACGACAACGTACTGTACAGCGAGCTGGTCAGCGAAATTGGCCAAGAGCCAGACTACGAAGCCGCACTGGCAGCGCTGTAAGCGCCGGGCGGGCAATGGAATTATCTGAACTCTGTGCGTCTACCCCATTGACTCAGCAGGGATTTCCAGTAACATTGCCGGCCGTGGAGGGATGGCAGAGCGGTTGAATGCACCGGTCTTGAAAACCGGCGAAGGTGAAAGCCTTCCCAGGGTTCGAATCCCTGTCCCTCCGCCACACAAACAAAGAACCCGGCCTTGTGCCGGGTTTTTTGTTTTTCACGAGAGTTCGCGCTGAGATATCTGGCTCGATCGACTCCGTGTTGCAGGCGAGGAGGGTTATTACTCTGCCATGCCGGCCGCGTAGTGGGGGGGCATCGTGCACCGAATTACCCGGTCTGTTCCTCTGCCACCTTCCGTCCTTAAGCCCCGTATACAGGGGCTTTGTTGTATCCAGGCATGGCTATCCATTATTTCGATACGGTATGGGTGGCGCTGTATGTGATTTGTTCCTGTCTTCTGATAGCTTGGCGTGGACCAGCGGCCGTTCGTGTGCCGGATGATGCAGGCACGTGGCACGCTGGCAGTATCTGCAGTTTTGTTCGTTGTCGATAACCCTCTATTTTCTCAACGAGTTAAATGTCTATATGACGCTGGCAATCATTGCTGTTGTTCTGGGTTTGGTTCTTCTTGTCTGGAGTGCTGATCGTTTCGTCGAAGGATCGGCTTCAACCGCTCGCCATTTCGGTATGCCGCCGCTTCTGATCGGCATGGTGATCGTGGGGTTCGGTACATCGGCCCCAGAGATGGTGGTATCGGCGCTGGCAGCCTCTCAGGGTAACCCGGGGATCGCGCTGGGCAACGCGTATGGCTCAAACATAACCAACATCGCCCTGATCCTCGGTGTGACCGCGTTGATCAGTCCTATTGCCGTCCATTCGCAGGTGCTTCGCAAGGAGTTGCCGATTCTGACGGCGGTGACTGCGCTGGCTGCATGGCAGTTATGGGATGGTCATATCTCCCGACTCGACGCCGTCATATTGCTGTGCGTGTTTGCCGGCTTGATGGCCTGGACCATCTGGCAGGGGCTGCGCAAGCAGAGTGATGCGCTGGGAAGCGAAATGCAGCAGGAGCTGGACCAGAGCGTCATGCCAATTCGCCGGGCGGTTTACTGGCTGATTCTGGGGTTGGTACTGCTGATAGTCAGTTCCCGGATCCTGGTTTGGGGTGCCGTCGAGATCGCACACGTGTTTGGCGTGAGTGACCTGATAATCGGCCTGACAATCGTTGCGGTGGGCACGTCGCTGCCTGAGCTGGCGTCTTCGGTTATCGCGGCTCGCAAAGGCGAGCACGATATCGCCCTTGGCAACATTCTGGGCTCAAATCTCTTCAATACCCTGGCTGTGGTTGGCATCGCAGGCATGATTCATCCATTGTCTGTCGGGCCGGAGGTATTCAACCGAGACATGCTGGTGATGATTGCGCTGACCGTATCGCTGTTTATTATCGGCTACGGATTTCGCAGCGCCGGGCGTATCAACCGTGTGGAAGGGGCTGCGTTAATGACAGCCTATGTGGCCTACACGACCTATCTGATCAGCACTGTATTCTAGCGCCGGAGTATGTCCGGCTTGTTCTGACTGGCAGCCGGAGATGCCGCGGTGGCACCCGTACTGGCCACAATCAGCTGCCGCCCGCCCGACTTTGCTGCAGGCGGGCGGGACTTCGCCGGGTTCTTGTGTTTCTGAGCAGGGAGTGGTCAGAGCCGGTCACGCTTCCTGCGCTGCCTGCTGGAGCAGCTCGTCCAGAATACGCAGCCTGAATTGGCGCTCCAGGGTGACCGCAAAGAATTGCTCGGCAACGTCGGGTACCTCGGCGTAGAGTTGCAGCGCGCCGCTGCGCAGCTCGTCCTGCACGACGACCGCCGGCAGCAGGGCAACGTCACCGGAATCCCTGGCAAGCAGGCGCAGCATAGCCATGTCATCCACTTCTGCACATATGGTCGGTTTGAGGCCGTTGCTGTTGCAGTACACCTCGAATTGGCTGCGCACATCGCTGCTGGGGCCTGGAACGATCAGGCGCACCCGTTGCAGATCGCGCTGCAGATCAAACGGGGTTGCATGCTTGCGGGGCGGGCCGATCAGGCACACTGCCTGACGGGCGAGCCGGCGACATTGCCAGCTGCGCTGGTTATCTGCACTCACCGCCTTGTTGGTAAGCACGACGTCCAGTTTATGCACGGTGAGGCGCTCGAGCAGGTCATCGATGCTGCCGGATTCCAGCGTGATGCGCAGATCGTCACGACCGAGAAAGGGTCGCAGCAGGTTTTCCTGGAAGTTCCGCGACAGCGTAGCCACCGCACCAATACGCAAGATCCTGCTGGCCTGCCGGCTGCTTTGCAGTGTGGTTTGCAGTTCGCTGCCAAGGGCAAAGATGTTTTCGGCGTAATCAAGCACCAGTTGGCCTGCTTCGGTGAGCTGCAGGCTCCGCCCGGCGCGCAGGAAGAGTGCATGGCCCAACTGATCTTCCAGCGCGCGGATCTGGGTCGACAGGGCTGACTGGGATACATGCAGGCTTTCGGCAGCACGTGTCAGATTGCCTTCTTTGGCAACGGCCCAAAAGTAGTGCAGGTGGTGGAAATTCAGTCGACGCATCAATTTCATTCTCTTTAAGTTAATAATCCATTCTTATCTATCTATTTTTATTATTTCAAGCACTCCCCGACACTTGGCCAGTCACGTTGTTGCGGAGTGCCTTTCATGCCGAGTTTGTCCATTTCCCTGCTTCAGTTGCTGCCGATGATCTATGCGGCGGCGCTGCTGCCGGTTGCCCTCGCACGCTCCGTGCGGGCTTTGTGGTTGCCCGCACGCTTCGCGGCTGTTCTGGCCCTGCTGTTTGTCGTCATGGCCGGATTTGAGGCAGCCTTTGATGGGCTACGCAATGATCGCCTCGGGTTATTGATGACAGGTCTGATTGGTCTGCTGGCCATGGTGATCGTCGAGTATTCCCATCGCTACCTGGAGGGTGAGGCAGGGCAGCGACGCTACGTGCTCTCACTGCTGGGGACCCTGGCCTGCGTAGCTACAGTGGTGACCAGCACCGACCTTTATCTGCTGGTGGGTGCCTGGATCCTGTCCAGTCTGTGCCTGCATCAGTTGCTGACCTTCTATCGCGACCGGCCACAGGCAATTGTGGTCGCGCACAAGAAATTTCTCGCCAGCCGGCTTGCCGATATTTGCATGCTGATTGCGACTGTTCTGCTTGTGCGAGCAGCGGGCGACAGCAATATCGCCGTCATCCTGCAGGTGCTTGACGTGCGCTTGCAGGCCGATGGTCAGCCTGGCTGGGACATGCAGCTGGCCGCACTGCTGCTTGCCATGGCGGTGATTCTCAAGTCGGCACAGCTGCCGGTGCATGGCTGGCTGATTCAGGTAATGGAGGCGCCGACGCCGGTATCGGCTCTGCTGCATGCCGGCGTAGTCAATCTGGGTGGTTTTCTTCTGCTGCGTTTCGCACCGCTGTTTTCCGTAACGGTACCGGCGCAGACCCTGCTGGTAGTGGTCGGCGGTTTAACCGCAATGCTGGCGGCACTGGTCATGATGACGCGGGTAAGCATCAAGGTACGCCTGGCCTGGTCCACCTGTGCGCAGATGGGGCTGATGCTGCTCGAATGCGGGCTTGGGCTGTGGGAACTGGCGCTGGTGCACTTGCTGGCCCACTCGCTCTATAAAGCCCATGCCTTCCTGGCAGCAGGAGAAACGGTAGCTCATGCGCGTCATCACGCGCTGCATCCGAAGGTGCCGGTTCCAGCGCTGAGCAGCCTGCTTGTGGCCATTGTGTTGGCTGGCGGCGTCCTGATTGCACTGCAGGCGTTCGTGACGAACCTGTTGCCGGGCCATCAATTGCCCCTGGTAGCGTTGGCCATCCTGGCCGTTGGTCTCGCACCCTGGTGCCTGCGTCGCGGCCAGCTCGGGTACGGCCTGCTGATGTTTTGCCTGCTGCTTGGCACTTATCTGCTCTGGCATGAGATCGCCGGATGGATACTGGCGCAGCAGTTGAGCCCGGCGCCCGCCGCATTGACCAGCTTCGCCGTTGCGCTGTTTCTGACGCTGTATCTGATTCAGGCCCAGATTCTGGCCAATCCTGCGGGTGGACTGGCCAAGCGTCTGTATCCCCTGGCATTCGCCGGTTTCTCCCTTGATGAACACTTCACCCGCCTGACCTTCCGGGTATGGCCTCCGCGCCCGCTGCACCCTGTTGCCCCGACTCATGGAGATCGCCAATGACCGCGTTTGAATCCTTCACCGGCCTCGACCGGGACCTCCTGCACGATGCCGTTCGTCAGTCTTGTGCGAAGATAGCGCCGACCTGGCCGCTGGACCGCATGATCGCCGTCAACCCGCTTTGGGAGCGCAGGGAGCAGGCGTGGCATAGCGTCGCCGAGCAGCTCTGGCAGCGCGCAGGTATCAGCCTGACCCTCAAGCCCGACGACTACCGCAGGGCCTGGCATGACGGGGTCATTGCCGAACGCCATCTTCTGCAAGCGCAAACCGAGCAGGGTGGATCACACAGCGTCGAGCAATTGTTGCGGGCGCTGGATGAGTCGCCGGCCGACCTCAACGGGCTGCCGCTGCTGGAGGATATGGCCGATCCCGGTATTGCGCTGCCGGGTTGGCCGGTACTGATCAATCAGCAGATTGGTCAGTGCTGTGCGGCCTGGTTCGACCACGAACAGGCAGACTGGCGCCCAGGCGAAAGCGCCGGTCTTTACCAGGCCTGGCGCGCCAGCATGCTGGAGGACAGGGGATTGAGTGTGCTCAGTGCCTGCCCGCAACTGCATCAGCGTATTGAAGAGCTGCCTTGCGAACCGCTTGCCGCGCTGGCGTTTGCGGTGGAGCGTCTTGGGCTCAAGCCGGATGAGTGGCACCTGTGGTTCGATTGTTTGCTGTTGCGCAGCCTGGGCTGGGCGTCCTGGTGTGCCTATCTGCGCTGGCAGGCCCGATTGCAGGGGGAGGACGATCACTCCGTCATGGCGCTGCTGGCAATCCGCGCGGCCTGGGAGTCGTTGGTCGATGATCGTCAGCGCGGCAACGGCAGCCGTTGGCAACAGTGGCGTGCGGACTGGCAGGCCCGTCTGCAACAGCCGCCATCGGCTGCCTGGCGCGCTTTGCAGTTGTGGCAGCGGGCCGAGGAACTGTCGTGGCAGGAGCAGTTGCATAACCGGCTGTGTCAGACGCAGCCGTCAGCGACGCCCGAGGTTCCGGTAGCCAAGCTGTTCTTCTGTATCGACGTGCGTTCCGAGCCGATGCGGCGGGCGCTGGAACAGAGCTGTCCGGCAATTGAAACGGCGGGCTTTGCCGGCTTTTTCGGGCTGCCGATTGCTTACACGCCGCTGGGTACAGGGGCGACACGCCCGCAGCTGCCCGGTCTGCTGGCGCCTCAGCTCCAGGTCAGTGACAGCAGTGGCGATGCGGCAAGGGATCAGCATCTGACCCTGTTGCGTCAGAGCCGTTTGACCCGCCGGGACCGCTGGCGCCTGTTCGAGCGACTGCCCGCTTCAACCTTTACCCTGGTTGAGAGTATCGGACTGGGATACGCCGGTGCTTTGCTGGGGCGTACCTTCGGGATAACAGGCAACGACGTTGAGCCGCACCGCAGCGCTCTGCAGCCGCGTGAGTGGGCCCAGCTGGCACCGCAGCTACCGGCCATGACAGTAGCGCAGAAGGGTGATCTGGCCGAGCGTATTCTCAAGGCCATGGGGATTCGCGGAGCGGTGCCGGCACTGGTTGTGTTACTCGGACACGGCAGTCAGAGCAGTAACAACCCGCAGGCAGCGGGCCTGGATTGCGGCGCCTGTTGCGGGCAAAGCGGCGAGGTCAATGCGCGCCTGCTGGCCAGACTGTTCAACGAACCGGCTGTGCAGGCACAGCTGCGCGAGCGGGGCGTCGACCTGCCACCCCAGTTTCATGCTCTGGCCGGGTTGCACAATACCACCACGGACGAAATTCGGATTTTCGACCCTGAAGCGATTCCGGCGGCCCTTCAGGCCAATTGGCAGCAATTGCGTCAGGCGCTGGAGACGGCCACAGCCAAGGTGCGTCAGCAGCGAGCCGCCGGACTTGGAATGGAAGCACTGCAGGACCAGCCTGACAGGTTGTTGAGCCGCCTGCGCCGGCGTGCGCGCGACTGGGCCCAGACCCGGCCGGAGTGGGGGCTGGCCGGCAATGCGGCATTTATTGCCGCGCCGCGTTCCAGAACCCGTGGTATCGATCTGCAGGGGCGTGCCTTTTTGCATGACTATGACTGGCGTCAGGACGAAGGCGGCGGGGTGCTGGAGCTGATCATGACCGCGCCGATGGTGGTAGCCCACTGGATCAACCTTCAGTACTTCACGTCCACTACTGACAACCTGCGGTTCGGCAGTGGCAACAAGCTGCTTCACAACGTGGTGGGGGGGCATATCGGCGTGTTCGAGGGGAACGGCGGCGATCTGCGGATCGGCCTGGCCAAACAATCGCTGCACGATGGCAAGCAGTGGATGCATCGGCCGCTGCGGCTGCAGGCCGTGATTGAAGCGCCCCGGGCGATGATCGATGAGGTGATCGCCACTCATCAGGCGGTGCGTGACCTCGTCCACAATGGCTGGCTTGAATTGCTGCGCATGGATGGCACGCCGCTGCGGCTGGAGCGTCGCACGGCCGGGGGCTGGCAGCCGCTGCCAGGGTTTGAATAGAGGGGGTGGTCGCGCTGTACCGCCAAGCGGTGCAGCGCGCCTGGAATTCGGGCAGTTGGTTATCTGTCCGGGTGCGGCATGATGTTGGCTGCAGCTTATGCAGGAAGGGTATGGCCGAGCGCCCGGTCGGCCATTGTCGTCACGGATTGCAGCGTTCGCAGTGCCCGGGGGCGGCCAGTTGGCTGGTAGCGATGCGTTCCTGGTACTCGCACGCGGGGCATTCCCAGATATAGGCCGCCGCCAGGGGAGTGCTCAGGTCGCAATCGGCACATGACAGGCCAGGCTCGCTGCGTGCGATGGCGTAGCCCGGCGCACTGCAGCGAGGGCAAAGACTGCCCAGCTGTTTTGCCAGTTGCTCGCCTGCCTCGCGGATCATCTGCTGGCGCAGGGGGTTGAGGTGGGCCCGCATGTCGGTTTCGAGCCAGACCGCTGGGTGCTGAGTGAGCAGGGTAGCGATCTTGTCCAGCAACCAGTCGCGGTCGCGGATGCCTTTCTGGAACCAGGGTTCATCCGGTCGCCCGAGAATCAGTGCATGTGAAGGGAAGCGGGTCCTTTGCATGAAGGATTCTGCGGCCTGCAGGCTGTCGATCTCGCCCTGCGCATAATTGGTAGCCCCCGAGCTGGCCATGACGTAGAGGGCATACTGGCGTTCGTCGTCCCACAGGCAAAGGATCTCGTAATTCCATGGCATCCAGCCAATATGCGGATCGGGGCCGAAGCTGCCCTCACTGCCCAGACCGTAGCGCGTTGCTGCCAGAGAACAGGCCAGTTTGGCCTTGCGAAGTGCGGTGTCGTGGGCACTGCCCTGGCGCGGTATTTCCCGGCTGAAGGTGCCGAAATTATCGGTGTCGTAGCTGCTGATCGGCTGGACATCCAGACCCAGCGGGGCCAGGGCATCGGAGACCAGATGCGCCTTGTCGTGGCAGGTCAGGAAAGCGACGCAATGCGCCGGAGATTGGGCCGCTTGATGCGCTGGACGGGCGAAAGTGATGTTCATGAGCAAGGTCTCCTTGCAGGGATCTTGCGTGCAGTTTGAACAGTAATGGCTATAGTAAAAAATAGATTATTTGGCAGGAAACCATAGTCAAAAAGCTATGAAAAGACAGCATTTCCACACGCGCCAGACGACCTTCAGACAGCTGGAAACCTTTCTGTTGGTTGCCGAGCGTCTCAGCGTAACGGAGGCGGCACGCGTGCTGCATCTGGCCCAGCCGTCGGTATCGACACAGATTGCCAAACTGGAACAATCGCTCGGTTTGAAGCTGTTCGAGCAGATTGGCAAGCGCCTGCATCTGACCGATGCCGGTAAAGAAGTGCAGGCCGGTGCCCGGCAGATTTTTGCAGCGCTGGACCACCTGGATATGCGCCTGGCCCACCTTAACGGCCTGACTGCAGGGCAGTTGCGTCTGGGCGCCGTCACCACGGCAAAGTATCTGGTACCGCGCCTGCTGGGACCGTTCTGCCGCCAGTATCCCCAGGTCGAGGTGGAGCTGAATATCGCCAACCGCTCCGAGGTCATTCGCCGCCTTGAACGCAATCTGGATGATCTGTACGTGTTCAGCCAGCCACCCAGACACCTTGATCTGGATGTCGTTCCTCTCGCTGACAACCCGCTGGTGGTTATTGCGCCTGCAGGGCATCGGTTTGCCGGCAAACGCCTGCGCTGGGAGCAGCTTGTTGATGAGCCCTTCCTCAGCCGAGAACCCGGATCGGGCACCAGGCTGGCTATCGAGGAGCACTTTGCCCGTTTTGGCTGGACTGTGCGTCCGCAGATGACGATCGAAAGTAATGAGGCGATCAAGGAGTCTGTCGCCGCAGGGTTGGGCATCGCCATCCTGTCACGCCATACCCTTATTCATACCGCGCCTGGCAATTTGGTCGAGCTTGATGTGGAGGGTTTTCCGATTCCGAATCGCTGGTACCTGGTGCGCTGGCGAACCAAGAACCCATCTCCCGCCGCGCAGGCATTCAGCCGTTTTGCCGAAATACCATCCGATACGCCAGTTCTGCCGCAATAGCGACTCAGTTCAGGCGCTGGCTGGCACGCGCCAGTCGGTCGTGCACTGCAGCCCAGGCCGCGTCCGACGGCGGCAATTGAATATACAGGCGCGTCAGGTCAAGCGCGTCCAGCTCATAGAGTGCTGCATACAGGTTGGCAGCATAAACGTGGGGATCTGTGCCGAGGTCCAGTGCCGGGCCATGGGTTGGTTGCGCGTTTGCGCACCATAGCCAGCCACAATCCGCTGACCCAAGCGCTTCAGTTGGCGTCTCCCGGAACGTCAGCGTGGTGGTTGTCGGTGCATAGTGCCGGTGGTGCTGACCCGGTGCACGAGGGCCACCGTCCCGGTCCGCCAGCGGCTGACCCAGAACAGCTTCCAATGCAGGCTGGCCCAGCATGCCGGTGCGCAGCAGACGGGGGCGATCACCCGGAAGAACGCTGACAATGGTCGATTCCAGGCCTACCTGGCAGCTTCCGCCGTCGAGAATCAGCAGGTCACTGTCGGCAAACTGCTGCGCCACATGGGCTGCGCAGGTAGGGCTGATGGACATGTAACGGTTGGCCGACGGGGCGACCAGCGCACCGCCAAATGCGCTCAGCAGCGCCCGTGCTGTCGGATGAGCCGGAACCCGCAGGGCGACGCTGTCCTGGCCGGCGGTGACCAGGCGTGATACCTCGTCGCGTGCCGGCAGAACCAGCGTCAGCGGCCCCGGCCAGAACGCGGCCATCAGCTCCCTGGCTGCAGTCGGTACGACAGATGCCCACTCAGTGGCCTGTGCGGCGTTTTCCAGATGCACGATCAACGGATTGTTGCCGGGGCGGCCCTTGAGTGCGAATACCTGTTGCACCGCCGTGTCCTGACGGGCATCAGCGGCGAGTCCGTAGACGGTTTCGGTTGGCATCACGACCAGTTGGCCGGCGCGCAACCGGACAGCGCAGTCGTTGAGGTTCTCGGTAATCCGGGGCATTGGAGCAGCGTGTCTGTGGTGGCGGAAAGCTCGGCATTATACGCCTTTGGCTGCGTCAGCGGATCTTTGCGCGGCGCTTGTGCGAAGAGCTGGAGCCGGTAATGTAGCATTCATAAATGCCCCGGAGCACAGGGTTGCTGATATGCTTGCCCGATTGGGTTCGCGTTACGCGCACTCGCCGGTTTCTAGGGGTGAATAATGGCCGCTGAAGTAGTAGTCGAGCGAGTAGGGAATGCAAGCGAAGGTGCCACTGACGGCTTCTTTCGTGCGGTACTGGATGGTCTGGAAGACCAGATCGCCGTGCTTAATGAACTGGGCGTAATCGTTTTTGTTAATCAGACCTGGCGCACTGTTGCACAGTCCAATGGGGTGGCTCCAGAGTTTGACTGGACTGGGCAGAATTATCTCAGTGTCTGCCGTTCGGCCATCCGCTGCGGAGACGCCGATGCCTCATCCGTCGCGGATGCACTGGAAGATCTGATATCCGGTCGCGCGGAGACCTTTTATCACGAATATCCGTGTCATACCCCTGAAGCGAAACAGTGGTTCATTCTCAGGGGCGCACGTACCCTTTTTTCAGGCAAGGTTTACGTCGTCCTCAGTCATCACAATATCACCCGTCGCAAGCTGAGCGAGCAGGCAGCCGAACACTCAGCTCACCACGACCCTCTGACCGCACTGGCCAACCGCCGCGGTTTTCAGACCTTCCTGGCCAAGGCGTGGCGTCGTGCCCGGCGTGCGATCAGCCCCATCAGCGTGTTGATCATCGATCTGGACAACTTCAAGTCTTTCAATGACAGCCTGGGCCACCTTGAAGGAGATCAGGCACTGGTGAAAGTCGGCGCAGTGCTGGCGGCGTGTGCACGCAGGGAGACCGATATGGCGGCGCGCTTTGGCGGCGACGAATTCGTGCTGGTGATGCCGGATACGGATGCCGCCGGGGCCGAGACAGTTGCGCGAAAAATCGTTGACGAGGTTGATCGTCTGCACCTTGTTTGCGCTGATGGGGTTCAGGTCAGAGCCAGCGTCGGGTTGGCAAGTCGCATTCCCGAGCAGGCGCAGGACTGTCCTGATCGCTATGCGCTGCTGCAGCTGGCCGATGATGCCCTCTACAAGGTCAAGGACAGTGGCGGTAGGGCGGTGTGCCGGGGGTAGCGAGACGGTCTGCGCAGCAAGCCCGACTCTCCAGCCATGCAGTAGCCCCGGTTACCACTCGATGCGCTCGCCGTTGTACGCGAAAAATCCGCCACTATCGGCTGGCTTGCAGTTATCGATAACGGCCAGCAGCTCCCGGGCCGCCTGTGCGGCGGGTCTCGCTGCAGCGGCGCCACGAAACGGCTGGGACAGCGCTGACTGGACAGTGCCCGGATGCAGACTCAGCAGCCGCGCCCTGGGCGCACGCCGCGCCAGCTCGATGGACGCGGTTTTGATCAGCATGTTCAGCGCTGCCTTGGACGCTCGATAGGCGTACCACCCGCCCAGTCGGTTATCGCCAATGCTGCCGACTTTGGCAGACAGCAAGGCCATGGCGCCCTGAGGATCCAGCAGCGGCAGGAAATCGCGCAGCAGCAGCGCCGGCCCCAGCGTATTGACCTGAAAAACCGCCTGCAGGGCGTCTGCATCCAGTGCTGACAGGCTCTTTTCCGGCCTGATGCCCGGGCGATGGAGCAAACCGCTGCTGACGATGATCAGGTGATACGGCGCGTGCTGTGCAACGGTTTCTGCAGCCAGCGGAATACAGGCTGCATCTTCCAGGTCCAGCGGGGGCACGCTGTTGCGGCTCAAGCGCGTCACCAGCGCACAGCCCGGATCGGCCTCCAGCATGTCACAGAAGGCCTGGCCCAGTGCACCGCTGGCGCCTATCACCAGCGCGCGATAGCCATTGCCGAATGATTTGAGCGCTGTCATCAGTTTTGGCGACGGAAGAACAGGGTTACCTGGCCCAGTTCGACGCCGAACTTCAGCATGCTTGAGCGGTTGATCAGGGTGTCTTCGTCCATCAGGTACATCCAGTCGTCAAAGGTCACCACATAGGTGGTGTCGTCGACCGGCAGGTTGAGCTGGTATTGCCAGCGCAGGGCGTTGCCCGCCAGTTCACCGATGGCTTCGCCGATCACGTCATCGGCGGTGCCGCGCCAGCGGTCGGTGCCATCCGGGGTCAGGGTCCAGACCCGCTGCTGGGTAGTGCCGTCGCTGTAGACAAAGCGCTCATCGAGAATCAGTCGATCTCCGTCGCGTCGGCTGGTGATATCGACATGAAAACGCTTGATGACCTGACCGCTGCGGTCCTGGAAGATACCCCAGGCTTCGACCGGGCGGTCGAAGAAGCTGATCAGGTCCAGTTTCGGTTGTTCGCCTGCATAATCCTGCACCGTGACGCTGCCGCAGCTGGCAAGCCACAGACAGCAAAAAAGCACCAGAAGCCGTTTCATGTTCCACCTCGTATTCGGGGTCAAGATTGCCTGATACCGTTAACCACGCCAACGCACCAGGGCGTGGCCGGACGAGTACCGGGCGCTAACGCCAAATCCTATACGGAATATTTGACATGTACAGCATTTGAATAACTTTTGCCTGTGTCTTCATCGGAACGAACCTACGCCGCGTACGTTTTGCCGGCGATGGCGTGCTGACAGGAAAGCGCTAGAGGCGGGTGTTGTACAACGGCCTGGCAGCGAGATGAAAGCCAGGAGTGGGGTGACCGTCAGCGAGGCTGACGGCCGGGAGTGGTAGCGAGAGGGCTTACTGGCGTTCGAGGTGCTTGGCGTGCATCTGGCGCAGACGTTCGCTGCCATCTTCGGCATGGGCAGACAGGGTAGTCATGAACAGGGCAGACAAGGTCAGGGCAATCAGGTATTTCATCGGGGACTCTCTCCGGGCTGTGCGCGGTGACCGTCACCGCATTGCCTGGCCACGATAGGGCTCCGCCGGGAACCGCCGGATGACCCGGGGATTACAGTGTTGTCATGTTGTGGTGTGCGGGAACACCAGTTCAAACCGTACGCCGTCGCCCTCGTTGGTGACGCTGGCGTGGCCACAATGCTGGCGCATGATCGCCTGCACTATGGCCAGCCCCAGCCCGCCGGTGCTGCCCGGCGCACTGCGCGAGGCGTCGGCCCGATAAAAACGGTCGAACAGGTGGGCCAGATGGGGCTGTTCAATGTGGGCGCCCCGGTTGGTTACCGCAAGCACGCACCGGTCTGCGCTGTGGGCGCTGCTGATGGTAATGTCGCTGCCGGTATCGGCGTGACGGATGGCGTTGGCAATCAGGTTGGCAAGGGCTCTGGTCAGCATCTCCGGGTCGGCCTGCAGGCTTCCCTGACAGTGGTTTTGCAGCATCAGACCGCGCTCCTCGGCCATGTCCTCGAAGTAGTCGCACAGCCGTGCAGTCAGATCGTGCAGATCGACCGTTTGACGTTGTACAGCGGTGGTCGGGTGCTCACTGCGGGCCAGAAACAGCAGGCTATCGATCATTCGCGCCAGGCGTTCAAACTCCTCCAGGTTGGACTCCAGCACCTGCTCATAGCGGTCGACCGAGCGGGCCTTGCTCAGCACCTGCTGAGTCTGGCCTATCAGGTTGTTCAGCGGGGTCCGCATCTCGTGTGCCAGATCGGCCGAGAAGCGCATCAGTTGCTGATAACCCTCGTCTATCCGTGTCAGCGCCTGATTCAGGTTGTGCTCAAGCCCATCGAGTTCGGCGTAGGTACTGCCGGTGTGCAGGCGGGTGTGCAGCCGAGCAGCATCCAGCTCGGCGGCCTGTGCCGCGAGTTGGCGCAGCGGGCGCAGACCACGACGGCTGATCAGGGCTGCAAGCACAAAGCTGAGCAGGCCTGCGCAGAGCAGGGCGAGGACCAGATTGTTGCGGTAGGCCGCCAGCATGTTCTCGCGCTCGCTGAGCAGGTGCCCGGCTACCAGCGTCAGCGTCTGACCGTGGATACGGCTTTGCTGGGTAACCAGTCGATAGGATGGCTCACCCGAGCCCTCTTGAAAATGCGGCTCCGGGCCGGCGTGCAGATCCGGTAATGGCAGTTCGCGGGGATTGATGCTGATCAGCACCGTGCCGCTGCTATCGAGCACCCAAAGGAAATGTTCGGTGTTGCCGAGCATGTTGGCGTACAGCTCGGGTCGTGCCCGCAACGCCTGTATATCCGCTGCGTCGCGCAGCAGGTTCGCCATGCGGTCGAGCCGTCCAAGCAGGGTCTGGTCATCGCGCCAGGCGATTTCCTGCTGCAGCGAGCGGTACAGATACAGACCGATGCCGCCGAGCACCAGCAGGCTGACCAGTGCGAAGGCCAGCGCAAGGCGCAGGCTGAGGGAGCGCCGCCAACGGTTCATGGTGCCTCGTCCAGCTTGTAACCCATGCCGCGTACGGTGTGAATCAGCTTGAGATCAAACGGGTCATCAAGCTTGGCGCGCAGACGGCGCACGGCAACGTCAACCACATTGGTGTCGCTCTCGAAATTGATATTCCAGACCTCCGATGCGATGCGGCTGCGCGACATGACTTCACCGGGGTGGCTGACCAGCAACTGCAACAGGGCAAATTCGCGGTTGGTCAGATGAATGCGCTGGCCCTGGCGGTGTACCTGTCGCCGCAGCAGGTCGACCTGCAGGTCCGCCAGCCGGTAGAACTCGACCTCACGCAGCGGTGCCCGACGCAGCAGACTGCGCACGCGGGCCAGCAGTTCGGCGTAGGAGAACGGTTTGACCAGATAGTCGTCGGCGCCCAGTTCCAGACCCTTTACCCGGTCCTCAATGCTGTCGCGGGCGGTCAGGAACAGCACCGGCGTATCGGCGCGGCTGCGGATCAGACGCAGCAACTGCCAGCCGTCCATACCGGGCAGCATGACGTCGAGTATTACCAGATCAAAACGGTCTTCCTCTATTAAGTGGCGCGCATCAAGGCCGTTGAGCGCGATGTCGACCTGAAAGCCGGACTCGCTCAGTCCGCGTTGCAGGTACTCGGCTGCCTTGGGTTCATCTTCTGCCACCAGAATGCGCATCGTGTTCTCCTCGTTCAGGCTGACAGAGTAGAGCCAAGCGCGCCGGATGCCCATTACAAAAGCGTAATCTGCCGGCAATGCTGCCGATGGCCTGGGCGCTGCAGGATGCGGCTGTGCTTGAGCAACCCAGGAGATTCCGCAGATGCACATATCCAAACCAGTCCTTGCGCTGGCCGTCGGCCTTGGCGCCGGTGCCGTGCAGGCCGAAACCGTTGCCATTGCCAGCCGCCCCGACCTCACGCTGTCACTGGCCAATGAACTGGCCGATGCCACGCTAGCGGCCTGCCACGCCCAGCAGCGAACCGCTGTGGTGGCCGTGGTCGACCGGTCCGGTCAACTGGTCAGCCTGCAGCGTGACGACAACGTAGGCCCGCACAACACCGTTGCTGCCCAGCGCAAGGCCTTCACCGCGCTGTCGACCAAGACACCAACGCTGGTGCTCGCCGAGCAAGCCCAAAGAAATGCCGATGCTGCCAACCTCACGACCCTTGATGAGCTGTTGCTGCTGGGTGGGGGCGTGCCCGTGCTGGTCGACGGCGCAGTCATCGGCGCGGTGGGCGTGGCCGGTGCTGGCGGCGCCGAAACCGATCAGGCCTGCGCCCAGAGCGCTATTTCACAGGTATTCCCGGCGCAATAACGCGCATTTATCTCACTGTCTGGAGTTATGTTTATGAATCGTATCCTTGTTACCGCTGGCGCTGTGCTGCTGGCAACCATGAGCAGCCTGGCCGCCGCTGCGAACAACCCGCTCAGCGTTCACGTACTCAATCTTGAGAGCGGCTTGCCGTCACCGGACGTTCAGGTAACGCTGGAGCGTCTGCAGGGTGAGCAATGGCAGGCACTCAGCGAAGGTGTGACCAACGCACAGGGCCGCATTACCGGGCTGTATCCGGACGACCAGACACTCACGGACGGCACCTACCGCGTGACCTTCAAAACCGGTGACTGGTTTGCGAAGCAGCAGGCCAAGACCTTCTTCCCGGAAGTGCCGGTGATCTTCGAGGTCGATGCCTCCGTGCCTCATTACCACATCCCGTTGCTGCTCAGCCCCTACGGCTTCTCAACCTACCGCGGTAACTGAGTCTTGCGCGGCGACCTGAGGAGGGGCGCCGCGCCTCAGCTTTTGCGGATCAGGTAAATGCCAGCTATCACCAGTGCCGTGCCACCGAGCTGCACCCAGGTCAGCGGTTCGGCCAGCAGCAGCCAGCTGAAGAAAATGGTCATGACCGGACCAAGCATCCCCACCAAAACCGTCGGCCCTGCGCCAATACGCTGAATCGCGCCGGACTGAAAGAAGATCGGCAGCACGGTCGAGAACAGCGCCATGGCGGCGCAGTAGGCGTAGATTGGCCACGGCTGGATCAGGTCGCTGATCGGGTTGGTCACCACAAAGTGCAGCTGCGCGGCGAGGATCGACACGATCAACGCCAGAATGGAGAACTGCGCGGCACCGAGTTTGGCGATCGACACTTCGGCGAACGCGGTATAGCAGGCGTATGACACGGCCGAGGCGAACACCAGGGCAGCACCGATCCAGGGCGCAATGCTGTCTTCAGAGAACTGGTGGCCGCTGAGAAACACCAGACTCACCCCCGCGTAGCAGAGCACCAGGGCGCCGATCAGACGCGGGCTGGCGGTTTTACCAAGAAATAGCAGGCCGATCAGGATGGTGATGGTCGGGTAGGTGAACAGGATTACCCGCTCCAGCCCGGCAGAGATGTACTGCAACCCGGCAAAGTCCAGAATCGACGCGCCGTAGTAACCGGTCAGACCGAGAAAGATCAGCAGCGCCCAATCCTTGCGGTTGAGGCGGGGGCCGGTGCGCAGATAGGCGTAACCGCTGAGCAGGAACATCGGCAGCGAAAACAGCATGCGCAGCGAGAGCAGGGTAATCGCGTCGACGGGGCCGACGAGATAGGCGAGCTTGACGAAAATCGCCTTGAACGAGAAGCCGAAGGCAGCTAGGACGGCGAGCAGCATGCCGGTTTGTCGTGGGGTAAGGGCGGTGCGAGTCATATAGCACTCTGCTGAGTTTGTTCAACTTGTTGGATGCTATTGTGCTTTTACTGCCTATAGAATTGCGTTTTCCCCACTGAAGCGTTCGTATTTTTCGAATTCATATGAAATACAACCTGACCGACCTGCGATTGTTCATCGCCATAGCCGAGTGCCAGAGCCTCACACACGGGGCCGAACGGGCATTCCTTGCGCCATCTTCCGCCAGCCACCGAATCAAGATGCTGGAGGCCTCGCTTGGTACGGTGTTGTTGCACCGTCGCTCGCGCGGGGTGGAGCTGACACGCGCCGGCGAGATATTTCTGCGTCATGCCCGTCAGGTGTTTGCCCGGCTGGAGCAAATGCATTCGGATCTCGCGCCCTTTGCCGAAGGGGTGCAGGGGCATGTGCGGCTGTGGGCCAACACGCACGCGATTCACAACTACCTGCCGAATGATCTGGCAGCGTTCCTGGCTGAGCATCCGCAGGTCAGCGTGAATCTGGAGGAGCACACCAGCGCCGACATCCTCGCCGGTGTTGCTCGCGGTGACGCAGAAATCGGCATCGTTGCCGGCTACGACGACTATCAGGAAGTTGATTTGGTGCCATATCGGGCGGATCGGCTGGTCTTGATCACCGATCCAGGGCATCGTCTGGCGACAGCCGGCTCATTGGCTTTCGCCCAGGTGATCGGTGAGCCCTTTGTCATGCTGCATGCGGGCTCGGCGATCCATACCTTCACCATGAATACCGCTTCCAACATGGGCTCGCATTTGAACGTGCGCGTGCAGGTCAACAGCTTCGAGGCGGTATGCCGAATGGTTGCCGCTGGGGTTGGGGTTGGTCTGGTGCCGCGTGAGGCAGTCAAGCTGTCGGGCCGCCAGCCGGTATCGATCATCGAAGTGGAAGACGGCTGGGCTCAGCGTGACCTGAAAATCTGCACCAGCAGCAAGGCTCCGGTTTCATCGTTCGCCCGCGCCCTGATCGATCATTTGCTCGCTGAATAGCCCCTCAACAGCAGACTGACCAGTCCGGTAATTGGCAGGATCGTCCGCCTTGTGCCCCTTATCAGGGGAGCCAGCCTCTCTACAATGGGATATCGCCGCGCTGCGCTTGGCGCGGTCATCGCATCGTTCACGTCCACCGATGCCGACAGGTGCCTCGCATCTGCGCGTCGGCCAACAACGACAACAGGGGGGCGAGCATGAGTCAGCGTGTGTTATCCGGTGACAGTGAGTACCTTAAAAGCGGCTACGCCAAGGCTTACCAGTCGACTGCCGGCAGTCAGGAGGCGGTCGATGCCGCCGAGCTTGAGCGGCTGCATGCAGCACTGTTGCGCGACGGCTATGTGATTCTGGAGCGGATTGTCCCCGCGGCACAGGTCGAGCAGATCAGTGCCGAGTTGCGCAGCCTGCTGCCCGCGCACTGCGGGCGCAACGATTTTGAGGGCACGCTGACCCAGCGGCTCTACGCGGTGATTACCAAGACCCTGGCCTGCAACCCGCTGGTGGAACATCCGCTGGTGCTGGGGTTGCTGGATCGAGTGCTGGCGCCGAATTATCTGCTGTCGCAGCTGCAGGTGATCAACATTCTGCCCGGCGAGCAGGCGCAACCGCTGCATCACGACGATGCCTTCTACCCGGTGCCGCGTCCACGTCCGCATTTCGGCGCGGCGACCATTATCGCGATGGACGACTTTACCGCTGACAACGGCGCAACCGTGGTGATCCCCGGCAGCCATACCTGGGACGGCCGTGCGCCAACGCCCGACGACTGTGCCAGATCGATCCCGGTGATCATGCCCAAGGGCTCAATGGTGCTGTTTCTCGGCACCCTTTGGCATGGCGGTGGCGCCAACCAGAGCGCCGCGCCGCGTCTTGCCGTGACCGCGCAGTACTGCGAGCCCTGGGTACGTCAGCAGGAGAACTTCAGCCTGTCTGTTCCGCTGCCGCGCGCCCGCGAATGCAGTCCGCATATTCAGCGCATGCTGGGATATTCGATCCACCCGCCGTTCATGGGCATGGTCAACGGCATGCACCCAAGACGGCTGCTGGAAGACTAGCCCGGCTGACCCACTCCTCACTCCTGATCAAGAAGCAGTAACGCTATGGCTACAGAAGGTCTGATTTATCCGCTTAACACACCCGCACTGGGCGCTACGCTGGAGGTGCAGCCGGGCGTGCTGTGGATTCGCATGCCGCTGCCCTTCAGGCTGGATCACGTGAACCTTTGGGCGTTGCGTGACCGCGACGGTTGGGCGCTGATTGATACCGGCGTCTGGACAAAACAGGCGATGGGCGTCTGGAAACACCTGTTTGATGAGGTGCTGGGTGGCCTGCCGGTGACGCGGGTGATTTGTACTCACCGTCATGCGGATCACGCAGGTCTCGCCGGCTGGCTGGTCGACCGCTTTGGTTGCGAGCTGTGGATGCCGCATATCGAATATCACGCCTGCAACGCGGCGCGGCTGCAGGGCCGGGAAGCCCCCGACGTGGAGCTGGCGTTCTACCGTCGTGCCGGCTGGAATGACAGCGCGCTCGCTTACTGGCGCGACAACTACGGTGGTATCTCCAGCATGGTGCATCCGTTGCCGGAGTACTTCCGCCGTATCTGTGACGGCGACGTACTCAGCATTGGCGAGCACGACTGGCAGGTGATCGTCGCTCAGGGCCATACCGCCGAGCATGCCTGCCTGTACTGCCCGGAACTCGAGTTGTTTATCTCCGGCGATCAGGTATTGCCGCTGATTTCATCCAACGTATCGGTGCAGGCCCGCGAGCCGGATGGCGACCCGCTGGGCGAGTGGATGGTCTCAATGCGGCGGATTCGCGACAGGGTCAGCGATCGCGTGCTGGTACTGCCTTCCCACAATGACTGCTTCCGTGGCCTGCACGCGCGAATCAATGATCTGGTAGACAGTCAGCAGCGCCTGCTGGAGCGGCTGCATGCCGAGCTGCGCGAACCCCGCCGCAGTGTCGATATTTTCGAGTGCCTGTTTGGTCGGCCGATTGGCATGGATGACGGCATCGTGCTGGCGCTGGCGACCGGTGAAAGCCGCGCCAACCTCAACTGCCTGATTGCGCAGGGCCAGGTCGAAATGCAGCACGATGCCTATGGCGTGGAGTGGTATCGGGCCCGCGGGCACTGAATCAGGTGGTCAACGCTGGGGGAGCGTACTCGCGGCCAAGCCGCTCGCGCATCGCGTCGCTGGCGGCCGGCCCCGGTTGCACTGTGCACTGTTGCGGCACGAGCACTCGGCCGTCCTCCGGGTCGGTAAAGGCCAACTGCAGGCGCCTGCCGGTGTCACGATCCACCACCTGCACGCTTTCGCCCTCAGTGGCATAGTGGCGATTGCCCCAGTCAACGAAGGCCATCAGCACCGACGCAAAGTCCTCACCCTTGGCCGTCGGCACGTATTCGTAGCGCAGCGGTCGCTGGCTGTAAGGCACCCGTTCCAGCATTCCGGCCTCGACCAGTGCGTTCAGACGCCGGGTCAGCATGTTCGGTGCAATGCCTAAACTCTGAGAGAACTGATCGAACCGGCGCAGCCCCTGCAGGGCGTCACGCATCAGCAAAATACTCCACCACTCGCCGACCTGATCCAGGCTGCGGGCAATGGGGCATTCAACGTGGGTGAGCTTATTTCGCTGCACAAATCTGATCGTCCGGTTGCATACAAGGTACTGTCTTGGGGGACTCTGTGCTTGATGAGGTACAGTGGAGGCAGTGCAGGAGGTAAAAGCAGATGGCGCGGGCGGCGGCGTGGAGCCGCCCGCAACCTTTCCGATTTCAGGCTCTGAGGCCCAAACTCAGAACCAGGCGTCTTGCATGTCGTAGGTCAGGCGGTTGCCGGCGCTCAGCAGGCGGGCCTGGCTGGCGAGGCTGGCCAGTTCCCAGTCCATGAAGTAGCGCGCGGCGTGCAGCTTGCCCTGGTAGAAGTCGGCCTCGCTGCCGTCTGCACCAGCCTCCAGCGCGCGTTCGGCCACCAGTGCCTGACGCAGCCAGATCCAGCCGACAACCACGCGACCAAACAGGTCGAGGTAGGCGGTGGCGTTGGCCAGACCCAGATCGACGTCAGCAGCGACCTGTTGCAGCAGATCGCTGCTCACCTGATCCAGAATGCCAACCGCGTCGTTCAGCGCCGCGGCCATGCCAGCGCACTGTTTGCTGGTGCCGGCTTCGGCAATGCTGGCGCGCGCTGCGGCGAGGAACAGGCGGTAGCCCTTGCCGCCGCGCTGGCTCAGCTTGCGGCCCAGCAGGTCGAGGCCGTGGATGCCTTCGGTGCCTTCGTGGATCGGATTCAGGCGGTTGTCGCGGTAGTACTGTTCCAGCGGATATTCGCGGATGTAACCGGAGCCGCCGAGGATCTGGATACCCAGATCGGAGGCGATCACGCCGTACTTGGACGGGTAGGACTTGACCATCGGGATCAGCAGATCGAGCAGCTCGTTGGCGTCTTCACGCTCGGCTTCGGTGGGCGCGGTGTGCGAGTCCTCGAACAGGCTGCTGGCATACAGGCACAGGCTCAGGCTGCCTTCGGCGTAGACCTTCTGCTGCAGCAACATGCGACGCACGTCAGCGTGCTGGACGATGCGCACCTGGGTTGACAGCGGGTCCTTGCTGCCCGGCAGACGGCCCTGCGGGCGTTCGCGGGCGTAGTCGAGCGCGTGAATGTAGCTCTGATAGGCCAGCACGGAGGCGCCGAGGGCTACGCCGATACGGGCTTCGTTCATCATCTGGAACATGTACGACAAGCCCTTGTTGGCCTCGCCGACCAGATAGCCGACCGCACCGTCCTGCTCACCGAAGCTCAGTACGGTGGAGGTGGTGTTGCGGTAACCCATCTTGTGCAGCAGACCGGCCAGTGCGACGTCGTTGCGCGCGCCCAGGCTGCCGTCCTCGTTGACCAGCACCTTGGGTACCAGGAACAGCGAGATGCCCTTGACGCCAGCCGGTGCGCCTTCGATACGAGCCAGCACCATGTGCACGATGTTGTCGGTCAGCTCGTGGTCGCCGCCGGAGATGAACATCTTCTGGCCGAATACGCGGTAGCTGCCGTCTGCTGCCGGGCGCGCGGTGGTGCGGATGTCGCCCAGCGCGGAGCCCTGGCCCGGCTCGGTCAGGGCCATGGTGCCGCTGTAGCGGCCGTCCAGCATCGGCGGCAGGAAACGCTCGCGCAACGCATCGCTGGCGAAGCTCTTGACCAGGTTGGCGGAGCCGATGGTCAGGAAGGAGTAGCCGGAAGTGGAGATATTGGCGGCGCTGAAATACGCAACGCAGCTGCGCAGGATGACTTCCGGCAGTTGCAGGCCACCGTCTTCGGCGTCGTGGTGCGCAGCGTGGAAACCAGCTTCGGCCAGAGCATCCCAGGCGGCTTTGGTTTCCGGAATCAGGGTGACCTTTTCGCCGTCGAAGGTCGGCTCGTTGGCATCGCCTTTCTGGTTGTGCGGAGCAAGAAATTCGGCAGCGATGCCGCGGGCGGTTTCCAGCGTGGCGTCGAAGACGGCGCGGTCGTGCTCGGCGTAGCGCGGGCGTTGCAGCAGCGCCTCGGTGTCGAGCATTTCGTAGAGCTGGAAATTCAGCTCGCGTTCGTTCAGCAGCTTGTCAGACATGATGGCCTCGTCGGCAGGGTGGATCACAGGCAGACGTTGTAACAAGCCGGACGCGGGTTTGCGTCAAACCACGGGTGGATTTACAGGTTGAATTTTGGGTGGAGACGGGTGGAGATTCAGGTCGGCAAATTCAGTGTGCGGGCAATCTGAATGGCCTGCTGCCGCTCGGCGGCGCCGAGTTTGCGGAACAGGTTGTTGATATGGGTCTTGACCGTGCTGAGGCTGACGTTAAGACCCTCGGCAATCTGCTGATTACCCTGGCCGCGAGCGATCCGCTGCAGCACGTCCTGCTCACGTCGGGTTAAGGGATCGATCAGGGTTTGCTGCGGATCGGCGTCAGCAAGCAGGGCCTGCAGTGGATTGGGTAGTTGCTTGCTGGTCGGCAGGTCGGGCAAGCCTTGCTGGCGTCGGAAGGCGGGTGACAGTAACTTACGCAGCTCGTTGCGCAGTTCGGTGCCTTCGTGCTGGAGCAATTGGCCCAGGCGGTGGCCAAGGCTCAGCTGCAAAGCCTGTTCCAGCGCCGAGTATATCTCGGCCTGCTGATGCCCGTTTCGGGCGATCCGAGCGTTGAGCAGATGCACCTGCAACGCGAGCAGTCGGTTGCCCTTTACACTTGCCTGCTCCTGTAGCTGGTGGGCCAGCGCCTGCGCCGTTCGAGTCTCCCCCTGATGGCAGAGCACCCACCCGCGGGCCAGGCGTTCTTCATAGTGCAGTGCCTCACCGTAGTGCGCCTCACACCAGGCCCATTCATCCAGCCACTGGGCAATGATGGGCTCGTCCTGCTGACGCACCGCCAGTCGTACCCGCCAGGCGCCGGCGATGCGATAGATACCGTACAAACGGTATTGCCATGCCAGCCTGCGCGACTCATCCCAGAGCTTGATTGCCTGCTCGGGCTGACCCCAGGCGTCGTACAGACAGGCCTGATGGTGCAATACCCAGGGCAGGGCTGCGCTGTGCACCACCTCCAGCGCGGCGGCCTCGGCCTGGGCCAGCTGCTGGCGTGCTGCCTCGAATTTGCCTTGCTGCATCTGGACCAGCGCCTGGCCAATGTTGAGGAACAGGTCGTAGAAAGTGTTGGAAGTGGCTGCCGGGTCGTGCTGCAGCATGCTCACCAGGCGCTGGTCAGCCTGCAGGGTATCGCCGCGAGCAAGGTCGATCTGGGTCAGCAGCAGGTGCAGGTTGTGGGTGTAGCCGCGGAAGGCGAACTGGGTCAGTTGTTCCAGTGCCTCATGGGCCGCCTGCTCGGCGCAATCCAGATCGCCGAGTGCCAGCAGGCAACTGGCGCGGTTGTAGAGCAGCACAGCGCTGGCGGCGGTACGTTGGGGCCAGTGCCGCATGCTGCTGTCGGTCAGACGCAGACCATGCCGGTAGTTGCCGCCCAGTACGGCAAGTCTGCTGCGCAAAAAAGCGATGGTCTGGAATAGCCGCTCGGGGCGATCGGCGGGCACCTGCGCCTCACGCACCAGGCGTTGCAGGAGCAGCAGGCAGTGGCGCGCACGCTCGATATCATTGGTGGCGATTACGGTGCTCGCCTCGGTGATCGCCAGTGTCAGGTGATCGGTGTCACGGTCGGGCAAGTCCATCAGGAAGTCGACGATGGAGTCGACTTTGCCCTCGCGCAGCAGGTCAAAACTGTGCTGTTCGACCTCGGCCAGCAAGCGGTTGTAATCGCCGCCGCGGCCGAGCTGGTAGACCGCCTCGCCATAGCAGCGATGCTGCAGCAGCCAGTCGGCGGCCTGCAGATGCAGGGCACGCAGTGACGCTGAGTCGCGGCGTTGCAGGTGACGAAGGCAGGCGCTGCGCAGGGCGGGGTGATAGCGGTGGGTCAGCAGATCATCGGGGTTGGGCTGAATGAACAGGTCGTGGCGAGTTAGCCAGCGCAGGGTACGCTCAGGCTGCTCGTGCCCGCTTAGCAGGGCGGCCAGCTCCGGGTTGAACGCACTGACCACCGCTGTCTGCTGAAGAAAGTACTGTATTTTGGGCGGCAGACCCTGCAGCAGCGATTGGCTGAGGTAGTCAGCGATATATTCGCCGGCGTCTGCGTTGTCAGCGCGTGCTGCCAGCGCAAGCAGCACGCCGCTGATCCAACCTTCGCTGCTGGTGCGCAGCTGGTAGATGCTGTCGTTATCCAGCTGGGCGCCACGTATGGCTGCCAGTTGCGCGATCTGGGTGTTGTCGAGCGACAGCTCACTGGTGCCGATCAGCTGTAATTGCTGGTCCCTGCGCAGGTGCGCGATTTCCAGTTCGGGTAGCCCTTCGCTTGCCGCGACGATCCTTAGTTGGGGCGCGGCGAAGCCAATCAGGTCATTCAGCAGCCGTCGGGTGCCTGGCGAGCGCAGCAGATGAAGATCATCGAGAAACAGGGTGAAAGGCCGGGAACGGGCTTCGAGTGCATTGAACAACGCGGTGCCGAGTGTCTGCTCCTGTTCAGGGGACGACGGCAGCAGGCCGAACAGGGCAGCGAGATGCTGCAGAAACACCACCGGCTGGTTGTCTGCGCTGCAGCATCGCAGCCAGCCCCAGTCTTCGTCCATGTTGATGGCGCAGGCTGCCATCAGCGTCGTCTTGCCGTAACCGAGGGGGCTGGTCAGCAGGGTCAGACGGTTGCCTGTTCCACGCAGGCGCTGAATCAGCGCATCGCGTTCAAGCATGGCTTTGGGTAACGGCGGCGGGCGCAGGCGTGCGCGGTTGAGTATGACCGCTTGCGCTGTTATCACGTTGCCTGACTGCTGCAGCTCTGTCATTGACCTGCCCGTTACCCTGAACAAGGTGGCCATTATACGGCTGGCGCGCATTCCGCATAGACCTGGGGAATCTCTTGACCCAAGCGGCCTTGCGCCATCACTGATCAAAACTATGCTTCAAGAAACTGCAATATAGTTCCAGGGCATAGCGAGTTTGATCTCCGCAAGCAGTGCTGACGCGGAGATCAGTGTGTGCACCGACTCGTTGTAAAGAGGATTCGAGTCAATGAGGGATGTGTGCAATGGCCAGGCACATGAGCGGCAACACGGAAGAATTACGCCACGACGCCGAGGTGGTCATCCACCTGGCCTCACCCTATGTGCTCGCCGACTGGGATGGCGCGCTGGATGCTGTTGTAGGGTCTGACACCACGATGCGGATCAGCCAAGGGATCGGGCTTGGCTTGCTCGTTTCACCGCTGTCTGCGCGGCGCCTTGATGAGCTGTTTATTCAGTTGGCGAAAGATCACAGCAGGCGTCGCCAACTGATCTTTCTGGTTGGCGAGCGCTGGATTCTGCTGTCATTTGACGGTGTGTGTCCTGGACCTGGACTGGTGCGGGTGCACTTGCAGGACGTTACCCCGTTAAAACAGGGGGAACGCGCCGAATATGAAGCAGGACAACGTCTGCTGGTCGCATTGGAAACCGCCTGCATTGGGGTATGGGAATGGTATTCGGGTGATTCGTTCATTTCGCTGTGCGAGCGTGTTGCGCAGTGGCTGGGGATCGGCTCACATGCCGGCGAGCTGTCACTGGACGCTTGCCTCGCGCGCGTGCATCCGGGTGATCGGCAGCGACTGATTGATCTGGTGCGAAGCCGATCGTTCAGTCGCTCTACCAGCGAAATTCACGAAATAGAACTGCGCGTCAGCGTCGGTGAGGATAATTACCGCTGGATCGTGGTTGCAGCAGCATCACTGCCAGCGGAGGAACAGGGGGTGTATGCACGGCTCTGCGGCAGTATTCGGGATGTGACCGAACTGAGACGGCTCGAGCTATTGGATCTGCGCCAGCAGCAATTGATGTCGTTGGCGGCCGAGGTTCAGCAGGCCTTTCTGGTGGATCAGAGTCTGGTGGCGGCCTGCGACCGATTGTTTGAGCCGCTGCTGGCAATAACGGACAGTCAGGTCGGATTTATTGGCATTCTGCGTAACAGCGAAGACGGTTCGCAGTATCTGGAGGTGCCCAGCATCTCCAATATCAGCTGGGATGACGCCAGTCGCGCCTGGTATGCCTCCCACCGGGACGAGGGTCAGTCCCTGCGCTTTCACTCGCTTAACAACCTGTTTGGCCATGTGGTAACCCACAATACAGTGGTCTGCACCGATATGGTCAGCCGTCATCCGGCCAGTCGGGGGCAGCCGTCCGGGCATCCGTCGATTGATAATTTCCTGGGCATTCCGCTGCGGTTCAATGGTGAGGCTGTGGGGATGATTGCGGTTGGCAACCGGGAGGGTGGTTACAGCGGCGAACAGATTGAGTTGCTGGCACCGTTCGCGAGCGTGCTGGGCACCATGATCCGCGCCCGCCAGCTGGAAGAGCAGCGGGCTTTAGCCGAAGCTGCGCTGTTGCGTGAGGCAACCCATGATGCCCTCACAGGACTGGCCAATCGCAAATTGTTTTTCAGCATGGCCGACAGTCTGTTCGAGCAGGCATTGCGCTATGGCCAGCAGGTCTCGCTGGCGGTCATGGATATCGATTTTTTCAAGTCGGTAAACGACAAATACGGCCATCAGGCGGGAGACAAGGTTCTGCAGATGTTTGCGCAGACTCTATCCGATGCGGTTCGGCGCTCGGATGTGCATGCGCGGGTAGGGGGAGAGGAGTTTGCGGTGCTGCTGACCCAGACGTCAGAAACAAATGCGCTCGATGTGCTGGAGCGATTTCGGCTGTCGCTGCAGGCGTCCTGCATCCAGCTCGACGACGACATCGAAATCGGCATTACCGTCAGCATCGGCTACTGCGACTTTTTTGATGGTCTGCACGATGTTGATCACTGGTTCAATCTTGCGGACCGGGCGCTTTACCTTGCCAAGGCGCAGGGACGCAACAGGGTCGTGTCCTGGACGCCGGATCAGACGGGCAGCTAATGCCCGTGCTGAGCGGCGACAGGAAGGTAGTGGCACTACTGCTACTGTGGGTCTTCGGCCTGCGGCCGTGTCTCCGGCTCCTGCGCCTTCGCGTCTGCCATCGGGTTGAATTCCTCGGAAAAGATCTGCCAGAAGGCAATAAACAGCGCTGCAATCAAGGGCCCGATGACAAAGCCGTTTATGCCGAACAGGGCGAAGCCGCCGAGGGTAGACAACAGCACCAGATAGTCCGGCAGCTTGGTATCACGGCCAACCAGCAGCGGGCGCAGCAGATTATCGACCAGGCCGATTACCAGCGCGCCGAAGGCGATCAGGATAATACCCTGGGTCCAGTGCCCGATTGCCAGCAGATAGATCGCGACGGGGCCCCAGATCAGGCTGGCGCCGACCACCGGGATCAGCGACAACATCATCATTACCACACCCCAGAGCAGCGCACCGGGGATGCCCAAAGCCCAGAAGATCAGCCCGCCCAGTGCGCCCTGAACTGCTGCGACCACGAGGTTGCCTTTTACCGTCGCCCGGGTTACCTCGGCAAACTTGCCGAATAGCTGGTATTCGCGCTCGTCACCCAGCGGCAGGGCACGAACCAGCATGCGTACCAGCTCTGGACCGTCGCGCAGCAGGAAGAACGCCAGATAGAGCATCAGCGCCAGACTTGCGAAAAAGCTCAATGTGCCCTGGCCCAGCTGGAACGCGTTCTGGGCGAGGAAGCGGCTTGAGGTAACGGCGGCGTTGGTGGCAAGGGCCTTGACGCCTTCTAGGTCAATGTTGAGACGGTGAAACAGGCTTTCGACCAACGGGAAGCTGGTCTTCAGCTTTTCCATGATCGCTGCCGGGTCCAGCTTGCCGGTCTGTACCCGTTCATAAAGGGCATGGCCTTCCTGAACAAACGAGGTGATAACGAATACCGCTGGCAGGATACACAGGGCCATGCACACCGCAAGGGTAGCCAGGGCTGCCATGTTGTCCCGGCCGCTCCAGCGTTTGCTCAAGCGCAGCTGCAATGGGTGGAACAGCAGTGCAATCACGCATGCCCAGAATACGGCGCCGAAAAAAGGTTTGAGCAGATAGAGAAACAGCAAGGTTACAACGACCAGCATCAGCAGAAAGGATCGTTGTTCAAGTTTTGCCTGCATTGGCTCGGGCTCCTGCCATGGAAAACCCGATTTGAGCAGAAAATTGCAACTTTTACACCTCTGTGGCTGCCTCGGTTACCTTGCATCTGTGTCGCGTTCAAGCCGCTACGTTGGTGGCAATGGCATGACAGTGCGGGCGAATTAAAGGGGGGAATGATGGCCTGATATTTATTCTGTATTTCAATTTAAATCAATTAATTAGAGGTGCTTTATAAATCATTTTATTCAATGTGAGGCTGCGGTTGCCGATCCTCCACCAGCGCGGCAGCAGCTCGCGCACCGTACGCTGACCGAAACGGTCGTCGAGCAGATAGACCACGCCCTGATCCTCCGTTGTACGAATTACCCGTCCGGCGGCCTGCACTACCTTCTGTAGTCCGGGGTACAGGTAGGCGTATTCGTATCCGCTGCCAGCGCTGCCGTCGAACATGACCTCCAGCCGCTCGCGCATTTCTTCGTTGACCGGGTTGATCTGCGGCAGCCCGAGGGTCGCGATAAAGGCGCCGATCAAACGACGCCCCGGCAGGTCGATACCCTCACCAAAGGCGCCGCCGAGCACGGCGAAGCCGATGCCTTGGCCGTGCTCATGGAAACGCGCCAGGAAGGCGCTGCGTTCTCCTTCGTTCATGCTGCGTGACTGAGTCCAGACCGGGATATCCGGGTACAGGCGCTGGAACTTCTCCACGACCTGTTCGAGGTAGGCGTAGCTGCTGAAGAAGGCCAGATAGTTGCCGGGCTGGCGGGTAAACTGCTTGGCCATCAGTTCGCTGATCGGTTGCAGGCTGGCGGTGCGGTGCTGATAGCGGGTAGACAGGTTGCGAATGACCGAGACGCTGAGCTGGTCGGCATGGAACGGAGACTCGACTTCCAGCCACTGGCTGTCCTCGGGTAGCCCGAGCAGATCCCGGTAGTAATTGGCCGGGCTCAGGGTCGCAGAAAACAGCGTGGTGCTATGGGCGGTGGTGAAGCGCTGCTGCAGGAACGGAGCCGGCACCATGTTGCGCAGACACAGGGTCGACAAGGTGCGGCGGCCACTGGCGCCGGCATGGCGGGTGATGTCGAACAATGAATGCGGGCCATAGGCTTCGGCCAAGCGACAGAACAGCATGGCGTCGAAGTAGAACAGAATCAGCGCGTTGGCGTTGCCATCGGGCTGGTCTGTGAGATGTTCGGTAATGGCGCTGACGGCTTTTTGCAGGCTGAGGATGAACAGGTCGGCAATCGCCGGGTAGATCTGATAGTCCTCGGTCTGGTCGCGGTGCAGCGCATTCCAGTGCCGGGCGACCCGGTCCAGTGGTGCTTTCAGGGCCACCGGGGCTTGTTTGCGCAGGGTATTGAATACGCCCTGGTCCAGCTCAGCGGTGTACATGCCGCGTGCCCGATCAATCAGGTTGTGGGCTTCGTCGACCAGTACGGTGACGCGCCAGTCATTGAGGACCGTCAGTCCGTAGAGCAGGGCGGTCATGTCGAAGTAGTAGTTGTAGTCGCCCACCACCAGATCGCTCCAGCGGCACAGCTCCTGACTGAGGTAGTAGGGGCAGATATTGTGTTTCAGGGCGATGCGGCGCACGGCGGTCTGATCTAGCCATTGCTCGGCAACGGCCTCGGCACGGGCGGCCGGCAAGCGGTCGTAGAAGCCTTCGGCGAGCGGGCAGGATTCGCCATGGCAGGCCTTGTCCGGGTGCTCGCAGGCCTTGTCGCGTGCGATGTGCTCCAGAATGCGCAGGTTCAGTGGTGTCTCGCTGTGCGCACGCAGGCTTTGCAGAGCGTCCAGCGCGAGCTGCCGACCGGGTGTCTTGGCAGTGAGAAAAAACAGCCGATCCACCTGCTGTTCTGGCATCGCCTTGAGCTGCGGGAACAGGGTGCCGAGCGTCTTGCCAATGCCGGTGGTGGCCTGGGTCATCAGCGTCTTGCCGTCACGCGCCGCGCGGTAAACCGCCTTGGCCAGTTGGCGCTGGCCGGCACGGAAACTGGGGTAGGGGAAGGTCAGTTGCTGCAGCTGCTGGTCGCGGGCACCACGGTGATGGGTTTCCTGCCGGGCCCAGGCGATAAAGCGGTCGCACTGCTGGGCGAAGAACTGGCGTAGCGCATCGGCGGCAAACGTCTCACGAAAGACGGTTTCCTTTTGGGTGACCACGTTGAAGTACACCACCGCCAGATCGATCTCTTCGAGTTGCAGCTCGGCACACAGTAGCCAGCCGTAGACCTTGGCCTGCGCCCAGTGCAGCACCCGATGGTTGTCCGGGATGCGGCTGATGTCGCCGCGGTGGGTCTTGATCTCTTCCAGCAGATTTTGCTCGGGGTCGTAGCCGTCGGCCCGTCCTGCTACCAGCAAACCGGGATAGCTGCCTGCCAGCGTCAGCTCGCTGAGGTAGCCTGCGCCCCGGCGTGAGACCACGGTCTGGTGCCCGGCGATGCCTTCCTGCGCGGTGGGCGCAGGGGTAAAGCGCAGGTCCAGGTCGCCATGCTTGGCGGTAAATTCGCACAGCGCGCGCACGGCAACTTGGTAGGTCATGGCGTCTCCCACTGCACATGTACTACCTCAACCTGCATCGCGTGCTCGGCACAGAACGCCAGCCAGCGGCGCTGATTGTCTTGCAGGCGGTCGCCGGGCCCTTTGACCTCGACCATGCAATAGCGCTGCTCGGCGGGCCAGAACTGGATCAGGTCGGGCATGCCGGCGCGGTTGGCGCGGATGTCTCTGAGCATGCGTTCACACCAGAGCCGCAGGTGGCGGGCAGGGATGCAGTGCAAAGCCAGTTCCAGCAGTGGCTCGTCGAGTAGCCCCCAGAACACAAAGGGCGACTGCAGCCCCTGTTTCTGCTGCCAGATGCTGCGGATATGCTCGCGGTAACTGCCATCGTCCAGCCGGGCCAGCGCGGCATCGAACAGCGCTGCGCGACGGTCGGCAAAGTCGGCGTCGTACAGGTCGGCTGGCCCGCTCTGGAACGGGTGGAAGAAGGCGCCGGGCAGGGGCGCAAAAATCGCCTCCCAGCAGAGCAGGCCAAACAGGCTGCCGATCAACGCATTCTCGACGTAGAACACCGGTGCATCCGGCGCAGCCAGATGGGCGGCAACAGCCAGCTCAACACCCTGCGGGTCCGGCCCCGGCAGTATCAGTTGCGTGGTTTTCGTTTCGGGCTCCGGCCCGGGCCTGGGTACCGGTTGCTGGAGTTTGCGCCCCAGCCGCTTCAGTGCCCGCTCGACCAACTGCTGCTCGCTTGCAGTGTGCGGCGCCGCATGCGCCGTGGTTGCCAGCGCGTAGGCCTGTTCGTATTGCTCCAGCCGTTCGTGCAGCCGGATTGCCCGCTGGCGCGCTTCGCTGTGGCTGCACTGCAGGTAGAGTGCCAGCGCCTGCTCCAGTTGCTGCTCGCGTTCCAACTGCTGGCCAAGCTGAAAGCGCAAACGCTGATGCCGGCGTTCGATCCAGGGGTTGCTGGTAGTGAGATGCGAGAGCTGGTCGACAACCGTCATGGCGTCGCCGCCGGCCTCAAGCTCGTCCCGGCAGCGCCTGAGATAGAGGTACTGGTCAACATCGCCTGGCTGATGAAAGCTGCGCGATTCGGCCGGAAACGGCACCGACTCGTACTGCTGGAGGCCGAGCTCGGTCAGCACGAACTCGCTCCAGTCCTGCGACAGATTGCCGAAAAACAGCAACCTGAACCGGTCGCACAGATCGCTGATCTGCAGACTCAAGACATTGTCTGTCGGGATGCCTGGCCAGGCGTACCAGGGCCGTGGTGCGTGATTGCCGGCCAGCAATGCATCGATCAGCGCCTGCTTGCCCAGCTTGCCGGCCTGTTCCACCCCCAGATCCAGTGACGCCAATTCCGTCTTGAGCAGCAGCCTGGCGAGGCTGGATACATCGATGGGTTCTTCAACGGACAACCAGCTCAGCTCCAGCAGAGGCTGCGCCGCGGACTCAATATCGCCGATCTCGTCATAGCACAGCCGGCTGACCCGGAAATGATCGCCCTTGCGCATGATCAAGCGCACCAGCAGCGCCCGTGAGCGCTCGGGCAGAGTCGGAAAATGCTGAATAAACCGGCGCTCCTGCTCATTCAGCAGATCGTCATAGCGCGCACCCACCCACTCCAGAACAAATTCGAAGTTGCGCAGGTAGTAGAAGTCGGTCGCGAGCAGAGCGGGCATGGCTTGAATTGGATACTGGTTGAATGTCCAGCATTGTGCGCATCTGCGTGGGTGAATTCAAGCCACACTGGCCGCCAACGTTCAATGTCTGAATGATGGAACATAGCGTTCAGCAGGGGATGCTTGCTGCGCTGACACCGACCTCCTAACGTGAGGGGCTGCACAACAACAAAAACAGGACAGTTCGATGACACTGATTCATGGCTTTCAACCGGGTATGGGGCGTCGCCTGCATGCCGCTGCTGATGCGGCACCCGATCTTCCCGCGCCGGATACCGTGCGCTATGAGCTGCTGGGCTTCATGGAGGGCTTTCCGCCGGCCCCCGAGAAACTGGTTACCCGCGAGAACTACCTGGTCGAGTACCCGAAGCTGCGCTGGGCGTTCCAGCATATGCGCGAGCTTGTGCCGTCACGCCAGATCAGGCGTGGCAGTGGTGCTGCCAGTGAGTTGCCTCGCGGTGCCGATCTGACCGCTCAGATCGACGCGCTCAGCATCACATTGAATGACGGCAGCAAAATCGACTTTAGTCAGTTTCTGTCGCGTAGCTACGCGGACGCCTGCATCATTCTGCACCGCGGCAAGGTGATTTATGAGCAGTATCCCAATCAGCCCGATCCGCTCAGCCCGCACATGCTCTGGTCGGTGACCAAGTCGTTCACCGGTCTGGTGGCAGCGATGCTGATCGCCGAGGACGTTATGGATCCGAACGCCCAGGTGACTGATCTGATTCCCGAACTGGGCAGTTCCGGTTGGCGTGGTGCCAGCGTTCAGCAGGTGCTGGATATGACAGCGGACATCAAGTATTCCGAGGTCTACGCTGACGGCACCTCGGATGTGAAGTACTACGGCCTGGCTGCCGGCATTACCCAGTCACCGCAATGGACCGGCCCAACCCGTCTCTATGATTACCTGCCGACCATCGGCCCAGCCCGCGAGCACGGCCGTTATTTTGCGTATCGCACGGTACACACCGAGGTACTGGGCTGGCTGATTCGCCGTGCCAGCGGCAAGGATGTTGCGAGCCATATTGGTGAACGCATCTGGAGCAAGCTGGGGACAGAGGAGGACGCGCTGTTGCTGCTCGACCCGACCGGGACCGAGTGGGCTGGTGCGGGGCTGAATGCGACTTTGCGAGATCTCGCCCGGTTCGGCGAGATGATGCGCAACGGCGGAAAGTGGAACGGCCAGCAGATCATTCCCGCCGCAATCATTGAGGATTTGCAGCGCGGCGCCGATCGTAAAGCCTTTGCCGATTTCGGCCGGCGTGGCATGGACGGCTATTCCTATCACAATCAGTGGTGGATCAGTCACAACGCCGATGGCGTGTATGAAGCCATGGGGGTGCATGGGCAACTGATACATATCAATCCGGCGGTGGAGCTGACTGTTGTTCGGACCGCCTCACACCCGATTGCCAGTAATGAGTTCACTTACGAAATGACCACTGCTGCGATGCAGCGGTTGGCAGGCCATCTTGGTGGCCGGGTCTGATATTGAACGGAGCTTTTACGGTCTGTGTATCCATTATCGGGTAGGGCATTACCGGCAGCAGATTCGTCAAGCTGAAGGCCATGTGCGTGATTACCGAATAGGACAAGCGGCAATCGGGTATAACGCCCGGTTGCCGCGCATTACAAAGCGCCGAATACCTTGCGTGCCATGCTGGTGGCCGCCGCTGCCGGGTTGCTGCGAATAGTTGCTTCCTGTTGGGCAATCATCTCGAACAGACCGTCCAGCGCCTTCTCGGTGACGTAGGTCTCGACGCTGGTCGCGTTGGCGTCGACAACGCCAAACCCCGCCGCCTGGGAGGCAAATGCGTTGTATTGCTGGGCTACCCCGACCTGGTCAGTGGCCTGCTTGACTACCGGAAAGAACAGCGCGCGAATTTCTTCTCGGCTGCTGCGTTCGAGATACTGGGTTGCCGAGTCGTTACCGCCGGTGAGGACACTCTTGGCGTCTGTCAGGCTCATCCTGCTGATGGCGTTGACCAGAATGGATTGCGCCTGGGGCACTGCTGCCTCTGCGGCCTGATTCATGCTGTTTTCCAGTGCGGTGATCTGGTTCCCCATTCCCATCATTTTCAGCGTGCGTGCAGCGCTACCCAATTTGCCGGGCAGTTCGATGCGCACATCCGGGTTGTTGCTGAACCCGCCGGGCTTGCCAAGTTCGCTGACGGCCAGCTGCGCGCCTTGGGTCAGTGCCTCCTTCATGGCGGTTGCGGTGTCCTGTTGGGTAAGGTCGGACAGCGACAACGCCATGGCCTGAGCCGAAAGAAACAGGCTGGTGAGCAACAAAGCAACGTGTTTCATGGCTGTCTCCGCTCCAGTGGTGTTCCTTCACTCTAGACGATGTCTGCCATTGTGGGCGTTCGCCGTGTATTCAAGGCTTCCTGCCTAGGGCGTGTCTTTAGTCTAATAGGTTGGTCATTTTTATTTCTTTATTTATTAAAGATAATAAAAATCAGTGTTTTATATTTATAAGTTTATGTGTTTTCAAGGTTTTATTTCGTGATCCTGAATGTCCGTTCTACCAAAGTCTTACTCTTCACCAGCGCATCCCGGTGCTACCGTTACTGGCGTAATAACAACAACAATGGAGACGCTAATGTCCATGTCAAAAGAAGAGGCAGCGCGCGGTTACTGGCGTGAAAACCTCAAACTCATGCTGACCCTGCTGGTCGTCTGGTTTGTGGTTTCCTTCGGTGCCGGCGTGCTGTTCGTAGACCAGCTCAACGCCATCCAGTTCTTCGGCTTCCCGCTGGGGTTCTGGTTTGCCCAGCAGGGTTCCATCTACGCCTTCGTGGTGCTCATCTTCGTGTACGTCTGGAAGATGAACCAGCTCGATCGCAAGTACGACTTCCACGAAGAATAAGAACAGGATCCCTGCGATGGATACCCAAACTCTGATCTATCTGTTCGTCGGCGCGACCTTCGCGCTGTATATCGCCATTGCCATCTGGTCTCGCGCGGGCAGCACCAGCGAGTACTATGTGGCGAGCAAGGGCGTGCACCCGATTGCCAACGGTATGGCTACCGGGGCTGACTGGATGTCTGCGGCATCCTTCATCTCCATGGCCGGTATCATTTCCTTCACCGGTTTCGATGGCTCGGTCTACCTGATGGGCTGGACCGGCGGCTACGTGCTGCTGGCAATGTGTCTGGCACCCTACCTGCGCAAGTTCGGCAAGTTTACCGTGCCGGAGTTTGTTGGCGAGCGTTACTACTCGCAGACCGCGCGGGTGGTAGCGGTGATTTGTGTGATCTTCATTTCCTTTACTTACGTGGCAGGCCAGATGCGCGGTGTTGGCATCGTGTTCTCCCGTTACCTGGAAGTGGATATCAACACCGGCGTCGTGATCGGCATGGCCATCGTGTTCTTCTACGCCGTTCTCGGCGGTATGAAGGGCATCACCTATACCCAGGTGGCGCAATACTGCGTGATGATCTTCGCCTACATGGTTCCCGCCATTTACATCTCCATGCTGATTACCGGTAACCCGATCCCGCAATTGGGTTTTGGTAGCGAGGTCACCGGAACCGGGCAATCGGTACTGGAACGCCTGAACGGTCTGGGCGCTGAGCTGGGCTTTGGGGCATACACGGATGGGTCCAAGTCGACCATCGATGTGTTCTTCATCACCATGGCGCTGATGGTGGGTACTGCCGGTCTGCCGCACGTTATCGTTCGCTTCTTCACCACTCCGACCGTGCGTGATGCCCGTAAATCAGCCGGTTACGCTCTGTTGTTCATCGCGATTCTCTACACCACTGCGCCGGCGGTTGCTGCGTTTGCTCGCACCAATCTGCTGACTTCGGTGCCGAACGTCGCTTACGAACAGGTGCCGACCTGGCTCAAGACCTGGGAAAATGCCGGTCTGATTGCCTGGCAGGACAAGAACAACGATGGCGTGATTCAATACGGCCCGGGTGCTCCGTTCGTTGGTGCGCCGAAGTTTACTGACGAGCGTGGTGCCAACGGTGAGCGTCTGATCAGCAACGAGCCGACTGATGCTGCCACCGAGCTGTACGTGGACCGCGACATCATGGTTCTGGCCAACCCGGAAATTGCGGATCTGCCCGGTTGGGTGGTTGCGCTGATTGCAGCGGGTGGTCTGGCTGCAGCGCTGTCTACTGCAGCAGGTCTGCTGCTGGTGATTTCAACCTCGGTCTCCCATGACCTGCTCAAGAGCAACATGGCGCCGAACATTACCGAGAAGCAGGAGCTACTTGCTGCCCGGGTAGCTGCGGGTGTCGCCATCGCCATTGCCGGCCTGTTCGGGATCTACCCTCCAGCCTTCGTGGCGCAGGTGGTCGCCTTCGCGTTCGGCCTGGCGGCGGCCTCGTTCTTCCCGGTCATCGTCATGGGTATTTTCTCGAAGAAGATGAACAAGGAAGGCGCTATCGCGGGGATGATTGTCGGTCTGACCTTCACCTTCAGCTATATCGTCTACTTCAAGTTCATCAACCCGACCGCGACTGCAGAAGACTGGTGGTTCGGAATCTCTCCGGAAGGTATCGGTACCCTGGGTATGATCTTCAACTTCGTCGCTGCGGTACTGGTTGCATCCGTAACCAAGGCGCCGCCGGAGAAGATCCAGCACCTGATCGAGGATATTCGTATCCCGCGTGGAGCAGGCGCTGCGGTTGATCACTGATCAGCAGCACTGAAACAAGAACGCCCCGCATTATGCGGGGCGTTTTTTATTGCCTGTCGATCAGAAGCGCCAGGTGGCCTGAGTTGCCAGGCCGTGTGCCTGGTTGCGGAACTCGGCGGTGTAGTCCGCGGTGTTGATCTCACCCTTGGCTTCGCGCAGGTAGGAGTACGCGATATCCAGCGTCAGGTCTGATGTAACATCCCAGCCGGCGCCTACCGAGAAGACCTTGCGGTCCGATACCGGGATACGCACGGTGCGATGGGTGTCGTTGGTTGGCGACGGGTCAGACGTGAAGCCGGCACGCAGAACCCACTGCGGGTTCAGTTGGTAGGATGCACCAACCGCCCAGGAGACGATGTCGTCCCACTTCATTTGTTCTTCAATGCTGCCGAAGTTAGGCTGGTAGGGTGCCAGCAAACCGCTGTTCTCAACCACGATCTTGTCCAGGCGGCTCCAGCGGGTCCAGGTGCTGCCGGCGTAAACGGTCCAGCGGTCATCCAGTTCCCAGGTGATGGAGGTGTCGACCGATTCGGGCATGGTGATGTCCAGCGCGGCGTCGTAACTGCCGTCCAGCCCCGGGTACGTCGAGAAACCACTGAGCTTGGTACGGCCTTCGGGCCCGAAGTCGATGGCTGAGTGGTAAGTCAGGCCCCAGCGCACCTGATCGGTAACCTGCACCAGCACGCCAGCGTTGAAGCCGTAGCCGGTGTCATCACCCTTGATGTTGACTTTGGCATCGCTGCCCAGCGCCGCAAGCGGTTGGCTGGTCAGCTTGCCGCTGATACGGTTGATGGTAGGGCCAAAACCGACGGATACCCGGTCATTGATCTGGTAGCTCAGGGTGGGCTGCAGGGTAACCACCTGCACCTTGCTGTACAGGCCGTGGACGCGGCCCTGAAAGCCTTTTTCGTAGTCGCTGATAACGCCAAAGGGGGCGTAGATACCGATGCCGGCATGCCAGCGGTCGTTCAGCGGGGTTACCAGGTAGCCGAACGGAATGGTTGCCGTCGGAACCATGTCGCCCTTATTGGTGCCCGAGGCGAAACCCTGAGCGTCATCAATATCGGTAGAAGCGAAAATGGCAGCAAAGCCACCACTGACCTCGGTTCTGTCCAGCCTGGACATGCCAGCCGGGTTACCAAACAGGGTGCTGGCGTCTTCGGCGGCGGATGAGCGTCCTGCAAATCCAGTTCCCATGCCGCTGGCGCTTTGTTCGTTGATGCTCAGGCCATTGGCGCTGACGCTGCTTGCGGCGAGGGTGACGGCCAAGGCAACAGATGACTTCAGCCAGGCGTGTCTGTTCATGGAATGCTCCGGATAGGGATGGGTGATTCGGTGAGGGCGCGCACGCTATCAAGAATCAGTGCCATTTGCCAGAGCTGCTTGTCGATAAAAGCGGTTTTGGTGGCGTAAAATGACGGCAAAATGCCGGTTATCGCGCTACATCGCGCCGATTCGAGCCTGTCGCAAGCGGCGCCAGTGACGCAGACGGGAATCCAGGTCTGCCAGGGTTTCAAGTTTTTCCCGGCGTGCCAGTGACAACAGAATCAGCATCAACTCGGCCGTTGCCAGTGCATCAGCAGCAGCATGATGACGTTGCTGATTGACGACCTTGAAGTGCTGTTGCCACTCGTCGAGGCTTTGCCTGCGCCCCCCGGCAGGGCACAGCATGGGGGCCAGCTCGGCGACATCAACAAAGCGGTGTCGCAACCGGTGGCGCAGTTCGTCACGCAGGCCGCGCTGCAGCATGCGATGGTCGAAGGCGGCATGGAAGGCCACGAAGATGCAGGTACCGGCAAAGTCCATGAAGTCCAGCAGGGCGTCAGCAGGCGCTACGCCGTCTGCCACCGCACTGGGGGCGATGCCGTGAATCAGGACCGACTCGGTAACACGGTGGTTTTCCTGGTAGAGGGTGCATTCGTACTGGCTGCCCAGGTCAATCAGGCTATTTTCGATCACCACTGCGCCGACTGACAGAATACGGTCGCGGTTGACGTTCAGCCCGCTGGTCTCCAGATCCACCACCACAAAGCGACAATCATCCAGCGGGGTATCGTCCAGTGGTTGTGGGGCAGGCAGTGCATCGAGCCGTTGCTGCTGCGCTGGCGATAGCCCGCGGCGGCGAATGCCCAGCCAGGAGAGAGGGTTCACAGGTTATACCTCAAGGCCAGACTGGCCTGCAGCCGCTTGGCCTGGCGGAACGATTCACGAAGAATGCGACGGTCGAGCTGGTTGAGCGTGTCCGGGTCCAGCCGGTTGCTGAATGTCTTGCCATCGCGTTCCTGCTGCTGGTGCTGCTGCATCCGCACCAACTGAATGAACTGATAGCCCTCGATATAGGCGTCGGCGTCCTGGGGATCTAGCACTCTGCGTTCGCGCAGTTGTTGCAGGCGCTCAAGGGTGTTTGTGACGCTGATACCATTGGCCAGCGCCAGCAGTCGGGCACCGTCCACAAAGGGGCTCAGCCCCTGCACCTTGGTATCCAGCGTATCTTTCTCCGCGCCGCTGCGTGCGACTACAAAGTCACGCAGGCGGCCAATGGGTGGCCGGTTGAGCAGGGCGTTTTGCGCCATCTGCTGTTGGAACAGCGTGTTGCCGCCGATCTGGCGCAAGACCTCGGCGAAAACCTGTTCAGGGCCACGTTTATCACCCCACACCACCCGGAAATCGAAGTAGATCGAAGAACTCAGGAGGTTGGCCGGTGTGGTGCTGCGTATCAGGCGCGAAAACTTGTCTCGCCATTCCTGAGCCGACAGGCACAGGTCCGGATTGCTGGCCATGATGTTGCCCTTGCACAGGGTAAAGCCGCATTCGGCGAGTGCATTATTGATATGGCGGGCCAGCGGCAGCAGACGTTCGCGGTGCGCATCGGCCTCTGCGCCTGATGCTGCGCTGAACAGCATGCCGTTATCCTGATCGGTATGCAGGGTCTGCTCCTGGCGTCCTTCGCTGCCAAAGCACAGCCAACTGAACGGGATGCCCGGATCGCCGTGTTCCTCCAGGCTGAGTTCGATGACACGACACACCGTGTGATCGTTGAACAGGGTGATGATCCGGGTGATCTGCCCGGAGGATGCGCCGTGTGCCAGCATGCTGTCGACCAGCTGGTGAATGTCGCTGCGCAAGTCACGCAGCCGCTGGATGCTTTCGGCCTGACGCAGCGTACGGGCCAGGTGCACCAGGTTGACCCGTTGCAGCGAGAACAGGTCCCGCTCGGAGACAACGCCAACCAGCTTGCCATCATCGACCAGACAGATGTGTGCAATATGCCGTCTGGTCATCGCGATGGCTGCGTCGAACGCGCTGGCGGAGGAGGGGAGCGCAGCTGGTTGCGGTGTCATCACGGTCGCGATGCTGTTGTTCAGGTCAGCGGCATCATTGGCAATCAGTGCACGCAGGTCGCGCAGAGTGAAAATACCCGCCGGCGCCTGCTGCGGATCTATGACGACGATACTGCCGACCCCGGCTTCATGCATCTGCTTGACTGCATTGCGAATGCTGGTCTCTGGCGGGCAGCAGATGGGTTCGCGCCCGATCAGGCTGTCCAGCCTGGTATCCAGGGAGTAATGCGCTCCCAGGGTTTCGCTCGCCTGTTTCTGAGCCTGTTGATTCACCTGTTCAAGCAGGCTGCTGACACCGCGCAGGGCGAAGTCCCTGAACGGCATTGACTGGCTGAAAAGGGTAACGAAGTCGTCGCGGTTGATCGTCAGACAGAAACTGTCCTCTGCTGCGCGGTGAAGGGTGCGCGTAGCCCGCTCCCCCAGAAGGGCTGCCAGCGGAAAGCACTCGCCGGTACCTATTTCAAATGTGGTATCGGGCTCGTCGTTGCCGGAGATTACGCGTTCTCCGCGAATCAAACCCTGCTTGACGATGAAGAAGTGTTGAACGGGGCCATCCTGAGGCTGGAGAATGGGGTCGCCAGCGGCAAAAAAACGCAGCTGGGCGTGCTCCACCAGCCAAGCCAGATGACCCTGCTCCATCAGATTGAAGGGCGGGTAGCCAAGCAGAAAGCCGATGATGCCCTGAATGTTCTGCATGACCGCTGTTTTGCCGGCCTGGGTAAACTTGTCGTTTTCGTTCATGGGCTATGCGCCTGTTGTTTGCAGCCAGTGTTGCGTGCAGTACCCATAACGTCCATCAGACCATGGTAGCTGAGTCATTGGACGGGTACCGGCAGTTCGCGCAGCTGGACAAGTGATTTCATCTGGCTGGTCGTTTTGGTATCGTTGCGCCTAAAACACGTCGATCATTGCCTGACAGAGCATTTCCTTGTCGGGCAGGATGGTGCGTTCGCCCATTATAGTAAGGCTGCGTGTCCGGATGCTGCCTCCGCTCCCGGTGGGATAGCTCGGTTCGGTTTGTTCAAGGGGTAGGACTTGATCAAGGTACTGGTAGTCGATGACCACGACCTGGTGCGCACAGGCATCAGTCGCATGCTGAGCGATGTCCCGGGCCTGTCTGTCATAGGCGAGGCCGATAGTGGAGAGACCGCAGTGGTTCGCGCCCGCGAGCTTAAGCCTGACGTCATCCTGATGGACGTGCGCATGCCGGGTATCGGTGGCCTTGAAGCTACCCGGAAGCTGGTCCAGCATGACAAGCACATAAAGGTGATTGCTGTAACCGTTTGCGACGAAGACCCCTTCCCGACCCGTTTGATGCAGGCCGGTGCTGCAGGTTACGTGACCAAGGGCGCGGCGCTGGACGAAATGGTGACGGCAATACGCCAGGTTCACGCCGGACTGCGCTATATCAGCCCTGATATTGCGCAACAACTGGCCCTGAAGCAGTTCAACCCGGGCGGCAATTCGCCCTTTGATTGCCTTTCCGAGCGCGAGATCCAGATCGCCTTGATGATTGTCAATTGCGAGAAGGTGCAGAGCATTTCCGACAAGCTTTGCCTCAGTCCGAAAACCGTCAACACCTATCGCTATCGCATTTTCGAGAAGCTGGGCATCACCAGTGATGTCGAGCTGACCCTGCTGGCGGTGCGCCACGGCATGGTTGATCCGTCCCGACAGTGAGCAGCTCACCCGTATTCGATGCCAAGGCCTTTCTGGCCTCGGCCAGCAGCAAGCCCGGCGTGTATCGCATGTTCGATGCCGACGGCGAGCTTCTGTATGTCGGCAAGGCCGGCAATCTGAAAAAACGCCTGTCCAGCTATTTCCGCAAGACCGGGCTCAGCCCCAAGACCGAAGCGCTGGTCGCCCGCATTCAGCAGATCGATACCACGATCACGGGTAATGAAACCGAAGCGCTGTTGCTGGAACAGAGCCTGATCAAGGCTAACCGTCCGCCTTACAATATTCTGCTGCGGGACGACAAATCCTACCCTTACGTGTTTCTCTCCAGTAACGATGACTTCCCTCGGCTGGGTCTGCACCGTGGCAGCAAGCGCGCCAAGGGCCGTTATTTCGGCCCGTATCCGAGCGCCGGTGCCATTCGCGAGAGCCTCAACCTGCTGCAAAAAACCTTTCTCGTGCGTCAATGCGAGGACAGTTATTACCGTAACCGCACGCGGCCCTGCCTGCAGTATCAGATCAAACGCTGCAAGGCACCGTGTGTTGGGCTGGTCGATGCGGCGGAGTATGCCGAGGACGTGCGCCATTCGGTCATGTTTCTGGAAGGACGCAGCAACGCGCTCAACGACGAGCTGACCGCGGCGATGGAGAAGGCAGCCACCGCACTGGATTTTGAGCGGGCCGCTGAATTGCGTGACCAGATCGCCTTGCTGCGCCGGGTGCAGGATCAGCAGAGCATCGACACCGAGCAGGGGAGCGCCGATATCGTTGCCGCAGCGGTCGCCCCGGGTGGCGCCTGTGTGCACGTCATCATGGTGCGAAACGGTCGAGTGCTTGGCAGCAAGAACCATTTCCCGCGGGTGCCGATCGAGCAGCAGCCTGGTGAGGTGCTCGCTGCGTTTTTGCCGCAGTATTACCTGGGCAGTGCCGAGCGCGAGGTGCCGGCGGAAATTATCGTTAACGCCGAGCACGAGGACTTTGCTGTCATTACCCGTGCGTTGAGCGAGGCGCGCGGCTTCAACGTCAGCATCAGTCCGCGGGTACGTGGTACGCGGCGACGTTGGCAGGAGTTGGCAAGCAGTAATGCCGAGCAGTCACTGGCCAGCCTCCTGAGCAATCGTCAGCATGTCCAGCAACGATTTGAAGCCTTGCAGCAGGCGCTGCAGCTTGACGACATGCCGACGCGGCTGGAGTGCTACGACATCAGCCACTCCAGCGGTGAGGCGACGGTCGCTTCCTGTGTGGTGTTTGGGCCCGAGGGGCCGATCAAGAGCGACTACCGCCGCTTCAATATCGAAGGTGTTACCGCAGGCGACGACTATGCGGCAATGCATCAGGCTCTGATGCGCCGTTTCTCGCGGATCAAGGACGGTGAGGGCAAGATGCCGGATATCCTGCTGGTCGATGGCGGCAAGGGTCAGATGAACATGGCGCGTGATGTGTTGCAGGAGCTGGCTATCCATGATCTGACGCTGGTTGGCGTTGCCAAGGGTGTAACGCGCAAGGCAGGCATGGAAACCCTGTTTCTCAATACCCCGGACAATGAACTGGTATTGCCCGGTCACTCGCCGGCGCTGCACCTGATCCAGCATATTCGTGACGAGGCGCACCGTTTTGCGATCACCGGCCACCGCCAACGGCGGGGAAAGGCCAGAACCAGTTCCAGTCTTGAAGGTATCGCGGGGGTCGGCCCCAAGCGCAGACGAGAGCTGCTTAAACATTTCGGCGGTCTTCAGGAGTTGAAGCGCGCCAGCGCAGCCGAAATTGCCAAAGCACCGGGGATCAGTAAAAAACTCGCAGAACAGATTTATGCTGTTCTGCATAGCGATTAGAATGGCCGTTCGTCCAAGGCTGCGGAACCCATGAACATTCCAAATATCCTGACCCTGCTCCGGGTCGCGCTGATACCCATTTTTATCCTGCTGTTTTACATGCCGTTTCACTGGAGCTACCTTGCGGCAGCACTGGTCTTTACCCTGGCCAGCGTGACCGATTGGCTGGATGGCTATCTCGCGCGAAAACTGCAGCAAAGTACACCATTTGGGGCTTTTCTGGACCCGGTTGCTGACAAGCTCATGGTAGTTATCGCGTTGGTCCTGCTGGTTCAGCACCATGCCAACTTCTGGGTTACCGCTCCCGCCGCCATTATCATCGGTCGTGAACTGGTGATTTCTGCATTGCGTGAGTGGATGGCGGAAATGGGCGCGCGAGCCCATGTCGCGGTGTCCAAGCTCGGGAAGTACAAAACGGCGCTGCAGATGGTGGCGCTGGTTGTGTTGCTGGCCAACCCCCCGGAGCTTACGCTTTGGGTTATTGTGGGCTACATATTGCTGGCGATGTCGGCGGTGCTGACCTTGTGGTCCATGGTGGTCTATCTGATCGCGGCATGGCCCCATCTGCGCCCGGACAGTGATCAAAATTCCTCCAAATAACTTTTTTTGAATCAATAACTTGACAGGCCGGCGCAGATGGATAGAATGAGCGCCGTCCGATGCAGTGAGCAGTCTGGCAAGCTCAGACAGCAAGCGTTAAGGCACTGCAGGGCATTTAGCGGGATTCGCTCAGTTGGTAGAGCACGACCTTCCGAGGTCGGGGCGGGGCGCGTAGCTTCGCGAGGTCTCGCGACCAGATGGTCAAGTAGTAAAGGTTTTTAAGCGGGAATAGCTCAGTTGGTAGAGCACGACCTTACTAGGTCGGGGCGGGGCGCGCAGCCTCGCGAGGTCTCGCGACCAGATGGTCAGGTAGTAAAGATTTTAAGCGGGAATAGCTCAGTTGGTAGAGCACGACCTTGCCAAGGTCGGGGTCGCGAGTTCGAGTCTCGTTTCCCGCTCCAGTTTTTGTTGCGCTGACGTCATCCACAGCGCAGCTTATCTCTTTTGAGGCCGGGTGGCAGAGTGGTCATGCAGCGGATTGCAAATCCGTGTACGCCGGTTCGATTCCGACCTCGGCCTCCAACTTTTCTTTCGCCCGGATGGCGAAATTGGTAGACGCAAGGGACTTAAAATCCCTCGACCTTTAGGTCGTGCCGGTTCGACCCCGGCTCCGGGCACCAGTTTCCATGCGGGCTTGCGTAATACGTAAAAATCTCTGCTGATCTGCAAGCCGCTTGCGGTCCTTGATGGTTTGCCCTCCTTTTCTGTTCTCGTTATTGCGCCCCTGTGTCGATGCGTTTGTGCGAGCGTTCATCTGCGCATGTTCGAGTTAATCGGTCATCTGCGCACTAGCCAATCTGATTTACTACCGTTGCCAAGGCCTTTCTCAGCGAATTGCGTTTCACGCGTTTCACGCTTTGCGCTCTCCGCAAGATTGCGTTTGCACAACCTCCTGTGAGCTGATGTGAATCAGGATTGCCAGGGTTTGTCCTGAGATATACTTCCAACAAATCAACGCAGGAGAGCGCGCATGAGCGGCGAACAGTTCTGGGTCACGGTAGCCATCTTTACGTTGGGGGTCCTGCTTATCGGTGGCGGCTTCTCTCGCTCACAAACGCCGACCGGCATGGCGTTGATCTGGGGTGGTGCGCTCTGCATGCTGGCTCTGGTTTTCTATTATATTCCCCGAAGCGTTACGCTCTAATCGGTCGCAGGGATCTGCAAGCGCATTTCCCCGCTATAGGCAACCACTCGGTTACGCCCGCTTTTCTTGGCCTGGTAGAGTGCGATATCTGCGCACCTGAGCAATTTGTCTGCATCCTCAGCCTGCTCGGGAAAGCTCGCGACACCGGCGGACAAGGTTGCGCTGATCTGCTGGCCCTGCCACCGAACGCCGGCATCGGAAAACCCTCTGGCATATTCCTCGGCACGAGCTACGGCCGTGGCACAGTCAGTATCCGGCAGTGCAATTAAAAATTCCTCCCCGCCAAACCGGCAAATAATGTCACTGCCGCGAGAGTTGCGTTTGAGCAGGTCAGCCAGTGATATCAGTAGTTGATCGCCAGCCTGGTGACCGTAGGTGTCGTTGACTGATTTGAAGTGATCGATGTCGATCAGAATTAGCGCCAGGGATGTTCCGTGGCGTCTGCAGTAGCTCAACTCTCTTGCAATGGTGACGTCGAAGTAGCGGCGGTTGTAAGTGCCAGTTAGCGGATCCCGGTCGGCGAGCTCGCGGAGCTGGTTCTGCAACTCGGTGTTCTCCTGCAGTTGCTGCTGGAGTGCCCGGTTGACCTGCTGCAATGTCTCCTGGCTTTCGTGTAGTTGATCGCGTGCTTCGCGGATGCGCTGATTTCGCGTAAATGCCACGTTACCAACCATCATCAGATAAAGACTCAGACCGGTGATGCAGAGGAGGTTGGATATCCAGTTGCTGTACAGCGTGAGGTGCAAAGGCTGCAGCAAGGCCGAGAAGGCGATACCGCAAGCCAGCGCGAAGAGCGACTGAAATAGCCCTCTGGGTCCGCGAAACACCATAAGGTTAATGGTAACGCCCATTAGCATGGTGTAGCTCAGCCACAGGGGGAAGCCAAGCCAGCCTATCCAGGCTCCAAACAGGACAGAATCACATAACAGACTATTCAGCTCTGTTGCCAGGGGAGCCTCAGAGCGCCTTGCTCGCAGGTACATCAGGTGTGGATACAGCAGGAATTGGAGAGCAAGCAGCGCCCAGGCGAGCCATCCATGCGCAAGCCCTGCAAAGTGAACTCCGATGGCTGCGAACAGCAATGCGAACGAGCCGGTACGATTGCGGTAATTGAGTTGCACGATCCAGTGCGAATTTTCCGGCGTAGTGCCTTTCATGGGGTCTGCCGCTGGTGGAGTGTCCTGCACCGATTGTAGCCTGCGCGTTGCCATGGGGGTAGGGCGTGCCGTGGTAACAATGCTGGCGCGTCATCAAGGCTTAACCGTGGAGTAATCCATCTGTCACGCCGTCATGGCGCAATCCTCGTTGCACATCATTGAGGAGACGGGCATGCAGATCACGGTTATTGGATGCGGCTATGTTGGTTTGGTGACGGCTGCCTGTTTTGCCGAAATGGGTAATCGGGTTGCGTGCGTGGATGCTGATGAGGAGCGTATTGCGGCGCTTCAGCGTGGGATGTCGCCGATCTACGAACCCGGGATAGAAGGGTTGCTGCAGACCAATCGGCGTGCGGGACGGCTGACGTTTCACCCTCAACTGGGCCCAGGGCTCAGCCACAGTGACATTGTCTTCATTGCGGTTGGCACACCTCCGGCGCTGGACGGCTCTGCCGACATATCCCAAATTCTTGGGGTGGCAGCGCAGCTCGGGGTGCTCCTGGACAGCCCGTCCATCGTTGTCTGCAAATCAACGGCGCCGGTTGGTACGGCCTGTCGGGTGCAAGCGATTCTAGACCAGCTTTGCCAGCGCCGAGGGTTGGGCTGGCAGCATCGTGTGGTGAGTAATCCGGAGTTTCTCAAGGAGGGGGCCGCCATCGACGACTTCATGCGGCCTGACCGGATTATCCTCGGTACCGAGGATGCCGACGCCGAGCGAACCATGCGCCAACTGTATGAGCCGTTTGTCCGTAACCATGACCGCATTCTTTGCATGCCGCGGCGTGCGGCGGAAATGACCAAGTACGTGGCCAATACCTTCCTGGCGACCAAGATTTCGTTTATCAATGAAGTGGCCAGCCTGTGCGAGCTGCTTGGTGTCGACGTAGAGGAGGTGCGCAAGGGGATTGGTGCTGATCCGCGTATCGGCCACCATTTCATTTATGCCGGTTGTGGCTATGGCGGATCGTGCTTCCCGAAGGACATCCGCGCTCTGCTGCACATGGCGCGGGAGCATGATACGGAGTTGCCGATTCTGACCGCTGTTGAACAGCGAAACCAGGCGCAGAAGGGCTGGCCGCTACGCATGTTGCGCAAGGTCTATGGTGAGCGTTTGGCCGGTTGTACCGTGGCTGTCTGGGGGCTGTCGTTCAAACCTGGCACTGATGATATTCGCGATGCGCCCAGTCGCGAGCTGATTGATGAGTTGCTGGCCGCCGGCACGATGGTGAAGGCGTTTGATCCGGTAGCCGGTGACAACATCGCCCGAGCCTATCCGGCAGCTGTTGCACGGGGTCAGCTGCAATTGTTCTCCGACCCCTATGTCGCGCTAAACCAAGCTGATGCGTTGGCGCTGTTGACCGAGTGGAAGCAGTTCCGGCAGCCGGATTTCGCACTCATGGCCCAACTCATGCGTGCACCTGTCATCATTGATGGCCGAAACCAGTACGATCCGGCAGTGGTCGGAGCGCACGGCTTTCGTCATCTTGGTGTCGGCCGCTTGCCGGTAGACGCGCCTGCGCCACTGCTGCGCAAGGTAGTCTGAGCCAATGCCTGTTTTGGGGTATGCTTGAGCAATTACTCAAGTCCAGGCAGGAATACAGCCCATGTCCCAGTATGATTTTGATCTCTTCGTTATTGGCGCCGGCTCCGGCGGTGTGCGTGCCAGTCGAATGGCAGCAGGATTCGGGGCGAGGGTGGCTGTAGCCGAGGATCGCTATCTGGGCGGGACCTGCGTCAACGTAGGCTGCGTGCCGAAGAAGCTGTTTTCCTATGCGGCACATTTTTCCGAGGACATTGCCGACGCGGCCGGGTATGGCTGGGATGTTGCTGCCCCCGGTTTCGATTGGCCGCGTCTGGTCGCCAACAAGAATGCCGAGATCAGTCGGCTGAACGGCATCTACCGCAACCTGTTGCTATCCGCTGGCGTGCAGTTGATTGAAGGACGGGCAAGATTCATCGACTCGCATCACGTAGAGGTAGATGGTCGGCGTTACAGTGCCGAGCGTGTTCTGATTGCAACAGGAGGGTGGCCGCACGTGCCGGACTTCCCGGGCAACGAGCACGTTATCAGTTCCAACGAGGTGTTCTTCCTCGATAAGCTGCCAAAACGGGTGCTGGTCGTTGGGGGTGGCTATATTGCCATCGAGTTTGCCGGCATTTTCCATGGTCTTGGTTGCGAAACTACCCAGCTCTATCGTGGGGAGCTGTTCCTGCGCGGTTTTGATTGCAGCGTGCGGGAGCACATGGCCTCGGTGCTCGCCGAGAAGGGAGTCAGGCTGCGGTTCAACGGCGACGTCGCCCGCATTGAGCGTAATGCTGATCAGTCACTGAGCGTGACCCTCGCCAGTGGTGAGCAGATGGAAACGGATCTGGTGCTCTATGCCACGGGGCGTCGCGCGCACACCGACGATTTGGGGCTGGAGAACACCGCTGTAGAGCTGGACGACAACGGCAACATTCGGGTTGATGAGCACTATCAGACAACCGACCCGGCGGTGCTGGCGATTGGTGATGTTACCGGAACCGTGCAGTTGACGCCGGTGGCGTTGGCGGAAGGCATGGCGCTGGCGCGTCGGTTGTATCGGCCGGAGGAGTATGTACCGGTTGACTATAACGACATTCCGACTGCGGTGTTCTGCATTCCCAATATCGCGACGCTTGGTCTATCGGAAGAGCAAGCCCGTGCCGATGGGCATCGTCTGCGTATCTATGAAAGCCGTTTTCGTGCCATGCGCAACACTCTGGCCGGCCGCAGCGAGCAGAGTCTGATGAAACTGGTGGTCGACAAGGACACCGATCGGGTGCTCGGGGTGCATATGGTCGGGCCCGAGGCGGGCGAGATCGTGCAGGGGCTGGCGGTCGCGATCAAGGCAGGCGCAACCAAGGCGGTGTTCGATGCCACGCTGGGTATTCATCCCACAGCAGCCGAGGAGTTTGTGACCATGAGAACTCCCAGTCGAGAGGATTGATCAGGGCCACCTCGGAGTGCTGCCTGAATGAACTGGTTCTACGTCTTTGATCTGTTTGGTGTAGCGGTATTTGCCATTACGGGCGCGCTGATGGCCGGGCGCAAGTCGATGGATCTGTTTGGCGTGCTGGTCATCGCGATCATCACTGCCCTGGGTGGTGGCACTCTGCGTGACGCCATACTCGGTAATCACCCGGTAAGCTGGATTCGCGACGACGTATACATCCTGGTTGCCACGTTGGCAGCTGTCGGCACGGTGATCTGGGTCCGACTGACCCGTCCCATCAATGAAACGGGGCTGCTGGTTGCAGATGCATTCGGCCTGGCAGTATTTACCGTGATAGGTACTCAGGTCGCGCTTAATTATGGCGTGCCGGTCAGTGCAGCCGTAATCATGGGGGTAATGACCGGGGTCGCAGGTGGGGTCATGCGGGATATCATCTGTAATGAAATCCCGCTGATCTTTCAAAAGGAGATATACGCCACTGCGTGTATTGTCGGCTCCCTGGCTTATATCGGCCTGCAGTCATTGGGATTGCACGAAGACCTCGGCATCGCCATCTGCATCGCTCTGGTGCTTTCGATCAGGCTGGCTGCCATCCGCTGGCATCTGGAACTGCCGCGCTTCCATCTGCTCGATCGCGATCGCCCCGATCAGTGATGCATGTGACCCGAGTCGGCATTCGAGGATGCTGGCTCATCCTCTGCCTGTACATTCACCATTACTTGTACGTCGCCCGCCCGATCAAAGTGCAGGGTTAACGGAAACTGCTCGCCTGCCTGCAAGGGTTGCTTCAGATTGAACAGCATCAGGTGGTAAGAGCCGGGCTTGAAGAGAACCGTTTGACCGGGGGCGAGCTCCAGGCGATCAACACGCTGCATTTTCATCAGCCCGTCAGCGTGGACGTGTTCATGAATCTCCACTTTTTCGGCGGCCGGGGTGTCGGCACCCAGAAGCGTGTCACTTTGCTCTCCCTGATTGCTGATCTGCAGGTAAGCGGCTCCGGTTGGTGCAACGGGTGGCAGAGCGCGCGACCAGGGGTGGTCGATGTGTAACGATCCGGCTTCAAACTCGTGGGCATTAACTAATTGGGCCATTGCGCAGCCAATCAGGAGCAAGGAGAAACGATTGAATCGCATGTCAGATTCCTTGGTATACGGGTGTGGTATCAGAACAATACCCTGAAACAGCAGGTCGGATGAAGTGACAATGCGCCGCTGGTGGCTTCTCCGGGAACAATGATGGAAATGTGGATTGGTTAGACAAAATGGGTGTCGATATAGCTTTTCGCCACTATTTTTTTCCCGCAAACTGGTCCTGCTGAAGTGACCTTGTCACCGGCAGTCTCCCCTGAGAAGTTGAGTACGACATGACAGAGCGAAGGCGATTGGAACGGCATCAGATGAGCAGCAGTCTGGAGGTTTTTGACCTGGATACCGGAGACCACCTTGGTCGTGTGGTAGACCTTCATGAGGAGGGCCTGATGCTGCTCAGCAATCGTCCGGTTGATCTGAACCGGGCCTTTGCTCTTCAGGTCAATCTGCCGATGACCCTTAATGGCGTGAATGAGTTTCTGCTCGATGCTGAAAGCCTGTGGAACCGTGTCAGCATCAACGGCGAGCAGTTCTGGACGGGTATGCACTTTATCGACCTGCCGGAGGAGTCCCGGCAATGTATATCCAAAATGGTCGCCAGCCGCTGAGCGGTGGCGACCGGGTTTCTTCTGGTCAACTTGCCAGGTACTGCCCCGGCGTGAGGTGATTGTCCCAGCGCATGGGATAGGTTCCGCGCAGCAATGCCTGACCGCTGTCTGCCGAAAGCTGATACACGCCGCCCATCCCTGAAGACACTATAAATCCGTTCTTGCCGTGGGGCAGGGCACCTGCAACGTCCGTCACCGATACGCGCTGAATGACCTTGCCCGAGCGGTAGTCAATGATCAACGCCAGGCCACCGAGAGGAGCTGTGACAACGACATAGGGGCTTTGCCGACTGATTGCGATGCTGGCGGTATAGTTCCTGAGTGGCAGCAGTTCCTCTACTGGCCAATCCAGTTCGCTGAAGACGCCGGTGGCCGTGTCGAGACGTGCGACCAGCGGGGGCGACTCCCATTCCGGCCCTTCATACTGATAGCCGGCGATGACGATACCATCAGGGCTCACATCCAGATGTCGGCAGCTGAGTTGATGATGTGAGGGGGTGTACCGTGCGCTGATTTCGCCGGTATGTCGGTCCATCAGTATCAGCGCGGGCGCCATTCGGTCGAGGTTCAGCTTGATGCGGTCGTAGTCCGGGTGGGTTTCGATACCGCCAAGGGCAACAACCAGCGTAACGCCATCGGGATGCAGGCGCAGTTCGTGCGGCCCGATGCCGGCGAGATCGTAGTCGGCTACGGTGCTGTAACCATCAAAGGCATCATAGACCCGCACCAGGCCGGCAGAGGTGCGGTAATTATTCATGGTGACGTAGAGAAAGCGTGCATCCGGGCTATACACGCCATGGCCGTAATAGTGGTAGCCGTCACCCGCCTCAACGGTACGCTCCAGCTCACCACGGCGCGTGTTGAGTACATGCATCAGTCGTCCGGGGCGGCGGGCAAAAACGACGACATGATCTCCGAGTGGCTGCGCACATCCGCCGTGACAGCGCTCTGGAACGGGTATCTGCAAGCGAGCCTGGCCGGCTGCATCGACGGCGCCGATATAGTGCTGGCCGGCAGCATCGTCTGCGGCACTGACCAGGGTCAGCGGCGGCGCATCGTTTGACAGCAAGCGCGTGCTGCAGGCTGTCAGTGCTGCGAATGAGCCGGCTGCGAAGGACGCTTTTAGAAAGCGGCGTCGATCAAGCATCGGTCAGTCTCCATCACTGGAGTTGAACCCGCGTACCACATTGAGTTCGGCGGCGATCGGCCCGGTCAATAGTTGGCCGGTCGCACGTACGTCGGCCAGCAGCGCGTTCAGACTGGCGATCCCTTCCTCGCTTTCAAGCAGCGGTGTGATATCGGCTGGCAGGGTGTCGAATCGGGTCAGGGTTCGGTTCAATTGAGCACTGAATTGTTCGGCCAGAGGCAGGGCATCATTCTCGGCCATCAGGGCATTCAGCCCGGGAACGAAATAGTCGGCCAACCCCTGCAGTGACGCCTGGATCATGTCCAGTGATTGCCCCGAGCGCCAGGCGTCTGCCAGGTAGGGGTTGGGTTTACCGTTGCCTCGCGCCCCCAGAGGCGCCGCCAACCGCCAGTCAGCCATGATCTCCAGGGCGTGCATGGCTGCAGTCAAGGTGCCGTTGTCATAGTCGGAAACCTGCAGATAACGTGCCTGCAACTGTTGCCAGTCACTGCTGAGGCCGCTCGCGTTGGTTTGCAGGTTGTGCGCAATTGCCGTCAGCAACTGACAGGAGCGCGCGTCCGGCAGCGCTTGCTCGCTATCGGCTACCTGGGCATCGAACAGCAAATATTCGGTGGCCGGAAACCCCTGGATGGCAACGCTGTCGCGAGCAAGCACCTGTTCGGTAATTTCACCACGCTCTGGATTGAGCCAGTAGCGGGCCTTGTTCGCGGTCAGATTTTTGGGGTCGGGCCAGAACTGGAACTTCCAGGCACGCGTGTTCTGCTCAATAGGGCCAAAATCCACGAAGCGAACCGACTGCCACGCTGCAAAGGCGCTGCTCCATGCGGCCTTGACCTCATTAAGGTCGTCGCTGCCGGGCGCGGAGCAGTACATGTCTGCCTGTTGGGCGAATTGTTCAGTCTGACTTGCCAGCTGTTGGTAGCCATGCCCAATCTGGGCATGCCAGGCTGCTCGGGCGGAGGTGTCCTGCGCCTGTGCTGCGACGCTAATGCCCAGGGTGGTGGTGGTGGCCAAAAGTAACCGGGAAAGGGTCAAGGTCATGTGTTGCCTCACAGGGAATTGAGGAAGCGAATCAGGGCGTCACGCTCATTCTTTGGCAGTTGACGGTAGCCGTCGGCGGCTGCGCGCGCCTCGCCGTCGTGCCAGAGAATAGCGTGTTCAATGGTCTCCGCCCGGCCATCGTGCAGAAAGCCTGCCTGCGGGTTGACCACCTTGGTCAGGCCAAGCCCCCACAGCGGCGGTGTGCGCCACTCGTTGCCATCGGCGAGAAATTCCGGGCGTTCATCCGCGAGCCCCGGCCCCATGTCATGCAGAAGAAAGTCGGAGTAGGGCCAGATGATCTGGTTGCTCAGTTCCGGCCGCGTGACCTGACCGGTGGTGTGGCTTGGGGTATGGCAGGCGGCGCATGTCAGGTCATTGAACAGTTTGGCACCCTGCTTCACGATCGGATCGTCCATGTCCCGGCGGGTCGGGACAGCCAGACTGCTGGCGTAAAACTCGATAAAACTGGCGACTTTGTCGGTTACCTCGGGCTGGCCGCCATCGGGGAAGCGTTCGCATTCCTGCTCTGAGGTGCAATCGGTGGATGGAGCGACGGTGGAGGTCAGACCCATATCACCGGCAAAGGCGTCCATGCTTTGCTGCAGGATGGAGGGCTGTCCGGCTTTCCAGCCGAATCGGCCGATAACAGTCTGTTTGCTGGTGCGGTCCCAGACCCGGTTGGCGCGTCCAGAAATACCGTCGCTGTCAGCGTCGTTCGGATCTTCGTTTGCCAGCAGGGCAGACTCGGGAATCGCCTCGACCAGGCCCAGCCCGATCATGGGCGATGCCACCCTTGGTGAGGTCAGAAGGTTATCCGGCAGCGGGCCGTAGTTGGGGTTTTCGATATGGTAAATCGGCTTGCGCATGACGATCTCTGTGCCGTCTGCAAGTGTCTGGGTGACGGGTTGCCACTCAACGATCATATCTGCTTCCGGCTTCATGCCGGGAATGGCTGAGGTTTGCAGCTGGCCGCCATACACGGGTGCAGGTTTGAGGCCATGTTCGCGCAGCAGGTCTGCATCCTGTGCCGGGTCCGCCGGAACGGAGAGGCGCAGGAACAACGAAACCGAGGGCATATCGATGGATACCGGGGCGTGCCCACGCCCGTCCTTGAGGTGGCAGCCCTGACACGAGTTGGTGTTGAACAGCGGCCCGAGGCCGTCGCGGGCATCGGTGCTCGCCGGAGCAACAACCCAGGGGTTGCGGAAAAAACTGTTGCCTACGCTGAAGTCCAAACGCCTGGTCATCGACATGTTTGCCAGCGGCAGCGAGTAAGCGTTCTGGTCGTGTTGACTAACACTGCCGGCACCACCGGTGAGCGGGGTGTCCTGAATTGGGTAGGGGGCTTCAGTGGCCTGGATCAGGTTGGAGAAGAGTACCGCAGGGACCAGTAGGGCGCTGGCACGCAGAAAAGAATGAAGCATGGATTGCGTTTCACTGTGCCTGGAGTAAGTATCAGCAGGGATCGTTTCTGTCAGGACGCCCGGCGGGCCAGCCGCCGGGCTCCGAAGCTACGCCAAATCAGAACTGGTGGCCGGCATCGTCGGGTTCGAGGGAGTCTACGCCAACAACAGCAGCTACCTGCTCAATGGAGCCGGTTTGTTCTACCAGAGCACTAATGGCGTTGTTGATAATCTCTGCACCTTGGGTGTTTTCGGGTGCAATCATCATATCAAAGGCAACCGGGTTTTCCGCTGCCTCGGCGATCTCCTTCATGTGACCCAATGCCGCAACGCTGGCGTCCAGCTGGCCGATCAGCTGCTGATTCAGTTCAGGTTTGATCTCGCCAACCAGGTCAGCCAGCGATGCGCCGCTCAGCTCGGTACCGTCCACCCGCTTGTAGTTGCCGGTATAGACATTCTGAATGCCGAGCGCGTTGTAGTAGTGGGAGTTATGGGTGTTGTCACTGAAACAGTCGTGCTCGTCCTCATAGGAGTTGGCTTCCAATGCGACCTTCATGCGCTCACCGGCCAGCTCACCCAGTGACAGCGAGCCCATGCCGAACAGCATTTTCTGATAGACAGCTGTAGGCTCCAGTGCTGTCAGTTCGGCACGGTAGTTACTGTCAACTCCGGGTTTCCATTGATCCACCATCCAGTTGAGATCAGACACCAGCAGATCGGTGACCGCATCGAGGTAGGCTGCGCGGCGGTCGCAGTTGCCGTTTGTGCAGGCCTCTCCGGTTGCGTAATCGGTTGCCTTGCGCTCGCCGGCGCCTGCGCCAAAGCCGTTCAAATCCTGGCCCCAGAGCAGGAACTCGATAGCGTGGTAGCCGGTCGCAACATTGGCCTCAGAACCGCCAACCTCGTTCAGGCTGGCAAGCAGGTCCGGTGTGATCGTCGTCAAGTCCAGGGTTTCACCGCCGACGTTAAGCTCTGTGCTGGCAATGATGTTGGCGTTGGCGCCTTCGTTACCCAGAGCATGCTGATAATCGTCTGCCTTGACGTAGTCGATCAGACCCTCGTCCAGTGGCCATGCATTCAGCTGACCTTCCCAATCGTCAACCACGGCGTTGCTGAAGCGGAAAACCTCAGATTGCTGGTAGGGGACGCGCGACTGCAACCAGGCCGCCCGCGCGGCAGCCAGGTTCTCTTCGGTAGGCTCGGCAATCAGGGCGTCGGTGGCCGCGTCCAGCGCTTTCGCGGTTGTCAGTGCGTCCTCGAAGGTTGCCAGCGCCAGGTCTGCGTAATGATTGACTATGGCGGCAGGGGCAACGGCTGGAGATTCAGTAGCACTTGCAAGAGATTGTTCTGCGACCGGCGCTTCAGGTGCGCTCGCTTCTGGAGCGCTGGTTTGCTTGTCGTCGCTGCATGCGGTTAGAAGGAAAGTGGTCGAAATTGCCAGCGCAAGCGCCTGCAGAGGAAAACGCACGGCCATGTAAAGCTCCCTTTGGATTGCGATCAATCAAATAATGATAGTGATTTGCATTTGTGATTATATGCGTATGACAGCATATTGCAATGCAGCGGGACTTGGCGGGCGAGACCGGCAACCCTTTGCCATACTGGGGGGAACCCCATGACAAGAAGGCGGAGGTAAATCATGTCCAACCATCATGTCTACAAGAAGGTGGAAGTTGTCGGCTCGTCCCCAAACAGTATCGATGACGCCATTCGGGTAGCGATTGCCGAGTGCGCAAAGACCATTCGCTACATGGAGTGGTTTGAAGTGAAGGAAACCCGCGGCCATATTGCGAACGATGAGGTCGCGCATTTTCAGGTGGTTCTTCAGGTCGGATTCAGGATTGCCGGCAGCTGACGCCACCGGCGGTGTGACCGGTGTTCAGCTGTTCAGCTGTTCAGTACCTGCCAGCGCAGCGCCATGGCACTGTCGGCAGCGGCAGCGAGCTCTTTGCCCTTGGTGACAAAATGGGTGCGATAGTAGCTCTGGTGCTCGGCGTGTTCGTGGAAGTGGTGAGGCGTCAGGACCGCGGTCAGTACCGGCACTTCGGTTTCCAGTTGAACCTGCATCAGGCCGCTGATTACTGCGTTGGCGACAAAGTCGTGGCGGTAGATACCGCCATCGACCACCAGCCCCGAACAGGCGATCGCGCCGTAGCGTCCGGTTTTGGCCAGCAGCTTGGCCTGCAGGGGGATTTCGTAGGCACCGGGAACGGCGATCACGTCAATCTGTTCCGGATGGTAGCCCCGCGTTGCTATTTCCTCGCGGAAGCCGTCCAGACAACGCAGTACGATGTCGGTGTGCCAGGACGCGTGAATGAAGGCAATGCGCTGTTGCGAAGGTAGGAATTGGGTCATCGTCTTGCTCTGATTCATGGATAAATCCTGTGAGATTGAATCAGGGCGAACGGGCAGCGCCACGCCGACTTACGTCGACGCGGGTGCTGTCGCGTTCTCTCCTGTCCGGACTGTAACCGTCGGCTCTGGCATCTCACCAGATCTGCTGACCTCCGCATTGCAGAGCGCTCGCGGGCTTCGGAGCCAGGCTCCGTTACCGCCGGTGGGGAATTTCACCCCGCCCCGAGAACGATGCCGCAGTGGCTGCGGCGGCGGACAATATAGGGAAGCTTGTCGCCCCGGTCAAAGCCAGTGGCAGCTAAAGTCCTTCGATAAACGACCGATATGAATAGATATCCATCACTGCGAAGGGCGCAATCATGCGTATCGGCGATCTCACCTGGACTGATCCTGCTACCCGCAGTAACGGGACGGACGGCGTTACGGAGCGCTCGCCGGAGGCTGTGCCGCAGAGCAATCGGGAAATTGCAGAAAGCGTCAAGGTCGCGCTGTCGGAGCGGGCTGAAAAGGCGTTGAAAAGCAGCAGCAATCAGGATATCGACGACAGTGAGTTGCCTGAAGTCATCAAGCGGCTGCTCAAGCACATTCGCGAACTCAAACAGCAGATTGCCGAGCTACAGCAGCAAATCACTGAGTTGGCGCGTCAGCAGGGGCTGCCGGACGAGGAGCGCAGCACCCTGATGGATGGGCTGCGCAGCCAGCTCGCCAGCCTTTCCTCTGCATTGAGTACGGCCTATGCCAGTCTCGCCAAGGCAATGAAGCAGCAAGCGCTCAGCGATGAGCAGCGCGCCAGCATGCTCAAATTGCTTAATGAATGAGCGTTGTTTGATTGCTGCAACAGTCTGTTCACGACGTCCGTGACTTTAGTTCGACAAAATACGAATAAATAGGCGTAGTATGGCTCCCCCTGCACATCCAGGTATCGAGAGTTGCCATGCCAGACCTATCCGACAACACCCGCAGCATTGCCAGTGGACTGATGTTCTTCCTGGCTGCCTGCTGCGGCCTTATCGTCGCCAACCTGTATTATTCCCAGCCTTTAGTGGGGCCCATCAGCGCGTCGCTGGGCATGAGCCCTGAAGCCAGCGGCCTGATAGTGACGCTGACCCAGATCGGTTATGTCGTCGGCCTGCTGCTGGTAGTGCCTTTGGCCGATCGTCTGGAAAACCGGGCGCTGATCAGCGCAATGGTGTTGCTGCTGGCTTTGGCGCTGGTTGGTACGGCGTTATCCGAGAGTGCACTCGAGTTTTTGTTGTGTTCGCTGATAATCGGCATTGGCGCGGTTGCGGTGCAGATTATTGTCCCGCTGGCGGCCCACCTTGCTTCGCCGGAACGACGCGGGCAGGTGGTCGGTAATGTGATGGGCGGACTGATGTTCGGCATCATGCTGGCCCGACCGATATCGAGCTTTGTTGCCGATCTGTCATCCTGGCGCTGGATGTTCTTCATCTCGGCCGCTCTGATGGTGTTGCTGGTACTGGTGATGCATCGCCTCATTCCGCGCCGTATTCCGACCGCCAGCATGGGTTATCTGGCGCTGCTGCGCTCGATGGCAACGCTGGCGGCACATACTCCGATACTGCAGCGCCGGGCGCTTTATCAGGCGATGATGTTTGGCGCCTTCAGCCTGTTCTGGACAACCACTCCGCTGCTGCTGGCCGGGCCTGACTTTGATATGTCGCAGTCAGGTATCGCACTGTTCGCGCTGGCAGGCGTCGCTGGCGTGGTATCTGCGCCTGTTGCCGGCAGGCTGGCAGATCGTGGGCTGACCCGTGTGGCTACGATCAGCGCGATGCTTTGCGTGATGGTTGCCTTTGCCATGACGCATATCGTCGCGCCCGGCTCAGCGCTGTCACTGCTGTTACTCGTTGCCGCTGCGGTGCTGCTTGATCTCGGAGTATCCGGTAACGTCGTGCTTGGCCAGCGTGCGATTTACGCACTGGGTGAAGCCGAGCGCAGCCGATTGAATGCCATTTATATGGCGACATTCTTTGTTGGCGGAGCGGTGGGTTCCGCCGCGGGGGCGTGGGCCTATGTCAGCGGCGGTTGGCTCGTGGCCTCCCTGCTGGGCGGCGCAATGCCGCTGTTGGCCCTGATCGTGTTGCTGGTTTTTGATCCGGATAAACCCTGCCAAACCGAGGTTCAAACTCAATAACGGCCTGGTGGCTTGGCCAGACGGCCTCGCCACCGAAATGCTTATCAGGGAAGCGTCAGTCTGACGATCTCATCGATGACCTCCAGCCCCGGCTCGACGAGGAAGCCCGGATCAGCGTAGGCCGGGTTTGGATACTGATAGTAGCCGCTGCCGGTCTGTAGTCCGAGCTTGCCCTGATCGAGAAAGTGGCGCTTGATGTAATCCGCGTTCTTGAGCGCCTGCTCGTCTTGATTAAGGCTTCCCCAATACTGGGTGATGTCGTAGACGGTCTTCATGCCCACGACGTCGATCACGCCAAACGGGCCCATGCTCGCTCCGCGGTTCATCACCATGTAGGTTCGGTCGACGGTTTCCGGTGTGGCAACGCCGTTGGTTACCAGGGTTTGTGCGGCCGACAGCAGCGGCACCAGCAGCGAGTTGATGACATAGCCGTTCTGCGGTTTGCGTACCGGCACCGGAATCATCCCTATTTCAATGGCAAAGCGCGTGATGCTGCGCAGGGTATGCTCGCCTGTCCCTGCGTGAGCCATGATCTCGGCAAGGTTGATCGACCAGATCAGGTTGGCGAAGTGCAACGCGCAGTAGTCGGCAGGCCGCCCGGTATCCTCGGCAAACTGGCTCGGCAGCAGCGTTGATGAGTTGGTGGCAATGAGGCACTCAGCGGGCAGCAGGGGAGCCATGTCACGATAGACCTGTGACTTGATCTCGGGAATCTCGGGCACGGCTTCAATCACCAGATCGGCAGCCCCGACCGCATCTGCCAGATCAGTGCTGTAACGCAAGCGGGCGCGAGTCTGTTCAATTTGCTCGTCAGTGGCGCCAAGGTCTTTCTGGTAAATGGCTGCATACTGCTGATGTGCGATCTTGCAGCGCTCCAGCCCTTCATCGAACAGGTCATAGACCACAACCTGTTTGCCCTTGTATGCGCTGTGCCAGGCGATCTGGCCGCCCAGTACGCCGGCGCCCAGTACTGTCAGGTTTTGTATTGAGTTGTTCAAAGCATTATCCCCATTGTTATGCTGCCCGGCTGTTGCTGCCTGCTGTCTTGTTACCGGATTCTGAGTTGCGCGGCAGGAATTCGAGGTTGTCGTCTTCAAGTACCTCGTCGAGCAACATCACACGATCTTGTTCATAGGCATTGAGCAGACGCCATGGCAGGCTCCGACCCTGGCGGGGCAGAATCGCATTCGCCCGCTGCACGTAGCCCGACTCCAGTGCGCCCATGACCGACATGTCTGCAATTGCGCAGCCCTGATGGTCGCGAGGTGTAACTACTTGCATTCCTGTTGCCTGCAGGTGGTTGATCAGCCGGCAGACGTAGCGCGCGGCAATATCGGCTTTCAGCGTCCAGGGCGCGTTGGTATAACCGAAAATCCACGCCATATTCGGTACGTTCTGCAGCAACACGCCCTTGTAGGTCATCTGCTGCTGCAGATCGAACGGCTTGCCGTCGATCAGCAGCTGCGTGCCCCCCAGCAGTTGCAGCTTCAATCCGGTGGCGGTGATGACTATATCGGCTTCCAGTTCCTTGCCGGATGCCAGCCGGATGCCGTGTTCGGTAAAGCGGTCAATGCGGTCTGTCACCACCGATGCCTTGCCGCTGTTGATGGCCTTGAACAAATCACCGTCCGGCACCGCACACAGGCGCTGGTCCCAGGGCATATAGCTGGGAGTGAAGTGCTTCATGTTGGCCGGATCATCCAACTGTTTGGCGACCTGCCTGAGCAGATAGCTGCGCATACGCTCCGGCCACCGTTTGGCGGCCTTGAACAGCCAGCGCTGAATCAGAATGTTGCGCTTGCGTGCCAGATCATTGGCCCACCGCTCGGGCATGATCTTGCGCAGAACTTCGGTCAACTTGTCACGTGCCGGTACGGTCATCACGTAGGATGGAGAGCGCTGCAGCATCGTGACGTGGGCTGCCTGATCGGCCATGGCGGGCACGACTGTGACAGCAGTGGCGCCGCTGCCGATGACAACGACCCTCTTGCCCCGATAGTCGAGATCGGCCGGCCAGTGTTGGGGGTGAATGCATTGCCCCTGGAATTGCTCCACGCCCGGAAAGTCGGGCAGATAGCCGGTTTTGTGATCGTAGTAACCGGTGCAACTGATAAGGAAGTCGCAACTGAAGTGGCGGGCCAGACCGGTATCCAGATCCCGGGCGCTGACGATCCATTGCTGCTGCTCGCTGCACCACTGAGCTTGCTCGGTTTCGATCCCGAAGCGGATCAGTTTGTCGACGCCATATTCGCGGGCGGTATCACTGATGTAGTTGCGAATGGATTGGCCGTCGGCGAGTGTATTCAGATCATTCCACGGCCTGAAATCGTAACCGAAGCTGAACATGTCCGAATCGGAGCGTATTCCGGGATAGCTGAACAGGTCCCATGTACCGCCAACGCGCTGGCGGCGTTCGAGGATTGCCAATCGTTTGCCGGGGCATTCCTGTGATATGTGCACAGCCGTACCGATACCGGAGAGGCCGGCACCGATAATCAGCACATCGAAGTGCTCATTGGTCATCGTCTTGTTCTCTTTTTATTTTGGGTGCGTACGGACGACTATAGACTGCCAGCCAGGCCCCATGGCTGGCTGGTTCAAAACGGCAAATTAATCGGCATTTAGTGCCAAAGAGGGAGGCAGGAGCGCAGCCGTGCGGCACGGCTGCGCTGTTGATCAGCCGGCGAGTTCGGGCTTTCTGGCAGGCAGCAAGAGGGCGAAAAGTACACTGACCAGTGCCGAGGCAGCCAGGGCACCGAGAAACGGCGGCAGGGTCGGAACGGTGTCCGGGAAGCTGGCAAGCAGCAGCCCCTGAAGCGCGCTGCCAGTTGCAATCCAGCCGGGCAGCGCTGCGCCGACCAGCCCTGCCAGTGCACCCGCTATCGCAGCTGCCGGTGACATCCGTTGCCACAGGCCCAGCAGGACCGGCACAACCGCAGTGGCGCAAAGCAGATCGGCAATCAGAAACAGCCGCAGAACCGAGATGCCCTGCAGGGCGATAATCACCACCGGAATCATCAGAACAAAGGTAAACCAGCGAGCAGCGGCAAGACTCAGTCCTTTTCGCTCCGTGACCGCCAGCGACACGATAGCGTTCTGCAAGGTATCGACCGAGGAGGCAACCAGGGTGATTGCCAGCACCAGCGCCGGCAGCGCCAGCCAGCCGGAGGCATCACGCAGCATTGCGAAGAACGGAATGGGTGGGGAGCCAACATCTGCACCGCTCATGACCGTCATAATACCGAGGCCGCCAACCAGCGCGACAACCAGAATGGTCGCCACACCGCCAATCAGCGCGCCCTGGCCCAGTGCCTTTTCGTCCTGCGCGGCCCAGAGCCGTTGCCAGTAGCCTTGATGGAACAGGTTGGCTGCAGTCACGGCAATGACAAGGGTTAGCGCAACGCTGAGCGCGGCCGACGCGGGTATGCCGGGAAGCGCTGTATCCGGGCTGAAGGCGGGCAGCCGCGTCGCAGCGACGCCGCCGACCAGCAGCATCAGCGCAATCAGCAACCAGCCCTGCCAGCGGTCGGTTGTCATGCTGGCCCGCAGACCGCCCCAGGCCGTATAGATCAGCGTGGTTACGGCAACGCCGATGACAATCAGGCTGCCATTGATGTCGGACAGCATCGCGGTAATGGCGCCGATGGCGGTCAATTCCGCGACCAGAAAACAGGTCATGTACAACAGTGATATCAATCCGACCCAGCGGCGTACGCCGCCGCCATAGCAGTGCTCTGCGAACTCGCCAATACTGCGCCCTGCCGGCAGTCTTCGACGAATAGCGGGCCCACACAGGGCAAACACGATAAAGGGCAGGGCGGCGCCCAGCGCATACCCGGCCAGACCAAGCGGGCCGACCAGTACGCCGACTTCCGGTGGAGCAAAGAGGATCCAGCCACCCATGCCGGAGGCCAGAAACGACAGGCCAATGGCCCAGCGGTTCTGGCTATTGCGCGCCGTAATAAAGTCGTCGAGAGCCTCGTTTCGGCGGGTTCGCAGGCCAACCCAGACAAACAAAAGCAGAACCGCAGCCAGGGCTGCAATCGTCAGATACAACATGTCGCGCTTCCTCCGCCGGTATGATCCGGATCAGGTTCCAGGGTTTGGCCAGCCTGGGCATGGCGTGTTCTCAGCCCGATGCATGGCACCGGACACCCCTGGCGACAAATTAAAGTGGGATAGATGTTTAACAGCAAGATGATGTCACAGATTGGCCAGACCACGTAAGCTGCCGCATAATCGGATTGCACACAGTCTGACCAGCAAACGCGATTCGCGTAATCAGTGCAACACCGCCAACAGTGTGCAGGTGACGTTGCCGGCCGGAGCTCCGCAGATAAAAAATGCCAGACAACCAGAGTGTGGACAGGCTTGCCATCGAGACCGTGCTCGACAGTCTTGATGCGCTTGTCTATGTCGCCGATATGGATACCCACGAGCTTCTGTTTCTCAACGCCTACGGGCGTGAAAAATGGGGGGAGCCGGGTGCGCGAAAATGCTGGCAGGTACTGCAGAAGGGCCAGACAGGGCCGTGCGCGTTTTGCACCAACCCGTTGCTGCTGGATGAAGAGGGAATGCCAACCGGCGTCTATCGCTGGGAATTTCGCAATACCCTCACGGGCCGCTGGTATCAGTGCCGTGATCAGGCAACCCGCTGGCCGGACGGGCGTCTTGTCAGAATCGAAATCGCAACTGACATTTCCGACATCAAGGACTTGCAGGACCAGCTCACACAAGCGCAACGCCAGGCAGAACAACTCGCCAATGAGGACGCGTTGACTGGGCTGGCCAACAGGCGAGCGTTGTTTGCTTTGGGTAACGCGGCGCTTGAGCAGGCGCGCAGGCAACGGCACCCGGTGGCGCTTATTTCGCTGGATGCCGATCACTTCAAGCAAATCAATGATCGCTTTGGCCATGCTGGCGGTGACGCTGTTCTGCGTGCGCTTGCCGGCGTGCTGAAGCAGCATACACGGGCCGCCGACGTTGCGGCTCGGCTCGGAGGAGAGGAGTTTGCGATTCTTCTGCCGGCGACGGGGCTGGATGAGGCGAGGGAGCTTGCGGAGCGCTTGAGAGCGAAGATCGAAGCGCTGAGGTTGAGCCACGGTAAGGAGACCATTCTGGTTACTTGCAGTTTTGGGGTTACAGCGTCGCAAAACGGTGAAGCCAGCCTGGATTTGCTGCTCAATACCGCTGATATCGCAACCTATCGAGCCAAAAGCACGGGTCGCAACCGGATTGAGGATCAGGGTTGGGTGCAGATTGGCTCTTGAGGCTGTCCGGGCCAGACCGTTGCATCGACCGGAGTTGCCCGCAAGACGCATTGTTGCAATAAGGATGTTGCCAGACGATGGACAGTAACAAGACTCAATCTGCCCGACACCTTGCCCCTGAACCGCCGCTGTGGCGCCTGCTGCTTCCGCTGGTTCTTGTGCTCTCTGCCGTCGCTGTCTGGTGGTTTGCCACCGCCGATGCAGAGTTCGAGTTGTCCGCGCCAGCGCTCATGGCCGAGCAGAAAAATGCGCTCCCCGCTCGCGTCGAGACTGCCGGGAGTCGGCACTATGCTGGCCGTCAGAACTGTATTGCCTGTCATGCCGAGCAGAGCGCCGAGTTTGTCGGGTCGCACCATGATCAGGCCATGCAGGAAGCAAATGCCGACACTGTGCTTGGCGATTTCAATAACGCCAGCTTCAGCTACGGCGGCATAACCAGTATCTTCTTCCAGCGTGACGGCCAGTTTCTGGTCAATACACTCGGTCCGGATGGCCGCCAGCAGGTCTATGTTGCCGAGTACACCTTTGGGGTCTATCCGCTGCAGCAGTATCTGCTGGCGATGCCGGGCGGCCGTTATCAGGCGTTCAGTGTTGCCTGGGATGCACGGCCGGCTGGGGAGGGCGGCCAGCGCTGGTTTCAGCTCAACCCCGATGTCAATGGCGATGATCCGATCAACGCGCTGCACTGGAGTGGGCGTCAGTTCAACTGGAACCTGATGTGCGCCGAATGCCACTCGACCAATCTGGAACGCAACTTCAATGCCGCAACCAACCGTTATGACACCCGCTGGGCCGAGATCGACGTATCCTGCGAGGCGTGCCACGGACCGGCTTCAGACCACCTGAAGTGGGCCGCTGCTCCTGACGCTAATCCAGATATGGCCGCGACCCTTGGGCTTGCGGTGCGCTTTGATGAGCGTGAAGGTGTGACCTGGCAGCACAACGACAACGGCACGCCCGGCCGCAGCAAGCCGCGCGACAGCGAGAGAGAAATTCAAGCCTGCGCTGCCTGCCACTCCCGCCGTGCGCAACTGTTTGATGACCCGCAGGATGCCGGTTTGCTGGTAGAAAATTATCTGCTCGCAACCCTTGATCAGGGGCTGTATCACCCGGACGGTCAGATTCAGGATGAGGTGTTTGTGCATGGCTCGTTCCTGCAGAGCAAAATGTATCAGGCCGGGGTGACCTGCAGTGACTGCCACAACCCGCACTCGCTGGAACTCAAGGTTCCCGGCGATGGTGTCTGCGTGCAGTGTCACCATGCCGACCAATACCAGACGCCGAAACACCACTTTCACAGCAGCGTTCAGGGCAGCGCCTGCGTGGATTGCCATATGCCGACCACCACTTACATGGAGGTGGATCCTCGGCGCGATCATAGCTTGCGTATTCCGCGTCCTGATCTGAGCGTCAGCCTCGGTGTGCCCAACGCCTGCAATCAGTGTCACAGCGACGAAACACCTGAATGGGCGGCAGAGCATGTCGAACAATGGTACGGTCACGTGCCGCAGGGCGCGCAGCAGTATGCGCACACTCTGGCAGCGGGCCGAGCGGGATCGGTTGGCGCCCGGCAGGATTTGCTGAAGCTGTTGGCCGACGAAGACCAGCCAGCGATCGCCCGCGCCACTGCCGCCAGCCTGCTGCAGGCCTGGCCCGGGCCGGAGGTGGCCCAATCGCTGTTTGTTGCCCTGCGTGCGAAGGACCCGGTGATTCGCCTGGGCGCGCTGGAGGCGATTGGCAGTTACCCGCCGGTCACCCGCTGGCAGCTTGCCAGCCCGCTACTGGATGCGCCTGAACGCGTGGTCAGGCTGCAGGCGGCCGCGCAGTTGCTGGATATTCCGCCAGAGCAGATGCAGGCTGATGACATTGAAAAGTTGCGCCAGGCGCAGCAGCAATACCTGCAAGCGCAACAGGCCAACGCCGATGACCCTTCGGCACAGTTGAACATCGGCCTGTACTATCAGGCGCGTAACCAGCTTGCGCTGGCGGAAGATGCCTACGCGCGGGCCTTAGAGCTTGATCCCTATTTCATCGGTGCCTACATCAATCTGGCCGATCTGTATCGCGCGTCGATGCGCGACCCTATGGCCGAAACACTGCTTAACAAAGGGTTGGAAGCGTTGCCGGAGGCTGCCCCGTTGCACTTCAGCCTGGGGCTGCTCAAGGTACGCAGCAAGGATATGGCCGACGCCCTGATCGAGTTGCGCCGCGCAGTTGTGTTCGACCCGCAGAATGCCCACTATCGATACGTGCTGGCCGTCGCGCTCGACAGTGCCGATCAGCGCGACGCTGCCCTGGTGCTAATTGCCGAAGGGCTTGATTTGACCCCGGCCAACCAAACCCTGTTGACACTGCAGCAACAGCTTCAGAACAAGGATGCAACGCAATGACCTTGGAAGTGATCGTCGGCGATCTTGGCGACGAAGTACATGCTACGGCGTTGAAGTCGTTGCTCGCTGAATATGCGCTTGACCCTATGGGTGGCGCTGCGGCGCTTGCCCCTGAGTTGCTCGAATCACTACCGGGCAAGCTGTCCTCACGGACGGACTACCTGTTTGTGCTCGCGGTTGCCGACGGCCAGTATGTTGGCCTGGTCAACTGCTTCGAGGGGTTTTCCACGTTCAAGGGCAAGCCGCTCATCAATATCCACGACGTGATTGTGTCACGCCGTTGGCGAGGGCAGGGCATTGCTAGGCAGATGCTGACTCAGGTCGAGGACATTGCCCGCCAGCGAGGTTGCTGCAAGCTCACCCTTGAAGTGCTGGAGGGCAACAAGGCGGCACAGCGTTCCTACCGGGGTTTTGGCTTTGAGGGTTATCAGTTGGTGCCGGAAATGGGCCGGGCAATGTTCTGGGAAAAGCCCCTCTAGCGGCTATTGCTGCGCCTGACGCATCGCCTGACTGGCCTGCACCACCCGGTTGGCCGGCACGCGCAGTTGCTCCAGCAGATAGCTGGCAAATGCGGGAGAGTAGGGCTGCTTTGCTATCGCCCGCGCCATGCACTCCAGCCACTGGTCACGCAGCTCCGGGCCTACATCCCATTTGGCGTGAAAGGCGGGAATGCTGATGCCGCCATACTGCTGCTGAAACAGTCGCGGGCCGCCCAGCCAGCCTGACAGAAATGCGCTCAACTTGGCCCGAGCCGATGCCAGGTCAGGCGCGTGCAGAGCGCGCAGTTCCTGTGCCCCCTCCCAGCTGTCCATCTCCTGGTAGAAATCATCGACCAGCCGACGTATGCCGTCGATTTCGCCTGCGGCCTGATAGGAAGCATCTGCTGTGCCATAAGCTGGCGTGGATTGAGTCATGTTGAGCACCTCGCGTTAATGCCGTGATGGTACGCCTTCGACACATTTTCTCCAGCAACCGTGCTGCGGCCTGTCGCCGCACGCCACTCACTGCGCTTACCTGTCTTCCAGCGCGGCACATTGCCGCACCCCTGCAACAGCTGTTGCGGGGACCTCGCTTGAGGCTTAAACCCCGCGCCATGCGTGACTTGCGAGCATTTCTCATTTGTCTTCAGCGAATGCTTTAGTCGCAATTATGAAGTGCTGCATTGACCTGAGTCACTACTTGTTACAATTGCGCAGCTTCCGGAAATACTTTGTAATACTTTCCGCAACAGGTTCCAGGCGTCGCTCTGGTTCCCCACGGAAGGCGCCGCTCCCGCGGCCAGTTTGGCGATTGATGCTGTACGCCGTCTCAGTCTGCACAAAGACATTACGCTGACCCATAAAAACCAGCCGGCAGCACCTGACACGCTCATGCGGGAGCGCCACGGGGGCTGTTGTGCGGGCTATTGGTCGGCTGGTGGGTGCACATCACTGGGGCCTGTTGCACCTCGTTCCCTGTCGGGCGCGAGGGCCTGTTCAACGACTAAGGCTGCAACATGAACCCGAAGCAGATAACTTCACTCCTGAAACGGCTCGCCTGGCTGCCGCTGCTGATGCTCAGTGGCTGCAAGATGGTGCTGCTGGACCCGAAAGGGCAGGTCGGCGTCGACGAAAAGTCGCTGATCATCACCGCCACACTGCTGATGCTGATCGTGGTTATTCCGGTCATCGTGATGACCCTGGTGTTCGCCTGGAAGTACCGCGCAAGCAACACCAAGGCGACCTATAGACCCAACTGGTCCCATTCCACCGCGATTGAACTGGTGGTCTGGATCATTCCCTGTGTGATCGTCGCCATCCTCGGCACCATCACCTGGAAGACCACCCACGAACTGGACCCGTACCGCCCGCTGGACTCGGACGTAAAGCCGATCGAAGTGCAGGTGGTGTCGCTGGACTGGAAATGGCTGTTCATCTACCCGGAACAGGGCATCGCCACCGTCAACGAACTGGCCTTCCCGGTCGACACGCCCGTCAACTTCAAGATCACCTCCCAGTCGGCGATGAACTCGTTCTTCATTCCGGCGCTGGGTAGCCAGATCTACTCGATGGCCGGCATGCAGACCAAGCTGCACCTGATCGCCAACCATGAAGGCAGTTACGACGGGTTCTCCGCCAACCTCAGTGGCGAAGGCTTCTCCGACATGAAGTTCCAGGCCATCGCTACCGATGAGCAGGGCTTTAACGACTGGGTCAGTCAGGTCAAGGCCAACAGCGAGACGCTGGATCTGGACAGCTATCCGGCGCTGGCAGCGCCGAGCAAGGCCGATCCGGTCCGCTACTACGGCAGCGTCAGCCCGATCCTGTACGACACCATCCTCATGCAATACCACAACGGCGGTAAGCACGCGGCCGGCCACGAAGACCACGCTGGTCATGCAGGCCATGAGGCCCATGAAGGCGCCGAAATGGCTGGCATGCCCATGAATGCAGCCGAGGAGACCCACTGATGTTTGGCAAGCTGACACTCGAGGCCGTGCCGTTCCACGAGCCCATTATCATGATTACCCTGGCGGTCGTTGCGATTGCCGGTCTGGGGATCTTTGGCGCCATCACCTACTACCGCAAGTGGGGCTACCTGTGGACCGAGTGGCTGACTTCGGTCGACCACAAGAAAATCGGTGTGATGTACATCCTGGTTGCCCTGATCATGCTGCTGCGCGGTTTTGCCGACGCCATCATGATGCGCGGCCAGCTGGCAATTGCCGAAGGCGCTTCGCAGGGCTACCTGCCGCCGGAGCACTACGACCAGATCTTCACCGCGCACGGTGTGATCATGATCATCTTCATGGCCATGCCGTTCATGGTCGGTCTGATGAACATCGCGGTGCCGCTGCAGATTGGCGCCCGTGACGTTGCCTTCCCGTTCCTCAATTCGCTCAGCTTCTGGCTGTTCGTGGCCGGCGCGATTCTGGTCAACGTGTCACTGGGGGTAGGGGAGTTCGCCCGCACCGGTTGGGTTGCCTATCCGCCGCTGGCCGAACTGGGATACAGCCCGGGCGTGGGGGTTGACTATTACATCTGGGCGCTGCAGTTATCGGGGCTAGGGACGCTGCTGACCGGCGTAAACTTCCTGGTGACCGTATTCAAGATGCGCGCGCCTGGCATGACGCTGATGAAAATGCCGGTCTTCACCTGGACCTGCACCTTCACCAACATCCTGATCATTGCGTCCTTCCCGATTCTGACCGCCACTCTGGCGCTGCTGAGTCTGGACCGCTATCTGGACATGCATTTTTTCACCAACGAGCTTGGCGGCAACGCCATGATGTACATCAACCTGTTCTGGGCCTGGGGTCACCCCGAGGTGTACATCCTCATCCTGCCGGCGTTCGGTATCTTCTCTGAGGTGATTTCGACCTTCTCCGGCAAGAAACTGTTCGGCTACACCTCGATGATCTGGGCCAGCGGAGCGATCACCGTACTGGGCTTCGTGGTCTGGCTGCACCACTTCTTCACCATGGGCTCGGGTGCCAACGTCAACGCCTTCTTCGGTGTTGCCACCATGGTCATTTCCGTGCCGACCGGGGTGAAGCTGTTCAACTGGCTGTTCACCATGTTCCGCGGCCGCGTGCAGTTCACTACCCCGGTGCTGTGGACCCTGGGCTTTATGGTGACCTTCACGGTAGGCGGCATGACGGGCGTTCTGCTGGCCGTACCGGGTGCGGACTACGTGCTGCACAACAGCCTGTTTTTGATCGCTCACTTCCACAACACCATCATCGGTGGTGCGGTATTCGGTTATCTGGCCGGCTTTACCTTCTGGTTCCCGAAGGCTTTCGGCTTCAAGCTGGATGAGCGTCTGGGCAAGGGGGCCTTCTGGTGCTGGATTACCGGCTTCTTCGTGGCCTTTATGCCGCTCTACATCCTCGGCTTCATGGGTATGACCCGTCGCCTGAATCATTACGACAATCCGATGTGGCAGCCGTACCTGATCGTTGCCTTCTTCGGTGCCGGCCTGATTCTGTGCGGCATTCTGTTCCAACTGGCACAGCTGGTGGTCAGTCTGCGCAACCGTGAATCGCTGCGTGACGTGACCGGTGACCCGTGGGGTGGTCGCACCCTGGAGTGGTCCACCAGCTCGCCGCCGCCGTTCTACAACTTCGCGGTTACCCCGACCGTGCGTGCACTGGATGCCTTCCAGGACATGAAAGAGCGTGGCGAAGCCTACCTGCGCCCTGATCATTACGCGCCGATTCACATGCCGAAGAACACCTCGGCTGGCGTGATCATCGGTCTGCTGGGCGCGGTATTCGGTTTCGCGCTGGTCTGGCACATCTGGTGGCTGGGGGCCGTGAGCTTCATCGGCATGATCGCGACCTTCATCGCGCGCAGCTACAACGAGGACGTCGACTACTACGTGCAGCCCGACGAAATCGAGCGCGTCGAGAACCGGCATCACGCCAACTTTGCGGCGCCGCGTTCGGTGCTAAACACTCAACCCGTTGCGGAGCAGATCTGATGTCGAGCACTGTAATGCACTCAAACCACGCCGTGGCACATGACGACCACGCACACCACGACACCGGCGGCAACACCGTATTCGGCTTCTGGCTGTACCTGATGACCGACTGCATCCTGTTCGCCAGCGTGTTCGCCACCTATGCCGTGCTGGTCAATCACACAGCCGGTGGCCCCAGCGGCAAGGACATCTTCGAGCTGCCCTACGTGCTGGGTGAAACCGCACTGCTGCTGGTCAGCAGCTGCACCTACGGCTTTGCCATGATCGCAGCGCACCGCGGCTTCAAAGGGCAGACGCTAGCCTGGCTGGCGGCGACCTTTGTGCTGGGCGCGGGGTTTATCGGGATGGAACTCAACGAATTCCACCACCTGATTGCCGAAGGCTTTGGCCCAGACAAAAGCGCGTTCCTGTCGTCCTTCTTCACCCTGGTCGGCATGCACGGTCTGCACGTGACCGCCGGTCTGGTGTGGATGATCGTCATGATGCTGCAGGTCAGCCGGCGCGGTCTGACCGATCGTAACAACACACGCCTGATGTGCCTGAGCCTGTTCTGGCACTTCCTGGACATCGTCTGGATCTGCGTGTTCACCATTGTCTATCTGATGGGGACTATCTGATGAGTCATGCGCATTCCGACGCCGGTGCCGGCCACGGCAGTTACGGCTCTTACGCTATCGGTTTCATCCTGTCGGTGATCCTCACTGCCATCCCGTTCGCGATGGTGATGAGTGGGCAGTTCAGCCAGAGCGTCAACCTGATCGGCATGCTGGTCATGGGCGTTGTGCAGATCGTGGTGCATCTGGTGTGCTTCCTGCACATGAACACCTCGTCCGAGGGTCGCTGGAATCTGGTGGCCTTCCTGTTCACCGTGCTGATCATCGTCATGCTGGTGGGGCTGGCCATCTGGATCATGGTCAACGCCGACATGCTGATGATGCCCTGGATGTTCCAGTGAAACTCAAACGCTACCTGCTGGTCACCAAGCCCGGCATCATCTTTGGCAACCTGATTGCGGTGGCGGGGGGATACTTCCTCGCTGCCCAGGGGCAGATCGATCTTGCTCTGCTGCTGGCCACCGTGATCGGGCTGTCGCTGGTGGTTGCCAGCGGCTGTGTGATGAACAACTGCATCGACCGCGACATTGATCGGCATATGCAGCGCACGCGGGGCAGGGTGCTGGTCACCGGTCAGATCTCGCTGCCGGCGGCGCTGGCGCACGGTGTGGTGCTGGGCCTGGCCGGTTTCGGTCTGCTGTGGTGGTACACCACACCGGTGGCCACGGCGCTGGCGGCGTTCGGCTTCTTTATCTATGTTGGCGTCTACAGCCTCTGGATGAAGCGCCGTTCGGTCTACGGCACGCTGGTTGGCAGCCTGTCAGGCGCCATGCCGCCGGTGGTGGGCTACTGCGCCGTGACTGGACAGTTCGATACCGGCGCCGCACTGTTGCTGCTGATCTTCTGTCTGTGGCAGATGCCGCACTCGTACGCGATTGCGATCTTCCGCTTTGATGACTACAGCGCAGCCGGCATTCCGGTACTGCCGGTCAAAGAGGGCATTCGGGTCACCAAGCAGCATATCGTCTGGTACATCCTCGCCTTTGCGGCGGCAGCACTGATGCTGACGCTGTCCGGGTTTGCCGGCTACGGGTATCTGGTCATCGCGCTGCTGGTCAGCATCTGGTGGCTGGTGATTGCGCTGTCCGGTTACCGCGAAGAGGTGGATGATCGGTTGTGGGCACGCAAGCTGTTCGGCTTCTCGATCATCGCCATCACCGCGCTGAGTCTGATGATGTCGATCGACTTTCGGGTCTTGCCATCGCCAACGCTGTTTGCCGGTCTTTGATTGAATGCGCCTGAGCTTAATGCTCAGGCGCATTTCCCCGCCTTAAGGCTGCTGGAGAAAGCGCAGCATCGCCTCATTTACAGCCTCGGGCGCCTCGTTCTGAAGCCAATGGCCAATCTTCGGCAGCATGACGATGTCGAGGTGCGGAACGCGTGGCGCCATCATGTCACGCAGTGCATCTGCGCCCATGCCTTGAATCACCATATCTGCAGTACCGGTAATAAACAGCACCGGGCAGGTGATTTTACTCTCGCGCAGTGGCAGCAGGCGGCGCCAGTTCTCGTCCAGATTGCGGTAGTAGTTGATACCGCCGGCGAATCCGCTGTGCCGATAGGCATTCAGATAGTAAGCGAGCATCTCGTCGGTGAGCCAGGCAGGTTGCTCCTTCGGTACACCCAGGCGGCTAATCCAGCCGCCGCCTTCGGAAAGCGACTTGCCCAGCAGAGGAGGGTGGCGCGGCGTATCCGGGGAGCAGTAAAGCGCGCGCAAAATGCCTTCCGGATCAGCGTCAAACTCGGCTTCGGCAACGCCCGGTTCCTGAAAGTAGATCTGATAAAAGAACTGATCTTTGAAATAGCTGCGCAGAAACTCGATTGGCGGAACATCGGCAACCGGGCGCAGCGGGACGCTCATGATGATCAGCCTTTCGACGCATTCCGGATGCAACTGCACAAACTGCCAGCTGTTGATCGCGCCCCAGTCGTGGCCGATCAACAATATCGGCGCGTCCGGGCTGTAGTGCGCGACCAGCGCCTGCATAAAGCCGGCAATGCGGGTGACGTTGTAATCATCAATTTGCGCCAGCGCCTCGGTTTCGCCGAAGCCGGGCATGTCAGGGGCGACCGCCGTATAGCCCGCATTAGCCAGCGCCACCATCTGCTGCCGCCAGGAATACCAGCACTCAGGCCAGCCGTGAATAAACAGTGCAACCGGGCCGGCTCCCACCCTTGCCATGCGGGTGCTCAGTCCGCTTATCTGTTGTTGTTCGAAGCGGATATCGTCCAGGCAGTACATTGTTCTTCCTTATATAGGGCAGGGCGTGCAGCTTGAATACCTCCTAACCTGCCAGACAATCAAGCAAGACCGCCATGTTACATACCGACGTATTCAACGCTTTGATGCCCAGGCCGACTGGTGCGTGACTTTTCTGGATTAAATGTTATGTTATAACCAATTTTGAAATCCGAGATTAACGCCATGCCTGAAAACCTACCTGTCACTGTCCTGTCCGGCTTCCTGGGCGCTGGAAAAAGTACGTTGCTTAACGCCATTCTTAAAAACCGTGACGGACTGCGCGTTGCCGTTATCGTCAACGACATGAGTGAAATCAATATCGACGCCAGCGAGGTCCAGCGGGATGTCACCCTGAATCGGGCGGAGGAACGGCTGGTTGAGATGAGCAACGGCTGCATCTGCTGCACCCTGCGTGAGGACCTGCTGGAGGAAGTCGGCCGGTTGGCGAAAGAGGGGCGATATGACTACCTGCTGATCGAGTCCACCGGCATATCCGAGCCGCTGCCGGTCGCAGAGACCTTTACCTTCAGGGATGGGGAGGGCACTGCTCTGGCTGATATGGCCCGACTCGATACAATGGTTACGGTCGTCGATGGGGTCAACTTCCTGAACGACTATGAACAGTCCGCCAGTCTCGCCAGCCGCGGCGAAACCCTGGGTGAGGACGACGAGCGTTCGATTACCGACCTGCTGGTGGAGCAGGTCGAGTTCGCCGATGTCATCCTGATCAGCAAGAGTGATCTGATCAGTCGAGACGCGCTCGCCGAGCTGACGTCCATCCTGCGCAACCTCAATCGACACGCGAAAATCCTGCCAATGGTGATGGGTAACGTCCCGCTGCGCGAGGTACTCAATACCGGCCTGTTCAATTTCGAGCGGGCTGCCGAAGCGCCGGGTTGGCTGCAGGAACTGCGCGGCGAGCACATTCCGGAAACGGAGGAATACGGTATTGGCTCTACCGTGTACCGAGCGAACCGCCCGTTTCATCCGCAACGTTTTTACAGCTTCATCAGCCGCTCGTGGCGCAACGGCAGGCTGCTGCGCTCCAAGGGGCTGTTCTGGCTGGCCAGCAAGTGGACTCTGGCGGGCAGCTGGTCCCAGGCGGGCAGCTTGATGCGGCATGGGCTGGCGGGGCGCTGGTGGCGGTTTGTTGATCGCGAACACTGGCCGACCGATCCTGACATGCTCAAGGAGATCATGCAGCAATGGCGGCCAGAAAGTGGCGACTGCCGGCAGGAGCTGGTGTTCATTGGTCAAGGCCTGGACGCCGGCCAGTTGCGGCAGGATCTGGACAGTTGCCTGTTGTCCGATGCTGAAATGCAGCTAGAGCCGGCATATTGGGCGGCCCTTGGCGACCCATTTGGCTCATGGATTGCTGAGGCGCCCGAGCCGGCCTGACAATACCCGCGCTCTGGCCCGGTCGTACAGCCAGTTGAACACCAGGGTGTACGGCAGAAACAGCAGAATGAGGCCAATATCAAGCAGCAAGGCCTCCAATAGCCTGACCTGCAGCCAAAGTGCGATGACCGGGACCATCACCACTACCAGGCCGCATTCAAACAGGCCGGCATGAAGGAGCCTAACCCTCAGGGTTCGGCGCCAGCCGCGCTGGCGCTCGATGCGTTGAAACGCGGCGGTAAATACCATATTCCACAACATCGCGATGCATGAAAGCGTCAGCGTCAACGCGCCGGCTTGGTGCAGCGGCTTGCCCGTTACCCAGGTGATCAGCGGTGCAAACACTATGACTGCAATCAGCTCAAAGAGTCCTGCGTGGAGCATGCGCTCGCGCAGAGACATTCCGGCATCGGCAACATTCACGGTCATGAAAACTCTCCGGTTATTCGACAGATGCATTCTCATAGGTTTAACCTGATGGACGAAATTAGAATCCATCGGTAAATCCGATATGAAGTTATCTCCTGAATCACTCGAAGCCTTCGCTCACGCTGCCAGCCTTGGCAGTTTCAGTGCCGCAGCGCGCCAATTGGGCAAAAGCCAGTCAACTGTCAGCGAAGCGATTTCACGGCTGGAGATTGATCTGGGGCTGACCCTGTTTGACAGATCCGGAAAGTCGCCCGTCCTGTCCGCTGCAGGGCAGGCTTTACTGGGCAGGGTAGAGGAGGTGCTGTCGGCGTCTGACCGACTGCAGCGTACTGCCAGTGCGCTGGCCGGCGGGCTGGAGTCACGGCTGACTCTGGTACTGTCCGATGCCTATCAGTCAGAGCATTTCAAGAGTCGGATCATGCAGCTGGCCGAACGCTTTCCCGAGCTGGAGTTTGAATGCATATTTGCCGAAAATGCCGACATTATCAGCCTCATAAGCAGTGGCCGTGCCACGTTGGGACTGTTGCCGGTTGAAGGCCAGCTCCTGCCGGAAATAGGCCGCGCGCCGGTCGCCGAACGGGCCGAGTTCGCCGTTTATGCAAGCCCCGGGCACCCGCTGGTGCAGCAGGGGGAAATTGAATCGAGCCAGCTCGCGCAGTGGCGACACCTTGGATTGAATACCTTGAGCGGATCTGCGCAGGGGCAGGAGTGGCAGCCAGTCAGCCAGATTCGCAGCTGGTCTGCCCCCAACTATCTTATTTTGCTGGATCTTGCGGTTATGGGGTTTGGCTGGGCGGTACTGCCACGGTGGCTCGTTGATGCCTATGCCGCCGACAAGCTGGTCGAGTTGACGCTGCCAGACTGGCCACGATTCCAGGCGCTGGAGGTTGTCTGGTCTCGCAAGCGACCCTTGGGGCCTGCCGGGAACTGGTTGCGAGACGCGTTGGCCAGCCATCCTTGATATCGCATCTGCTGCTATGCTGCAGATATTGGTAAGCGGCTGATATTGGAGCTATCGCTTGAACCTGCGCACCTGGCTTTATATTCCGCTGTTTCTGGCAGTCATGGCCTCATCACCGGCGCTCGCCGCAGGTGAGCACGCGTCGGCGCAACGCACGCTTAAAATCACCGCACTTGATTGGGAGCCTTATACCGGGTCCTCTATGGTCCATGGCGGTAATGCCATCCAGCATCTGCGAACCATTCTCGGCCAGTGCAACATTGACCTGCAGGTCGAGTTTTATCCCTGGCGGCGCGCCCAGCAGATCGCGCATCAGCCAGGCTATCTCGGTTTTTTCCCTGCCTGGCCGATAGAGGTGGGAGATGGCTTCGTTTCCTCAGGCGAGGTAACGCCATCACATCTGGCGCTGATGGAGATGGCCGATAGCGATGTCCAGGTTGCCGAGATTGACGAGGCTTTTGCCAGCCACCGTATCGGTATTGTTAAAAGCTACATCTATCCGGAGCGATTTCAATCATTACTGCAGCGTTTTCCTGACAGCATTGACCGTGGTGCCAGCAGTGAGCTGTCATTACTGAAGATGTTGAGCATGGGGCGATTTCATTTGGCTGTGTCGGATCCGACAGTGATGGAGTATCTGGCTATCAGACATGGAATAGGCGATGTGCGGGTTGCCAGGATGCTATTCGAAGAGCCTCTGGTCATTGCGATGCGCGATGAGCCCGACAACCAGGAGAATATCGCGCTAGTCAGAAGGCTGCTGCAAGCTCAAACTGCAACGCCGCCAGAGGGCGATCTGTGTTTGGTTGCCAGGTAAGTCGGTCGCGGAATGAGTCGAGCACAGTGGTGCAGGCGGCGGGGCATTCTGACCAGAGCTTCCATTACGTGTTAATCGTAATACGCTATTTAACATAATATATATTATGCGAAGCGATGGCTGCGGGCGCTACCAGTGCTGCCAGCGTCGAATCCTCCAGGCGTCCAACCTAGGCAATGCTGCTGTGAGCCTTGGCAAATTCGAGAAACCGGTCTGCTTCCACGGGTCTTGAAAATAGATAGCCCTGCGCATGATCACAACCCAGCGACGTGAGGATGCGTTGCACCAGTTGATGCTCAATCCCCTCGGCAGTTACTTCCAGCTTGAGGCTGTGCGCCATCTGGATCACTGCTGTAACGATGGCGCGGTTTTGTTCGTTGCTGCCAATTTGACTGACAAAGGATTTGTCGATCTTGAGCCGGTCGACCTGAAAGCGCTGCAGATACGACAGATTCGAATATCCGGTGCCAAAGTCGTCAATGGCGAGCTTTACGCCCATCTGCTTGAGGCTGCGCAGCAGTTGCAGGAATTGATCCGACTTCTCCAGCAGCATGGATTCAGTCAGCTCCAGTTCCAGCATTGCTGCGCCCAGACCGGTGCTGGCCAGCGCGTCGGCCACAACCGTCTCAAGGTTGTTCCGCCGCAGCTGTACCGCCGACAGATTGACTGATACGCCCAGACCTTCAAGCCCCTCGGTCTGCCAGCGTACCGCTTCTCGACAGGCTTGGCCGAGTACCCACTCGCCGATCTCGACAATCAGCCCTGACTGTTCGGCAACGTCCATAAAACGGTCTGGCCCAAGCAGTCCATATTCAGGGTGGCGCCAGCGCAATAATGCCTCTGCACCAATCAGCCGGTCTCCGCGCAAGGCAATGATCGGCTGATAGAAAAGTTCGAGCTCATCCCGAGCGATGGCATGCCGCAGTGCTTGCTCGATATCCAGTCGGTCGTGATTGTCCGACGCCATATCTGCCTGATGCACGATGTGGGTGTTGCGCCCTGCTTTCTTGGCCTGAAACATTGCAACCTCGGACTTCCGTACCAGAGTGTCGACGTCCGTGCCGTCATCAGGAAATACCGCAATACCGACCGACAGCGAGGTAAACAGTTGCTTGGCGTTGACCTCGAAAGGCTGCGATATGACCGTCTGCATGCGCTGAGCTACACGGATTGCCGTTTGCAGGTCTTCGACATCTGCCAGGGCCATGACAAACTCGTCTGCGCCGTGCCGGCTGAGGGCATCGGCATCCCGCACTACCTGCCTGAGGCGCGAGGCTATTGCCTGTATCAGCTCGTCCCCCGCTGAGTGGCCAAGTGAGTCGTTGATGGTCTTGAAGTTGTCGATGTCCAGATAAAGCACCGCAATGCAGCCTTTACGCCGGCCGGCCATTTCGATCATCCGTGCAACGTGACTGTTGAACGATGCCCGGTTGCTCAGTCCGGTCAGGGCGTCGTGGCCTGCCAGATGGGTAAGCTTGGCCTGGGAACAGCGCAGCCGCTTTACCTCCGATTCCAGCGAGCGCTGCATACAGCGCATCTCTCTCATCAGCCAGACTATGGTGCCGGCTGACAGCAGCAGAATGCTGCTCACCACCATCCAGCGCTGGAGCCCCATCGGCAAGGGATGAAAAGAGTGATAACCGAGGGCTGCAGCTATGCTGATCACCGCCACGGTGATCAGCATTAGCGTCAGCAGGCCCCAGAACAGACGTTCTGATGTAATCAGGCCGGCAATAACAAGGATGGTCGGAAAGGCAATGAGCGCGCCACTGTAGAGGCCCTGGTTGGACCACATCGAGTATCCCAGCAGCGCGGTAAGCGACACCAGTGCGAAGGCTGCAGCGCAATCCGGGCCGGGTTTTGCGTTGAGTCTGAGGGTCAGCAGGATACCGCTCAAGATGACCGCCACCAGGGCTGCTGCGACGTATTCGCCAGTCAGCAGCGCGCGAGTTTCGACTGCAAGCAAAATCAGGATGACCAGATGTGATACCAGACGCAGTCGCCGGTGTTGGCGTTCACGCATACGCAGAGCGAATGTATCCCCTGCTCCTTCTGAGAATGCTGCCGTTTCCATGGTCAATTTTTCCGGTCTGCTGCCCTGGTTTGCATGTTTTTGCGCTGAGCGCGCGAACGCTAACGCGTCTCAAGCTTGCGCACAAGCCATTGCGCTGTAGGATTTTACGTTACCTGGTCGCCAACGCAGCTTCGAGTCTGTTGCGGCGCCAATAAATGGGCGTCAATTTATCATGCTTTGCAGATGGGCAGGTCGCTGAGTGAATATGCATGGACTGCTTTGATTGATCTGACGCTATGCACCTACAAAACCAACCCATTATGATTTGCCTCAAAATCTACCCAAACCGGCACCCTGTCGCCCTTTTCCGGATAGCCTGATGACTGAACTCGAGCAACAGCAAGCCCGTGCCGGTGTTTCAAACGCCGCTTTCAGTCGTCAGAATGCTCTATCTTGGCTAGTGCTCGGTATCGGTGTCCTGGCGACCCTGTTTATCTGGTCCTATCTGGTCGAGCGCGAGGAGCGTGCGGCACATCGCGAGTTCCTTCTGATAACGGACGACATCACGTCTGCCATACACAAGCGCATGATTGACCATGAGCAGATTCTGCTCGGAGGTGCCGGTCTGTTTGACGCAGCGGTCGAAGTCGATCGCGATAAGTGGCGAATACTGGTCGAGCGATTGCAGTTGGCGAATAATTACCCGGGCATTCTTGGGGTTGGCTTTACCCAGGTTGTGCGCGCTAATGTGCTGTCGCAATTTGAACGGCAAATCCGCGCAGAGGGCTTTCCCGACTTTCGCGTACATCCTGAGGGGGAGCGCTCGCTTTATACCTCGATTGTGTATCTTGAGCCTTTCGAAGGGCGCAATCTCGCAGCCTTTGGATACGACATGTATTCCGAACCTACCCGCCAGGCTGCCATGCAGGCTGCGGCCGAATCGGGGAAGTCCTGGGTAACTGGGCCGGTCAAACTGTTGCAGGAGACCCACGGCGTCATTCAGGCCGGGATTCTGATGTATGTGCCGGTCTATTATGGCGGCTTGCCGGTCTCGACCACCGAGGAGCGACTGGCAGCATTGAGGGGCTTTGTTTACAGCCCCTATCGTATGGGTGATCTGCTTGCCGGTATTCTCGGGTCGTTGACCCCGGGTGTCGGCTACCGGCTGCTCGACACTGCCCCCGGGCTAGACAACCCGACCCTGTTTTCCGATATCGACGATACGGTCACTTCTCCCGCTCTGACGCGTACCGTGCAGCTGAGCCTCTACGGGCGCGACTGGCAATTGGAGTTTGAGAGTACGCCCGAGTTTGATGATCGCTACAACAACAGTGGCTGGGTACCTTTTGCCGGGCTGGGCATCAGTCTGTTGCTGTTTCTGATGGCTACCCTCCTCGTCCTGCGTCGTGATCAGGCAGAACTGTTGGCTCACGCAATGACCCAGCAACTGCGCAGCAGCAATGCCGCGCTGCGTCAAAGCGAGGAGCGCCAGCGCCTTGTGCTCAAGGGTAGTAATGATGGCTGGTGGGATATCTATCTGAATGACATGCGCTTCATTGCGTCCCAGCGTGCCTGGGAAATGCTCGGCTACCCTCCTACCTCCGATTTTCAGTCGCTGCATCGCTGGCAGGCTCTGGTGGCTCCGGAAGAGCGGCACAAACTGATAAAGCTGTTGCGTGAGGCATTGCAGTCGGACCAATCGGCGTTCTCGATTGAAACTTCACTGAGTCATCAGGCTGGCCATCGAGTTCCGGTCTTGCTCCGTGGCGCGATCCAGAGAGATGAAAGCGGCTTGGCTGTACGCGCAAGTGGAACAATGCTGGACTTGACCGAGCAGAAGCGGGTTGAGCAGATGAAAAGCCAGTTCGTTTCCACCGTCAGTCACGAACTTCGTACCCCGCTTACCTCCATTTCTGGTGCGCTGGCGATCGTCAACAGCGGCTCGCTCGGTGAGGTGCCTGCGCCCATGCGCAAAATGCTGGAAATTGCAGAGACCAATAGCCAGCGCCTGAACCACCTGATCAACGACCTGCTTGATATGGAGAAGCTCGCTGCAGGCAAAATGAAGTTCGAGCTTCGCACTTGCAGTTTGAAAGAACTGATAGACGAGGCTCTTGCAGCCAATCAGGCCTATGCTCAAAGCCGTGGCGTAAATCTGGTGTCCCATGGCTGCCATGACGTTCTGGTTCGGGTCGACAGCATGAGATTGCACCAGGTGCTGAACAACTATCTGTCCAACGCCATCAAGTTCTCTCCGCAGGGTTCGCAGGTCGTGATCGATGTAGTAACCGATCAGGATACCGTGCGGGTAAGCGTTACCGATCAGGGTGAAGGCATTCCTGCCGAGTTCCGGGATCAGGTGTTTGCAAAGTTTGCCCAGGCTGATGGTTCAGACAAGCGCAAACAAGAAGGCACTGGCCTGGGGCTCGCCATCTCGCGAGAGTTGATGGCGCAAATGGATGGCTGCGTCGGTTTTGACTCTGAGCCACCGAACGGCGCCACGTTCTGGTTGAGCTTACCGATTGAAGCGCAGGCTGAGGTGCAGGCCGAGGCGACTGCCCAGGTGCAGACACCCAGCGTTCTGGTGGTTGATGATGACCCGATGATCGCAGACTTCATTGCACTGGTACTGCGAAAGGCCGGCTATCTGCCAACAACCAGTGTTACGTTGAAAGGCGCTCAACAGCAATTGCAGGAAACGCACTACGACGCGATGGTGACGGATTTACGCTTGCAGGACGGGCACGGCCTCAACCTGATTCGTGAGGTTCGGGCGCAGGCAGCGCTGGCACACATGCCGATTCTGGTTGTATCGGCCTACTGCGATGAGGGGCAGAGACTGATGCACGGTCAGGTTGACGAGTTGCTGGCCTGGCTCGACAAGCCGGTTGATGAAAAGAAACTGCTGAGCATGCTGGACGCCGTCATGAACCGCGCCCGGGCAAAGTGAGGGATACCGTTTGTGGCGGTTTTCACATGAATGGTAATAGTTGGACGCTTTCGGCGGCTTGATTTGCTGTGATCAAGCCGTATGATCAGGGTCTACCAACGGATTTTCGATTTCCGATACAGGAGCTGTACATGAACATGCAGGAACACAATACGACCCTTCAACATGCTGGCGTCAGCGAAGCGGAAGTCAGCAAGCTGTTCCGCAACACCTATTCGCTGCTGGCCCTGACGCTGGCGTTCAGCGCCGTGGTGGCCTTCGTGTCCATGAGCCTCAATTTGCCGTACCCCGGCATCATTGTGACTCTGGTCGGCTTCTACGGCCTGCTATTTCTGACTACCAAACTGCGTAACTCCGGTTGGGGACTGGTCAGCACCTTTGCCTTTACCGGTTTTCTTGGCTATACCCTTGGTCCGATTCTGAACGCCTATCTGTCGTTGCCCAATGGCGGTCAGCTGGTATCCATGGCACTGGGCATGACTGCGGTGGTCTTTTTTGGCCTGTCCGCCTACGCGATCCTCAGCCGCAAGGACTTCAGTTTCCTGTCAGGCTTCATCATGGCGGGCTGTATCGTTCTGATGTGCGCAGTGGTTGCCAGTTTCTTTATCCAGATCAGCGGTCTGCAACTGGCGATTTCCGCAGGGTTCGTCCTGTTCTCTTCGGCGGTCATTCTGTATCAGACCAGCGCTATCATTCATGGTGGTGAAGACAACTACATCATGGCGACCATTACCCTGTTCGTCTCGATTTACAACCTGTTCCTGAGTCTGCTGCAGTTGCTGGGTATCTTCAGCGACGACTGAATAAACCTGCTGCGTTATACTCAATGGCCCGCCTTCAAGGCGGGCCATTTTGTTTGTGAGCATGTAACCATGAAGTTTGCAATTGCCCTGCTGGCTGGTCCGCAGGATCCTGCCGCACGCAGTGCCCTGATGTTTGCCGAAGCTGTATTGGCCGGCGGCCACCAGATCAGCCGACTGTTTTTTTACCGTGACGCGGTGCACCTTGCTTCCACCCTGGGTGTGCAACCGCAGGACGAGTGCGATCTGGCGCGGCGCTGGAAGGCCTTTATCAACGACAATGGCCTCGATGCAGTCGTCTGCATCGCCGCCGCCCTGCGCCGAGGGATACTGGATGCCGCCGAGGCAGATCGCTGGGAGCGGCCAGTGGCGAACACCGGAGAGCCCTGGGTTCTTTCCGGGCTGGGGCAATGGGTCGATGCGCTGCAGACGGCAGACCGGGCGGTGACCTTTGGAACCTGATCTGAAAAGCCTGCTGGTCATCAGTCGCCAGCCGCCGACAGCCATCGCGGCCCGGGAAGCACTGGATTTGGCGCTTGCTGCTGCGGCTTTCGGCGTGCCGGTGAGCCTGTTGTTCATGGACGCCGGCGTTCTGCAGTTGCTGCCGGGGCAAGAGTCCACACTGATTGAGCAAAAGCCGGTTGCATCCAACCTTCAGGCTTTACCGATGTTCGGCGTGGAAGACCTGTTCGTGTGTCAGCATTCGCTTGCCGAGCGCGGCCTGCAGCCGGGTCGATTCATCATCAACTGCAAGGCCGTTGACAGCGCCGAGATCGCGACCTTGCTGGAGCATCACGACCAGGTGGTAGCCTTATGAGGTCAACACTTTTGCACCTGCTGCGTCACGCCCCCCAAGATGACACCCATTTTGCCACCAGCCTGCGAGTTATCGGGCCGGAGCAAGGGTTGCTGCTGATCGAGGATGCTGTCTATGCGCTGCTGCCTCGCACCAGCGCGGTTAACGCCATGCAATTGTTACCGGCCAGCATCAGGTTGTTTGCTCTGGAGTCCGACGTTCTGGCCCGCGGCCTGGCGATAGATGACCTGCCGCAGCGAGTGAGTCTGATCGACTATCCGGACATGGTCGAGCTATGCACCCGGTATGACAAGGTATTGAGCTGGTGACGCAGACTATCCATGCAGATGGCCGCGACATTGCGGTCGACAAGGAAGGCTTCCTGGTATCGCTGGACGACTGGTCCGAAGCCGTCGCACATGAACTGGCCCGGCGCGAAGGTATTGAACTGACCCCCGCGCATATGGAAGTCATCCTCCTGCTGCGCCGCTTTTACCAGACCTTTCAGCTCTCACCGGCGATGCGTGCGCTGGTCAAGTTTGTTGGCCAGGAACTGGGTAAGGACAAGGGCAACAGCATGTATTTGCTGACGCTGTTTCCGGGCAGTCCGGCGAAGCTGGGCAGCAAGATCGCCGGGCTGCCCAAACCGGAAAACTGTCTCTAGCTGTAAGGTGTTCAGCCGCCAGCTAGGCCGCTTCGGGCAAGGTGGTCAGAACCACCAACTGGTCTCCTTCGGCCAGCCGCAGAGGCTTGTCACGCTGCGGATTCAGCTGCAGCCGCCTGCCCTGCTCATCGGCCTTGAGGCGAAATACGCCCAGCGCAGTATCCCCGTGCAGTGCGACGATCGCCTCTAGGTCGGCGAAGGTGGTAACACTCTGCATCGGATAATGCCGCGGATCGAGGAACGCCAGCTCCGGACCGCCGGTGGTCAGCAACTCCTCGAACATCAGCCCGAGCTCACGGCGCTGTGCTATCTGTGCCATCAGGTGACTCAGAATCATGGGGCTGACGATAGTCTCGCCGCGCTTGCGCACGACCAGGCTTTCGTTGGCCGGGTCGCTCAACTCGAGCAGAATTTGCGGACGGATGGCACGCTGGCGCAGCAGCTCGTCGACAATCAGATAGCCGACCATGGCGCGGGCATCCGCTTCCTCTCCACTGTCCAGACGATCAGACGACACCAGGATGATGCTGTCGAAACGCTGCGTCATCAGCTGATCCAGCGCCCCTTCGACCATGTAATCCGCCTCTGTAAACTGGCAGTCGACACGGGCTGTCGCCGGGCTGTAGCTGCTGATCATGGCGGCCCGCTCGTCTGCCTTGACCACCGCAACGTTGTGCACATCGAAGCGATACTCGCGATATCCTGCAAGCTCGTGGATCAACGCAGGGACACGCCGGTTCCAGCCGAGCACCAGCAGTCTGCGCATGCCACCCGTGCTGACTGGACGTGACGGACCGGAGGCCGGGCGTTGCAACGGGCGCATGCTGACTTCGACCTGTTCGCCCTGTGGCGCAGCATGCTCGTAGGCGCGAGCCAGCATCACCAGCTTGTCTCCACTCCTGATCGTTTCTCCGGTCGGTGCATTCAGCCAGGTGCGCCAGCGCTCGCCATCCGGGCGCATGAGGCCGCACACGATGGCATCAGGCGTGCGGCTGCCTATGTTGGCCAGGGTCTGTCCGACGCAGTTATCGGTAGATCGTATGTAAAACTCGTTGCCTTCATGCACCGTCATCACTTCGCCAAACAACTCCGGCAGCCCGGGATGAATGATCGATTGAGCGAACAGGCGACTGACCAGAGCCTCGCTGGCGAGCACCTCCAGCGGGCCGGAGTAGGCGCGCTGCATGACCGCCATCTTGCGACTGTCATCAACCTCGGCAACGACGTAGGGGGGCGTTACTCCGCGCTGGTGGGCCTGCGCCTGCAAGGTTAGCAGTGCCTTGATAGCCTCCACATCGCTGCCGACCAGTGAGCCGGCGGTCTGATTGCGCCCGGGAATAAGGACGACCGCCGCTTGCAGGCAGGCGGCGCGATCCAGGTCTTCAGGCTGCAGGGCGGTGCCCGAGCGCAGAATAATGTTGCCCATGTGCTTGCGAATCAGCGGGACTGCGCGCAGCTCATGGACATGTTCTGCCGTAACGTCCTCTGCCAGAATGACCAGACGAAGGCGTTTTGTCAGGCGCGCCTTGAGCAGGCGCTGAATCCCACCATTAACGTCCAGGATCTCCTGTACGAGCGGGATGGTGCGGTTGGTCCAACCGAGGATGACAATGTGGCCGCTGACGGTGACTGGCGTGAGTCCCTGTTCAAGCTTCACCATCATCGCAATCAGCCAGCGCGTCATGATTGCCACCAGGGCACCGAGAAAGACAACATAACCGCTGAGCGTCAATACTGTGGAAACGATACGTCGCCAGGTGCCCTCGTCATCGCCGAGATAACCTGGATCCGTCAGCCGCAGAAATGCCCACCAGACCGAGTCAGCGAGACTGGCCTCCCCGCCGGTTGGCCAGACCAGCCAGCCGCCAATCAGGGAGATAAGCGCAATGAAGGCAGCGACCACCAGCAACTGATAGTGCGCGCCCTTGATGAACTGGCGTTCGACCAGATAACGCAGGCGGTCAACAAAGGAAAATGGCAACATGCGGTGAAGATCTCGCGGCGGCTTGTTCTTAACGGTGCGGGCAAATCCTGCTAGATTGCTTCATTGGACGTCTGGACAGGTACTCTGTTCAATCCGCATGAGCTACATCGAACACATCATCGGCATCGCCCTGGCGGTACTCTACTGGCTTTTTACCGCCGTGGTCACCTTCCGGGTCATTGGCCGCCGCAATCCGGTCAGCGTGACGCTATCCTGGCTGCTGGTAATCTACATCCTGCCGTTTGTGGGCGCCCTGCTCTATCTGATGCTGGGTGAACTCAACCTTGGCCGTCAACGTGCGCGTCGGGCCGAGGCGATGCTGGAACCCTTTCTCGCCAGCATTGCAGATGATTTCAAAACCCAAAAGGCCCCCTTGCCCGGCGGGCAGCTGGTGCAGGGGATTCGCCAACTGATCGAAACTCGCCTCGGCATTGGCGCGTTGGGCTACCAGCAAATGGATTTGCTGGAGACGCCCGAGCAGATCTTCGATCGCCTGTGTCAGGATGTGCGTGAGGCCAAAAGCAGTATTCACCTGGAAACCTATATCTGGTTTCCCGGAGGGCGCATCGATACCTTGAGCGAGGCGCTGATCGACGCTGCCGGACGTGGTGTTCAGGTTTCCCTGCTGATTGATCACGCCGGCAGTCGCCCTTTCTTTCGCTCGCGCTGGCGCAAGCGCTTCATCGATGCCGGAATCGAAGTAGTGCCGGCTCTGCCGGTGCGACTCTGGCGGGCACTGGCGCAGCGCGTCGACCTGCGTCTGCACCGCAAGCTGGTTGTCATCGACGGGCACATTGCCTACACCGGTTCGATGAATATGGCCGACCCATCGCACTTCAAGAAGGAGGCCAATGTAGGACAGTGGGTCGATATCATGCTGCGGCTGGATGGCCCTGCAGCACGAGGCCTGGACAAGGTATTTGCCTGGGACTGGGAGGTCGAAACCGGTATCCGTCGTCTGGCCCCTGCGCCGCCCAGCCCGCCAACCTGCTATAAATGGCTGTCCATTCTGCCGTCAGGTCCGGGCATGGGCGAAGATCTGATCACCCAGGCGGTGCTGTCCAGCATCTATCGCGCCAATGAAAGTATCACCATCAGTACGCCCTACTTCGTACCATCAGAGGCGATATTTGACGCGCTCTGCCAGGCTGCGCGGCGCGGTGTGCGGGTCAAGGTGCTGGTACCCGAGCGCAATGACTCGCATCTGGTCGGCTGGGCCAGCCGCGCTTACTATGAGCGTTTTCTCGAAGCAGGTGGATCAATTTATCTGTTTCGCGGCGGGCTGCTTCACACCAAGGCAATGCTGATGGATGGCCAGCTTGCGCTGGTTGGCAGCGTGAATCTGGACATCCGCAGCCTCCAACTCAACTTTGAACTCACGGTCCCGCTTTTTTCGCCAGAAGGTTGCGCTGTCATCAAACGCCTGCTGGACGGCTATATATCGGATAGCGTTGAGCTTGAATGGGCGCAATGGCGGCAGCGTTCGCGTGGGGCGCGTGTGTTGGAACGCCTTATGTTCTTCCTGAGCCCCTTGCTCTGAATCAAGGAAACTGCTGCAGCGCTATTGCTTTCATGGCAATTCCGGCTAGAATCCAAATGAGATTGAATATCATTTGCGAGATTTGCCATGAAAATGTATCTGGTTCCAGTAAGTCTGACGGTCAGCATGATGGCGCCCGGAGCTCTGGCCGGCGCCGGTGCGATCTCCGGCGCGAGCGGTCACCCTGCTGTCTTGCAGCTCCAGGCGCACACCCTGTCACTACAGCAATTGCTGGAGCAGCCGCTGGACCAGAGCGCGCTCAGCCGCCTGGAGGACCTCAGTTATCAGCTGGAGAGCGATCTGTTGCAACTTGGTTCTCCAGCTGCGCCGGTTGCCGACCCGCTGGAATCCCTGCATCGGGCGGTAGAGCACTGTGATGCCAGCGAGGTAAAGCGCTGTGCAGGCCTGTACCTTGCTGCTGCCCGGCGCTGGCTGTCAGGTCTCGCATGACTTGTTTATAGCTGTCCGGACAAGGGCAGCCAGCCCAGGCTCCAGCTCATGAATCGACGGAATCGGCTGGCATCAGGTTCGGCTTCCCAGGTTCGTCCCTCGGCCCTCCAGCGCAGATCACCCCGGCGATCCAGTTCGACCCTGAAGGCGTAGTCGTCCGAGGTCCAGCGCTCGAAAAGCTCGACCATCTCCTGCGCCAACTCGGGATTCTCGATGTAGACGCCTGCCTCAGTATTGATTTTGATGGATCGCGGATCCAGGTTCACCGAGCCAATAAAAGTTGCCTGGCGGTCAAACACAAAGGTTTTTGCGTGCAGGCTGGCAAGTGATTCACCCAGGAATGGGCTGGCCCTTTCCTGCTGTCCGGCAATCGGTCTCAGCTCCCAGAGCCTGACGCCACCTTCGAGCAGCGGACGACGCGATTTGACGTAACCACTGTGTACCGCCAGTACATCTGTGGTTGCCAGCGAGTTGGTCAGTACCGAGACATCAACGCCACGCTCAACCAGCCCCAGAAGCAGCCGTTCTCCGCCTGTGCGTGGCACAAAATAGGCGGACGTCAGCAGCAGCTCCTCTTCGGTTTGCCTGATCGGCTCGATCAGGCTGCGGCCAAGGTAGGCAATCTCCTTGCCGTCGCCGCGGGGATCTGACTTGGACGGGTCATCGTAAAGCCAGCTCGCTTGGCCCCAATGCCATGAGAGGGCGTTGCCACCGAGATCACTGAGGAAACGCGACTCTGCAACCGCCCTTATGTAGGGATTGCGCGCAGCCTGGCGCGTCGCTGATCCGAGCTTTGCGCGCATTCCGGCAAGTTCCTCTGCCGTGCGCTCGCCAGTCATCACAGTAATCGGGATGGCGATACCGCTGTTCCAGTAGTTGTCAAAACTGTCAGCTGCGCTTTCGGCGATCGGGCCGATGGCGATGACATCGACGTCCTGAAAGTCGATATCGGTCAGAGAAAAGTACTCATCACCGATATTGCGCCCGCCGGTGATCAGCGCTGTGCTATCGGCAACCATCAGCTTGTTGTGCATGCGGTAGTTGATGCGGCCGAACTCGATTACCTTGCCCAGCAGCTTCATCCAGTTGCTGCGCAGGCTGACCGGGTTGTACAGGCGCACGTCGATATTGGGATGCAGGCCCACGGTAGCAATACCGACATCATCGACGTTGGCACCGACGTCATCTATCAGCAGACGTACTCGTACACCGCGATCAGCCGCGGCCATCAGCCGCTCAGTGATCAGCCCTCCGGTAATATCGGTGTTATAGATGTAGTACTGGATATCCAGGCTGTGCTCGGCCATGTCAATCAGCCGAATCCGCGCAGCGAGTGCATCTGCACCGTCATGCAGGAGGATGAATCCGGACTGCGTCGGGTCCGTAGAGCGTTGCTTTGCCAGATAGCGACCCAGCTTGGTTGATGTGTCCGCGGGCAGATAATAGGTCGGCAGCTCGCTGTGAGACATGCCGGCAGTCGCACAGCCTGTCATCAGACAGGCTGTGATCATCAGGCAGAACAGTCGTAACATGAAGGTATCCCGTTCAATGTAGCCGCCCTGCCCTGTACCGGCCCACGGCTAGGGGTTTTGCTCCTCGTACTGATCGCTTACAACCAGCTGGTAACTGACGCGGCGCACGCCTCGGTTATCGATCACGACATAGCCGGTTTTGGCCGGATTCAGACCCTGAGTATAGGCCGCGCTGTAGAGCGCCCGCCATGCAGCCTCGACCTGATGACGCTGCGGGTCGAAATCCAGGCTCAATACCTGCTGCTCCGGCTGTTGCGAGACACGATACCCCGCTTGAGGTACCGGCGAGCCGCTGACAGGGAAACTGACCTGGAAGCGCAGCAGATCGGGCGAATTGGCGCCAAGATCGTCGAACAGCAGATTCAGCGGTCCAGTCACCCTGACCTTCGCACGCCGGGTTGCAGTCGTGGCAACGTTGATCGCCATAGGGCCGATGTCTTCGGTCAGATCCGCCGGCGGCATTTCAGTCGGTCTACCGAACAATGTCATTGCAGGTCGACGAATCAGCTGGATCGGATAACTCTGACCGTCTTCACGGATAATCAGTTCATCGCCGGCGCGTATATCAATCGGCTTCTGGGCACTGACAGGCAGGGGTGCGTAAGTCGAGGCGCACAGTTCGGAAGCCTTGAAGCTATCGCGCTGATCGGTTGTCAGCGATTCGTTGGTTGATACTGCCCGGCAGATGGCCTGGTCGTAACCACGCCAGGCCTGACGCATGGCACCGGCATCCATCAGCGCTCTGATGGTCGCCTCGTCGCCGCTGGCTGCGGCGAGTAGCAATGCGGTCTGTCGACCGGTGGCCGCTTCTTGTCGATCCGGACCACCAACACCGGCATTTTCTACAGCGCGTGTTTCGGCATACAGGTCGGCCCCGGCTGCCAGCAATCTGCGTACCGATTCACTCTGCCCGTTCTGGGCTGCAGCCATCAGCGCGGTTCGCCCCCACTGGTTGCGTGCATTAACGTCAAATCCGCGCTGCAGCAACAGCGATACAGCATCCGGGGTCGCAACGGCAGCCATCAGTGCGGTGTCACCATCAGGACCGATCCCCCGATTTTCGCCCAGCACCTCGGTTTCATAGGCAATAAAATCGGACACCACATTCAGCGGCGCACCATTGAGTACGACGCTGTGCAGCGTGGCAAACTGCCTGCCTTGCTCAAGCGCGCCGGGTTGAGGGGCGATCGCATAACGCGCCTGATAGCGTGCAAAAGGTTCCGCTGGCAGCGCAGGCACCTGCTCCGGCAGTTCCAGATTCTCCATGCTGCGGGCAAAGGTCTCGTGGAACAGCAGGTCGGAGGCGATGCCGGCCTCTGCTGCCGTCAGTCCCTGACCGACAAACATCGCCTGCAGCTCCTGATGCGCCGGAGCCAGCATCGGCATCAACCGACGGTAGCGTTGCTTGTTGCCGATATTACGCTCGGACCAGAGGAAGAACTGCTCCATTGCGGCATCGTTGCGGGCAGCGATGGCGCCCTGGCGACCACTGCGCTGGTATTCGTCAACACCCAGCAACGGCAGATTGAGAAGGGTCCACTGACGCTCTTTCCAGCGCTGAAACAGGTCGCGGCGTTCGCTCTGGGCATAGCCCGGCAGCGGGTCACCTGCGAGTTGCTCGAGCGCACTGTTGAGCTGTGCGTAGGTGGGTAATCCGCGCAGGTTGTCTGTACGCGGCGGTGTGAGATAGCTCTGGAACAGGCACAGTGGCTTGATATCACTACCCAGTGCGTAAACGCCGGCATAGGCCGACTCACCACGCGCAGCCGGCGAGTAGAAGCCCCAGGTTTCATTGACCAGTGCCAGCGGCTCGCCCTGATAGCTGAACAAGTCGATGCTGCCGTAATCCCCGGTTTGTGACGAGGATGCGTTGGCCCGACCGCCGTAACCCGGTTGCTTGGCAATCCAGGCGGGCATGGTCCGATGATCCATGACGACCCGGTCATCAATCAGCAGCCCCCGTGCCCGTTGCTGGTAGCCGGCGTACAGACCCGGGTTGTAGAGTTCCACCCGGTAACGGTGGCCGCCGACGCTGGCTTCGCGATCCCCTTTGCGGCTGCCGGCCAGCAAGGTGGCACCGGACAGTACGGTAATGTCTGCTTCGCCTTTTGCTGCCAACGAGCGGTTAAGGGCCGCACCGATGGCGCTGCAGAACCCGGGCCTGAGTTCTTCAGCCACTCTGAACTCGGCATAGGTGGACCAGGCATGGCGCTGTGATGACGTAACCTTAGGTGGCGCTGGCCAGTTACGCAGCTCATTGATGCGCTGGCGATACAGGGCGTCCAAGCACGCTTGCGCTGTGGTATCTGGTTGCAATGCGGTACCAGCCTCGGTTCCCAGGCCACAGGCTCCGGCACGCGACAGTTGCCACTGACGCTGATTGGCCTCCAGCAGCAGCGCACCGGGAAGATCCAGTGCGTTTACACGCTGGTGCAGCAACTCGGTCAACTGCCGATCCCGGGCCGCCAGGCTGTCGCTGGCGCAGATCTGCCGATGCACCTCCGGCAAGGCACCGCTGCAATCAAAGCCTGCCCTTCCGGCATCCGGCAAAGCTGACAGGCGGGGGGTCAGATCCGGTTTGGGTTTCGGCGGCACCGGTGCACCGGCACAGGCCGTCAGCAAGATCACACTTGAGACCAACACAATACGCGTGGGGGTAAACATGCCAGTACTCCGTATTCAGTCCAAAAAGATGGCTGTGCCGTAAATGGTGTAGCGCCCTTCTCCGCCACCGGGTGGTGGAGGAAACGGACCCGAACGCCTGATGGCCTCACGCGCAGCCTGATCCAGCAATGCATCGCCACAGGGGTCGATCTCGAACCCGACCATCTGGCCTGCACCATCCACCGTGATTTCGTAGGGGATGTAGCATTGCCGCTTGAAGTCGTTGGGGTCGCCACGATAGCCTGGCGGCGGCTTGTAAACAGCGCCCTCGGGGCGCTGCAGGTTGGCCGTTACTCGCCCCTTAACCGTGTTGGCATAGCCGGACGGTGCCATTCTCCCGCGTGTGCTGGTGGCTGCCGGTGGCGGCGTCGGTGGTGCTGCCCATTGCTGATTGGCACCAAAGCTGTGAACCGGCGGGCCGCGGGGCGTCGGCGGTGTTGCGGGCGCCGGGGGCGGCCTGCGAACGGTCGGTTTTGGCGGCTCGGGTTGCGGCTCCGGCTCGGGGGCTGGTGGCTCGGGCTCGGGCTCGGGTTCCGGCTCGGGTTCAGGTTCTGGCTCCGGCGGCGGTGGCGGCGGCACGTAAAGATCAACAGCCACCACATCCGGGCCGGCCGGCAGTGCCTGGTGGCGGAACTCCGCGCTCTGCAACCACGCCAGCAGTCCGATATGCAGGCCCAGGGCAACGATTGCCACCAGTATCCGGAACGGCCAGCTACTGCGTTCTCGGTAGGCGCTCATCAGGGCTCCAGTTCTTCCGAGGCGACCAGACTGATCTGTCCGTATCCGGCCTTCTGCAATGTATTCATGACCTGCATGAGGGTTCCGTATTCCACCGCCTTGTCACCACGCAGAAACAGGCGCGTTCGCACATCCCCGCCGGTCAGCTGGTTGACACCGGCGGCAAGGTCGGCCAGTACTACCGGCTGCTCTTGCACGAACAGCATGCCGTCGGCCTGCACGCTGACATAAACCGGCTCGTCCGGTGGCGGATTCGGTGTTGCGGCGTTGCTTGGCAAATCAACCGGGACGTCCACCGTCGCCAGAGGCGCTGCGACCATGAAGATAATCAGCAAAACCAGCATCACATCGACAAAGGGTGTGATGTTCATCTCGGCGTTCTGCTGGTAGTTGTGCCGCTTCACCAGCGGCCCGGAGTTCAGCTGGATGCCCATATCAGCGACCTTCATCCAGCTGACGTGAGACGCCGGCGATCATCTCTGCCGAGAAATTGTCCAGCGAACCGACAAAGCCGTTAATGTCACGGGCAAACTTGTTGAAGATCATCACCGCGGGAATTGCTGCAAACAGCCCCAGCGCCGTTGCCAGCAGTGCTTCAGCGATACCGGGCGCAACGACGGCCAGGCTGGCAGATTTAAGGGTGGCGATACTGGCGAAGCTGTTGAGGATCCCCCATACGGTACCGAACAGGCCGATAAAGGGAGCCGTGGCGCCGATGGTCGCCAGTACGCCCATCATGGTTCCCATCCTGGCCAGATCGCGTTCCTGAACAATGCCGGCGGTCAGCGCAATGCGTTGCAGCAGACGGTTGAGCCGGTCGGCATCGTTGCCCTCGGCGGGCAGCGTGCGGTAGTGACTCAGTTCGGCCTGGGCCACCTTCCACATCCGTCCCATGGCGCTGCGCTCAAGCTGCTCTCCGAGCTGATCAGCCTGACCGCCACGATAGGCCTTGAGGAACTGATTATTGCGGCGTTTGGCTGCACTGAAGACGAACAGCTTTTCGAGCAGCACAGCCCAGGTCAGCACGGAACAGAACACCAGCAGGATCATGACCGATTTAACCAGCGGATCGGCTTGCAGGTACATCTCACGCACGCCAAATGAGGTGTGCGCGACTGTCGGCTGGGCTTCTGGTGCTGCTGCCTGAATCGCCGGTACCGTTTCACTGACAGTGGCTGTTGCGGCGCTGGCTGCGGTTGCTTCAGGCGGCTGGTTATCGGCCTGGGCCAGTACCAACCCGGTTGCGCCGCCACCGGCGACAAGCAGCACCAGCAATGACAGGGTACGCAGACGCTGTTGCCAGCGGGCCGAGGTCGAGATAAACGAACGAGTGTGCATGCCAACTCCAGATTGTTGATGTTATGAGTGAGTCAGGTGCGATGCCGTATCAGGTGTCCAGGTTCTGGGGCGCCAGAATGGCGTGCAGTTCGGCGACATACTGACCGAATGCAACACGCCCCTTGGCGCTCAGGCAGACCCGCGTGCGCGGCTTCTTTCCTGCAAAATCCTTCTTGATTCGAACGTATTCGGCAGCTTCAAGGGTATTGAGATGTGCGCCAAGATTGCCATCGGTGGTATCGACGATGGACCTGAGCGAGACAAACTCCAGCCATTGATCGGATGCCAGCGTGTTGAGCGCGGCCATGATCTTGAGCCGCACAGGCTGATGGATGAGGTCGTTTGGCGACTGCATCAGCACCTCCTCAGCCAGAGGCCCGAGACCACAAAGGTGCCGCCCCAGCTGAGTGCAAGCCAGTACCAGTAGCCATCACCTGCAAACAGGAAGCTGAGCATGCTGAGCACCGCCAGCAAGGCGCCAACGGCGATGTAACGGGGCCGTGACTGTGCGCCTCGAACGATGTAAATGGTGGCAACAAACAGGGGGACGATCATGCTGCCCTGGCGCGGAGACACAGGCCAGAAAATGACGTGCAGAATGACGTCAAACAGCAAAATGGAGAGAATAACCAGCAGATAGCGCCAGATTACGCCGGGAACTCGGGGGGCGCTGTGGACCGCCATGAATACACCGAGCAGCAGGCCGACAACCACCACACCCAGCCAGATTGGAAGCAGGTAGCCAGCGAACAGAGCGCTGCCGACGCAGCCGATGATATTAAGCAGCCCCCAGAGAATCAGTTGGCTTGCTTCAAATCGATAGTCCTGAAATCCGGCGACACGCGCCTGCACATTGCTGATCTCGCGCAGGGCCTGCGCCGCTTCCTCGCGTGAAGGCGGCATACATCATATCCAGCTTGTTTTATTCTTGTGCAAAGCACTCTATTGAACAGAGTTCGGAAACGCAATACATGATGAAGAAAAATGGTGCGGGCAGATTGCCCGGGGCAATGCCTGTTGGGTTATTCCGGAGAGCCGAGTTGAACAAAACTCCGTTGTTCGCCTTCTCGGCAGGCAGCGTCGTCAGCGGTGAGTGGCCAGCTGCAGCAGCGGTTGCGCCCGCTCTGCTTGGCCTGGTACAGCGCCTGATCGGCTCGTTCGACCAGCTCGTGCAGGGACAATGTGGAATCCGCCGGAACCGGCGTCAGCCCGATTGATACGGTATTGCTCAGCGTTAGCCTGCCTACCTGAACCTGCTGACGTTGCCAGGTTTCGCGAATCCGTTCGGCAAGCTGTCTTGCCTTGTTCATATCCGTGTTGGCTACCATCAAGAGAAATTCTTCTCCGCCAAAACGGCAGATCAGGTCCCGTGTCTGTGAGGAGTCCTGCAATAACTCTGCAAATCGGGCCAGCACTGCATCGCCTGCGGCATGGCCATGGCGGTCGTTGATTGCCTTGAAACCGTCCAGGTCAAGCAACAGCAGCGCTGCGCTCTCCCCTGTCCTGCGGTTACCTTCCAGATGCCGCAGTGCCGCCTGTTCGAAAGCTCTGCGGTTGAACAGGTTGGTCAGCGGGTCGTGCATGGCCTGAGTCTTGAGTTCGTCCTGAAGGCTGCGCAGCAGGAACATGATGCAAATCATGGTGAAGGCATAGATGAATACGATGCCTTCAAGGTAATTCAGCGCTTCGACCGATTCGCCTTGCTCAAAGGTGGTGACGTTTGCATACGCTGGATCAAGCCCGTACAGCATGAGACGACGCAGATACAGGCCTGCATGAACAAGCCAGATGGCGCACCAGGCGTAGGTCAGGGTACGGGGTCTTGGTCGTACCCGGATAATTTCGTAGACCATGAGACCGGCGACCACGACTACAATCGCGCTGTGGGTCATGATGCTGAAACGAAGGGAATCCCTGAGCAGGAAGAAGGCTGCACCCTGCAGAGCGAGCAGAGTCGCCATGGTTGGCCAGAAATGGGGGGCAGCCCACCCCTGCTGGTGGCAGCGCGCTCCCCACCACAGTACAAAGTAGCCCTGGGTAATGACGATGGCGCTGAACCAGATCGGTATGTAGGCGCGTGCCGACTGTAAAAGAGCCCCGAAAACGACCATGCTGAGGCCAATCGCCCAGAAGCGAATGGACGGAACCCTGGGATTCAGTGCGGCGGCAACCAGCAGGCAAATCACCGCTGTGGCCGTGGTTAGCGCCAGCACCAGCATCAACGTCGTCAGATCAAGCACGCAACGGCCTCAGCCTGTAATTATTCTTGGAGCCAAAGAGTATCCTGTGCCGCCGCGAAAGGCTACGAGACCGTGCATATTTTCGAACACGTCTAGCTGCAGCGACTGTCGCCCTGCTTGACCCAGATAAGTTCGTCGACTGCAAAGCCAAGCTCCCCAGCCCGCTTCACGAAATGCTGACGCAGTGCTGCGTCCGGTTCGGGGTCACGCGACAAGAACCAAAGGTAGTCGCGATTGGGGCCGGAAACAAAGGCATATTGATATTCGGGGTCCAGCTCGAAGATGGCATAAGTGCCGTAAAACGGCCCAAAGAATGATACTTTCAGGAACCCGGTATTCGGGTCGTCGACAAAGCGGGCACGACCCTCAGCCTGGTTCCAGGATCCGCTTTGAGCATCACAGCCGCGGTTGATTACCTTGATCTCGTTGCTATCTGAACGCGAGTACTCGGCACTGACCTGACTCAGCCCGCGTTCAAAACGGTGATCCAGCCGCGCGATTTCATACCAGTGCCCGAGGTATCGGTCAGCCTGAAACGGCGTTACCGGCTCAATGCCATCCGGGAGTTGAACACAGCCCCCGAGCAGCGCCAGCCCGATAAGGGCAAGCAATCCGTAAATGCGGTGTTTCATACAGCCTCCGTCAGATAGGTCAGTACGTGATCCAGCAGCGCTGCGCTGCGGGTCAGGGTCATATCATCCACACTGAGAATCTGCCCGGCAGTTTGGACCCAGCGTTCCGGAGAAAGTGCCTGTGCGTCAGCGGTGACAAAGCGTTCAAGCAATGCCCGATCGGCTTCCAGATGAAATTGCAGGCCGATAACCGAACGCCCCAGCTGGAAAGCCTGGTTTTCGCAGGCATCGCTGGACGCAAGCAAAATGGCGCCCGGAGGCAGATCAAAGGTTTCACCATGCCAGTGCAGTGCGTGGAATTGACCAGGGAAGTGAAAGGCCGCGCCGTTATGATGGGTATTGCCCGTTACCCTGAACCAGCCAATTTCGCGTTCTGCATTGGCATACACCGGCTGGCCCAGTGCTGCGGCAATCAGTTGTGCACCGAGACAAATACCCAGCATCGCCTTGTCGGCGGTCAGCGCACGTCGAATGAACGCCTTTTCTTCCCGCAGCCACGGCAGGGCCTGCTCGTCGTTCACGCTCATGGGGCCTCCCATGATGATCAGCAGGTCAACCGACTCGAGCTCGGGGAGTGCGTCACCGGCATACAGCCTGCTGCCGCTTAGCGTATGACCGTGAGCGGTCAGCCATTGTTCGATCAGGCCCAGCCCTTCGAATTCCACATGTTGCAGATAATGCACGTGCACTCGCCCGTCCCCCTTGCTGCAAAGTCCGTCCAAACTTGTCTATAAACAGCCCGGCGGCCATAAGGTTCCCGAGTAACGAGGCGCTGCCTGGCGCCAGGATTGGCTGCCAGGGACAGTCGTTTGGCTACACTCGGCCGCAGCGCCCGCGATAGCGCTCCCTATACTCGGTTGCACATAACCACAAAAACAGGGACTTTATCATGCACCGCCCGCTCCTTCGCCTGCTTCCAGCCCTTGGCTTGAGTATCCTGCTGCCGCTCAATACCGCCAGCGCGGACTCGCGTCCCAACATTCTGCTGATTGTGGCCGATGATCTCGGTTTCAGCGATCTGGGGGCGTACGGCGGTGAAATCCACACGCCCAACATCGACCAGCTGGCTGCCAGCGGGGTCCAGTTCACCAACTTTCACGTGGCCGCAACCTGCTCGCCAACCCGGTCAATGCTGATGACTGGCGTGACCAATCATCTGGTCGGCATGGGGAACATGAAGGAGATCATGGCGGACAACCAGAAAGGTCAGCCGGGCTACGAAACCTGGTTGAACGACAGCGTTGTGACCTTGCCAACCCTACTGCAAGATGCAGGTTACAACACCTACATGGCCGGCAAGTGGCATTTGGGCGACCGCCCGCAGAGTCAGCCGGTTGCGCGCGGCTTCACGCGCTCCTTTGCACTGATGGAAAGCGGTGCAGACAACTGGGAGGCCAAGCATTATCTACCGGGCGGCAGCGCCACCTGGATTGAGGACGGCAAACCGGTGAACCTTCCCGAGGGCTTTTATTCCTCGTTCACCTATGCCGACAAGCTGATCGACTATATCGACAGCGGTCGTACGGACGGCAAGCCGTTCTTCGGCTATCTGGCGTTTCAGGCCGTGCATGCACCCCACCAGGTTCCTGAAGACTATATTCAGCGCTATGCCGACATCTACGATCAGGGCTGGGATGCAATTCGCCAGCAGCGCTACCAGCGCCAGTTGGCGAGCGGGTTGTTGCCGGATACCGGTGAGAACGCTGTTACCGACGATTGGGGCACCTTCTATGCTCGTCGCCATATTGACTGGGCCAGCCTGAGTGATGAAGAGAAGGCCTATCGGGCACGGCAAATGGCGGTATTTGCCGGCATGGCTGAAGCGATGGATACCAGCGTCGGCAAGGTGCTCAGCTATCTCAAGGACACCGGTCAGTACGACAATACCCTGATCCTGTTCATGAGCGATAACGGGGGAGAATCGACCGTATTGCGTGAGGTCGCCCCGCTGTTTTATCGCCTGCGCTATGACACGGATATTGATGCGCTCGGCGCGCCCGGCAGCTACAGCGAATACGGTCCCGGCTGGGCCTATGCGTCCAATACACCGTTCTACTCTTACAAGGGCTCGCCGTTTAGCGGTGGGATGCGCGTACCGTTGATCGTCAGTCAGCCGGGTCGAGTCGCCGCCGGCACTCGAACCAACAGCTTTGGCTATGTGACCGACATCACCCCAACGCTGCTCGACATTGCCGGTGTCACGCCGCCCGGCGACAGCTACCGGGGCAGGCCTGTTCATCCGATCATGGGTGAAAGCATGCGCGCCCTGCTCGAAGGCCGGCAGGAACAGGTTCACGACGCCAGCCGCACGACCGTCTACGAACTGGCTGGTGGAATCGCCGTCTGGCGTGGCAATTACAAACTGGTTACCTCAAGCACCAACGCCATCCCGGCGCGTATCGGGCCGCAGTTGTTCGATACCGCCAATGATCCGCTGGAGCGACACAATCTGGCGCAGCAGCACCCAGAGATTGTATCCGAGCTCTATCAGGCCTATCGCGACTACGTCGAACGCTACCGGGTGATCGAAGTACCGCCCGACTATCGCGCCTGGGAACAGGTCACGCGTAACGGCCGTGAACAGTTTATTGCCAAGAACCGTGTTGCTCTGGCATTGGCCGGTCTGGTTCTGCTGTTGCTGGTGGCAATGGCTGCGCGCTGGCTGCTGAAACGCCGTCGGCGCTGATGCCACCATCACCGGCAGCGATGGTGGCCGATTCCGGGTGTGATTTCATCTCGCTAGCCGGAAGGGATGCGAGCTAGGGTTGGCACCCGTGTCTGCCAAGGAGAATGACGTGAGTCTGGCCAAAGCCTTTTTTGATGTCGGTCTGTTTACCAATCAGCGCGATGCACAGCAGCGCTTCTGGAGCGAGCAGGTTGGCTTGCCCTTTGACCATACGCTGAAACTGGGTGGTGGCATTCTTCAGCACCGCTACTCTGCTGGTGAAGCGGTATTGAAACTTAATGACGCACGAGACCCTCTGCCCTCACCCGCTGCCATGCCCATCATCGAAATACTGGTTGGCATTGACGGGCTGACACAAAAGCGCGCCCTGCAGGACCCGGATGGCAACCGCATCACGTTGCTGCCTGCCGGAACCGACGGCATTACCGGGCTGGCAGTGCGCCTGCGGGTAGCTGAGCTTGATCGCAGTCAACGGTTTTACACCGACGTGCTGGGCTGCGATCTGCTTGCCCCGGGTATGCTTCGCTGCGCAGATGCACGGATTCTGCTTGAACAGGGAGATACGCCCGCGTCGGACGATCAACAGGCGCTTGCCGCGCTTGGGCTGCGCTACCTGACCCTGCAGGTGTTTGACTGTGATCTCGCCTACGCACAGGCTATGGCCAATGGTGCCAGTGGAGCCCGTGAACCGGTGACCCTTGGCAGCACCGCACGTATTGCCTTTATCCGCGACCCGGACGGCGTCTGGATTGAACTGTCGGAGCGCGCTTCGGTGACCGGCAAGCCGGTCGCCTGAGTCACGTCCTGGCTGTTATCCGCAAAGATAGGTGCCGGTACCGACGGCAATCAGGGTGCCGTCGTCGGCATGCAGCTCCGAGCGAACCACTCCGACCTTGTTGCCCGAGCGCAACAGGGTTGAGGTACAAACAAACTGTTTTCCGCGCCCCGGACGCAGATAATCGACACGCAAGTCGATGGTGCCCAGCTTCGACAGGCGCACCATGCGCTCCTGGACAGTGAGATGGGCGTGACGATCAAAGGCTCCGATCAGCGCCATGGCGCCGCCGCAGACATCGATCAATGAGGAAATGGCTCCACCGTGGAGGATGCCCTGGGTAAAGTTGCCGACCAGATCAGGTCGCATCGCCAGACTCATTGCTACGCAGTCGCGTCGCACTTCGTCAATTTCGATTCCAAGCAGGCGATTGAACGGAATCCGATTGAAGAAGCCGTAAACGGCCTGGGACAGCTCTTCCGGCAGCGCGTCGGCTTCCATGTCTTCTGACGGGGTAAGGTTGGCAGAATCGGTCATGATGTACTCCTGAAACAGAGGGTAAACCCTGCCCTAATTGCTTACCCGACGCCAGAGCGGCGTCAGCGCCTGTCCGGCATTTGGCGTTTTAGCCTTGTTCCGTACCCAGCACACCCTGCACCGGTGGCAATGCATCGGCCCTGAACCATTTAAGCTTGTCGTGCAGCGATACCACTTCGCCGACTATCAGCAGCGTTGGTGGCTTGATCGTTTCGCCTGCGACCCGTTCGGGCATATCGGCCAGAGTGCCGATCAGGACCTTCTGATTGCTCGTGGTGCCCTGCTGAACCAGTGCGATGGGCGTCTGGGCGCTGCGACCATGGGCAATCAGCTGGCTGCAGATATCCGGCAGGCCGACCAGCCCCATATAGAACACCAGCGTCTGGCCAGTGGCTACCAGCTCACTCCAGGGCAGATTGGTGGTGCCGTCTTTCAGGTGTCCGGTGACGAAGCGCACCGACTGGGCGTAATCGCGATGGGTCAGCGGAATACCGGCATAGGCCGAGCAGCCATTGGCTGCGGTGATGCCCGGCACGACCTGAAATGGCACGCCATGGGCTGCCAGCTCCTCGATTTCCTCGCCGCCGCGACCGAAGATGAACGGATCACCGCCCTTGAGGCGCAGCACGCGCTTGCCCTCCTTCGCTAGCCGCACCAGCAACTGATTGATCTCTTCCTGCGGCACAGCGTGATCGCTGCGCGCCTTGCCGACATAGATACGGTCGGCATCACGACGACACAGATCGATGATGGCCGGTGCTACCAGGCGATCATGCAATACCACGTCGGCTTGCTGCATCAGCCGCAGAGCGCGGAACGTCAGCAGGTCCGGGTCGCCCGGGCCGGCGCCGACCAGATATACCTCGCCACGATACACCTGTCCCTGCTGACCGCTCAGCTCGGACTCCAGCAGTTGCGCGGCCTCGTCGTCCTGCCCGGCAAACACGCGCTCTGCCACCTCGCCCTGGAAGATGTTTTCCCAGAACGCGCGGCGCTGGTTGATGGTCGGCAATGCCTCCTTGACCTGCTGGCGGAAGCGTTTGGCCAACTGGGCCAGTCGACCGTAGGCAGCGGGGAACAGAGTCTCGATTCTGGCGCGGGACAAGCGAGCCAGCACCGGAGCGTGACTGCCGCTGGAGATCGCAATCAACAGCGGCGAGCGGTCGACGATTGCCGGGAAGATGACGGTGCACAGGTGCGGGGCATCCACTGCGTTGACCGGAATACGCAGCGCCTGAGCATCTGCCGACACCCGGGCGTTGAGTGCTTCGTCATCCGTCGCGGCAATTGCCAGCACGGCTGCGTCCAGATCCGATGGCTGATAGCCACCCTCACGTATCGAGCCATTGCTGCCGGCAACCAGCTCGCGCAGGGCCGGCTCGACCTCGGGCGCCACCACATACAACGCAGCACCCGCTTCGCTGAGCAAGCGAGCCTTGCGCAGGGCAATTTCGCCACCGCCAACGACCAGCACGCGGCGGCCGGTCAGATTATGAAACAGGGGCAGGAATTCCATGCTCGCTTCCTCGGCATACATCATTAAAAGGCAAAGCGGGAGCCATTGGCTCCCGCTGTTGGTGAGGCTGGAGGCTTCGGCTTAGCCGATACGCTCCAGTCCGCCCATGTAGCTGCGCAGGGCCTGCGGCACTTCAATGCTGCCATCTGCCTGCTGGTAGTTTTCCAGCACGGCCACCAGGGTGCGCCCCACTGCAAGCCCCGAGCCATTAAGGGTATGCACCAGTTCCGGCTTGCCGGTTTCCGGATTGCGCCAGCGCGCCTGCATGCGACGGGCCTGGAAATCGCCACAGTTGGAGCAGGAGGAGATCTCGCGATACTTGCCCTGACTCGGAATCCATACCTCAAGATCGTAAGTCTGCTGGGCGCTAAAGCCCATGTCGCCTGTGCACAGGGCCATGGTGCGGTACGGCAGCTCCAGACGCTTGAGTACGTCTTCAGCGTGACCTGTGAGCTCTTCCAGCGCGGCAGCAGAGTCTTCAGGGCGAACGATCTGCACCATCTCGACCTTGTCGAACTGATGCTGACGAATCATGCCGCGGGTATCGCGACCGGCGGAACCGGCCTCACTGCGGAAACAGGGGGTGTGTGCGGTCAGCCTGATCGGCAGCTCCTCGGCGGCAACGATGCTCTGGCTGACGATATTGGTCAGCGAGACCTCGGCAGTCGGGATCAGGTACAGGTCGCGCTGGTCTTCACCGCGCTTGATCTTGAACAGGTCTTCTTCGAACTTGGGCAGCTGACCGGTGCCTTGCAGGGCTTCGGCCTGCACCAGATACGGTGTGTAGGCCTCTTCGTAACCATGCTCGTTAACATGCAGATCCAGCATGAACTGGGCCAGCGCGCGGTGCAAACGGGCAATCGGGCCGCGCATCAGGGCAAAGCGGGCACCAGACAATTTGGCGGCCGTTTCAAAATCCAGGTAGCCGTGCTGCTCGCCCAGTGCGACGTGGTCCTTGACCTCGAAGTCGAATGCACGCGGCGTACCCCAGCGGCGCACTTCGACATTCTCGTTTTCATCCTTGCCTACCGGGACTGTCTCGGCCGGCAGGTTGGGCATGCTCAGCAGCATGGCGTCCAGCTCGACCTGGATTGCCTCGAGTTCCTGTTTGGCTTGAGCCAACTCGTTGCCCATGCGGTCGACGTCAGCCAGCAGCGGCTGAATATCTTCGCCACGCGCCTTGGCCTGCCCGATCGACTTGGAGCGACTGTTGCGTTCGGCCTGCAGACTTTCGGTGCGGGTCTGAACGTCCTTGCGCCGGGACTCCAGCGCCTCGAGCTGAGCGAGGTCCAGCTCATAGCCGCGGGTGGCAAGGCGCTCGGCGAGCAGTTGCGGTTGGGTACGAACGAGTTTTGCGTCAAGCATGGGTCATCATCTTCAACAGTTTCAGGTGGCAGCCGGTCAGCGCGCGAGCGACAGGCCGGCCCAGGTGGCGAACAAACCAACGCACACACTGAGCAGAATGTAAGCCAGAGCCAGCAGACCTTCACCGTTCTCCAGCATCCGGAGGGTATCCAGCGAGAAGGTCGAGAAGGTGGTAAAGGCACCAAGGAACCCCACTACCAGCGTTTGGCGCAGCATGGGGGACAGGTCCGGGCGATCCAGCCAAAGGCCGTATAGTACACCGATCAGCAGGCATCCGAGCAGATTCACGATCAAGGTCGGTAACGGGAACAGCTTGGGCCAGTGGGCAGCTGACCACTGCGCCACACCATAACGTGCCGCCGCTCCCAGCGAGCCGCCCAGCATGACAGCCAGATACAGCTTAATCATCCTTCCTCCGTTGCCTGCTGCTCGCCGCGTCCAGTGATCGCAAGTGCTGCAGCTTCTGGGCGATTTTCAGTTCAAGCCCGCGCGGGACCGGCTGGTAATAGCGGCGAGGCTCAAGCGCCTCAGGGAAATAGTCTTCACCGGCGGCATAGGCTTCGGGCTCGTCGTGGGCGTAGCGATAGCCCTCGTTGTAACCCAGGTCTTTCATCAGCTTGGTCGGCGCATTACGTAAATGCATCGGCACGTCCAGCGACCCCTGGCCGGCAACATCACGCATGGCGGTGTTGAATGCGTTATACACCGCGTTGCTCTTCGGCGCACAAGCCAGATAGGTGATGGCCTGGGCCACCGCCAGCTCGCCTTCCGGGCTGCCAAGGCGTTCCTGGACATCCCAGGCGTTGAGGCACAGCGTCAATGCGCGGGGATCGGCGTTGCCAATGTCCTCGCTGGCCATGCGCACGACGCGACGGGCGATATACAGGGGATCACAGCCGCCATCGAGCATACGCGCGAACCAGTACAGAGCGGCATCCGGATTGGAGCCTCGCACCGACTTGTGCAGCGCGGAAATCTGATCATAAAAGGCTTCGCCGCCCTTGTCGAAACGGCGGCGGGTATCACTTAGCAACTCGCCAAGCAGATCGGCTTCAATCACGCCGCCCTGTTCCACCAGATCGGCAGCGATCTCCAGCAGGTTCAGCAATCGGCGGGCGTCTCCATCGGATGCATCGAGCAGCAGCTGCCGGGCCTGCGGCGCCAATTGCAGCTGCAGTGCGCCGAGCCCACGCTCGCTGTCTGTCAGGGCGCGATCAAGCAGACCACCCAGCGCGTCTTCATCAAGCCCCTTGAGCACATACACCCGGGCACGGGACAGCAGCGCGTTGTTCAGTTCAAAGGAGGGGTTTTCCGTGGTGGCGCCAATAAACAACAGCGTACCGTCTTCGACATACGGCAGGAAGGCGTCCTGCTGGGCCTTGTTGAAACGATGGACCTCATCGACAAACAGGATAGTGCGGCGGCCATTGGCGGCGTAGTTCTGGCGGGCAATGTCCACCGCCTGGCGAATATCCTTTACCCCGGCCAGTACGGCAGACAGGGTTTCAAAGTGGGCGTCACTCACGGTGGCGATCAGCCGTGCCAGGGTCGTTTTGCCGACGCCCGGCGGGCCCCAGAAGATCATCGAGTGCAGAGCGCCCTGCTCAAGCGCGGTGCGCAGCGGTCGACCGGCCCCGAGCAGATGCTCCTGGCCAGCGTATTCATCGAGCGTGCGCGGACGCATTCGCGCTGCCAGCGGCTCGCGCGGCGCCGGCGGCGCAAACAGGCCGCGGTTATTCACTGATGACGTCGACTCCGTCCGGCACCTCGAAGGTAAACTGTGACCCGGCTACCGGTGCATTCAGCACAACGTTCTGGAACAGGATATTGGTGCGCTGGCCGATCGGGTCATTGAGCTGCATGTCGTTGATCAGTCCGTCACGGAAAGACAGCCTCAGAGTCTCGAACATGGTGTCACTGGCCTTGGGCGTCAGCACAAAGTCATCCACGCTGCCACCCTGAGTCCAGCGGATGCTGAAGTTGTCCGTGAGGGTGCTGACATCACCCGACAGCAGCAGTGCCGGCGTGTGAGTTAGGCGCTGATCCAGCTTCTGAATAGTGACCTGCATCAGGTCAGGGTCATACAGCCAGACCTGTTGGCCGTCGGAGACCAGCACCTGCTCCAGTGGCGGATCGGTATGCCAGCGGAACTTGCCGGGACGCTGCAGGGTTACCTGGCCGCTGGTTTCCTGCAAATTGGAACCGTTGGAGCTCAGCGTCATCTGGGAAAAGTTGGCGGTCAGGGTATTGGCTGCCGAGAGCAGCTCGTTCAGGCGCTGCGCTGCCGCGTCTGCAGCGTCCTGCGCCAGTACCGGCGTACCGAGCAGCGCCGCACACAGCCCCAGCCAACGCCAGCCAGACAGAATATTCAACATGATAATGCGTTTCTCCACTCAGTCGCGGATCGGCGGCGGTGCGATGACCTCGCGCGAGCCATTGGTATTCATTGAGGTAACCACGCCGGCCATTTCCATGGCTTCGATCATGCGCGCGGCGCGGTTATAGCCAATCTTGAGCTTGCGCTGTACTGCCGAGATGGACGCCCGACGGCTTTCGGTGACGAAGCGCACGGCTTCGTCGTACAGCGCGTCCTCCTCGCTGTCCTCGCCGCCGCTGCCGCCATCATAGCTGCCGCTGGCTGCGGAGTCGTCGGCACCGTCCAGAATGTCCTGGATGTAATCCGGCTCGCCACGCTGTTTCCACGCATCTACCAGGCGATGGACCTCATCATCGGAGACAAAGGCGCCGTGTACCCGCACCGGCAGGCTGGTGCCGGGAGGCATGTAGAGCATGTCACCGTGCCCCAGCAGTTGCTCTGCCCCACCCTGATCCAGGATGGTGCGCGAGTCGATCTTGCTGGATACCTGGAAGGCCATACGGGTCGGAATGTTTGCCTTGATAAGGCCGGTGATCACGTCCACCGATGGGCGCTGCGTTGCCAGAATCAGGTGAATGCCGGCAGCACGAGCCTTTTGGGCAATACGCGCAATCAGTTCCTCGACCTTCTTGCCGACGATCATCATCATGTCGGCAAATTCGTCGATTACCACTACGATCACCGGCAGCGCCTCAAGTTCCGGCGGCAGGTCATCCATGCTTTCGCGGCGATACAGCGGATCGGTCAGCGGTGTGCCAGCCTTGGCGGCGTCTTTAACCTTGCGGTTGAACCCGGCCAGGTTGCGCACGCCCATTGCGGCCATCAGCTTGTAGCGGCGCTCCATCTCGGCGACACACCAGCGCAGCGCGTTGGAGGCTTCCTTCATATCGGTCACGACCGGTGCCAGCAGGTGCGGAATCCCCTCGTAGATGGATAGCTCGAGCATCTTCGGGTCAACCATGATCAGACGCACTTCCGAGGGCGTGGCCTTGAACAGGATGCTCAGCAGCATGGCGTTAACGCCAACCGATTTACCTGAGCCCGTGGTACCTGCGACCAGCAGGTGGGGCATTTTGGCAAGGTCCGCCATCACCGGATGACCGCCGATATCGTGCCCAAGGGCCAGGGTGACCGGGGACTGGGCTTCGTCGAACTCGCGGGTTTCCAGCACTTCGGACAAGCGCACGATCTCGCGATCCTCGTTGGGAATCTCGATCCCTACCGTGGTCTTGCCCGGAATGACCTCAACCACGCGCACACTGATGACGGCAAGCGAGCGTGCCAGGTCCTTGGCCAGGTTGGAAATCTTGCTGACCTTCACGCCCGGGGCAGGCTGAATTTCAAACCGGGTGATAACCGGCCCTGGCTGCACTTTCTCGACCTGAGCGTCGACGCCAAAGTCCTTGAGCTTGATTTCAAGCAGCCGCGACATGCCTTCCAGTGATTCGGCAGAAAAGCCTTTTGTTTTCTTGCTGGCCGGGTCCAGCAGCGAAATGGGCGGCAATGAGTCAGGGTCGGCTGCGTCGGTAAACAGGCGGACCTGTTTTTCCTTCTGGGTGCGAACGCTGGCCTCCACCGGTTTGGTATCCAGCGGGACAATTTCCGGCGGAGTGCGGTTTTCTTGTGAGGCCACATGCCTGGCCAGCGCTTCCTGGCGCTGAGCACGCGATGCGTCCGCCCGTTTCTGTTCCTCTGCGCTGAATGAGGGCTCCTTGCGCGGTCCGGGGGCCGGGCGCGGCTCGCGCGCCGGAGCAACCGCAACAGACGATGCCGCGCGTCGGCCCCGCCACCCGGCCCAGGCGCGCTTGAGCAGATCAAACAGGTCCAGCGTAAGCCGCCCGGTAATATCCATAACCCGCAGCCACGACAGGTTGGTGAAAACGGTCAGCCCGAACAGAAACAGGGTCAGATACAGCAAGGTGCTGCCCTGCATGTTGAGCGCAGGGTAAGTCAGGTCGCGCAACAGTTGGCCCAACACACCTCCCGCGCCTGCGCCTTCGGGGAAGTGGGCACCCGGAGAGCCATGCAGCGCTGCCAGCGCCGTACCGGCAAACAGCGTCAGCACAAAGCCGATCAGCCGCCAGGAAAACAGCCAGCCGTTCCATATCATGGGCTCATGGCGCCGACGGAACATCTGGTACACCTTTACTGCGACGATGAGCGGGAACAGAAATGCCAGGTAGCCGAGCGACAGCAACAGCACGTCGGCGATCCAGGCCCCCATGGCGCCCCCTGCATTCTGTACGTCGGCACTGCCGCTGCTGCGGGTCCAGCCCGGATCGCTGGGCTCGAAGGTAAACAACGCCATGCACAGGTAGAGGCACAGGGCTATCATGGCCAGCAAGGCGCCCTCACGCAGGCGCAACGCCAGCTGCTCACGCCACGGCATCGACATTTTCTGGGCTGCAGTTTCCTTCAAAACAACGCTTCCATTTGGATTCAGGCGGATATTGTAAGGCTTGATCAGGCCGATTTCATAACCGCGTGGCACATTGATCGGACAGCAGACAGTCAGGCGCTCTGAATGTTCCGCCCCGGCGTACTGCTTTATTCATTCAGGACAATAGCTTATAACCCGAATCTGATAAACCATTTGAATTACTGAAGCGGACCTGGAGCACGTATGGCGCACCTGACCTGGTTAACTGCAAAGGACCTTGCCTTTCCGTCTGCCGATCATGCGATGGAAGAACCAAACGGGTTGCTGGCTGCCGGCGGCGATTTATCGGTTCCACGCCTGATCACCGCCTACCGGCATGGAATCTTCCCGTGGTACGCCCCTGGCCAGCCGATCCTGTGGTGGTGCCCTGATCCCAGAACGGTTCTGCGGCCGGACGGCCTGCATGTCTCGCGCAGCATGCGCAAGCTGATCCGCCAGCAGCGTATGCGGGTCACCCTCGACCAGGACTTCTCCTCCGTCATTCGCGCCTGCGCGGAGCCCCGGCACTACGCCGACGGCACCTGGATCACCCCGCAGATGCAGCAGGCCTACATCGATCTGCATCGTGCGGGCATCGCCCACTCGGTAGAAGTCTGGCAGGACGGCCTTTTGGTTGGTGGCCTGTATGGCGTTGCGCTGGGCAAGGTGTTTTTTGGTGAATCCATGTTCAGCCGAGCGAGCAATGCCTCCAAGCTGGGGTTCATAACGCTGGTTGAACAACTCGGGCAATGGGGCTTTGAGTTGATCGACTGTCAGATGCCAACGGACCACCTGTTCAGTCTGGGTGCCGAAAGCATGCCGCGAGCAGCCTTTTTGCATGAGCTGGCAAGGCTGTGCCCTCCAGATGCAGCAGACGCATGGCGACAGCACGCGCTTTGAACCCGCGCAAGGCTCGCCGTATACTCGGGCCAGTGCTGTCCGGGAAGACCCCATGACCGACCTGTCGCAACTCAAGTTTTACGCCACGCACCCTCATCCTTGCAGCTATCTGCCGGATCAGCGGGCGACGACGTTGTTCCTTGATCCGCAGCAGCCGATCAACCTGGAAACATACAGCCAGCTCTCTGATCTCGGGTTTCGGCGCAGCGGCGATCATCTCTATCGTCCGCATTGCAAGGACTGCAACGCCTGCATTCCGGCGCGTATTCCTGTCGATGCCTTCACTCCCACCTCGGCCCAGAAGCGAATACTCAAGCGAAATCGTGACTTGCAGGTATTCGAGCTCAAGCCTGAGCTGACAGACGAGATCTACGCGCTATACGAGCGCTACATTTGCGCGCGTCATGCAGATGGCGACATGTATCCCCCCAGTAAGGATCAGTTCGCCTCCTTTCTTGCCAAGAATTGGGAGTTCTGCCGCTTTTATGCGTTCCGGGATCAAGAGGATCGCTTGCTGGCTGTAGCGGTTACCGATCAACTGAATAACGGATTATCGGCCGTCTACACCTTCTTTGAGCCGGATGAAACCCGTCGCAGTCTCGGCCGTTATGCCATCCTCTGGCAGGTCGAGGAGACTCGCAGACAAGGGCTCGCAGCGGTTTATCTCGGCTACTGGATCCGAAATTGCCGAAAGATGAACTATAAAACCGAGTACCGACCACTCGAGATGCTGGTGAATCAGCAATGGGTTCGCCTGACCTGAAACGACATAAACAGTAAAAATATCCAGCCAAACTTGGCTCAAGTGCGGTTTTCAGGCACAATTGGCCACCTTTTTTGTGGGTAACCAACCAATAGCCCACCCAGAATCCACCCCGAGAGGTCGTTGCTTAATGGCAAAAGAAGACAGCATTGAAATGGAAGGCACCATCATCGACACCCTGCCGAACACCATGTTCCGCGTTGAACTGGAAAACGGCCATGTCGTGACTGCCCACATTTCAGGCAAGATGCGCAAGAACTATATTCGCATCCTGACTGGCGACAAGGTACGCGTTGAACTGACCCCCTACGACCTGACCAAAGGTCGCATTACCTACCGCGCCCGCTGATAGTCGCAGTCCCCTGCCGGGCCTCCCTGCCCTCGCCCGGCTGATCGCAACGCCACCCAGACTCTGTCTCATCCGAGCAAATCGGGTGTGCGTTGTTGCGCCCGCCAAATCAGACCCCGATGCCCGACCGGCTTCCGGCTCAAGCAGGTCAATTCGCCAGAGTGCCCCGTGAGGCATCAGCCGACATTAAAAAACCCGCTGCGAGAGCGGGTTTTTTAACAGCCGGAAGCTTAGCGCGGCATGTACTTGCCGACTTCCAGTTTGCCGATAGCTGCACGGTGAACTTCGTCCGGACCGTCTGCCAGGCGCAGCGTGCGCTGCATGGCATACATGTGAGCCAGCGGGAAGTCGTCTGAAACACCCGCACCGCCATGCATCTGAATGGCGCGATCAATGACGTTCAGCGCAACGTTCGGTGCTACCACCTTGATCTGAGCGATTTCGCTCTTGGCGACCTTGTTGCCTACGGTATCCATCATGTAAGCGGCGTTCAGGGTCAGCAGGCGAGCCTGATTGATCTCGATGCGCGATTGGGCGATCAGGTCGATGTTGCCACCCAGTTGAGCCAGGCGCTTGCCAAAGGCTTCACGCTCGACGGAACGCTTGCACATCAGCTCGAGCGCACGCTCTGCCGCACCAATGGAGCGCATGCAGTGGTGGATGCGGCCCGGGCCGAGGCGACCTTGAGCGATCTCGAAACCGCGACCCTCGCCCAGCAGTACGTTGGAGTATGGTACGCGGACGTTTTCCAGCACTACTTCGGCATGACCGTGCGGCGCATCGTCGTAACCAAACACGGGCAATGGGCGGATTACTTTCAGGCCGGGGGAGTCCATCGGCACCAGAATCATGGAGTGCTGCTGGTGACGCGGCGCATCAGGGTTGGTCAGACCCATGAAAATCATGATCTTGCAGCGCGGGTCGCAAGCACCGGAAGTCCACCATTTGCGGCCGTTGATGACCCACTCGTCACCTTCGCGGCGCGCATTGGCTTGCATGTTGGTGGCATCAGAGGAAGCAACGCCCGGCTCGGTCATACCGAAGCAGGAGCGGATCTCACCGGCCAGCAGGGGCTTGAGCCACTTTTCCTTGTGCTCTTCGGAACCGTAGCGAACGATGGTTTCCATGTTGCCGGTATCGGGAGCGCTGCAGTTAAAGGCTTCAGACGCCAGGCCGGAACGGCCCATCAGTTCGGCCAGCGGTGCGTATTCCAGGTTGGTGAGGCCTGCCCCAAGGTCGGACTCCGGCAGGAACAGGTTCCACAGTCCGGCTGCGCGCGCCTTGACTTTCAGCTCCTCAACGATGGCAGTGGGCTGCCAGCGGTCGCCTTCCGCTACCTGCTGGTGAAAGATGGGTTCAGCCGGGAACACATGCTCCTGCATGAAGCTGTCTACGCGCTCGCGCAGCTCTTTAACCTTGGGGGAGTATCCGAAATCCATAGTGGTTGCCTTTGGTTGGTTTGGTATCGACGATCAAAATGCTAGATGACGCTAATGGATTTATCTAACCTATTTTTGCCGTGTATTAACATTCATAAGCGATATATACTTGGCCCTTGTGCTGAACTGCCTTGTCTCGACGTGAGTCATTTAACTAAAGGAAGTTGCGATGAACCTCAGTAAGGTCGACCTGAATCTGTTCATTGTCTTTGACGCGATCTACACCGAAGCCAATCTGACAAGGGCTGGCCAGATCGTCGGCATCACTCAACCTGCGGTCAGTAACGCGCTGGCTCGATTGCGCGAGACCTTCAACGATCCGCTGTTCGTGCGCACGGCCCAGGGCATGGTGCCGACGCCAATGGCGCAAAATATCATCACGCCTGTTCGCAACGCCCTTCAGCTGCTGCGGGTGTCGGTGCAGGAAAGTCGCAGTTTCGTTCCCGAGCAGGCAACCAAAACCTATCGCATCAGCATGACGGACCTCACCGAGGCGGTCATTCTGCCGCATCTGGCCTCTCGCATTCGCCGGTCTGCGCCCAACATCAACATTGACAGTTTCCTGATCAAGCGCCGCGAAACCACCAAGGAGCTGGCCGCCGGGCGACTGGATTTTGCCATTGATGCGCCGCTGAATACCGATACTCAGGTTCGTCACGTCAAGTTGTTCGAAGATCGCCATGTCTGCGTGATGCGCAAGGGGCATCCGCTGGCCAAGAAAGACAAGATCACTCTGGACGATTATCTTGCCCAGTCACACATACATATCTCCAGCCGTCGCAACGGCCTGGGTCATGTGGATCTGGCTCTGGGCAAAATGGGTATTCAGCGCCGCGTTGTCATGCGTTCGCAGCATTATCAGATGGCGCCACTGGTGCTTGAGTCAACGGACCTGATCATGACGGTGCATGAGCGGTTCGCGCAGCGACATAACCTCCACTGGACGACGCTGCCAATCGATGATGTGCCTGCCATCGAAACCCACCTGTTCTGGCACGAGAGCACTGATCAGGATCCCGCCAACCGCTGGATGCGTGAGCAGATCATCGAACTGTCGCAGAAGCTGACCCGGGAACACCAAAAGCTGCGTGAAAGTGCCAGCGCTGCTGCTGCCCAATAGCTTCAGACAGAATCAAAAAAGCCTGCACATGCAGGCTTTTTTACTTTAAATAAAGGCTATAACTATTTGATTTAAATTGCTATTTTTCTTTGACTCTCTACTCTGGACTGTTCTGTTTCAAGAATCAACTGACGTGCCAGCACGCCAAGCGTCATGACCGCCTGCTCTGTCGCCCGATTCCACGGGATGCCGCAGTTCAGACGCAGGCAGTGGTTGAACTGGTCGGAGTTGCTAAAGACCACTCCCGGGGCGATGCTGATGTTGTGGGCCATTGCACGGTTGAACAGCGTCAGCGTGTCTACGCCGCCCGGCAGGCTGACCCAGAGAATGAAGCCGCCCTTTGGCCTGGTGATCTGAGTACCCTCGGGGAAATATTGCTGGACCGCAAGCTGGAACTGGCTAAGGTTTTTGCAATATTCCTGACGAATATGCCTCAGGTGCCGGTCGTAACCGCCGTTCTCAAGATAGGCCGCAACCGCCATCTGGCTGACACTGCAAGCCGACAGCGTCGTAAAAGTCTGCAGCTGCTCAATGGCCTCCTGATAGCGCCGCGTAACCAGCCAGCCGGTGCGCACTCCGGGTGAAATGGTCTTGGAGAAACTGGAGCAGTAAATCACGGTGTCCGAGCAGTCATAAGCCTTGAGTGCCTTGGACTGGCCATGATCAAACATCAGCTCGCCATAGATGTCATCTTCAATAATAGTCAGCTGACGCTGCGCCATCATTGCCACAAGCTTGCGCTGGCGCGCCTCCGGCATGGTAGCCCCCATCGGATTGCCCGCTCTTGCGGTCATCACCAGCGCCTTGATCGGCCACTTGTCCAGAGCACGTTGCAGCGCTTCCAGACTTAGTCCGCTGTCAGGGTCGGTAGGGATCTCGACGACCTTAAGGTCCAGTAGCTGGCACAGCTGCACCAGACCGTAATAACTGGGGGACTCGGTTGCAATCAGATCGCCTGGCCGAGTGACTGCACGCAAAGACAGTTGCAGCGCCTCCACACAACCATTGGTAATGACGACGTTGGCCGGATCTACCATCGCTCCGGCATCGCGCATGCGTATGGCCACCTGGCGCCGCAGCGGCTCAAATCCGGGACTGAAGGTGTAGCTGAAGGCCTTCTGGCTGTGGAAGCGCGTCACCTTGCTCATTTGCTGGTGCAGCGCCCGCAGTGGCAGGTATTCACTCGACGGCACTGCCGCTCCAAGCGGGATGGCGCCTTCACGACGCGCCTGCGACAGAATCTCGGTAATGATGCTGCTGCGCGTCACCGCGTAGGGCGCTTCAACCCTGGCAATCTGAGGGGTTGGTGCGGTCAGTGCCGGAGTCTGATGAACGTAGTATCCGGATTGTGGACGAGCATGGATCAGCCCCTGATCCTCAAGGGTTGCATAGGCCTGCAGCACCGTGGCGTGGCTGACACCCTTCTGGGTGCTCAGCTTGCGTACCGAGGGGACTCGCTCGCCGGGACGGTATACGCCCTTCTGGATGTCTTCTGCCAGCTGCCGCGCAATTTTTTGATAGAGCAGACTGGTCATACTGGCTTCCTCCGACAGAGTGGTGACTGAGCGCGAAGACTAACTCGCAGCACTGCCGCTGCAAAAGCTACAGATACAATACAGTTGACCAGTACAGATCAGCCGTCAAGCATCTGTGTGCAGGCGGCCTGGAGGTTATTCCGCGACAGGTATGTCCGCAGCTTCGGTCGCCGGCCGAAACGGGGCCGCCCAGAGCTGGCGATACTTGTCGAGCAGCCTGCCCGCCTCGTTCCGCTGAGCCAGCTCCTGCATGCCCAGGGCCAGTGCAGAGCGCAGAGCCGGTGAATTGCACACCGAGTTGTGGGAGACCGCGAGGTAAAGCGGCGCGTTGATAAAGGAGCCCTCAAGGGTATCGAGCTGCGCATCAACGCCCATCTGCTGGGCCAGAGCCAGCCCCTGATAACGCTCAAGCACTACATAGTCGAGCTTGCCGTCCAGCAGCTTGCGCAACGCCGCCTCACCGGTACTCAACCGCTCCAGCGCGAGATTGTCTGCTGCATAGGTGTCGAAGGACAGGCCGAAACGGCTGCCCTGCTGCGCAGCCCCGTGACGGCCCTGAAGGTCTTGCCAGCCGCTGTAGGGGAACGCCGCGCCGCGCCGGACGAAGATGACGCTTGGTACATCGATGATCGCCGGATAGACGAAATCCAGGGTCTGCAATCGCTCGCGCGACAGGTAAAGGCCAGCCATCACGTCAACCTGCCCTGCCTCGACCGCCTCCAGCGCCTTGGCTCGTGACCCCAGGTCCAGTACTTCGATACGGATCCCCGAGTCTTTGAGCGCCAGTTGCAACATTTCAATGGCGACACCGGTCAGCGCCTTTTCACCCTCAGGCGCCCAAACCAGTGGGGGGTAGTCGGGATTGCCAGTAGCGACGATGCGCTCGCAGCTGTTCTCGACTGCTGCCAGCGTATCACCGCCAATCAGCAATCCGGCGCCAAGCGCACATAGACGGGTAAATTGCTGCAGGCTCGACAACCTCGACATGCTCATTCCCTTGCTCCGAAATGGATGTGGTACCACGACAGACTCTTCGTCGCAGCCTGAGTTCGGTGATCAGGCGGCAACACCACTGTGGAACCGAAAGTCGGCATCATCAGCGAAAATGGCGTCACGCTCAACCGCGGCAAAGCGGGCAATATGTTCGTCAATAGGTTCGCCGGCGTAGTTTTTCGCCAGGCGCAGGTAGTCCTGATAGTGGCGAGCCTCCGACTTGAGCAGCGAACGATAGAAATCACCCAGCTCCTCATCCAGATGCGGTGCCAGCTTGGCAAAGCGTTCACAGGACCGCGCCTCGATAAACGCACCGACAATCAGGGTATCGACCAGCCTGCCTGGCTCGGTAGTGCGCACATGCTGGCGTAGACGCTGGGCATATTGGCTGGCAGACAGCCCTCGATAGCTGATGCCGCGCTTGTTCATGATGCTGGTAACCTGCTCGAAATGGCGCAACTCCTCACGCGCAAGTCGGGACATTTTTTGCAGCAGATCCGGTTTGTCGACGTAGCGAAACATCAGCATCAACGCAGTTGAGGCGGCCTTCTTCTCACAGTTGGCGTGGTCGATCAGCAGCTCTTCGGGATGGTTAAGTGCCTGTTCGATCCAGGCATCAGGGGTTCGGCAAGGCAGAAACGCGAGCAATTCTTCGGGCAGCATGGTGTCCGTCACAGGTCAGTTCTTAACGCCCGGCAGTATACCTGCTGAGAGACTCTATCAGCAGCCCGAATAGACTTGGATCAACACAAGCCAGGTGAAAAGCGGCTACATTTAAGTCAACGTTCAAACGCGTTAAAAAATCAAGACAGGGAGAACCGCATGCAAGCCGTCAAACGCATTCTAGTAGTTATCGACCCATCCCAGCAGGAGCAGGTTGCGCTGACCCGTGCCAGCCTCATTGCAGGTTTTATTGAATGCGAACTGCATCTTTTGGTCTGTGAGGACCGCCAGGACTACAGCGATCTGCTGGCACGCCTGCGAGTGGAACAGGATGCCAAGGGCATTCGCTGCAGTGTTACCCAGGACTGGCACAACAACCTCACTGACACCATTTGTCGCGCGGTTACCCGTGAGGGCTGCGATCTGGTGGTCAAGCAGCACCGCCCCGACAATCCGCTGCGCAAGGCGCTGCTGACCCCGGATGACTGGAAGCTTCTGCGCTACTGCCCTGCCCCCGTTCTGATGGTCAAGAATGGTGACAGCTGGATGAAGGGCAACGTGCTGGCGGCGGTCGATGTCGGTAATCACGATGACCAGCACCACGTGCTGCACGACACCATCGTCAGTCACGCAGCGGACATTGCCGAGATGGTCGGCGGCCAACTGCATCTGGTCAGCGCTCACCCTGCCCCGATGTTGTCGTCTGCAGATCCGGATTACCAGTTGAAGGAGCGTATCGCCGCCGACTACCTGGAAAAGGCCGGCCAATACACAACGCAGTACGGCATCGATTCGGCGCACCTGCATATTGCAGAAGGTCCGGCCGATTTCCTCATCCCCCAGGTTGCTGGGCAGCTGGGTGCCAGCGTTACGGTGATTGGCACCATCGCCCGCAAGGGGCTGGCTGGTGCGCTCATCGGCAACACTGCCGAAGTGGTGCTGGATCAGCTCGACAGCGATATTCTGGTGCTCAAGCCGGAAGACACTCTGGCGCACCTGGAAGCGTTGCTGGAAAAGTAGTCCTGCATCATGCGACCGGCGGCACACGCCGGTCGTAATAGGCCTGCGACAAGACGAGAAACGTTTGATCTATCTCATCCCGGAGCTGCCGGGTTGAGAGCCCTTCCCATCGGTCCCGCAGTCTCAGCCCAGCCGCTTGAAGCGGTAGATCTCCCGCCCGTGCCAGCCAACGCTGCACCTTGACGCCGAGCGGCATCGCCGCATCCACTGCCACTCTGGAACGTTCCAGCGCCTGACTCAACTCAAGCGCCGAGACCAGCTCGAGGCGCGCCCAGACAATCTGTTCAAGCAGGTGTTCCAGTCGCAGCCAGACCGCCTTGCGCGCCGTCACATCGTATCGATTCCAGGCCACAATCTCATGGCTGAATCGCTTGCAGCCCCGGCAGACCTGATCGCCGTATACCGTCGAACACAGACCGATACAGGGTGTTTTTTCGTAGTAAAGAGGTTGATCCGCCATAGACTCGAGTTGCCAACGCTTAAAATGCGCATGATAAAGGACCGGTCCTACCCGGAACAGCTGATTGACTCAGTGGGGATACAGCTGCGCTGCAACTTAACTTTACGTTCGGCATCCTGTAGAATCGGCCCGCCGTTAGGGCTGTGTTTCAGGCGTCAGCCCGCAACCCGTTACGTATCTGCCACCAGTTACCCCAGGTTGCCCCCCACCAGAACGGGTAGACGTCTGTCACAGTCTTATAGTCGCCACACTTTAGGGAAGCACTGAATAACTCCCTTGTCCAAGATGCTTATTCAGTGCTTCCCGGAGTCCGAGAGGATGACCGTTCCGACACGATCGGAACAGACTGATGAGGGTAATAACTGTGCTTGAAGCCTATCGCAAACACGTTGAAGAGCGCGCTGCTCAGGGCGTCGTTCCTCAGCCGCTGAACGCCGAACAAACTGCAGGTCTGGTTGATCTGCTGAAAAACCCGCCGGCAGGTGAAGAAGAGTTTCTGCTTGACCTGCTCACCAATCGCGTCCCGCCGGGCGTAGACGAAGCCGCCTACGTCAAGGCCGGTTTCCTCTCCGCTATCGCCAAGGGCGAAGCCACCTCGCCGCTGCTGACCAAAGAGCGCGCAGTTGAGCTGCTGGGTACCATGCAGGGCGGTTACAACATCGCCACTCTGGTGGAGCTGCTGGACGACGCAGCACTGGCCGCCACTGCTGCCGAACAACTCAAGCACACCCTGCTGATGTTTGACGCCTTCCACGACGTTGCCGAAAAAGCCAAGGCTGGCAACGTTCACGCCAAGGCGGTACTGCAGTCCTGGGCTGACGGCGAATGGTTTGTCAACAAGCCTGCTGTGGCCGAAAAGATTTCCCTCACCGTATTCAAGGTGCCGGGCGAAACCAACACCGACGACCTGTCTCCGGCTCCGGATGCCTGGTCCCGCCCTGACATCCCGCTGCACGCTCTGGCCATGCTGAAAATGGCCCGTGACGGTATCGAGCCGACCGAGCCGGGCGTTGTTGGCCCGCTGAAGCAGATCGAAGAAGCCAAGGCCAAGGGCTTCCCGGTTGCCTACGTCGGCGACGTTGTTGGTACTGGCTCTTCCCGTAAGTCTGCAACCAACTCGGTTCTGTGGTTCTTCGGCGACGACATTCCTTACGTTCCGAACAAGCGTGCTGGCGGCTTCTGCTTCGGCACCAAGATTGCCCCGATCTTCTACAACACAATGGAAGACGCCGGCGCGCTGCCGATCGAGTTCGACTGCACCGACCTGAACATGGGCGACGTCATTGACGTGTACCCTTACGAAGGCAAGGTCTGCAAGCACGGCACTGACGAAGTCATCACCACCTTCGAACTGAAGACTCAGGTACTGCTGGACGAAGTTCGCGCTGGTGGCCGTATCCCGCTGATCATTGGCCGCGGCCTGACCGAGAAGGCCCGCACTGAACTGGGTCTGGGCGCTTCCGACCTGTTCCGCAAGCCCGATCAGCCGGCTGACACTGGCAAGGGTTACACCCTGGCACAGAAGATGGTCGGCAAGGCCTGCGGCGTTGAGGGCATCCGCCCCGGCACCTACTGCGAGCCGAAGATGACTACCGTCGGTTCCCAGGACACCACTGGCCCGATGACCCGTGACGAGCTGAAGGACCTGGCTTGCCTGGGCTTCTCTGCCGATCTGGTCATGCAGTCGTTCTGTCACACCGCGGCGTATCCGAAGCCGATCGACGTAACCACTCACCACACCCTGCCCGACTTCATCCACAACCGTGGCGGTGTTGCGCTGCGTCCGGGTGACGGCATCATCCACAGCTGGCTGAACCGCATGCTGCTGCCTGATACCGTTGGTACCGGTGGTGACTCTCACACCCGTTTCCCGATGGGCATCTCCTTCCCGGCCGGCTCCGGTCTGGTCGCCTTCGCAGCAGCCACCGGCGTAATGCCGCTGGACATGCCGGAATCCGTCCTGGTTCGCTTCAAGGGCAAGATGCAGCCTGGTATCACCCTGCGCGACCTGGTTCATGCCATCCCCTACTACGCCATTCAGGAAGGTCTGCTGACTGTCGAGAAGAAAGGCAAGAAGAACATCTTCTCCGGCCGTATTCTCGAGATCGAAGGTCTGGATCACCTGACCGCCGAGCAAGCGTTCGAGTTGTCTGATGCGTCTGCCGAGCGCTCTGCTGCCGGCTGTACCATCAAGCTGAGCGAAGAGTCGGTTGCCGAGTACCTGAAGTCCAACATCGTCCTGCTGCGCTGGATGATTGCCAACGGCTATCAGGATCCGCGTACCCTGGAGCGTCGCGCCAAGGCCATGGAAGAGTGGCTGGCCAACCCGAGCCTGATGGCTGCCGATGCTGACGCCGAGTATGCCGCCGTGATCGAAATCGATCTGGCCGACATCAAGGAGCCGGTACTGTGTGCACCGAACGATCCGGATGATGCCCGTCTGCTGTCTGAGGTTGCCGGCCAGAAAATCGACGAAGTCTTCATCGGTTCCTGCATGACCAACATCGGCCACTTCCGCGCTGCCGGCAAGCTGCTCGAGAAGAACAAGGGCGCTATCCCGACCCGTCTGTGGCTGGCTCCGCCGACCAAGATGGACCAGTACCAGCTGACCGAAGAAGGCTATTACGGCATCTACGGCAAGGCCGGTGCGCGCATGGAAATGCCGGGCTGCTCGCTGTGCATGGGTAACCAGGCACGTGTTGCTGCCAAGTCGACCGTTGTCTCCACCTCCACACGGAACTTCCCGAACCGTCTGGGTGATGGTGCAGATGTGTTCCTGGCGTCTGCCGAGCTGGCCTCGGTTGCATCGATCCTGGGCAAACTGCCGACTGTTGAAGAGTACATGGAATACGCCGCGCAGATCGACAGCATGGCTGCCGACGTATACCGCTACATGAACTTCAACGAAATCGAGTCCTACCAGAAAGCCGCTGCGTCCATCCCGGTCGCTCAGCTCTGATAGCTGCCTCGTAAAAAACCCCGCCTCGTGCGGGGTTTTTTTTGCTTTGCAGAATCTCAGGGCACACGGAAGAATATCTGTCCCGACTCCGATACTGCCCTGGCGGAGAAAGCGTTGGCTTACCGGCTACGACGACCCTGTATCAGCCTGTACGACGGAGTAAGAGCAGCGTCTCCGCGGTGTCCCAGCAAGTGCCGATACTTTCGGCAGATGGCTGCATGAGAAGATCGAGTCAGGTGCTTCGCTTGCCCTGGCCGGAATACTGTCGGCGCATTGCGGAGCTTTTCAAGTTGACACCTTCGCCTCGGGTGCGCAAAACCGGCAAACCCTACTCCAGCAGCGATGCTCCCAGCTTGAGTGCTGTCTCGGTGACCGCTTCCACCGAATGCCGGTAGCCGCTTTCCATCCAGTACAGAGCAATATGAATCACCCCGCCAAGAATACCGGCCTGCAGCATCTCGTCGAAGTGCTGACCGGGCTGTGCCAGTGCGCGGGTCATATCCTGGCTACTGGCTCTGAGGGAGCGGTCTATGGCTTCGTCAACTGACGGGCTAATACCCCGAATGTCGACCAGTAACAGGCGTGCCTCCTGGGGATGATCCCGCAGATAGGTGAAGTACGCCTGCAGCATTGCCCGGCTGCGGGCCGAACGGTCATCTCCGGCAGCTTCGGCTGCAGCCATATTCAGCTCGCGGACCTTGCGTGCGGTCTGTTCATAGCAGGCAATCAGCAACTCGTCACTGTGCCCGAAGGACTCGTAAAAATAGCGCTGGGTCAGTCCGGCGGCGTCACAAACCTGCTTGACGCCGGAGTGCCGGTATCCGTGTTCGCCGTAAATACGTGTTGCGGCGTCGATCAATTGCTGCCGGCGCTGCGCCCTGCGCTCTTCGGTTGAGGAGCCACGATAGCGGCGTTTGACTGAGGTAGCTGTATTCATTCGGTGAATTCTGACAACGGGGATTGCCAAAGAGTATATGACAATCTAGATTGTCACCACTACCCACGTGACGGGATACCACAATGACACAAGAACAATATGCATTTGAACCTGTACCACTGGATGTTCTTATCATCGGCGCAGGCCTGTCGGGCATCGGCGCCGCACATGCACTGAGCAGTCAATGCCCCGACAAGCGCTATCTGATACTGGAGCGCCGCGCGGCGATCGGCGGAACCTGGGATCTGTTCCGCTACCCTGGCATCCGCTCCGATTCGGACATGTATACCCTCAGCTACAGTTACAAGCCGTGGGCCAACCGCAAGTCCATTGCCGACGGCGCGGACATCAAGCGCTATATCGAGGAAATTGCCGAAGACTCGGGCGCCATTCATAACATCCGCTTCCAGCGTCGCGTGGTATCCGCCAACTGGTCCAGCGAACATGGGCGGTGGGATGTGGTTGCGTTGCTTACCGACGCAGAGGGTAATGAGCAAGAGGAGCATTACCAGGCACGTTTCCTGTTCTCTTGCTCCGGCTATTACAGCTACGACGAAGGCTACCGCCCCGCATTTCCAAACGAAGAGGCATTCAAGGGGCAGATCATTCATCCGCAGTTCTGGCCTGAAGACCTTGATTACACTGGCAAGCGCGTCGTTGTCATCGGCAGCGGTGCAACGGCAGTTACTCTGGTTCCCTCGATGACGGCGAAGGCTGCCCACGTAACCATGCTGCAGCGCACTCCCAGTTATGTGGTTGCCCGGCCGCAGCGTGACGGCGTTGCTCACACGCTGCAGAAATGGCTGCCACTGCAGGCAGCCCATTCGCTGACCCGCTGGAAAAACGTCTTCCTGACCCAGTTCTTCTATCGTATCGCCCGCAGCCGACCGGAGCAGTTCAAGGAACGTGTACTGCACATGGTCAAGACGCAGGTCGGCGATGTTGACATGAAGCACTTCACCCCGGATTACAAACCATGGGACCAGCGCCTCTGCGCAGTACCCGATGGCGACCTGTTCCGCGACGTGCGCGCCGGTCGCGCCAGCGTCGTGACCGATACCATCGACAGCTTCACCGAGAATGGCATCCGCCTGAGTTCTGGTGAAGAGCTGGAGGCCGACATCATCGTGACTGCGACCGGGCTCAAGGTGAACGCCCTTGGCGATGTGACTGTGTGTGTTGACGGGCAGCCGATGCGCTTCAATGAACGCATGTCCTACAAGGGCATGATGCTCAGTGACGTACCCAATATGATAGTGACCTTTGGCTACACCAATGCTTCCTGGACGCTGAAAGCCGAGCTGACTGCCAACTACGCCTGCCGCCTGCTGCGCTATATGGACAAGCACCACTACCGTACCGCCGTTGTCCGCCGCGACCCGTCGGTGCAGGAGCAACCCTTCCTGGACTTCACTTCCGGTTACGTTCAGCGCGCTGCCAATGTGCTGCCCAAACAGGGGGATCGTGCGCCCTGGCAGGTGCATCAGAGCTACCTGAAAGACAAGCTGACCATTCAGTACGGCCGTATCGACGACGGCGTGATGCAGTTTCAATAACAAGGAAAACAGACAACATGCAGATCAAGGATTGTGTAGCAGTACTGACAGGCGCCGGCAGCGGTATCGGCCGGGCTCTGGCAGTGGCGCTGGCCCGTAGTGGTTGCCATCTGGCACTCGTGGACCTCAACCCCGATTCGCTGGCGGAAACCGCGACACAGGCTCGGGCGCTTGGTGCCAGGGTCAGCGAGCATCCGACAGATGTATCGGACCGGTCAGCCGTTGCCGCATTACCGTCAGCGGTCGTTGCAGAGCATGGCAGTGTTGATCTGCTGATCAATAACGCCGGCGTCGCCCTGGGCGGCACCTTCGATCAGGTCAGCGAGGAGAACTTCGACTGGCTGATGTCGATCAATTTTGACGCGGTAGTAACCCTGTGCCGGGCATTTCTGCCGCTGCTCCGACAGCGGCCTGAGGCACGTATCGTGAATATCTCCAGCCTGTTCGGGCTCATTACCCCCGCCGGCCAGACCGCGTACTGTGCGAGCAAGTTTGCGGTACGCGGATTCTCCAACGCCTTGAGACTGGAGCTGACCAACACCAATGTTGGCGTCACCGTGGTGCACCCGGGAGGCGTCGCCACTGCTATCGCGACCAGTGCCCGCTCTCCTGACAGTGAAAGTGACGCAGAGAAGCAGAGGAAACTGGCGCGTGCCAACCGACTGCTGCGCATGCCACCGCCCAAGGCGGCACAAATTATCCTCAGGGGCATCGAGCGCAACAAGCCACGGGTTATTGTTGGCAACGACGCCCGCATCCTGTCATGGCTGGAGCGTCTTATGCCGGTCAACTACTGGCGCCTGCTGCCAGGGCTGGCCGACAGCGACGCGTGACGGATCATACGAGGAGATCAACGTGAATTATCTGTTCAGTATTGTGCTGATCGTGCTGTTGCTGGGGATTGCCGGGTTGTACCTCTACACCCTGTTCATTGCCAAGCGCGTAGAGCTGGGGCTGCCACCAGAAGGCAGTTTCATTACCGTGATGGGCAATCGGATCCATTACATCGAGCAAGGCAGCGGTCCCGATTCCATTTTGCTGATCCACGGGCTCAGCGGCGTGGCGCAAAACTTCGGTTATGGGGTCATCAGCGAGCTGGCCAAAACGCACCGGGTGATCGCCATTGACCGTCCGGGTAGTGGCTATTCGATCCGCCCTGCCCGCTCGTCCGCCTCGCTTGCGGTGCAGGCCGATGTGGTAGCCGGGGTTATCGATGCGCTGCATCTGGGCAAGCCCTTGCTGGTCGGTCACTCGCTGGGAGGTGCTGTTTCGCTGGCAACGGCGCTGCGTCATCCCGACAAGGTAAGTGGTCTGGCGCTGGTCGCACCGCTGACCCACATGCCAAGCAAGGTTTCGGCTGCCTTTGCGGCGTTTTCGATACGCCAGCCCTGGCTGCGCGCGCTGGTCGGCTGGACGCTTGCGGTGCCCTTGTCCATCCGCAAACGCGAGCAGGTTATGGATATTGTGTTCGGTCCCGAAGCCGTTCCTGCGGACTTCCCGATCCGCGGTGGCGGCCTGCTCGGCCTGCGTCCCAGCCACTTCATCGCAGCCTCGAGCGATATGAACGCGCTGGAAAGTGTGATGCCGCTGATGCAGATGCGCTATGACGATCTACATCTTCCCATCGGGGTGCTGTACGGCCGTCACGACCGCATTCTTGATCCGCAGGAACAGGGGCAGGCTCTGGCCGACCGGTTGTCGATCGTGGAGCTGGAGCTAATCGACGGTGGGCACATGCTGCCAATCACCCAGCCCGACACGACGATCGATTTCATTCGTCGCCAACTTCAGCGTCAGCAGGCCGCCTGACGTTTTCCAGCAAGCGGCGCCGTTCTGGCGCCGTGATCCAGGTCACAGCCTCCAGGTTCATTCTGAACCCCTCGCACCTCCCTCGGTCACAGCCAATGTGTTTACTGAAGGAGGAACCACCGATGAAACACTGGAAAGTGCTTACCCTTGGCCTGCTGGGCCTGTTCATTCTTGCCGGTTGCGGTAATGACTATCTGGTTCGCACTACTGATGGCCAGATCATGGAAGCTGAAGACAAGCCGGAGATTGACGACGAAACCGGCATGATCGAATTTGAAGATGCGACCGATCGCGATCGGCAGATGCAGCAGCAGGATGTCGAGGAGATCATCGAGCGCTGAGTCACGATGGTGATCGCGCTAAATAGCTCCACCAAGCCCTCCAGTCAGAATCGTCGCCGACTGGAGGGTCGACGTGGTCAAGCTGATGCAATCCCCCCCCAGACCAAGGGCTCCCGGCACCCTGCCGAGCTGCTCCAGCACCTGCCCTTTGATCCACGGGAACAGGCCACAGCACATTGCCCGGCCAACTCTGTCGCGGTAGTGAAGCTGCCGCCAAGCAGCCCGTCGGCTATAGCAGGTTGAGATCAACGCAAGGCTGGCAGCCTAACTTTCGGGCGGATAAACTACGCGGTTTCCAACGACAGGCAGTTACTGCCAACGTTTTCCGTGAGGTCCCTGATGTCCACCCCGTCCAACGCCCCCAAAGTTGGCTTTGTTTCACTCGGCTGCCCGAAGGCATTGGTCGATTCCGAGCGCATTCTGACCCAGCTGCGCACCGAAGGTTATCAGGTGGTCCCCACCTACGAAGACGCTGATGTGGTGGTGGTCAACACCTGCGGTTTTATCGATACCGCCAAGGCCGAATCGCTGGACGCTATTGGCGAGGCCATCGCCGAGAACGGTCGCGTTATCGTCACCGGTTGCATGGGCGTCGAAGAAAGCGCGATCCGTGACGTGCACCCGAGTGTGCTCGCCGTCACCGGTCCTCAGCAGTATGAGCAGGTAGTCAATGCGGTGCATGAAGTCGTGCCACCGAAACAGGATCACAATCCGCTGATCGACCTGGTACCGCCACAGGGCGTCAAGCTGACTCCCCGCCATTATGCCTACCTGAAGATTTCCGAGGGCTGCAACCACAGCTGCAGCTTCTGCATCATCCCATCCATGCGCGGCAAGCTGGTCAGCCGTCCGGTGGGTGAAGTGCTGAGCGAAGCCGAGCGTCTGGCCAAAGCCGGTGTCAAGGAGGTGCTGGTCATCTCCCAGGACACCAGCGCCTATGGTGTCGACATCAAGTACCGCACCGGCTTCTGGAACGGTCGCCCGGTCAAGTCGCGCATGACCGAAATGTGCGAAGCGCTCAGTGAACTGGGTATCTGGGTGCGTCTGCACTACGTCTACCCGTACCCGCACGTGGATGAGCTGATCCCGCTGATGGCCGAGGGCAAGATCCTGCCGTATCTGGACATCCCGTTCCAGCACGCCAGCCCGACCGTACTCAAGGCCATGAAGCGCCCGGCATTTGAAGACAAGACCCTCGCGCGGATCAAGAAATGGCGCGAGATCTGCCCCGAGCTCACTATCCGCTCAACCTTTATCGTTGGCTTCCCGGGCGAAACCGAGGAAGACTTCCAGTACCTGCTGGACTGGCTGACCGAAGCGCAGCTCGATCGCGTTGGCTGCTTCAAGTACTCCCCGGTCGAAGGCGCGCCGGCCAATGATCTGGGGCTGGAAGCGATTCCGGAGGATGTGCAGCAGGATCGCTGGGAGCGTTTCATGGCGCACCAGCAGGCGATCTCCTCTGCACGCTTGCAGCAGAAGATCGGCAAGACCATACAGGTCATCATCGATGAAGTTGACGACGAAGGCCCTATCGGCCGCTCGATGGCCGATGCGCCGGAGATCGACGGTAACGTGTACCTGGACACCGACGAAGACCTCAAGCCGGGCGATATCGTCAGCGTTGTAGTCACCGACGCCGACGAGTATGACCTCTGGGCGCAGCTGGCCTGAAGGATCACTTACGCCGCAGGCCTGCTTTGCACCTGCCTGCGGCGTAGTGGCCCAATATATTACGCGAGCAGCTGGCGGTGCCGGTACAGTTGCTGCCAATGTTCGCCGGGTTTGCTGCTTACCTCGGTATCGAAGTAGTGGCCGACCCGACGCCGATCCTGCGGGTTGTCTTTCAGCGCCGCACCGATCATGAAGTGCAACAGGTCTTCCGGCGCCATCTTGCCGTCCCGGTAGTACCAGGCGTAGACCATCAGCGCATGCGCTACCGCTACCGCTTCTGCCGTTGACATGACCGCCGCCGCAAGCCGGTCGGTACTGCGCCCGCTCAGCGTCTGACCACTGCGCAGTTCATGAAAGATGGTAACCAGCATCTCCACAATGGAATGGTCAGGTGCCATATCTACACCCGACTGGCGCGCCAGCATGGTTGCCTCGCGCAGCACGATATCCATTTCTGCGTCGATATCGTCAATCGGCTCAATGGTTTCAAAGTTCAGCCGGCGCTTGAGCGCCGCACTCATATCAAACAGGCCACGGTCCAGCGAGTTTGAAGTTGCAATGACGTTAAACCCTTCCCGGGCATAGAGCACGCCATCCTCGCCCTGCAGTTCAGGAATCTGCAGCTGACGTTCGGACAGAATCGACAGCAGTGCATCCTGAACCAGCTGCGGGCAGCGGGCCAGCTCCTCGAAGCGAACCAGCTTGCCCTGCTCCATACCGATAAACAGCGGGCCGGGAATCAGCGCCTCGCGACACGGCCCGAGCTTGTCCAGCAAGCTGGTATTCCAGTCGTAGATCAGTTGTCGATAGTGGGAAATGGTGCCGCCCTGAATGGTCAGCCGTGATTGGCCAGAGACACCGCAGGCGATCAGCTCCGACAGCCAGGACTTGGCGGTACCCGGCTCACCGATCAGCATGGCGCCCCGGTTGGTGGCCAGTGATACGATTACCCGACTGACCATCTCGCGCGGCGCAACAAACTTGCGCTCGATACCCAGTGCCTCGTTGCCGAGCACAAAGTGCTCGATGGCGGTTGGCGACAGCAGCCAGCCTGGTGGGACCGGCCCGTGATCCTCCTGCTGCAGCATGACCAATTGATCGTGAAAGCGGTCTTCGGCGGCCGGCCGCTGGATAGCCTTGTCTTTCATGTCCATTCTCCTCAGGCCTTCCATTGACCGCGTTTTTCCGGTGCCATGCGTTCCTGTGGCAGGATACGCGGCAACTCGCTGAGCGGAATATTGCCCTGGATAACGTGATCCAGGGCGCTGTCACGCATCGTGTACAGGCCCGAATCGAGGGCCAGCGCACGCAATTCGCCGACCGGCGTATGGCGAGATACCGCATTGCGCAACTCACCGTTGAACTGCAAATACTCGATAACCCCGACCCGGCCACGGGTGCCGGTGCCATTGCACTGTGGACATCCCTTGCCGCGATAGCAGCGAAAACTCCGGGGGATTGCCTTCGGAAACAGCTCCTTGAGAATCTCCGGGTCAGGGTCATCCTCGATCTTGCAGTGCTCGCAAACCCGTTTGGCCAGTCGTTGGGCAATAACCGCCAGCAGCTCACTGGCCAGCGAGTTCGGATGGACGTTGAGATCGAACAGGCGCTGCACCGCATCTACCGCGTCGTTACAGTGAAGGGTCGACAGCACCACGTGGCCAGTCTGGGATGCACGAATAGCTTCAAGCGCGGTTTCATGGTCGCGAATCTCGCCGACCAGAATGACGTCCGGGTCCTGGCGTACGAACGAGCGCATGGCGTCAGCGAAATTGAAGCCGATGTCAGGGCGTACCCGGGTTTGCTGAATGCGGTCGATGGAGTACTCGATCGGATCCTCAACCGTGATTACCTTGCGCGTCGTATCCTCAGCCAGCAACTGCAGGCCGGCATTGAGGGTCGTGGTCTTGCCCGAACCGGTCGGGCCGACTACCAGCACCAGGCCGGCAGGGTTACGCAGCAGGCGGCGATACGCGTTGGCGATATGCTCCTGCATCCCCAGTTTCTCGATGCTGATCAGCGAGGAGTTCTGTGGCAGCAGACGGATTACAACGTGCTCGCCATGCAGCGACGGCTGAACCTGAACGCGCAGATCGAAGCGCGCGTCACCTACCCGCGCCTGGGAACGCCCGCCCTGCGGCAGTCGCCGCTCGGCGATGTTCAGCTCGGAGCGCAGTTTGATCACGTTGATCAGCCCTGCATACTCGGTCGGCGTGATGTAGTAGTGATTAAGGTCGCGCAACTCGCCGTCGACACGCAGCCGCACACGAATATCAGCGCCATATCGCTCCAGATGGATATCACTGGCCCGGTCTGCAACGGCGTCCAGCAGTAATGCCTCATACAGATTGACCAGTTTGGCTTCGCTGTTCTCACCTTGGGAGACGAGCAGGTCGCTGTCGCCGCCCTTTACTGTCGTTTCGTCGATACGGTCGAGGGTCTTGCCACCGCGCTCAAGCGCTCCCCAGATGCGCCGGTAATCAACCGGCGTGACCAGAACCCGGTCAATCTTCAGCCCCGGGAACAGTTGCTGGACTTCATCCATCGACGCATTAGGGTCACGGCAAGCCACTATTACCGTCTTGCCATCGGACTTGATTGGAATGATGTGCTCGTGACTCAGGTAGGCGCGTGAGATGTTGGCATGCAGTTGCGGATCAATCCGGGCCATGACCTCACTGGCACTGAGCAGTGGCAGGCCATAGCGTTCCGACAGCGCTCTATACAGTTTTTGCGCGTCCAGATTCTGCAGGCGGCTGATCTCGTCAACCAACAGGGTACGATTGCGGGCGGCCTGGGCTCGCGCCTCGCGCAGCATGTCTGGCGACACAAAGCCCAGTTCGACGTAAATGTCATCGCCGTTGGTAACAAACTCGACATAGCCATGTTCGCTGCGCGCTATGCGCTTGTTGCCGCGATTGATGTATTTCACCAGCATCTGGCGTGAGGCGTCACCGATCTCGACGCAGATGAATTCGCCGCGTAATGCCAGTTGGTCCCAGAGCGGTTCTCGAGTGGTAATCTTGGGTGTGGAAACTACGATCAGGTCGAATGGGGCCAGATCCGCAGCCCCCAGGCTGGCATCGGCGCAACGGACTGTTACGTTCGTCAGCCCCTGGGCAGCAAGCGTCTGGCGAGAAAAGTCCGCCAGTTTCTGCAGCCGCTCAACTGCTATGACCTCTTTGGCCAGCATGGCCAGCACCGCAGTGAGATAGCCAGAACCCGAGCCCAGATGCAGTACCCTGGCATCCGGGCCGAGATGACATATCTCAAGAATCTGCGCGACCGTTTTTTCCGGCGGAATTCCCCTGCCGGATACCCGATGCTCCCCATCACCGAGGACAAACGCCCCGCGGTCAACACTGGCCAATGCATGTGCGTTACGCTCAATCCGATCCTTGCTCTGCAAATCAGCCCCCTTGTGACCGGTCCCTACGTTTGCTCGTGACATTTTATCTGACTGTCACTGGTACATTCTAATACGCACCTATGACCGACAAACTGATCATGGTCAACTGCTTTATGCCAATGCATGCGGCGCCAGGCCAGCAGGGTATTTCCTCCAGCCGGATATTGACATGGCGTGGGGCCTGAACCATTTTGATTGGAAACGGAAATGTCCGTCATATCTCAGAGACACGTCCATGAAAGCGGAATCTGGCCTTGGTGAAGATACCACCATAAAGCTGCACTCCCTGTTCGATGCAGTGGGTGCCTATGTTTACGCCAAGGACCGCAGCGGCCGATACCTGTATGTCAACAAGGCGGTATGCGATCTTTACCAGCGCCCCCTGGAAGACATTTTGGGTCATGACGATAGCACCTTCATGGATATATCTCTGTCGGCGGGCCTGGTTCGCAATGATCGCCATGTAATCGAATACGGGGCAGAAGTTCACGAGGAGGAGCAAATGCTTCTCCTGCATGAAAGCAGGCCGCGATCGTTCTGGACCATCAAGGTTCCGATCCGCGACGCCAGCAACAACATTATCGGGCTCAGTGGCATTTCATCGGAACTCGACAATATCTACGCCAACACCTCCGACGCCATCCGTCACAACCGACTGCTAAACACCATTCTGTCCAACGTCGACGCCTATATTTATGTCAAGGGAGCGGATGGCACCTACTTGTATGCCAATCAGCAGGTTTCCTCGCTCTACGGGCAGAATAACGACGATGTAATCGGTTTGAACGATATCGATATTCACGGACCTGAAGTCGCCGAACGGCTGATGAAGCTCGATCGCCGGGTGCTCGACTCGCAACAACGCCAGGCCAGCGAGGAAGTGTTGCTTGACCCCAGTGGCGCTGCCAGGCACTTCTGGTCGGTCAAGATGCCAATCAGTCTGCCGGGACACCCCAATGCATTGATAGGCTTTTCATCGGACATCACGGAATTGCTGACGTTGCGCCAGGATATCGCCCTGGCCAAAACCATCGATCCGCTGACCGGACTGTTCAATCGCGATGCACTTGAAGACATTTTGAACCGCAAGATCAGTGCTGCCGACCAGCGCGCAGATACCCTGGCCGTGATCATGCTCAATCTGGACCAGTTCAAATACCTGAACAACACCCTTGGCCACGCTGCCGGCGACGACATTCTGCGGCAGACAGCACAGCGTCTGGAGACGGCCAATTGGCTGAATGGACACCCGGCCCGTCTGGTGGGCAACACCTTTGTCGTGGTCCTGCCGAACCTGGCCGCCGGAGCCGGCGACGCAGCCTCAATGGCCGAGCGTATTCGGCTGCTGATCGGCATGCCCTATGTGCTCAATAACCAACCCTTTCACCTGACGGCGAGTCTGGGCGTCAGCCTGTATCCCGAAGACGCTGATCACGCTCAGGCGCTGCTGGCAAACGCCGAATCGGCCATGTATCACGCCAAGGAGCTGGGCCGGGATCGCTGGTGCTTGTATTCATCCTCGCTGGGAGCTGCGGTCAGTGAGCGACTGGATCTGGAGCGGGACCTGCGTGCGGCGCTCGCGGCCAATCAGTTTGAACTTTACTACCAGCCCAAAATATCGGCCCGCAATGGTCAGACCGTCGGTGTAGAGGCACTGATTCGCTGGGATCGTCCTGGCTACGGCATGATGGCACCTGACCGGTTTATTCCGCTGGCCGAGCAACTTGGTTTGATTGTTCAGATCGGCGACTGGGTTATTGATCGAGCATGCGAGCAGGTTGCCAATTGGGCGCGCGAGGGGCTGGCAATCTCGATTGCGGTAAATCTGTCTCCTGCACAACTGGTCGAGAGGACCCTGGTCGATCGTGTGGCTGGATTCCTGGAGCGGTACCGTATCGGTGCGGACATGATCCACATGGAAGTGACCGAATCGATGATGCTCAACGATCCGGAAGAGGCCATCGTGCACCTGCAGCGGCTGCGCAATCTGGGCATCACTCTCTCGATTGATGACTTCGGAACAGGTTATTCATCGATGGCCTACCTCAAGCGTTTACCGGTAAACCGGATCAAACTCGATCGCAGCTTCATCCAGCAGATTGCTACTGACCCTCGTGAGGCTGATCTGTGTGCGGGCATTATTGCTCTGGCGCACAAGCTCGGATTGTCGGTCGTGGCCGAAGGCGTAGAAACCATAGAGCAAAAACAGATTCTGGCAGCCATGGACTGTGACCTGTTTCAGGGCTACCTGTTCAGCAAGCCGCTGCCCGGTAACGAGGCGACCCGTTATCTCAGGGCTCAGGCCCAAATCACAGAAGCCGCCCAGCTTGTTTAGGTAGGCAGGTCTGCGGGTAGCGCTCACAAAGGAGGAAAAAGGCCTATGGATAACCTGGCGCTACAGTGTCAATGCGGTACCGTCAGGGGCCGCGCAATCCGGGTCTACCCTGTCGATGGTACCCGTGTGGTCTGTTACTGCCGGGACTGTCAGGCATTTGCCCATGCACTCAATGCTGCCGAGCGCGTGCTGGACGCCCAGGGCGGCACGGATATTTATCAGTTGCCGCCAGCGAGGCTGCAGATTCATCAGGGGCATGACCAGATCCGCTGCCTGCGTCTTAGCTCCAAGGGGCTGTACCGCTGGTATGCAGGCTGCTGCAACACGCCAATCGGCAATACGCTCGGACCCGGGGTTCCACTGGTCGGGTTGATTCACAGTTTTATCAGTGACCCCTTTGCCGAGCAAAAGATCGGACCCGTGCGCGCACGAGTCAACCTCAAGGGTGCCACGGCAGAGATCCCCAGAGACAGTGTCAAGACCGCGCCAGGCCAGGTATACATGCGCAAGTTGCTGTTGCGGATGCTGTTGTGGAAACTGACCGGCAAGGCTCGCCCCAATCCTTTCTTTATGGGCAAGAGCCCGCGCGTAACGCCAATAATTCTCTCGCCAGGCAGCGCTGTCGAACACAATGGCGCCACCGACTGACAACAAGCCCCCTTCCGCGTCTTGTTGCGATTTTCGCTGCTGCCTGCGGCCGGAGCCATTGGTAACAGCGCTGCTGTGGGTTAGTATTTCGCGCAAAGGCGGCACAATACGCCGGCATTTACCAAGGACGGACCTAGTGCTTTTCACTCGTACCCGGCAGATGGTTTTCTGGCTGCTGCTGAGCTGCTTCGCTTGCTTTGCCGAGGCACGAATCGTAATCGAAGCACTGCCGGTCAATTTGACCGACTTCCGCATCGACTACTACATCGACGATTCGCAGAATCTGGATTATCCCGAGGTCCGCGGCAAAACCTTCAGTGAAACCGCCAGTAGCACGTCCCTTGGCACCAATGCACGCGTTGCCTGGTATCGCCTGTCGCTTGAAAACCGGGCAAGCCAGACGCTAGATCTCAATCTGCATTTACCCCATGCCTACCATGTGCAATCCATTCGGTTTTATGAAGAACGTGATGGCACGCTGGTGCGCAGTGAAAAGCTCAACCTTGATCAGCCTGCAGATACCGGGCTGATGTTCCGCGGCAGTGCCATCTATCAGCTCACACTGCCCGCGGCAAGCAGCACGACGCTGTATGTGCGCAGCCACGCCTATTCGCACCAATGGTTTGCGCTGAACATATACGACCTTGAGCATTCCCGACGAGCGCTGGTGGGCGTCTCAAACGACATTGCCCTTATGGTCGGAATGATGCTCGCGCTGGTGTTTTACAATCTGCTGCTTTACTTCGCCACCAGCAAGATCGAAAACATTTACTACTCCTGCTACCTGATCTCCGGTCTGGTCTGGATTGCCCTGTCATATGGTCTGGTTGCCAGCCTGTTCGATCTCTATGGTCAGGCTGTGTTTATGCTCAATCTGTCGCTGATCACCATGCCCATCTTCCTGTTGCTGTTCATGATGGCCATCTTTGAGACTCGCCAGCACTATCCGCTTGAGCACCGTTGCCTGCAGTTCGTTCTGGTACCGCTGTGTGGCATGTTCATCTGGGGGTTGTTTGACATTTCCGCCGCGCTGAAGCCGGCCAGCAGCGTGGCGCTGGTGATGATGATCGTCACGCTGTCGGTCAGTATCTCTCTGCTTCGCAAGGGCAACCCGCTGGCCAAGTATTTTCTTCTGGGACACCTGCTGTTCGTGTTGTTCAACACACTGGCGGTGCTGTTCTACAAGGGACTGATTGAGCCGAACTATGTCGCCAGTCATGGCGTAGGCATTGGTATCGTGCTGGAAGCACTGATGCTGGCGTTCATTATTTCCCACCGCATCAGGATACTTGAGCGCATTCGCGCCTCGCAGGATGAGCTGAAACGTCAGGCCGCGACGGATCCGCTGACCCGGCTGCATAATCGCCGGTATTTCGCTGCAACGGCGGAGGCCCTGCTGAATCAGTGTCGTGCTCAACAGCAGCCTGTGGCCATGGTGATGGCCGATATCGATCATTTCAAGGCCGTCAACGACACCTGGGGCCACGCGGCTGGCGACAAGGTGATCGAACACATCGCCCGGATTCTGAAAACCTGCAGTCGCAACCGCGATCTGCCGGCACGCTTTGGTGGCGAGGAGTTTGTCATCCTGCTGCCGGATGCTGACCTCAATCAGGCTCTGCAGTGCGCGGAGCGCATTCGTTCGGAGGTCGAACGCAGCCGGTTTGACATTGGAACTGACGCTCCGCTGCATGTCACGCTCAGCCTGGGCGTGACGCAGCTGGATACCGCCCACGACAGCATTCAATCAGGCTTGTCACGTGCCGACGAAGCACTTTATCAAGCCAAGCACGCCGGCCGAAATCGAGTCTGTTTCGCGGACACGCCTTCGCGCACGTCAGACTAGATCGTTACATTATCAGGCTACCAATCAGGGCAACCGCCGAAGACTGTTTGATCGCCTTGAGTCGACAATCAAGCTGGACCAACTGATGAACCGAATCAAACTTGTGCTCTTGTTCCTGCTGGCTCTCATTACCGCAGCCTGGCTGGCCGCGGACACGCTGATGCCTGACCCGTTTGGCTATTTCACCTTTCGCAGCGTGTTTGTTCAGTATTCCGGCCTGCTGGGTATCGCGATGATGAGCGTTGCAATGGTTCTGGCTACCCGCCCACGCTGGCTGGAGCGCCATCTGAACGGCCTCGACAAGATGTATCGCCTGCATAAATGGCTCGGCATTGGCGCTCTGATCGCCAGCACCGCGCACTGGTGGTTTGCCAAGGGCACCAAATGGATGGTTGGCTGGGGCTGGCTAACCCGCCCCGAGCGCAAGAAGGATGGCGCCGCACAGGTGTTGCCTAGCATTGAACAGTGGTTCCGTGACCAGCGCGGACTCGCCGAGTCGATCGGCGAATGGGCGTTCTATGCAGCCGCCATCCTGATCATTCTGGCGCTCATCAAGACGTTCCCTTACCGATGGTTCAAGAAGACCCATAACTGGCTGGCGGTTGGCTATCTGGCGCTGGCCTGGCACAGCCTGATACTCGTGAAATTCAGTTACTGGAGCCAACCGGTTGGCTGGTTGACACTCATACTGCTGATCGCCGGCAGCGTCTCGGCCATTATGGTGATAACCGGACGCGTGGGCAGGGGTAACCGTGTCGTGGGGCAGATTGAGGAGCTGACCCATTATCCGGGCCTGGACGTTATCGAAGCCAGGATCGCGCTGCGCGAAGGATGGCACGGACATGCTCCGGGGCAGTTTGCCTTTGTTACGTCCAAGAGCGGTGAAGGCGCCCATCCTTATACCATTGCCTCGGCCTGGAACCCGTCAACGCCAACAGTCACCTTCGTGGTAAAGGCGCTTGGCGACTGGACCTCGCAGCTAAAGACCTGGCTCAAGGTTGGCATGCGGGTGAGCGTTGAAGGGCCTTACGGCTGTTTCGACTTTTCCGATCCGGCGCCGCGACAGGTGTGGATCGGCGCGGGTATTGGCGTCACGCCTTTCATCGCACGTATGCACTCCCTCGCGCAGCAGGGCGGCGAGCATAACGTCGATTTCTTTCATGTGACCCGCGATGTTGACCAAATGGCACTCGACAAACTCACTGCGGATGCCGCTGCGGCCGGTGTTCGCCTGCATCTGCGCCTGTCCTCCCGCGATGGGCACCTTACGGCGGAGCAGATCAGGACCCTGGTTCCCGAATGGCGCCAGGCCAGCTTCTGGTTCTGTGGCCCGACGGAGTTCGGTCAAACGCTGCGCCGCGACTTTGTCAGTCAGGGCTTGCCTGGCGCACGGTTTCACCAGGAGCTGTTCGAAATGCGCTAGCCCTACCGAGTGCTCTCACAGATGCATTCAGCGTGGCGACTGTCTCGCTTCCCGCTCGAATTGAGTGTTCAGGTGGCACTACCGGAAATGTGCTGTTGCAAATTCCCCGCGACGTGCTCCGCCCTGCCCCGGTAAAACTGCTTCCGATCAGTCATTGCCGGCGCGGCGCCGAGTATATTGATCGGCAACAGCATCGTCGGACCGGTTAGCCTGCACGCTGTTTAAAGCAGCGTCGGCAGCCCGCGTCAGGGAGTCAGGGAGCAAGGCATGGACGGGAATATTTTCGTACAGATCGGCATTCTGCTGGGGTTGTCTGTTCTCGGCGGCGCCCTGGCGCAACTGCTGCGCCAACCGCTGATCGTCGCCTTCATTGCGGTTGGCATTCTGGTCGGCCCTTCCGGGCTGGAACTGGTTGCCCAGAGCAGCGAGATCGAGCTGTTCGCCCGCCTCGGCATCGCCCTGCTGCTGTTTGTGGTCGGCCTGAAACTGGACCTGCATATCATTCGAACAGTCGGGCCGGTAGCACTCGCTTCTGGTCTCGGTCAGGTTGTCTTTACCTCTGTTGTAGGGTACCTGCTTGCCCTGCTGCTCGGTCTGTCGCACGTGGCGGCTATCTATGTTGCGGTAGCGCTGACTTTTTCCAGCACCATCATTATCGTCAAGTTGCTCTCCGACAAGCGCGAGATTGATGCCTTGCACGGCCGCATCGCGGTCGGCTTTCTGATTGTCCAGGATATCGTGGTGGTGCTTGTCATGATCGGTCTTACCGCATTCGGCAAGGCCGATAGTCAGGTAAGCCTTGGCTGGGAAGCGCTGCAGGTTATGCTCAAGGGGATGGCAATGCTGGCCGTGGTCGCCTTGCTGATGCGCTATGTGCTGCCCGCGCTGCTGCAACGCCTGGCCCACTCGTCCGAACTGTTGATGCTGTTTGCCATCGCCTGGGCGGTGCTGGGCGCGGTGGCAGGCGACGTGCTGGGGTTCAGCAAAGAGGTGGGCGCCTTCCTCGCCGGTGTATCGATCGCCTCTACTGCATTTCGCGAACAGATAGCGGCGAGACTGGTCAGCTTGAGGGATTTTTTGCTGCTGTTCTTCTTCATTGAACTGGGCGCTGCACTGGACCTCGGCATGCTCGGCGGGCAGATCGGCGCATCAGTGGTGTTTTCGCTGTTCGTGCTGATTGGCAACCCGATAATCGTCATGATCATCATGGGCGCAATGGGGTATCGCAAGCGGACCGGCTTTCTTGCCGGGCTGACAGTCGCCCAGATCAGTGAATTTTCATTGATTCTCGCGGCGCTTGGCTACAGCCTTGGGCATTTGCAACAGGAAACTGTCGGGCTGATAACGCTGGTCGGCTTGATTACCATCAGCGTCTCCACTTATATGATTCTGTACTCCCACGCGATATATGAGCGTTTGGCGCCCTGGTTATCAATTTTTGAACGAAAGGTTCCTTACCGCGAGCGCGATGGTTTGCCCGATGGGCAGGATACTGTCGACGTGCTTTTGATTGGTCTTGGGCGCTACGGTGCCGCGCTGGCTGATAACCTTCGGCGCCGCGACTGCAGGCTGCTCGCTGTGGATTTTGACCCAGCAGCGGTTCAGCAGCATGTGCGTGACGGTTATCAGGTGCGTTACGGCGACGCTGAAGATCCGGAGTTTATCGCCACCCTGCCGCTGGGCAGCACCAGTTGGGTTGTGAGCACTGTCCGTGAACGCAGCGTCAACCTGATGCTGTTGCATGGCCTGAAACAGAGCAACTATCGTGGCCAGGTGGCCATAGCCAGTTCCGCTAGACACGACAGCAAGGTTTTGGCAAAGGCTGGCGTGGATCTGTTGCTGATCCCCTACGCCGATGCGGCCAAAGAAGCGGCAGACCAATTGCTGGCACGGACGGCAGCGCGAGATTCCGCACCGGCTGCCATGCCGCAGTGAGATATCTGCCACGGCCGATGGCACGGTGTAACCTGCGGTAGCAACAGCCGATACGTTGACGCAGACTTGCCAATGCGCCTGCCAGGCGCGAATATGCCGCGGCATTCAACTCGGCGCTGCCTGCGCCCGCCTATCCCTACTTGTCGGAGCGCCGGTCATGCATCCTGTGCTGATCTCCATTTCGCTGCTGGTGTGCAGCAATATTTTCATGACATTCGCCTGGTATGCCCACCTCAAGGAACTCAATAACAAGCCCTGGATCATCGCGGCCCTGATCAGTTGGGGTATTGCCCTGTTCGAGTACCTGCTGCAGGTGCCCGCCAATCGCATCGGTTATACCGCGCTGTCGGTCGGTCAGTTGAAGATTATTCAGGAAGTCATCACCCTCTCGGTGTTCGTCCCCTTCTCGGTCATGTATCTGAAGGAACCGCTGAAACTCGATTACCTGTGGGCAGGTCTATGCCTGCTGGCTGCGGTCTACTTCATGTTTCGGGACAAACTGGCTTAACTGCCGAGGCAATTCGGGTCATGCTGCACAGGTACATTCCCCCGTCTGCAAGGAGCGCACGTGCTGATCCCGCTGTTGGTCAATCTGATGATGCTGTTCGGTAGTCTGGTACTGTTTTTCGCCGCTGCCGGTATTGCCAACAATTGTGACAACCTGACAAAGCTGGAAGAGCGCATTCTCAACAGCAGTCTGTTCGTACCTGGACCGCTGCACCTTGTTGCCCTGATTGCCATAGCCCTGGCCGCCATGGGCCTGATCCCGATAGACGATCCAGCCTGGCTATACCTGCCGGCTCTGGTAAGCACCGGCTACTGGGTATGCCTGATCGTCATCAATGCCCGGAAAAACCGGTATCTTCGGGCAGACTGATCTGTCCTGACCGCCTGACTGCCATTATCCGGAGTTACTGAAGCGCCGGACCTTCACGTGTTGCCAACACCATCGCGTGCCCAGAGCAGCGCTTTGTGCAAGCTGGCTCGCTCGGGCTACAGGCGCGTTTGTTAATGGGAGATATATGGGTCTTTACACTGTACGCACATACAGTAGAATGAGCAGCAAAACCGGCCACGCCGGTCACTCCACTCGCCAACAAGCCAGAGGTGCGCATGGCCGTTGAAATTGTTTATCGCAGCAGCAGAGACCCGGAGCAACTGTTCATGGATAAAGCCCAAGCCGACCGTCATGACAAGATGCTGGAGCTGGCCGAGAACCTGGGCGAGGTACTGCAGCGTGCCGTTCCGCAACTGGGAGAGCAGCTGGCTGAAGAAATCAGTATCTATATGGCGCGCAACCGCGAGGTCTTCGCCAAGGCTTTCAAGAGTAACCCCGAGGCCCTCGCCGAACTGGATGCGTCCGGCGCGGCCTGATGCCGTTACTGGTACATCCAGAAGTTCGGATGCGCTTGCGCAACCTGAACAGGACGGACTGAATCACGACGGCTGATGATGCGTTTGATCATGCTCATGGTGTAGCTCCTTTGCTTGCTGTTTCGAACATGGGAGGCATCATGAGTCATATCGCACGATACCAAAAACGAATTGGCTCTATTTGATTTATTGAGAAAAGCAATTAACCGCACAAGCACGGCCGATGTCACTGGCCAGCGCCTTGCAGCCCCTTTCCCACCTTGCGCTGACATCAGGCAACCACGCTTTCCAGTGCTTTAGCCCTTCCCACCACTCCGTTGCCCTGTTTCCTCCAGCAACTGCTACGCTGACAGAAACGAAAGCAATATCGTTAAGCCACACCTGAACGTCACCGTTGTGCCAATCGCATCTCGCCGGGGGCTTTGGCTATGAACCTGCTTCGCCGTTTCTCCATACTTCAACGCCTGGTTACTGTGACCTTGCTGGTGTTGATCATAGTGCTAGGGCTGGTTACGGCCTTCGCAGTTGACTACCACAAGACGCTGCTTGATGGTCGGGCAATAAAAACCCAGCACCTTGTTGAGTCCGGCCTGGGCGTCATCCAGTATTTCCATCAACGGCAACTGGGCGGCGAGCTGACCGAACAACAGGCGCAGCAGCAGGCGGCCGCCGTTCTGCAAGGGATGCGTTACGACGGCAATGAGTATTTCTGGATACATTCCGATGACCTGCGGATGATCATGCATCCCTTCAGTACGCAGCTGGTAGGTAACAGCGTCGCCGACATCCAGGACCCCGATGGCAAGTATCTGTTTCGGGAAATGGTTGCGGTAGTGAACACGCAATCAGCCGGCTTTGTTGACTATATGTGGCCCAAGCCCGGCGTTACTGATCCAGTACCGAAAATCTCCTACGTCGCCGGCTTTGAACCCTGGGGCTGGATCCTTGGGTCGGGCATCTATCTTGACGATATCAGTGAGACCTTTTGGGCCGATATGCTGCCCAAGCTTATGGTTGCAGCGCTGGGTCTGATGTTGCTGGTGGGTGTCAACCTCCTGATCGCCCTGAGTGTCAACCGCCCACTCGCCCAGGCAGTGGCGGCAATGAACGACATTGCAACCGGCGACGGAGACTTGTCACGCCGCCTGGACGCCAGCGGCTTTGATGAGATCAGCGAACTGGCGGCAGGGTTCAATGCCTTTACCGATAAGCTGGCGCAGGTCATAGACGAATTGCGTGAGGTGGTAGCAAACAATCGTCGTATCGCTAATGAAGTTGGCCTTGCAATGGGCAAGGCAGAGGCCTCTTATAACCAGCAGAACAGCGAACTTGACACCATTGCATCGGCGGTTGAGGAAATGAGCGCCACCTCCGACGAGGTCGCTCAGCGCATGTCTGACTCCGCAGAAGCTGCCAGACAAGCCAGCAGCCACGCCGCAGACAGTCAACGCACAGCAGATACCACCTCGCAGAGCATGCGCATGCTTGCCAGCGATCTCGCCCAGGCCGGTGCGGCCGTGGATGAATTGAACGCGCAATCGAACACCATTGATTCAGTGCTTGAAGTGATACGCTCCGTTGCAGAACAAACCAACTTGCTGGCCCTGAACGCGGCAATCGAGGCAGCTCGCGCTGGTGAGCAGGGACGGGGCTTTGCCGTGGTAGCAGACGAGGTGCGCACGCTCGCCAGCAGAACACAGGCATCGACCGACGAGATTCGCAGCATCATCGACTCATTGCAGACCGTCACCGCCAACGCGGTCAGCTCGATGCAGAGCAGTCACCGGCAGTCCGAAGACATGCAGCAACAGGTCGAGAACTCGCGTTCTGCGCTGAAATCCATTGCGGCATCGGTCGATACCATTACCGATATGACCAGCCAGGTGGCTGCTGCTGCCGAACAGCAATCAAGGACCAGTACCGAGATCTCCGCAAGCCTGAGCCAGCTCAGTAGCTTGGGCGACAAGGTGCTGAGCGAGCTGCAGGACACCGCGCTCAACACGAGACAGCTGACTGACTCGGCGCAGCAACTGGAACGCCTTATTGGTCAGTTCAAGACCGGACAAGGATAAAGTTGTGCGTTTGCGCCTTTATCAGCAACCTTGCTACTGCGGCGCCCAGGCCTATCGGGATGGCTATTACCGGGCGTTTAGCAAGCCGGATGTCGTATGACAGACGTTTTCGGCACCTTGACGGATTTCCTGCATGATTGAGCTGACCTGTTGTATGCGCCCGTTTCCTTCCTCTGCGGTCACACTTGCCGAGCCGATTGTGTCGGTTACCTTGCGAGTCAGATCGCGATTACGCTGAACAACCTCGGCAATTTCCGCAGTGGACTTGCTCGTACGCGCAGCCAGCTGACGCACTTCATCAGCCACAACCGCAAAGCCACGCCCCTGCTCACCAGCGCGAGCTGCCTCGATTGCCGCATTTAGCGCAAGGAGATTGGTCTGGTCGGCAATGGCCGAAATGGTTGCCACGATCTCTTCGATATTTCTGGACTGCGCATTGAGGTGCGCAATCAACTTGCTGGCGTCTGCCATCTGAGCGGCGATGCGTGCCGAGGTATCAACCGCCGCCTGCAGCGATGCCATCCCCTGCTGCGCGATGGCGGCTGTTTCCTCGGAGGTACTGTTCGCAACCTCTGCTGCCTGACGTACGGCCTGAGCCTGCTCGATCCTGTCGGTGATATCGGTGGCGAACTTGACCACCTTCAGGACATTACCCTGCTCATCCACAATGGGGTTGTAGGTCGCTTCCAGCCAGATAGTCCGGCCCTGGCTGTCCAGCCGGTCAAACTGCCCCGACTTGAACTCGCCACGCCCCAGCTCCGCCCAGAACTCCGGATGCTGACGGATAAAGGCCTCATTGCAGAACATCCGGTGGTGCTTTCCAATGATCTGTTGCAGCGAATAACCCACCGCTGACAGGAAGTTGCGGTTGGCGGTGATGATCTCGCCATTTGGAGAAAATTCGATCACCGCCAGCGACTTGTCCAGCGCTGTCAGTAACGCCTTCTGCTCCAGTCGGGCTGCGTGTTCGGCCGTCACATCACTTGCCAGCATCACGACCTTGCTGATTGTGCCGCTCGCATCCGGCACCGGAACATAGGTGGCTTCGAGCCAGAGGGGCTGGCCGCGGGCGCCCAGTCGACGGTAGGTCCCGGCGCAGGACCTGCCCTGTGCCAGAGCAGTCCAGAACGGATGCCTCGCGCCGTCAGATCGCTCCTTGGCGTCGCACAAATGGTCGTGTGACTGACCAATCAAACGTTCGCGGGAGTAGCCCAGCAACGTCAGCATTGCCGTATTTGCATCAATAATCTGGCCATCCGGCGTGCATTCAAGGCAAGCCATGTGGGTTTTCAATGCGCTGATTTGCGCTTTTTGTTCTGCCAGATCGCGGCTCTGATTCTTGTACAAATATTTAAGTTTTCTGTTAAACATGCAAGAAGGCTCTGCGGATGAGAAATAGGCAGGAATCGATTAAATTACGAAAAAAATAACAATTACAAAACACTATGGTGCATTTTTAAGCGAGTGTCTTGGCATCGAGTGCTGGTGCCACTACACACAAAAGCTACCAAAAGTTATACGCAATGTATACAAGCGAAAACAAAAGGTCAGACAAAACCGTGCCTCGGGGCTGCGTGGCACACCCGGCGACAGGTAGTAAGGAGATGTTTTGGGCTAGGTGTCAGCCGCGCAGCCATAGGGCCGGCGACGGCTGGTTACAGGATCCTCAGAGTGAGGATAGATGCGGCTGGAGAATTTCGTACAGGGCAGGACGATTAGCCTTGATCTCTTCAGCACTCAAGCCTTCCAGCGAGTGCGGGTACTTGAGCCAGGCGTCAGTGCTGTGCAGATAGTAATGCGGTTCCCAGTCCAGTTCGTTGCGGCTGGGTTTGTAGTACGGAACAGCAACACGGATATCATTGGGCGTGTTCAAACGTGCCTTGTTGCGCAGCTCGTTGATTATCGCTTCGAGCGAGCGTCCGGTATCAAACACGTCATCAACAATCAGCAAAGAATCCTCGTGGGTCACATGCTTGACCAGGTAGTTGAGGCCGTGAACCCGGACCTCTTTGCTCTGCTGATCGATGCCGTGATAGGAAGATGTGCGAATCGCGATGTTGTCGGTATGAACGCCGTGATAGTCGAGGAACTCCTGGACAGCGATACCCATAGGTACGCCACCTCGCCAGACCGCTATCATGAAGGTCGGACGAAAGCCGGAATTGAGGATCTGCGCGGCCAGACTGAACGCGTCTTCGAGCAGACTTTGTGCACTAAGGTATTGTTTCTCAGCCATAAGACCGTAAGCTTCTCCAGAATCGCGACATGATCACACCAGAGGGAGCCGCCTTGCAAGCCATGAACCAATCCAATTCCACGCAACAAAGGCCGCGCAACCGCCGTTTCCTTGATGAAAACCAGCTCATCGAAGACGCCTTTCGCCTGGGCGTCCAGGTATTTGAGAGCGGCTTTCGCCCCAACTTCATCGTAGGCCTCTGGCGCGGTGGCAGCACCGTCGGCATCTACGTACAGGAATGCCTGCAAACACTCGGCGTGAAGACGGACCACATTGCGCTGCGCACCTCTTACCGCGGCATGGACCATTACGACGCGATGGTCGCCGCACCAGAAGCGGAAATCCGCGTACATGGCACCCACTATCTGCTCGACAACCTGAACCGGGAAGACCGGCTGCTGATCGTTGATGATGCATTTGGTACCGGGCACAGCGTTCAAGCCGTAATCGGCAAGCTGAAAGGCCAGCTCAAGCGCAACATGCCAATCGACACCCGCATTGCAACGCTTTATAAACGTGCCGGCGCCGCAAAAACAGACTTGCAACCTGACTTCTGTCTGCACACCACCGAAGACTGGCTGGTGTTCCCCTACGAGATGAATGGCCTGAGTCGCGCCGAAATCGACGCCAACAAGCCGTACCTCGGTTCTATCCTCGATTCGGTAAAGCCGCTTGTCTGACTGCACGCCCGGTGGTGCGCTCACACCGCCGGGCTATCAATGTTCCCCTGCCTGCCGTCTAACCCATTCGGGCTAGTCACTGGACTGTACGGCCCACGCTGGTTACCTTTCATCAACACCTGCGCGTTTGTGACAACAAAAGACAATAAAAATGAACATGCATAAAACGCCCGGTCTGTGGATGCGTATTGCTGTCGCCAGTCTGCTGCTGCTCGCTCCTACGACCTCTGCCATTGCTAATGACCAGGACTTGCCGGTACTGACAGCGGGTTACATCCAATTCCCGCCGATTGCCTACACCGACGAACAGGGGCATGCTCGGGGGGCAATCATCGAGCTGACCAACGAGTTGGCTGCGGCAAGCGGGTATCGGGTCGATTGGAAGTCCTATCCGATCAATCGGATCTACCGCAGCCTGGACACTGGCGACATTGACTTGTGGCCCGGCTCACCGCAGGTGCCTGCCCTGCAGGACTTCACTGTTGAGTCCAGCTCTCTGGGAGTGCGAGTAAAACTCTGCGCATTCGCACTGCAGGGCACGCCGCGGATCAGCCACTACCAGGACCTGGCCAACCACGATCTGGTGCTGATTCGCGGTTACACCTATCGCGAGCAGCTCAACCGGGTGATCTCGGAGAACCATTACCACCCGATTGTTGCTCCGGACCACACCGCAGCGATGGAAATTCTGCTGCGCGGCCGCGCTCAATACCTGATCAGCTATGGCCACCCGATGCAGGAAGCGCTGGCTGACTATCCACTGCAGGGTGCGCGCTGTGATCAACTGGATGAATGGCCACTGGTATACGTGATTTCAAAGCGCAATCCGCAGGCAGAGGAAATCGCCGAGGCGCTGGATAGCGCCTATCTGGAATGGCGCGAAGCAAACCCCGAGCCGCGCCGACTGCGTGGCGTGCGAAATCGGCTGGCCACAGCACACTAGGCTGTCGCAGGCATTTCCCATACCTCGATATTACTCCGCCGCCCTACCCTCCAGGTGCGACCAAGACTCACCGCATCTGCCAGCCCCAGCTCCGCCAGCTGCGCCTGAACAGCGCCGCGTTCGGCAACGGGTAGTGCCCGCAAGGTATCGGACGCACGTTGCAGTACATACAGCAGATAAGGCTCTACACCCACCTCTATCGGCGCCCCGCGAAAGCACGTGTGCACCATGCCGACTTGCCGAATCTGCGGCTTCTCCGTCACCGGCGTGCCACTGGCCGGCTTCAGTTCGGCAACCCAGGCGTCAAGGTATGCCAGTTTGTCGGTCAGCTCTGGGAAGATGTCCTCGGCAATATGTGCAAGCACCGGGATCAGAGTGGGAGGTAATGCATCACCGGCGGGAAACCCCGGTTCGGCTTGCGCATACTCGACGACATCGAGCCCCGGCGCCGTCATGCGTTCGACCCAGCGATGAACTCTGGGAGCGCGCTGCTGCATGATGGTCAGCGGTACCGGATCACGGCCAAGGTGCGCAAACATAGGCCCGATCAGGCCGTAATCGGCGATCGACGGTTGTGTGCCCAGCAGATACGGCCAGTCGGCAAAGTGCCGCTCCAGGCGATCAAGCAGCTGCAGAAACGACGTTTCAATCAACGGAATGCTTTCGGTGTTGACTCCCAGTCTTGGCAGGTATGAGTTCATCCGCCCCATGATCTGCTCGGCCATTTTCGGCCCGGAACCAAGCGTAAAGGCGCAGCGCAGGAATGCCTCCTGTTCTGCCCGATAGGACCAGCGATAGTGCATCGCATGCTTGAGCATCGCCTGGCCACCGTAGTACTCGATGATAATCGCAACAATGTGCTGCAGCGGTGTTTGCGGGTAGGCCGGCCATGGCACGCCCTGCGCCTCCAGATGATCGATGATATCAATGGTGTCCTGAATCACCGCGCCATCAGGCGTTTCCAGCACCGGGATAATGCCTCTGCCTATTTGCGGCAGGATGCGGTTTGCGAAGTCGGGATGCCAGGTTGGCACCTCGATATAGGGCAACCCCTGGTTACGCAGATAACAACGGGCCTTGCCGGTATACAGCGAATGCGAGGCACCATACAGGCGATAGGCTGAGGCAGATTTCATTGGGGCTCCCGGGTTAATTGTTCGTTCTTCCTGCAACGGATACTGCCAGCGTCACAGAAGGCAGACAAGATGGGAGTTTGTCTCGCCAATACCGCCTCTCCCGTTTCAGAAGAGGCGGCACCATGGATTCACGCCGCGAGAGGGCTACGCCAGTCGTCCGACCCCGACGTACCGGACACTTCATGGGTCCAGACAATCTTGCGGTAGGTGAAATAAACGTCCTCAAGGTGGGTGAAGTGGGCCTTGCTCGGATCCTGGCAGTTAGGCATGTGCGACTGCACGTCCACGATGATTGCATCCTGCAGTTCGATGGTGAAATAGTGCTCCTGGGTGCCGGTAGCCGAGGTGCGATACCACTCGAGACGGCAGCGAGACAGCCGTTCACCCGAGGTAAGGGCGCTGAAAATCAGCGGTGAGGACTTGTCGAACACCTTGGTAATCATCAGCGGTTTGTGCACCCGTTGCCCCGTCGGCTGACCCGACTGCGGGTCGCGCGGAATAATGACCTGATGATTGAAGCCCTGCACCAGCACCTGATCTTCGTGTCCTTCCTGAAAAATGTTGCCGACCGAATCTTCAGTGAACGTGCCAGCGGTGATCAGACCCTGCTTGGTGCCTTCAATAGTGAGATAGGCTGGGGTTGGCATCTGTGCTCCTTGCGTGTGTCAATGATCCCGGGAATGCCGGGTTCAAGAACACGTACAAAAGCCACGCCAGGTAATTGAAATCGATTTATATCATTACCTTATGAAGAAAACCTCACAACAGTTCTCGAATCAGGGCCGCGCTCCAACCCTGAAATTGGGCAATTTCCACCGGCCTGTTGCGCAGCTACCTGCGCAACAGGCTCAGTGACCGGGCCTTACCGCTGCGAGATAACGCCCCGTCAACCAGGCAGCGCCCAGCATTACCACAGCGCCTATCAATGCGTTGGTCTGCAGTGCCTGGGTGAAGCTGACCTGCACTGCAGACATGACCGCTGCGGCCAGCGCGTCCGGCAAATGTGACGCCAGCCCGAGCGCACCGCCAACCGTATCGCTGGCCACTTCAAGCTGATGGTCGCTCAGCCCGGACGGCATCAACTCGAGCATGCGGTAACGATACACGGCCGCACCGATACTGCCGATCACCGCGATACCCAGCGCCATGCCCATCTCGGTTGCGGTTTCGGAGGTTGCTGCAGCCGCGCCGGTTTTCTCCGGTGGTGCCGAGCCGATCACCAGATCGGTCCCCAGAATCATCATCGGCATGATGCCGATGCCCAGTAACACAGTGGCCAGCACCATCAGTCCCGGCCCGGGATAGCGGCCGATCAGCAGCAACGCAACAAACCCCGCAACAGCAACCAGCAAGCCACCACTGATCAGCACCCGCGGAGCAAGCCAGCGGGCCATGCGCGGCACCAGCAGGGATGCTGCGGTCTGTAACAGCGCCGACGGCAGCATGACCAGCCCTGCCTGCAGCGGCGTCATGCCCAGTGCCCCCTGCAGATACTGAAAAATCAGCAGCCAGGCCCCGGACAGCGCCAGAATGCACAGCATCATTGCCGCGACGGATACACTGAACGCGGGTTGACGAAACAGCGCGAGGTCGAACATCGGCTCGGCAAGCCGACGCTGCCGGCGAACAAACAGGGTGCCAACCAGCAAACCGGCCAGCAGGGCGCTGCTGGCCAGCAGATTGAGTCCGTCACGGGCGCTGTCTTTGATGCCAAAAATCAACAACAACACCGCACAGATGCACAGCAACGCGCTGGTCAGATCCAGACGCCCGGCCTGCTCGTCACGAAACTCCGGCAACAGCCAGGGGCCGACCAGCAGTAACAGCACCATTACCGGTACAGCCAGCAGAAACACCGAGCCCCACCAGAAGAACGCCAGCATGACGCCGCCAACCAGCGGGCCGATAGCACTGCCGACAATAAAGCCGGTCATCCAGATGGTTATCGCCAGGGTACGTTCGTGCTCGACGTGAAACATGTTGCGAATGAGGGCAAGGGTTGATGGCATCAGCGTCGCCCCGGCAACACCGAGCAGCGCACGGGTGGCAATCAGCATCATTGAACTATGGGCAAAGGCTGCAGCCAGGGAGGCCAGCCCGAACGCCGTGGCGCCAATGAGCAACAGGCGCCGCCGGCCGATCCGGTCACCCAGTGTTCCCATGGTGATCAGGAAACCTGCCACCATGAAACCGTAAATATCGAGGATCCAGAGCAGCTCGGAGCTGGACGGCTCGAGATCGGCACTCAGGTGGGGAGCCGCCAGATGCAGCACGGTCATATCCAGAGCCAGCAGCAACGTGGGAAGCACAAGTACCGCAAGGCCCAGCCATTCGCGGCGGCCAGCCCGTGGATACTCGGGAGATGATGAAGAGGGTGTATTTGGCATGGCGCCTCCTTGCAGGCCGACCTTATACGCCGGCGCCAATCGCCTCGGCAAGATACAGTTGCAACGGCAAATTACGGCACAGCAGTCTGCACAGGCGCTGCCAGGTTCGTGCCGAGACTCCCTTCACTGCGCCCCTTCTGCTATCATCCCAGCCCTTTCACGTTCAACCGCAAAGTATCCCAAACGCCCATGTCCGATATCGCCGCGACTCGTCAGATCCTCGTTACCAGCGCCCTGCCCTATGCCAACGGTTCAATCCACCTTGGGCACATGCTGGAGTACATTCAGACCGACATTTGGGTTCGCTTCCAGAAGCTGCGCGGTCACCAGGCCGTATACGTCTGTGCTGACGACGCGCACGGCTCCGCCATCATGCTGCGCGCCGAGAAGGAAGGCATCACCTCCGAACAGCTGATCGCCAACGTCCACGCCGAGCACTCGGCCGACTTCGCGGACTTTCTGGTCAACTTCGACAACTTCTACTCCACCCACTCGGAGGAGAATCGGGAGCTGTCCGAACTGATTTACACCCGGCTGAAAGAGGCTGGCCACATCAGCACCCGCTCGGTGACCCAGTACTACGATCCGGAAAAGGGCATGTTCCTGGCTGACCGGTTCATCAAGGGCACCTGTCCCAAGTGCGCGGCCGAGGATCAGTATGGCGACAACTGCGAAAAATGCGGCGCCACCTACGAGCCGACCGAACTGAAAGACCCGCGCTCGGCCATTTCCGGCGCTACCCCGGTACTGAAGGATTCCAAGCATTTCTTCTTCCGCCTGCAGGACTTCACCGACATGCTCAAGCAGTGGACCCGCAGCGGTGCCCTGCAGGACGCGGTCGCCAACAAGATCGCCGAATGGCTCGACAGCGGCCTGCAGGAATGGGACATCAGCCGTGACGCGCCCTACTTCGGCTTCGAGATTCCAGGCGAGCCCGGCAAGTACTTTTACGTCTGGCTGGACGCACCAATCGGTTACATGGCCAGCTTCAAGAACCTCTGCAGCCGCCGCCCCGAGCTGAGCTTCGATGGTTTCTGGAATGCGGACTCCAGCGCCGAGCTGTACCACTTCATCGGCAAGGATATCGTCAACTTCCACACCCTGTTCTGGCCGGCGATGCTGGAAGGCGCAGGCTTCCGCAAGCCGACTGCAGTCAACGTACACGGCTACCTGACGGTCAACGGTCAGAAAATGTCCAAGTCGCGCGGCACCTTTATCAAGGCGCGCACCTATCTGGATCATCTGAACCCCGAGTATCTGCGTTATTACTACGCCGCCAAGCTGGGTCGGGGCGTAGAGGATCTGGATCTGAACCTGGAAGACTTCGTGCAGAAGGTCAACTCGGACCTGGTCGGCAAGGTGGTCAACATCGCCAGCCGCTGCGCCGGCTTCATTCACAAGGGCAACGGCGGCGTCATGGTCGAGGCCAACCTGGCTCCGGAGCTGAGCAGCGCCTTTGTCGACGCGGCACCGAGCATCGCCGACGCCTACGAGAAGCGTGATTTCTCCCGCGCCATGCGCGAAATCATGGCGCTGGCGGACAAGGCTAACGCCTGGATTGCCGACAAGGCACCGTGGGCATTGAACAAGCAGGAAGGCAAACAGGACGAGGTCCAGGCCATCTGCGCCCTGGGCATCAACCTGTTCCGCCAGCTGGTGATCTTCCTCAAGCCGGTTTTGCCGACGCTGGCGGCCGACGCAGAGGCATTCCTCAATGTTGCGCCACTGCGCTGGGACGATCACAAGGCGCTGCTGACCAACCATCAGCTGAACGCGTTCAAGCCGCTGCTGGCCCGTATTGAGCCGGCGAAGATTGACGCCATGATCGATGCCTCCAGGGAAGATCTGGCTGCAGCCGAGAGCACTGCCCCGGCGGGTAATGGCGAGCTGGTCAAGGAACCGCTGGCCGAGGAAATCAACTTCGACGCCTTTGCCGCCGTTGACCTGCGCGTGGCGTTGATCGAGAAGTGCGAGTTTGTTGAAGGTGCCGACAAATTGCTGCGCCTGAGCCTTGATATCGGCGATGCCAAACGCAACGTATTCTCCGGCATCAAGAGCGCCTACCCGGATCCGAGCAAGCTGGAAGGCCGCCTGACCCTCTATGTTGCCAACCTGGCACCGCGCAAGATGAAGTTCGGCGTTTCCGAAGGCATGGTGCTGGCGGCAGGCCCGGGCGGTGAAGAGATCTTCCTGCTCAGCCCGGATCAGGGCGCCAAGCCGGGCCAGCGGGTCAAGTAAGCGGTAGAGCAATCGCCGGGCGGCTGTGCCGCCCGATTAGCCGGGACCGGCCGAGCAGCCAGAAGAGCTGCACAACGCCGGCCACACATGGGGTTGGGTTACATGGCTGAATTTGCCCTTATTCTGGTCAGTACCATACTGGTCAACAACTTCGTTCTGGTGCAGTTCCTCGGGCTGTGTCCGTTCATGGGTGTTTCCGGGAAGCTGGAAACCGCGATCGGCATGTCCGCCGCGACCACCTTCGTGCTCACGCTGGCCTCGATCCTCAGTTATCTGACCTTCCAGTACATTCTGGTGCCGCTGGATCTGCAGTTTCTGCGTACCATTTCGTTTATTCTGGTTATCGCGGTAGTCGTGCAGTTCACCGAGATGGTGGTACACAAGACCAGCCCGCTGCTGTACCGGGTGCTGGGTATCTTCCTGCCGCTGATTACCACCAACTGCGCGGTACTGGGCGTCGCCCTGCTGAACACCAACCGCGCCGAACAGACCTTCATGAAATCCGCCACCTACGGCCTGGGCGCGGCTATCGGCTTCTCGCTGATCCTGATCCTGTTCGCCGGTCTGCGTGAGCGCATCGCCATTGCCGACGTCCCGACGCCGTTCCGCGGCGCCGCCATCGGCATGATCACGGCGGGCCTGATGTCGCTGGCATTCATGGGTTTCACCGGCTTGATAAGGTTGTAAGCATGTCGATGATCATTACTGCCATTGTCGTCCTGCTGGGGCTGGCGCTGATCTTCGGCGCGGTCCTCGGCTTTGCCGCCGTGCGCTTCAAGGTTGACGGCGACCCCATCGTTGACCAGATCAACAACCTGCTGCCGCAAACCCAATGCGGCCAGTGCGGCCACCCGGGTTGCCGCCCCTACGCCGAAGGCATTGCCAACGGCGAGCCGATCAACAAGTGCCCGCCTGGCGGCGAATCCACCATTCAGGCGCTGGCTGACCTGCTTGATGTCGAGGCGCTGCCGCTGGACGCCGAGCACGGCGAAGAAAAGCCACGCATGGTTGCCTATATCCGCGAAGCCGAATGCATCGGCTGCACCAAGTGCATTCAGGCCTGCCCGGTCGATGCCATTCTTGGCGCTGCCAAACAGATGCACACCGTGATTGTTGACGAGTGCACCGGCTGCGACCTTTGTGTAGAACCCTGCCCGGTTGACTGTATCGACATGCTGCCCCTGCCGACCACGCCGCAGAACTGGAAGTGGGATTTTCCGCTGCCCAGTTCAGCCCTGATTGCTACCGACGCCAACCGAGGGGCCGCCTGATGACCGCAGCCAGCCCTATTCGAATCTGGGACATCCCCGGCGGCATTCACCCGCAAGAAAACAAGCTGCAATCGCTCGGCCATGGCATCGAAACCCCGCCGCTGCCGCGCGAGCTGATCGTGCCGCTACAGCAGCACATTGGCGCCCGCGCCGAGCCCTGCGTCGCCGTGGGCGACAAGGTGCTCAAGGGCCAACTGATCGCGGAGGCAAGCGGCTTTGTCAGTTGTCCGCTGCACGCGCCGACATCGGGCACCGTCACCGCCATTGGCCCTGCACCCTATCCGCACGCCTCCGGGCTCGAAGAATGGGCCATCCGCATTGAGGCTGACGGTGAAGACCGCTGGTGTGAACTGGATCCGATCAGCGACTTCCGGGCACTTGAGCCCGCTGCGCTGCTCGACATCATCCGCGCGTCCGGTATCAGCGGCCTGGGCGGCGCCGGGTTCCCGACCGCCGTCAAGCTCAAGGCACGCCCCGAGCAGAAGATCCACACGCTGATTGTCAACGGCACCGAGTGCGAGCCTTACATCACCGCTGACGACAGCGCCATGCGTTACCGCGCCGAGCAGATCGTCAGCGGCATCGAAGTGCTGATGCACATCCTGCGCCCGGAGCAGGTTCTGATCGGCATCGAGGACAACAAGCCCGAAGCGATCGAAGCCATGCGCGCCGCCGTTGGCGAGCGCCCCATGCAGGTCGTGGTCTTTCCCACCAAGTACCCGTCCGGCGGTGAAAAGCAGCTGATCCAGATCCTCACCGGCAAGGAAGTCCCCAGTGGCGGCCTGCCAGCCGATCTCGGCATGGTCTGCCAGAACGTCGGCACCTTGCTGGCGATCCACGACGCGGTAGTTCTGGGCCAACCACTGATCAAGCGCATCACCACTCTGACCGGCGATGCCCTGAGCCACCCGACCAATGTCGAAGCGCTGATCGGTACGCCAATACGTGAGTTGCTGACCTTTGCCGGCCTGCAGCCCGAAAAGCTCTATCGACTGGTCATGGGCGGGCCGATGATGGGCTTTACCCTGCAGAGCATGGACGCGCCCATCGTCAAGACCACCAACTGCCTGCTGGCCGGCAGCAAGGCAGAACTGCCGCCTCCGCCACCCGCCCAGCCGTGCATTCGCTGTGGCTTGTGTGCTGAAGCCTGTCCGGCCAGCCTGTTGCCGCAACAGCTGCACTTTTTTGCCTTGGGCAAGGATTACGATCAGCTCAAGCGCCAAAATCTGTTTGACTGTATCGAATGCGGCGCCTGCTCATACGTCTGCCCCAGCAGTATTCCGCTGGTGCAGTATTACCGCGCGGCCAAGTCAGAGATTCGCGCACTGGACCTGCAGCAACACAAGGCCGACCACTCACGTCAACGCTTCGAGCACCGCCAGGAACGCCTGCAGCGCGAGGCAGAGCAGAAAGAACGCGACCGTATCGCCCGTGCCGAAAAAGCCGCCCGCCTCAAGGCCGCCAAAGAAGCAGAAGCGGCCAAACAGGCCGATTCCGACGCCGCAGTACCTGCTGCCGACGCGCCTGCGCCGAAGGCCGGCGGCCTGACGCCGGAGCAGAAGCAGCTGAAGATCGCTGCGGCAACCGCCCAGATGGCGCTGAAAAAGGCCCAGAAGCAGCTGACCGCCAATCCGGATAATGCAGACCTTCAGGCGCAGATCCCGCAGCTGGAACAGGCTGCGCGCGAGGCGCAGGAAGCCTTCGACAAGGCTCAGGGTGAAGTCAGCAACCAGCCAGCCGCGCCCGCGCCACAGGCAGCCGGTGAAGACGACGCCAAGAAACTGAAGATCGAAGCCGCCATGCTGCGTGCCGCGCTCAAAAAGGCCGAACGTGCGGCTGGCGACAACCCCAGCGACCAGCAGCAAGCCGAAATTGCCAAATTGCGCGAGCAGGCAGAGGCAGCCGAAGCACGCGTACCGGCGACTGCGGCGGCAAAAAAGCCGGTCGATGAGACGCTCAAGCAAGCCAAGCTCGATCTGGCCATGGCCCGCGCAGCCACCAGGAAGACCGAACGCGCGCTCGCAGAGTCGCCGGACGATGCTGACCTGCAAGCGCAACTTGCAACCCAGCAGCAGGCGCTCAGCGCGGCTGAGAAAGCACTGCATGAAGCGGAAAACAGCAGCCCGATTCCGCCTCCAGAACGCCAGCGTGTCGACAAGAAGCCCGTTGATGAGCAACTGCGTGAGCTCAAAACCAATCTGGCTACCACCAAGGCCGACTTCAAGCGCGCCGAACGTGAGCTCAAAGACGCGACCGAGGCTGGTGGCGATACCGCAGCCGCCGAGCGGGAACTGGCCACCCGCCGGGCAGCCCTTGACGTCGCCGCCAAGGCCTTCGCCGACTATATGGCCAGCAAGGAGACCAACTGATGGCGCTGGTACGCATGACTTCGCCACACGCCAAGGGCAGCAACCACACCCAGACCATCATGCTCTGGGTACTGGGTGCGACGCTGCCCGGCATCGCGGTGCTGACCTGGTTCTACGGTTTCGGCACCCTGATCAACATCCTCTACGCCAGTGCAGTCGCCCTGCTGGTCGAATCACTCATCCTGGCGATTCGCAAGCGACCGATCGGATTTTACCTGCGTGACGGCAGCGCGCTGGTGACCGCCTGGCTGCTGGCCTTGGCGCTTCCGCCCTACGCACCCTGGTGGCTGACCCTCATTGCGGTCAGCTTCGCGATCGTTTTTGGCAAGCAGCTCTATGGCGGCCTGGGTCAAAACCCGTTCAACCCGGCGATGCTGGGTTACGTGGTAGTGCTGATCTCCTTCCCGGTAGAGATGACCAGCTGGCCGGCCTGGCGCGGCATTGAAGCAGTGGTGCCCGACGTTCACGCCACCCTTGGGCTACTGGATGGCGTGAGCCGAATCTTCCTGCCGGTCAGTGGCGAGATCGACGGCTGGACGCTGGCTACCGCGCTGGATGTGGTCAAGACCAACAACAGTCTGACCATGACCGAGTTGCAGGCCACCAGCCCTGCGTTCGGCCAGTTTGCCGGTTACGGCTGGGAGTGGGTCAACCTTGCCTACCTGCTCGGTGGGCTGGTGCTGCTCTACAAGCGTATTTACAGCTGGCATGCTCCGGTTGGCATGCTGGCGGCACTGGCGGTGATGAGCTTGCTGTTCTGGAATGGCAGCGGATCGGATTCCAACGGCTCGCCGCTGTTCCATCTGTTCAGCGGTGCGACCATGCTCGGCGCCTTCTTCATCATCACCGATCCGGTGTCCGGCGCTACCAGCAAGCAAGGTCGCCTGATCTTCGGTGCCGGCGTGGGTATTCTGGTCTATGTGATTCGCGCCTGGGGCGGCTACCCCGACGCGGTGGCCTTTGCCGTGTTGCTGATGAATCTGGCGGCACCGACCATCGACTACTACAGCACGCCGCGCACCTATGGCCACAGCAAGGCCAAGCGCGGCATGGGCAAGACGGACTGAGCCATGGAAAATCCTACCAGCACCAGCAGCTCGATCCTGCGCAACAGCCTGATTCTGGGCCTGTTCGCCATGGCGACCGTGGGCATGATTGCGGTTACCCAGCAAGGCACAGCAGAGCGCATTGACGAAGCCCAGCGACGGGTTCAGCTCAGCGCGCTGAACGAGATCATCCCCCACGACCGGCACGACAACGATCTGCTCGCTGACAATTTTGCCATCGACGACCGTCAGTACCTGAATCTGACCGGTGCAAAAGACGCCTACCGCGCGCGCAACGACGGCGCAGTCAGCGCCGTGATCCTGCCGATCGTCGCCCCTGACGGCTACAGTGGCCGCATTGACCTGCTGGTCGGCATTAATGCCGATGGCAGTATCGCTGGGGTACGCAGCGTCAATCACCGTGAAACCCCCGGTCTGGGAGACAAGATTGAGACCGCAAAAAGCCAGTGGGTTCTGGACTTCAACGGCAAGAGTCTGAGCATGCCGGTGCCCGAACAATGGGCGGTAAAGAAGGATGGCGGCCAGTTTGACCAATTTACCGGCGCAACCATTACCCCCCGGGCCGTCGTCAAGGCGGTCTATCAGGCACTTACCTATTTCGACGCACACCGGGCCAGCCTTCTGCAGCTGGACGAGGAGTAACCCATGGCGACCAAGACGCTCTCCGAGATCACCGCTGACGGCCTTTGGCACAACAACCCCGGTCTGGTTCAGCTGCTCGGGCTGTGCCCGCTGCTGGGTGTCAGCAGCTCCGTGGTCAACGCGCTTGGTCTGGGTCTGGCGACTATCCTGGTGCTGGCCGGCTCCAACCTTGCCGTGTCGCTGATTCGCAGCGCCGTGACCGACGCTGTGCGCCTGCCCGCCTTCGTCATGATCATCGCCGCGCTGACCACCTGCATCGAGCTGCTGATGCAGGCCTTTACCTATGAGCTGTACCAGATCCTCGGCATTTTTATCCCGTTGATCGTCACCAACTGCGTGATCCTTGGTCGTGCCGACGCTTTCGCCTCGAAGAATCCGCTGCTGCCCTCGCTGGTCGACGGTTTCATGATGGGTCTGGGCTTTACCCTGGTGCTGATCGTGCTGGGCGGCCTGCGCGAGCTGGTCGGCCACGGCACGCTGTTTGCCGGCATGGACCTGCTGCTCGGCCCGATTGCCGCAGACTGGAAGCTGGTGGTATTCCCCAACTATAAGGACGTGCTGTTCGTCATCCTGCCGCCCGGTGCGTTCGTCTTCATGGGGCTGCTGATCGCGCTAAAAAACCTGATCGACGCCAAGGTCAAGGAACGCGCTGCAGCTCGTGAGGCCAAGCCGGCTGCGGCAGGCAGCAAGCGGGTGCGTGTCACCGGCACCATCAGCTGAAACAGGCGACGCGATGAACAAGGAAAAGCGCTACGAAATCTTCCGCCGCCTGCGCGAGGACAATCCTCATCCGACTACCGAGCTGAAATTCAGCACGCCGTTCGAGTTGCTGGTGGCGGTAACACTTTCGGCGCAGGCGACCGACGTTGGCGTCAACAAGGCGACCGACAAACTGTTCCCGGTCGCCAATACTCCGGAAGCCATCTATGCATTGGGTGTCGATGGCCTCAGCGAGTACATCAAGACCATCGGCCTGTTCAACAGCAAGGCCCGCAACGTCATTGCCGCCTGCAAGATTCTGATCGAAGAACACAACAGCCAGGTGCCGGAAACCCGCGAGGCACTCGAAGCCCTGCCCGGCGTCGGCCGCAAGACCGCCAACGTGGTGCTCAACACGGCCTTTGGTCAACCAACCATGGCGGTGGATACGCATATTTTCCGGGTCAGCAACCGCACCGGCATTGCGCCCGGCAAAAACGTCCTTGAGGTCGAGAAGAAGCTGCTCAAGCACGTCCCCAAGGAGTTTCTGGTCGATGCCCATCACTGGCTGATTCTGCACGGTCGCTACGTCTGCAAGGCCCGAACGCCACAATGCGGTAGCTGTCGTATAGAGGATTTGTGCGATTACAAGCACAAGACATCCGACTGAATGCCAAGCGCGATCCTGCCTCCGCAAACGCAGTGAAAACACACTGCGTTTTTTCGTTAAATTCAATTGAAAAAATCTATTTCCGCAAATTCGTATCTGCGTTTATAAGGTGCGCAAATGACATGTTCAGCGTGGAGTTGAGTCATGAGCCAAGCCAAATCAGATATCGAACTGGACGACGACGAGTTCATCGAAGACGATGACACCCCCGATACCGACAGCGCACCCATTTCCAAAAGTAGCCTGACCAAGCGCCGCTTGATCGATAACTATCTGGAAGAGCGACGTCTGCAAAGGGAGCTGAGCGACTTCGATTTTGATTGACATCCCTGAAAGCGCAGGCCCTGCCCTGCGCTTTTTTTGCCAAGAACTATCGCTCATATCTATCAGCGCAATTAAACAAATTCGATTCATTAATCGCTTGGCCCTGGCTAACCTGACAACACTTACTAATGATTCTTGTTAAGCGTGTTCAGGGATATTGCCATGACCAAGACCATCACCTTCGCCTGCATGCACTTTTCCATCGCCTTCGGTGTGGTGTATCTGCTGACCGGCAGCATCATGATCGGTGGTGCGGTCGCGTTGATCGAGCCGGCCATCAACACCGTGGCGTTCTACTTTCACGAAAAACTCTGGAATCGGCTGGAGCGCCGCCGGCATGTTCGCCGGGCGCGCTTGCCGATTCCGCTCTCTGCCTGAGTCGAAAAAGCGGAACTTTATCCCCGATTTGCGGTTAAATCTCCTGAATCCCTCAGGAAGAGAACCCGCTTGCTACGCTTTCCCGGAATTCGTGCCCTTTGCACTGCCCTGCTTGCCTGCCTGCCTCTGTCGGTGCAAGCCGAGCCCTATGCCTACCCGGTGTCAAACCCCTTTATGGCAACCGTTGCAGGCACGCCTGAACGGCTGCAGGCTACAGTCCCCCCGGAAGTAGACGTACAGCAGGCCGATCTCAAGGTTCGCGTGCTGCCCGAGCGCCACCTGCCGCCGGCACTGTCCCAGTATCGCGATCTGCACTATCGAGTAGCCTGGCACGATAACCCCGCCCCGCTGATCTTTCTGATTGCCGGCACCGGCTCCGGCTACGACAGCAGCCGCATGGATTACCTCAAACGGCTATTTTGGCAGGCTGGCATGCATGTCATCGTACTGTCCTCGCCTACCAATCACGACTTTATTGCCGCCGCCTCGCGAAGCGGCATGCCGGGCATTGCTGCAGACGATGCGCGTGATCTGCATACCGCCATGAGCATGGCCCTGGCAAAGGCGCGCAATGAACTCGATCTGGAAATCACCAGCTACCGACTTGCCGGTTTCAGCCTGGGCGCACTGCATGCGGCCTTCGTCGCCGAGCTGGACGAGCACCTGGGCCAGTTCGATTTTCAGCGCGTATTGCTGCTCAACCCGCCAGTGGATCTGTATGCCTCGGTTCGGCGGCTGGATGCGCTGTCCTATACCCGCATTGCCGGCGTCAGCGACAACGACAGTTTTTACGAACATATCTTTCAGAAACTGTCCCGTCACTTTGCCAGCCGCGGCAACAGCGATATTCAGGCCAGTCTCTTCGAGGAAATTCAGAGTTCACCGCAAGCCCTGACCGATGCGGAGCTGGCCATGCTGATTGGCGCCGTATTTCGTTTCGCAGCCGCCGATCTGAACTTCATGAGCGACCTGATCAATGGCGGCGGGCGCTACGCTCCGGCTGATGAACGTCTAAAGGTCAGCACATCACTCACACCCTATCTTCGCCGCGCGCTGTTCTGCGATTTCAGCTGTTATGTCGAAACCCAATTGCTGCCGGCCTGGCAAAGCCGAAACGCCGACGGCGACCTGCAACAGATGGCTGAACAGACCAGCCTCAGACACCTGAGCGCGTTTCTGCACGACAATGCGACGGTTGCCGTGGTCAGTAACGCCAGTGAGCTGATCCTGACCCGCGACGATTACCATTTCCTCGCGCAGACCTTTGGCGAGCGCGCCTTTCTGTACCCGTCGGGTGGTCACGGGGGCAATCTGGACTATGCGCCGGTAGCTCGACGGTATCTGCAGTTTTTGCAGGGAGGCTCGCAATGAAGCCGTTACTCAATCTGCCCCTGCTGGCCTGCCTGATCAGCGCGCCAACGCTCTCCGCCGAGCCGGTCGCCACTGTGCCGCTGTACAGTGACCCGCTGCTGGAGCTGGACATCGATGAAAGCGAAAATCGCTACCAGTTTGAACGCTCAAGCCTGCGTGCACTCAACGTGCAGGATCCAATCGAAGGCGTGAACCGCCGCATCTATCGTTTCAACGCACAATTCGATCGCTATGTGTATTTGCCCGTTGTGCGCACCTATGCATGGGCTACTCCGCGGCCAGTTAGAGCAGGCGTATCCAATGTTTTCAATAACCTGGGTGAGATTCCTAATCTCGGAAACAGCTTATTGCAGGGTAAGTTCAAGCGCAGCGGGCAAACCACCGCTCGCCTGCTGTTCAACAGTATTTTCGGGCTGGCCGGGATATTTGATGTGGCCGGAAAAATGGGACTGCCCCGCCAGAAGGAAGACTTCGGCCAGACCCTCGGCGTCTGGGGCGTGCCACCGGGCCCCTATCTGGTTCTTCCGTTTTTGGGGCCATCCAGCCTGCGCGACGGTACCGGACGAACCGCAGACTGGGTGCTGGAGGATTACGTCAACTACATGCACAGCCGGGACGTTATGAACGACTATCAGGCGACCTGGGGCATTTGGGCGATTGATCTGCGTTACCAGACACCCTTTCGCTATGGCGCGCTGGACAGTCCGTTCGAATACGACCAGGTACGCTACCTGTATACCAAGTTGCGTGAATTTGAGGTCGACAACTAGCCGACGCGGAAAATGATGTGGTCTTCCCAGTCGTCGTCCAGCACGCTGCCCTCAGCCAGCATCTGACCGGACTGGGAAATACCGGCAGTGTGAACGGCATTGCGATCACCGCACACCAGATGATGCCAAGGCGGCAGGTCTTCACCTTCGGCTACCAGGCGATAGCCGCAACTGGGTGGCAACCAGGAAAAATCCTGCGCCTTGCCCGGCGTAAGCTGAATGCAGTCCGGCACGAATTGGCGACGGTTGGGATAATCGCTGCAGCGGCAGGTCTTGAGGTCGAGCAGCTTGCAGGCAATGCGGGTGTAGTAAATTGCCAGCGGTTCGTCTTCATCTTCCAGCTTCTGCAGGCAGCACAGGCCGCAGCCATCGCACAGCGATTCCCACTCGTCCTGATCCAGCTGCTCCAGGGTTTTGCGCTTCCAGAACGGCTCAACACGCATCGCCATCCTCAGCCCTCCTCACGCAGACTGTCACCCAGCCAGACCATCAGGCTGGCCAGATCGAACGGCCAATCCAGTTCGGCGCCGCTATCCGGGCGCTGCAGCACCGGAATGCGCAGCTGGTAGCGTGCCATCAGCTCGTTGCTGTCGGCGATATCTACCTGATTGACCTGCACATCCGTCATCAGCGGCGCCAGCTCGGCAAGAGCGGCCTCACACAGGTGGCACCCCAAGGTGCCGTAAAGATTGAGCTGAATCATTGGCTGCACACAGAAACTGAAAAGCCGGCATTCTACCCTGTTTGCCCTTCTCTGCCGACCACGCTTGGCAGCGGTGCAGCCATCCAACATACTCAGGGCATTGCCTATGGAGAGTTCTATGGATTGGGAAACACTACTGTGCCGCGAGCGGCTGGGTAAAACCTTCACCAGCGATGAGGAATTGGGCCGCACCCCCTTCCACAAGGACCACGACCGCGTCATCTTCTCCGGGGCTTTCCGCCGGCTCGGCAAGAAAACCCAGGTTCATCCGGTCTCCAGCAACGATCATATCCATACCCGCCTGACCCATAGCCTTGAAGTTGGCTGTGTGGGCAGATCGCTCGGCATGCGGGTCGGCGAGATGCTGCGCGGGCAGTTGCCGGAATGGTGCCAGCCTGCAGATCTGGGTGTCATCGTGCAGGCCGCGTGTCTGGCCCACGACATTGGCAACCCGCCCTATGGCCATTCCGGCGAAGACGCCATACGTCACTGGTTCAGGCAGGCTGCCGACCAAGGTCTGCTCGATGCCTTGAGTGATGCCGAGCGCAATGACTTCCTGCACTTCGAAGGCAACGCCCAGGGATTCAGGGTACTGACCCAGATCGAATACCACCAGGCCGAAGGCGGCATGCGCCTGACCTACGCAACCCTGGGCGCTTATCTCAAGTATCCCTGGACGGCGCGGCATGCCGATACCCTTGGCTACAAGAAAAACAAGTTCGGCTGTTATCAGGCCGAATACCCGCTGCTCAAGCAGATTGCCGAAAAGCTCGGGCTACCCGCCCAGGGAGATCAGCGCTTCAGTCGCCACCCCCTGGTGTATCTGGTCGAGGCCGCTGACGATATCTGCTATGGCCTGATTGACCTGGAAGACGGGCTGGAAATGGATTTGCTTGCCTACGCTGAAGTTGAGCAAGTTCTGCTCGATCTGGTCGGTGACGACCTGCCGGAAACCTACCGTTTGCTAGGCCCCCAGGACTCCCAGCGCCGCCGGCTGGCCATACTGCGCGGCAAGGCGATAGAACACCTGGTCAACGCTGCTGCGGAGGCCTTCATTGAGCAGCAACCAGCGCTGTTGGCGGGCGAGCTGGAGGGCGATCTGGTCGAGCACATGCATGGCGCAGCGCGGCGCTGCGTACTCGACGCCAAGCAGATGGCACGCAAGCGCATCTTCCAGGACAAACGCAAGACGCTGCACGAAATCGGCGCCTACAGCACACTGGAGACACTGCTGGATGCATTCTGTGGCGCAGTCAACGAGCTGCACGCCGGCCAGAACCTCAGCTTCAAGCACCAGCGCATTCTCGATCTGCTGGGCCACACCATACCGCAGGCGGACTGGCCGCCCTATCGCAGCTATCTTCGGGTAGTGGATTTTATTGCCGGGATGACCGATCTGTATGCAGCCGATATGGCAGCCCAGATTCGCGGTATCAGCCGGACTTGAGCGCTCGCCTTTCAAGTCGGGCGAGTAGCATGTCTACCAGTAATAACTGCGCGCTCAGGGCCTGCGTGGCCGTCTGAAAGTACCCGGCTGAGTCAATTCCCGGCTCAGGGCTGTCAAGCAGAGCGCTGATGCGTTCGAGCAGTACATCGAGCGCATCCTCCGCCGCCCTGACCGGATGGTCGACCAATGAGCGCAGCTCCGGATCCGAGGACAACCGTGCCAGCACGGCATAGCACTGTTCACGAAGCTGCGCCGCCAGCGCCGCCAGCTTCGCCCGCGCGCCCGCCTGATTCTGGCGATTGGCCGCAATCCCGGTACCTATCGCCCGGGATTGACCAACGATCTCGGTGTTACGCAATAACTCCAGCCACAGGCCCTCGGCCTGCGGCGCAAGCCGGCCGAGGCATACCAGATCATGGCGTTCAGCCAATCCCTGCACCGTTGCCAGCAGATTACGTATCATCTCGTTGTGGATGAGAAGCATCGACTCCGGATCCTGTTCCTCCCTGCCCTCCTCGAGCTGAGTCCAGCACGCCAGTGCATCGTGCCAGCTGCCGTGCCAGTGGAGGGAGGGCTGATAGAGTTGACAGGTTTCAAGCAACTGATTGACCTGCTGGTGGACCGACCAGCGCCGTGCTTCAAGGCTCCGCTCACCGGACATGACCCCGTAGCTGAGTCCCCGGTGACGTTGCACCTGCTCGACAAGCTGGCGCAGCACACGAATCTGGGCAAGAACCGAGAGCAGGGCCCTGCGCTCACGGCGACGCCTGCAGTGGACGCTGACGCTCCATCCGACCAGCACTAGCACCACTATCGCTGCAAGCACCGCCCCCATTATCACTCCTCCCCGAAAGCCAGGTCAGCTTCCGAGTTCATGCCAAGGCAGACAGAAGTTCAATTCGGTAACCATCCGGGTCTTCAACGAAGGCCAGTACCCGAGTACCGTGTTTCATCGGCCCCGCCTCGCGCACGATCTTGCCTCCGGCCTGCCGAATCTGTTCGCAGGCAAGATAGACATCATGAACTTCAATCGCGATGTGCCCGTATCCCGATCCGAGATCGTAGGAAGAGGTGTCCCAGTTCCAGGTCAGTTCCAGCACCGCGTGGTCCGCCTCGTTTCCGTAGCCGACAAATACGTTGGTAAAGCGTCCTTCTGGATAGTCCTTGCGCCTTAACAGGGTCATACCCAGCACCTCGGTGTAGAAGGCCACGGACTTTTCAAGATCCCCGACCCGGAGCATGGTGTGCAGAATTCGCATGATCGCTACCCTTGCGTGTCGATGCAGCCAAAGCTACCGGTTTACCACCACTGCTAGCAACATATAAACGAAAACGCCCGGCGAAATTGCTTTCGCCGGGCGTTATGCCGTCACAATGAATGCTGATCAGATCAGCTTGCGACCTTTACCGGCTGCGATGCGCATGCGCAACGCGTTCAGTTTGATGAAGCCGGCAGCGTCGGCCTGGTCGTAAGCACCGGCGTCGTCCTCAAATGTAGCGATGTTGGCGTCGAACAGAGAGTCATCAGACTTGCGACCAACAACCATGATGTTGCCCTTGTACAGTTTCAGGCGAACCACACCGTTTACGTTCAACTGGGACGCATCGATCATCTGTTGCAGCATCACACGCTCGGGGCTCCACCAGAAACCGTTGTAGATCAGCTCGGCATACTTCGGCATCAGGCTGTCTTTCAGGTGCGCAACTTCACGGTCCAGAGTGATGGACTCGATAGCGCGGTGGCCCTTCAGCATGATGGTGCCGCCGGGGGTCTCGTAGCAGCCACGGGACTTCATGCCGACAAAGCGGTTCTCAACGATATCCAGGCGACCAATACCATTGGCACCACCAACCTTGTTCAGGTAGGTCAGGACCTCAGCCGGGGTCATGTCCTTGCCATCGATCGCTACGATGTCGCCCTTGCGGTAGGTCAGTTCGATGTAGGTGGCCTGGTCCGGTGCGTTCTCCGGAGAAACAGTCCAACGCCACATGTCTTCCTCGTGCTCGGTCCAGGTATCTTCCAGCACGCCACCTTCATAGGAGATGTGCAGCAGGTTGGCATCCATCGAGTAGGGAGACTTCTTCTTGCCATGGCGCTCGATCGGAATGCCGTGCTTCTCGGCATAATCCATCAATTTTTCGCGGGACAGCAGATCCCATTCGCGCCAGGGAGCAATCACTTTAACGCCAGGCTTGAGCGCGTAGGCACCCAGCTCGAAACGAACCTGGTCGTTGCCTTTGCCGGTAGCGCCGTGGGAGATGGCGTCACCACCGGTTTCGTTGGCAATTTCGATAAGCCGCTTGGCAATCAGCGGACGGGCGATAGAGGTACCCAGCAGGTACTCGCCTTCATAGACGGTGTTGGCACGGAACATCGGGAACACGAAGTCGCGGACAAACTCTTCACGCAGGTCGTCGATGTAGATTTCCTTTACGCCCATAGCCTGAGCCTTGGCACGTGCAGGTTCCACTTCCTCACCCTGACCGAGGTCGGCGGTGAAGGTGACCACTTCGCAGTTGTAGGTTTCCTGCAGCCACTTGAGGATGACCGAGGTATCCAGACCGCCGGAATAGGCCAGGACGACTTTGTTGACTTCTGCCATTACATGCTCCCTTAAGCAAGACTGAACCGCCACCCCATAGGGAATGGACGAAAGCGCCTATTCTAGCGCCAGAGCAGCAGGATTCACAGGGGAGAGGCCTTCGACTTTCGGGTCTTGTGCCGATTGAGCAAAGCAGATCCAAGGGTTGCGCGTCAGTCGTGCTGCAGCCGCACCATTACCCGGCGATTGGCTGCACGACCTTCGGCGGTGCGATTGCTGGCGACCGGATAGCTGTCGCCATGAAAACGCATTGTAAACAGGTTTTCGTCAACGCCCTGCTCGGTCAGGTAGTCCCGCACGGCAAGCGCGCGCTGGCGTGACAGCTCCCGGTTGTCCAGGCGGTTGCCCTGGTTATCCGAGTGGCCGTCGAGAATGATACCACTGAGGTTCTCGTCGGCATTTATGTACTGCAGGATGGCGTCGAGCCTGGTTTTGGCGTCGGCGCTCAGATTGCTGCCTCCGGCACCAAAACTGATGATGCTCTGGGCTGCCTGCGACGCACTGATCGGCAGCAGACCGCTGATGCATTGTTGAAATTCAAGCCGCGCCTTTTGATAGCCCACACTGGAAACCACCACCCTGACTGGATCGCCCCCTACCTGGCTGCCACGCATGATGGTTGGCTGCAGGCCCGAGGCCAGTCCGGCGAGCATGCGGCCAGCCTGCTCATAGGGCGCCATCATGGTATAGGTACCCGCGCCTACCACAATTTGCCCGACCGGCTGGGCGGCCGTTCCCGGACGCCAGGGGGGCGGATCGTTGAATACCTGGGCCGGGCCGGGGCGCATCGGGTTATCCCAGGCTTTCAATTCGAATTGCGGATGCTCTCCGGCACGCCGCACAAAGCTCGCCTCACCGTATCCTGCGACTGACTGAGTCAATCGGCAGGCAAACTGATCCCCTTCGACCTGCCATTGCACGTCTTCCATGCGGGTCTGAAAGGTCATTGCCTCGGCAGAAAACGTTAGCGCTGCCAGAACGACCAGAGGGATTCGTGTCACACGGTTCTCCGATTGCCGCCCCCTGAAAACCGGGGCGCCTGCTTCTATTGCCTGTGTCATCGGCGCGTGCGGGAAAAACTTTATCCTGCAAATCAAAAAAATGCCGGGCGTCACCGCAATCGGGATTCTGGCCTGGACGGCGTACCCATAGTGGCTGATCTGCCGGCTAACGTTGTGCACAGGCGCCCTCGGAGTGTCAAAGCCGGGTTGATTGGGTTAGCATTGCGCCATTGATCTGGACTGGAACCCCACGCATGACCGACCGCCTGACGCTTATTCGCCCGGACGACTGGCATATTCACCTGCGCGATGGCGCAGTACTGCAGCACACCGTACCTGACGCAGCTCGCGCCTTCGGCCGCGCCATTATCATGCCGAACCTGGTACCCCCGGTACGTGACGCTGAGGAAGCCGCTGGTTACCGCGAACGCATTTTGGCTGCACGCCCGGCCGGTTCCGGTTTTGAACCGCTAATGGTCTTGTACCTGACCGACAAAACCTCTCCGGAGATTGTGCGTCAGGCGCACGCCAGTGGCCTGGTGGTTGCCGCCAAGCTGTATCCGGCCGGTGCTACCACGAACTCGCAGTCTGGCGTTACCGCGCTGGAGAACATCTATCCGGCGCTGGAAGCAATGGCCGAGGTCGGCATGCTGCTGCTGGTACATGGTGAGGTCACCCATGCCGAGGTCGACATTTTTGACCGTGAGAAAGCCTTTATCGACCAGCAGCTTGTCAAACTGGTGGACCGCTTCCCGGCCCTGCGTGTGGTGTTCGAGCACATTACCACCGCTGATGCGGTGAGCTTTGTCAATCAGGCTCCAGCCAACGTTGGCGCAACCATTACTGCGCACCACCTGCTGTTTAACCGCAACCACATGCTGGTTGGCGGCATCCGTCCGCACCTGTTCTGCCTGCCGGTACTCAAGCGTCAGACTCACCAGCAGGCGCTGTGTGATGCAGTCGTATCCGGCTGCAGCAAATTCTTCCTCGGCACAGATTCGGCTCCCCATGCCCGCCATGCCAAGGAAGCCGCCTGTGGCTGTGCCGGATGCTATACCGCTCACGCGGCCATTGAGCTGTATGCAGAAGCCTTCGATGAACTCGGTGCCCTGGAGAAACTGGAAGGTTTTGCCAGCCTCCACGGCCCCGATTTTTACGGTCTGCCACGCAACACCGACACCATCACCCTGGAACGCGACAGCTGGACCGTGGCCGATCAGTTGCCCTTCGGCGATCAATGCATTGTTCCACTGCGTGCCGGCGAACAGATTCGCTGGCGCCTGGTCTGACCTTCCACATCGACACAGCAAAGGATATTTCGTGAGCGAGTTCGACTTCGAAGGCGAAGAACAGGACGTCTTGCCAAGCGGCAAGGCCAAATCCCCTCTGGCCTATCGTTTCCGGGGCTTTCTCCCGGTGGTCATTGATGTTGAAACCGGCGGTTTCAATGCAGCGACCGATGCGCTTCTGGAAATCGCAGCCACCACCATCAACATGGATGAAGAAGGGATGGTCTACCCGGACCACACGACCTTCTTTCGTGTCGAGCCCTTCGAGGGTGCCAACATTGAACAGGCGGCACTGGAGTTTACCGGCATCAAGCTGGACCACCCGCTGCGCCAGGCAGTAAGCGAAGAGCATGCACTGACCGAGATCTTCAAGCACATCCGAAAGGCCGTTAAATCTGCCGGCTGCAAGCGGGCCGTTCTGGTTGGCCACAACGCTTTTTTCGATCTGGGCTTTCTTAACGCGGCGGTCGAGCGCACACAGATCAAGCGTAATCCGTTTCATCCGTTCTCCTGTTTCGATACTGCGACGCTGGGCGGCCTGGCTTACGGTCAGACAGTGCTGGCGAAAGCCTGCAGCGCTGCCGGTATCGACTTCGACGGCCGCGAGGCCCACTCGGCGCGATATGACACGGAGAAGACAGCAGACCTGTTTTGCACCATTGTCAATCGCTGGCGCGAGATGGGCGGCTGGCCACCCGTAGAGTAATCCGCACGTAAAACCCGGCTTCAGGCCGGGTTTTCGTTTCCCCATCAGGGTTGCCCGACCGCGGCGCTGCGGTTAAGGTCCTAATGGATTTCAAATCATCCACTACACTGAACAGGTGAATGTGTTCGGCCCTGTTACAGGATCGGGCCTTGCACGCTGGCGGGCTGCTGTCTTGCAGTCGCCACAGACAATCAGAAAAAGGAGCTACATCACATGATGCGCAAATCCCTTGCCCTGCTGTTCTCAGCCACAATCGGATACGCTTCACTGGGTGCAACAACCGCGGCAGCCGAAACCTTTGTCACCATCGGTACCGGTGGTCAGACCGGTGTTTATTACGTCGTCGGTCAATCGGTCTGCCGCCTGCTCAACCGCAATTCAGCCGAACACGGCATTCGTTGCAACGCTCCCTCCAGCGGTGGTTCGGTTGCCAACGTCAACGCTATCCGTGGCGGTGAGATGAACATGGGCGTGGTGCAATCGGACATTCAGTACAAATCCTATGAAGGCATTCAGAGCTTTGAATCCGAAGGCCCCTTCAGTGACATGCGTGCCCTGTTCGCCCTGCATGGTGAGCCGCTCACTATCGTAGCCCGTAACGACGCCAACATCACCGGCGTTAAGGACCTCAAGGGCAAGCGCGTCAACATCGGCAATCCGGGCTCAGGTCAGCGCGATACCATGGACGTTGTTATGCAGGCGCTGGGCTGGACAGTTGACGACTTTGCCCTGGCCTCTGCGCTTGATGCAGCCGAGCAGGCCGCTGCGCTGGGTGACAACAACATCGACGCCATGGTGTATGTCGTCGGTCATCCGAACGGCTCCATTCAGGAGGCCACCACCACTGTCGACGCCAACCTGGTATCGGTATCCGGGCCGGAAATCGATCAGTTGATCAGCGAGCGCCCCTACTACGCCAAGGCGATCATTCCGGGCGGCCTGTATCGTGGCAATGACGCCGACACCGAGACCTTCGGCGTGCGTGCAACGCTGGTAGCCTCCACAGCTACCGATGACGAGACTGTCTACCAGACAGTGAAGGCGGTATTCGAGAACTTCGACCGCTTCAAGCGCCTGCACCCGGCCTTTGCCACCCTGAAGGAAGAGGAAATGATCAAGGACGGCCTCTCGGCACCGCTGCACGAAGGCGCCATCCGCTACTACAAGGAACGCGGCTGGATGTAACACCAAACGGGCCATCCTCAGGGGTGGCCCGGCTGTTTTCGGTTACCCGATTTACCTTGCTGCCGCCATTTCGGCAGCCCCGGACGCGGGTCCACAAGATCTCGTTCCTATCGCGGCGCCCACAGGCATGCTGCACCAGCAGAACAACTGCCGCACCATAATCAAAATGCACAGGAGAAGCGCGCAGCCATGAGCCAACCAAGCGACGCCACCGACCTCAACACTGAACTGGAAGATCTGGTCGCCACCAGTGATACCGGTGCCCGCAAGCCCACCGGCCTGGCCAAAAATCTGCTGATGGGCATTGCAGCGATATGGTCGCTGTTTCAGCTGTGGATCGCCTCGCCGCTGCCTTTTCTGGTCGGCTTTGGTGTATTCAACAGTACCGAGGCGCGCTCGATACACCTGGCTTTTGCGGTGTTTCTCGGCTTTATGGCCTACCCCGCGTTCAAGCGCTCGCCGCGAGAGTATGTGCCGGCTATTGACTGGATTCTGGCGCTGATCGCCGCTTTCTGCGCCGCGTATCTTTATCTGTTTTATGCCGAGCTAGCAGAGCGCCCCGGCAGGCCGACAACCCAGGATGTCGTGGTTGCCGTGACGGGGCTGATCCTGCTGCTCGAAGCTACGCGAAGAGCGCTCGGCCCGCCGCTGATGATCGTTGCGCTGGTCTTCATCATCTATTCGGTGGCCGGCCCCTATATGCCCGGCATCCTCGCACACCGTGGCGTCAGCCTGGAAGCGCTGACCAACCACCAGTGGCTCACCGCACAGGGCGTATTCGGCATTGCATTGGGCGTATCGACCAGCTTCGTCTTCCTGTTCGTGCTGTTTGGTTCACTGCTCGATAAGGCCGGCGCCGGCAACTACTTCATCAAGGTTGCCTTCTCGCTGCTGGGACATTACCGAGGCGGACCGGCTAAAGCTGCTGTGGTCGCCTCCGGCATGACCGGCCTGATCTCGGGCTCCTCCATCGCCAACACTGTTACCACCGGCACCTTCACCATCCCGATGATGAAACGGGTCGGGTTCTCGGCGGAAAAGGCCGGCGCGGTTGAAGTTGCCTCCTCGGTCAACGGCCAGATCATGCCCCCGGTGATGGGTGCTGCCGCCTTCCTGATGGTCGAGTACGTCGGCATTTCCTATGTCGACGTCATCAAGCATGCCTTTTTGCCGGCGCTGATTTCCTATATCGCACTGATTTATATCGTTCATCTGGAAGCGGTCAAGGCCGGTATGCAGGGCCTGCAGAGCAGCAATCCACCCCGTCCGCTGCTACGCAAAATCATTGGTTTTCTCACCGGCCTGCTGCTGTTGATGGCACTGTCGTTCGCGGTCTATTACGGCCTGGGCTGGCTTAAGCCGGCGCTGGGAGACGCCGCCGGCTGGGTGATTGCTGGTGCCCTTGCCATCGTTTATATCGGGCTGCTGAAGATCGGTTCACGCTACCCGGAACTGGAACTGGACGACCCCAACTCCCCGGTGGTTCACCTGCCGCAGACCCGTCCGACGGTCATGTCCGGGCTGCATTTCATCCTGCCGGTGATCGTGCTGATCTGGTGCCTGATGGTTGAGCACCTCTCCCCCGGGTTGTCGGCATTTTGGGCAACGATCCTGATGATCGTGATCATGCTCACCCAACGCCCGCTGATGGCGGCGTTTCGTGGAGATGGCGATACCGGCAGCGCGCTACGCCAAGGCTTTGAAGAGCTCTGGCAGGGGCTGGTAGCCGGTGCGCGCAACATGATTGGTATTGGCATTGCCACCGCGACTGCAGGGATTATCGTCGGTGCAGTCTCGCAAACCGGCGTTGGCCTGGTGCTGGCTGACCTGGTTGAAATTCTGTCGATGGGCAACCTGATGCTGATGCTGATGCTGACTGCGGTACTCAGCCTGATCCTTGGTATGGGCCTGCCGACTACGGCCAACTACATCGTAGTTTCGGCCCTGCTGGCCCCGGTCATCGTGACCTTGGGGCAGGAAAGCGGCCTGCTGGTGCCCCTGATCGCAGTGCATCTGTTCGTGTTCTATTTCGGCATCATGGCCGATGTGACGCCGCCAGTTGGTCTGGCTTCCTTTGCCGCAGCTGCGGTATCGGGTGGCGACCCTATCCGAACCGGGTTTCAGGCCTTCTATTACAGCCTGCGCACAGCCGCACTGCCCTTCCTGTTCATCTTCAACACTGATCTGCTGCTGATCGACGTGGACCTGCTGCACGGCATCATCATTTTCGTGGTGGCCACCATCGCGATGCTGATCTTCGCAGCGGCCACCCAGGGCTGGCTGGTCGTCAAGAGCCGCCGGTATGAAAGCCTGTTGTTGCTGCTGGTCGCCTTCACCCTGTTCCGTCCGGGCTTCTGGATGGATATCGTTCATGACCCCTATCGTTCAATTCCGCCCGCCCAGCTGGAGCAATCCCTTGAGCGACTTGATAAGGGCAGCAACCTGCGTGTTCAGGTCGCCGGGGAGGATGACATCGGGCAGCCACGGACCTTCTTTGTGCTGGTCCCGGTTCCCGAAGGGGCCAATGGCGCTGAACGCCTGAACAAACTGGGCTTGCTACTGATGGAAGATGGCGACCGGACAATCGTTGATATGGTGACCTATGGCAGTCCCGCAGCGGACCTGGGCTTTGAGTTCGATCAGGAGATCGTCGAAATTCTGGCTCCGGTAGATCGCTGGGCCAAGGAATGGATGTGGATTCCGGCCGTTGGGGTATTCCTGCTGGTGTTCGGACTGCAATGGCGTCGGCGCCCTGCCGGCGCCCATGCGTAAGGAAATGATCATGTACGACAAGATACTGTTGCCAATCGACCTCAACCACAAGCAATCATGGGAAAAGGCGCTGCCAACCGCTCTGAATCTGTGCCAGACCTATCAGGCATCCTTGCACATCGTGACCGTTGTTCCCGACTTCGGCATGCCTCTGGTCGGCGGCTTCTTTCCGCGCGAATTTGCCGAACAGGCCAAAAAAACCATCAGTGACGGGCTTAAGGCCTTTGTTGCCGAGCACGTGCCCAAAGGCGTCAAAGTGCAGCGCATCGTCGCCGACGGCAAAGCTTATGAGGCTATCCTCCGGGTCGCGCGCAAGCTGGATGTTGATTTGATCGTGATGGCGTCTCACAAGCGTAAACGGCTTGAAGACTACCTGCTTGGCACCAACGCGCTGCGCGTCGTGCAACAGTCAAAACGGTCCGTGATGATTATCCGCTAATACTCCAGCCCATTTGGCACAGAATCTGCGTCGATATTGCGGTGCGATATGGGCTGCCAGCCTCCAACATAGCGTTTTTGCCGGCTCGCAATTGCGATGGCTTGGCAAAGGCGCTTGTGCCTGTGTGAACACCAGCCAACAGACAATTAAAAGCGCTTAGCAGTACCGACAGGACTATCGAATGAGTACTTCGTTCTGGAAATCAGGCCACACACCCACGCTAATTTCGGCGTTTCTATATTTTGATATCAGCTTCATGGTCTGGTACCTGCTGGGTCCGTTGGCGGTGCAAATCGCTACCGATCTGGCGCTTAGCGCGCAGCAACGGGGCATCATGGTTGCCACACCGATTCTATCCGGCGCGCTCCTGCGGCTGCTGCTTGGCTTTTTGGCAGACCGCCTGTCGCCGAAACTGGCAGGTGTTATCGGCCAGTTGGTCGTCATACTCTCGCTGTCGATCGCCTGGCTGCTTGGCATCGACAGCTACGAGCAAACGCTGCTGCTGGGGTTGGGTCTCGGCTTTGCGGGCGCGTCCTTTGCCGTTGCCCTTCCGCTGGCGTCACAATGGTATCCGCCCGAGCATCAGGGAACAGCCCTGGGCATAGCCGGTGCCGGCAATTCCGGGACAGTCCTGGGCGCGCTTTTTGCACCCGGGCTGGCCTATCTGTTCGGCTGGCAGAACGTGTTCGGGCTGGCGCTTATCCCGCTGAGTATCACCCTGCTTGTGTTTTTGCTGCTGGCACGCAATGCGCCCAGCCGTCCTGCGCCTGCCGCGCTGATCGACTACGCCCGGGCGCTGCGCGATGTCGACAGTGCATGGTTCATGTTCTTCTACAGCATTACCTTCGGTGGCTTCATCGGCCTGGCCAGTGCGCTACCCGGGTACTTCAGCGACGAATACGACCTTGATCCGGTTCGCGCCGGTTATTACACAGCGGCCTGCGTGATGGTCGGCAGCCTGATGCGGCCAGTTGGCGGTATGCTGGCCGACCGCGTTGGCGGCATTCGAGCTTTGCTGATGATGTATGCGATTGCCTCTGGCTGTATCGCTATCGTTGGTCTCAACCTGTCCGATGCCTGGGCAGCCCTAGGCCTGTTTGTTATCGCAATGCTGGGTTTGGGGATGGGTAACGGTGCTGTGTTTCAGCTGGTACCCCAGCGCTTTTCGCGTGAAATGGGTGTGATGACCGGATTGATAGGAATGGCCGGCGGCGTTGGCGGTTTTATCCTGGCCGCAGGTCTGGGGGCCATCAAGCAACACAGTGGCGACTATCAGCTTGGACTGTGGCTGTTCGCCGCGCTCTGCATTCTGGCCTGGGTGGGACTTTTCGGTGTCAGGCACCGCTGGCGCACAGCATGGGTGCCTTTGGGTACCGGCAGGGCACGTCTTTGAGACATGCGGTCGGTCCGGCGCATCCATAATCGGTCAATGACTGTGGAGCGCAAGGCCTGGCAATCAAGGCCGGCCAGAGCTCCCCGGCGGCCTTGTCCACGGTATATCAGGCTTTGGAGGGCTTGATCGCGTCAAGCATGCGACCCATGGCAGCGTGAATCGCATTGACCGCCTTGAGTGGCCGAACCATGACCTTGAAGTCAACGATCTTGCCTTCGTCATTCCACTGGATCATGTCGATGCCATTGATGGTAATACCGTCAATCTCGGTCTGAAATTCCAGTACCGCGTTGTTGCCATCAACGACTTCACGCAAATACCTGAAATGCCCGGGCTCGTTCAGCGTCTTGAACGCCGCTGACAGGTACAGCGTGGTGATCGGCTTGCCAACCTGCGGGGTATGCACCACCGGCGAATGAAAGACCACCTCATCGGCCAGCAGATCTGCCAGACCGCTCGGATTCTGTGCCTCGACAACCTTGTGCCACCGCTCGATTACGCTACTCATCACCGCTCCTTGTTGTTATCTGCGTGAGGCCCATTGTTTGCCCCTTTGGCATGCAGCCGCAAGGGAGATTCAGGTGGTGAATCAGGCTTCCGCAACCTCAATTCGCTCCCGTTGCTGATCTGCCCACAGCCGCGCGTAGGCACCCTGCCTGGCCAGCAGTTGGGCGTGGGTGCCCTGCTCCACTACCTCGCCCTGATCAATCACGGCAATGTTGTCGGCGTGGACGATCGTCGAGAGACGGTGAGCGATGGCCAGGGTGGTACGACGCTCGGCAACCAGGTTGAGGGCGTCGAGAATGCGGCGTTCAGCGTGGGTATCGAGCGATGCGGTGGCTTCATCCAGAATCAGAATCGGCGGGTTCTTGAGCAGGACGCGGGCGATGGCAATACGCTGCTTTTCGCCGCCGGAGAGCTTCAGGCCACGTTCACCCACCGGGGTATCCAGTTTCTGCGGCAGGCTGCGCACGAAGGTATCCAGCTGCGCCAGCTCCAGCACTCGCCAGATTTCGTCCTCGCTGGCGCCCGGTGCGCCGTATGCGACGTTGTAGCCGATGCTGGCATTGAACAGCACCGTGTCCTGAGGCACCACGCCGATGGCGCGGCGCAGGCTGTCCTGAGTCACGCTGCGAATATCTTGGCCGTCGATGCTGATGCTGCCGCTGTCTAAGTCGTAGAAACGAAACAGCAGCCGCGCGAGGGTCGACTTGCCGGCACCGCTGGCACCGACAATCGCCAGGGTCTGTCCCGCCGGGATCTCGAGAGTAATGCCTTTCAGCACCTCACGCCCCTGATCGTAGCGATAGTGCACATCATGAAAGCGAACTGATGCTCCATGCAGTTGCAGCGCCTTGGCATTTTCAGCGTCCACTACCTTGAGCGGCGCGCGCAGCAGCGTGAACAGCCGCTCGATGTTGGTCAATGCCTCGCGGATCTCACGGTAGACGAAACCGAGGAAGTTGAGCGGAATAAACAGCTGAATCATGTAGGCATTGATCATCACCAGCTCACCAACGGTCATGCTGCCGGCGCTGACCTCGCGCGCCGCCAGCACCATCATCAAGGTGACAGCCCCCGCGATAATCAGCGCCTGCCCCGAGTTGAGTGCCACCAGCGACAGCCGGTTCTTCATCCGAGCCGCTTCCCAGTCCTGCAGGTTGCGGTCGTACTCGCTGGCTTCAAACGCCTCGTTGCCGAAATATTTGACCGTTTCGAAATTCAGCAGGCTATCGATCGCGCGGGTATTGGAGCGGTTGTCCATCTGATTGCTTTCGCGCACGAAGCGGTTGCGCCACTCGGTGCACCAGATGGAGAAACTGCCATACAGCAGCACCGCCACCAGCACGGCCGCCGCGTACACCGCGCTGAAGTTGGCCAGCAGAATCACACTGATCAGGCCAATCTCGATCAGCGTTGGCAGAATGTTGAACACCATAAAGCGCAACAGAAAGCTGATGCCTGACGTGCCACGCTCGATGTCACGAGCCAGACCGCCGGTGCGCCGCGACAGATGAAAACCGAGGTCAAGCCGGTGCAGGTGCTCAAACACCTGCAGCGAGATGCGCCGCATCGCCCGCTCGGCAACACGGGCAAAGACCGCATCGCGCAGTTCACCGAAAAAAACGGAGGAGAAGCGCAGCACGCCATAGAACAGCAATAAAGCCGCAGGGACCAGTACCAGCGCATCGGCGGCACTTTCAAAATGATCAACAATCAGCTTGAGCAGCCAGGGCACCGCTACGCCGGCCAACTTGGCAACCAGCATGCAGAGCATGGCCAACACCACCCGTCCGCGAAACTCGCGCAGATAGGGCAACAGATCAAAGATGATGCGCCAGTTGACCGGGCCACCGGCGTACTGGCTGTCGGAGCGTGGGCGCACGGCAACTCTCGGCAGAAAAAGGAATGGCTGAAAACACAAAGGGCCTGAGCGCAAACGCGTTCAGGCCCTCGAAGTGTACCGCATGTACGGCGGCGGAGCTGCGCTCAGTCCTCGTGCGGAATCGGGTCCGGGTTACGGTCCCAGCCGACCAGCAGCAATGTGGTTGCAATACCGATCAGCAGGCCGATCCAGGGCTCGAAGAACGCCAGTGCGGCACCGATCAACACCACCGCACCGCGGGAGGTGTTGTTCTTGGGAATCGCCATGGCGATATAGGCGCAGGCAAACCCGGTCAATACCAGCGTCAGCGACAGCGCAATCCCAAGCAGCGGCTTCAGCCCGGTCAGCAGCGGCAGCAGGAAGAACAGGATCGGCAAGCCCATCAGGTAATAGGACGCCAGACCGCTGTGCAGGCTGCCCATCGCTTCCTTGCCCTGTTTCCAGCGCTGCATGATGATCACGTGCACGCCGGTCCACAGTGCCCCCTGGGTCGGGAAGAATGGCGCGCTGATACCCATAAGCGCGTTACGAATGGCCAGAGAGATGTGCGAGCGGGTCGGGTTGATGTCGATGTGCTCATCCTGGCGGTTTTGCAGGCCTTCACGAATGACTTCGTTACCGGTCACCAGATCGCCGAACAGGATCACGTAGGTGATCAGGGCCAGCGGCATACCCTGAATGAACATCTCCATGCTTGGCCAGCCAATGGCAAACGGCGACACTTTGGCCCAGGCATCGCCCAGCGGCGGAATCAGGATGCCCCACTGAATGTCGTAGGTCACCTCACCCACCATCGGGCCGATAATGCCCGCCAGCACAAAGCCGGGCAGCAGGCCGAGTGCGCCAAGCAGCGCGAAGAAACGGTATTTTTCTTTCAGTTTGGCCATGGGCAGGCTGAAAGCAAAGATCAGGCAAACCGCGCAGGCAATGGTCGTTGCGATCGGCTGTTGCAGCAGAAAACGATCAGCGTCGTCGACCAACACCCTTTTCAGCGCGGCGATAGCGGCGCCAAGGATAATCCCCGCTTTCAGCGTGTCGGGTAGCCAGAGCATGAAACGTTTGCCAAGCCCGGTGATACCCAGCAAAAACAGCAACAGCGCAAAATCCAGAGATAACGCAGTCATCGCCTGGAAGCGCTCATCCGGGGTTTCGTAGCCACCAAGCACAAAGGCGAGTACCAGCGGCAGGGCCGGCGTAATCCAGCCCGGTGCGTAAGGTTCGCCGAAGACGATGATCGACGAGGTGATCAGAACCGAATGAATAAGCGAGACGGCGACGGCCTCTTCGAAGCTCAGACCGAAAAAGCCGGTCATCAGCGGGACCAGCGACAGGCCTGTTGCGGCTGCGATCAGCAGGCCCTGAAAGAACTCCGGCCAGCACAGTTTGGAGTGATAGAACGGCAAGCGGAAGGTAAACGGCCCCCAGCGCCAACCAGGTTGTTCAGGTTGCGACATACCCATCTCCAGTATTGTTGATTGTTCTTCTTATTTGGCTCACCCGGCGGTAGGCCTGCTCTGATTATGCCAGCCAGAGCGGCTGGCGGGTGACCAAGGTGTCACCATCACTGTTGTCGATGAAGCGAACGTGCCGCAGCTTATCCGCCAACCAGACACAGCAGCAGCGGTAGCGAACGCTCACCGCTGCTGCCCGTTTCAGTCCATCACCTCAGCAAAGAATTGCTTCATGGCCGAGAAAGCACGCTTGGCAACCACCGGATTGTATTCAGCCTTCCCCGGCATCGCCGCGTAGGGGTCGCTGAACGAATGGACAGCACCACCATAGCTGATCAACTGCCAGTCAACATTGGCAGCACGCATTTCTCCACTGAAATCGGCAACCTGCTGCTCCGGCACGAAGGGATCGTCCGCACCATGAAGAACCAGAACCGGCATGCGAATAGCCTTGGCGTCATCAGGATTGGGGGTATCCAGGTTACCGTGGAAGGAGACGACGCCGCGAATTTCCGTACCGGAGCGGGCAAGCTCAAGTACCGTTCCGCCGCCAAAACAGAAGCCGATGGCCGCCAGATTATCAATATCCAGCGGGACCGCCCCCTGTTGGGCACGCAGTACGTCCAGGGCGGCATTAGCTCGCGCCCGCATCATCGGCCGATCGTTGCGGACCGTGGTGGCCGCAGCAGCCGCTTCGTCCGCATTCTGCGGACGGATATCACGGCCATACATGTCTGCTACAAACACCACATACTCCGAACCAGCCACCTTGGCCGCCTTCTCGGCCGCAGCCTCGGTGACCCCCATCCAGTTGGGCACCATCAGTACCCCCGGACGCGGTGTGGTGACCGCCTCATCAAAGACCAGCAAGCCTTCATAGGGCTGGCCGTCGATTTCGTAAGGCACCGTCTGCACGGTGATATCCGCCTGCGCCATACCAGCCAGACCGCTCAACACCAGCGTTGTCAGCGTTCGTTTCATTCCTGCCTCCTGGGTTATTGGTATTACAAGATAGCTCAGCATACTCCGCACGCAGGCGCATAAAAGGCTCTTTGCGGAATTTCTGTGCGAACCGCCCCTGCCGTTTTCCATTGCATAGACGTGCTGTTGCTGAGTCAGTATTTCGCCTTCACGGCGAGCCAAGGGGGGCTGCTTGCCCAGCCCCCCTTGGCGATCCCCCCGGGCACCCG
>NZ_NBYK01000002.1:443018-454057 GCF_002197985.1 Halopseudomonas aestusnigri
TCAACCCTGCGCTACTCGCCCGCGTAAACGGGACGAACCCCGGTGCACACTTCATCATTGGAGCATTTGGCACGAATCATGAAAAATCACTTGTCCGGTTCGCACAAACACAAAAAAGCCCCTGTTCTTTCGAACAGGGGCTTCGCTTACCGCATAGGAGCCGATTAACCGAGCGACTTGACCGCTTCGATCATCTGCACCATCACCTTCTGGGCATCGCCATACACCATCGAGGTGTTGTCGAGGAAGAACAGTTCGTTCTCGACACCGGAGTAGCCCTTGCCCTGACCACGCTTGACCACGTAGGCCTGACGCGCCTGATCCACGTTGAGGATCGGCATGCCGTAGATCGGGCTGGACTTGCGGGTACGGGCGGCCGGGTTGACGACGTCGTTGGCGCCCAGAACGATGGCAACATCGGCCTGTGCAAACTCTTCGTTGATGTCTTCCAGGTCATGGATGATGTCGTACGGTACACCGGCTTCAGCCAGCAGTACGTTCATGTGACCCGGCATACGGCCGGCTACCGGGTGAATCGCGAAGCTGACTTCAACGCCCTGCTTCTGCAGCAGTTTGACGAATTCGTACAGCTTGTGCTGCGCCTGAGCAACCGCCAGACCGTAACCCGGAACGATGATGACCTTGTTCGCGTAGAACATGGAAATCGCCGCATCGGATGCGTCACAGGCCTTCATGGTGCCCTGGATTTCACCGTCGGAACCGTCGTCTTCACCACCGAAGTCGCTGAAGATGATGTTGCTGACCTGGCGGTTCATCGCCTTGGCCATCATCAGAGTCAGCAGCGTACCAGCGGAACCTACCACGGTACCGGCAATGATCATCGCCGGGTTCTGCAGTACAAACCCTTCAAAGGCAACCGCCAGACCGGTGAAGGCGTTGTACAGGGAGATCACGACCGGCATGTCTGCACCACCGATCGGGGTGGTCAGCAGCACGCCCAGTGCCAGCGCAACGGCAAAGAACACCAGAATCAGCAGAATCGGCGTTTCTTCAGCCCCCACAACCGCCATGACGGTGACAACCGCACCGATGAACAGCGCACCACACAGCAGCGCAGCGTTGACGTACTGGTGCTTGGGCAGGCGCCAGGCCTTGTTCATGCGGCCATCGAGCTTGGCCCAGGCAATCAGCGAGCCGGACAGTGCAACTGCACCAATCAGACCGCCGAGGATTGCCAGCACGGTCACAACCGGGCCGTGCGCCAGCGCGTTGCCGGACAGCAGCTCGGTGGCAGCAATCGCAGCAGCAGCACCGCCACCCATGCCGTTATAGAGGGCAACCATCTGCGGCATATCGGTCATGGCAACACGCTTGCCACTGATCCACGCCCAGCCGATACCCAGACCCAGCGCAATCACCAGCAGGATCACGTTGGTGGTCAGGTACGGCTCTGCGCGCGCACTGACGTCGAAGCCGTAGAGGAAGGCGGCAGCAACCGCCAGCACCATACCGCCACCGGCGACAACAATACCCGAACGCGCGGTAACCGGGCTGGCCATGCGCTTGAGGCCGTACAGAAACAGAAATGCTGCGACAAAGTAGGCCGCGTCAATCAAAAACGTACTGAACATGGTCTACTTACTCCTTGTCCGCACCAGAGGCTTTATTGGTCGGCTTGAACATTTCAAGCATCCGCTCGGTGACCACATAGCCACCCGCCGCGTTGCCTGCGCCCAGCAGAACACCAACAAAACCGATCACCTGCTCAAGGGTCGAGCCTGCGTTCAGCAGGGCCCACATGGCACCAACCACCACGATACCGTGGATGAAGTTGGAGCCCGACATCAGCGGGGTGTGCAGAATGGCCGGAACCCGGCCGATGATTTCGTAGCCGGTGAACGCGGCCAGCAGAAAGATATACAGGGCAACGAAGCCTGTAATGGTAGTTGTCATTTCCATCAAACCGTCCTCAGGCCAGCTGTTCGACAGCGGCGCGCGCTGCGTCATTGCGGATTTCACCGTCGTGGGTCAGTACCGAGCGAGCCAGCACCTCATCTTCCCAATCCAGCGACAACTCGCCGTCCTTGACCATCAGGCCAACCAGAGCCAGCAGGTTGCGGGAATAGAGTTCGGAGGCGTGCTCAGCCAGGTGACTGGCGATATTGAGCGGCGCAACGATGGTTACCGGACCGACTTCCACAGTGTCACCAGGCTGAGTCAGCGGGGTGTTGCCACCGCCTTCTGCTGCCAGGTCGATGATCACCGAGCCGCTCTTCATGCCCATGATCTGCTCTTCGGTCAGAATCTTGGGGCTTGGCTTGCCGGGGATGGACGCAGTGGTAATGATGGCATCGGCCTGCTGAACGTGACGGGTCAGCACATCATTGACCTGTTTCTGCTCCTCGGCAGTCAGCTCACGGGCGTAACCGCCCTCGCCTACCGCAGACACACCGGTGTCGACGAACTTGCCGCCAACCGACTGCACCTGTTCACGGACTTCAGGACGTACGTCGTAGCCTTCGATCATCGCCCCCAGGCGCTTGGCGGTTGCCAGCGCCTGTAGGCCGGCCACACCGGCACCCATGACCAGAATCTTGGCCGGACGCAGGGAGCCCACCGCTGTGGTCATCATCGGCAGAATGCGGTGCAGGTGAGTACCAGCCATCAGCGCAGCGTAGTAGCCAGCCAGAGCAGCCTGGGAAGACAGCGCGTCCATTGCCTGGGCGCGGGTAATACGCGGAATCAGCTCCATCGCAAAGCAGGTAATACGCTTGTCACGCAGTGCTTTTACGATTTCGGGCTCGCGCTGTGCATAGATGAAGCAGCACAGAATGGAGCCTTCCGGCATTTCCTGAATGTCTTCCAGCGACGGTGGCTGCACTCGGAAGAACAGCCGGGTCTCGGCCGGAGCCGGGGCCACGGCCGCACCGGCCTGAGTGAAGTCATTGTCGGGAATCCGGGCCAGCAAACCAGCACCGGGCTCAACGCAGGGCTCGATGCCAAGCTTCTGCAACTTGGCAACGACCGCAGGCACCAGCGCGACACGTTTTTCGTGGCGCCGGGTTTCTTTAGCAACATACAAACTGATAGCCATGGTCACTCCTGGGAAAAAATCCCGCGAAGCATACAACAGTTTGCAGCAGAAAGCGCATCAGTACCGAGACGATTCAGGGCTTTGTTCCAAGCATATTGATCGCATCAAACTCATGTTGAGTCTCTTGCATCAGCCGGTAATTGTCATGCTGCCAGGGATGAAAGTCCTCACGATAGAAGTCCCGGTAGGCCGACCAGAGCCCTGAAAAGAAACCGTTACGGCCCCATAACCAGCGCATGCCCCGATACCAGCTGCCCACATCGGTGAGTCGCCCGTCGCGGCGCATCATATGCCAGACACCTCGAGTCACATCACGCAGGAAGAAGAACGTCGACAAGCGCATGGCCCTGCGCAGTTGGGCCCGGTCACCGGATACCTGCATGTAGAGATCAAATGCGACCGCCTTGTGCTCGGTTTCCTCCAGGGCGTGCCACCGCCAGACCTGCCGCATCGGCTCAATAGCGCCGTCAAACCAGCGCATTTCACGCAACACCGCGTCCGCCATGATGGCAGTGAAGTGTTCCATGGCAACCGTGGCCGCGAGCCGGCGTTCAGGGGAAAAGTGGGCGTTGGCATAGCGGATACGGCGGCGCACCGGCTCGGTCAGCGCAGTAACGTCATATCCCTGCGCCTCAAGGCGGCGGTTGTATTCGATGTGTTCACGGCTGTGATGCCCTTCCTGACCGATAAAACCCTTTATCAATTGCTGCTGCCTGGGGTCTTCGACCCGGTCGCGGAAGTAGCGCACCGAGTCGATAAAAAAGCGTTCGCCATCAGGGAACAGCAACGACATGGCATTGAAGAAATGGGTTTTGAATGGGTCGCCGCCATGCCAGTACCGCGGCAGAGGATCAGGGAGTTGGAATTCGATACGACGAGGGCTGATCGTCAAATCATCCGGAGTAACGGCAGTCATGGCTCACCTCTTAATGCGCTGCATTGTTGTTATCGGTTTTGCATCAACATCAACGTGATCGGGCTATCTTCGACCCATTCGGACGATTTGACAACACTCGTTTTCAACTGGCGATGAGCGGCCAAGACGCTACAGTAAGACGTAACATTCTGTTTCTGCACGCATGCCAACCGACAGCGGGGGACGTCATGAATGCCTTGATAGACGGGCTCAACACGATTTTCTGGGGTTACATTCTGATCTACGGCCTGCTCGCCGTAGGTGTCTTTTTCACCATACGTCTGGGTGCCTTGCAGTTTCTGCACTTTGGCGAGATGGTTCGCTCTCTGCTCGGTGCTCGTGAGAGTGACAAGTCCGGTATCTCACCGTTTCAGGCACTGTGTACCAGCCTTGCATCACGGGTTGGCACCGGCAATATCGCTGGCGTGGCGGTTGCTCTCTATCTCGGTGGAGCCGGAGCCATTTTCTGGATGTGGATGGTTGCACTGGTGGGCATGGCTACCGCTTACGCAGAAAGTACCCTGGCCCAGCTCTACAAGGTCCGTGACGGTGAAGGGCAATATCGCGGGGGGCCGGCTTTCTATCTGGCAAAGGGACTTAAAGCGCCATGGGCCGGCAGCATTTTTTCCGTTTGTCTGATCCTTTCCTTCGGCCTGGTGTTCAACGCCGTTCAGGCCAACTCTATTGCTGATGCGATGGAGGGCGCCTTCGGCTTCAACAAGCTGTTGGTCGGTATTGCTGTCGCCGCGGTCGCGGCCCTGGTGATTTTTGGCGGCCTGCGATCCATCGCCCGCTTCGCGGAATTCGTGGTGCCGTTCATGGCTGCTGTTTACGTACTCATGGCGCTGGTGGTGCTTGCCATGAACTACAGCGACGTCCCGGGGGTGCTGGCAACTATCGTGAAGAGCGCCTTTGGCCTCGAAGAGGCGGCCGGCGGTGTCGCCGGTTCCGTCACGGCAGCAATGCTCAACGGCATCAAGCGTGGCCTGTTTTCCAATGAGGCAGGGATGGGATCGGCGCCGAATGTGGCTGCGACTGCCACACCCACACCGCACCACCCGTCCTCACAGGGCTTCGTGCAGGCGACCGGGGTATTCATTGACACCCTCGTCATCTGTACCGCCACTGCGGTCATGATTCTGTTGTCAGGCGTATTGGAACCGGGCAATGGCGTGACCGGCACGCAACTGACCCAACTCGCAATGGAAAGCCATATCGGCGATGCCGGTCGCTACTTTATCGCGTTTGCGATCCTGTTCTTTGCCTTCACCTCGATCGTCGCCAACTATTCCTATGCCGAGAATGCGATGATCTATCTGGGGCTTGGCGGCAAGTTGGGCATGTTTTCACTGCGCTGTGCAGCGCTGGCGATGGTCGTCTGGGGTGCATATCAGGCGGTAGGCACGGTATTCAATGCCGCCGATGCCTCCATGGGATTGATGGCGACTATTAACCTGATCGGCATTGTGTTGCTATCAGGCACTGTTGCCAAGCTGACCAAGGATTACCTTGCCCAGCGCAAGGAAGGTCTGGTGCCGCACTTCAAGGCAGAAGAGTATCCGGAACTGAAACACAAGATCGACCACGATATCTGGTCTTGAGCACAACCACGGCTCGAGCAGACTCGATCCGTGGTTCATCCTTTTATTTCCTGCAGTGAATTACCGCCATCCACCACCAGCATCTGACCGGTCATGTAGCTGCAGCCCTCACTGGCAAGGAACAAAGCCACCCGTGCGACTTCGTCCGGCCGCCCAGGCCGCCCGATAGGTGTATGACGCCCCGCTTCCAGTTCGGCAGGCAGGCTTGAGGGGGTGTGAATCCAGCCAGGTGCGATGGCATTGACCGTGATCCCCTGCCCGGCTACCTCGTGTGCAATCGAGCGGGTCAGGCCGACCATCGCCGATTTGGCAGCACTGTAGCCGGCGGTACCCGGAAAGGTCACCAGCGGCCCGGTCACCGAGGCAATATTGATCACCCGACCAAAACCGGCAGCCAGCATGTGTCTGAGCACCGGCTGGCTGACATGTACGCAGGTATTCAGGTTCAGATCTATCTCGCGTTGCCAGTGCTGAAATGCCATCCGGTGAAACAGATCACCAATCGGCTCCTCAATCCCCGACTGCGACATACCGGCGTTGTTAACCAGAATATCAATGTGCCCAAAGCGCTCCATGACCTGTTCAACCAACTCCGCTGCCTGCTCCGGGTGAGTCAGATCAGCCACCACCGCCAGACTGCGGGCGCGTTCCGGGTCCAGCTCGTTCTGCCGCTGAAAAATGCGGTTAGTCGTCGAGGTCAACACAACCGTCGCTCCCGCATCATGAAACATGCGTGCGATAGCGAAACCGATACCGTCAGCACTGCCGGCGCCGGTGACCAGAGCCACGCGGCCCCGGAGGTCCGTCATGTCGTGCGGCATCACTCAGCCAGCCGCCAGGTGGTGCCACCCTTGCCGTCTTCAAGTACAACGCCCATAGCAGTCAACTGGTCGCGGATACGATCAGACTCGGCCCAGTTCTTGTCGGCACGGGCTTGCAGACGCGCCGCAATCAGCGCCTCGACTTCAGCGGCGTCGACCTTGCCAGCAGCGCCGGCCTGCAGGAATGCATCGGCATCCAGCTGCAGAACACCCAGTACTTCGGCCAACTGACGCAGGCGCGCGGCCAGCCCGGCAGCTGCGTCAACGTCTGCGTCTTTCAGGCGATTCACCTCACGGACCATGTCAAACAGCACAGCGCAGGCTTCCGGAGTGTTGAAGTCGTCATCCATCGCTGAGCCAAACCGCTCGGCAAACTCGTCGCCGCCGGCAGGCGCCGCCGCGGGCAGCCCCTTGAGCGCGATGTAAAACCGCTCCAACGCGCCCTTGGCTTCCTTGAGGTTGTCTTCGGAGTAGTTGATGGCGCTGCGGTAATGACTGGAAACCAGCAGGTAGCGAACCACCTCTGGATGGTACTTTTCCAGCACCTCGCGAATGGTGAAGAAGTTGCCCAGACTTTTGGACATCTTCTCGCCGTCAACCCGAACAGCACCTGCGTGCATCCAGGCGGCGGCGTACAACTCGCCGGTCGCTGCCTCGCTCTGAGCAATCTCGTTCTCGTGGTGCGGGAACACCAGATCCGGGCCACCGCCGTGGATATCGAAGGTATTGCCCAGGCAGCAGGTCGACATAACCGAGCACTCGATGTGCCAGCCCGGCCGACCCTCGCCCCAGGGCGAACTCCAGCTCGGCTCACCCGGCTTGGCGGCTTTCCACAGAACAAAGTCCAGCGGGTCCTGCTTGGCTTCGTCAACCTCGATGCGCGCGCCGATTTTCAGGTCTTCGATCTTGCGGCGCGACAGCTTGCCGTAACCTTCGAACTTGCCGACGCGGTAATACACGTCGCCGTTACCCGGTGCGTAGGCATAGCCCTTGTCGATCAGCGTCTGAATCATGGCGAACATGCCATCGATATGCTGACTGGCACGTGGCTCCTGATCCGGGCGCAGCACATTGAGACGCGCCTCGTCCTCATGCATCGCGGCGATCATGCGCTCGGTGAGTTGCTGGAAGGTCTCGCCGTTCTCATTGGCGCGCTTGATGATCTTGTCGTCGATGTCGGTGATGTTGCGCACGTAGGTCAGGTCATAACCGCGGTGGCGGAACCAGCGCGCCACCACGTCAAACGCAACCATCACGCGCGCATGACCGATATGGCAGAAGTCATACACGGTCATGCCGCAGACATACATGCGTACCTGATTGTCGACCAGCGGCTTGAACGGCTCTTTGGTCTTGGTCAGGGTGTTGTAGAGTGCGAGCGCCATCAGCCCCCCCAGGAGTCACGCAGGGTGACAGTGCGGTTGAAGACCATGGCATCGGGGCGAGAATCACGCGAATCGACGCAGAAGTAGCCCTCACGTTCAAACTGGAAGCGATCATCCAGTGTGGCCTCAGCCAGCGACGGCTCGGCGCGGCAGCCGGTCAGTACCTGCAGAGAATTCGGATTGATATTGTCGAGGAAGGTGGTGCCCTCTTCGCCCTTGTCCGGATTTGCGGCATTGAACAGACGGTCATACAGCCGCACTTCGCACTCGATGCTGCTGCTCGCCGGCACCCAGTGGATAACGCCTTTGACCTTGCGGCCTTCCGGGTTCTTGCCGAGGGTGTCCGGGTCGTAGCTGCACAGCAGCTCGACGATGTTGCCGTCAGCATCAGTTACCGCTTCGTCAGCACGAATCACGTAGCTGCCACGCAGACGCACTTCACCGCCCGGTTCCAAGCGCTTGTAACCCTTGGGCGGATCAATCATGAAGTCTTCACGATCAATGTAGATCTCGCGCGCGAACGGCAGCACGCGTTCGCCCATTTCCTGCTTCGGGTGACGCGGCAGGCGCAGCTCTTCGGTCTGACCTTCCGGGTAGTTGGTGATGGTGACTTTCAGCGGCTTGAGCACGCACATGGCACGCGGCGCGTTGGCATCCAGGTCGTCACGGATACAGAACTCGAGTACACCCATGTCGACCACGCCATCAGAGCGGGTTACGCCAATGCGCTCGCAGAACTCGCGAATCGCCGCCGGCGTGTAGCCGCGGCGACGGAAGGCGCTCAGCGTGGACATCCGCGGGTCATCCCAACCATCCACGTGCTTCTCGTCAACCAGTTGCTTGAGCTTGCGCTTGCTGGTCACGGTGTAGTTCAGGTTCAGGCGGGCAAATTCGTACTGACGCGGATGCGCTGGCACGGGCAGATTGTCCAGAAACCACTCATACAGAGGACGGTGATCTTCAAATTCCAGGGTGCAAATCGAGTGGGTAATGCCCTCGATGGCATCCGACTGGCCATGGGTAAAGTCATAGCTCGGGTACACGCACCACTTGTCACCGGTCTGGTGGTGATGGGCGTGGCGGATACGATACAGAATCGGATCGCGCAGGTTCATATTCGGCGCCGCCATGTCGATCTTCGCGCGCAGCACCTTGGCGCCGTCGGCGAACTCGCCGGCGGTCATGCGCTGGAACTGGTCCAGGTTTTCCTCAACGCTGCGCTCACGGAACGGGCTGTTCTTGCCCGGCTCGGTCAGGCTGCCGCGGTATTCACGCGCCTGCTCGGGCGTCAGCTCGCAGACATAGGCCTTGCCGGCCTTGATCAGCTCGATGGCCCAGGCGTGCAGCTGATCGAAGTAATCGGAGGCGTAGCGCACATCGCCGCCCCATTCGAAGCCAAGCCACTCGACGTCGGCCTTGATCGCATCAATGTATTCCTGCTCTTCCTTCGCGGGGTTGGTGTCGTCAAAACGCAGGTGACAGACACCGCCAAACTCCCTGGCCAGACCGAAGTTAAGACAGATCGACTTGGCGTGACCAATGTGCAGGTAACCGTTGGGCTCCGGCGGAAAGCGGGTAACAATGTTGCTGTGCTTGCCGCTGTCCAGATCAGCCTGGACGATCTGGCGCAGAAAGTGGCTTGGGGGCGTGGCGTCGGGTTTGTTCATAAGGTCGGCAAAACTCGCTCAGGTGATGCGCTCGGCATCAGGGATTACTCGGGAGCCCGGACTATCGCAATAGTCGCGCGTCCCTAGGCCATCATGACCAAAACCCGTATCATACCCGAAACTCGCAGGTGCCTGAATGCAGCAATGCAGGCAGCATCACCCCCAACCTGTTCGACTGCCCGAGGAATATCCGATGGTCAAACTGCACACCAACTATGGCGTCATCACCCTTGAACTGTTTGCCGACAAGGCGCCGGTGACCGTTGAGAACTTCAAGCAATATGTCCGCGATGGCCACTACGACGGCACCATCTTCCATCGCGTGATCAGCAACTTCATGATCCAGGGCGGCGGTTTCGAGCCCGGCATGCAGCAGAAAGACACCCGCGACCCGATCAAGAACGAAGCCGATAACGGCGTCGCCAACAAGATCGGCACCGTCGCCATGGCCCGTACCCCTGATCCGCACTCCGCCAGCGCCCAGTTCTTCATCAACGTAGCGGACAATGATTTTCTGAACTTCTCCGCACCCACCATGCACGGCTGGGGTTACGCGGTATTCGGCAAGGTCACCGACGGCATGGATGTGGTTGAGAAAATCAAGGCGGTGCGCACCACTTCCCGTGCCGGCCACCAGGACGTGCCGGCCGAGGACGTGATCATCGAACGCGCCGAACTGGTCGACTGAGACCACGCCGCCGATGCGATATCTGTTTATTTCGGATCTGCATCTGGAAGCAAAACGCCCGGATATTACCCGGGCGTTTTTGCGTCTGCTCGAAACCCGCGCCGCGCAATTCGATGCTCTTTACATCCTGGGTGACTTTTTTGAAGTCTGGCTGGGTGACGACACCATCGACGAACTCGGGCGCGAGGTCGCCGACGCCCTCGCCCGCCTGACCAAGCATGACACCAAGGTATACCTGATGCACGGCAACCGGGACTTCCTGCTCGGCAGCCGTTTTTGCCGCGCAGCAAACTGCACCCTGCTTAAAGATCCTACAACCGTCGAGCTTAATGGCGAGCGAGTGCTGCTGATGCACGGCGACAGCCTCTGTACCGACGATCTTGGCTATATGCGCATGCGCCGCTGGCTGCGCAACCCGGTCAGCCGCTTTGTGCTGCGCAACCTGCCGCAACGCACACGCTACAAGCTGGGTCGCAAGCTGCGCGACGAAAGTCAGGCACGCACACAAATGAAATCCGCCGACATTACCGACGTCAACCTCGGCGCAGTCGCCCACACCATGCGCGCCAAAGACGTGCTCACCCTGATCCACGGCCACACCCACCGCCCGGCAATCCACGACCTGATGATCGATGGCAAGCCCGCGCAGCGCATTGTGCTCGGCGACTGGGACAAGGCCGGCTGGGCCCTTGAGGTAGACGAGAACGGCAAGCGCCTAGCGCCTTTTGCGCTATAGAGCCGGCCGTTGGCCGGCAGCTGCAAGCTATAAGCTTCAAGCAAAAGCAAAAGCAAAAGCAAAAGCAAAAGCAAAAGCAAAAGCAAAAGCAAAAGCCCCCTTAGCGTGCGCGAGACTGGGGTTCTCTTGTGGCTTGTGGCTTGTGGCTTGTGGCTTGAAGCTGAGCAAAG
>NZ_NBYK01000003.1:0-34248 GCF_002197985.1 Halopseudomonas aestusnigri
GGACGCTCTTCAGCAAGCAGTATCTCTGGAGTGTTGGGCTGCCCATCAGTTGAGCGGCGCAAGGCATTCCCCATGGTGCGAGACGATGCCCAGGCAGGATTTTGATCAGCTTGGTCAGGAAGAAGCGTCTGGTTCGAGCTTTGGAATGGGCTGGCGGCCGCGATAGGTCGGTCTGCCAGTGTCGCTTGTTCTTACTGTCGAGTCAGGCGCACGCGGAGTTGCTCGCGGCCATGGCAGGTAAAATTTTTACCAACGTTTGGCCAAAGTGGACGGACTATGGTCCGAAGAGCATACGGGGTGCAGCGGGGAGGGGAGAGTGGTGGGCCCACCAGGACTTGAACCTGGGACCAAGCGATTATGAGTCGCCTGCTCTGACCAACTGAGCTATAGGCCCACGCTGTTATAGCGTCGGGGATTATACGGGCTGTGATGGCTGGTGACTAGGCGCTCGGCGGAGGAAGGCGTTGGCAAATTCGTCGGCGGGAAGCGGGCGGCTTACCAGGTAGCCCTGGATGCTGTCGCAGCCCTGTTCAAGCAGCAGTTCGCGCTGCAGTTCGTTCTCCACGCCTTCGGCGATCACGGCCATGCCAAGATTGTGCGCCAGTACGATGATGGTCTGGCTGATGGCGGCATCGTGGTGGTTGCCGGGCAACCCGGCAACAAAGCTGCGGTCAATCTTGAGGGTGTCGAGTGGCAGTTCCTTCAGGTACGCCAGTGAGGAGTAGCCTGTGCCGAAGTCGTCGATGGACAGGTGGATGCCCATGCTGCTGAACAGATCGAGCAGCACGATGGCTTCGCGGTTCTGGTTCATCACGAAGTCTTCGGTAATCTCCAGTTCAAGCTGGCTGGCGGACAGGCTGTGTTTGGCCAGGGCGCGTCGAATATCGTTTACCAGGTGGTCTCCGATCAGTTGGGCGCCGGAGACGTTGATGGCCATGCGCGGTGCGGTGAGGCCCTGGTCGCGCCATTGGGCGAGCTGGGCGCAGGCGATGTTGAGGATGGTTCGGCCCAGGTCGACAATCAGGCCGGTTTCTTCGGCCAGAGGGATGAACTGGTCGGGCTCTACCATGCCCCGCTGGGGGTGGTTCCAGCGTACCAGTGCTTCGGCGCCGTCCAGCTTGCCGCTGCTCAGGTCCAGTTTGGGCTGGTAGTGAAGTACAAACTCGTTGCGCTCCAGGCCGCGACGCATGTCGTTTTCCATCTCCAGGCGCTGGTGGGCGCTGGCTGTCAGGTCGCTGGTATAGAACGCGTAGCGGTTGCGCCCCTGGTTCTTGGCCCGGTACATGGCGGCATCGGCATGCTTGATCAGGCTGTTGACGTCGTCGGCGTCGGTTGGGAACAGGCTGATGCCGATGCTGGCGCTGACGAAGAGTTCGTGGCCGGCGCAGATGAAGGGGGCGCGGAAGACGGCGAGCAGCTTGTCGGCAATGGCGGCGGCGTCGGTGTCGGTACGCAGATTGGGGAGCAGGACGATAAACTCGTCGCCGCCGTGCCGGGCGACCGTGTCGATGTCACGCAGGACCGAGCACAGGCGCTGGCTGACCAGTTGCAGCAGGCTGTCGCCAACCGGGTGGCCCAGGCTGTCGTTGATTTGCTTGAAACGGTCAAGGTCGATAAACAGTAGGGCGCCGATGTGTTCCTCGTGATTGAGTGCCTGGCTGTGCAGCGACTCTCGCAGTCGTGCCTCGAACAGGGTGCGGTTGGGCAGACCGGTCAACGGGTCATGGTGGGCCTGATGGTCGAGTCGCGCCTGGGTGTGCTTGAGCGGTGTGATATCGCTGAATACCGCAACCAGATGGCTCAGGCTGCCGTCGACGTTAAGCACCTGGCTGACGTTGGACCAGGAGGCGTAGAGTTCGCCGTTGGGGCGGCGGTTCCAGGACTCTCCCTGCCAGTGCCCCTGTTCCCGGATGGCGCGAGATGCCTGTGCGACCACCTCCTGATCCTCAACGCTGGCTGACAGCATTCGCAGGGGTTGGCCAATGGCGTCGGCGGCATCGACGCCGGTAATCTGGCTGAAGGCGCGATTGACTGCGGCGATATTGCCGGAGGAATCGGTGATGATCACCCCTTCGGTGGTGTTCTCGAAGACGGTTGCGGCCTGGCGTAACGAGTTCTCCATTTCCAGGCGTTCGGTTACGTCACGGGCGATGCTGAGCATGCATTCCTGATCGTTGATGGTGATCGCCTCGGTACAGATTTCGACCCAGCGTACCTGGTCGGTTGCTGTGGTGATCTGCGAGAGCATGTCGCGCACCCGTCCATCGCGTCGCAAGGTCTCCACCATGCGGGTTCGGTCAGCGTCATCACGCCAGATTCGCAGGGCGAGCGTGCTGCTGCCGATGGCCTGGGCTCGGGTGTAGCCGGTGATGCGGGTGAAGCCTTCGTTGACGTCGAGCAACATGCCGTCGCTGGCCTTGGTGATCAGCAGGCCGTCCGGTGAGGCGTGGAAGGCGCGGGAAAATTTCTGCTCGGACAGGCGCAGTTGTTCCTGGGTGAGCTTCAGGGCCGAGATGTCTCGAATCACGGTAACCAGGACCGGCTGGCCGTCGATGCTCACCGGGCGGGCCGAGAGCAGACCGGTAAAGCGGTTGCCGTCAGCCCGCCGGAACTCCAGTTCAACGTTGCTCTTGGTTCGGGTCAGCAGGAGCGCGAGCAGCCTGGGCCCTGTGCCCGGTTCGCTCCACAGGTTCAGCTCCGTTGCGGTATGGCCGACGGCGTCGCTCATGCTGATGCCGAACTGTTCCTCGAAGGTCTGGTTGACCGCCATCAACCGGCCCTCTTCGGCGTCAGCCAGAACGATGGTGTCCGGGCAGTTGTGAAAGACCGACGAGAATTTCTGTTCCGAGCTGCGCAGGGCCTGTTCGGCGAGCTTCTGTTCCTGAATGTCGATCAGCAGGCCGTGCAGTGAGGCGGCCTCGTATTCCTGGCTGGTGACGCGGTTGATGATGGCGCGCACCCATACATAATCACCACACTCGCGGTACAGGCGGAAATCGAAGCTTTGCTGCTGCTGGGTCAGTGCATGGTCGCGCAGGCTGTCCAGAACGCGGCGATGATCCTCCGGGTGCAGGTGGTCGGCCAGAAAGTCGGGGCTTAGCCAGTGGCTGGCGGGGTAGCCAAGCAGGTCGGCTGCGTGGGGCGAGGTATAAATGAAACGCAGGGAGGGGTAGGACATTTCCCAGGTGACGACGTGCAGCTTCTCAACCAGGGTGCGGTAGCGGTGTTCCTGCTGCCTGAGCAGCTCCAGCGCTTCCTGGCGCTGCATCACGGCGCGCCTGCGCAGCTGATTAAGGCCGTGCGCCGCCAGCAGAAGCATGCAGGACAGCAGCAGCACGCCAGCCTGTGTGATCTGCAGTTCGGGTGCCATGGGGATATTGATGGCACTGCATCCTGCGCCGGCCATTGCCAGCACTGCGGCAACCAATCCCTTTGCGGCGACGTTCATTCGACGGGAAACCTGTATCCATGGCTACTCGATATTGTTTCGCCAGTTTAGCCCCAGGATGCGGTGCATGCCCACCCCCCGCTGGCGCAGGGCCACAAACAACAACGCCCGGCACAGGCCGGGCGTTGTTGTTGACTGCATGCAGGCGACTCAGTCGTCGAGGAAGCTGCGCAGGTGATCGCTGCGGGTCGGGTGACGCAGCTTGCGCAGTGCCTTGGCTTCGATCTGACGAATCCGCTCACGGGTAACATCGAACTGCTTGCCGACTTCCTCGAGGGTATGGTCGGTGTTCATGTCGATGCCGAAGCGCATGCGCAGTACCTTGGCTTCACGGGCAGTGAGGCCGGACAGTACGTCGCGGGTCGCTTCCTTGAGGTTCTCCACGGTCGCCGAGTCGATCGGTGATTCCATGGTGCCGTCCTCGATGAAGTCGCCCAGATGCGAGTCTTCGTCGTCACCGATGGGGGTTTCCATCGAGATCGGTTCCTTGGCGATCTTCAGGACCTTGCGGATCTTGTCCTCAGGCATCTCCATGCGCTCGCCCAGCTCTTCCGGGGTCGGCTCGCGACCCATCTCCTGCAGCATCTGGCGGGAGATTCGGTTGAGCTTGTTGATGGTCTCGATCATGTGTACCGGAATACGGATGGTACGGGCCTGATCCGCAATGGAGCGGGTGATAGCCTGACGAATCCACCAGGTGGCGTAGGTCGAGAACTTGTAGCCGCGACGGTATTCGAACTTGTCTACCGCTTTCATCAGGCCGATGTTGCCTTCCTGAATCAGGTCAAGGAACTGCAGGCCGCGGTTGGTGTACTTCTTGGCGATCGAGATCACCAGTCGCAGGTTGGCCTCAACCATCTCTTTCTTGGCACGTCGCGCACGCGCCTCGCCGATGGACATGCGGCGGTTGATGTCCTTGATTTCGGAGATGGTCAGGCTGGCGTTTTGTTCCAGCTCGGCCAGCTTCTTCTGGGCGCGCAGGATGTCACCCTTGAGGGCTTCCAGGCCTTCGCTGTAGCGCGGGCTGTCAGCCAGCAGGGAGTCGACCCAGTCTTCATTGACTTCGTTGCCGGGAAAGCTGCGCAGGAAGTCGGCGCGCGGCATCCGTGCGTCGCGGACACACAGTTGCATGATGGCGCGTTCCTGCTTGCGGATCTGGTCCTGGGCATCACGGACACGGTTGACCAGCGCTTCATACTGTTTTGGGATCAGCTTGATCGGCATGAACAGGGTGGCCAGGGCCTCCTGCTCGGCAACGGCTTTGGGGCTGTTGCGCGGGTGCTTCTTCAGCACCTTCTGCAGTTTTTCCAGCTGTTCCTTGATGGCGGTAAAGCGCAGGCGGGCCACTTCCGGATCGGGGCCACCATCGCCTTCGTTGTCATCGCTGTCGTCGTCCGAGTCTTCCTCGTCCTCGTCCTCGTCGTCGTCCTTCTTGGTTTCCTTGGAGGCGACCGCGGGGATGTCGTCGCTGTTGACGCCGGACATGCCGTCGTCATCAGGATCGATATAGCCGCTGAAAATGTCGGACAGGCGACCGCCTTCCTCAACCACGCGGGCGTAGTCGGCAAGGATGCCGTCGACGGTGCCGGGGAACATGGAGATGGCCGCCATGACTTCACGGATGCCTTCCTCGATGCGCTTGGCGATTTCGATTTCGCCTTCGCGAGTCAGCAGCTCGACCGTACCCATTTCACGCATGTACATGCGGACCGGGTCGGTGGTGCGACCGATATCGGTTTCCACGGCAGCCAGTGCAGCGGCAGCTTCTTCGGCGGCAGCTTCGTCGGCATCATTATCGGCCAGCAACAGCGCATCGGCATCGGGTGCGGTTTCAAAAACCGTGATGCCCATGTCGTTGATCATGCGGATAATGTCTTCCACCTGTTCCGGATCGGAGATATCCTCGGGCAGGTGATCGTTGACCTCCGCATAGGTCAGATAGCCCTGCTCGCGACCGCGGGCGATGAGCTCTTTAAGACGGGATTGCTGTTGCGCTTTTCCGGACATAACAACCCTTGTGGATGCCTAGGTGTGCAAAAAATAAGCTGCGGATTATACCCTGATTTCGCCTGCTGACGCCACTTGAGGCGCGGTCAGCCGTCGTTTTTCCGGGTGTTTCGTGAGCCCAGCAGGTCTCGCAGCTGTTGCTTTTCCTCGGCAGAGAGCGGTTCGGTGACCGATTTGTCGAGGAGGTGCTGAAGTCGTCGCTCGTTTTGTTGAGCGGTTAGTCTGTTAATGGTGTCGAAAAACTGTTGTTCAAGGTTCACGCCGGGGCTGGTCAGCAGCCACTCCTGTTCTGCCAGGCGATTCAACTGCTCCCCCATCGCCGTGCCGTGCCAGCGCGCCAGCAGTTCAATTGTAGTCAGCCCGGGCTGTTTCTGCGCAGCGTCAACCAGCGCTACCAGCAGCCTTGCCTCGTCGTCGTCCTCGTCGGCCATTTGATTGGCCTGTTGGGCATGTGCGGCCAGGTGCGGGTGGTGCAGCAGGGTCCGCACGGCTTGCAGTAACGGGCTGTCTACTTCCCTGCGCAGTGCCTTTTTGCCGCCGCTGCGACCTTTGCGTTCGCTGTCGCGCGGAGTGAAGCGGCGGCTCTCCGAGGCGGCCGGCGGTTTGCTGTCCATGCCTTCCGGCAGGTAGTAGTCGCCGCCGGAGTCATCCCTTTCCGACCAGTCGCCCCAAACGTCCATTGGTACGCCTTCGTCATGGAGCGGGTGCGCATGGTTGCCTGCGTCGTTGCCCGCAGGCTGCTCTGTCGCCGTCGGCATCGCCGCCGGTTCAATGCTGTCCAGGTCAAGCCCGGTCTGTTGTTGCAGCGATTGCCTCAGCAGGCGGCGCAACATGCTGCCGGGGATCTGGTCAATCAGCGGCAGGGCCAGTGAGGCCATGTGCGCCTTGCCTTCCAGGCTGTCGGCGCCGGTTTCTTCGGCAAGGTGCCGGAATAGGTAGTCGGTCAGCGGCAGCGCTTCACGTTCCAGTCGACGACGGAAGGCGTCGGTGCCTTCTTCGCGCACCATGGTGTCCGGGTCCTGGCCATCCGGCAGGAACAGAAAGCGCACATGGCGACCATCTTCCAGCACCGGGAGCGCCGAATTGAGTGCGCGCCAGGCGGCTTGCCGTCCGGCGCGGTCGCCGTCGAAACAGAAAATCACATTGTGCACCAGTCGGAACAGGCGCTTGAGGTGCTCTTCGCTGGTGGCGGTGCCCAGTGTGGCAACGGCATTGGTGATGCCGTGCTGCGCCAGCGCGATCACGTCCATGTAGCCTTCGACGACCAGAATCTCGTTCAGTTGCCGATTCTGTTGCTTGGCTTCATAAAGCCCGTACAGCTCCTGTCCCTTGTGGAAGACCGTGGTCTCCGGGGAGTTCAGGTACTTGGGCTTCTCGTCGCCCAGTACGCGGCCGCCAAAGCCGATGGTGCGGCCGCGGCTGTCGCGAATCGGAAACATGATGCGGTCGCGGAAGCGATCGTACCGGCCGCCGCTGTCCGGGTTTTCCACTACCAGGCCGGCATCGATCAGGGCTTTTTGTTCGCTGGTGTCGCGGGCCAGGTGCGACATCAGGTTGTCCCAGCCGGGCGGGGCGAGGCCCAGGTCGTACACTTTTGCGATCTGCCCCGACAGGCCGCGTCCTTTCAGGTAGCTGACCGCCCGCTGGCGAGCCGGATGCTGGCGCAGTTGCTGCCGATAGTAGGCGGCAGCCTGCTCCAGCAGGGCGTAAAGCGGGTTGTCCTTGCGCGGTGTCCGGTTGTTGCTCTTGCGACCATCGCTGCGCTCCTCGTGCGGCACCTCGACGCCGGCCTGGCGTGCAAGCTCTTCTACCGCCTGGGGGAAATCCAGACGATCGAAATCCATCACGAAGCTCAGTGCGCTGCCGCCGGCGCCGCAGCCGAAACAATAGTAGAACTGCTTGTCCGGGCTGACGCTGAACGACGGTGACTTCTCGTTGTGGAACGGGCAGAGTGCAGAGTAGTTCTTGCCGGTCTTCTTCAGCTTCAGTCTTGCCCCGACGACTTCGACAATGTCGATCCGTCCGAGCAGGTCATCAATGAAGCCCTGAGGAATAAGTCCGGCCATGCTGTCTGCGGTGCCCCTGCGAGAGTAGGTCGTTGCCGGCGTGCTGTACTGTTCGTGGCATTATGCGCTGGCAAATGCACAAAGACGCAAAAATCCAGCCAATTCCTTTCGGAAGGCCGGAAAGATGCGTGTTCCAGTGCTGTTCAGTCTGCTGATGCGAGCACGGTGCGCCGCATCGGTGGGCCTGTGATCAGGCCCGATCAGAGCTGAGTATTGGAACTCAGTACAGGCGCTCGCGACGACGCTGTTCGCGCTGAACTTTCTTGGCGTGACGCTTTACAGCAGCAGCTGCCTTGCGCTTGCGCTCGGTAGTGGGCTTCTCGTAAAACTCGCGACGACGCACTTCAGCCAGAACACCGGCTTTTTCGCAGGAGCGTTTGAAACGACGCAGGGCCACGTCGAAGGGTTCGTTCTCTTTAACTTTGACGGCAGGCATTTCGTACCTTTCTCAAACGTTGGTAGTCATGGCCGTAGGCAATATTGCCTGCGGCGATTGCATTTCAAGGGACGCGGATGTTACCGCCTTCATCTGTAAAAAGCAAAGCCTATGACGTCCATCAGGGTAAAAAACTGGCCTGTGGGCGTCTGGCTGATTATGATGCGCGGCAGATGACATTCATGTAATTCGAGGCACAGGGCCAAGCATGCGCGTTCTGGGTATTGAGACTTCCTGCGACGAAACCGGCATCGCGCTGTACGACAGTGAGCGAGGCCTGCTGGCGGATGCGTTGTTCAGCCAGATCGATCTGCACCGGGTGTACGGCGGCGTGGTGCCTGAGCTGGCCTCGCGCGATCACGTCAAGCGCATGGTACCACTGATGCGCGAGGTGTTTGCCAAGGCCGGTTTGCAGCCGGGTGAGGTGGATGCGGTGGCCTACACGGCCGGTCCCGGTCTGGTGGGGGCTCTGCTGGTTGGCGGTGCCTTTGCGCGGGCGCTGGCCTTTGCCTGGGGCGTGCCGGCGCTGGGTGTTCACCATATGGAGGGGCATCTGCTGGCGCCCTGCCTGGAGGAGCATCCGCCCGAGTTTCCGTTCGTCGCCTTGCTGGTGTCCGGCGGCCACACGCAACTTGTCCGGGTAGACGGTATCGGCCAATACCAGTTGCTGGGCGAGTCGCTGGACGACGCCGCCGGGGAAGCCTTCGACAAAACCGCCAAGCTGATGGGGCTGCCGTATCCAGGCGGCCCCGAGATTGCACGGCTGGCCGAGCAGGGGCGCCCCGGTGCCTTTGTATTTCCCCGTCCGATGACTGACCGCCCCGGCCTGACCTTTAGTTTCAGTGGCCTGAAAACCGCCGTGCTGACGGCCTGGCAGGCGTGTTCCCGGGAGGGTGAGCCGGATCAGCAGACGCTGGCGGATATCGCGCTCGGCTTTGAAACGGCGGTAGTCGAGACGCTGACCATCAAGTGCCGCCGGGCACTCAAACAGACCGGGCTCAAGCGCCTGGTCATTGCCGGCGGCGTCAGCGCCAACCACCGCCTGCGACAGCAGCTGGAAAGCATGACCGCCGAGTTGAAGGGCAACGTGTTTTACGCACGCCCGGCGTATTGCACCGATAACGGTGCAATGATCGCCTATGCCGGATGCCAGCGGCTGCTGGCCGGCCAGCAGGATGAGGGCGGTATCGAAACGCGCGCGCGCTGGCCAATGGAGCAGTTGCCGCCGATTGCGGTCAAGGCCTGAAGCGGTTTTCTACTCCGGCCAGCAGCCGGCCGATGTTGAGGCGGTGGCGCAGCAGAATAAGCAGCACTATCAGTGTGACCGGCAGCAGCAGTGCCGGGGCCAGCCAGGCGAGGGCTGGTGACAGCGTCAGGCTGGCCAGCAGCGATGCCAGTGAGGCGATCCGCTGCCAGTAAAAGGTCAGGCCCCAGGCCAGCGCTGCGATCAGGGCCGCAGGCCAGCAGAGCATCAGCATGACGCCGGCAGCGGTGGCAACACCCTTGCCGCCCTGCAGGCGATGAAAGATAGGCAGGATATGGCCGCACACGGCGGCCAGACCGACCCAGCCCTGTTGCAGCAGAGAAAGGTCGGCATAGCGTGCCAGCGCCACGGCCAGTGCGCCCTTGCCGAGATCGCCGGCCAGGGTGGCCAGCGCCAGAGAGCGGTTGCCAAGGCGCAGCATGTTGCTGGCGCCGGGGTTGCCGGAGCCCAGTTTGCGCGGGTCCGGCAGGTGACGCAGGTGGCTGATCAGCACGGCAAAGGAGACCGAGCCGAGCAGATAGGCGATGACCAGCCAGAACAGAAACTGGGTATGCATGCAGCGGACCCCGGGCAAAATGACGTTTGATTGTAGTCGACACGGGAGCAACCTGTGGATCAGGTTTTTATCAAAGGGTTAGCGGTAGATGCTGTCATTGGTGTCTATGACTGGGAGCGCACCATCCGCCAGCGGCTGGTGTTCGATCTCGATATGGGCTGGGACATCCGTCCGGCTGCCGCGGGCGACACGCTTGAGCACACCCTCAACTACGCGGCAATCAGCGAGCGCGTGCAGGGCTTTGTCGAGCAGAGCAGCTTCCTGCTGGTCGAGACGCTGGCCGAGCAGCTGGCTGCGCTGCTCATGAACGAATTCTCCATTCCCTGGCTGCGTCTGCAGGTCACCAAGCCGGGCGCGGTGCCGGCGGCATCCGGCGGCGTCGGGGTGTTGATCGAGCGGGGAGTCAAACCCGCGTGACCATCGTCTATCTGGGTGTGGGCACCAACACTGAACGCGAATATCACCTGCAGCGCGGGCTGGATGCGCTGGCCGAGTTGTGCGGCGAGTTGCAGTTGTCGCCGGTGTTTGAAAGCGACGCGGTCGGGGTGCTCGGCAAGCGCTTTTACAACATGGTAGTCGCCGTCGAAACGCGGCTGGCGCTGGCGGATCTGAATGCCGCGCTGAAGGCGATCGAGGCTGCCTGCGGCCGGCGTGAGTCGCCGCAACCCGGGCGCATCACGCTGGATATCGACGTGCTGTGCTACGGCGATCTGATCGGCGTGCATGACGGCATTACCCTGCCGCGCCCGGAAGTCATCCGCAACGCATTTGTGCTCTGGCCGCTGGCATTGGTCGCAGCGCAGGCCAAACTGCCCGGCAGCGGGCAGACATTTGGCCAGCTCTGGGAAGGCTGGCAGGGGAACCAGGCGCTGTGGCCGGTCGCCTTCACATGGCGTGGCCGGTCACTGACGCCGGTCGAGCTGCTGGCGGGATATCAGCCGCGTGAGGCCTTGTAGTCGCCCAAGGCTTCCAGCCGTGCCTGCTCCAGGGTGCGGCCCATCTCGGCGCCCTGCAGGCCCTTATCCAGTAACGGCTGAATATCTACCGCGCGCGCGGCCTGCGCCGCGCCGCGCAGGTAGTCCGCCTGCGGGTAGGGGCGCTGTTCAAACCCGGTGCGGCCCTGGGCGTCGGCCACGCATACCGCCAAAAACTGCTCGAAGCGCTCGCCGCGACGGTAGATATCCAGCGCCTTGAACAGCTTGAGCAATGTCTGCGGGCGCAGCTCCAGCGCCCGGTGGCAGTGGGTGTGGTACTCACAGGCCAGCAGTGCCAGTTCCTGACACTCACGCGGTGCCTTGCAGCGCTGGTTGACGGCTTTGACGGCCTTCAGGCCGCTGGTCTCGTGGCCGTGATGCTTTGGCCAGTGCTCCGGGCGCGTCAGCCCCTTGCCAAGGTCATGCAGCAGGCAGGCCCAGCGGGCCGGCAGCGGCAGCTGGTCTCTGGCGGCGATCTTCAGTACCTGCAGGACGTGGACGCCGGTGTCGATTTCCGGGTGATGTGCTTCCGGCTGCGGCACGCCAAACAGGGCGTCGACTTCCGGCAGCAGTTCGGCCAGTGCGCCACAGTCGCGCAGTACCTGAATGAACACATCCGGGCTGGGTTCCATCAGGGCGCGGCTGATTTCCATCCAGCTGCGCTCGGCAGTCAGACTCTGCAGCTCGCCCGACTCGCTCAGCTGGCGCATCAGCGCCATGGTCTCGTCGGCCACGCGAAAGCCGAGGCTGGCGTAACGGGCGGCGAAGCGCGCAACCCGCAGCACCCGCAGTGGATCTTCTGCAAAGGCGGGGGAGACGTGGCGCAATATCTTCGCCTGCAGGTCGCGCTGGCCGCCGTAGGGGTCGATGATCCGGCCGTCCTCGGCCCGGGCCATGGCGTTGACTGTCAGGTCCCGGCGGATCAGATCCTCCTCCAGGGTGACGTCCGGGCTGGTGTGGAAGACAAAGCCGCCGTAGCCAACGCCGCTCTTGCGCTCGGTGCGGGCGAGTGCGTACTCCTCGCCCGAGGTCGGATGCAGAAACACCGGAAAGTCCTGGCCGACCGGACGGAAACCCTCCTGCTGCAACTGCTCCGGCGTCGCGCCAACCACAACCCAGTCGCGGTCTGTTACCGGCAAACCAAGCAGTTGGTCGCGGACGGCGCCGCCGACCAGGTAGGTGTAGTAACTCTCAGGCATCGACACGGACTCTGGCTAAAGGGGAGTAGCTTCAAGCTTCAAGCTGCAAGCTGCAAGCAAAACCCGCGCGGTGTCTAGTCGCGCGGGTTTTCTTTTGGCTGCACATGACCGCAGAAACTTGAGCAACACTTGACGGCATAGCCGCCGAACTCACCCTAATTAGGCTTGCAGCTTGCAGCTTGCAGCTTGCAGCTTGCAGCTTGCGCACCGCGCCCCTATATGGGCGGAATATTCAGGTCGAAGCGCGGCAGGCGTTCTTCCTCCGGTTTGGGGCGGGGCGGGATGTGGGCTTCGGCCACGATTCGTTCTCCGTCGACGCTTTCCAGGTGAATGTCGAACCCCCACAGGCGATGCAGGTGGCGGAGCATTTCGTCTGTGGATTCGCCGAGCGGTTTGCCCTGATGGCGCTGGTGGCGCAGGGTCAGGGAGCGGTCGCCGCGGCGGTCCACCGACCAGATCTGGATGTTCGGTTCGCGGTTGCCAAGGTTGTACTGCGCTGCCAGCAGTTCGCGTACCGCGCGGTAGCCGCTGTCGTCGTGAATGGCTGCGACTTCCAGGTGGTCGTCGGCTTCGTCATCGACGATGGCAAACAGCTTGAAGTCGCGGATCACCTTGGGCGACAGGTACTGCAGGATAAAACTTTCGTCCTTGAAGGTGCGCATGGCGAACTTGAGGGTTTCCAGCCAGTTACTGCCGGCAATGTCGGGAAACCAGCGGTGATCTTCGTCGGTCGGGTGTTCGCAGATGCGGCGAATGTCCTGCATCATCGCAAAGCCCAGCGCATAGGGGTTGATGCCGCTGTACCAGTTGCTGTCGAACGGTGGCTGGTAGACCACGCTGGTGTGGGACTGCAGAAACTCCATCATGAAGCCGTCGGTGACCTTGCCTTCGTCATACAGGTGGTTGAGCAGGGTGTAGTGCCAGAAGGTGGCCCAGCCCTCGTTCATCACCTGGGTCTGGCGCTGGGGGTAGAAGTACTGCGCGACCTTGCGCACGATGCGGACGACTTCGCGCTGCCATGGCTCCAGCAGCGGTGCGTTCTTCTCGATGAAATACAGCAGGTTTTCCTGGGGTTCGCTCGGGTAGCGGGGGTGTACCAGCTCATCCTGCGCGTGGTGCGGGTTGACCGGGATGGTGCGCCACAGCTCGTTGACCTGGCGCTGCAGGTGCTCTTCGCGCTCCTGCTGGCGCTGCCGTTCTTCCGCGGCAGAGATCGGGTAGGGCCGCTTGTAGCGGTCGACGCCATAGTTCATCAGGGCGTGACAGGAGTCGAGCAGGTCCTCGACGGCGTCAATCCCGTAGCGGTCTTCGCATTCGCTGATGTACTGCTTGGCGAACACCAGGTAGTCAATGATCGCGCTGGCGTCGGTCCAGCTGCGGAACAGGTAGTTGCCCTTGAAGAACGAGTTGTGGCCGTAGCAGGCGTGGGCAATCACCAGTGCCTGCATGCACATGGTGTTCTCTTCCATCAGGTAGGCGATGCAGGGGTCGGAGTTGATGACGATCTCGTAGGCCAGCCCCATATGGCCCCGGCGGTAGCCCTTTTCGGTGGCCAGGAAGTGCTTGCCGTAGGACCAGTGGTGATAGCCCAGCGGCATGCCTACCGAGGCGTAGGCGTCCATCATCTGCTCTGCGGTGATGACCTCGATCTGGTTGGGATAGGTATCCAGTCCGTAGACCTCATGGGCGATACGGCCGATCTCCTGGTCGTACTCGCGGATCAGCTCGAAGGTCCACTCCGAGCCGGTGGATATGGGCGTCCGGCTCATGTCGCCATCCTCTTCTGGAACAGCTTGCGAAACACCGGGTAGATGTCCCCGGCATCGACAATCTGCTGCTGGGCGAAACTGTCGGCAAAGTGCTCGGCGACCGCTTCGTACTCGTGCCACAGGGTCTGATGCTCGCGCGGGGTGATTTCCACGTAGCAGTAGTACTGCATCGCCGGCATGATCTGGCGCACCAGCAGGTCGCGGCAGATCGGCGAGTCGTCGTTCCAGTTGTCGCCGTCGGATGCCTGGGCGCAGTACAGATTCCACTCGCCGGGCGGGTAGCGTTGCTCGATGATCTGCTGCATCAGTCGCAGGGCGCTGGACACGATGGTGCCGCCGGTTTCGCGCGAGTAGAAGAATTCTTCCTCGTCGACTTCCTTGGCGCTGGTGTGGTGACGGATGAACACCACTTCGATGCGCTCGTAGTTACGGCGCAGGAACAGGTAGAGCAGAATGTAGAAGCGCTTGGCCAGATCCTTGGTGGCTTGGGTCATGGAGCCGGAGACATCCATCAGGCAGAACATCACTGCCTTGGACGACGGCGTTGGTTGCTTGACGATCAGGTTGTAGCGCAAGTCGAAGGTGTCGAGAAAGGGGACGCGTTCGATGCGTGCTTCGAGGCTGGCAATTTCCTCCTGCAGCTGCGCAATACCGGTAATGTCATCCGGATGCTCACGCTTGAGTTGCTCCAGCTCGGCGCGTGCCTCGCGCAGCCGCTTGCGGCTGCCGCCCGAGAGTGCGATGCGCCGTGCCTGCGCCGCGCGCATCGACCGTACGATATTGATCCGCGAGGGGTTGCCCTGCTGGCTGATGCCGGCGCGGACCGGCTTGAAGGTGTCTGTGCCGGTCAACTGGCGCTTGACCAGGTTTGGCAGGGCGAGATCCTCGAACATGAAGTCGAGGAATTCGTCCTGGGTTATCTGAAAGACGAACTCATCCATGCCTTCGCCGCTGTCGCCCGCCTGACTGCCGCCCTGGCTCCCACCGCCACCCTGCGGGCGGGCGATGCGGTCGCCGGTGGCGAACTCGCGGTTACCGGGGTGCACCTGGGTCTGGCGACCGCCCTTGCCATGGTGAAAAATCGGCTCGTCGATGTCGCGGTTGGGGATGCTGATGCTTTCGCCGTGCTCTATATCGGTGATCGAACGACGCCCCACGGCCTCTTCAACCGCCTTCTTGATGTGTGATTTGTAGCGCCGCAGGAACCGCTGGCGGTTCACGGTGCTCTTGTTCTTGCCGTTCAGACGGCGGTCAATCACGTAGCTCATTCAGGGCCCTCCGGGCCAGCCGCAAGCCATAAGCTGCAAGCTTGAAGCTGGCCGTGCTGCTTTGAGGCGCAGCGCATGGTCTCAGGCGGCGCCGCGCTGCTTGCCGCTTGTCGCTTGAAGCTGCCCAGCGACGGCGCAGCCGTCACTGCGCCTTACGCACCCGCAGGTACCATTCCGACAGCAGTCGCACCTGCTTCTCGGTGTAGCCGCGTTCGACCATCCGGTGGACGAAGTCGTTGTGCTTCTTCTGATCTTCGGTCGAGGCCTTGGCGTTGAAGCTGATGACCGGCAGCAGGTCTTCGGTGTTGGAGAACATTTTTTTCTCGATCACCACGCGCAGCTTCTCGTAGGACAGCCAGCTCGGGTTCTTGCCGTTGTTCTGCGCACGGGCACGCAGTACGAAGTTGACGATCTCGTTGCGGAAGTCCTTCGGGTTGCTGATGCCGGCCGGCTTCTCGATCTTCTCCAGCTCCTCGTTGAGCGAGGCGCGGTTGAGTATCTCGCCGGTTTCCGGGTCGCGGTACTCCTGATCCTGAATCCAGAAATCGGCGTACAGCACGTAGCGATCAAAGATGTTCTGGCCATACTCGCTGTAGGACTCCAGATAGGCGGTCTGGATTTCCTTGCCGATGAACTCGACGTAGCGCGGCGCCAGGTATTCCTTGAGGAAACGCAGGTAGCGCTCGCTCACGTCATTGGGAAACTGCTCCTGCTCAATCTGCTGTTCCAGGACGTAGAGCAGGTGTACCGGGTTGGCGGCCACTTCGGTGGTATCGAAGTTGAACACCTTGGAGAGGATCTTGAAGGCAAAGCGGGTCGACAGGCCGTTCATGCCCTCGTCGACGCCCGCCGAGTCGCGGTATTCCTGAATCGACTTGGCTTTGGGGTCGGTGTCCTTCAGGTTCTCGCCGTCGTAGATGCGCATCTTCGAGTAGACATTGGAGTTCTCCGGTTCTTTCAGGCGCGAGAGTACGGTGAACTGGGCGAGCATCTTCAGAGTGTCAGGTGCGCAGTGGGCATTGGCCAGCGAGCTGTTGGTCAGCAGTTTTTCGTAGATCTGAATCTCGTCGCTGACGCGCAGGCAGTAAGGCACCTTGACGATGTAGATGCGGTCAATGAACGCTTCGTTGTTCTTGTTATTGCGGAAGCTGTGCCACTCGGACTCGTTGGAGTGGGCCAGAATTACGCCATTGAATGGAATCGCGCCCATGCCTTCGGTACTGTTGTAGTTGCCCTCCTGGGTGGCGGTTAGCAGTGGGTGCAGTACCTTGATCGGTGCCTTGAACATCTCGACGAATTCGAGCAGGCCCTGGTTGGCACGGCACAAGCCACCGGAGTAGCTGTAGGCGTCCGGGTCGTTCTGCGGAAACTCTTCCAGCTTGCGGATATCAACCTTGCCGACCAGTGAAGATATGTCCTGGTTGTTCTCGTCACCGGGCTCGGTCTTGGCGACAGCAATCTGCTGCAGCACCGAGGGGTAGAGCTTGACCACGCGGAACTGGGAAATATCGCCGTTGTATTCGTGCAGGCGTTTCACCGCCCAGGGCGAGATGATGCTGTTGAGGTAGCGCCGCGGGATGCCGAAGTCCTCTTCGAGGATGGCGCCATCCTCGGTGGCGTTGAACAGGCCGAGTGGCGACTCGAACACCGGCGAGCCCTTGATCGCGTAGAACGGCACTTGCTGCATCAGCTCTTTGAGTTTTTCGGCCAGCGATGACTTGCCGCCGCCGACCGGGCCGAGCAGGTAGAGTATCTGCTTGCGTTCTTCGAGCCCCTGGGCGGCGTGCTTGAAAAAGGACACGATATGCTCGATGGCGTCTTCCATGCCGTGGAAGTCGGCGAACGCCGGATAACGCTTGATGACCTTGTTGGAAAAGATGCGGGACAGGCGTGGGTCGAGGGAGGTGTCGACCAGTTCGGGCTTGCCGATGGCCATCAGCAGACGCTCGGCGGCGGTCGCGTAGGCGGTAGGGTCAGTCTTGCAGAGTTCCAGGTATTCCTGAAGGCTGTACTCCTCTTGCCGGGTGGCTTCAAAGCGGTTCTGGAAATGGCTGAATATGCTCATGACACGACCTCGCTGTTACCAGATAAGAGGTCTGGCGCTTCCGGGCAGCAGCCCGCATGACGCGCTTTACCGGGCGACGGCATTTCCTGATGCGTGAATCCCCCAAGGCGCAACTGCGAGCACGGTCAGGAGTCTGTCGGAGGCGCCGGGCGGCCAATCGATGACTGGTCGTACGGTGGATCCGGCAGGCTCCCGTGTTTATCGGAAGCCGGCAGACCGACGTTCTCTTTCTTGATTCGCCTGACCTCAGGATAGTTGCAAATACGCAGTGCAACAGAAGATTTCTCAGGAAATTTTGTTGCAGGAGTGTGAAGGCACGGCTGGCGTGGCTTGCGGGCTATTCGTTTAGTGTGGGTCGGGTTAGGAGCGCGGGGCTGTAGGGTGGAGAACGCGCAGCGTCTCCACCGGATAGTCGTAGCCCCAGCAGTGCCTGTGAGTAACGGCTGGTGTGATAACGCCGGCGGACACGCTGCGCTTGGTCCGCCCTACTGGGCGGGCAATAGGTTGGCGTCTCAGTCGGCGCTGACGCGCTCCGGATAGGTCTGCCGCCACAGATCAAAGCCGCCGTCCAGGCTGTAGGTGTCGGCAAAACCGATGCTGGCCAGATAGGCCGCTGCGCCCTGGCTGGAGTTGCCGTGGTAGCAGCAAACGATCAGGGGCGCCTGCTGGTCGGCGTTGGCGACGAAGTCGGCAAGGTTGTCGTTGTCCAGGCGGATGGCGCCGGGAATGTGGCCAAAGTCGAAACTCTGCGGGTCGCGGATGTCGACCAGTTGGGCGTTGCTGGCGATCAACTGGCTGGCGGTTTGCGGGTCGATGCGTTTGAAATCGCTCATGCTGGTTCCTCTCAGGTCGCGCAGTCGCAGTGATGCAGTTCGTGGGTATCCAGGTTCATCAGGGTCATGCGGCCACCCCATACGCAGCCGGTGTCCAGCGCATGTACGCCCTGCACACCGGTGCGGCCTTCGATCGCTGCCCAGTGGCCGAAGATGACCTGAATGTCAGGGTCGCGGCGCGGGTAACGAAACCACGGTGCAAAGCCCTTTGGCGTGGTATCCAGCCCTTCCTTGGATTTGAACTCCAGCGTCCCGTCCGGCTTGCAGAAGCGCATGCGGGTCAGGTAATTGGTAATCGCACGCAGCCGGTCGATGCCCTTGAGGCCGGGCTTCCAGCGCGCCGGTTCGTTACCGTACATCTCGTCCAGATAGTCTGGCAGACGCTTGTCGCAGCGCAGGATGATTTCCACCTCGGCGGCCAGCTCCATTGTCTGCTGTACGCTCCAGATTGGCGGGATGCCGGCGTGGGTCATCACATAGCCCAGCTCGGCGTCGAGGTGGGCAAGCGGCCGCTCGCGCAGCCAGTCGAGCAGGGCGACACGGTCGTCGGCCTTGAGCAGGGGTTTGAGGGTGTCTGACTTGCGCAAGCGACTGCCAGCTCGGCTGGCGGCCAGCAGGTGCAGGTCGTGATTGCCCAGAACCGCAACGCAGGCGTTGTCGAGCTGCTTGAGAAAGCGCAGGGTGCCAAGCGAGTCGGGACCGCGGTTGACCATGTCACCAACGGACCAGAGCACGTCCCTGGACGGGTTGAAGCCTACCTCGCTGAGCAGGCATTGGAGCGGCTTGAGGCAGCCCTGGATGTCGCCAACGGCGTAGATGGTCATGGGCGTACGAGTCGATCAGTTCAGTGCGTTGGGTTGGGCCAGACGAAAGCGCGGAATGCTGGCGCTGAACGTGTGGCCATCGCTGGCGCGCATGTCGTAGCTACCTTCCATGGTGCCAACCGGGGTCTCAAGCATGCAGCCGCTGGTATAGGTGTGCTCGTTACCGGGCTCGATCAGCGGTTGCTCGCCGACCACGCCGGGGCCATCAACACGCTGCTGCTTGTTGTTTCCGTCGGTGATCAGCCAGTGACGATGCAGCAGCTGCGCGGCCACCGAGCCCTGATTGCGGATGCTGATGGTATAGGCAAAGGCAAAGCGCTTCTTCTGCGGATCGGACTGCTCCGGCAGGTAGCGGGTCTGCACCGTCACCTCGACGGCGTATTGCGGCTCGCCGCTCATGCGTCGCCTGCCCGCTTGCGAGTCAGGCGGTTGGCCAGACGCACGAAGCCGGCCAGGTCGACCTGTTCCGGGCGGGTGCCCGGGTCGATGCCTTCGGCTTCGATCTCTTCTGCGCTGAGCAGCGACTTGAGTGTGTTGCGCAGGGTCTTGCGCCGCTGGTTGAAGGCGTCACGCACCAGGATTTCGAGCACTTCCACGTCGTCGGCCGGATGCGGCAGGGTAGCGTGCGGAATCAGCCGGACGATGGCCGAATCGACCTTGGGCGCCGGGTTGAAGGCGCCGGGGCCGACGTCAAACAGGTGCTCAACCCGGCAGTGGTACTGCACCATGATGCCGAGGCGGCCGTAGTGGTTCATGCCGGCGGTCGCAGCCAGCCGTTGCACCACTTCCTTCTGCAGCATGAAGTGCATGTCTTCGACGCAGTCCGACTGGTCCAGCAGGTGGAACATCAGCGGCGTTGAGATGTTGTAGGGCAGGTTGCCGACGATGCGCAGCTTCTCGCCGTCGGCGGCCAGGTCGCGGAAGTTGAACTTCAGCGCGTCGCCCTTGTGCAGGCGGAAGCGATCGAGAAAACCGAACTGGCCCATCAGGATCGGGTGCAGATCCTTGTCTAGCTCGACCACGTCAAGGCGCGCGCCGCTGGCCAGCAGGCCCGAGGTGATGGCGCCCTGACCGGGACCGATCTCGACCAGATGATCGGTTTCACGCGGACGGATCGAGCGAATGATGCGGTCGATTACGCCGGCGTCGTGCAGGAAGTTCTGACCAAAGCGCTTGCGCGCCTTGTGTTGGGGAAATTGACTCATACAGCCCTCCGGGCGTTGATCATCTGGATGGCGGTATCGATGGCAACCTGCAGGCTGCCCGGGTTGGCCTGACCGGTCCCGGCCAGATCCAGAGCGGTGCCGTGATCAACCGAGGTGCGGATGATGGGCATACCGAGGGTAATGTTGACGGCGTTGCCGAAGCCCTTGTGCTTGAGTACCGGGAGGCCCTGATCGTGGTACATCGCGAGCACCGCATCGGCCTGATCAAGATGCTTGGGGGTGAACAGGGTATCCGCCGGCAGGGGGCCGATAAGCTCAATGCCCTCGGTACGCAGGCGGTCGAGCGCCGGAATGATGATATCCAGTTCCTCGCGCCCCAGGTGGCCGTCTTCGCCGGCATGCGGATTGAGGCCGCAGACCAGGATACGCGGGGCGCTCAGGCCGAATTTGTTGACCAGGTCGCTATGCAGAATGCGCACCACGCGTTCGATCAGCGGCCCGGTAATGGCATCGGCGACCTGCCGCAGCGGCAGGTGCGTGGTTGCCAGGGCCACGCGCAGCCCGGGGCAGGCGAGCATCATCACCACCTGGTCGGTCGCGGTCTGCTCGGCAAAGAATTCGGTGTGGCCCGAAAACGGCACGCCAGCCTCATTGATGATGCCCTTGTGTACCGGTGCGGTCACGATGGCGTCAAACAGGCCGCTCAGGGCGCCTTCGCCAGCGAGGCGCAGGGTTTCCAGCACGTAGGCCGAGTTGCCTGCGTCGAGCTTGCCCGGGGTACAGGCTGTGCCGAGGGTGACCGGTAAAACGTGAAGCTGGCCTGCGGCCTGGGCAACGGGCAGCGCGTCGGGATCAAACGGCAACAGCTCGACCGGGAGGCCGAGCTGTTGGGCGCGTTCACGCAGCAGTTGCGGGTCGGCGATGATGACCCGTTCGCAGGGCGATGGGTGCTGCGCCAGCATCAGGCATAGATCGGGGCCAATACCCGCCGGCTCGCCGGCGGTTATGGCAAGGCGCGCTGTGCTCACCCGTTCTTGATCTCGACGTAGGCCTCGTCGCGAATCTGCAGCAACCAGGTCTGCAGTTCTTCCTCGTACTTGCGGCTGCGGATCAGGTTGATCGCCTGCTGCTGGCGCATGTCGTCGGTCATGTCGACGCTGCGGGTGCCAAGCACTTCCAGAATGTGCCAGCCGTATTGGGTCTGGAACGGACGGGACAGGGTGTTTTCCGGGGTGGTGGTCAGGACTTCGCCGAACTCGGGGGTCATGGCATCCGGGGTAACCCAGTCGAGGTCGCCGCCATTGAGCGCGGTGCCCGGATCTTCCGAGTAGGCCTTGGCCAGCGCGGCAAAGGACTCGCCAGCCCTGATGCGATCATAGAGGCGCTGGGTCAACTGCGCCGCCTCGCCTTCGCTGCGGATTTCGCTCGGCTTGATCAGGATATGACGTACGTGGAATTCCTCGACCATCTGACCTTCGCCACCGCGGCGGTCCAGCAGCTTGAGGATGTGGATGCCGGCCGGGGAACGCATCGGCTGGGTCACACCACCAACCTCCAGCGCATCGACTGCGCGGGCGAATGCGGGCGGCAGCTGCGCTGCCTTGCGCCATCCCAGTTCGCCGCCTTCCAGTGCGGTGTCACCGGCGGAGCGGCTGGCAGCCAGGGTGTTGAAGTCGGTACCGCTCTGCAGTTGACGGTAGATCTCGTTGGCCGCACGACCAACCTTTTCCACTTCGCCCGCGCTGGCGCTTTCGGCCAGCGGGAGAACGATCATCGCCAGGCGGTAATCCGCCGAGGTCTGGTACTTTCCGACTTCGGAATTGAGGAAGTTGCGCACTTCCTGATCGGTCACCTGGATGTTGTCCCGTACCCGACGCTGGCGAACCCGGTTGATGATCATCTCGCGGCGGATCTGCTCGCGGACCTGATTGAAGTTGACGCCGTCACGGGTCAGGGCTTCACGGAACTGCTCCAGTGTCACGCCGTTGCGGGCGGCAATCTGCTGCACCGCCTGGTCGAGCGAGGCATCATCGATGGAAATGCCGGCACGTTCGCCCATCTGCAGCTGGATGCTCTCCAGAATCAGGCGGTCAAGCACCTGCGAGCGCAGCTCGCTCTCGGTTGGTGCCGGGGTATTGTTCTGGGCGAACTGCTGGCGCACGGTGGCCATGCGTTCTTCAACCTGGCTGGCCATGACCACGTCGTTATCTACGATCGCGGCAACGCGATCCAGCGGTTCTACGGCGGCCTGGGCTGTGCTGCTGAGGAAAATGCCCGCGCACAGGCTAAGGGCCGTCATCAACTTAAAATGCATTATCTTCACGCTCTCTGTAACCGGGGATACCATCGTCAAGGAGGCTGTCCACCTCATTGCCGCTCACACTGCCAAGCCCCTTGAGGACGAGCTGCAGGAAGATGCCGCGGTTGGCATCGTCAGTGGCGACGGATTCAAACTCGTTGTAATCAACCCAGTAGCGGTTGATGACACGCAGCTTCCAGCAGCAGCTGTCGTACTCCAGACCGCCAAACGCCTCGAGGGTTCGATCCTGGTCGAAGTCATGCTGCCAGCGACCGATCAGACTCCACTGCGGGTTCAGTGGCCACATGAACGACAGGTCGGACTGATCGATACGGCTGTCCGGATCGCGCTGGAAGGCGCCGGTCAGTGCGTTGTAGGTGTTGATGTTGTTGCGGTAGCGATAGCCCATGTTCAGCACCTTGCGGGGCTCTGGCTGATAGTGGGCAAATACGCTGCCCGCATCGCTGGTGCTGTCGTCCGGATCCCAGATGACGTCGGCGTTCACGCGCCAGGCGTCACTGACCTGGTACATGGCTTCAGCCGCGTAGGCTGAGGACGAGGACTTGTCTGCGTCACGCGCTACGCCGTCGGTATCAAGCAGCTGCACGTTGCGGTCGCGGAAATAGAACACCTGACCGAAGCTGGCGCGGGCGCGCTCGGTGCCGTTGGCCTCCAGGGCGCGACTGGTCAGGCCCAGAGACAGCTGATTGGCGTCGGCGACCCGGTCGTTGCCGCTGAAGCGGTTGTCGCGGAACAGCGAGCTGTAGCTGAAGGTGTTCTGGTTGGTGTCGAACAGCGGCTGATCGTCCTGATCCTCGTCTGCTGCGTACAGGTAGAAAGCGCGCGGTTCCAGCGTCTGGCGCAGGTTGCGGCCGAACCAGCTGGTGGCGCGATCAAAGTACAGCCCGGTATCCAGGCTGGCGACAGGGATGGTGCTGGACGGGGTGTTATTGGCACCGTCGTAGTCGAAGCCGTCGGCCCGCGAGTCGAAGTTCAGATCGTAATAGGTGCTCTGGGTGCGCAGCTTCGGTGTGACAAAGGCCCAGCTGTTGCGCCAGGGGTAGCTGATGCTGGGGCTGACTACCACACGGTGGCCGGTCGCTCGCTGCAGACCGACCAGGTTCTCGTCCGGAGTCAGGATCGGCTGGCCGGCGCTGTCGAGCTGGATGCCATCCTTGCCGGTCAGCAGGCCGCTGCCGAGATTGCGATCAAAGTAGGCGTATTCGGCGTTATAGCCAAAGCGCAGACCGGTATCGCCCAGCCAGTTGGCACCGTCGAGGCGCAGTTGCGGCAGGCGCTCGTACGGGGTAACCGAGGTGATGGTGGCCAGCTCGTAGCCGTGAACGGCAGCCTGGAAGCGCCAGCCGTCACCGCGATAGGTCAGGCCTGCCCGCTGATTGACGTAGGTGCCGGAACGGGCATCCAGCGCGGTGTTCAGGTCCTGGAAGTAGAACGGGTCGCTGATGTCGGTGTAATCGACTTCGGTGCTCCAGCGGCTCTGCAGTCCGCCTTCGTGCTGCCAGCCGTACAGCCAGCGATTCTCGCCATAGTCACTGTCGTTGAGGAAGGCGGCTGTCAGGGTGCCTTTGTTGTCGTCGTGCAGATAGCGGAAGTCGCCTTCCATCTGCAAGCCGCGCTCGGACAGATAGCGCGGATACAGGGTGGCGTCGTAGTTCGGTGCGATGTTGATGTAGTACGGCGTCTCGATCTCGGTGCCGTTGTCGGACGAGTAGCTGAACGAGGGCACCAGCAGACCGGTCTGACGGCGGTCGTCGATCGGGAAGTACATGTACGGGGTATAGAACACCGGTACGTCCTTGACCCGCAGGGTAACGTGCTTGGCTTCACCCCAGCCGGTTTCACGGTCCAGCTCGATATCCTTGCCGTGCAGGGACCAGGTGTTCTGTCCCGGCTCGCAGGTGGTATAGCTGCCGTCGCTGATGACGATGACAGCATCATCGCGGCGACGCAGGGTGTCGGCGGTGCCGCGGGCGCGGGCGTCGTGAACCACGTATTCGACGCCGTCAATGCGGGTCTCGCCATTGTCGATGCGCATCGATGCGCTGTCGCCGAGAACCAGTACGCCCTGATCACGCAGGCGGACGTTGCCCTCGAGCACGGCCTGGGCATTGGCCTGGTCAAAGCTGGCCTGATCTGCGCGGGCCTGCAGGCGGCCCTGGCGCAGCAGCACATCGCCCTGCAGTACGCCGGTCTGATTGCCCTGTTCAAAGCGGCTGGAGTCGGCAGAGGCGTAGACCGGAAGCTGGTCGAACGGGGTAGAGTCGTCCCGGCCGCTGCGTTCCGGCTCCACATAGGTGCCGCCACAGTATGGGGCGATGGCGGCCAGCTGCTCGCTGCTCAACTGCTCACGGGGTACCCAGTCAAGGCGACTGAAGTCCGTACTCGGGGTGGCCGGGCCGCCACTCAGCGTTGCTGCCGGTTCGGCTGCCTTGACCACACTGTCTGTGACAGGCGCCGGCGCGGGTGCCGGTCTGGGCGGCCTTGGGGGCAGGTTGCCCGGTGCCTGCAGCGGCTCGCAGGCCCAGCTGTTGCCGGCTGGCCGGCATTGAACCTGGTTGGCTGCCACAGAGCTCAGCGGCTGCAACAGCAGCAACGAGCTGGCCAGCAACATCGGAAAGGAGGAGCGAAAGGGAGGAGTACGGTAGGCCATTATGTAATTGTCCGGGCTTCCAGTCGGTGCGTGCTCGCGACGCCTTGTGCGAGGAGAATGCAATCTGCATGCTGTGTCAGTCGAGCAAGATAACGGATAATAAAGCATCAAGCGATGCCTGATCTAGGAATGGACTGAATTAATGATGCTGCTTTCCGGCTTCGCCGGCGGTGGCGAAGACGCAGAAGTGGGAGAGCGATGGATTCACGACAGCAACAGATGCAACTTTGGCTGGATCAGGTATTGCCGCAGGCTGCCGCTGCACTTGGATGGACAGACCTGCCCGCCGGCGTGCTGTCTGCGGCCAGTGCCGATGCCAGTTTTCGCCGCTACTTTCGCTGGCAGGCCGGTGAGCGCAGCCTGATTGTCATGGATGCGCCGCCCGAGCACGAGAATACCGAGCCCTTTGTGCGCATTACCCGGCTGTTGCAGGACGCGGGCGTGCGGGTGCCGCGGTTGTTCGCCGAGGACCTGCAGCAGGGCTTTCTGCTGCTGGAGGACATGGGCGCCAAAACCTACCTGCAGACCATCGAGCAGGGCGTTGCGCCGGCAGAGCTTGAGCGGATGTTTGCCGCAGCGATCACCAGCCTGATTCGCTGGCAGCTCGCCAGCCGCCCCGGTGTGTTGCCCGACTACGACGAGGCGGTGCTGCGCCGTGAGCTGGCCCTGTTTCCGGACTGGTACGTCGGGCGCGAACTGGGGCGAAGTCTGTCTGCCGAAGAGCAATCGTTGTGGGAGCAGGTACAGGCGCTGCTGCTCGACAGCAATCTTGGCGAGTCCAGGGTCTACGTTCACCGCGACTATATGCCGCGCAACCTGATGACCGCCGAGGGTGAGCCGGGTGTGCTCGACTTTCAGGACGCGCTGTACGGCCCGGTCAGTTACGACGCTACCTCGCTGTTTGCCGATGCCTTTTTCAGTTGGCCCGCGGCGGAGCGCAGCCAATGGCTGTCGCGCTACTGGCAGCAGGCGCGGGCGGCCGGGGTGCCGGTGCCGGATGAGCTGGGATCGTTCCTGGACCAGGCGCGCCTGATGGGTGTGCAGCGTCACCTGAAGGTGCTGGGTATCTTTGCCCGGATCTGCCACCGCGACGGCAAGCCGCATTACCTGCAGGATGCGCCGCGCTTTGTCCGTTACCTGCGTGATGCCTGTGCCGCCGACACTCGGCTGGCCCCGCTGGCTGCGCTGCTCGACAGTCTTGGGCTGGAGCCATGATGAGAGCCATGGTGCTGGCGGCCGGCAAGGGCGAACGGATGCGGCCGCTGACCTTGCATACGCCCAAGCCGCTGCTGCCGGTAGCCGGTAAGCCGCTGTTGCAGTGGCACCTTGAGGCCTTGCGCGCGGCCGGGGTGAGTGAGCTGGTGATCAATCACGCCTGGCTGGGTGAGCAGATCGAGCGTTATTTCGAGGATGGCAAGCGCCTTGGCGTGAATATTCGCTGGTCTGCCGAGGGTGAGCCGCTGGAGACCGGAGGGGGGATTCGCAAGGCGCTCCCGCTGCTGGGTGATGCACCCTTTATTCTGGTCAATGGTGATGTCTGGACCCGCTATGACTTTGCACAGCTGGCGCTGCCCGAAGGCATGCTGGCGCATCTGGTGCTGATCGATAATCCCGTGCATAACCCCAATGGCGACTTTTTGCTTACCGATGGCATGGTCGGCAACCCGGCTGCCGGGCAGGCGGGCCTGACCTACAGCGGCATTGCGGTATTGCACCCCGAATTGCTGGCGGGGCATCCGGAAGGGGCCTTTGCGCTGGCGCCCCTGCTGCGCGCTGCTGCGGAGCAGGGGCGGGTCAGTGGCGAGCATTTTCGTGGTGCCTGGATTGATGTCGGCACGCCGGAGCGGCTGGCCGATGCTGAGCGTGTGGCGAGGGGCTGAGCGATGCTGTGGCCGGTAACCGTATTGGGTGCGCTGGTGGGCGGTCTCGGCGGCGCTGTGCCCGGCGCTATTCTTGGCGCGGTAGTCGGGCACGCGCTGGATCGTCATTGGCAGCTGCGTCACTGGCGCGATCTGCCGGAGCGTCTGGCTCAGGTACGTGGCGCCGGTAACAGTTTCGAGCGTGTGCTGTTTCTGTGCGTGGGGCGGCTGGCCAAGGCCAGTGGCCGTGTGACCCAGGCCCATCTGCAGCTGGCGCGGGATCTGATGCAGCAGTACCGGCTGGACGGTGATGCCAGACTGCGAGCCATGCACGACTTCAACGAAGGCAAGCGTAGTGATGATCTGGTCAAACTGGTACGCGCCCTGTGTCGCCGTGAGCCGGGGCGCGCTGCGGAACTGATGGATTGTTGCTGGCGGATGGCGGTGCTGCCGGGCCGCCTGAACGACGAGGTTCAGGGGCTGCTGGCAGGGTGGTCAAAGGCTGCCGGGCTGGGGCACGCCGAGCAGCAGCGCATGCATCAGCGTCATCAATACAGCCGCCAGACTCAGGGCGGTCGTGCTGCGGTTGCGCAGGAGGACCGCCTTCAGCAGGCGGCCAGCATACTCAAGGTCAGTCCCGATGACTCACCGGAGGCGATCAAGCGAGCCTATCGTCGTCAGCTCAGCTTGCACCATCCGGACAAGCTGGCCGCCCGCGGGGGCAGCGCCGCCCAGCAGCGCGGGGCGGGTGAAAAAATACGACAGATTCAGCAGGCCTACGAGACATTGCGTCGTCATCGCGGCTTTCGCTGAGCGCTCAGGGAGCGGCCACTGGCGGTGGCGGCGGTTGATAGTGGCTGGTGAGCCAGGTGCGCAGGTGCTTGTCCAGCATGTCGGCGGCAAAGGCGGATCGCTCCAGTGGCGCGAGATTCAATTGCTGGTAGGTCTGCTGCCCCTTGCGGCGGGCGATACGCAGGTGCTCACCTGCCATCAACCTGTCGGGTGTGACTTCCAGATTCAGCATGTCCAATAGCGGACGCGTATTCGTTTCCAGCAAGCTGTCGAGGGTCGGCTCCGGGGCTGATGCCGGCTGCCGGGTCTGATACAGCATCAGGGTCGCTGGTGGCTGATCGGCAGCGCCGGTGCTGGCGGTCAGCAGCGCCCAGTAGGCTGATTCGTTGCGGGCAATGAGGTGTACCTGATGGGCGCCTTCACCCTCAAGCACTTGCAGGCCGGCGCGGATGAGCGCCGTGACCCGTTCGCTGTAGCGCCCCTCTGGCGGCGGCTCTGGCGCGGCATCGACCTGATCGCTGGCGGCCAGCATGGCATCGGCCGGCACGATCTCCGGCGTCGCCTCCTCGCTCGGTGCGGCCGACTCGACCGGTTCCGGCGGGACGTCAACAACGGGCTCGCGCGGCGCTTCGGGCAGGCTGATGGCCAGTGTGTGCCAGCCGGCGTCGCTGAGACTGATGCGGGCGGGGCCGATCAGCTCGGGCCAGTTGGCGTGCTCTCCAGCCCCGGCAATCAGCAAAATGCCGCCGAGTGGCTCGGGGCGTGCGGCAGGCAGAAACAGTCCCAGCCGTGACTCGCCGGCGAACTCAAGCTGCCGTTGTTCGCTGATTGGCGTTTCGCGCTTGAGTGTCTGCTGGTACTGAATATCACGGGATAACGCTTGCGATCGCTCGGGGGCAGTTGCCTCCGGTGGCGGCGTTGCTGGCTCCTGGGCCTGGGCGATACCGGCAAGGCAGAGCAGGGCAATGAGGATTGGCGCGCGCATGGGGTCCGTCTCGGTCCGAAGTCCTGATGAGTATAACCACGACGGATAGGGTAAACTGGCCGGCATTTCCGTGTCTGCCCCTGCCGAGGTTCTCCCATGCTCGATTACGCCATTGCGCCGTCCATTCTGTCCGCCGACTTTGCCCGCCTGGGTGAGGATGTTGATCGGGTGCTGGCCGCCGGTGCCGACATCGTCCACTTCGATGTGATGGACAACCACTACGTGCCGAACCTGACCATCGGGCCGATGGTCTGCTCGGCGCTGCGTAAATATGGCGTCACCGCGCCGATCGATGTGCATCTGATGGTCAAGCCGGTCGATCGCATCATTGGTGATTTCCTCGAGGCGGGTGCCAGCTACATCACCTTCCACCCGGAAGCCTCCGAACACATCGACCGCTCCCTGCAACTGATCAAGGACGGCGGCGCCAAGGCCGGTCTGGTATTCAATCCTGCGACCTCGCTGGATGCGCTCAAGTACGTGATGGACAAGGTCGACATGGTGCTGCTGATGAGCGTCAACCCGGGCTTTGGTGGCCAGAAGTTCATCCCGGGCACCCTGGACAAGCTGCGTGAGGCGCGTGCGCTGATCGATGCCAGTGGTCGCGAAATTCGTCTGGAGATCGACGGTGGCGTCAACGAGCAGAACATCCGCGCCATCGCCGAAGCCGGTGCCGATACCTTCGTCGCCGGTTCGGCGATCTTCAACAAGCCGGATTACAAGGCGGTCATCGACAGCATGCGTGCGGAGCTGGCACAGGCCAAGCGCTGAGATGTCGTTGCTGCGCGAGCTGTTCGGTGGCGAGCTGCCGAACCTGGTGATGTTTGATCTGGACGGTACTCTGATTGACTCGGTGCCGGATCTGGCGGCGGCGGTGGATGTGATGCTGGGTCAGCTTGGTCGTGACGCCGCGGGCGTCGAGCAGGTCCGTCACTGGGTCGGCAACGGTGCGCGAGTATTGGTGCGTCGGGCGCTGGCCGGCGATATCGAGCACGCGCACATCGGCGAGGCTGAGACCGAGCAGGCGCTGGTGCTGTTTCTCGAGGCTTACGCCGGCGATCACTCGCGCAGCACGGTTTACCCGGGCGTTCGCGCGTTGCTTGACCGGCTGAAGGGTGAGCAGGTGCCACTGGCACTGATCACCAACAAGCCGAGTCGCTTCGTGCCGGAGCTGCTGGCGGACAAACAGCTCGATGGCTACTTCCGCTGGCTGGTTGGCGGCGACACCCTGCCGGTGCAGAAGCCCGATCCAGCTGCGCTCCATTGGGTCATGCAACAGGCTGGTGTTGAGGCTGGGCAGGCGCTGTTTGTCGGCGATTCCCGCAGTGACGTGCTGGCGGCGAAGGCGGCCGGGGTGCCGGTAGTGGCGGTCAGCTACGGCTACAATCACGGCCGGCCGATTGCCTCGGAGAACCCGGATTTGCTGGTTGATTCGCTTGACGCGCTCATATAGGCTTGCTCGGGTGTCCCGACCAGTGATGGATCAGCCGTGTTTGTCAGCAATCGCAAACTGATGAGAGTTATCAAGGCGCTCGCCCGCTGGCGTTGGCGTACCTGAACTGTCCTCGCTCGCTCCCGAGTACGAGCACCCCTGTTTGCGTATGACTTACCCTGCCTTTGAGGCTGATCATGACCCGAGACGAATTCCTTCGCCTGGCTGCCCAGGATTGCAACCGTGTACCCGTTGTACGCGAGGTGCTGGCAGATCTTGAAACCCCGCTGTCCACCTATCTGAAACTGGCCGACGGTGCCTACTCCTACCTGCTGGAGTCGGTGCAGGGTGGCGAGAAGTGGGGGCGTTATTCCATCATCGGTCTGCCGGCCCGCACCGTGCTGCGCGTCGACGGCCATACCGCAACCGTGCTGGTGGACGGTGTCGAGCAGGAGCGCCACGAGTGTGCCGATCCGCTGGATTTCGTCGAGACCTTCAAGGCCCGTTATCGGGTGCCGAGCATTCCGGGTCTGCCTCGTTTCAACGGCGGGCTGGTTGGCTACTTTGGCTACGACTGTGTGCGCTATGTTGAGCCGCGTCTGGCCGCGACGGTCAATCCGGATGTGCTGGGTACCCCGGATATCCTGCTGATGGTGTCGGATGAGGTGGTGGTGTTCGACAACCTTGCCGGCAAGCTGCACGCCATCGTGCTGGCTGACCCAAGCGCCGACGATGCCTTCGAGCAGGCCAATGCCCGACTGGACCAACTGCTTGAGCAACTGCGCCTGCCGACCCCGGCGCGCAAGCTGATTGATCTGGCTGCGCCGGTCGATACCGACCTGGAATACCGCGCCAGCTTCACCCGTGAGGATTACGAGCGAGCGGTCGACACCATCAAGGAATACATCCTGGCCGGTGACTGCATGCAGGTGGTGCCGTCTCAGCGCATGAGCATCGACTTCAAGGCCGAGCCGATTGATCTGTACCGGGCGCTGCGCAGCCAGAACCCGACGCCTTACATGTACTTCTTCAACTTCGGCGACTTCCACGTGGTTGGCAGCTCTCCGGAGGTGCTGGTCCGTGTCGAAGAGGGTGAAGTAACGGTACGCCCGATCGCCGGCACCCGCCCGCGCGGCGCGACCGAAGAAGCCGATCTGGCGCTGGAGCAAGACCTGCTGTCCGACGCCAAGGAAATCGCCGAGCATCTGATGCTGATCGACCTGGGCCGCAACGACGTTGGCCGCGTGGCGCAGATCGGCAAGGTCAAGGTGACCGAGAAGATGGTCATTGAGCGTTATTCCAACGTCATGCACATCGTCTCCAACGTGCAGGGCCAGCTCAAGCCGGAACTGACCGCGATGGACGCGCTGCGCGCCATTCTGCCGGCGGGCACCCTGTCCGGCGCGCCGAAGATTCGCGCGATGGAAATCATCGACGAGCTGGAGCCGGTCAAGCGCGGAGTCTACGGCGGCGCGGTCGGCTACTGGGCGTGGAACGGCAATATGGACACGGCCATCGCGATTCGTACCGCGGTGATCAAGGATGGCGAACTGCACGTGCAGGCCGGTGGCGGCATTGTGGCCGACTCGGTGCCCGCGCTGGAGTGGGAAGAGACCATCAACAAGCGTCGCGCCATGTTCCGTGCGATTGCCCTCGCTGAACAATCGGCCCGGTAAAGGAGAAACGCCATGCTGCTGATGATCGATAACTACGACTCCTTTACCTACAACGTGGTGCAGTACCTCGGCGAGCTGGGTGCCGACGTCAAGGTGGTGCGCAACGACGAGCTGACCGTCGCCGAGATCGAAGCCCTCAATCCCGAGCGCATCGTCGTCTCGCCCGGTCCGTGCACGCCCAACGAAGCGGGAGTCTCGGTGCCGGTGCTCAAGCACTTTGCCGGCAAGCTGCCGATTCTCGGCATTTGCCTTGGTCACCAGAGTATCGGCCAGGCCTTTGGCGGTGATGTGGTGCGTGCCCGTCAGGTCATGCACGGCAAGACCAGTCCGGTCTACCATGAAGGCCTGGGCGTGTTTGCCGGTCTCAATAACCCGCTGACCGTGACCCGCTACCACTCGCTGGTAATCAGCCGCGACACGCTGCCCGACAGCCTGGAGCTGACGGCCTGGACCCAGCATGAAGACGGCAGCGTTGACGAAATCATGGGCGTACGCCACCGCGAATACATGATCGAGGGCGTGCAGTTTCATCCTGAATCGATTCTGTCCGAGCAGGGGCACGAGATGCTCGCCAACTTCCTCAAGCAGCAGGGCGGCCTGCGCCGCTGACCAGCAAGGAGAGACGGTATGGATATCAAGACAGCCCTCGGCAAGGTGGTCGATCAACTGGATCTGTCCACCGAGGAGATGCAGGACGTCATGCGCCAGATCATGACGGGCCAGTGCACCGACGCACAGATCGGCGGCTTTCTGGTTGCCCTGCGCATGAAGAGTGAAACTCTCGACGAGATCACCGGCGCGGCCTTGGTCATGCGCGAGCTGGCCTCTGGGGTGAAGATCAACGCCGAGCGCCTGGTCGACACCTGCGGCACCGGCGGTGACGGCGCCAACATCTTCAACGTGTCGACCGCCGCCGCGCTGGTGGTAGCCGCTGCTGGCGGCAAGGTCGCCAAGCACGGTAACCGTGCGGTATCCGGCAAGAGCGGCAGCGCCGACCTGCTTGAGGCGGCAGGCGTGAACCTCAATCTGACGCCCGAGCAGGTCGCCCGCTGCGTGGAAAGTGTCGGTGTCGGCTTCATGTTTGCCCCGGCCCATCACGGCGCGATGAAGCATGCCATCGGCCCGCGCCGCGAGCTGGGCATGCGCACCATCTTCAACATGCTCGGCCCGATGACCAATCCCGCCGGGGTCAAGCATCAGGTCATCGGTGTATTTACCCAGGCGCTGTGCCGGCCGATTGCCGAGGTGCTCAAACGTCTCGGCAGCGAGCATGTGCTGGTGGTGCACTCCAAGGATGGGCTGGACGAGCTGAGTCTGGCGGCGACCAGCCACATCGCCGAGCTGAAAGACGGTGAAATCCGCGAGTACGACGTCAGCCCGGAAGAGCTCGGCATCAAGAGCCGCTCGCTGATCGGCCTGACGGTCGATGACGCGGCGGGCTCGCTCAAGCTGATCCGCGATGCGCTCGGCAAGCGCGAAACCGAGGCCGGTGAAAAAGCGGCCGATATCATCATTCTCAATGCCGGTGCGGCACTATACGCGGCAGATCATGCGACCAGTCTGCTCGAAGGCGTAAAGCTCGCCTCCGATGCGCTTTATTCAGGGCTGGCGCGGGAAAAACTCAACGAACTTATCGCCTTCACCGAGGTATTCCGGGAGGAAGCAGCACAATGAGCGTGCCGACCATCTTGCAGAACATCGTCGCGCGCAAGCACGAGGAAGTGGCAGAGCGTCTTCAACAGCGCAGCCTGGCCGAGCTGGAGCAGCTGGCTGCTGCTGCCCCGCCTGTCCGAGGCTTCGCCAAGGCCATTCAAGACGCCGCAGCGGCCCACCGTCCGGGCGTGATTGCCGAGATCAAGAAAGCGTCACCGAGTAAGGGTGTGCTGCGTGAGGACTTCCGGCCGGCCGAGATTGCGGCAAGCTACGAGGCGGGCGGTGCGGTTTGCCTGTCGGTGCTGACCGATGTCGACTTCTTCCAGGGTCACGACGATTACCTGCAGCAAGCCCGCTCGGCCTGTTCACTGCCGGTGATTCGCAAGGACTTTATGGTTGACCCGTATCAGATTGTCGAAGCCCGTGCGCTGGGTGCCGACTGTGTGCTGCTGATCGCTGCCTGCCTGGACGACGTGCAGATGGGCGAGCTGGCAGCGACCGCCAAGCAGCACGGTCTGGATGTGCTGATCGAGGTGCACGATGCCGCTGAGCTGGAGCGCGGGCTCAAACTGGATACCCCGCTGATCGGCATCAACAACCGTAACCTGCATACCTTCGAGGTGACGCTCGACACCACCTTGGAGCTGATCCCGCAGATTCCGCGCAACAAGACGCTGGTCACCGAAAGCGGCATCCTGCATCGCACCGATGTGGAGCTGATGCTCGCACATGAGGTCTACGGCTTTCTGGTTGGTGAGGCCTTTATGCGCGCGGCCAATCCGGGGCAGGAGCTCAAGCGACTGTTTTTCTGATCTGCGACGTCAGCATTGAAAGAACCTCCTTCGGGAGGTTTTTTTGTGGTTTGGCGCTGCAGTTCGGGGAAGATAGATAGGATCTTAGACTACTGCGTTTATCCGCCTGCTCGGATGGTGGAGTGTGCACTGTGGTTCGTCCCGTTTACGCGGGCGAGTAGCGCAGGGTTGGCGGGAAAAAGAGCGGCAGCCTG
>NZ_NBYK01000003.1:34273-176237 GCF_002197985.1 Halopseudomonas aestusnigri
TTTGAGGCTCGCAGAGCCGAGTTCTGCCGATCCCCGCCAAGCCGAGCAACGCAGCGAACCCGAAGGGCCGCGTAGCCGGGTGCCCGGGGAGATCGCCAAGGGGGGCTGGGCAAGCAGCCCCCCTTGGCTCGCCGTGAAGGCGAAAGGCGGATTTAGCTGCCGCGCGATGTCGAAAGCGTCCAACTGATTGTGTTCTTCTTCACGTTGGCCCATCACAAAAACATCGAAAAGCGTCCTCCCTGAGTGTTCCTTTCAGGGATGCGTCTTTCGGTGCCCTCAACAAAGCATACTGCCAGGCTGAAATATCGAGAAACCTGTTTGGTGGGAACCAATTTTTGCGCTTTTTATCTTATCCAGTCGATGGGATTATCTCGCCCATCGCAGGTGAGGTGACTATGCAGTGGCGTAACAGCAAGGACAGATTCGGCTGGCTGGCAACGAGCCTGCACTGGGTCATGTCGGTGATGGTCGTAGGGCTTGCAGCGGTTGGTCTGTGGATGACCAGCCTCAACTATTACAGCCCCTGGTATACCAGTGCGCCGTTCTGGCACAAAAGCGTAGGGCTGGTGTTTGCGGCTCTGTTGCTGGTTCGTCTGCTTTGGCGCTGGTTGTCTCCGGCGCCGGCAGCGTTGCCCACTCACTCGCGCGTCGAGCGAATGGCAGCAGGCACTGCGCAGTGGCTGATGTACGCCGCTATGCTGATCATTGTGATCAGCGGCTATCTGATTTCGACCGCCAAGGGTAGCGGCGTCAGCCTGTTTGGCTGGTTCGACGTGCCGGCGCTGATCAGCGGCTTGCCGGAGCAGGCCGATCGGGCAGGTGCCGTGCACTACTGGCTGGCGCTCGGGTTGCTGGGGCTCGCCGGGCTGCATGCGCTGGGCGCGCTCAAGCATCACCTGATCGACAAGGACAATACTCTGCGGCGCATGCTCGGCATGCGGCTGCGCAACTCGACGGAGAATGGCAAATGAAGAAACTGATGGTTGCAGCCACCCTCGGTGGTTTGATGATGGCAGGTGGCCTGGCGCAGGCCGCGGACTACCAGATCGACAAGCAGGGGCAGCACGCCTCGGTCAACTTCAAGATCAGCCACCTGGGCTACAGCTGGATCTACGGCCGCTTCAACGACTTCGACGGCACCTTCAGCTGGGACGCTTCCAAGCCCGAGGCGAGCAGCGTCAACGTCACCCTGAGCACCGCCAGCGTCGACACCAACCACGCCGAGCGTGACAAGCATATCCGCAGCGCCGACTTCCTCAATGTCGAAGAACACGGCACTGCCACCTTTGCTTCCACCGGCATCGAGATGACTGGCGAAAATACCGCCAAGGTCACCGGCGATCTGACCCTCAACGGTGTCACCAAACCGGTGGTGCTGGACGCGCGCTTCATCGGCGAAGGTGACGACCCGTGGGGCGGCTATCGCGCCGGCTTTGATGCGACCACCACACTGAAGCTGGCCGATTTCGGTATCACTTACAACCTCGGGCCGGCGTCTGAAACCGTCGACCTGATCATTACTGTCGAAGGTATTCGCCAGTAATCGCGGTAACTAGTTCATGTGTGCTTCAGGGGCCTTCGGGCCCCTTTTTTTGAGCTTCAAGCTGCAAGCTGCAAGCAAAACCCGTGCGGGGTCCCATCGCGGGGGATTATTCAGGCGGAGGTAGCTGCTCGACGCTACGGACACTCTCAGGACGCCGCCGCCCATCCGGTTCTGCTTGCAGCTTGCCGCTAACAACTTACATCTTGAGGCTTGCCGCCTCCTTAACCCAGGCGTGCGCCTGCTGCAGAATCCAGTCGCGGAACGCCAGCAGCGCAGCCGATTCGGCCTTGCGCTCGGGGATCACCAGGTAGTAACCGTTGTCGGTTTCGAAGCTGCGTGGGCAGGGGCTGATCAGGCGGCCGTCTGCCAGTTCCTGGCGGATCAGAAATGGCGGGATCAGGGCGATACCCATGCCGTGCATCGCGGCTTGCGCGAGCATTGAGAACAGTTCCAGTCGGGTACCGTTGAGGTCGTGCTCGACGCGCATGTCGGCGGCGGCGAACCACTGGCGCCAGGCGTAGGGGCGGGTGGTCTGCTGCAGCAGTGGCAGTTGGGCGATGTCCTCGGGCGTCAGCTCGCGGGCAGGAGCGATCAGCGCCGGGCTGCACACCGGAATTGGCGCCTCGGGCATCAGGTAGTGGGTTTGGGTGCCAGACCAGTCACCATCGCCGAAGTAGATCGCGGCATCGAATTCGGTATCGGCGAACAGGAACGGCCGCGTACGGTTGGTCATATTGACGGTGATCTGCGGATGCTGGCGCAGAAAGTGACTGAGCCGCGGCAGCAGCCACTGGGTACCGAAGGTGGGGACCAGGGCCAACTCCAGCGTGGCGGTGCCCTGATTACCCATCACCGACAGGGTGTCGCGCTCGACAGCATCCAGCCGGCTGGCGATTCGACGGCTGTATATCTGTCCGGCGTCAGTCAGTTTCACACCGCGGCGGGTACGGCGAAACAGTTGAATATCAAGGAATGCTTCGAGGTTGGCGATCTGGCGACACACCGCGCTCTGGGTCAGCGAGAGTTCCTCGGCAGCCTTGGTGAAGCTCTCATGGCGAGCGGACGACTCGAAGCAGATCAGGGCCTGGGTCGGGGGGATCTTGCGGCGCATGGGGCGGGCTCCTTCGGAGCAGCGATAAGCTATAAGTATCAAGCGGCAAGCTGTCCGTGCGCTGAGCCGGGGTTGCTTGCAGCTTGCGGCTTGTCGCTATGCAATTGTTCGGAGTTCCAATTTAGCACAGGTATCTGCATAAAAGACGCTTGTTTGCTGGTTTCTCTGTGCGTAGAGTCACTGACACATTATGGTTCCCCAGTGGAACCCCATCACCCGTAAAACGAATATCGGAGAGCTCATGGCCGCATCCAAGGCAAGTTTCAACTGGGAAGATCCGCTGCTGCTGGATCAGCAACTGACTGAAGAAGAGCGCATGGTGCGTGACAGTGCACGCCAGTACTGCCAGGACAAACTCATGCCGCGGGTGCTGAACTCGTTCCGTAACGAGCAGACCGACGTGGAAATTTTCCGCGAAATGGGCGAGCTGGGCCTGCTGGGCGCAACCATTCCGACCGAGTACGGCGGAAGCGGCTTGAACTATGTCTGCTACGGTCTTATCGCCCGTGAAGTCGAGCGCGTTGATTCCGGTTACCGTTCGATGATGAGCGTCCAGTCCTCGCTGGTGATGGTGCCGATCAACGAATTTGGCAGTGAAGAGCAGAAGCAGAAGTATCTACCCAAGCTGGCCAGTGGTGAGTTCATCGGCTGCTTCGGCCTGACCGAGCCGAACCACGGCTCCGATCCGGGCTCCATGGTCACCCGTGCACGCAAGACCGAGGGCGGTTACCTGCTCAAGGGTGCCAAGATGTGGATCACCAACAGCCCCATTGCTGACGTGTTCGTGGTCTGGGCAAAAACCGACGACGACGTCATCCGTGGCTTCATTCTGGAGAAGGGCTGGAAAGGTCTGAGCGCGCCGGCGATCAAGGGCAAGGTTGGCCTGCGTACCTCCATTACCGGTGAGATCGTGATGGAAGACGTGTTCGTTCCGGAAGAAAACATGCTGCCGCACGTGACCGGTCTGAAAGGTCCGTTCACCTGCCTGAACTCTGCCCGTTACGGCATCTCCTGGGGTGCGCTGGGTGCGGCCGAGTTCTGCTGGCACACCGCTCGTCAGTACACCCTGGACCGTCTGCAGTTTGGTCGTCCGCTGGCGCAGACTCAGCTGGTACAGAAGAAGCTGGCTGACATGCAGACCGAAATCACCCTGGCTCTGCAAGGCTGCCTGCGTCTGGGCCGCATGAAGGACGAAGGTACTGCCGCGGTGGAAATCACCTCGATCATGAAGCGCAACTCCTGCGGCAAGTCGCTGGACATCGCCCGCGTTGCCCGCGACATGCTGGGTGGCAACGGTATCTCCGACGAGTACGGTGTGATCCGTCACGTGGTCAACCTGGAAGTGGTCAACACCTACGAAGGTACCCACGACGTCCACGCGCTGATCCTCGGCCGTGCGCAGACCGGCCTTCAGGCGTTTTTCTAACGCCTGAAGGCAGCTGCAAGCTTTAAGCTGCAAGCGACAAGCCGTTCTGAGTTGGTTCGGCTTGTCGCGTTCTCCTCACGCTGCATTGGCGTACCGCTAGTACCCTTATCTTCGTATCCCGCACGGCCAGCTTGTGGCTTGAAGCTTGCCGCTTGAAGCTTGGAGCTAAAGACATGAGTGCATTATCCGGTTTGCGCGTCCTCGACCTGTCCCGCGTGCTGGCTGGCCCATGGGCCGGGCAGATGCTGGCGGATCTGGGCGCGGATGTGGTCAAGGTCGAAAGGCCGGGGGCGGGTGACGATACCCGTGCCTGGGGGCCGCCGTATCTGCGTGATGCCGATGGTCGCGATACCTCCGAGGCGGCGTACTTTCTGTCGGCCAACCGCAACAAGCGCTCGATTACCATCGACTTTACCCAGCCCGAGGGGCAGCAACGGGTGCGTGAGCTGGTGCAGCGCGCAGATGTGCTGATCGAGAACTTCAAGGTTGGCGGGCTGGCGGCCTATGGGCTGGATTACCAGAGCCTGCAGGCGCTCAATCCGCGCCTTATCTACTGCTCGGTGACCGGCTTCGGCCAGCAGGGTCCTTACGCCAAACGCGCAGGCTATGACTTCATGATTCAGGCCATGGGTGGCCTGATGAGCATCACCGGCAAGGCCGATGGGGAAGAGGGGGCAGGGCCGGTCAAGGTCGGCGTGGCGCTGACCGATATTCTCACCGGGCTCTACGCCAGCAATGCCATTCTCGCCGCACTGGCTGAGCGTGAGCGAAGCGGTCAGGGCCAGTACATCGATCTGGCGCTGCTGGATGTGCAAATCGCCTGTCTCGGCAATCAGGCGCTGAACTATCTCACCACGGGCGTGCCGCCCAAGCGGCTGGGCAACGCTCATCCGAACATCGTTCCGTATCAGGATTTCCCGACCGCCGATGGTGATTTCATCCTGACGGTGGGTAACGACGGCCAGTTCCGCAAGTTCTGCGAGGTGGCGGGGCACCCGGAGTGGGCGACTGATCCGCGCTTTGTCAGCAACGCCTCACGGGTTGCCAACCGCGCCGAGCTGATTCCGTTGATCCGCCAGGTGACGGTATTTCGCACCACCGCCGAATGGATTGCAGCGCTGGAGCAGGCGGGTGTGCCCTGCGGGCCGATCAATGATCTGGCGCAGGTGTTTGCCGATCCGCAGGTGCAGGCGCGGGGTACGCGCATTCGCATGGCCCACCCGCTGGCCGGTGAGGTGGACCTGGTCGCCAACCCGATCAGACTGTCGCGCACGCCGGTTGACTACCGGCGCCCGCCGCCGCTGCTGGGTGAGCACAACAGCGAGGTGTTCGCTGACTGGCTCAGCGACTGATCGGCCGCTCGCGTCTCTGCGCGCGGGCCAGCCGTCTGCTTTCCTCCTCCCGCTCTTCCAGCACGTCCTGCACGTAGCTGATGTGCTCGCCGGCGATGCGTCTGGCATCGTCGGCGCGGCCCTGCATGATGGCGTCGAACAGCGCCTGATGCTGCCCGACCAGCATCCGCCGGGTTTCGCTGCGCAGCGCATACATGCCGCCGATATTGGTTACCACATTGCGTTTGAGCAGGTCGAACAGGCCGCGAATGGTGTGCAGCAGCACCAGGTTGTGGCTGGCTTCGGCAATTGCCAGGTGAAAGCGCGCGTCGGCGGCGCCTTCCTCGGCGCGTGACGCCTTGCCCTCGCGGGCGTAGCAGGCCTGCAGGGCGTCAAAGGCGCTCTGCAGGTGCTGGCGGTCCAGATCGGTAGCGCGCAGCGCGGCGTAATAGGCGCAGTCGGCTTCCAGCGTGTGGCGGAACTCCAGCAGGTCTCGGTGCGCTTCCGGATGACCTTCGAGCAGGCTGAGCAGGGGATCGCTGAAGCTTGAACCGAGTGAATCGCTGACATAGTTGCCGCCGCCCTGGCGGCTGATCAGCAAGCCCTTGGCGACCAGTTTCTGTACTGCCTCGCGCAGCGACGGGCGGGACACGCCGAACTGCTCGGCCAGCGCGCGCTCGGCCGGCAGGCGCTGCCCCGGCTGCAGCGTGCCTTCAAGAATCATGGTTTCCAGTTGCTCAACGATGTTGTCCGACAGTCTGCGCTGTCGAATCTGACCTACTTCCATTGTTGTTCCTTTGGTCTGACCAATCGCCTGTAGAGGGTAACCAGCATGACCTTTACAGGCAACCCGTCAGGATTGATCTATACCAAAGTCTAGCGTTATGGGTTTGACATGGCTCTGGTGCTTTTTTAATCTGGTCATTCATTTTTGTAAATTGGTCTTACCAATTGGTGCTCGACCGCCAATAACAACTACAGGAGCGCTCCATGTCTTCCGGTTTCCTTGCCCTCATGGCTTTTGCCCCGATCCTGCTTGCAGGTGTATTGCTGATCGGTCTGCGCTGGCCGGCGCGTCGCGCCATGCCGCTGGTGTATCTGCTCAGCGCCGGGATCGCGCTGTTTGTCTGGGATATGAGTTTCAACCGGGTGCTGGCGTCGACCCTGCAGGGCCTGGTCGTCACCGTGGGGGTGCTGTGGATCATTTTTGGCGCGATACTGCTGCTGAACACCCTCAAGCATTCGGGCGGTATCACCGCGATTCGTGCCGGGTTTACCACCATCAGCCCTGACCGCCGCATTCAGGCGATTATCATCGCCTGGCTGTTTGGCTGCTTCATCGAAGGTGCGTCCGGTTTCGGCACCCCGGCGGCGATTGCCGCGCCGCTGCTGGTGGCGATCGGTTTCCCGGCGATGGCTGCGGTACTGATGGGCATGCTGGTGCAAAGCACGCCGGTGTCCTTTGGTGCGGTCGGTACGCCGATCATTGTCGGGGTCAACACCGGGCTGGATCACGCCGCGATCAGCGAGCAGCTGGCCGCTAACGGCTCAAGCTGGGACGCCTACCTGCAGCTGATCACCAGCCAGGTAGCCATCGTGCATGCGCTGGTCGGTACGGTCATGCCGCTGGTTATGGTCATCATGCTGGTGCGCTTCTTCGGCAAGGACAAGAGCTGGCGCGCGGTATTCGAGGTGCTGCCGTTTGCTCTGTTTGCCGGCCTGTCGATGACCATTCCCTATCTCATCAGCGGCCTGCTGCTCGGCCCCGAGTTCCCGTCGTTGATCGGTGGTCTGGTCGGTCTGGCAGTGGTGACCAGCGCCGCGCGTTTCGGTTTTCTGGTACCCAAGCGTCAGTGGGACTTTGCGCCCCGCGACAGCTGGCCGGAGGCCTGGATGGGTACCGTCGAGATGAAGCTGGAAGAGCTGACTGCGCGCCCCATGAGCAGCTTCCGTGCCTGGCTGCCCTACCTGCTGGTTGGTGTGCTGCTGGTGATCAGCCGGGTGTTCCCCGAGGTCAGCACCGCGTTCAAGTCGGTGGCCATCAACTTTACCGATATTCTTGGTGAGACCGGTGTCAGCGGTGGGGTTCAGCCGCTCTATCTGCCGGGCGGCATTCTGGTGATGGTGGTGATTGCGACCTTCTTCCTGCATCGCATGAAGGTCCGTGAGCTGGGCAAGGCGCTTGGCGAGTCCGGTGGGGTGCTGCTGAGTGCCGGCTTCGTATTGCTGTTTACCGTGCCAATGGTCCGCATCCTGATCAACTCCGGAGTGAACGCGGCAGACTTGCCAAGCATGCCGATTCTGATGGCCCGTTATGTAGCCGACAGCGTCGGTGGCATCTACCCGTTGCTGGCGCCGACCATCGGCGCACTGGGCGCGTTCCTCGCGGGCTCCAATACCGTCTCGAACATGATGTTCAGCCAGTTTCAGTTTGGCGTGGCCAGCAACCTTGGTCTGTCGACCGCGTTGATCGTGGCGGTGCAGGCCGTGGGGGCTGCTGCCGGCAACATGGTGGCGATCCACAACGTGGTGGCTGCCTCAGCAACTGTGGGGCTGCTCGGCCGTGAGGGGACCACCCTGCGCCGGACTGTCTGGCCGACTCTGTACTATGTGCTGATGACTGGTCTGATTGCGCTGTTTGCTGCCTATGTGCTGGGTGTCAGCGATCCGCTGATGGCTGGCTGATGTGTTGACTGCTCGCGCCCCGGCCCTGGCTGCCGGGGCGTTGCCCGTTGAAGAACCGATGAGAGTTTGCTGATGATCATTTCTGCCTCGACCGATTACCGCGCCGCCGCCCAGCGCCGACTGCCTCCCTTTCTGTTTCACTATATCGACGGTGGGGCCTACGCCGAGCACACGTTGAAGAAGAACGTCGAGGATCTGGCCGGTATTGCCCTGCGCCAGCGGGTGCTGAAGAACATGTCGGAGCTGAGCCTGGAAACCCGTCTGTTCGATGAAACCCTGAGCATGCCGGTAGCGCTGTCACCGGTTGGCCTGACCGGCATGTACGCCCGCCGCGGTGAAGTTCAGGCGGCGCGCGCAGCGGCTGACAAGGGCATTCCCTTTACCCTGTCGACCGTCTCGGTCTGTCCGATTGAAGAAGTCGCACCGGCGATCAGTCGCCCGATGTGGTTCCAGCTCTATGTGTTGAAGGATCGCGGATTCATGAAGAATGCGCTGGAGCGCGCCAAGGCCGCCGGCGTGACCACCCTGGTGTTCACCGTCGACATGCCGGTGCCCGGTGCGCGCTATCGTGACGCGCACTCGGGCATGAGCGGCCCGAACGCCGCGATGCGTCGTTACCTTCAAGCTGTGACCCATCCGCGCTGGGCCTTTGATGTGGGGCTGCTTGGCAAACCGCACGACCTGGGCAATATCTCCGCCTACCGAGGTAACCCGACAGGCCTGGAAGATTACATGGGGTGGTTGGGTGCCAACTTCGATGCGTCCATCTCCTGGAAAGATCTGCAGTGGATTCGTGACTTCTGGGACGGCCCGATGGTGATCAAGGGCATTCTCGATCCGGAAGACGCCCGCGATGCGCTGCGCTTTGGTGCCGACGGCATCGTGGTATCCAACCACGGCGGCCGTCAGCTCGATGGCGTACTGTCTAGCGCGCGCGCGTTGCCGGCGATTGCCGATGCGGTTAAAGGTGACCTGAAGATTCTGGTCGACTCGGGTATTCGCACAGGTCTGGACGTCGTCCGTATGCTGGCGCTCGGCGCCGACTGCACCATGCTCGGCCGCGCCTTTATCTACGCGCTGGCGGCTGATGGTGAGGCGGGCGTGAGCAATCTGCTGGAGCTGATCGAAAAAGAGATGCGGGTGGCGATGGTACTGACCGGTGCCAAATCCATCAGTGAGATCAACGCCGATCTGCTGGTGCGTGAACTGCAGCATTTGAGCAAGTAATACGGAGATAGCATGAGCCTGCCTGCCGATTTTCTGACCGGCGCCCGTCGCCTGATTCCGCCCGAGCGGCTGTTCGACGATCCGCTGTCGACTCTGGCGTTTGGCACCGACGCCAGCTTTTATCGGCTGATTCCCAAACTGGTGGTGCGGGTCGAGTCGGAGGCGGAGGTGGTGCGTCTGTTGCATCTGGCCACCCGGCATAAGGTGCCGGTCACTTTCCGTGCGGCCGGCACCAGTCTGTCCGGGCAGGCGATCAGTGACTCGGTACTGATCGTGCTGGGTGATTACTGGAACGGCCGCGAGATTCGCGACGGTGGTAATCAGATTCGCCTTCAGCCCGGCGTAATCGGCGCGCAGGCCAACGCGGTACTGGCGCCGCTGGGGCGCAAGATCGGGCCGGACCCGGCTTCGATCAACGCCTGCAAGATCGGCGGCATCGTCGCCAACAACGCCAGTGGCATGTGCTGCGGCACGGCGCAGAACAGCTACCAGACGCTGGCTGGTATGCGTCTGGTGCTGGCCGATGGCACCGTGCTGGACAGCGAAGACGAACGCGGTGTGGCGGCCTTCCGCCAAAGTCACGGCGCGCTGCTTGAGCAACTGGCCGAGCTGGGCCGCGAAACCCGCGCCAATACCGCGCTGGCCGAGCGGATTCGCCACAAGTATCGGCTGAAGAACACCACCGGTTTGTCGCTTAACGCGCTGGTCGATTTTGACGATCCGCTGGATATCCTCACCCACCTGATGGTCGGCTCTGAAGGCACCCTCGGTTTTATCAGCTCGGTGACCTACAACACCGTGCCCGAATACCCGCACAAGGCCAGTGCGCTGATCGTGTTTCCGGATGTGGACACCTGCTGCCGCGCGGTACCGGTGCTCAAGCAGCAGCCGGTGGCTGCGGTGGAGCTGCTGGATCGCCGCAGTCTGCGCTCGGTGCAGAACCAGCCGGGCCTGCCGGACTGGGTCGCCGCGCTGTCGGACGGCGCCTGCGCGCTGCTGATCGAGTCGCGCGCCGCCAGCCAGTCGCTGCTGCACGAGCAACTGGCGCAGATCCGCGCGGCGCTGGCCCCGTTCCCGATCGAGCAGCAGGTCGATTTCACCGAAGATCCGGCGGTCTCCGGCCAGCTGTGGGCGATCCGCAAGGGCACCTTCCCGGCGGTCGGTGCGGTGCGCGCGACCGGGACCACCGTGATCATCGAAGACGTTACGTTCCCGGTGGAGCAATTGGCTGCGGGCGTGCACCGGTTGATCGCGCTGTTCGAGAAGCACGGCTACGACGAGGCGATCATCTTTGGCCACGCGCTGGAGGGCAACCTGCACTTTGTGTTTACCCAAGGGTTCGAGGACCCGGCCCAAGTCGCCCGTTATGAAGCCTTCATGGGCGATGTGGCCGAGCTGGTCGCGGTCGAATTCGGCGGCTCACTGAAGGCCGAGCATGGCACCGGCCGCAATATGGCACCGTTCGTCGAGCAGGAGTGGGGCAGCGACGCCTATCAGTTGATGTGGCGAATCAAGCGGCTGCTCGACCCGCAGGGCATTCTCAACCCGGACGTGGTGCTGTCCGATGACCCGCAGATTCACCTGAAAAACCTCAAGCCGCTGCCGGCCGCGCACGACATCGTCGACAAGTGCATCGAGTGCGGGTTTTGTGAGCCAGTCTGCCCGAGCAATGGCCTGACCCTGACGCCACGCCAGCGCATCGTCATCTGGCGCGACATACAGGCGAAAAAGCGCGCGGGTATCGATACCCGTGAGCTGGAAGCGGCTTACCAATACCAGGGCATCGACAGCTGCGCCGCGACCGGCCTGTGCGCCGAGCGCTGCCCGGTGGGCATTAACACCGGTGATCTGGTGCGCGAGCTGCGCGCCTCGCAGGCCAACCGCCCTGACAGCGCCGCGTGGCTGGCCAAACACTTTGCTGGCGCGCTCCGCGGTGTGCGCTTCACCTTGCGCGCTGCAGACCTGGCCCACCGTCTGCTCGGTGCGCCGCGTCTGCAGCGCTGGAGCGAGGGTGTGCGCAAGCTGTCTGGCGAGCGCCTGCCGAGCTGGACGCCGGCGCTGCCGCAGCCGGTCAAACTGATTCCGCCGCTCGAGCAATGGCAAAGCGGCAAGCCGCGGGTGGTTTACCTGCCGGCCTGTATCTCGCGCAGCATGGGGCCGGCGCGCAGCGACAGCGAGCAGATGCCGCTTATCGACAAGACCCGGGCGCTGCTGGAAAAGGCGGGCTATGAAGTGGTACTGCCGGCGCAGCTCGATGGCTTGTGCTGCGGCCAGCCGTTTGCCTCCAAGGGCTATCCCGAGCAGGCCGAGGCCAAGCGCAACGAGCTGCTTGCAGCGCTGCGCGAGGCTAGCCGCAACGGTCAGGATCCGATCTACTGCGACACCAGCCCCTGTACGCTGAGTCTGATCAATGGCAAGGCCGATGGGTTGGATATCTTTGATCCGGTGCGCTTTATCCGAACCCATCTGTTCCAGCGACTGGAGTTCACTCCCCAGGCCGGGGCGGTCGCGGTGCACGTAACCTGCAGTACCCAGCATCTGGGCGAGGGGCAGGCGCTGATCGAGATTGCCCGGCGCTGCAGTACCAACGTCGTGGTGCCGGAAGGGATTCACTGCTGCGGCTTTGCCGGCGACAAGGGCTTCAACCTGCCCGAGCTGAATGATCATGCACTGCGGACGCTCAAGCCGGTGGTGCAGCATTGCAGCGAGGGGGTATCAACCAGCCGTACCTGCGAGATCGGGCTGTCCAGCCATAGCGGCGTGGACTATCACAGTCTGGTCTATCTGGTGGATCGGGTGACCAAGCCCGTCGCGCTCTAGCGGCTCACGGGTGGCAGGGCGGTGCGCCGCTGCCACCGTGGACGCGGCTTACTCATCCTCCCAGCGCGCATCCCGTTTGGTGATGCACTGAGCCAGCAGGCCTTCCAGCGAGGTCTGCAAGTCCTGCATGAACGCGTTGCTGTCGTCACCCGGCAGCAGTGCTTCACCAATCACCACATCGGCGTTGAACGGCACGATCATCGAGCCGCCCTTGGGCAGTGCGCGCCCCAGGCCGTGCATGGCAATGGGGACGACCTGAGTGCCGGCGTGGCTGCGTGCCAGGTGGTAGACGCCCTTGCGCAGCGGCTGCAGCTGCTCCGGGTCGCCGCGGCTGCCCTCGGGGAACAGCAGCAGAATCTGCCCATCGGCCAGCGCCTGCTGGCACTGCTCGAAGACCTGATCCTTGTCGACCTGGCCCTGCCGGTCGAGCGGGATGATGCCAATCAGATTCAGCGACAGCCAACTGGTGAAGCGGTTGCGCAGGAAGTAATCCGCTGCCGCCACCGGGCGTACCCGGTGCAGCTCGCCGAGCGGATACAGGGCCATCAATACAAGGGTGTCCAGGTGGCTGTTGTGGTTGGCGGCCAGAATCGCCGGGCCGTGGCTGGGCAGGCGTTGCTTGTTGTAGATGTTCAGGCCAAGCAGCAGGTACACCACCGGCTTGACGATCAGCAGAAAGAACAGCTGTTTGGGCAGGCGCTTGATCACGGACATGGCGGCCTCAGTAGGTGGTGTAAACGAGGAAGTGGAAGAACAGCGGCGCGGTATACATCAGGCTGTCGATACGGTCGAGGATGCCGCCGTGGCCCGGAATCAGCTGGCTGGTGTCCTTGATGCGCAGGTCACGCTTGACCGCGGAAACGGTCAGATCGCCGATGAAGCCGGCCAGGCCGATCAGCAGGCCCGCGGCCAGACCGAGACCCCAGCCGAGCGGCGTCAGCCAGGGAGCCAGCACGGCGCCGAGCACGGTGGTGGTGGCGACGCCACCGAGAAAACCGGCCCAGGTCTTGTTCGGGCTGATTGCCGGGACAATCTTGCGGTTGCCGAACTTCTTGCCCCAGATGTACTGGGCCACGTCGTTGAACTGGGTCAGGAACACCAGATACAGCACCAGACCAACGCCGCCGCCCGCCGGGTTTTCATCGGCGGGCAGCATCAGCAGATAGGCGACGTGGCTGATGGCGAACACCGTGGTCATGGTTGCCCACTGATAGGAGCCGACCGCGCGAATGAAGCCCTTGGTTTCACCCAGCATCAAGAGGCCGAAGGGAATCAGCAGGAACAGGTAGACCGGAATGAAGACGATAAACATCCCGTACCAGCCCAGTCCAACCCAGTAGTACTGCAGCGGTACGGCCAGATACAGCGCGAGAATCAGCCGGCGGTCGGTCACGCGTACCGGCAGAATCGAGAAGAACTCACGTAGGGCGATAAAGCTCAGGATGGTGAAGAAGACCAGCGAGGCGGTGGGGCCAATCATCAGTGCGGTAAACACCACGCCGACCATTACCCACCAGGAGTTGATGCGCTGTTTCAGCTCCAGATAGCCGTCGTCGCTCAGGCGCGGGCGCAGGATCAGTTGGGTGATGCTGGCGATCACCAGCATGGCGACCACCACCATCATGGCGTTCAGCGTATTAGGTGTGAGGTCGAGCATAAAGGGCAGGCCGATATCCATTATTCAATCCCCCGGCGTTGCAGGCGCAGATAGGCGCCGATCAGACGGCGCAAAACCGTCAGGCCGCTGCCGACGGCGATGATAATCAGGCTGACCCAAAGGATCAGCCCCGGGTGCTGCCAAAGCGGATCGAATACCGACAGTACGCAGGCGCCGGTCAGCAGGGCCATGCGTTGCTGCTTGGCCATCGGCCCGCGGAAGTCGGCTGGCAGCCCGAGCGAGACACCGAGTACGCGTACATAGGCGGTCATCACGGCCAGCAGTGCGCCGAGCCAGGCCAGCCACTGGGCCGACTCGAAACCGGGCAGGGCAAAGCCGCAGGCGACGATCAGCAGCGGATCGGCGATGCGATCCGGGACATCGTTGAACAGCTCGCCTGCCGGTGTCTGCTTGCCGCCCTCCATCGCCACCATGCCGTCGAACAGGTTGCATAACAGGCGCAGCTGAATGCACAGGGCGGCGACGATCAGCCAGATGGAGCGCTCGCCCCCCGCCTGCTGGCCGGACCAGACCAGCGCGGCCGCGCCGGCCAGTGCGCAGACCACGCTGAGTACGGAAATCTGATTGGGGGTAACGCTGCGCTGGCTGAGCCAGGCGGCGAAGCGGTTCATGATCCGCTGATCGCGGATCTTCAGTGGGCGGCGATTGCTGGTCATGGTGTCTCGTTGTTGAGGGTGAGGGTGAGGGCGCGGGCCTGGCGATGCAGGCGCACGCTCAGAAACAGGCAGTAGGCGAAGGCCATGCTGCTCGGAGGAATGATGGTCTGCCAGAGCGCGGGTGTCTGATGCCAGCTGTGCAGCAGGTAGAGCAGGGTGAAGCTGACGCCGACGATCAGTAGTGCCGGCAGCAGCATGCGCAGCGGGTTGTCCGGCAGGCGGCGAAACAGTGTGGTGACGGCCATGGCCATCAGCAGGGTGAGAACGGCGCTGAAGGTGCCTTGCAGCAGGCCGGCCATCAGCGCATGTGACGTATCGTTGTGCCAATTGGCAAACAGGGCCCATGCGCCCCAGATCAGGAAGGCGAGCAGCGCTGCGACCAGGCGGCCGCGCCAACTGTTGGCGTTATCCGGGGTTGTTGCAGACATGTACGCTCCCTGTCACTGCACGACGCCGGCACAGGCCGGGTGGGGGAGAATAACCCGATGACGTCAGGCAGGCGAGCCCTGCGCTGCACTGATGTGAAGCAGCGCAAGACTCTTTGTGGCGGGCACGGTTGACGCAGCTCAGTAGGGCGGGGCGTTGCCGCAATCGCTGGATTGCCAGCGGCTGATCTGCCGATGAGACAGGGTTACCTCGCCATCGCCGGGGTCGGCATCCGGGCCGAGTAAGCCGGCCGGCAGCGCATAGGCGCCCTGGCCATTGAAAGTAGAGCGCATTTCAGTGCTGGAGAGCATTTCAATTGTGCCGCTCATGTCGCCGGTGAACCCGTCAGGATCGTTGCAGCGACCGGTGAATTCCAGGGCGTCAGCGCTGGACTGGCTGATCTTGAAGTCGCATTTGGGCATGTTCTCCCGTGCATCGCGCAGCAGGGCTTGCGGGTCGGTCAGGGTTTTTGCAATGTCGGCTGTAATGCATTGGCGTTCCCCAACCTGTTCTTCAGTACCGAGCATTTCCTCGGCCATGGCCCGTTGCTCCGGAGGGAGGCTGTTGAGCATGTTGGTGCGCATTTCGCGCATACGCGCCTGCATATCGACACCGTTGATCAGGGTGGTACTTTCGCTGATCCACAGGCCCGGCTTTGGCGAGGTGTCGAGCTGCTGGGCGCAGAGCAGGGCAGGAGCAAAGGCGAGGGTGGAGAGCAGTGCAAGCCGTGGCAGAGTCATGAAACGGTCCTTGTGACGTAAATACCTTCAAGGACTATAGCCGCTGATGAAGCTGCTGTGCAGCGTTGATGATGCGGGGCGTGATCGTTGCACAAAAAAACGGGGGCGCATGGCCCCCGTTTCGTTTTCGACCTCAGCGTGGGCCGAGCAATGCCGGCTTTTCGCGCTGCGGGCGGCCACCCGGTTTGCCTTTGGCCGGTTTACGCTCCTCGACCTCCGGCTCAATGCGGTTGCCGAGTGCCTGACGGCGGCGTTCAATCGCAACCGGATCTTCCGGCGCGTGAATGCCGGGCATGACGCGTGGCTGGCCGGCTGCGCGCTGTCGTTGCTGATGCGGACGTTGCTCGCCGCGCTGGCGGTCGTCGCGACGCTGGCCGCGTGGCTGGCCGTTTCCGCCGTTACCCTTGCCGCCGTTGCCGGCATTCCCGCCGTTCGCGCGGGCGCCCTGGCCTTGGCCTTGGCCTTGCGATTGGCCTTGGCCTTGGCTGGTGCGTTTGGCGGCCTGGCCACCCTGGCCGCGGTTGTTGCGCGCACCGCCATTGCTGTTGCTGCGCGCGTTCTGGCCACGCGGGCGCTCGCTGCGTTCGCCACGCTCACGCTCCGGGCGATCACTGTTCAGCTCAGCCTGGGCGGGCGGCTCGAATCCTTCCAGTGTGCCTTCTTCAATACGTTGCCTGGTCATGCGCTCGATCGCGCGCAGCAGCTTGTCTTCGTCCGGGCTGACCAGCGACACCGCTTCGCCGCTGCGGCCGGCGCGGCCGGTGCGGCCGATGCGGTGGACGTAGTCTTCCGAGACGTTGGGCAGCTCGAAGTTGATCACGTGGGGCAGCTGATCAATGTCGAGGCCGCGGGCGGCGATATCGGTAGCTACCAGAATGCGCAGGGTGTTGGCCTTGAAGTCGGCCAGTGCCTTGGTGCGTGCGCTCTGGCTCTTGTTGCCATGAATCGCCGCCGCCGGCAGACCGTTCTTGACCAGGTACTCGGCCAGACGGTTGGCTCCGTGTTTGGTGCGGGTAAAGATCAGCACCTGTTCCCAGGCGCCCTGGGTGATCAGATGGGCGACCAGCGCACGCTTGTGGCCGGCAGCAACGCGGTAGACCTTTTGATTGATGCGCTCGACGGTGGTATTCGGCGGCGTGACTTCGATACGCGCCGGGTTGTCGAGCAGCTTGTTGGCCAGATCGGTGATGTCTTTCGAGAAGGTCGCGGAGAACAGCAGGTTCTGACGCTTGGCCGGCAGCTTGGCGATGACCTTCTTCACGTCATGGACAAAGCCCATGTCGAGCATGCGGTCGGCTTCGTCCAGCACCAGTACCTCTACCTGCGACAGATCGACAGCCTTCTGACCGACCAGGTCAAGAAGGCGGCCCGGGCAGGCAACCAGAATATCGAGGCCGGGAGCGATGGCTTTCATCTGCGGGTTGGCGCCAACGCCACCAAAGATGCAGGTGGACTTGAGCGGCAGCTCGGTAGCATAGGCGCGAATGCTGTCGTGCACCTGAGCTGCCAGCTCGCGGGTCGGGGTAAGTACCAGCACGCGAACCTGTTTGGCGCCCGGGCGCTTGCCGGCGGGCTCGCCAGCGGGGAACAGACGTTCGATAACCGGAAGTGCAAAACCGGCGGTCTTGCCGGTGCCGGTCTGTGCCGCAACCATCAGGTCGCGGCCTTCGAGAACAGCCGGAATCGCTTGCAGCTGAACCGGGGTGGGCTTGGTGTAACCAGTGGCTGCCACGGCGCGTACCAACGCGTCCGACAGGCCCAAGGAGGCAAAGGACATTCAGAATAACCCTGTGATGGCCGTTGCGAACGTGCAGAGGGCAGCGGGCAGGTGTCTGGCACCGTGCGGCTGCCGCGTGTCCGTGCGGCCTGGAATGAAAGAAAGCAGTGTGTGACGTCGCACGCGCGCTACCAGGGCTCAGCGACACCGGCGCTTGGCAATGGCGTACGGGAAATGCCCCGGACAGACCGTGCCGAACAGTCGATTGGTGCTTGAGCGCTCGCCCTGAGTGACTGTCGCGGTCAACCGCTCTCTGCGTGGCGGTGGTGCGACGGGTCCTGGCATGTCTTCGATAGTGCGCCTGATGCGCAGTTGATCGGAAGGCCAGAGAGCATGCGGAGTTGTTCAGTGCTTCCTGAAGCCCGGCGAGTATAACAGAAAGGGAGCCGCCGCATAGTGCCGACTGGCAGGCGCTGCCTGACTATTGCAGACCATAGCGATACAGCAGGTGCAGGTAGTCGTCCGACTGCTTGAATTGCTGCAATGCCTCGCTGAAGCGCTTTGCGAGGTCGGCCAGCGCCGGCGTTCGCGCGAATGCCAGGTAGAGCTCGCCGCTGCTCAGTTGAGTGTCATGGTGGGCGATCCGATCATTCAGTCCGAGTTGTCTGATGGTGTACAGGCCGACCCTGCGGTTGATCGGCAGCATGTCGACGCGACCATGCTCCAGCATCAGCAGACAGGCTTCGATTGCAGGACAGGGCCAGCGCTCGAAGTAGTTGGCGGCCTTGAACTCATCGTTTCCGTAACTGTAACCGGCAGAGATACCGATACGCAGACCGCGCAGGTCTTCGATTCGGGTGAACGGAAATGGCTGGCTCTTGCGATAGAACAGCACTGTCTCGCTGTGGGAAAGCGGCTCGCTGGGGTAGTGGTACGTCTGGCGGCGCTGGTCGTTGATGCCTATATCGAGAATGGCGTCGGCATTGCCCTCGCGCACCTCATGCTGGGCCCGCTTCCAGGGCATCATTCGCCATTTGGGGTCATAGCCCAGCTCACGCAGCAGCCTGTCGCTGACCTCGTAGTCGATGCCACGGATAGTGTTGTTCTCTTCAAATACGTAGGGTGGCCATGGCTCGCTGACAATGGTCAGCTGTTCGGCTTTGAGTGGGCTGGCTGACAGTGCCAGGGCGACGGCCAGAAGGCCATGAAATCGGTTCATGGCCGCAGTCTAGCGTGCTTTTGCGGTGCTCGCATGTTCGGGCTGCCGGGGGCGCCGGTAGCCCGTCCGGCTCAGCGATCGCCCTGCAGATTGCGCACAACGGCAAGGCTGGGTTCGGCCTGGTTGAGGGTGTAAAAGTGCAGGCCGGGCGCACCGCCATCGAGCAGGCGCTCGCACAGCTGACTGATCACCTCGGTACCGAAGGCGCTGATGCTGTCGCTGTCGTCACCGTAGGCTTCCAGCTGCTTGCGGATCCAGCGCGGAATCTCGGCGCCGCAGGCGTCGGAGAAGCGTGCCAGCTTGGTGTAGTTGGTGATCGGCATGATGCCTGGAATGATCGGGATGTCGATCCCTGCCTGGCGCACCCGGTCCACGAAGTGGAAGTAGCAGTCGGCGTTGAAGAAGTACTGGGTGATCGCGCTGTCGGCACCGGCGCGGGCCTTGCGGATGAAGTTCTGCAGATCGGTTTCAAAGTTTGGCGCCTGCGGGTGCGACTCCGGGTAGGCGGCGACCTCGATGGTGAAGTGATCGCCGGTCTCGGCGCGGATGAACTCGACCAGCTCGTTGGCGTAGCGCAGCTCGCCGCTGGCATGCCCCATACCGGAGGGCAGGTCGCCGCGCAGGGCGACGATGCGCTGGATGCCGTTGGCGCGGTAGTCGTTGATCAGGGAGCGCAGGTCGTCGCGCGAGTCGCCGACGCAGGACAGGTGCGGCGCGGTCGGAACCTTTACCTCGCCGTCCAGTTGCAGCACGGTGCGGCGGGTGCCGTCACGGGTGGAGCCGCCGGCACCGTAGGTGACGGAAAAGAATTCAGGGCCTGCCGCAGCCAGGGTCCGGGCAGTGGCGAGCAGTTTTTCGTGGCCGGCTTCGGTCTTGGTCGGGAAGAACTCGAAGCTGATGGGGGCGTTGGTCGTCATTATCTCTCTACTCTTGGAAGGGCGTCAGCTTCAAGCCTCAAGCTACAAGCGGCAAGCAACCCCGGAAACCTTTGCCCGCCGGCGGGGCGGGCAGGGTTCTTGAGGCTTGCCGCTTGCGGCTGACAGCTATCAGTAGCGATAGCTGTCGGGCTTGAACGGGCCTTCGACGGTAACGCCGATGTAGTCTGCCTGGGTCTTGGTCAGCTGGGTGACGACGCCACCGAAGCCCTTGACCATTTCCAGTGCGACCTCTTCGTCCAGCTTCTTCGGCAGTACCTCAACGGTCAGCGCAGCGGCTTTGCCTTCGGCAGACAGATCGGCGAACTTGCGCTCGAACAGGTGGATCTGGGCCAGCACCTGGTTGGCGAAGGAGCCGTCCATGATCCGCGAGGGGTGGCCGGTAGCGTTACCCAGGTTCACCAAGCGGCCTTCGGCCAGCAGGATCAGGTAGTCGTCATTGGTGGCGTCAATGATCTTGCCGGTGCGGTGGATCTTGTGCACCTGCGGCTTGACCTCTTCCCAGCCCCAGTTGGCGCGCATGAAGGCGGTATCGATCTCGTTGTCGAAGTGACCGATGTTGCAGACCACGGCGCGCTTTTTCAGGGCCTTGAGCATGCCGGCGTCACAGACGTTGGCGTTGCCGGTGGTGGTGACGATCAGGTCGATCTTGCCGAGCAGGGCCGCGTCGACGCAGGCGTCGGTGCCGTCGTTGATGCCGTTGTGGTACGGGGACACGACTTCGAAACCGTCCATGCAGGCCTGCATGGCGCAGATCGGGTCGATTTCGGTGACCTTGACGATCATGCCTTCCTGACGCAGCGACTGTGCAGAGCCCTTGCCCACGTCACCGTAACCGATGACCAGCGCCTGCTTGCCGGACAGCAGGTGGTCGGTGCCGCGCTTGATGGCGTCGTTCAGGCTGTGGCGGCAGCCGTACTTGTTGTCGTTCTTGCTCTTGGTGACCGAGTCGTTGACGTTGATCGCCGGGACTTTCAGGGTGCCCGCCTTGAGCATGTCGAGCAGGCGGTGTACGCCGGTGGTGGTCTCTTCGGTGATGCCGTGGATCTTGTCCAGCATCGCCGGGTATTTCTTGTGCAGGATTTCGGTCAGGTCGCCGCCGTCGTCCAGCACCATGTTGGCGTCCCAGGGCTGACCGTCCTTGAGGATGGTCTGCTCGATGCACCATTCGTACTCTTCTTCGGTCTCACCCTTCCAGGCAAATACCGGGATGCCGGCGGCAGCGATCGCAGCAGCGGCCTGATCCTGGGTTGAGAAGATGTTGCAGGAAGACCAGCGTACTTCGGCGCCCAGGGCAGTCAGGGTTTCGATCAGCACGGCAGTCTGGATGGTCATGTGGATACAGCCCAGAATCTTGGCACCCTTGAGCGGCTGCTCGCCGGCGTACTTGCGGCGCAAGCCCATCAGCGCGGGCATTTCCGACTCGGCGATGATGATCTCGCGGCGGCCCCAGTCGGCCAGGCTGATGTCGGCGACCTTGTAGTCGGTAAAGGCGTTATTGATCACGGCACTCATCTGATTTCTCCATTCGTGGTTGCGAATGGGCGCGGTTAAATGTCGCACGCCCCGGACGAGCCTGGCAGCGGCTGGAGCCGCTGCTGCAGCGCCCCTCGTCCGGAGCTGAAGTTACCCGGTCAGGCTGTTCGCACAGGAACACGCCTTGGCCGGAATCGGTTCAGAGGCGATACTGTCGCCCCTCCTGTATGTCGTCTGGATGAAACATGATCGCTGTTCCATACCGAAAACTCGTTGTCGCCCTGTTGCTCGGCGCGGCCCTGGCTGGCTGCAACAATGAACCTGACCCCAACTCGCACGAAGGCAAGCGCCAGGCGCTGTTCAAGCAGATGCTGCGCCAGACCGAGCCGATGAGCGGCATGCTGACCGGTCGCGTAACCCCCAGCATGGGCGAGTTCATGAACAAGGCCGATACCCTGGCCCAGCTCGCCGATCAGCCCTGGGAGCACTTCCCGACCCCGGGCGATGACCCTGAGCCGAACCGCACCAAGGACACCGTCTGGTCCGATCCCGAAGGCTTTGCCCTGGCCATTGATGACTTCAAGGCCAAGGTCGCCGACCTGCATGCCGTTACCTCTGTCGGCATCAAATCTCTGGACCAGGCAGCTGATGAGCTGCGTGCGGTCCAGCAGTCCTGCAAAAGCTGTCATGACAGCTATCGCCGCTGAGCGGCGATAGCTGCAGCTGCAAGCCTCAAGCTGCAAGTAAAACCCGCGCGGTTGCGAATCGTGCGGGTTTTCTTTTGGCTGAGAGAGTAACTGGATCTCAGCAGAAACACCTGGGGTCATCGCTCAACCGAGCCTGCTTGTAGCTTGTAGCTTGCCGCTACGCCGTCAGGCGTCCGCGCGCAGCGCGTCTGCCTTGTCTGTTTTCTCCCACGGGAAGGCCGTGAAGGTGTCACCCTTGACGGTCATCTCGAACGGGTTGCGGCCGAAGTGGCCGTACGCGGCGGTTGCGCGGTACATCGGGTGCAGCAGGTCGAGCATGCGGGTGATCGCGTACGGGCGCAGGTCGAAGTGCTGACGCACCAGCTGGATGATCTTTTCGTCGCTGATCTTGCCGGTGCCGAAGGTATTGATCGATACCGAGGTCGGCTGCGCCACGCCGATGGCGTAGGAAACCTGAATCTCGCACTTGTCGGCCAGGCCGGCAGCGACGATGTTCTTGGCGACGTAGCGGCCGGCGTAGGCGGCGCTGCGGTCAACCTTGGACGGATCCTTGCCGGAGAACGCGCCGCCACCGTGGCGAGCCATGCCGCCGTAGGTGTCGACGATGATCTTGCGACCGGTCAGACCGCAGTCGCCCACCGGGCCGCCGATGACGAACTTGCCGGTCGGGTTGATGTGGTACTGGGTGGCGGCGTGCAGCAGTTCGGCCGGGATCACCTTTTTGACGATCTCTTCCATCACCGCTTCGCGCAGGTCCGCCTGGCTGATGTCCGGGTTGTGCTGGGTCGACAGCACGATGGCGTCGATACCGGTGACGATGCCGTTCTCGTAGCGGCAGGTGACCTGCGACTTGGCGTCCGGGCGCAGCCAGCCGAGGCTGCCGTCCTTGCGCGCTTCAGCCTGACGCTCGACCAGACGGTGAGCGAAGGTAATCGGGGCCGGCATCAGCACGTCGGTTTCGTTGCTGGCGTAGCCGAACATCAGGCCCTGGTCACCGGCGCCCTGATCTTCCGGCTTCTGGCGGTCAACGCCCTGGGCGATGTCCGGCGACTGCTTGCCGATGATGTTGATCACGCCGCAGGTGGCGCCGTCGTAGCCGACGTCCGAGGAGGTGTAGCCGATGTCGCAGATGACGCCGCGCACCAGGTCTTCGAGGTCGACCCAGGCGCTGGTGGTGATTTCACCGCCGACGATGGCAACACCGGTCTTGACCATGGTTTCACAGGCGACCCGGGCAAATTTGTCTTCGCTCAGGATGGCGTCCAGAACGGCGTCGGAAATCTGGTCAGCCAGTTTGTCCGGATGGCCTTCGGACACGGATTCGGAGGTGAAAATCGAGTAATCGCTCATGGGTCTTTCCTGTCCTCGGGAGAAGGGGATTCGGGTTTGGCCAGCTGCAGCAGTTGCAGCTGAAAGCCGTTACGCAGGCCGATGTACTGGCTGTTGCCCGGACGCAGTCCGGCAGCTTCGGCCCAGCGCGCAATATCATCCTGGTCAAAGCCTAGCCACAGATCGCCGCAGCTGTCGCGTACCCAGCTCTGGTCGTGGCTGCACAGCTCGGTCAGCACCAGGCTGCCACCGGGTTTGAGCAGTGCGGCAAAGCGCTTGAGCGCTTCAGCCGGCGCCGGCATGTGGTGCAGCACCATGTTGCAGACCACGCAGTCAGCCAGCGGCAATTGCTGCGGCAGCAGGGCGTCGGCGAGCAGGCAGTCCACGTTGTCGAGGCCCGCGTCCTGACACTGCTGGCGCGCGCGCTCAAGCATGGCCTCGGCGTTGTCGAGTCCGACCACGCGCTCGAAGCGGCTGGCCAGGCTGGGCAGAAAGCCGCCTTCGCCCGGACCAATCTCGATGGCCAGTTGCCGGGCCGGCAGCGGCAGGGCGTCGATCAGGGTCAGCAGCGGCTCGCGGTAGATGCCAAAGTGGGCGATCAGGTCCTGCTGCGCCGGGGTGCCATCGGCAAAACGGGCAAAGAACTGGCGTGACAGCTCGGCACGCTGGGCGTGCACTGCAGCAATGGCTTGCTGCAGTTGGGCGTCATCCGGCTGGCTGTCGAGTTCGTTCAGCAGTTGGCTGTGCAGCCGATGCCAGGGCTGTTCAGTGACCGGCAGGCTGCGACGGTAAAAGATCGAGTTGCCTTCGCGGCGCGTGCTCACCAGCCCTGCGTTTGCCAGCACCTTGAGGTGGTGGCTCATGCCGGACTGGCGCATGCCGAAGATCTGCGCCAGTTCCAGCACGCCGAACGAGTCGCTGCGCAGCACCCGCAGGATATCCAGCCGCAACACATCGCCAGCGGCCTTGCAAAAGGCGGCCAGGTCGTCGGTCTGACTGGGGGTGGCGGGAAGGTGCGCAATCTGGTTCATGCGGCGCAGTTTAGTTTTGATCGGGCGTCGCCGCAACGGCTATATCAAAAAACTTTGATATAGAGCCCTCCGTTCGTCCGGCGAGCGAACGATAACCGCACTCGGAACGGTGTTTTCATTGCCCGAAACGGCCGTTTGCGCGAAAATGCCCGCCTTCTTTTCCCGGCCAGCCGCGTGTTGCGGCAAACGCCCATGCCTTGCCAACCACAGGAGTTGTTCATGCCCAGTCGTCGTGACCGTGCCAATGCCATTCGTGCCCTCAGCATGGATGCCGTGCAGAAAGCCAACAGCGGCCACCCCGGTGCGCCCATGGGTATGGCGGATATCGCCGAAGTGCTGTGGCGCGACTATCTGAAGCACAACCCGGCCAACCCGAATTTCGCCGACCGCGACCGCTTCGTGCTGTCCAACGGTCACGGCTCGATGCTGATCTACTCGCTGCTGCACCTGACTGGTTACGACGTCAGCATTGACGACATCAAGAACTTCCGTCAGCTGCACAGCAAAACGCCGGGCCACCCGGAATACGGCTACACCCCGGGCGTTGAAACCACCACCGGCCCGCTGGGGCAGGGCATTGCCAATGCCGTGGGCATGGCGATCGCCGAGAAGGTGCTGGCTGCGCAGTTCAACCGTGAAGGTCACGAGGTTGTCGACCACAACACCTACGTGTTCCTCGGCGACGGCTGCATGATGGAAGGCATCTCCCACGAAGTCTGTTCACTGGCCGGCACCCTGGGTCTGGGCAAGCTGGTTGCCTTCTACGACGACAACGGCATCTCCATCGACGGTGAAGTCGAAGGCTGGTTTACCGACGACACGCCCAAGCGTTTCGAGGCTTACGGCTGGCAGGTGATCCGCAATGTCGACGGCCACGATGCCGACGAGATCAAGACCGCCATTGAGACCGCACGCAAGAATACCGAGCAGCCGACCCTGATCTGCTGCAAGACCATCATCGGTTTCGGTTCGCCGAACAAGCAGGGCAAGGAAGAGTGCCACGGCGCAGCACTGGGCGAGGCGGAAATCGCTGCTACCCGTGAAGCGCTGAACTGGCCGCACGCCCCGTTCGAAATTCCGGCTGACATCAAGGCCGAGTGGGACGCCCACGAGGCCGGCGCCAAGGCCGAAGCCGCCTGGAACGACAAGTTTGCCGCCTATCAGGCTGCCTTCCCGGAACTGGCTGCCGAGCTGCAGCGTCGTCTGGCTGGCGATCTGCCGGCTGACTTCAGCGCCAAGGCCGATGCCTACATCGCCGAGGTGGTTGCCAAGGGTGAAACCATCGCCAGCCGCAAGGCCAGCCAGAACACCCTGAACGCCTTTGGCCCGCTGCTGCCGGAAATGCTCGGTGGCTCCGCCGACCTGGCCGGCTCCAACCTGACTCTGTGGAAGGGCTGCAAGGGCGTGGAGTCTGCAGACGCGTCCGGCAACTACCTGTTCTACGGTGTGCGCGAATTCGGCATGACCGCGATCATGAACGGTATCGCCCTGCACGGCGGCTTCGTGCCCTACGGCGCTACCTTCCTGATCTTCATGGAATACGCCCGCAACGCGGTGCGCATGTCGGCGCTGATGAAGCAGCGCGTGATCCACGTCTACACCCACGACTCCATCGGTCTGGGTGAAGACGGCCCGACCCACCAGCCGATCGAACAGCTGGCCAGCCTGCGCGGTACGCCGAATCTGGACACCTGGCGTCCGGCTGACGCGGTTGAGTCGGCGATTGCCTGGAAGTACGCGCTGGAGCGAGCTGACGGCCCGAGCGCGCTGATCTTCTCGCGTCAGAATCTGCCGCACCAGGAGCGCGATGCCGAGCAACTGGCCAACGTTACCCGCGGCGGTTACGTACTGAAGGACTGCGACGGCGAGCCTGAACTGATCCTGATCTCGACCGGTTCCGAAGTCGGTCTGGCGGTCAACGCCTGGACCGCCTTGACCGAACAGGGCCGCAAGGTTCGCGTGGTGTCTATGCCGTCGACCAGCGTGTTCGACCAGCAGGACGCCGCCTACAAACAGTCGGTCCTGCCGCTGGAAGTGGGTGCTCGTATCGCCATCGAAGCCTCCCACGCCGACTTCTGGTACAAGTACGTCGGCCTCGACGGCCGCATCATCGGCATGCAGAGCTTCGGCGAATCCGCTCCGGCTGCGGCGCTGTTCGAGGAGTTCGGTTTCACCCTCGACAACGTGCTGGCAGCGGCTGAAGAGCTGTTGGAAGACTAAACCAGCGGCAAGCCTCAAGCCTCAAGCTACAAGCGGCGCTCTGCCTGCTTGCAGCTTGCAGCTTGCAGCTTGCAGCCAGGCGGAGCCTGCTGTTATGTCCCACCCGCGTCCCTATAAAATTGCCCTGAACGGCTACGGCCGGATCGGTCGCTGCGTGCTGCGCGCGTTGCACGAGCGTGGTGATCTGGACGTGCGGGTGGTGGCGCTGAATGATCTGGCCGACCGCGACAGTATTGAATACCTGACCCGTTTTGACTCCACGCACGGCCGCTTTCCGGGCGAGGTGCGGGTCAGCGGTGACTGCTTGCAGATCAACGGGCAGGCGATTCAGGTATTGCGCGAGGCGGAGCCGGAAGGGGTTGACTGGCGCGGGCTGGATATCGATCTGCTGCTGGAGTGTTCCGGCCAGTACACCACCCGTGATCAGGGGTTGCGCTTTGTTCACGCCGGGGTGCCGCGGGTGCTGTTTTCGCAGCCGATGGCAAGCGAAGAGGCGGTGGATGCAACGCTGGTGTATGGCGTCAATCACGCCAGCCTGCCGCGCGACGCCCGTCTGGTGTCCAACGCCTCCTGCACCACCAATTGCAGCGTGCCGCTGCTCAAGTTGCTGAACGAAGTGATCGGGCTGGAGTACGTTTCCATCACCACCATTCATTCGGCAATGAACGATCAGCCGGTGATCGACGCTTACCATCACGCTGACCTGCGCCGCACCCGTTCGGCATTCCAGTCGGTGATTCCGGTCTCGACCGGTTTGGCACGCGGCATCGAGCGGCTGCTGCCGGAGCTGGCCGGGCGCATCCAGGCCAAGGCGATTCGGGTACCGACGGTAAATGTGTCGGCGCTGGATATCACCCTGCAGACCGCGCGCGACACCAGCGCTGCTGAAGTCAATGCGCTGCTGCGCGCGGCGGCGGAAGGTGACTATGCGGGGCTGCTCGATTATACCGAGCTGCCCCACGCCAGCTGCGACTTCAACCACGACCCGCACTCGGCGATTGTCGATGGCAGCCAGACCCGCGTCTCCGGCCCGCGGTTGGTGAATCTGCTGGTCTGGTTTGATAACGAATGGGGTTTTGCCAACCGCATGCTGGATGTTGCCCAGTACTGGCTGGCGCAACCTGTCGAATGACTTGAGCGCGGCCAACGGCGGCGCAACTGATTAACCCTTATTGAACGAAGGAGCGGGCTATGACCGTACTGACCATGAATGAGCTGGACCTGAACGGCCAGCGTGTACTGATTCGTGAAGACCTCAACGTGCCGGTCAAGAACGGCAAGGTCGCCAGCGATGCGCGCATTGTTGCCTCGCTGCCCACCATCAAGCTGGCGCTGGAGAAGGGTGCTGCGGTCATGGTTTGCTCGCATCTGGGCCGTCCGGAAGAGGGCGTGTTCAGCGAAGAGAACAGCCTGGCACCGGTCGCCGCTTACCTGAGCGAAGCGCTGGGCCGTGAAGTGCCGCTGGTGCGCGACTATCTCGGCGGTGTCGAGGTCAAGCCGGGCGAGCTGGTGCTGCTGGAAAACGTCCGCTTCAACAAGGGCGAGAAGAAGAACACCGACGAGCTGGCCCAGCAGTACGCGGCGCTGTGCGATGTGTTCGTGATGGACGCCTTCGGTACCGCCCACCGCGCCCAGGGTTCGACCCACGGTGTTGCCAAGTTTGCCAAGATCGCCTGCGCCGGTCCGCTGCTGGCCGCCGAGCTGGACGCGCTGGCCAAGGCGCTGGACAAGCCGGCCCGCCCGATGGTGGCGATTGTTGCCGGCTCCAAGGTTTCGACCAAACTGGATGTGCTCACCGCGCTGTCGGACAAGTGCGACCAGCTGATCGTTGGCGGCGGCATCGCCAACACCTTCCTCGCGGCCGCCGGTTACAAGGTTGGCAAGTCGCTGTACGAAGCCGACCTCGTTGATACCGCCAAGTCCATTGCCGCCAAGGTCAGTGTGCCGCTGCCGGTTGACGTGGTGGTTGCCAAGGAATTTGCCGAGTCCGCCACTGCCACTGTCAAGGCCGTCGCTGACGTGGCTGACGATGACATGATTCTCGACATCGGCCCGCAGACTGCAGCGCAGTTTGGCGAGATGCTCAAAGCCTCCGGCACCATCCTCTGGAACGGCCCGGTTGGTGTCTTCGAGTTCGACCAGTTCGGCGAAGGCACCAAGGCGCTGGCGCATGCCATCGCTGCCAGTGAGGGCTTCTCGATCGCCGGTGGTGGTGACACCCTGGCTGCCATCGACAAGTACGGTGTTGCCGAACAGATTTCCTACATCTCCACCGGTGGTGGCGCCTTCCTCGAGTTCGTCGAGGGCAAGGTACTGCCGGCTGTCGAGATTCTGGAGCAGCGTGCGCGCTAAGCATAGCTGCAAGCCTCAAGCTGCAAGGGGTGACCAGCCTCAGGTCAGGCGGGTAGACTGTCGGGATCGCCCGGACAGCTTGCCGCTTGGGGCTTGTCGCTTGCCGCAACGACTTTTTTAACGGAGAGATTGATTATGGCTCTTATCAGCCTGCGCCAGATGCTCGACCACGCCGCCGAATACGGTTACGGCGTGCCCGCTTTCAACGTCAACAACCTGGAGCAGATGCGCGCCATTATGGAAGCGGCCGACAAGACCGATTCCCCGGTGATCGTGCAGGCCTCTGCCGGCGCCCGCAAGTACGCTGGTGCGCCCTTCCTGCGTCACCTGATCCTGGCTGCCATCGAGGAGTTTCCGCATATTCCGGTGTGCATGCACCAGGATCACGGTACCAGCCCGGACGTGTGCCAGCGCTCGATTCAACTGGGCTTCAGCTCGGTGATGATGGACGGCTCGCTGAAGGAAGACGGCAAGACCCCGGCCGACTACGACTACAACGTCCGCGTGACCCAGCAGACCGTGGCGTTCGCCCACGCCTGCGGTGTGTCCGTGGAAGGCGAGCTGGGTTGCCTGGGCAGTCTGGAAACCGGCATGGCGGGTGAGGAAGACGGCGTTGGCGCCGAGGGCGTGCTGGATCACAGCCAGCTGCTGACCGACCCGGAAGAAGCCGCGGCCTTCGTCAAGGCCACTCAGGTTGATGCGCTGGCGATCGCCATCGGCACCAGCCACGGCGCCTACAAGTTCACCAAGCCGCCGACGGGCGATGTGCTGTCAATCGAGCGCATCAAGGAAATCCACAAGCGCATTCCCAACACCCACCTGGTGATGCACGGCTCCTCCTCGGTTCCGCAGGAGTGGCTGAAGGTGATCAACGAGTTCGGCGGCGACATCAAGGAAACCTATGGTGTGCCGGTCGAGGAAATCGTCGAGGGCATCAAGCACGGTGTACGCAAGGTCAACATCGACACCGACCTGCGTCTGGCGTCTACTGGTGCCATGCGCCGCATGATGGCCGAGCACCCGAGCGAGTTCGACCCGCGCAAGTTCTTCGCCAAGACCATCGACGCCATGCGCGACATCTGTATCGCCCGCTACGAAGCCTTTGGCACCGCCGGTAACGCCTCGAAGATCAAGCCGATCTCCCTGGAAGGCATGTTCCAGCGTTACGCCAGTGGCGAGCTGGAAGCCAAGGTTAACTGAGCACTGAAGGGGCGGCGCAAGCCGCCCTTTTTGCAACAGGACAGAGATATGAGCAATCAGGACGAACAGGACGACGAGTCCTTCGCCGAGGCCCGCCTGATAGAAGCGATCGAGAATCAGCTGGCTGCCGGTGAGCCACCTGCTGCGCAGGCGACCATGAACAAGCTGACGCTGGTCGGTTATGCGCGCGAGGATATTCTCGAGCTGATGGCGCAGGTTCTGGCCCACAGCATCAACCAGATGCTGGAGCAGGACGCTGCCTTTGATACTCCCGCCTACGAGCAGGCCTTGCGCAATCTGCCGACCCTGCCCGATGGTACTGACGCGAGCTGAGTGCTCGCACTGCGTAACAGGATAACGACAATGAAATTGATGACCGTACTGCGGATCGTCTTCCTCTATCTGCTGGCCGTGCTGGTGGCGACCCTGCTGGGCTCGCTGGTCCAGACCCAGTTCAATCTGGCCGCACTGCAGGCCATGGACGTGCCGGTTGATCTGGCGACCCGTGCGCAGAGCAGTCTGCATGACCTGCTGACCTTTACCCCGATTTTCGTCGTCATGGTTGCGGCGACCCTGCTGCTGGCGCTGCCGCTGGCCGAGGCACTGGGGCGCATCTTCAAGCCTTGGCGCTGGCTGCTGTATTTTCTGGGTGGGTTTGTCGGCATCTGGGCGGCCTTCACCCTGGCAAACACGCTGCTGCCGATGCCGACCTTTATCGCGGCGACTCGCGAAACATCCGGCCTGTTGAGCATGATGGCGGCAGTCGGTCTGGGCAGTGCGCTGTTCGGCCGTTTGACCAAACCCAAGGCGCGGCGCGGGCTGCGTGTGCTCGGTTAATCCTGCAAGGAGACAGTTAATGAACAGGTTCACTCTGGTCGGCGCCGCCCTGGCGCTCTGTGCAGGCCCGGTTGCGGCGGCGGGCTATCAGATCGAAACGGTCGCCGAGGGACTGAGCAATCCGTGGTCACTGGCGTTTCTGCCGGATGGCGGCATGCTGGTCACCGAGCGTGCCGGCCACCTGCGCCTGATTGGCGCTGACGGCACGCTGCGTGCCGAACCGGTAGCCGGTGTGCCCGAGGCCTTCGTCAACAGTCAGGCGGGTCTGATGGATGTGGCGCTGGCGCCTGATTTCGCTGAATCTGGCGAGCTGTTCCTCAGCTACAGCTGCGGCACGCTGGAAGCCAACCATACCTGTCTGGCGGCGGCGACCTTCAATGGTACGGCGCTGGAGAATACCCACGAGATCTTTCGTGTTCAGCCAGCCAAGCGCGGCAGCGCGCATTATGGTGGTCGCATCGCCTTTCTGCCGGACAATACCCTGCTGCTGACGCTTGGGGACGGCTTTGATTACCGCGAGCAGGCGCAGAACACCGGCAATCACCTGGGTAGCATCGTGCGCCTCAATCGTGATGGCTCGGCGCCGGCTGACAATCCCTTTGTGGCGCAGCAGGGTACATTGCCCGAGCTGTACAGTATCGGCCACCGCAATGTGCAGGGGATCGTAGTGGACGGCGAAGGTCGCGTGTTCAGCCACGAACACGGCCCGCGCGGCGGTGATGAGCTGAACCTGATTCGGGCCGGTCACAACTACGGTTGGCCGAAGATCACCTACGGTGTCGACTACAACGGCTCGCAGATCTCGCCCTACACCGAATTGCCCGGGCTGGAGCAGCCGCTGACCTACTGGGTACCGTCGATTGCGCCGTCCGGGATGGCGCTGTATCAGGGGGATCTGTTCCCTGAATGGCAGGGCAACCTGCTGATCTCGGCGCTGGCGGGCAGGGAAGTCCGCCGGGTGGTGCTGGATGGCGATACGGTCAGCGCGCAGGAGTCCCTGTTCACCGAGTTGGGCCAGCGCTTTCGTGATGTGCGCAGCGGTCCGGACGGTGCTGTCTATCTGCTGACCGACAGCCCCGCTGGCAAGGTGCTGCGGGTAGTGCCGGCCAACTGACGCCCTAGCGGGTTGCCTGGCTGTGCTGCCGGTAGGCGCGCGGCGGGCAACCCAGCCAGCGCCGGAAGGTGCGGCTGAAATTGCTGGTGTCCTGATAGCCGAGCCGCTCGGCAATCAGCTCCACGCTCAAGTCCGTGTGTTCCAGCAGCCAGCAGGCCTGCTCGCTGCGTACCTCATCCAATAGTTGCTGATAACGCACGCCCTCGTTGCCCAGGTGGCGAATCAGGGTGCGCGCAGTCATATGCTCCTGCGCAGCCATTTGGGCCAGGGTTGGGTAGTGGTACTCGCAACCGAGCAGGCGTTTCTTGATCCTCTCACTCAGGTCGCCGCCCCGGAGCTGATGCTGCAGTTGGTGTTCGCAGTCGCGCAGAGCCTGACGATGGGCATCCGGATCGGCTCCAAGGCACGCCTGGGCAAACAATCCTGCCGGCAGATGGAGGCGCAACGCATCGCTGCCGAATATCCATTTCCCGGCATGGCCGGCCACCTGATCGGCCCAGTCCGGCCGCGGTAGCGGCCATTCAAGGGTAACCTCCTGCTGCAGTGGCAAGCCGCTGACCGTTTCCAGCAGTCGCAGCATGCCGGTAGCAAAGTGCCCCAGCAGGTATTCGCGAACCTGCGACGGGGTCTGCTCTTCATCCAGGCGCAGCACCGGCGGCTCGACCTGTTCGATGACGAAATGGCCCAGATGCTGACGCAGGCTGGAGTAGTGTTCAACCACTTCGACGGCGGCCCTGATGGTTGGTGCGGTGACGGCGGCATAGCCACCGGGACCATGGGCCGAGACGTCGGTGTGCATGCCGACCGCGAATCCCAGGCCGGGATGGCCGGTCAGGGCGATGGCGCTATCAAGCAGTTTGGTCAGGGTTTCCAGACTGAGGAACTGACTGTCCTGCTGGAGGATGTCCCAGTCGACGTCGCTGGCACTGCGAATGGCGTCGGGGCTGAAGCCGAGGCGGCGCAGCTCGGCATGGACCAGACGGGCGTAGACGGTATGTGCAGCTGGACTCAGCCAGGACTGATCGGGGGGCATGGTCGGCCTTGCTGTTGTTGTTGGTAGGGTCGCGTCCAATGGCTGTCACAATATGACGGTTTATTGCCGCTTGCAACGGGTGGCCGTCGATGACCGCAGGCGCATGATGTGTCGAGGCATTTGCCGGCTGCTGTTGCCTGTGCCGCAATCCATGCCGGTGCCGTATCCCTGAGAACACAACAACAAGAGGGTAAAAGCATGACGTCTACCGCTTCTGCTCCAAGCGGCCTGGCTGGCTATGTTGATCGCAAGCGCCGGCTCTGGCTGTTTTCCCTGGGCGTGCCGATGCTGGCACTCGTTGGGCCGCTGCTTTATGTGCTGGTTTCGCCGCAGGTCATCTGGCTGTGGGTTTCGACCATCTTTGCCTACATTGTCATTCCCGCGCTGGACGCTGTGCTCGGTGAAGACCTGAGCAATCCGCCGGAAGAGGCGGTACCCGCACTGGAAGCTGACCCCTACTACCGTTACGTAACCTATGCGCTGGTGCCAATTCTGTGGGTCAGCTTTCTGGTCAATATTATCTTCCTCGGCTACTACGACTTGCCCTGGTACGGCACCCTGGCGGTGATCATTTCAACCGGCGGCAGTCTGGGGTTCGGCCTTAATCTGGGCCATGAAATGGGTCACAAGAAGACCGAGCTGGAGCGCTGGCTGGCCAAGATCACCCTGGCCCTGGGCTTTTACGGTCACTTCTTTGTCGAGCACAACCGCGGCCACCACCGTGACGTGGCAACCCCGGAAGATCCTGCGTCATCGCGCATGGGGGAGAGCATCTACCGGTTTGTATTCCGCGAGATGCCCGGCGCCTTCTTCCGCGCCTGGGATCTGGAGGCGCAGCGCCTTGAACGCTGCGGCAAGTCGGTCTGGAGTCTGGATAACGAGGTGCTGCAACCGGCGCTGATCAGCGCGGTGCTGTATGGCGGCCTGATTGCCTGGCTGGGTATCGAGATCCTGCCGGTGATGTTGCTGATTGCCTTCTGGGGCGCGTTCCAGCTGACGCTCGCCAATTACATCGAGCATTACGGCTTGCTGCGGCGCAAGGAACCAAGTGGGCGTTACGAGCGCTGCCAGCCGCATCATTCATGGAACAGCAATCATCTGTTCTCGAACTGGGCGCTGTTCCATTTGCAGCGTCACTCTGATCACCACGCCCATCCGACTCGGCGCTATCAGTCGCTGCGGGACTTTCCGGATCTGCCGCGGCTGCCAAGCGGCTACTTCGGCATGTATCTGCTGACCTACTTCCCGCCGCTGTGGTTCAAGGTGATGGACAAGCGCCTGCTGGATGCAGTCGGCCGTGACCCGTCGCGCATCAACTTTCTGCCGGCCAAGCGCGAGCTGCTGATGCGTCGTTACGGGCTGGTCGATGCGGCAGCGCCGGAGGGTGGGGAGGTGGCCGCATGAGTCGCTATCAATGCCCCGAGTGTGGCTATGAGTATGACGAGGCGGCGGGTGACCCGCATCAGGGTTATCCGGCCGGCACGCGCTGGGAGGCGTTGCCGGACAGTTTTACCTGCCCGGATTGTGCCGTGCGTTACAAGGAAGACTTCAAGCCGGTTGAAGAGTGATGACGTGGCCGCCTACAGCGGCCATACCCACAGCAGCATGGGAATGCCGATGGCGACTACCAGCAGTTCCATCGGCAGCCCCAGGCGCCAGTAATCGCCAAAGCGGAAGCCGCCGGGGCCAAGAATCAGAGTGTTGTTCTGATGACCGATCGGTGTCAGGAAGGCGCAGGAGGCGCCGATGGCGACCGCCATCAGAAAGCTGTCCGGATTGACCCCCAGCTGACTGGCAATGCTCAGTGCAATCGGACACATCACCGCCGCGGTGGCGGCGTTGTTCATGAAGTCGGACAGCGTCATGGTGACCACCAGCATCAACGTCAGCGCAATGACCGGATTGCCCTGGGCAACATGCTCCAGCAGGGTGCGCGCCAGTACGTCGGCGGCGCCGGTCTCGGCCATCGCCGCCGCCAGCGGCATCAACGCGCCGAGCAGAATGATGATGGGCCAGTCGATCGCCTCGTAGATGCGCCGCAGCGGAATCACGCGGGTCAGCATGTAACCCAGTACGCCGGCGGTGAATGCCACGGCGGCGGGCAGCACGCCGAACGCGGCGAGTGCCACGGCGGCAATCATGATCGCGACGGCGGTGATCGCTCGGCGACGGTCGGGAATCAGGATGCTGCGCTGGGCCAGCGGCACGCAACCGTACTCGGCGGCAAAGCCGGCGATGGATTCGGCGTCGCCCTGCATCAGCAGCACGTCGCCGGCTTCGATTTCGGTCCAGCGCAGGCGGCGAATGGAGCGGTGGCCCTGGCGCGAAATCGCCAGCAGGTTGATGCCGAAGCGGGTGCGCAGGGCAATGTCCGATGCACTGCGCCCGAGAATCGCGGCGCCGGGCTGGGCGACCAGTTCCTGCAGGGCGATATCGTCGCTGTGGCGGGCGGCCGGTTTTTCCTGCTCCTGCTCGGACGGCGCCGCGACTTCGGCGGCGCTGTCCGACTCGGATTCGTCTGCTTCATCCTTGCTGCCCTTGTCCGGCTCGACCGCTTCTTCCAGTTTCAGCCCCAGGCGGGTCAGCGAGGTGCCCAGCGCGTCGGGATCGGCCTCGATGACCAGTATGTCGCCGGCGTGCAGCCTGCGGCCGGGTTGCGGCGCGATGACGCGAAAATCGTTGCGGACCATGCCAACAATCTGGGCGTCGCCGTCGTCCAGCATTTGTTCGACTTCGCGCAGCTGTTTGCCGTCGGCCTTGCTGTCGGCATCAATGTGGACCTCGGTCAGATAGGTGCCGGTGTCGAAGTTGCTGGCATCCGTCTGCGGGCGGTTCGGCACCAGCCAGCGCCCGGCGATGACCGCAAGCAGCACGCCACCGATGGCGACAGCGAGGCCAACCGGCGTGAAGTCGAACATGCCGTAGGCGCCCAGCTCGGTCTGCGCGCGGAAGCCGGAGACGATCAGGTTGGGCGGCGTACCGATCAGCGTGGTCATGCCGCCAAGAATGGTGCCGAAGGCCAGCGGCATGAGCACCTTGCCGGGCGGGATATTGTTACGACTGGCCAGCTGCAGGGCGATCGGCATCAGCAGTGCCATGGCGCCCACGTTGTTCATAAAGGCGGAGAGGGTGGCGCCCAGCAGGGTCAGCACGCCGAGGCCGAGCAACATGCCGCCGCGCTGGGGCAGCGCGCGCTGTGCCAGCGCTTCGACGGCGCCGGTGGTCTGCAGCCCCTTGCTGAGGATCAGTACCGCGGCCACGGTGATGACCGCCGGGTGACCGAAACCGACAAAGGCCTCGGTGGTCGGTGTCAGGCCGGACACGACGCAGGCCATCAGCGCCGCCAGCGCGACCACATCGTGGCGCCGGCGGCCCCAGAGGAACAGCCCGACGGTACAGGCGAGGATCAGCAGAATCAGTTGCTGGCTGGCGTCCATGCGTGGGCGGGCCTCTCGGTTTGGTTGTTCAGATCAGCCGCACCTTGAAGCGGCGCCCCTTGATCTTGCCGTCTTCCAGGCGCTGCAGTGCCAGTTTGGCCTGATCACGGCGGATGGCGACGAGGGCCTGATAGTCGCTGATGCTGATCTTGCCGATCGCATCACCAGTCAGGCCGGCCTCGCCGGTCAGGGCGCCGAGCAGATCGCCGGGGCGCAGTTTGTCCTTGCGGCCACCGGCTACTGCCAGTGTACGCATGGGGGCAATCAGCGGCCGGTCCGGGCGCTCCGGCAGGCGTTCGATGTCCTGCCAGTTTAGCTCGCCGCAGGCTTCCTCAATCGGCTTCAGACGCTTGAGTTCGCGCGGGGCGACCAGACTCAACGCCAGACCGGATTGGCCGGCACGACCGCTGCGACCGATGCGGTGAACATGGGCGGCCGGGTCGGCAGCCAGCTCGACATTGATGACTGCCGCGACGCCGGCGATGTCGATGCCGCGTGCGGCGACGTCGGTGGCGGTCAGCACGCTGCAGCTCTGGTTGGCGAACAGCGCCAGTACCTGATCGCGCTCGCGCTGCTCCATGTCGCCGTGCAGGGCCTGGGCGCTGATACCTTCCTTGTTCAGATAATCGGCCAGTTCCTGACACTGCTGGCGCGTATGACAGAAGGCGATGCAGGGTTGCGGGCGGTTGGCTGCGAGCAGGCGCAAGACTGATGCGAAGCGCTGCTCCGGCTGAATTTCATAGAAGCGCTGTTCGATCGGGTTTTCCGGCGCGGACTGCTCAATCCGCACCTGCGCCGGATTGCGCTGAAACTCGCCGGTCAACTGCTCCAGACTCTCGGGGTAGGTAGCCGAAAACAGCAGGGTCTGGCGGCGGCTCGGGGTCTGCTGGATGATCTCGCGAATGGCATCGACAAAGCCCATGTCGAGCATGCGGTCGGCCTCATCAAGCACCAGGCAGTTCAGCTTGTCGAGGCTCAGGGTGCCACGTTTGAGGTGGTCCTGCACGCGCCCCGGCGTGCCGACGATGACGTGGGCGCCCTGTTCCAGTGACGCTGCCTGCGGGCCGAAGGGAACGCCACCGCTGAGTGTCACGATCTTGATATTGCCCATGCCGCGGGCCAGCTTGCGCAGCTCATCGGTGATCTGGCCCGCCAGTTCGCGGGTCGGGCTGAGTACCAGTGCCTGACACCCGAAAAAGCGCGGGTTCAGCGGCGTCAGCAGGCCGATGCCGAACGCAGCAGTTTTGCCGCTGCCGGTGGGCGACTGGGCGATCAGGTCCTGACCGGCCAGAATGGGTGGCAGTGCCTGTGCCTGAATCGGCGTCATGCGCTCGTAGCCAAGCTGGGTAAGTGTCGCCAGCATGCTTTGCGGCAGTGGCAGGGTATTGAACTGATCGGAAGTCACGGCAGGCGCCCTTTGGACCGGGCGCTGCAGTGTAGCAGAGATGACTGGTACTCAGCGACGGATGCGGGTCTTGCGAAAGCCGCCGTGGCTGGGAAAGGTGCCGGTGTCGCCGGTCAGCCAGAATCGCGTCGCCCGGTAGGCCGCTTGCAGTTTGCCGGTGTGATAGCTGCGGGCCTTGGCATAGGCCCAGCGCCAGCCGCGTTTTCGATCTTCCATGGTCGTTGGCCAGTATCGTACTGTGCAAAACGGAACTGTTTTGCAGGATTAATGGTAATCAGGCCCGGCTCTGTCATGCCTAGGCTGCCGGAGAATAACGGTATTTTGATATCACTGACAACCGCTGTTGTCAGTCATTGGCTGCTATGCCTGAGGAGCCAGTGTGACCCGGTTTCGCCCTTGCTCCTTGGAGGCATACAGCGCCTTGTCGGCACGTTCCAGCAGCACCTGGTAGTTGGGCATGTCATCACCGATGGTAGCGACACCGAGGCTGATGGTGTAGCTCAGCGGTGAGCCCTGATAGTCGAGTACCTGCTGCTCAACCGCCTGACGCAAGCGTTCGGCGAACTGGGCTGCGCCTTCCAGATGGGTGCCCGGCAGCAAGACGACAAACTCCTCGCCGCCGTAGCGTCCGGCGAAGTCGGTTTCGCGGGCCAGCCGGGAAGTGATTTCGGCCACCGAGCGGATGACTTCGTCGCCGGTCTGATGGCCATAGGTATCGTTGACCCGTTTGAAGTGATCGATATCGAAGATGACCAGGCTCACCGGGTTGTCGTAACGCTGGTGACGGGCGAACTCCCGCTCCAGGCAGCTCTCCCAGTAGCGTCGGTTGAGCAGTCCGGTCAGTCCGTCGCGCAACGCCAGCTCCTGCAGCTTGGTATTGGCGGACTCGAGCTGGCGCTTGTTTACGGCAACGCCGGTCACATCGTAGATGATCAGACAGACATGGTCGGTTTTGCCGGTGGCACTGCGCAGTGGCAGGATGGTGACGTTCTGGTACATTTCATCGGCCAGGCCGGTAATCGGCTGGTAGCTCTTGAAATGCACCAGACTGGGGCGTTGCTCCCAGATGGTAAAGGCGCGAGTGCCGAGCATCACGGCCGTTTCAACCTTGTGGGTGAACCAGCTCTGGTCGATCTCCGGAAACAACTCGAACAGCGAGTGGCGCGAAGCCTGCTCGGCGCTGACACCGGAGTGGTTCTCCATAAAGCTGTTCCAGACTTCGACGTTGTAGTCGCGGTCGAGTACGACCACGCCGACGTCGATGCTCTGGACGATATCGAGCAGCCAGTGAAGTTCATTGATATCGAAAGTGTCGGCCATGTGCTGCGTCTTCTTCCTTGATCAGTCGATCATGTAGTCGAGCCGCTCCCGCAACTTGGGTACCGAATCTTCGGTAAACAGCAGCAGCAGATCGAAATGAATGTCCAGGTTCTCGAGACCGTAGCTGATTTCGACAGCCAGCGTGCGTTTCCAGCGGCGCTGATTGATACGAATCAGGTCTTCGATCGGGCAGTGCTGGCCGAGCACCAGTGGATGCCCCTGCGACAGCGTAATGTTGAGCTGTTCGGACAGACCGTTGAGGCAGGCGCCGATGATGATACTGGCCAGGTCCAGCAGCATTTCAAGCTGGGCACCCTCATCGCGCTGGGTGTTCAGCAGTCGGGCAACATCATCGATCTCCGAGTCGTGGAAGATCAGCAGTGCCTCGCCGGCAATACCTCCACCAATATAGCCTTGGCAGATGGCGGACAGGCGGGCGTCGCGCTGGGCGTCTGCCAGGGCCATGTGCAACTCGCCCACCTCGAGAATGTTGACGTTGGGGATCGGCAGTTTGATGAAGACACCCAGCACGCGTGCGAGCAACTCGGCGGCGCGGCCCATGGCGACGTTGGATACCTCGCGGAAGGCGTCGCGGAACGAGACATTGGGCAGCGTGCGGTAGACATCTTCTTCTGTCGTCGGTGCTGTCGCCATGGGGACGTCAACGCCGAGTGTGTTCAGTGCCTCAGCCAGTTGCATCGGGTCAGCAGGCTTTTTGATGAAGGCGCGTGCACCGAGTGCCTTGGCCCGGCGTACTGCTTCATCCTGTACGTCGCCGGAAACTACGATGACTTCAGGCGTCAGGCCTTCCTCGCGTAATGCCGCCAGCACGCCAAAGCCATCCAGCTCCGGCATGGTCAGGTCAAGCAGTACGATCTGTCCATTGCCCTGGCGGATAGCCTCAAGCCCCTCGACCCCGTTGGCGGCCTGGCTGATGCGGAACGGCCAGTTGGCCGGCAGCGCACGGATGAGCTGCTTCCGAGCCATGTTCGAGTCGTCGCATACAAGCAGAGGAATGGCACTCACGGCATGATCCTTGTTGCTAAGCTGTCCGGCAGAGTTCAGTTGAGGGCAGGGTGGCCGATAGAAGGCAGATAGCCATCAATAAGTCTATCGGCCAAGCATGACAACTTATTGACCTGTTGAGAAGGGATATCAGGGTATATGTTTCGGGTTTTTCCGCGAGAATTCGGGTATTTTGCTGACCATGTCCGGCAAACAGGGATTACAGGATGATCCGCTACCTGGAGTGGTCCGTTGGCTGTGGTGTTCAAACGGTGATCTGGCATGACTGACAGTCTCGAGCGCAATCTGCAGCATCGGCGGCGGGTGCTGCGGGCGCTGTTGTGGATGACCCTGATCGCGGGGGCCAGCTTTGCCCTGATCAACATCAAGCGCGAGCTTTATCTGCTGGCGTCGCTGGAGCTGATCTACGCCGCCTTCGCCGCTTTCATGCTGCGCTTTGTTGATACGACACCCCATCTCAAAGCCTGGACCCTCGCTTTTCTTGTGCCGTTTTTCTGCATCATGGTAACTGCCCTGCTGTTGCCGCAGAGCTCGTATACGATCTTTGCCTGGATTCAGTCCATCCCGATCATTTCCTACCTGCTGCTGGGCAAGCGCGGAGGCTTCTGGATGGCGCTGATCTTCATCAGCCTTGGTGTGCTGGCCTTCAACGTGCGCTATGTGACCGAGTTGAGCCTGGTAAATCTGGCGGTGATGGCGAACGTGGGCTTCAGTGCTCTGGCGGTGATGCTGTTTTCGCATATCTACGAGCGCAGCCGTGACGATAACGAGCAGCGGCTGATCGAACTGGCCGGCACGGACAGCCTGACCGGGCTGGCCAATCGCATGCGCTTGTCGGAGGCCTTTCGTGCGATGCGCAGTCAGGCGGACCGAAGCAATACCCCGTTGTCGCTGGTGGTGCTGGATCTGGACCATTTCAAGCAGGTCAATGACCGCTATGGTCATGAGGTTGGCGATAGCGTCTTGCTGCACACCGCGCAGTTGCTCAAGCGCCGGCTGCGAGACTCTGATCTGCCCTGTCGGCTGGGGGGAGAGGAGTTCGCCATGCTGCTGCCGGGTGCAACGCTGGAGCAGGCCGCTGATCTGGCCGACGCTGTCCGTGTGCTGCTGGCTCAGAGCCCGGTTACAGTCGGCCGGGAAAGACTGAATGTAACCTTCAGTGCCGGGGTTGCCACCCTTGGTGAGGACGGAGACAGCCTGAGCGAGCTGCTCAGGATCGCTGACCGACGAATGTACGAGGCCAAGGGCGGTGGACGTAATCAGGTGGTTGCCGCCGGGCAGCGCTATGCGCTGGCAAAGCCGGACTGCACCTCTGATACGTGTTCTGAATAAAGAACAAATCGTTCAGATTAATTGCCGATGACGTGGGCTCTTCTACACTGTTCACAGAGGTTGATTAACGGACGGGAGAGCGAGCCATGCGTATCGGCGTACCACGAGAAATCAAGAATCATGAATACCGGGTCGGACTGACTCCTGCATCGGTGCAGGAGCTGGTCGGTCACGGACACGTGGTGCTGGTCGAGTCAGGTGCCGGTGACGCGATTGGCTACGATGACGCGTCATACCGGCAGGCTGGCGCCCAGCTGGTTGCCTGTGAGCAGGTTTTCAGTGACAGCGACCTGATCGTCAAGGTCAAGGAGCCGCAGGCCGAGGAGCGGCAACGCCTGCGTCCAGGGCAGACGCTGTTTACCTATCTGCATCTGGCGCCGGATCCGGCGCAGACCCGGGACCTGCTTGCATCCGGGGCAACCTGCATTGCCTATGAAACCGTGACGGATGCGGCCGGCCGTTTGCCGCTGCTGGCGCCCATGTCTGAGGTTGCCGGCCGTATGGCCATTCAGGCCGGTGCCAGCTGCCTGGAAAAGGCCCATGGCGGCCGCGGCGTTCTGCTGGGTGGCGTTCCGGGCGTGCCACAGGGGCGAGTAGTCATCCTCGGAGGTGGTGTTGTTGGCAGTAATGCGCTGGCGATGGCGGTCGGACTGGGGGCGCAGGTCCAGGTTCTCGACAAGAGTGCCGACGTGCTGCGTCGTCTTGATGACCGGTATGGCAACCGGATTCAAACCTTGTATGCGACCAATAGCGCAATCGAGGAAGCATTGTTGCAAGCCGATCTGGTGGTGGGGGCGGTGCTGGTACCGGGTGCGGCTGCGCCAAAGCTGATCACTGCCGAGATGGTTGCCAGGATGCCGTCGGGCAGTGTGCTGGTGGATGTTGCCATCGATCAGGGCGGCTGCGCCGAGACCTCTCATGCCACGACCCATGCAGATCCGACCTATATTGTTGATGGCGTGGTGCACTACTGCGTTGCCAACATGCCGGGCGCGGTCGCCCGCACGGCGACGCAGGCGCTGAATAATGCGACATTGCCCTTTGTGCTGGCACTGGCGGAGCAGGGTGTGGCGGCTGCGTTGCGCTCCAATCAGCACCTGGCCAACGGCCTGAATGTCAGTCGGGGGGCGTTGTGCAATCGCGAAGTCGGTGCGGCGCTCGGCTTGCCGGTGCAGTCTCTGCAGGAGGCCTTGAGCGCGATGGCCTAGCATGGCTGGCCAGCCAAGGGGTAACGACAACAACGCTTGTAAACCGATGGGGGCTCTATAACGTGGACAACCAGACTGCCGCGGCAAACCTGCGGACCCTGTACGACGAATATGCCCGGCGCCTTGATGCGCTGGAGCGCGACCTGCGTAGCAGCCATTCCACCGACTGGGCCGAGCAGGCCCAGGAGCGCGAGAATGACGATGTGATGCGGGGGCTCAAGCTGGAGGCCGAAGCGGCGCTGCGCGAGGTGGAAGCAGCGCTGCAACGTCTGCGTGAAGGGTATTACGGGCAATGTCAGCGCTGTGGTGAGCAGATCGCGCCCGCGCGTCTTGAAGCCTTGCCAGCGACGCCCTGGTGTGCCGGCTGCGCCGATCAGGTCTGATCGGTCTCGCTGCGCAACTGGTCGATACGCTGATCCTTGCGTTGCCACAGATCTGAGACCCAGCGCTGAAAGTGCTCCCGGTAGTGCGGATCGCCGCTGTAGTCGCCCTCTAGCAGGGCCTCTGGCAGCTCGCATTCGTGAATGTCGACGATCACATGCGGGACCTGACCGCTGACCAGCGCCCAGAATCCCGGAGGTCGTGCACCGGGGTAGACGATGGTGACATCCAGAACGGTGTGCATCTGTTTGCCCAGCGCGGCGATGACGAAGGCAATACCACCGGATTTGGGTTTCAGCAGGTTACGGTAGGGCGACTGCTGCTGAGCGTGTTTGGCCGGGGTGAAGCGCGTGCCTTCCAGATAGTTGACCACGGTCACCGGCAGCCCCTGAAACTTCTCGCAGGCACGTTGGGTTATTTCCAGGTCCTTGCCCTGATCCTCCGGATGTTTCGCCAGGTGGGCCTTGCTGTAGCGCTTCATGAAGGGGTAGTCGAGCGCCCAGAAGGCGAGGCCGAGAAACGGCACCCAGATCAGCTCGCGTTTGAGGAAAAACTTGAAGTAGGGGGTCTTGCGGTTGAAGGCCTTGACCAGCGCCGGGATGTCGACCCAGGACTGATGATTGCTGATAACCAGATAGGAGTGCTGCTGGCTGAGATTGGCATCGCAACGGATGTCCCAACGGGTCGGCGTCAGCAGTGCGAAGATCGCCTTGTTGCCCTCTGCCCAGGTTTCGGCGATCCACATGACGGCGGCGGAGCAGAGCCGTTGCAACGGTGGCCATGGCAGCAGCTTGACTATGCCGATCAGCAGCATCGGGCCGATTCCTGTCAGCGTGTTGAGCAATATGAGCAGGCAGGTAAGGATACCTGTGATCCAGTGCGGCATGGCATGTCCCTTGGGTAATTCAGCTCCAAGCATAGCGAGTTTTCTGCGGCCGCGACCAGTCCATGTTCACCCGTAAGGGTGATGTGCAGGCGCCCGGGGCGCTTCTATCGTCGGGGGCCTGACGGGGTTACGTTGCAGCCTGGGAGTGGGCATGGGTTCTGCCGGCAAGCTGGATATCTGTTTTCTCTACCGTCGGGCAGCGGGGGTGCCGATAGTGCGTCGACGTGGTCAGCAGGTTTTGCTTGCCATGCTGTCCGGCGTACTGCTGTGCCTGCCCTGGGTCGATGGCAGTCTCTACTGGACCGCCTGGTTTGGCTGGCTTCCGCTGCTCTGTGCCCTGCAGGGCGTGTCGCCGCTTCGTGCGGCGCTGCTGGGATGGCTGACCGGCAGCCTGTTCTATCTGGGCACAGCCTATTGGATGGTCCACTTTGCCATTCACCTCAAGGGCTTGTCACTGCCGCTCAGCGTGCTTCTGGCAGCGCTGTTCTGGATCTATTGCGGGGCTGCCATCGGCCTCGGTTGCCTGCTCTATCGCTGGTTGGCTCGGCGTCTGCCGCAACTGGTATTGCTTAGCTTTCCGCTGTCCATCGTCGGCGTCTGCGCCCTGTTTCCCGGGTTGTTCGATATCCGTTTCAGTGAGACTCAGGCAGCGTTCCTGATCGCGATTCAGGGTGCTGATGTGGTCGGCGCTCAGGGCATGGATTTGCTGATCCTGCTGGTCAATGGACTGCTGTTTCAGCTGCTTGCGGGTGTGCGCGGTCGGGTGGCGTCGGCACTGGCGGCAACGGGCGCGGTGCTTGTGCTGGTCTGGTTTGTTTACGGTTGGCAGGCGCTGGCCCACTGGGATGCCGAGGTTGCCAACTGGCAGCGTATGCGTGTCGGGCTGGTGCAGCCCAATGACGCGCCAACTCGGCGGATCCCCGCGCCGCCCGCGGGATATTCCCGGCAATATCCCGAGGAGATGGAAGCGAGCCGTCGCCTGGCCGCGGCCGGCGCGCGCTGGGTTGTCTGGCCGGAGGCCCGTTACAAGGGTTACTTTGATCACCAGAGTGTCCGTCAGGCCTACGCCGACCAGGTGCTGGCGATGGGCGCCGATCTGTTATTCCATGATGTGGAGACCCGCAATCGCCACGCCGAGCCGATCAGCTACAACACGATGGGCTGGCTGCGCCGCGACGGCGAGCTGGCAGAGCGATACCGCAAGATGCTGCGCGTGCCCTTTGGTGAGTACCTGCCGGCGTTCTGGCAACTGCCCGGCATCAGCACCCTGACCCACGCCGTGCTGGGGGACTATCTCCGGCCCGTAGGGGCGGGGGACGCGCATACCCGTTTTGCGATCGACGGGATGCAGGTGGTACCGAAAATTTGCTACGAGACGGCCTTCCCCGAGTTTATTGCCGACGCGATCGGGGATGAGGTGAGCGGTGCTGTGCTGCTGTTTGTCTCCCAGGACAACTGGTTTGGCGAGACCTCGCAACCCTTTCAGCACCGGGCCATATCGATCATGCGAGCGGTTGAAAATCGGGTTCCCATGGTGCACCTGATCAACAATGGCCCTTCGGTTGTGGCGGCACCCAGTGGTCGGCCGCTGGCTGGCACGCCGGCCTTTTCGCGGGCCGAGTTGCTGGTTGATCTGCCCTATTCCGTCAGTGCGCAGGCCAGCTTCTATGGCCGTCATGCACATTTGCTGGGGTGGCTGTGGCTGGCGATGCTGGCAGCGCTGATACTGCTGGCAATCCTGCTGGTCCGGCGGCAGGAGCGTGACGCCGGCACTGCAGAGGTTCACGGCACTCGCTAACCTGCACGCGGCGTATGCAGCTCAGCGCGTCAGCTACCTGGCAGCTTCTCGCTGCGGTAGAGGGGTTGTCCTTCCTTAATGGTCTCCAGCACCCGGAGCGAGAGCAGGTCTTCTTTAGCCACGGTGGTCGGGTCACGATCCAGGATGATCAGGTCTGCCAGCTTGCCGCTGCTGATCGAGCCCTTGCTGTCCCCTTCAGAATGCTGCCAGGCGGGCCAGAGGGTCATTGCCTTGAGGGCAGTTTCCACATCCAGCCGCTGGTCCGGGCCAAGCACATAGCCGCTGCGGGTAACGCGGTTGACCGCGCTGTGCAGCAAACGCATCGAGTCGGGGAAGATAACCGGCGCATCGGAGTGGATGCTGAAGGTCATTCCAGCCTGCTGAACCGCGCGGGTGGGAGAGATGAAAGCGGCCCGCTCCGGTCCGGCAACCGAGGTGCGGTGCCAGTCGCCCCAGTAGAATGTATGCATCGGATACAGTGAGGGGAAGATACCCAGCGCCTTGAGCTGCGGTATCTGGTCGGCTCGCAGATACTGTCCGTGGATCATCACCGTATGCGGTCCGGACGAGGGCGGGTTGCCGGGCTGAGCCATGCGAACCAGCCGGATCATCTGATCGATGGCGGCGTCACCGTTGGTGTGAATCAGTACCTGCCAGCCGTGGGCGTAGGCCTTGCGCATCATCGCCAGCGGTACGGCGTCGTCGGCAAAGATCGGACGGCCGCGGTAACCGGCCTGTTCATGTTCAGGGGGCTGGACATAGGGCTGGGTGAACCAGGCAGTCTTGCCCTGCGGAGAGCCGTCAAAGGTGAGCTTTACACCGCCCAGACGCAGGTGACTCCGGTAGTCGTGCGACATCAGCGGGCCGGTGAGTACCGGGCTGTCGAGGGTTTGCTCCAGGTCCGGATAGATCACCAGGTCCAGCTTGAGCAGACCGGTCTCGGCGGCCTGTTGCATGCCGACCACGGTATCGGCGGAGGCGCGGCCTTCCTGCACGGTAGTGAAGCCGTTGGCCAGATAAATCTGTTGGGCCCGGTTGAGCATGTCGGCGTGCTGAGCCGCAGTGAAACGGGGTATCAGCCTGATCAGGGTGGCGATATGCGCGTTCTCTTCCATGACGCCATTGGGCGTGACACCGTCCGCCTCCCGGATAATGACGCCGCCTTCGGGATTGACGGTGGTCGCATCGATACCGGCCTGCTTCAGCGCCAGGCTGTTGTAGACCCCCAGGTGCCCCGACTGGTGGATGGCAACAATCGGAATGTCGGTGGCAACTGCATCGAGCTCCTGGCGAGTTGGATGGCGTTTTTCCGCCAGTTGCGAGTTGTCGTAATTGAAGCCGATCAACAGGTTCATCTCGCGGACCTCGGGATGGGCTGCGAGGTGCTCCCGAAGCGCAGTCTGCAGCTCGGCGATTGAGCTTCCCGGACCATCGGGCGGCGGCAGCAGGTTGGCCGAGATGGCCTGCAGGCCAACCATGCTGAAATGGCTGTGCGCATCGAAGAACGCGGGCAGCAACGCGTGACCTTGCAGGTCATGCAGTGCAGTCTGTGCCGCCCGGTGGGCACGTTCGATCTCGGCACGCGCGCCGACGCCGATAATTTTTCCATCGGTAACGGCAACCGCTTCGGCGCGCGGCTGCTGGTCATCCATGGTCAGAATCGGACCGCCCAGGTAAATGCTGTCGGCGACTTGCCCAGTGGCAGCGGTTGTCGGGATGCTGGCAAAAAGCGCCAGGGCAAGGGCTGTGTAACGTGTGCTCATGGCGTGTCTCGCTCCGTTTGGTTGGCCGTCTCAATAGGGCAGCACCGAGGGTGATCAGTTGGAGTGTAGACGGCTCTGCGGCAAGGATACCGGGACGGGTTATGTTTGCCGTCGCCCCTGGGCCATGGATCGATTCAGGCGAATTGGCCCGCGGTGTAGCCGGATGACCAGGCCCACTGGAAGTTGAAGCCGCCGAGATGGCCGCTGACGTCGAGCACCTCGCCTATGAAGAACAGCCCGGGACAGTGTTTGGCTTCCATGGTCTTGGAGCTGACGTCGTCGGTGCTGACGCCACCGAGGGTAACCTCGGCGGTGCGATAGCCTTCTGTGCCGGAGGGCTTGAGCTGCCAGCTGTTGAGCTGCGCCCCGATCTCGCGCAGCTGTCGATCCGGCATTTCGGCCAGCGCTGTATCGTCGTCGGCCGACCACCAGAGCGCCTGCAATTCGGCTACCAGCGACTTGGCCAGATGGATGGTCAGGCGGGTTTTCAGCCGGCTGCGCGGTTGCTGCTGTTTTTCCTCGAGCAGCCAGGCTGTGGCATCGAGGCCGGGCAGCAGGTCGATGCTGAGGGTGTCGCCCGCCTGCCAGTAGTTGGATATCTGCAGCATGGCCGGGCCACTCAGGCCGCGATGGGTAAACAGCATGGCTTCGCTGAAGTGCTGGCCGTTGCAGCTGACCTCGACATCCAGCGCCAGCCCGGCCAAGCGCTCGCAGATCGGCTTGAGCTGATCGCTGAAGGTGAAGGGCACCAGCCCGGCGTGGCGCGGGACCAGTTTGAGGCCGAACTGCTCGGCCAGCTGATAGCCAATGCCGCTGCCGCCGAGCGTCGGGATCGACAGGCCACCGGTGGCCACCACCAGCGACTGGCAGCGCAGTGTGCCGGGGCGGCCCTGCTGTTCGACGCTGAGGACGAAGCCGCCATCCTCTGCCCGGGCTACGGTGCTCAACTCGCAGTGGGTACGAATTTCCACGCCGGCCTGCAGACACTCGTTTTCCAGCATGTCGAGAATCGGCTTGGCCGAGTCGCGGCAGAACAGCTGCTGGTGTTTGCGTTCTTCATAGTCGATGGCGTAGCGGCCGACCATCGAGATGAAGTCCCACTGGTTGTAGCGCTTGAGGGCCGACTTGCAGAAGTGCGGGTTGGCGGAGATGAAGTTGTCCGCCTCGACACTGTAGTTGGTGAAGTTGCAGCGCCCGCCACCGGACATCAGGATTTTCTTGCCGATGCGGTTGGCGCGCTCGATTACCAGCACCCGGCGGCCACGCTGGCCGGCGGTGGCGGCGCACATCAGGCCCGAGGCACCGGCGCCGAGTACGATTACGTCAAAGTCGAAAGCGGGCTGGGGCACGTTGAACTATCCGCAAGGGCAGTGTGGCTGGAAACGGCGAATTCTAGCATTGTTGGGGTGTCTGCGCCGGGCTGGCGTAGAATGGCGGTTTATCCCGTTATCGAGGCTTGTCGCATGTCTTCCAGTGTCCCGCCGGACCACCGCAATGCTGATCCGCTGCACGGCGTTACCCTCAAGGTGCTGCTGCAGTGGCTGGTTGATCGCTATGGCTGGGACGAGTTGGGGCGGCGGATACCGATCAACTGCTTTGTGCACGAGCCCAGTCTGAACTCCAGTCTGAAATTTCTGCGGCGTACCCCATGGGCGCGCGAGAAGGTGGAGGCGCTGTATATTGCTAGTCTGCCAGCCAGCCGAGGGTAACGCCTGCCAGAATCAGGTAACGCCCGCCCTTGGCGACCAGTACGATAAGGGTGAAGCGCCAGAGCGGTTCGCGCATGACCCCGGCGACGATGGTCAAGGGGTCGCCGATGAAGGGCGCCCAGCTCAGCAGCAGTGACCAGAAGCCCCAGCGATGATAGGCCTGCTGGGTGCGATGCAGACGCTCGGGTGTCAGCGGGAACCAGCGCCGTTTCTGGAAGTGTTCGATATAACGCCCCAGCCACCAGTTGATCATGGCGCCCAGCAGATTGCCGGCGGTCGCCACCATCAGCGTCAGGGTCAGGTCGTAGCGCTCGGTCAGCAGCATGCCGACCAGCACCACCTCGGACTGCAACGGCAGCAGGGTGGCGGCACCCAGTGCAGCCAGGAATAGCCCTGCATACCCGCTAAGTTCCCACATCTATTCGTCTCGACTGCGGTGTTGGCCTGCATGATAACCCGCGTAGCCGATATTGCTTGAGTTGACCTGAATTTCAGCGCTTTGTTCTGAATTTCCAGAAAAGCCGAAGTATGCCTTCACGCGCCTGGGCAAAACGTGAATAATTCCCCGCCCCGATCGTCTGCCGTGCTGGAGTTTCCTTGTCAGAGCTGTCTGCCGACCTGTCGTCGGCGTCTTCAGATACCCCCCATCGCCCCCTTTCCTGGCTGGTACTGCTTGCCCTGGCTGTCGGAGGCTTCGGTATTGGTACCGGTGAATTTGTGATCATGGGCCTGATGCCGACCATGGCCGCGGATCTGGGTGTCAGCGAGCCGCAGGTCGGGCACGTCATCAGTGCCTACGCTCTGGGCGTGGTCGTCGGTGCACCTATTCTGGCGGTGCTGGGTGCTCGCCTGTACCGGCGACACCTGCTTTTGCTGCTCATGGGGTTCTTTGCCCTCGGTAATGCCGCGACGGCGCTGGCGCCGGGGTATCACTCGCTGATACTTGCCCGTTTCGTTACCGGCCTTCCGCACGGCGCCTATTTCGGAGTCGCGGCGCTGGTGGCCGCGTCAATGGTGCCATCGCACAAGCGTGCGGCGGCGGTCAGCCAGGTAATGCTCGGGCTGACCATCGCGATTCTGATCGGCAATCCTCTGGCAACTCTGATGGGCCAGTCGATTGACTGGCGTTATGCCTTTGTCGCTGTGGCGCTCATTGCGCTGCTGACCATGCTGCTGGTTGCCTGGGTTCTGCCGCTGGATCGCAGCGAACATCGCAGCAACCCATTGACCGAGCTGCAGGCGTTTCGGCGCATTCAGGTCTGGTACGCGCTGGGTATCGGTGCAATCGGTTTTGCCGGCATGTTCTGCGTATTCAGTTATCTTGCGGTAACCCTGCTGGAGGTCACTCGGGTATCGCCGCTGGTGGTACCGGTAGCGGTGGCGACCTTCGGTGCTGGCACCCTGGCCGGCAATCTGCTGGGCGGCTGGCTGTTCGAGCGTCTTCAGTTTGGCGCTGTAGGCGTTGTGCTGATCTGGAGTGTGCTGGTGCTGCTGTTCTTTCCGTTCGCTGTACAGACGCTCTGGAGCGCGCTGCTGGCGGCCTTTCTGGTCGGCACCATGGTCGCCCTGTCGCCGCCCCTGCAGACTCGGTTGATGGATGTGGCGGCCGATGCCCAGACCCTGGCAGCGGCCTCTCACCATGCGGCGTTCAATGTGGCCAATGCCCTTGGCCCCTGGCTGGGTGGCGTGGCGATCAGCGCCGGTCTGGGCTGGACGGTGACCGGTTATGTCGGTGCCGTGACGGCAGCGCTGGGCATGCTGCTGTTTCTGCTTGCCTGGCGGCACCAGCGCCAGCACCCGGAGGACATGCGTCCCGGGAGCTGATCTCAGGCCTCGCCGATGTTTGCGTCGTTGAAGGCGTTGGCGCGCTCTGCTGCCGGTCGCGCAAAGGCGGCGGCAACGTAGTCGGCAAAGCCGGGGCGTTCGGGGACGATCCCCTCCTGCATGGCCCAGCCCAGCTGGGATGACAGATACAGATCGGCGGCGGTGAAGTTGTCGCCGCACAGCCAGGGGCCGCCGAGCATCGCCTGTTGCAGGGTATCGAGGGTGTCTTCGAAGCTGCCGAAGCCGACCATGCGCGCGCGCTCCGGTGGAACTTCCCAACCCAGCTTGCGGGCGGTAATGGCCTGTTCCAGCGGGCCGGCTGCAAAAAAGAACCAGCGCAGGTAGGCGGCACGGCGCGGATCGTCAACCGGCGGCGCCAGCCGGTGCCGCGGGAAACGGTCGGCAAGGTAGGCGCAAATAGCCGGGCACTCGGTAATCAGCAGGTCGCCGTGCATTAGGGCGGGTACCTTGCCCATCGGGTTAATCAAGCGATAGGCGTCGCCTTTCATCTCGTTGCCGTAGCGAATCCAGACCGTTTCGTAGGACACCTGCAGCTCCTCGAGCATCCAGTGCACCATCCGGCCGCGTGACTGCGGATTGCTGTAAAGGGTGAGTCCATGCATGGGTATTTCTCCATTACCGCTCATTCAGTGTCTTGCAAGCATAGTCGCTGTTTGACGGGTCACCAGTCCAGCAGAACCTTGAGCAGGCCGATGCTGCTGACGGCCAGCAGGGTCAGGCCCAGTACGCGGAAGAAGCGGCCGCTGCTGTCTGCCAGCATGCGGTTGTGGAAACGCAGACCAATCAGGTGGCCGACAGTTACACAGGGCAGCAGCCAGAGATGATGAGTCAGTTGCAGATCTACCCCGGCCCAGACGAAGGCGGCCATCTTGATGGCGACCAGTACGAACCAGAGTACGAACAGGGTGTCGCGCAGCTTTTCCCGGGCAACATGCTGCGCCGCAACGGCGATGATCAGGGGCGCGCCGATCAGCGATGTGCCGCTGATATAGCCACCCAGCATCAGAAACAGAGTGTCAACCAACCGGCTGTTACTGCGAAACGGCCGGTTAAAAATGTAGGAGATCGCGTAGCCGGAGACGATGACGAAGATGATCATGCTCATCACGTCGGCCGGCAGGGTCAGCAGGCCGAACACGCCGATCAGCTTGGGCACCATCATCACTGCCAGCATGTGGCCGAGATAGCGCCAGTCGACCGTGCCGCCGCCAGCCGGGCGCGACGCCGCGCGGTTGTTGAGAAAGACCGTGAGCGATGAGAACAGCAGCAGATGTGCGGCGATCAGCGGCAGGAATACCAGCGGATCGTCGTGTACCAGCAGCAGAAACGGCAGTGACAGTACGGCCCCGCCGAAGCCCAGCCCTGACCGGACAAAGCCACTCCAGACAAAGATCAGGCCGATCAGCAGATACTGCGTCAGGGTCAGATCGGTCATGGCAGCGTCTCCGGGTCAGTGTGGCGCGTTAGTGTACCCGAGCGCGCTGGCGCGGTGGTTCAGGGATTGCGGTCGAGCGTCAGATCGGTGTGGCTGTAGAGGCGAAAATCGCGGCTGGTCTCGGCATAGTCCCAGCGTTCGACGGCGCAGCGGTGAAACAGGCCGTCAGTACTGTATTCGATCAGGTTGACCGAGTTGGGTATGTTGCCCCGCACCCGGGACGATAGGGCGGTGCCGGCCTGGGCGGTCCAGGCCTGCCGCTGACCATGACCGTTCAGTGGGCGCACATAGGGCAGGTGAATGTGGCCGGCCAGGAGCAGGTCCATCCCGGCATCAATCCAGCGCGGAACGATCCGCTCGTGATTGATCAGCAGATTGGCCTTGTCCGACGCTTCAATGGCTCGTACCGGATGGTGCTGGATAACGATGCGCAACTGGTCGCTGCGCGCACTTCGCAGCAGGCGTGAGACCCGCTCGATCTGACGGTCGCTGAGTTCACCGTTCTTGTGGCGCTGCGGGCGGGTGGAGTTGACGCCGATGACCAGCAGTCGACTGCTCTCGTACACCGGCTCCAGTTCATTGCTGATATGGGTGCGGTAGTGACCGTAGGGGTTGAACAGTCGGCCAACCAGATTGAACAGCGGCAGATCATGGTTGCCCGGCACCGATAGCACCGGGGCCGGCAGTTGATCGGCAAAGGCGCGGGCGCGGCGGAACTGATCGGCGCGCGCGCGCTGGGTGATGTCGCCGGTCAGCAGTGTCAGGTCCGGCCGGCGTTCTGCCGCGAAGGCGAGCAGGGCGGCCATGACCTCTGGCTGCTCGGTGCCGAAATGCGGGTCGGACAGGTGCAGTAACCGGATCATGCGTACTCCCGCAGATGCTGATCGCGGGGCACCAGCAGCGGCAGTCGATGGCCTGCTACCTGGAATAACAGCGGCGAATGCATCCAGCTGATCTCGCCGTCCATGGCTACCTTGACCCGACGACCCCGCTTACCAAGGCGCACGCGCATCTGCCGGAAGCCGAAGCTGCTGACTTGCTCTGCATCACCGAGCCGGCTGAGCAGACCACGCAACAGCAGGCCGTAAAGCGCCGGCGTCCCCATTGGTCTGGCGGTCATGGCGACCAGATTGCCGTTGTCGAGCGCTTCACGCTGGGCAATGCCGACGTGCTCAAGCTGCAGCGCGTTGTTGCCGACCACGATGGTCTGGGTGCGGAAGCGTTTCAGCTGGCCCGCGGTCTCCAGTTGTACGCTGAACTGGCGATGAGCCCTGAGCAGGGTTGCCAGAGCGGACCAGAATGCGACCAGGCGGCTGCGACCGTAGCGTTGCTTCCAGGCCTCGCGATCCTCGAGTAATGCGGGGTAGAGGCCAAGGCTGGCATTGACCAAAAATACCTGGCCGTTGAGCAGGCCGACCTGGACCGGCTCGATTATCGCGTCCAGCAGGCAGCGGCAGGCCTGCTCGGTATTCTGTGGAATGCCATAGCGGCGACCGAAGTAGTTGAATGTGCCTTGCGGCAGGATGCCGAACGGGACATCGCTGCCCAGCACCGCGTTGCTGACGGCGTTGAGCGTGCCATCGCCTCCTGCTGCGATCACCGCGCCCTGGTGTCGGCGTGCCTGTTCCAGTGCGATTCGGGTCTTGTCGGCCAGCTCGCTGCCTTTGCCTGCCTCGAACAGGGTAAAGGTGCGGCCTGCCTGAGTAAGGACGCGTTCTATGGTCTGACGCACGGTCTCGCCGTCGTGGCGACCGGAACTGGCGTTGAGCACGATGAACAGCGGCGCTTCGGCGGGCAGGGGCTGTCCGGCGGATAGGGGCATGCGGTACCTCGCGGCTGCGTGTGTATCGGATACAGGTTACGCAGATCCTGGCTGGTTTCGGTTTTAGTCAGGCGGTTGTCGCCGAAGGTTCCATCCGTGTTGATCGCACCGTGCGCTGGGTCGCTGTTCTTAAGGCTGGATTAAGACTTGCTGCATAAACTGTAACTACTCTCCATTCTTGCTCAGGGATTTGTGATCATGTCGGCGTCTACCCAGCGGTACCACTCACTCAACGTATCATTGCACTGGCTCATGCTGCTGCTGATTGCAGCGGTGTATGCATGCATTGAACTTCGTACCAATTTTCCCAAGGGCAGCGATCCGCGCGAGCTGCTCAAGCACTGGCACTTCGCCCTCGGCATGGCGGTGTTTGTGCTGGTCTGGTTGCGCCTGATCGGGCGGTGGCTGTTTCCTGCCCCGACCATTACGCCAACGCCTCCGGCCTGGCAGCGTGCGCTGGCGAGTGCCATGCACTGGGCGTTGTACGGTTTGATGATCGGCCTGCCGTTGATTGGCTGGCTTATTCTCAGTGCCGGCGACAAGACCCAGATTTTCAGCTGGTTGACCTTGCCGTCACTGGTCGCGCCTGACCGTGCGCTGGCAGGGCAGCTGAAGGAGGTGCATGAATGGCTGGGCGTCGCCGGCTACTGGCTGATCGGTCTGCACGCCGCCGCTGGGATTGCCCATCACTACGTGCTGCGCGACAACACGCTGGTGCGCATGCTGCCGGGGCGCCGCGCCAACTGAGTGCCGCAACTGGTTGTTGAAAGGGTGTCAGGCGCCGGGGCTCGCGAGCCCCGGCGTCGGTGTTCACGCCGGCTGGCGACAGCCTGGCAGCCGGCTCAACAGCAGCGGTAACGCCAGCCCTGCGCAGGCTCCGGCCAAGACATCGCTTGGCCAGTGCACGCCCAGGGTCAGCCGCGAAAACCCGACCAGCAGCAGCCAGCTCAGGCCGAGCGTCACCCATAGCTGGCGCTGTCGGGGGTGCCGGCGAGTCAGCACAATGACCAGCGCGCCGGCGCAGGCGGCGGTGCCCAGTGTGTGGCCGCTGGGAAAGCTGTAGGTGCTTAATGCCGCGGTGTCCCACAGCTCCGGCCGCGGGCGGGCAATCAGCAGTTTGCTGATGACCACCAGCAGGGCGCCGCCCAGTCCGGACAGCGCCAGCAGCAGGGCATTGTCAAGGTCGCGCCGGACCAGCATGCCGATCACCCAGCAGCTGATCAGTACCGTCAGGAACGGTGCCGAACCGGTGTGCGTTGCAAACGCCAGCAACTGCGACAGCGCGGAGGGAGTGTGTTGACCTACCTGAAGCAGCAGGGCCCGGTCGGCACCTGCTGTTGCGTCGCAGCTCACCAGAGCGGTCAGCGTGGCTGCAATCATCAACAGGGCGAGCGGGCCCAGCAGCAGGTGGCGTGGCGGTGGAGCGCTGGCCGTCGACATCCGGCTGGCGTACAGCAAGCCGAGCGCGACTGTGGTGCTCAACAAAAGCAGCGGCAGCGGCTGCATGGCAGCGTCCTCAGAACGTATAAGTGCCGGGCTGCGGCTCCAGGGCCGGCGGTACCGGCGGCTTGACTGTCGGTTCCGGTACGGGGCTGGGGGCGGGTGGTGTCAGCGGCCTGGGAGCCTCGACCTTGACGTGCTCGGCCAGCGTTGCCTGCCAAAGGGTCTCAAACTTGCCGACAAAGTCTCTGAAGCTGTTGCGCTCTGCCAGCTGGCGAGCGTTATCGATAGCCGCCTCGGAGTTCCACATGCTGGCGCGTTGGGACTCGCGCGCAGTGGATTCGGCGGTGCCGTAGATGAAGCCGGTTCTCACATCAACCAGCAGTGCGGACGTGGTTGCACTGACGAACGCTTCCTTGTTCGGCAGAAAACCCAGGGTCACCGCCGACAGCGGACCGAGCGAGGTGCTTTCGACGTTGAAGCGTGTATCCAGGGTGTAGATCAGCAACATATCGGCCTTCAGACGGGCAGCCCCCAAGCGCAGATCCTTGATGGTATTGAGCTCCTGCGGCAGGATCAGGCGGGTGATTGGCGCCACTGCGGCAACATTGTCCAGGGCGGCGATGCGCTGCACATCTTCTTCGCTCTCGACGTCGCGGGTGGTCACCACACTGAAGCTGCCGGTGCCGTAGCTGTCGGCGGTCAGCGAGCGGTAGCCGGAAGACTGCACGCGGACCATGGCCAGTCGTGCGGGGAATTGCGCTGCGGGCTCCAGCGCCATCAGCTCGACGATATCGTCATCGCCCAGCGTAGACATGTTTACCCCGGCCGCCGGTGTGGTGTAGGTGGCGCAGCCTTGCACAATGGCAAGGCCAAGGGCGAGCAGGGACACAAGAATACGTCGATTCATCGGCGTAGCGGTTCCTCGGAATAAGGGTGGGCGGTCCCGCGCGGCAGCCTTTTGGCAGCGGGGCCTGCGAACCGCGCATGGTATCGCGTTGAGCGCAGGGCAACAATCGGCGACAGAATCTTTCTCGGCTTTGCGGCCGCCTGCTGCGCGATGCCGGGTCGAGCACGTACACTGTGGGTCTTTGCATGCATCAGGGGTGGTAACCAGTGAGCGAGCTTTTTCGTATCGAACAGCGTGATCCAGAGACCTTCAGAAGGCAGACCCGACGCAGCACGCTGATTGTCGTGGCGCTCTTTGCTCTGCTCGGCATGGCACTCCCGGCGCTGCTGATTGGCCTGTTCGGCAGCGCCGATGGCAGCAACTTTGGGCTGAATCTGGCCGGTGTGCTGCTGGCGGCAGCGATCACCGCGACCCTGGTCCGTACCGTGTTTCTCAAACAATCCTGGATGGACGCTGCGGCTTACGGCTGGCGCCTGAAGCGCGCACTGATGCGGGTAACCAACCAGATGCATCAGGTCAAGGACGCGGTGAAGGCGGGTGACGAGCAGGCGATGCTGCTGCTGCGCTTCTACCACCTTGGTCTGCAGGAGATGCACCACCTTGATGGCAACACCAGCGACATGCTGGAGCTGGTGGCCGAGCGCGAGCAATTGCGTGAGGCGCTGGTCGAGCGTGGCCTCGCGGAGGATCAGATGGTGCTGCGCAGTGAATGGCTGGAGCATCTTGCCGGCGGCGCCAAGGGCTAGCCTGCTTTCGGCGGTATAACTACCCATTCGGGTTCGTCAAACTCCCCGACGAAACGAATCTCGCAGCAGTGTGCAGCGCTGCGGATAATCTCCGCGACGGCCGGGTTAGGCGTGCCTTCCATCGCATCCCGCGCGGCCTTGCTCTCCCAGTGGGCTATGGCAATCAGCTTGGCCGGGTCGCTCAGGCTGCGATGCAGTTCGGTGCCCAGGGCGCCGGGAGCCTGCTGAATCAGGTTGCTGGCGCGCACCCAGGCATCGGCGTAGTCCTCGGGCTGAAAGCCCGGCTTTATCGTCACCTCGAAGATGTATTTCATCGCTGGCTCCCGGAGTCAGTGCCGGCTGCTGTCGATATTCACCAGCCGTTTATCAATAAAACGCAGACGTCGCACCATGCCGTTGTCAGGGCCGTAGGTCCAGATGTCTACCGTGACGCTGCCTTCGGCCGGATAGCCATCCGGATCGATCAGGCGGGGTGTGTGCTCGCGTTGATCGGGCGCGCCGCACAGATTCAATACGTCGTCCTGCGAGTCACCGGTCTCGACGATGCCCTTATCGCAGCGCAGTGAGGCGGCCTGTGCGGTGGAGGTGGCGCTGACCACGGTCAGCAGGGTCAGTAGTAGCAGTCGGCCGTGCATTGGTAGCCCTCCCTTGGAGCAGGACGCTTGATGTTTCCATCATGCCTGTGTCATTTGCACAGGTCGAACGTCAGGCACAAAAAAGCCCGGCGCGATGGCCGGGCTTCTTGCTTGCTGCGGGTCTTACAGGCCGAACTTGGCCTTGAACTCACGGCGACGGCGGTGCAGGACCGGCTCGGTGTAGCCGTTCGGCTGCTTGGTGCCTTCAACGCACAGTTCAACGGCGGCCTGGAAGGCAACGCTGTCGTCAAAGTTCGGCGCCATCGGCTTGTAGGCCGGGTCGCTTTCGTTCTGACGGTCAACCACTGCAGCCATGCGCTTCATGGTTTCCATGACCTGCTCTTCGGTGCAGATGCCGTGGCGCAGCCAGTTGGCGATGTGCTGGCTGGAGATACGCAGGGTTGCGCGGTCTTCCATCAGGCCCACGTCGTTGATGTCCGGTACCTTGGAGCAGCCGACGCCCTGATCGATCCAGCGTACAACGTAGCCGAGGATGCCCTGGGCGTTGTTGTCCAGTTCCTGCTGGATTTCCTCGGCGGACCAGTTGGTGTTCGGCGCCAGCGGAATGGTCAGAATGTCGTCAACGGAGGCCGGAGTGCGCTTGGCCAGCTCTTCCTGGCGCTCGGCGACGTTCACCTTGTGGTAGTGCAGGGCATGCAGGGTAGCGGCGGTCGGGGACGGAACCCAGGCGGTGTTGGCGCCGGCCATCGGGTGACCGATCTTCTGCTCCAGCATGGCAGCCATCAGGTCGGGCATGGCCCACATGCCTTTACCGATCTGCGCACGACCTTTCAGGCCGGTGGCCAGACCGATATCGACGTTGTTGTTCTCGTAGGCACCGATCCAGACTGCGCCCTTGATTTCGCCCTTGCGGATGAACGCGCCGGCTTCCATGGAAGTGTGGATCTCGTCACCGGTGCGGTCGAGGAAGCCGGTGTTGATGAACACAACGCGCTCGCTGGCGGCCTTGATGCAGGCTTTCAGGTTGACGGTAGTGCGACGCTCTTCGTCCATGATGCCGACTTTCAGGGTGTTGCGCGGCAGGCCCAGCATGTCTTCAACGCGGCCGAACAGCTCGGTGGTGAACGCCACCTCTTCCGGACCGTGCATCTTCGGCTTAACGATGTAGACCGAACCGGTGCGGGTGTTCTTGCGGCTGGTGTTGCCGTTCAGGTTGTGCATGGCGATCAGGCTGGTGACCGCTGCGTCCATGATGCCTTCCGGCACTTCGTTGCCGTCCTGGTCCAGGATCGCGTCGTTGGTCATCAGATGGCCGACGTTGCGAACGAACAGCAGGGAGCGACCGTGCAGGGTCAGGGTGGAGCCGTCGGCCTTGGTGTATTCGCGGTCCGGGTTCATGGTGCGGGTGAAGGTGCTGCCGCCCTTGTTGACGGACTCGGCCAGGTCACCTTTCATCAGGCCCAGCCAGTTGCTGTAGACAACGGTCTTGTCGTCGGCATCAACGGCGGCGACGGAGTCTTCGCAGTCCATGATGGTGGTCAGCGCGGACTCCATCAGCACGTCTTTGACGCCGGCGGCGTCGGTCTGGCCGATGTTGCTGGTCGCATCGATCTGGATTTCGAAGTGCAGGCCGTTGTGCTTGAGCAGGACCGCAGTCGGCGCCGCAGCGTCGCCCTGGAAGGCGATAAACTGAGCGGCGTCTTTCAGGCCGGTGGTGCTGCCGTCTTTCAGGCTAACGCTCAGTTGGCCGTCCTTGACGGTGTAGCTGGTGGAGTCAACGTGGGAACCATTGGCCAGCGGTGCTGCCTCATCAAGGAAGGCGCGGGCGAAGGCGATAACCTTGTTGCCGCGGATTTCGTTGTAACCCGGGCCCTTGGTGGCGCCGCCTTCTTCGGAGATCGCGTCGGTACCGTACAATGCATCGTACAGCGAGCCCCAGCGTGCGTTGGCAGCGTTCAGGGCGAAACGGGCGTTCATCACCGGCACAACCAGCTGCGGGCCGGCCATGGTGGCAATTTCCTCGTCAACGTTCTGGGTGGTGGCCTGGAAGTCAGCGGGTTCGGGCAGCAGGTAGCCGATCTCCTGCAGGAAGGCTTTGTATTCGGCAGCATTGTGGGGCTGACCGGCGCGTGCCTGGTGCCATGCATCGATCTTCGCCTGGAAGTCGTCGCGCTTGGCCAGCAGTGCCTTGTTCTTGGGAGCCAGGTCCTTGATCAGCGCTTCGACACCGGCCCAGAAGGCGTTGGCCTCGACACCGGTACCGGGAATGGCACGCTCGTTGATAAAGTCGTGGAGAACCTTGGCTACTTGCAAACTGCCAACTTGGACGCGATCTGTCATGTTACACCCTCACTGTGCTGACAACCTGCGCGCTACGCGCATCAGGACGTGGAAATTGGAGACGCGGTATGTTACACGATGATGTGTTGCAAAGCATGCCCGACAGGCGCAAATGTCCCGGGCCTGCGGCAGATCAGGGCGTGACCCGCGGGTCTGCTTCTCCCCAGCTGACTGGATACCGAATGGATCAGGCTTTTTTCTCATCCCTCGCTGAACGCCTCCCGGCACTTGACCCGGGGTTGGCGACGGACGAGGCGGCTCACCGTTACGCTGGCTATTACGGCATCGATTTTCGTGATCGGGCCGAGCAACACCTTGGGCGAATCGATGTCGATGGCTTCAGCGTGGCCACTCAGATATGGAAGCCGCCTGTGGCGCGCGGCACCTTGCTGATCCTGCACGGCTACTACGATCACATGGGGCTTTACCGCCATCTGATCCAGTGGGCACTGGAGCAGCATTACGCGGTGCTGGCGTTCGATTTGCCAGGGCATGGCCTGTCCAGTGGCGAGCGGGCCAGTATCGACTGTTTTTTGCGTTACCAGAAAGTGCTTGATGGCGTACTGGAGCAGGCGCTGCGCTGGAAGCTGCCGGCGCCCTGGCACATGCTCGGGCAAAGCACCGGTGGCGCGATTCTGATCGACCGCCTGCTGCATGGACCGCTGCCGGCGGAGCTGGGGCAGACGGTGCTGATGGCGCCGCTGGTCCGTCCGAAACAGTGGGCCTTTTCACAAATGGGGTTGAAGCTGTTTGGCGGTTTTGTCCAGCAGCTCAGTCGGCGTTTCACCGACAACTCCACCGATCAGGCGTTTCTCGATTTCATTCGCAGCCAGGACCCGTTGCAGCCGCAGGTGTTGCCGGTGGCCTGGGTGCAGGCACTGGAGCGCTGGATTCCGCGCATCGAGTCAGCGGCCTCGGTCGCCCATCGGCCGCTGATCATTCAGGGCCAGGAAGACGGCACGGTCGACTGGCAGCACAATCTGCAGGTGCTGGAGAGCAAGTTCACCCGCCCGGACACCTTCTACTTGCCAACGGCGCGCCACCACCTGGCCAACGAACACCAGACGTTGCGCCAGCAGTATCTGGACTGGCTGGCGCCGCGGCTGGCAGGTTAAGTCGCCTGGCTTAGGGGTTCAGTGCATCGCGCGCGGCGGCGCTGGCGGCCTGAAAAAAGGCGTGGCCTGCATCGGACTCGCTCCAGTCGGCGTAGCGCCCCAGTTGCTGATCTGTCAGGTCACGGTAGACGTAGGCCAGGGTCTGCGGCAGGTTGGGTTCCATCTGGGCGCGTAGCGTGCCGCGGCGCTGGTTCGCCAGCCCGTCGGGAATGGTCAGCAGGCCGCCCAGCATATCGTTCGCACTTTGGGTCGCCAGACTGGCGAGCGCCAGCGATACTTCCTCGCCCATGTCCAGTGCCGGAAGCTGTTTGCCAAGCCGATTCAGCAACGCTGCCCGCTGTGTGCCCGGATTCTGCGCAGGCAAGCCCGCTTGCATCCGGCTGACCTCGGCGGGGGAGGTGGCGCGGGTTTCGGCGGCAGTGATCAACCGGCCAAGATCGCTGCGGTAGAACCGCAGGGCTTCGCTCAGCTGCTGGTCTGACAGATTGACGGACAGGCTCGCCATGGCGCGCGCTTCCATGCGGTCCGGTGCAAAGCGTTCGCTGCTTTTGCGCATCAGGCTGTCGGCCAGTGCTGCGGGCAGCTGCGCAGCGTACCGGCTGCTGGCCTTGCTCAAGGCCTGCTGGAAGTGTTCCTGATGTGTTTTCATGCCGGAAGCCTGGTACAACTGGTGGGTCTCTGCCTGGGCCGAGAGGCCAAGGCAGACAAGTCCGGCGAAGAGTGCGCCCTGTGCGGCGCGGAGCAATGTTTGGGGCATGATTTTCTCTGGATTGGCGGTGCGCAAAATTGCTTGCCTGTTGGGGGCGATCACCTAAAATGCGGGTCTCGTTGCTGCGCACGGTAGCAGATGTTCTTCTCCTGCCGCGTACCAGCCCTCCGCCAACAGCGACGAGTAGACGTCCCTCCCTTTGAGTAGTGTCACTATGTCCGAGTTCCCGTTGGTACCGGCCTCACGTTATGCGTGCGTGGCTGATGAGTTGGCCGAGCGTGGCTGGTCCGTACAGGAGCAGTTTCTGCCCGATTCGCTGGCGCAGGCGCTGGAGCGAGACTGCCGGAGTCTCTGGCAGCAGGACGACCTCACGCCCGCAGCGATCGGCCGTGGCGACAGTCAGTTGGTCGCGCCCGGTATCCGCGGTGACTACACCCGCTGGCTGGATGAGTGCCCGCCAACGGCAGCCGGTCGAGCGTACATGGCACTGATGGACGGCTTGCGTGAAGCGCTTAACCGCAGCCTGTTCCTGGGGCTCGATACCTTTGAAACCCACTATGCGCTATATCCGCCCGGTGCCGGCTATCAGCGCCATCTCGATCGTTTTCAGGACAGCCCGCTGCGCACCATATCGGTGGTAGCCTATCTGAACTCGGTATGGCAGCCGGGCGATGGCGGTGAGCTACGCCTGTTTCTGGCGGATGGCGAGCGCGATGTTGCCCCGCGGGCCGGCACCGTGGTGATTTTTACCAGTGCCGATGTTGAGCATGAGGTGCTGGCGTCGCGCTTTGAGCGCGCCAGCCTGACCGGCTGGTTCCGCCGTCGGCCGGATAACCCACTGCTGCGCTGATTACGCCATCGCGTAGCCACTCTGGGAGTGCGCATGGAGAAGATTCTGGTCAGTGCCTGCCTGCTGGGTCAGCGGGTACGTTATGACGGTGGCGGTTTTGATCCGCTGCAGCAATTGCTGGAGTGGCAGGCGCAGGGGCGACTGGTCGTGGTGTGCCCGGAAGTCGCCGGAGGCCTGCCGACGCCGCGGGCGCCTGCCGAAATTCCCGGTGGGCAGGGCGCAGAGGTGCTGGCCGGACGGTTACCGGTGCATACCGATCAGGGCGAGGATGTCACCGCGCCCTTTGTTCGCGGCGCCGAGCAGGCGCTGGCGCTGGTGCGCAGGCACGGTATCCGTTACGCGCTGCTCAAGGCACGGAGCCCGTCCTGCGGTAATGTCGAAACCTATGATGGCAGCTTCAGCGGCGTGCGCGTGTCGGGTGAGGGCGTTGCCGCGGCGGCGTTGCGACAGGCGGGTGTGCGGGTTTTCAACGAAGAGCAGCTTGCTGATCTGGCTGCGCTGCTTCAGAGCTAGAGGGCGCGCATAAAACGAAAAAGGCGCAACCGAGGTTGCGCCTTTTTGGCATTGCAGCGGGCTGTCTTAGAACAGCACGCGAACGCGGATGGTGCCCTTGACCTGCTGGATCTTCTCAAGAGCCAGATCGGAGTACTCGGCATCGACGTCGATGACGACGTAGCCGACCTTCTCGTTGGTCTGCAGGAACTGACCGCAGATGTTGATGCCGTTGGCAGCGAACACCTGGTTGATCTCGCTCATGACGCCCGGCACGTTCTCGTGGATGTGCAGCAGGCGGTGCTTGCCCGGGTGTGACGGCAGAGCGACTTCCGGGAAGTTGACCGAGGTGATGGAGGTACCGTTGTCGCTGTAGCGAACCAGCTTCTCTGCGACTTCCAGACCGATGTTGGCCTGAGCTTCCATGGTCGAGCCACCGATGTGCGGGGTCAGGATGCAGTTCTGGAACTCGCGCAGCGGGCTGACGAACTCTTCACCGTTGGCACGTGGCTCAACCGGGAATACGTCGATGGCAGCGCCGTTCAGGTGCTTGTCGCGCAGCGCTGCAGCCAGTGCGTCGATATCGACCACGGTGCCGCGAGCGGCGTTGATCAGGATGCCGCCCTTCTTCATGGTGCGGATTTCCTTCTCGCCGATCATCCATTTGGTGGCGGCGGTTTCCGGCACATGCAGGGTGACGATGTCGGCCTGAGCCAGCAGCTCGCTCAATGAGCCAACCTGAGTGGCGTTACCCAGCGGCAGCTTGGTGACCACGTCATAGAACAGCACCTGCATGCCGAGGCTTTCGGCCAGAACCGACAGCTGAGTGCCGATCGAGCCGTAACCGATGATGCCGAGCTTCTTGCCGCGGATCTCATAGGAACCGGTAGCGCTCTTGATCCAGCCGCCTTCGTGGCAGGAGGCATTTTTCTCCGGAATCCCGCGCAGCAGCAGAATGGCTTCGGCCAGCACCAGTTCGGCAACCGAACGGGTGTTGGAGTACGGCGCGTTGAATACCGCTACGCCCTGACGCATGGCCGCGTCGAGATCGACCTGGTTGGTACCGATGCAGAAGCAGCCGACTGCGACCAGCTTGTTGGCGTGGCTGAAGATCTCTTCAGTCAGCTGGGTGCGGGAACGGATACCGATGAAGTGTGCGTCGGCAATGGATTCTTTCAGCTGCGCTTCCGGCAGCGAACCCGTGTGGTACTCGATGTTGGTGTAGCCAGCGGCGTTCAGAGTATCGACCGCAGTCTGGTGTACGCCCTCGAGGAGCAGAAACTTGATCTTGCTTTTGTCCAGCGAGGTTTTGGCCATGGTCATGGTGCAGTTACCCAAAATGCTGATGAAGGAAGGCCGAGCAACCCGTCTGCCCCGGAATGCGACGGAGGGGTCCTGTTTCGGAAGTCGCGTATGCTAGCATAATCTGCCTTTTTTGATGCCTGGCTGCGCATGAAATGTGTTCAGGCGCTGCATGAATTCCCTTTGAGAGCTCGCCATGACCCCAGACGCTGTGATTGCAACCCTCAAGACGCTGGTTGATCCGGACAAGGTGCGGACCGACGCCGAATCCCTCGACAACTGGGGTAAGGACTGGACCAAGCACTTTGCTCCGGCTCCGCTGGCGATTGTGTTTCCAAAGACCGTTGAGCAGGTGCAGGCGATTGTGCGCTTTGCCAACGAACAGAAGCTGGCGCTGGTGCCCTCCGGTGGCCGTACCGGCCTGTCGGCGGCGGCGGTGGCTGCCAATGGCGAGATCGTGGTGTCGTTTGACTACATGAATCAGATTGGCGAGTTCAACGCATACGACCGCACCGTGGTCTGCCAGCCGGGCGTGGTGACCGCGCAGCTGCAGCAGTTTGCCGAGGAAAAGGGTCTGTACTACCCGGTGGATTTCGCTTCCGCCGGTTCCAGCCAGATTGGCGGCAATATCGGCACCAATGCCGGCGGCATCAAGGTGATTCGCTACGGCATGACCCGCAACTGGGTTGCCGGCCTGAAAGTCGTCACTGGCACCGGCGAGCTGCTGGAGCTGAACCGTGACCTGATCAAGAACGCCACCGGTTACGATCTGCGTCAGCTGTTTATTGGCGCTGAAGGTACGCTGGGCTTTGTGGTTGAGGCGACCATGCGTCTGGAACGTGCGCCGAAGAATCTGACTGCGATGGTGCTGGGTACGCCGGATTTCGATTCCATCATGCCGGTGCTGCATGCGTTTCAGGACAAGCTGGATCTGACCGCCTTCGAGTTCTTCTCCGACAAGGCGATGGCCAAGATCATGGGCCGTGGCGATGTGCCCGCGCCGTTCGAAACCGAGTGCCCGTTCTACGCGCTGCTGGAGTTCGAAGCGATCAGCGAGGACATCGCCAACGATGCACTGGCAACCTTCGAGCACTGCGTCGAGCAGGGCTGGGTGCTGGACGGGGTGATGAGCCAGAGTCAGCAACAGCTGGAGAATCTGTGGAAGCTGCGCGAGTTCATCTCGGAAACCATCTCCCACTGGACGCCCTACAAGAACGACATCTCGGTGACCGTTGGCAAGGTGCCGGCCTTCCTGCATGACATCGACAATATCGTTGGCGAGCATTACCCGGATTTCGAGATCGTCTGGTTCGGCCACATCGGTGACGGCAACCTGCACCTGAATATCCTCAAGCCTGAGAACCTGTCCAAGGACGAGTTCTTCGCCAAGTGTGCGACGGTTAACAAGTGGGTGTTCGAGATCGTCGAGAAGTACAACGGCTCGATCTCCGCTGAGCACGGCGTCGGCATGACCAAGCGCGACTATCTGACCTACAGCCGCAGCCCGGAGGAAATCGCAGTGATGAAAGCAATCAAGGCCGTGTTCGACCCCAACGGCATCATGAACCCCGGCAAGATATTTAACTGACAGCTGCAAGCTGCAAGCTGCAAGCGGCAAGCGGCAAGCAAAGGCAAAAGCGGGAGCAGATATATGACCTACCAGCATCAGTATGTAGACGGCAGTGTGATTGATCTGCCAATGGGCAAGGTGGTGTGTGTCGGTCGCAACTACGCCGAGCATGCCCGCGAGCTGAACAACCCGGTGCCGACCGAGCCGCTGCTGTTCATCAAGCCGGCGACCTCGGTGGTGCCGATGACACCGCCGATCAAGCTGGTGCAGGGGCGCGGCCCGGTGCATTACGAGACGGAGATTGCGCTGCTGATCGGTGCGCCGCTGAGCGGTATGGTCAGCGAGGAAGAAGCCGAGGCGGCAATCATTGGCGTGGGCCTGGCACTGGATCTGACTCTGCGTGAGCTGCAGGATCAGCTGAAGGCCAAGAGTCATCCCTGGGAGCGCGCCAAGGCGTTTGACGGCGCCTGCCCGCTGTCGCCATTCGTGCCCAGGGCTGAGGCGGGTGATCTGCACGCGCTGTCTCTGCAGCTGGACATCAATGGCGAGCGCCGGCAGCAGGGTAGCGCAGCGGAAATGATTACGCCGATTGTGGCGCTGGTGCGGCATATCGCCAACCAGTTCAGTCTGCTGCCGGGCGACGTCGTTATCACCGGTACCCCGGCTGGTGTTGGCGTACTCAACCCCGGTGATGAGCTGACCCTGGCCATTGCCGGTAAGCTGCAGGTGCAGACACGCATCGCCGAATGAACCTATGGCTCCGGCAGTGGTCTGACGCTGCGCCGTTCCGCTGTCGGAAGCCAAATATGAAGAAGTTTTTGCTTGCCGTGGTCCTTTTGCTGCTGGGTGCTGCAGCGGGTGTTCATTATCTGCATCTTGATGCCATCTGGTGGCATAGCTGGCGGATGCATCAGGCTCCTCCCCATGTCGATTCGCTGGCGCTCGATCACTACCGGGCCGATATCCAGGCTCAGCCTGTTCAAGGGCTGGACGACGATGTCTCTGCGCTGACCTTTAATCCTGAAACGGGAACGCTGTTTGCGGTGCTCAATGGCGAGCCGCTGTTGGTCGAGTTGTCGACGGACGGTCAGTTGCTGCGTAAGGTGCGGATCAACGGGGTGGTGGACATGGAGGGGTTGACCCATGTCGTCGATGACCGCTTTGTGATTGCGGAAGAGCGGACCCAGCGTCTGATCGAGATCGAGGTGCCCAGCGGCGCTGAGCAGATTGATGTGGCCGGCGCACCCAGCCTGGTGATCGGTCTCGACCTTAACGGCAACAAGGGGTTTGAGGGTCTGTCCTGGGATGCGCGTCAACGCCGCCTGCTGGTGGTCAAGGAGCGTGATCCGCTAAGGGTGTTGGCGGTAACCGGCTTCGTTGGAGCCGAGCCTGGAGCGGTCATCAGCGTGCACATCACTGAGTTGAAGCCCCCGGGCTCGCCGCGGCTGTTTATGCGTGATCTGTCTTCGCTGAGTCTGCATGATGAAACCGGCCATCTGCTGTTGCTGAGCGATCAGTCCAACATGGTGGTTGAGTATGACGAAGAGGGGCATCCGCGCAGCCTGCTTGGTCTCTGGAGAGGCATGGGCGGCCTGCAGCAAACGGTGCCGCAGGCGGAGGGACTGGCGACAGATCGGCAGCGGCGGCTGTATATGGTCAGCGAGCCGAACCTGTTCTATCGCTTCGTACCGGGCCAGTAGCGCAGCGGTTCAGCTGCGCTCGATAGTACGCACGCCCTGTGGTGTCCCCAGCAGCAGCACGTCAGCCGGACGGGCGGCGAACAGGCCGTTGCAGACCACCCCGACGATGGCGTTGAGGTCGGCCTCCAGCTGCTTCGGATTGACAATCGACATGTTGTAGACGTCGAGAATGACGTTGCCGTTGTCGGTCACGCAGCCTTCACGGTAGACCGGATCGCCGCCGAGCTTGACGATCTCGCGGGCCACGTGGCTGCGCGCCATCGGGATGACTTCGACCGGCAGCGGAAAATCGCCCAGCACCGGCACCAGTTTGCTTTCGTCAGCGATGCAGATAAAGGTTTTGGCTACGGCGGCGACAATTTTTTCACGGGTCAGGGCGGCGCCACCGCCCTTGATCAGTTCGAGGTTTTCGTTGCTTTCGTCGGCACCGTCAACATAGAAGTCCAGCTGCGGCACGCTGTTCAGATCGTAGACTGCGATGCCGTGGCCTTTCAGACGCTCGGCGGTGGCTTCGGAGCTGGCGACGGCGCCGTCAAAGGCCAGTTTGTGCTTGGCCAGGGCGTCGATGAAGCAGTTGGCGGTAGATCCGGTACCCACCCCGACGATGCTGTTGGCATCCAGATGCGGCAGCAGGCGCTCAACGGCGGCCTGTCCTACCGCCTGTTTCATTTCGTCCTGGGTCATCTCGGCTCCTCATCGTTGGCTGGGCAAAGAGTGCGATTATACGGGGTTGCAGGGGCGCGCGTGTAGTCGCGCGGGCTGTGATTCGCTAGACTGGCGCCTTTCCCATCCCCTGCGATCAGTTGACCTCACCCATGCTGGAAACCTACGTCAAGAAGATTCTCTGCTCCCCGGTTTACGATGTGGCGGTGGAAACCCCGGTGCACGCCGCACCTTTTCTGTCCGAGCGACTGGGCAATACCGTGCTGCTCAAGCGTGAAGACCTGCAGCCGGTGTTCTCGTTCAAGATTCGCGGCGCCTACAACAAGTTGGCCCAGCTGACCGACGAGCAGCGCGCCTGTGGCGTGGTCGCTGCCTCAGCCGGCAACCATGCCCAGGGCCTGGCCTATGCCGCGCGTCATATGGGTGTGAAGGCGACGATCGTGATGCCGCGCACCACGCCCGAGATCAAGGTCAAGGCGGTGCGGGCCCGGGGCGGCAAGGTGGTTCTGCACGGCGATGCCTTTGATGAGGCGCTGGCCTATTCGCAGAAGCTGGTTAAGGAAAAGGGCTTCGTCTATATCCACCCCTACGACGACCCGGACACCATTGCCGGTCAGGGTACCGTGGCAATGGAAATTCTGCGTCAGGTGCAGGGTCCGCTGAATGCGATCTTCGTCCCGGTCGGTGGGGGCGGCCTGATCGCCGGTATCGCCGCCTACGTAAAGTATCTGCGCCCGGACATCAAGGTGATCGGCGTCGAACCGCAGGATTCAGCCTGTCTGCAGGCCGCCATGGCCGCCGATGAGCGGGTGGTGCTCGGTCAGGTTGGTCTGTTTGCCGACGGCGTGGCGGTGGCGCAGATCGGTGAGCACACCTTCGAGGTCTGTCGGCGGTATGTTGATGAAGTGATTACCGTCACCACCGACGAGATGTGTGCAGCGATCAAGGATATCTACGACGACACTCGCTCGATCTGCGAGCCGGCCGGCTGTCTGGGCGTTGCCGGCATCAAGAAATATGTGGAGCGCGAAGGGTGCAGCGGCCAGGTGCTGGTGGCCATCGACTCGGGCGCCAATATCAATTTCGATCGTCTGCGCCACGTTGCCGAGCGCGCGGAAATCGGCGAGAAGCGCGAGGCGCTGCTGGCGGTGACCATCCCGGAAAAGCCCGGCAGCTTCAAGCAGTTCTGCGAGGCCATCGGGAAACGGGCGATCACCGAGTTCAACTACCGCTATCACACTGGCAGCGAGGCGCACATCTTCGTCGGGGTGCAGACCCATCCGGAGCTCGATCCGCGCGACAAGCTGGTCAGCCAACTGGCTGCGGACGGTTTTCCGGTGCTGGATCTGACTGACAACGAGCTGGCCAAGTTGCATGTGCGCCACATGGTCGGCGGTCATGCCGAACACGTGACTGACGAGCAAGTATTCCGTTTCGAGTTTCCGGAGCGCCCTGGTGCCTTGTTCAACTTCCTCAACAAGCTGGGCGGACGCTGGAATATCTCCATGTTCCATTACCGTAACCACGGCGCGGCCTATGGCCGTGTGGTTGCCGGACTGCAGGTGCCCGAGTCAGAGCGGCATCTGATTCCTGCGGCGCTGGATGCCATTGGTTATCCGTACTGGGACGAGACCGACAATCCGGCCTATCGTCTCTATCTGGGCTGAGTGTTACAAGGTGGTTGTCTCATCACCCAGCTCGGTGCGGTCGCGGCCGTTGGTCTTGGCCTGATAGAGCGCCAGGTCGGCCTGGCGGATCAGGTCATCCGGTGTTTTGTCGGATGCCGGAATCAGACTGGCGGCGCCTATGCTGACTGTCAGCAGACCGGATGCTATTGACGTTTTCGGGTGGTGAATGGCGATTTTGGCCACGGCTTCGTGCACTCGTCCGGCTGCCTGCAGGCACTGACTGGCGTCGGCACCGGGCAGGATGACCGCGAACTCCTCGCCGCCATAACGGCAGATGCAGTCCCCCTCGCGGGTCAGGGTTCTACTCAGGGCGGCTGAGAGCTGCCGCAAGGCCTCGTCGCCAGCCTGGTGACCAAGTTCATCGTTGAATCGCTTGAAATAGTCAACATCCAGCATCAGCAGGCCTAGTGGAGCCTGCTCGCGGCGCAGTCGGCGCCACTCTCTGAGTATGGTGTCGTCGAAGTGGCGGCGGTTGAACAACCCTGTCAGGCCGTCCTGGTGAGACAGGCGTTGCAGTTGCTCTGCAATCTGCAGTTGCTCGCTGTTGTTGCGGCCGACGCATATCAGGTAGTCCCTGCCCATGCGGCGGATGTGTCGAACGCTGACCTCAAGCGGTACGCTGTGTCCGTCACGATGCAGAACGCGCCTCTGGAAGATCGCATCACCCTCGTGCTCGAGCATGTTGCGCAGGTCTGCCAGCCACTGTGCTGCGTCGGGTATCACGTCTGCAGGCGCGACCTGCACAATGTTGCGAAGCTCCTGTTCGGTGTAGCCGAGTCCCTGCCAGCAGGTGCGGTTCAGGTAGACAATTTCCAGGGGAGCCAGGCTGATAATGAAAAGTGCATCGTGGCTGTTATCGGTCATGTCATTGACCAGCCTCATGTGCGCCTGGCTTTGCTTCAGGATCTCCTCGGTTTTCTGTCGCCGGGTGATCTCGGCTTGCAGCCTGCGGTTGCTTTCGTTAACCAGGCGGTTGCGCTGGGCGCCGCGCACCGCCAGCCAGAGCGAGCAGCAGAGCAAGATGGCAATCAGTGTGCTGGTACCGGTTACCAGTGCCGGCAGGGAGGTGGTGGTGCGTTCAAGCAACTGCTGGCTTGGGTAGATCAGCAGCCGGAAATCGCTGTTACCGCCCAGACGAATCTGGCTGCCGACGTTCCAGTTCGCGCCGGGCAGGTTGGTCGCACCGGTGCTGAACAGCACCTTTTCGTTCTCGAGTAGTCGCAGGTTCACCGGTTCGGTGTGCAGGTGCTGCACCAGGTCGGTCATTAGCACCTCGACTCGGAAGATGCCGATCAGAAAGCCGTCGAATTGCCCATCCTTCAGATAAAGCGGTACGTAATAGGCCAGGCCGAGGCCGCCTTGGGCGAGAGTGAAGGTGTTGCTCAGTTGTGGACGGCCGCTGCTGCCTGAACTGAGCAGAACCGGGTAATTGGGATGGGTCGGCGGATACACCAGATTGGCGGCGGCTTCATTGCCGGCCAGTGGTTCGACCCATTGCATCCGGTAGTTACGATCCAGCCACTCTATGGCCTGAAAGCTCGGAAAGTCCTGCAGCAACTGCTCGACATCGCTGTTCCAGAGATCGCGGCGGCTACTGTGCAGTGGCCATCGCTTTGCGAGCCGAAGCAGGGTCTCGGTTTGATTGCGGAAATCGGCTTCAATCTGGTGCGCCAGTGCGTCGGACTCAAGTTGAAGGCGAGCGCGCGCCTGCTCCTGTTCGGCAAGATAAAGTGCGCGCCAGACAACGAACAGTGCGATCGCCAGGGCGCAACAAAGAACGACGATCAGCGCTGGAAGCTTCTTTGCGTGGCGATCAATAGCGGGTGCTGGCATAGATATTCCCGGGGCGTATGCCTACTGATAGCACATTGCTTTGTTGTCGGCCAGAGGGTGTCAGTTATGCTGCCCCCAGCACAATCTGCCACTGCTGCTCCGTGACCGGCATCACCGACAGCCGGCTGCCTCGCTGTAATAATGCCAGCCCTTCCAGCCCGTTCAGCGAGCGCAGCTCGGTGAGTGTCAGCAGGGTCGGGAACTTTCTCTCGAATGCCACGTCCACTGCCGTCCATGGCAGGTTTTCAATGCTGGCTTTCGGGTCGTAGTAAGGGCTGTCGGGATCGATGGCGGTGCGGTCCGGGTAGGGTTCGCCAATGATGCGACCGATACCGGCAATGCCGGGTGGCTGGCAGCTGGAGTGGTAAAACAGAAACTGGTCACCGGGCTGCATGTCGCGCATGAAGTTGCGTGCCTGATAGTTGCGTACGCCATCCCAGGGAGCCTGCCCCAGGCGCTCCAGGTCGGAAATGGAAAAGGTATCGGGCTCGGATTTCATCAGCCAATAGGCCATGACACTCTCCTGGGTGAGTTGACACAATTTTTGCATGAGTGTAAGACAGCGTGTGATACACGGATATGACTTGTCTCATCGGGGAATGGGAAGGGCGTATATCCGTCTCGCACTGATTATTAGATTGCCGTATCAATTAGGAGGCAACTCGTGAGACGCAAACCGGATTTGCTGTGGGTACTGGTCATTGTGTTTGGTTTGGGGGTAGTCACTACGGGGTATACCCAGAGCTACCTGGATCGTAACGCAGAGCCTGTTGTTGAGCAGGTGCCCTGATCAGTAGCGTCTGCAGTCCGTAATCACGCCATCAAGCGGGATATCCCATCCTGCGCACGGCAGTTGCTCGACCCGCTGACATTCGTGTGCCAGGCCGATCAGGCAGGGCCGGCTAGTGTGCTTCCGACGTCCGCGGTAGGCGAAGGTGCGGTCGTAGAATCCGCCGCCCATGCCGAGGCGGTTACCCTGCGGGTCAAATCCGACCAGTGGCATCAGCACCAGATTCAGGCGCCAGGCCTTGACCTGGTGCTTGCGGCTGCGTCGCGGCTCGCGAATGCCGAATCTGTTGCGCTGCCAGCGTTGGCCCCTGATCAGTTTCTGAAACGCCATCGCCGTGGCTGGCCAGCGCTGCAGCACAGGCAGGTAACAGTGCTTGCGATGGCGGCGGGCAAGGAGCATGAGTGGGGTTGGGTCAATCTCGCCGTCGTTCGCCAGGTAAAAGGCGATATGCCGGGCGCGCAGAAAGCGCTTGTCCTGGGCCAGGTTGGCCGCCAGTCGTGTGGCTGCCCTGCGTTGCTGGGCGGGGCTGAGTGCCCGGCGAGCCTGGCGCAGTTGCTTGCGAAGGGTGGTGCGTGACGCAGTCAGAGTCATGTCAAAGAAGGTCCCCAGAGTGCCGCTGCCGGGTTAGCCCTTGAACCCGAAAGTTCAAGGCGGAGATTACGGCGATACCTCAGGCTTTCCGTCATGCGGACATGCACACTGGTATCAGCGCGTCCTCTCCTGGTACAGGAGTATCGGCTCAGGGACATCTCCGGCTGGCCAACACCCCAGGGATGGGCTCACTATACAGAAAAGCGGCAGGGACTTCGATGCCTGAATGGGCTGATGTCAGGCCTTGTGGCTTTCCAGTGCCTGATCCAGCCGTTTGACCAGCTCGCTGATCTGCGCCTGCTGTGCGCTGAGCGTGCTGTCCTGCTGGTGACTGCCGGTCAGCATTTCGTGGGTGATATTCAGTGCCGCCATGACGGCGATGCGCTCAACGCCAATCACCTTGCCGCTGTTGCGGATGTCGCGCATCGTGGTGTCGAGGTGGCGTGCGGCCTGCTCCAGATTGCTGCGCTCTTCCGGCGGGCAGGCAACGCGGTATTCCTTGTCCAGGATGTGCAGGGTGACTGTCAGGGGTTGGCTCATGAGTCGTGCTCCAGGGATTTGAGTCGCAAAATCATGGCTTCGACCTTCTGACGGGCCAAATCGTTCTTTTCGATTAGCTGAACACGCTCGTCGCGCCAGAGGCGCTCCTGTGCCTGCAAGTGCTGGTTCTGCAATTTCAGCTGGTCGCACAGGTCAATCAGCTGGCTGATGCGCTGAGTCAGTGCGTTGATATCGGATTGGTCCATTGCCGCCATTCTGTCGTCCCGGGGGTTGAGCCACTATAGAGGCGGCCCGCAGGGCGGTCAAACCCCTCGCCGCTGGCCTGTTGGGCAGGCCGATTGGCGGTCCCGGCGGTAGATTTAACCGGGTCCGGGCAGGCACAATAGAGCCCATTGGGTTTACCCGCTGCGCGGGTCGCTTTGTCGGGCGCAGGATACCGGTATTTGCGAGTTTGCGGCAGCCTCAGTCAGCAGTCTGGAGTATGTTTATGGCCTTGATGCCGGTAGTGTTTGATTTTGATCGTTATGCGCAGATCTGCAGCGACGTGGGCGCGGTGGGTCAGCCGGCCGAGCTGCATGGTCATTTGGTCGGTCGCCTGAGTGCGGGTGCGCGGCTGGACCATACCACCTGGCTGAGTGTGGCGCAGGAGTTGCTGGATGGTCGCGGCGCTCTGACCGAGGCCGGCAAGGTGGCGCTGATCCAGTTGTATGACGCCAGTCTGGCCGAGTTGTCGGGCAGCGGCTTTGAACTGACGCTGGTTTTGCCCGATGACAGCGCCGCCATTGATCATCGGACCGCTGCGCTGGGTCACTGGTGCGAGGGCTTTCTGGCCGGATTCGGCATGGTCGAACGCAGTGCCCAGCTGAGTGAAGAGGCCGATGGCGTGCTGCGTGACTTTGCCGCCATCTCGCAGGTTCAGACCGACCTCGATGAGTCTGAGGCCAACGAAGTGGACTTCATGGAAGTGATGGAGTACGTGCGTATGGCAACCCTGATGCTGTTCAGCGAGTGCCAGAGTGCAGACCCGAAACAGGATACGCCCCCCGCTGCTCTGCATTGATGAGGTAAGCATGCGAATCACCAAGGCCGAATATGCCCGCCGCCGCAAGGCGCTGATGAGTCAGATGGAACCCAACAGCATCGCCATTTTGCCGGCGGCGCAGGTATTTATCCGTAACCGTGACGTTGAGCACAATTATCGCCAGGACAGCGACTTCCAGTATCTGACCGGCTTTCCCGAGCCGGAGGCGGTTGCGGTGCTGGTGCCCGGGCGCGAGCACGGCGAATATGTGCTGTTCTGCCGCGAGCGCGACAAGGAACGCGAGTTGTGGGATGGCTATCGCGCCGGGCAGGAAGGCGCTGTGGTCGAGTACGGCGCCAATGATGCGTTCCCGATCAATGATATCGACGACATCCTGCCGGGGCTGATTGAGGGGCGGGAGCGTGTCTACTCCGCCATGGGTGCCAATGCCGACTTTGACCGTCGGCTGACTAACTGGATCAACCTGATTCGCAGCAAGGCGCGCCTCGGAGCCCAGCCGCCGAAGGAGTTTCTGGCGCTGGATCATCTGCTGCACGATATGCGACTGTACAAGAGTGCTGGCGAGCTGAAAGTCATGCAGGTCGCCGCCGATATTTCCTGTCAGGCCCATGTGCGTGCCATGCAGTTCTGCCGTCCCGGCGTCTACGAGTATCAGCTCGAGGCCGAGCTGCAGCATTGCTTCATGCACCACGGCAGCCGCTCTCCGGCGTATTCGTCGATTGTGGCGGCCGGCGTCAACGGCTGCATCCTGCATTACACCGAGAATACGGCACAGGTCCGCGATGGCGATCTGGTGCTGATCGACGCTGGCTGCGAGCTCGATTGCTACGCCAGCGATATCACCCGTACCTTCCCCGCCAATGGCAAGTTCAGTCCGGAGCAGCGGGCGATCTACGACATCGTGCTGGCGGCACAGGAAGCCGCCATGGCGGTAATCGGTCCTGGGCGCAGCTGGAATGAATCCCATGATGCCAGCGTGCGTACGATCACCGCCGGGCTGGTCGATCTTGGGCTGCTTAAGGGTGATGTCGACGAGCTGATCGCCAGCGAAGCCTACCGCCGCTTCTATATGCACCGTCTCGGTCACTGGCTTGGCATGGATGTGCACGATGTGGGCGAATACCGGGTGGGCGGTGTCTGGCGCGAGCTGGAACCGGGCATGGTGATGACCGTTGAGCCGGGAATCTATATTGCGCCGGACGATGACACGGTGCCGCGCAAATGGCGCGGCATTGGTGTTCGTATCGAAGATGATGTGGTTGTTACCAAGACCGGTTATCAGGTGCTGACTGGCAAGGTGCCGAAAGATCCGGATGAAATCGAGGCGCTGATGGCTGCCGCGCGTCAGCCCGAGGCGGAGCCGGCGTGAGCCAGCACATCAGTATTGTCGGTGGCGGGATGGTGGGTGCCAGCCTGGCCCTGGCCCTGCAGCAGCATGCAGCCCGTCGTGGCTGGCGAATCAATCTGATTGAGGCGCAACCGCCGGCCAGCGGACAGGCTCAGCCGAGCTTTGACGCGCGTTCGACCGCGCTGTCGCATGGCAGTCACCTGCTGTTTGAGCAGCTCGGTATATGGGCCGAACTGGCCGGGCAGGCAGAGCCCATCCGCCAGATTCATGTATCCGATCGCGGCCATCCCGGTGTTACCCGGTTGTTTGCTGAAAAAGAGCGGGTGCCCGCGCTTGGCTATGTGGTCGAAAATGCCGCGCTTGGGAAGGTGCTGCTGGCTGCACTGGACCCTGCGGTAGTGCGCTGGCAGGCGCCGGCCCGGGTGGTGCGCGCCGAGCCTGCCCGCAGTGGCTGGCTGATGCAGGTTGAGGAGCATGATCAGTTGCACGAGCAGGCCACTGATCTGCTGATAGTCGCCGATGGCGGCCGCTCGGGCCTGCTGGAGCAACTGGGCATTCATCGTCAGGTGCGACCCTATGGGCAGACCGCGATTATCGCCAATATCACCAGCTCGCAGGGCCATGATGGCGTCGCCTACGAGCGCTTTACCCCCAACGGCCCGCTGGCGCTGTTGCCGATGTCCGCCGGGCGCAGTGCGCTGGTGTGGACGCAGCCTGACGCGCAGGTGGATGAGGTCATGACACTCTCCGATGCGGCGTTTCTTGAGGCGTTGCAGGATGCCTTTGGCTTTCGTATGGGTGCACTGACCCGCGTGGGGCAAAGGCATGCCTATCCGCTCAGCCTGATCGAGGCTGAAGAGCAGGTGCGAACCGGCCTGGTTGTGCTGGGGAATGCCGCACACAGCCTGCACCCTATCGCCGGTCAGGGCTTCAATCTCAGCCTGCGCGATGCCATGGCACTGGCTGATACCCTGATTGATGCCCCGGCGCACGGCGCGCCTGGTGATCTGCGCCTGCTTGAGGGGTACCTTGATCGCCAGCGCCAGGACCAGCAGCAGACCATTGCGTTCAGTGACGGATTGACTCGGCTGTTCAGTAACCGTCGTCCGGTGCTGGCGGCAGGGCGTAATCTGGGCCTGCTGGGGATGGATATCGTGGCACCGCTCAAGTCGGTGTTTGCCCGGCAGGCAATGGGCCTTAAGGGATAACTCTGGAGCGCACAGATGCAACAGCGTTTTGATCTGATTGTGGTGGGGGCTGGCATGGTCGGCTCGGCGCTGGCCTGTGCGCTCGCCGATAGTGGCCTGAAGTTGGCGCTGCTGGATGCGCAGTCCCTGCAGCCTGTGCCTGAGCCGCTCAGTGCCTCCGGATACGATCCGCGGGTCAGTGCCTTGAGCGCAGCGTCCGAGCAGATTCTGCGCCGACTCGGCGCCTGGCAGCAGATTCCCTCGTCGCGGCGCTGCGCCTATCGTCATATGTGCGTCTGGGATGCCGAAGGTACCGGTGAGGTGCGGTTTGACGCCCGTTCACTGAATGAGTTGCGCCTCGGACATATTGTCGAGAACTGGCAGGTTCAGAATGCGCTGCTGGAGGTTCTGCAGGGGCGCCCGGTCGAGCTGCTCGGTGACAGTCGCGTGCAAGGACTGGTGCAGGAGGACGACGGCTGGCGACTCAATCTCGATGATGGCCGCCAGTTGCACGCGCCGCTGATTCTCGCCGCGGATGGTGCCCGTTCTCAGCTGCGTGACCTGGCCGGTTTTGCCATGCGCGAGTGGGATTACCTGCATCACGCGGTGGTCACCACGGTCGAGTTGTCCGAGCCGCACCAGGAGACCGCCTGGCAACGGTTTTTGCCGTCCGGCCCGCTGGCCTTTCTGCCATTGCCGTCGCGCGACGGCAAACACTACTGTTCGATTGTCTGGTCGCTGCTGCCCGAGGCTGCCGAGCGGGTCATGGCGCTGGATGACAAGGATTTCTGCATTGCGCTTGCCGAAGCGCTGGAATGCCGTCTGGGGCCTGTTCTGGCGGTTGACCGACGGGTCTGCATTCCGCTGCGCCAGCGACATGCCAAACGCTACGTGATGCCGGGGCTGGCGCTGTTGGGCGACGCTGCCCACAGCATCCACCCGCTGGCGGGGCAGGGCGTCAATCTGGGCTTTCTTGACGCCGCGCAATTGGCAGACGTACTGCTGGCTGCCCTTGAACGCGGGGAAAACATCGCAGACATCGCGGTGCTTGAGCGCTATGAACGGGCGCGCATGGGCAACAATCTGGCCGTGATGGCGGCGATGGAAGGCTTTGAGCGTCTGTTCCATGCCGATGCCTTGCCGCTGCGCTGGCTGCGCAATACCGGTATGGCGCTGTTTGATCGCGCGCCATTGCTGAAAAGCGGCGTCATGCGTCAGGCCATGGGGCTGAGCGGAGAGCTGCCCAGTCTTGCATGCGGCTGATCGGTAACATCTCGCGACGGACTGGGGCAGTACGCCGCATTGCCAGTGCAATGGGGAATGATTATCATCTCCTCTCATTTTTTCAACGGAGAGGCGTTTTCATGTCTGTGATCCGCAAGCTGGCAGTCGTTGGCCTGGCCATCAGTACCCTGAGTGGTGTCGCTCAGGCCAAGGAACTGGTTGTTTATTCGGCACGTCAGGACCACCTGATCAAGCCTGTATTCGACCTCTACACCGAGAAGACCGGTACCACCTTTCAGTTCATCACCGACAGCGAGGCGCCGCTGCTGGCGCGACTGAAGGCCGAAGGTGCCAATACGCCGGCTGATCTGCTGATCACCGTAGACGCCGGTAACCTCTGGCAGGCCGAACAGCAGGGTGTGCTGCGCCCGGTCGAGTCCGACATCATCAATGCCAACATTCCGGCCAAGTACCGTTCGGCCAACGGTTACTGGACCGGTCTGTCACTGCGCGCCCGCACCATTGCCTATTCCACCGAGCGGGTTGATCCGGCCGAACTGAGCACCTACGAAGCGTTGGCGGATGAGGCCTGGGCCGGCCGTCTGTGTCTGCGTACCGCCAAGAAGGTGTACAACCAGTCCCTGACCGCCACCATGATGGAAAGTCTCGGTGTCGAGCGCACCACTGAAGTTCTGCAGGGCTGGGTCAGCAACCTGGCAACCCCGGTGTTCCCGGATGATACCGCTCTGCTGAACGCCATCGAGGCGGGGCAGTGCGACGTGGGCATCGTCAACAGCTACTACTTCGGTCGCCTGGAAGCCGCCAATCCGGAGCTGCCGATCAAGCTGTTCTGGCCGAATCAGGATGACCGTGGTGTACACGTCAATATCTCCGGTGCCGGTGTAACCCACTACGCCAAGCACCGTCGTGGCGCGATTGCCTTCCTTGAGTGGCTGACCACCGAAGAAGCCCAGCGCGTGTTTGCCGACGTCAACCAGGAGTTCCCGGCCAACGAATCGGTTGCGCCGTCCGAAGAGGTTGCCTCCTGGGGCTCGTTCAAACGTGACGACGTCAATGTGGAAGTGGCCGGTCGCCGTCAGGCCGAGGCCATCATGTTGATGGATCGCGTTGGCTGGAACTGATCCGGCGCGATTTTGCCGATATACTGCACGCCCGGCCGGGGTCATATGCCCCGGCCGGGCGTTGTTGTTTTTGCTCCACTGGTTGAGCTCGCAGGAGTCTGAGTGCCGCTTCCGTCCGTTGTGTCCAAGCCCCACTGGCGCGCCGTAGCCTACACAGGTGCCGCGCTGGTACTGATGCCGTTGCTGGTACTGGCGCTGAGCTGGAGCAGTCTGGATATCAGTATCTGGCGCCACCTGCTGGAAACCCAGATGCTGCGCCTGCTCGGTAACACTCTGGTGCTGTCGGTTGGCGTGGTCGCGGGTGTGGTGCTGCTCGGCGTCAGCCTGGCGTGGCTGACCAGTCTTTGCGAGTTTCCGGGGCGACGATGGCTGGATTGGGCGTTGATGCTGCCGTTTGCGGTGCCCGCCTACGTGCTCGCTTTTGTGATGATCGGCCTGCTGGACTTTGCCGGGCCACTGCAAACCCTGTTGCGCAGCTGGCTGGGCAACGATTTTCGGATGTTTTCGATCCGCTCCACCGGCGGCGTGATTTTCGTGCTGGTGCTGGTGTTTTATCCCTACGTCTACATGCTGGCGCGCGGTGCCTTTCTGGCGCAGGGGCGCGGGCTGATGGAGGCGGCGCGCATTCTGGGTCACAGCCCCTGGCATGCGTTCTGGCGGGTTGCACTGCCAATGGCGCGGCCGGCGATCGGCGCTGGCGCCGCGCTGGCAGTGATGGAGACGCTGGCGGATTTCGGCGCGGTCTCGGTGTTCAATTACGACACCTTCACCACCGCTATTTACAAGACCTGGTACGGGTTTTACAGCCTGCAGACGGCCACCCAGCTGGCCAGTCTGCTGCTGCTGTTCGTTCTGCTGGCGCTCTATGCTGAGCGCCGGGCGCAGGGTAGTCGGCGTTTCCCCGGGGTTGACAAGCCGCGCCAGGGGGCACTGTTTCGTCTGCGTGGCGCGCGTGGCTGGCTGGCGACCGGTTACTGTCTGCTAGTACTGGCAATAGCGTTCGTGATCCCGCTGTTACAGCTGTTCTACTGGCTGCTGACCAGTGATCGCAATGACTTCGATGACCGCTACTGGTCGCTGATTCGCAATACCCTGAGCCTGGGTGCCATCGCTGCCTTCCTGACGGTGTCTGTTGCGCTGCTGATAGTGCTGGCGCGGCGCCTGCAACCGATGCGTCGGGTGCGCTCGGCGGTCGCGCTGGCCAATCTGGGGTATGCCCTGCCCGGGTCTGTGCTGGCGGTCGGTATCATGTTTGCGTTCAGTTTTGCCGATAATCAGTTGCTGGTTCCGCTGCAGGGCTGGTTCGGCGTTGATGAGCCACGGCCCTGGTTGCTGGGCAGTCTGTTTGCGCTGCTGCTGGCCTACCTGATTCGCTTCATGGCGGTTGCCAGCGGTCCGATCGATACGTCGCTCGCGCGCATTCGCCCGGCCCTGCCCGAAGCCGCGCATAGCCTGGGGCATTCCGGCTTCAGCGTATTCTGGCGCGTCTATTTGCCGTTGCTGGTGCCCGGACTGCTCAGCGCCGGTCTGCTGGTGTTTGTCGATGTGCTTAAGGAAATGCCGGCAACCCTGCTGATGCGGCCCTTTGGCTGGGATACCCTGGCCGTGCGCATCCACAGCCTGACCGCAGAGGGCGACTGGCCCAGGGCGGCGCTGCCGGCGATTACACTGGTGGCGACCGGCTTGCTGCCGGTGATCATATTGATACGTCGCTCCGCGCAGCCGGTCAGCCGCCGCACGCGCTGATCGACGGGCTGCACAGAGCGCAGGTTTGCGGCTACAATTCGCCCTTTGCAACCCCCTGATTGAAGGACGGCGCAATGGCCTTGCGGACCCCTCTGTACGACCAGCACCTTGCTGCTGGTGCCAAGATGGTCGATTTTGGCGGCTGGGAAATGCCGATCAACTACGGCTCCCAACTCGAAGAACACCATCAGGTACGCCGTGCTGTCGGCATGTTTGATGTGTCCCACATGACCGTCGTCGATGTGGCCGGCAGCGAGGCCCAGGCCTATCTGCAGTACCTGCTGGCCAACGACGTTGCCCGGCTGAAGACGCCCGGCAAGGCGCTTTACAGCGGTATGCTGAACGAGGCGGGCGGGGTGATCGACGACCTGATTGTCTATCTGGCAAACGACGGTTACCGGGTCGTGGTTAACGCGGCAACCCGTGAGAAGGATCTGGCCTGGATGAACAGTCAGGCCGAGTCTTTTGCCGTGAAGCTGACCGAGCGCGCCGAACTGGCAATGATCGCGGTACAGGGCCCGCAGGCCCTGGAGCTGGTCAAATCGGTGGTCAACGATGACCGCGCGGCGTTGATCAGTGACCTCAAGCCGTTCCAGGGCCTGGCCTCGGGCGACTGGTTTATCGGTCGTACCGGTTACACCGGTGAAGACGGTCTGGAAATCATGCTGCCCGCCGAGCAATCAGCCGAATTCTGGCAAACGCTGCTGGCCGCCGGCTGCAAGCCCTGCGGGCTGGGCGCTCGCGACACCCTGCGCCTGGAGGCCGGTATGAACCTCTACGGCTCCGATATGGACGAAAGTATTTCCCCGCTGGCGGCCAACATGGCCTGGACCATCGCCTGGGAGCCGGCTGAGCGCGACTTTATCGGTCGTCAGGCGCTCGAAGCCCAGAAAGCCGCCGGCGATCAGCCCAAGCTGGTGGGTCTGGTGCTGGAAGAGCGCGCGGTGCTGCGTGGCCACCAGAAAGTTATTGTCGACGGTGTCGGCGAGGGCGAAATCACCAGCGGTACCTTTTCCCCGACCCTGGGTTACTCCATCGCGCTGGCTCGTGTGCCCCGTGCGACCGGCAGCAGCGCCAAGGTCGAGATTCGCGGCAAGCTGCTGGACGTGCGCGTGGTCAAGCCCTGCTTCGTTCGCAACGGCCAGTCGGTCATCGAATAAGTATCAAGTTCAACCCCCGAGGATATTCCCATGAGCAACATTCCCGCCGATCTGCGTTACGCCGCCAGCCACGAGTGGACCCGTCTGGAAGCCGATGGCACCGTGACCGTTGGTATCACCGACCATGCGCAGGACCTGCTGGGCGACGTGGTTTTTGTCGAGTGCCCCGAGGTAGGTCGTGAAGTTTCCGCCGGTGAAGAGTGCGCGGTGGTCGAGTCGGTCAAGGCCGCTTCCGACATCTACGCGCCGATCAGCGGCGAAATTATCGCCGTCAATGACGCTCTGGCCGACTCCCCCGAGCTGGTCAACAGCGCACCGTACGGCGAGGCCTGGTTCTTCAAGATCAAGCCGAGTGACGCTGCCGAACTGGATAAGCTGATGGACGCCGCAGCCTACGGCGCATCCATCTGACCGGTTGTTTTTGCTGTAGTGCTGAAGCCCTGATTCGCGTCGGGGCTTTTTGCTTTCACACTTTGCACAGGTACACCCCATGAGCCACACCCCGAGCCTCGTCGAGCTGGAACAGACCGACGCCTTCATTCGTCGTCACATCGGCCCGGACGCCGCAGAGCAGCAAGCAATGCTGTCGACCCTGGGCGCCTCCTCGCTGGAAGCGCTGGTTGCCGAGACCGTGCCGCAGAGCATTCTGCGCACTGATCTGCTGGCGCTGGACGGCCCGCGCAGCGAGGCCGAGGTGCTGGACTATCTGAAGCAGGTTGCCAGCCGCAACCAGATCTTCACCTCCTGCATCGGCATGGGTTACCACGGCACATTGACGCCGACCGTGATCCTGCGCAACGTGCTGGAAAACCCGGGCTGGTACACCGCCTACACCCCGTATCAGCCGGAAATTGCCCAGGGTCGTCTGGAGTCGCTGCTGAACTTCCAGCAGCTGACCATCGACCTGACCGGCATGGAGCTGGCCAGCGCCTCGCTGCTGGACGAAGCTACTGCCGCAGCCGAAGCCATGGCCCTGGCCAAGCGGGTTGCCAAGAGCAAGAGCAACCTGTTCTTTGTTGATCAGGATTGCCATCCGCAGACCATCTCCGTGGTGCTGACCCGCGCCGAGGCCTTCGGCTTCGACGTGGTGGTCGACGACGTCACTACGCTGGGCGACTACGAGGTGTTCGGGGCGCTGTTCCAGTATCCGACCACCTGGGGTGAGATCCGCGACCTCAAGCCGCTGATTGAACAGGTTCAGGCGCAGAAAGGTCTGGCCTGCGTGGGCGCCGATCTGCTCGGCCTGACCCTGCTGACCCCGCCGGGTGAGCTGGGCGCTGACGTGGTCTTCGGCTCGGCGCAGCGCTTCGGTGTGCCGATGGGCTACGGCGGACCGCACGCGGCGTTCTTTGCCACCCGTGACGCGTACAAGCGCGCGATGCCGGGTCGCATCATCGGCGTGTCCGTTGATGCCCGCGGCAACCGCGCCCTGCGTATGGCGCTGCAGACCCGCGAGCAGCACATCCGCCGCGAGAAGGCCAACTCGAACATCTGTACCGCACAGGTGCTGCTGGCCAATATCGCCAGCTTCTACGCGGTCTACCACGGCCCGCAGGGCCTCAAGCAGATCGCCGAGCGCGTGCAGCGCTTTACCGCGATTCTGGCTGAAGGCCTGAGTGCGCAGGGTATCGAGCGTCGCAACCCGACCTTCTTCGACACTCTGACCCTGAAGGTGCCGGGCAAGGCCCGCGAGATTCTGGAACGCGCCCGCGCCGCCCGTATCAACCTGCGCGTGATCGATGCCGATCACTTGGGCGTCAGCCTGGATGAAACCACCACCCGCGCTACCATCGACCAACTGCTGGCTGCCTTCGCTGGTGCTGCGCACGGTCAGGATGTCGCCGCGCTGGATACCAAGGTCAGCGCCACCGAGATGGGCATTCCGGCAGCGCTGCGTCGTACCTCCGCGTTTCTGACCCATCCGGTGTTCAACAGCTACCACTCCGAAACCGAGATGCTGCGCTACATCAAGTCGCTGGAGAACAAGGATCTGGCGCTGAACCACGCGATGATCCCGCTCGGCTCCTGCACCATGAAGCTGAACGCGACTACCGAGATGATCCCGATCACCTGGCCGGAATTCGGTCAGTTGCACCCGTTTGCCCCGCTGGCGCAGGCCGAGGGCTACAAGCAGATGATCGACGAGCTGGAAGCCATGCTGCGCACCATCACCGGCTTCGACGCCATCTGCATGCAGCCGAACTCGGGCGCGCAGGGCGAGTACGCCGGTCTGCTGGCGATCCGCAAGTTCCACGAAAGCAACGACGAAGGCCACCGCAACGTTTGCCTGATCCCGACCTCGGCACACGGCACCAACCCGGCTTCGGCGATGATGGCCAGCATGCGCGTGGTCTTGGTCGACTGTGACGATCAGGGCAACGTGGATGTGGCTGACCTGCGTCAGAAGGCCGCCGACAACGCCGACAACCTGTCCTGTCTGATGATCACCTACCCGTCGACCCACGGTGTCTACGAGGAAGGTGTCCGCGAGATCTGCGAGATCATCCACCAGCACGGTGGCCAGGTGTACATGGATGGTGCCAACCTGAACGCGCAGGTGGGCCTGACCCGCCCGGCCGACATCGGCGCCGACGTATCGCACATGAACCTGCACAAAACCTTCTGCATTCCGCACGGCGGCGGCGGCCCGGGCATGGGCCCGATCGGCGTCAAGGCGCATCTGGCACCCTTCGTTGCCAACCACCCGGTGGTACCGCTGGATGGCCCGAACCCGGAAAACGGCGCGGTCAGCGCGGCGCCCTGGGGCAGCGCGAGCATTCTGCCGATCAGCTGGACCTACATCGCCCTGATGGGTGCCATCGGTCTGCGTCAGGCCACCTCGGTCGCGATCCTCAACGCCAACTATCTGGCCAAGCGTCTGGGCGATGCCTACCCGGTGCTGTACAGCGGTCGCAACGGCCGGGTGGCGCACGAATGCATCATCGACATCCGTCCGCTCAAGGCAGCCTCGGGTATCAGTGAAGAGGATGTGGCCAAGCGCCTGATGGACTTCGGCTTCCACGCGCCGACCATGTCGTTCCCGGTAGCCGGTACGCTGATGATCGAGCCGACCGAGAGTGAGTCCAAGGCCGAGCTGGATCGCTTTATCGACGCGATGCTGACCATTCGCGCCGAGATTCACAAGGTCGAGCAGGGTGAGTGGACTGCAGAGGACAACCCGCTGCACAACGCGCCGCACACCCTGGCTGACATCACCGGCGACTGGCAGCGTGCCTACAGCCGCGAGGAAGCGGTATTCCCGCAGCCCTGGGTCGCGGCCAACAAGTTCTGGCCGAGCGTGAACCGGATCGACAACGTGTACGGTGACCGCAACCTGTTCTGCGCCTGCCCGCCGATCGAAGCCTACGAGGGCTAAGATCGGGCCTGTCAGGAGAGTGGGGCGCAGCCCTCTCTCTCCTGCTGGGTTCTGTCCAGCACCATCTCCACTTCCACGCCGCCTTCCGCGCGGTTATGCAGGCTCACCCGGCCGCGGTGCAGTCTGGCGATTTCCCTGACAAAACTCAGTCCCAGCCCGGTACTCTTGCGCTGGCCGTCCGGCCGCGGCAGGGAATAGAAACGCTCGAATACCCGACCCAATGCATAGTCCGGCACCGCCGGCCCGTTGTTACGCACGCGCAGACTCAGCGCTGAGTCGCTGCTGCTGATCTGCAGGGCAACGGCGCCATCGGGCAGGCTGAATTCGATCGCGTTGTCGAGCAGGTTGCTGATGGCCTGCTCCAGCAGGAACCGATCCCCCGCCAGCGTGCTGTCAGCGTCACATTCAAGCGTGAGCGCCAGGCCCTTGCGCTCGGCCAGCGGGCGCTTAGCCTCGATCTCGATGGCGGCAATCGCGGCCAGATCAACGGTTTCGGTCTGCTCCAGCGCCTGCCGCTTTTCGACCCCGGCCAGTGATAACAGGCGATCGACCAGCCGCTGCAGGCGCAGCGACTCGCCGTCGATATTGGCCAGAAAGCGCGCGCGCATGGGCTCGGGGACGTCGGCTTCCTGCAGCAATTCGGCGGCGCCGCGGATCGCCGACAGCGGCGACTTCATCTCGTGGGTCAGGGTGTGCACGTATTGCTCGACGTAGGCCTTGCCGTCGATCTCGCGGCGCATCGCCTCGGTGGCAGCGGCGAGCCGTGCCAGCTCCTTGTCGGCCAGTTGCGGTGGGCTGACCCGCTCGCCGTGGCGCACCTGCTCGACATAGGTCACCAGCCGCCTGACCGAGCGATTCAGCCAGAACGCCATGCCGGCACCGAGCAGCAGGGCGCCGAACAGAATCACGCCGCCGCGCTGCCAGAAGTAGCCGTGGGCGAGGGTGATGAATGGATGCAGGCTGGCGTTGGGCTTGCCGAGGGTCAGCACGCCGACCAACTGATCGCCCTGATACACCGGTGCGGCGATGTACATCAGGCTGCTGGTGTCATCCTCGGGGTCGATGCGTGTGGTACGCGCACCGTACTCGCCACGCAGGGTGAGCGACACGTCGCGCCATCGCGAGTAGTCCTCGCCGACCTGCTGTGGGTCGGTGTGGTAGAGCACGCTGCCATTGAGGTCAGTCAGGTAGATCACCAGCTCGGTACCGGTCTTGTGTCGTGACCAGATCTGGGCACTCAGCTGACGTGCCAGATAGCGGTCAATGGCGACGGCAAACGGGCTGTCCGCAGCAAAACCCTGCGGCCAGTGTTGTTCGGCGATTTCGGCCAGCAGGTTGGCGCTGTCGACCATCACCTCCTCGCTGGCTTGCCGCACCGATGAAGGCACCTGATTGAGGATGCTGTTGAGAAACAGCACCGTGGCCAGCCCGGCGATAACAAACCAGCCGAGCAACAGGCGGGTGCTGAGGCTCATGCGTCTGCACCCGGCAACTGCGGGTTGATGCTGTAGCCCAGTCCCCGGTGGGTGACGATGGGATCGTGGCTGGGCAGGATGCGTTTGAGCTTGGTGCGAATGCCCTTGATGTGGGTGTCGATCACCCGGTCGAGACTGGCACCAGGATCGGCCCAGACGGCTTCCATCAACTGATCACGGCTAAGTACGTGCTCGGGACGGCGCAGCAGGGTGCTGAGAATCAGATACTCGTAGCGGGTCAGTTCCAGCCATTGCTGGTGGTAGCGAATGCGCCGCCGCTCGGCGTCGTGCAGAAATAGCTCGGCCGGCGCCGGCTGTTCGCTGGCCAGCGGTTCGGCCCGGGTGCGACGCAGAATCGCGCGCACCCGGGCGGAAATCTCCCGCGGGCTGAAGGGTTTGACCACGTAGTCGTCGGCGCCGATTTCCAGCCCGACGATGCGGTCGACTTCTTCCTTGCGGGCGGTCAGAAACATGATCGGCAGGGCGGAAAACTGGCGGATGCGGCGACAGACTTCAAAGCCGCTTTCGTCGGGCAGGCCAACGTCCAGCACCAGCAGGTCGACCGGGTTGTCGCGCAGCCATTGCATGCCCTCGCCAGCCAGAGCGCACCAGTGGACGTCGAAGCCCTCAGTGCTCAGGGCATACACCAGCGCATCGGCGATGGCGGGCTCGTCTTCGATAATCAGAATCCTGTCCGGCATGGTCTGCTCTGTCCGTGAATCGTCCGCCGATTGTGGCGGGTTCGCTAGGGTCTGCTGACGTTTCGTTCGCCCGCCTGCCGGAGGCCATTTTTTTGGCCAGGCAAGGCGGAGGAAGCGTAGTGTAGTTGATCTACACAAGCGACCGACAACGTAGCATGGCCGAAAAATGGACCCGGCCCCTCGGGTTGCGCCTGTAAGGCCGCCACTCGGCGTCGCTCGTCGCTTATTTGGAATGACCAAACTGCGCTCCTTGCTTCTTGATTGGCGGCCTTACAGGCAGCAACAGGCGGGTGAACGAAACGTCAACAGGCCCTATGGCCAGTGCAATCACGAGGCGGGTGCCTCCAGCCAGGCGCTGACCACGTAGCGCAGCGGCCCGCCGCTGGTAAGGGCGCGGAATGGGTAGCAGGTGACCAGCCGCAGTTCGGCGCGCTCGTATTGCAGGATCATTGGCTCATTGCGGCTATCAACGATGCGCTGGGTGGCGACGCGGTAGCGGTACTCTTGGCCGCTGGCGTCCTGCAGGGTGAGAACCTGGCCGGTCTGCAGGTGTTCGACAAAGGCGAAGTGGCTGTCCTGATGGCCGGCCAGCAGCAGCGTGCCGTTCTGCCCGGGTGCCACACCGTTATCCAGTTGCCCCGGGCCGAAGGCCAGGGCTTGACCGCTGACGCTGTCCAGCACGTAGCGGGCCTCGCCGTCGGGTGTGGTCAGTTTGGCAACCGGCCAGGTATCGGCCCAGGGCCAGGGTTTGCTCGGGGTGCCCGCCTGCAGTTGCTCGCCCCAGGCGTCGGCAATCAACCATTGGGCCAGCCACGCCTTGGCCTGCAGCCAGCTGCCCTGGGCTGCGACGGCCACGGCACCTAGTAGCAGTACGATGGCAATCAGCTTACGCATGGCTTGGTTTCCAGTTCAGGATCAGCAGGCCGGCCAGCAACAGCGCGAGCGCCAGCGCCCAGAGGCCATTGAGGCCGAGCGAGGTCTGCGGGTACAGGCGGTGGTCGACCGGGTTCAGGTTTGGCACCGGTTGGCTGTCGAGCGGTTCGTCAGCGGCGCGTACCGGCTGCTCCTCAACGGCGACGAAGCTGGTGAAGCGGCTCATCAACTGGTGCTCCAGCGCCACCGGCAGGACTAGATCGCGCACTTCGTCCTCACCAGCACCCTCGTTCAGACGGTCCATGGCGGCTTCGATCTTGCGTCGTGCCCAGATTCTGGCAATGCCATTGCCTTGCTGCGGCTCCGGGATTTGCAGGTGTTGCTCCCACAGCGCCGGTTGACGGCCGTGCAGGGCCACTTTCTCTGGCAGTTGGTTCAGTTTCATGGCGATCAGCAACGGCTGGTCAGAGTACAGGTCGGGTAGCTTCTGCGGCCAGATTTCGGCATCGATGCCTTCCGGCAGCTCCAGTTGCAGGTGGGTCAGTACCGGTGACTCGAGTTTCTCGAACAGCCGCTCCATGGATTGTTCAATACCGCTGCGATCATCAATCGAGGTGAACTGGCCGCGGCCGACTTCGGCTGCCTTGCGCAGCAGGAAACTGTTGGGCGAAGCGCCAATGCCGACGGTGAAGATCCGCGCCTGACGCAGGCGCTGCTGGATCATCTGCAGAACCTCGCGCTCGTTGCTGACCGAACCGTCGGTGATGAAGATCAGCTGGCGCAAGTAGCCTGCCTCATTGGGCTGGGTCAGCGCAGCACGCAGCACCGGCAACATCTCGGTGCCGCCGCCGGCCGGCAGCCCGGCGACCCAACTGCGGGCCTCACTCAGGTTCTCTTCGCTGGCCGGCACCGGTTCGCGATAGAGCATGCTGTACTCGCTGTTGAATTCGAGCACATTGAAACGGTCTTCGGGCTGCAGGCGGCCCAGTGCGTGAATCAGACTGCTGCGCGCCTGGCGAATGCGCTCACCTTGCATCGAGCCGGAGGTGTCGAGAATCAGAAAGACTTCGCGCGGCTGGCGCTGGCGACTGACCGGTTCGGCAGCAGGCGACAGCATCATCAGCGCGTAGTGATCTTCGCCCACCTGTTCAGTGAACACGGCGACCTGATTGCCGGCCTCGCTCGGCAGTTGCCAGTTGAGGACGAAGTCGCGATCCATCACCACCGGATTTTCCAGCAGTTGAACGCGGTAGCGGCGGCCGTCAAAGTGGCTGCTGATGGCGTGGCTGGGGCTGCTCAGGCTGTGCAGGGCAAAGCCGCTATCAAGGGTGATCTGGATGTCGGCCTGATGGGATGGACCGTCGCGCCACAGGCTGGCGACAATCGGGCCTTCCGGGCTGGCAGAGCTGCCGCGTGGTGTGTGCTGTTGGCCATCGACCGGCTGCGGGCGGGCGTTGTAGCGCGGCGTCATGGTCAGCGGCAGGCGCAGGCTGTAGCGTCCTGCATCCGGCTGCAGCAGTTCGGTGTAGCTGAGGATGACGCTGATGGTTTCGCCTGCGCCGATGTTGGCGACCGAGGTGCTGAACAGGTTGGGCCGCTGTTGCTCGACCAGGCCGCTGCGCTGGCCGTTGTCACGGGCCTGCTGGTAGGTCTTGCGTGCCTGTTCGCGCTCCTGAATCTGGCCGTTGATCCGGCGTTCACCGATTTCCAGGGTCATGGCGTGAATGGCGGCACTCTCGCTGGTCGGCAGCACGTAGCGGCCTTCGGCAAAGGCGCCACCGGGATTGCTGAAGGATTGGCGAATCTGTACTTCGGCGACCGGGCCGCTGATCTGTACCTGCATGTCGGTATTGAGCAGCAGGGCGGGTTGCCAGCTGCCGTCGTCCGAGCGCAGCAGGAACATGCCGGTCTCGGGGCTGTCGGTCGATGCCTGAGCGGCGTTGCTTAGCAGGCTGATACACAGCAGCAGCCAGGTGATTGCGGTTTTCATGTCGGGTCTCCCTGATGGACGATGCCGGCAGTGTGGCGACCCTGTTTGTGCTGATTATGTGGTTTGTGTGTGGTTTGGGGCGTCTCTGAACGGTACATTAACGATCACGTTAAACGCTGCTGGAGCATGCCTGCCTATGACCGACACCGACAGCCAGACCACCCGCACCGAGCTGGACGCCATTATCGAGGCGTTGCACCGGGACAAGCGCAAGCGGGTGCGCAAGCTGTTGCGTGGGATGCATCCCGGCAAGGTCGCCAGTCTGCTGGAGGCGCTTGATGGCGCCGAGCGCCTTGCCCTTTGGCAGCACATTGATGATGACCGCGAAGAGCAGGTGCTAAAGCATCTGACGCCACTGCTCGGCGTCCAGCTGCGCCGTGAGCCCGATACCTCCGACCTGACCGACGAAGATGAGGAAGGCGAGGGTGCTACTACCCAGATCGCTCGGGTCCGTGACGCGCTGGAGGCCGGCAAGTTCAAGCGCGTCGGCAAGGCGTTCCGGCAGATGCATCCGGCCAAGGCTGCCGGCCTGCTCGAAGCGTTGCCTCCGGCCGAGCGCAGCACCGTGTGGGAGATGCTCGATGCCGAGCGTGCGGGCAAGATCCTGGTGCACCTGCATGACGAGGTCCGTGCCCGGCTGGCGCTGGAAATGGACGAGGACGAGCTGGTCGCCGCCGCCCGCAAGCTCGACCTGGATGATCTGGTTGACCTGATTCAGGCGCTGCCCAGTGACAGCGGCCGGCAGCTGTTGCAGGCGATGGATGTGCGCAAGCGCCAGCAGTTGCTGTCGATGCTCTCCTACCCTGAGGACTCGGCCGGTGGCCTGATGAACACCGACCATATTTCGGTGCGCGCCGATGTGCGGGTGGGGTCGGTATTGCGTTATCTGCGTCTGCTTGAAGATCTGCCGGACCATACCGACAAGGTGATGGTGGTAGACCGCAAGAATCGTTACCAGGGCGTTCTGCGTCTGAGCCGACTGGTCACCAGTGCCCCCGAACTGGCTGTCAGCGAGGTGATGGACAGCGACTTTCAGCCGCTGGATGTGATGTTGCCAAGCCACGATGTAGCCCGCCGGTTTGAGGACCTGGATATTCTCTCCGCTGCGGTGGTCGACGAAGACGGCCTGTTGCTCGGGCGCATCACCGTTGACGACGTAATGGACCTGATCCGCGAAGACTCCGAGCGCACCATGATGAACATGGCGGGTCTGGACGACGAAGCCGACATGTTTGCGCCGGTCCTGACCAGCAGCCGGCGCCGGGCGGTGTGGCTGGGGATCAATCTGGTTACCGCGTTTCTGGCGGCCTGGGTTATCGGCCTGTTCCAGGGCACGCTGGAGCAGCTGGTGGCGTTGGCGGTATTGATGCCGATTGTCGCCAGCATGGGCGGGATTGCCGGCAGCCAGACGCTGACCCTGGTGGTGCGCGGCATGGCGCTAGGTCAGGTTGAGGGTGGTAACGCGCGGCTGCTGCTGGGCAAGGAAATTGGCATTGCCTGCCTCAATGGGGTGCTCTGGGCGCTGGTGGTCGCCGCCTTGGCTGTGGCCTGGTTTGGCAGCTGGCAACTTGGAGCAGTGATTGCCGCCGCCATTTTGCTCAACCTGCTGTGCGCGGCGGTCTCAGGACTGCTTATTCCGCTGCTGTTGCGCCGTGTTGGTGTCGACCCGGCGCTGGCCGGCAGTGTCATCCTGACCACGGTGACCGACGTGGTGGGCTTTCTGGCCTTCCTTGGTCTGGCGACGCTGTTTCTGCTCTGAGCCTGCTGCTCAGTCGATCGGGTTGCTGACGCTCTCGATCTCACGTTTGACGTACATCGGATCGTCAATGTTGCGAAACTTCACATCGCTGATGCCACGGCCGGTTAGCTTGACCGTGCCGTAGCCGAACATCCGCCCCCAAATGCTTTGCTCGATCTCGACGGTCTCGATCGAGCTGAGCTTCATCTCTTCGGTATGCCGGCTGATGATGCCGGTTTTCAGGATCACACGCTTGTTTGTTACGCCCTGCTCGATGGAGCGCAAGGGAAAGTATTCATACAGCGCAAGCAGCCAGGTCAGGCCGAAGGTCACCAGACCGAGTACCAGCCAGCAGTACATCGGCACCTTGGCGAACCAGTGCAGTTGAAAAACCTTGTGAATGACCTCGCCGCTGGACAGCGACTCTTCGATATATGACATCGGTGCATTTCCCTCAAATGTGTGCTGCCGGGCACTCTAGCGAATTAGCCGCTGCTGGGACAGTGCCGCCGGGTTGGTGGTTCCGGTTAGCGGTGCTGAATATATATGTAGCTTGCTAAATAAATTTATCCGAGTAAGCTTTATGGTTAGCAAGCTAACTATGTGCTGGAGTTGTCCATGAAACAGAGTCAAATCGTGCCGGCGCTGCACGAAACGTTGAAGCCTTCGATGGGCGCGGCGATGGGGCGGGTGCATCGCCTGTGGCGTGCAGCCATCAATCAGGCAGTCGGGGATCTGGGTATCACCGAGGCGCGCTGGAGTGTGATGCTGCATCTGGCCAAGGTGGGCGAGGGCTGTACCCAGCAGATGCTGGCAGATGAGCTGGCGATCGAGATGCCGTCATTGACGCGGACGCTTAATCAGTTACAGGAGCAGGGTCTGATCGAACGCCGGCGCGACGCCAAGGATCGCCGGGTTCACGCGCTCTGGTTTACCGAGGCAGGCCATCAGCGTATTGCCGACATGGGCGTGCATATCGAGCGGGTGCGCAAGCAGATTTATGCCGGTTTGAGTGACTCTCAGCTGGATGCCTTTGCCGAGGTGCTGCTGGCGATGGAGGCGAATGTGCGCTCCCTGCTGGGCGGGGAGCGGGAGGCTGGCGAATGACGCCCGATCAGGTTTTTGCCCGCTGGGTGCGGGCATCGTTGCTGCTGTTTGCCGTGGTCTTCTGCTACTTTCTGGCCGCCGACCTGTGGATGCCGGTGACGCCGCAGTCGCGGGTCATCCACCCGGTTATTCGGGTTGCCCCGCAGGTGGCCGGTGAAGTGGTCGAGGTCGCGGTGGAGGATAACCAGCACGTCGTTGCCGGCGATCTTCTGCTGCGTATCGATCCACGGCCTTATGCGCTGGCTGTTCAGCAGGCCCAATTAGTGCTGGAGGCCGCCGAGCGAGACAATTCGGGTATCGATGCATCAATCGCGGCTGCCCAGGCGCGGGTGCGGTCGGCACAGGTGCGCAGCGCGGAGCTGGCCCGCGAGCGTGATCGGCTGCAGCGGCTGCTGGCCAGTCATAACGTGTCTCGGCAAAGCTACGAACAGGTTGTTGCCAGCTCGCAGGCGGCTCAGGCTGAGCTGGCCAGCCTGCAGGCGCAGGTCCGGCAGTTGCAGGTGCAGCGTGGCGAAGGGGATCAGGGCAATCTGCGCCTGCGTCAGGCGCAAAATGCGCTGGAACAGGCCATGTTGAATCTGAATTTTACCGAGGTGCGCGCCCAGAGCGACGGTGTGGTATCCAACCTGCAGGTGCGTCCCGGTACCTATGCGGTCGCCGGGGCTGCGCTGATGGCTCTGGTTGCAGATGATGCCGATGTGGTAGCCGATTTTCGCGAGAAGTCGCTGTCGCACATGGACGTGGGCGAGCCCGCTGCGGTTGTATTTGATGCCATTCCCGGGCGGGTATTCGAGGCTCACGTAACGGGTGTTGCAGCCGGTACTCGGGCCGGACAGTTGCTGCCTGACGGTTCGCTGGCTGCACCGGAAACATCCGATCGCTGGGTGCGTGACGCCCAGCGTCAGCGCGTCCACCTGGTGCTGGACGAAGAGCCCGGGCTGCTGTCGCAGTTGCCGACAGGCGCTCGAGCCACCGTGCAATTGTTTCCGGTCGGCGGCCCGGCCCGGTGGCTTGGCCGGGCGCAGGTAGGTCTGCTCAGCCTGATGCACTACATCTACTGAGGTTGCCGATGAAGCCCATCCTGCTTACCAGCAAACGGCATCTGGACGACAACGATGTGCGCCAGTGCCTGCGTATCGCCTTTGGCGGCATGCTCGGTTTTATCCTGTGCAAGCTGATGGGCTGGAACTATGGCGCCTTTTTCGTCGTGCAGCCGATTCTGTTGCTGGGCATTGTTCCGGTGATTAACGCCCATATGCTGCGCCAGTTTGTCGCCAACATGCTGGTGGTTTCGCTCGCCGTGCTGGTGGTGCAGGGGCTGTTTGGTGACAAACCGGTGCCAATGACATTGCTGGTCATGGGCATGTTCGCGCTGCTGTTCGGGCAGATGAGCGGTGGCGCCAACTTCCTGTTTGGTGCCATGTCGGTGGTCAACATGTCGATGCAGCTCCATTTCGCCAGCTATCCTCAGGCCGATATCGGCGACATTGTTGCCAGCAACATCGTCTCGGTTTTCAGCACCCTGTTCATCGCCCTGCTGATGCAGCAGCTATTCCCCGATGTTGCGCCGCGCGCGCCGCGTCCATTGGTGCGCAAATCCGCCAGCACCCGACGTCACGAAGTGATACTGGCCACCACGGTCGCCACTGCCTCGTTCATTGTATTTCAGGTATTCAATTTACAGAGCGGGCTGTCGGCGCAGGTCGCCAGTATTCTGGTGCTGTTCCCGCTGAACTGGCGCGGGGCCGGGCCTGCGGGCTGGAACCGTGCGCTGGGAACGCTGGTGGGCTGCAATCTTGGGCTGGTTGTTCAATTGGTGCTGATGGACCACTTTGATGTGTTGCCGTTCGTGGCGGCCGGCCTGTGGATTTGCCTGATGCTGTTTGCCCGCATTCACATGCTGGAGGTTGGATCCGGCGCTGGTTTTGCTGCCTTGACCACCATGGCGATTCTGTTCGGTCAGTACCTCACGCCCCGTCAGGACCTGTTCTACAGTGCTCTGTATCGATTCTGGTCACTGTCGCTGTCAGTGCTGTTGTCGCTGTCGGCGATTTATCTGTTGCATCTGCTGCTTGATCGATTTGCCGCCACGCGCTGGGCCGCGCCGAAGCCGGTTTCGGTCTAACCGTAGTACCCGGCGCGGGCGACGAGTATGATGTGCCGATCTTCCTGTCTGGGGACCCTCTGCATGTTGCGGTTTTTGCGTCCGGTGCTGTTTGTTTGCGGCATTCTTGTACTGATCATGGCTGGTCTGATGCTCAGTGTCGCGGTGTTTGCCTGGTGGCGACAGGACCCGGAAATGCAGGTATTTCTGACATCGTTCGCGGTCACACTCGGTTGCGGCCTCGCGATGGTGCTGGGCTGCCGGGATAAGGGCTTTCATCTGGTTTCGCGTCAGCTCTATCTGCTCACCAGTCTGAGCTGGGTGCTGCTCTCGCTGTTTGGCGCATTGCCACTGTTCTTCAGTCATTTTCAGCTCAGCGCCGAAGATGCGGTGTTCGAGGCGGTGTCCGGGATTACCACCACAGGCTCGACCATTCTCAGCGGTATCGAACACCTCGCGCCCAGTCTGCTGCTCTGGCGCTCGCTGCTGCAGTGGATTGGTGGTCTGGGGGTGATCGGTATGGCGGTGTCGATTCTGCCGTTTCTGCGCGTTGGCGGCATGCGCCTGTTCCACACCGAGTCCTCCGACTGGTCGGACAAGTCCATCCCGCGGGTCCAGTCGCTGGCTCGCATGCTGGTGGCGACCTACCTGGGCCTGACCGTCAGCTGTGTGTTCAGTTACTGGTTGGCCGGCATGAACCTGTTTGATGCGATCAATCATGCAATGGCGACGGTATCGACCGGCGGGTTTGCGACCGATGATCGCTCCATGGGCCGCTTCCCGCTGGAGGTGCTGTGGGTGTCGATCCTGTTCATGACCCTCAGCGCGTTACCGTTTACCTTGCTGATAGCCTTCTTTAGGCGACCCTCGCTGCATGTGCTCAACAACCAGCAGGTAATCGGCTTCCTCTGCATTATCGGCGCGGTATCGCTGTTACTGACGGCTGACCTGATCGATCTGCATCTGGCCGAGCCCTTCGTGGCCTTCACCCAGGCGACTTTCAACCTGGTCTCGGTGATTACGACCACCGGCTTCGCCTCGGCCGACTACACCCAGTGGGGCACTTTCAGCATCGCCCTGTTTTTTGTGGTGATGTTTATCGGTGGTTGCTCGGGATCCACCAGCGGCGGCATGAAGGTGTTTCGCTTTCAGCTCAGTTATCTGTTTCTGCGTACCCAGGTTCGCAAGCTGATTCACCCCAACGGGGTATTTGTCACCCAGTACAACGGCAGGCCGGTGCAGGATGACATTATTCTCTCGGCCGTCGCGTTCTCCTTCCTGTTTTTCATGACGCTGGGCGTGGTGACGCTGCTGCTGGCGCTGATGGGCCTGGATTTGATCACCAGCCTGACCGCAGCGGCTACCGCGCTGACCAACGTCGGGCCCGGGCTGGGTGATGTCATTGGCCCGGCGGGTAATTTTGCTACCCTGCCAGTGGCGGCCAAATGGCTGTTGTCGTTCGCCATGTTGATGGGGCGGCTGGAGTTGCTGACCCTGATGGTGCTTTTTACGCCGGTGTTCTGGCGTGGCTAACGCGGAATTTAAAGGGGATAGGGCATGATGCGCATCATCGTGCTGGGGGCGGGCCAGGTTGGTCGCAGCCTGGTGGAGCAACTGGTCGGCGAGAAAAATCACATTACCGTGGTGGATCGTGATGCCGGGCGGCTGCAGCTGTTGCAGGAGCTGTATGGTGCGCAGGGCGTGCAGACGATCTGCGCCCATGGCGCCCATCCGGTGACCCTGTCCAAGGCGGGGGCGGAGGACGCCGACATGCTGGTGGCGGTTACCAATAGCGATGAAGTCAACATGATTGCCTGTCAGGTCGCTCAGTCACTGTTCAATGTGCCGAACAAGATCGCCCGGGTGCGCGAGCAGGGCTACCTGACCCAGAACCGCGCGCTGTTTGCCAAGAGTGCTGTACCGGTTGACGTGCTGATCAATCCCGAGGCGCTGGTCACCCAGCACCTTAAAAAGCTGATTCGCTATCCGGGCGCTTTGCAGGTCATCAATTTCGCCGATGGCCTGGCCCAGCTGGTTGCCGTGCGCGCCTCCAACGGTGGCGCGCTGGTCGGTCAGCGCATTGCCACATTGCGCGAGCGGCTGCCCGCGGTGGAGATTCGGGTGGCGGCCATTTTTCGCCGAAATCATTCCGTGATCCCCGACGGCGATACCCTGATCCAGGACGGAGACGAGGTTTTTTTCGTTGCGGCAAGACCGGATATCCGACTGGTGCTGAACGAACTGCGACGCCGGGCAAAGCCCTACAAGCGCATCGTCATTGCCGGCGGCGGCAATATTGGCGCGCGTCTGGCCAGCGTGCTGGAGAATGATTACCGGGTGAAGGTGATCGAGCAGGACATGGCGCGGTGCCAGTTTCTCTCCCAGTACCTGCGTCGAGCCACCGTACTCAATGGCAGCGCGTCGGACCGGGAGCTGCTGCTGGAGGAAAGTATCGAATCAGCGGATGTGTATCTGGCGCTGACCAATGATGACGAAGCCAACATCATGTCGTCGATGCTGGCCAAGCGCATGGGGGCCCGCACGGTGATCACGCTGATCAGTAACCCGGCCTATGCCGACCTGGTGCAGGGCGGCAGTATCGATATCGCCATCTCGCCGCAGCAGGCCACCATTGGCGCGTTGCTGACTCACGTGCGTCGCGGTGATGTGGTTGCCGTGCACTCGCTGCGCCGGGGCACGGCCGAGGCCATGGAGGCGATTGCCCACGGCGATGCGCAGAGTTCGCAAGTGGTGGGCAAGCGGATTGACGAGCTGCCGCTGCCCCCCGGTGCGATGGTCGGCGCGCTGGTGCGTGGCGAGGATGTAATCATCGCGCATGACAGCACTCAGATCGAAGAGGGTGACCACGTCATCGTGATCGTGCCGGACAAGCGGGACATGCAGGCGGTAGAGCGGCTGTTCCAGGTCGGTCTTACCTTCCTGCTTTGAGGTGGACCGGGGCCGCGTGCAGCAGCCCCGGGCACAGTCGGTTCAGTCTGCGTCCTGCAGCTCGACCATCAGGTCGTCGGTCAGATTTTCCAGGGCGTCACGCAGGGCATCGAGATCGGTCTGCGGGTACACGCCCAGCAGCGCCCGCGCCTTGAACAGCAGGTCGGCACTCATCGGTGCCGGAGTGCATTCGGTTTCCAGCGATTCGACGTTGACGCCATGGCTGGCCAGTACGCGCGAGACCTCGTGGACGATACCGGCGCGGTCGTTGGCCACCAGGGTCAGTTGCAGGGTGCGCTGCTGCGGCTCGTCTGCCTGGCGACTGATAGCCACCTGGACATTGATGCCCTGGGCGCTGAGCCCGTCCAGGTCAATACGCAGGGCTTCGAGCTGGTCGTTGGCGACATCTACCCGCAGAATGCCGGCAAATTGTCCGGCCATGCGGGCCATCCGGCTTTCCAGCCAATTGCCGCCGTGCCGGTTGATGACCTGAGCCAGGCTTTCCACCAGACCGGGCTTGTCGGCGGATATGACGGTAATTACGAGCGGGGTGGTCATGCGTGATCTCCTTGGGAGCTGGCCTTGGTCAGTCCTGATAGTAGCTGCCGCCGCCGGTCGCCGTCATCTCCTGGCAGTTGGCCTCCAGCGTCTCGAAGTCGTACTCGGACAAGCCCACATACTCCAGGATGGCACTGCCGACGGCGTTCCATTCGTGATCGACGTTGTGGTTGCCCAGCACCTTGTAGGCCCGGCAGATGTGTTCGGCCATCTTCAGAATGGCCAGCAGGTTTTTCTGCACCGGATCATTGCCCAGCGGGGAAAGGAACACCTGCTCGGCATTGTGGTGACTGGCGATGGCGTCGCACAGGTGGCGCGGCAGCAGCCATGACTTGGCCGTGTAGTAGCCGATCACCGCGTGATTGGTGTTCATGCGCTGGTTTTCCACATCGACCAGTCGCATCTGGTCCTGCGCGTAGGACTCTTCCATGACTTCGATATAGTAGGGGAAACGACTGAGCATCAGCGGGATGCCGCAGTTGTGGAACAACCCCAGAGCGTAGGCTTCATCCGGCTCGACGCAGCCAATGCGTTTGGCCAGCGTCATGCAGGTCATGGCGACGTCCTGCGCGCTGTCCCAGAAGCGGTTGAGATTGACGATGTTCTCGTCGGTCAGCTCGCCGCGAATCGATTGCGCATTGACGATGTTGACCACCCTGCTGACGCCCAGCAGGTTGACGGCTTGCTGGATGGAGCTGATCCGGTTGGCCAGTCCAAAAAAGGGCGAGTTGACGACCTTAAGCAGGCTGCCGGAGAGCCCCGGGTCCTGGCTGATCAGCCGGGCAATGACCTTGGGATCCGGATCCGGCATCAGCTGTTCCATCTGCAGGTCGACCATGATCTGCGGCTGCGGTGGTACGCTGATGCCTTGCAGGGCGCTGCTGATCTGTTGGTCGGTGAGCTCCGATGTCATGGCCTGGGTCCACTGATGACTTGAACTGCCGAGTTTAGCCGGAGACCGGTGAGCTTGGCACCCTGTATAATGGCCAACTGCATACATTTTTCTTGCCTGCCTCAGGAGTTCCCCATGTCATTGCCCAGCCTGCGTCTCAACGCCAATGCCGACCGGCGTATTCGTGGAGGCCACCTGTGGGTCTTCAGTAACGAGGTGGATACCGCGCTGACGCCGCTGACGGCCTTTGAACCGGGTCAGCAGGCGCAGCTGGAAGCCGCAGGCGGCAAGCCCCTCGGGCTGGTCTGTGTCAGCCCCAATAACCTGATCTGTGCACGTTTGTTCAGCCGCGACACCCGTCATCAGCTGGACAAGTCACTGCTGGTGCATCGTTTCAAGGTGGCCCTGAGTCTGCGTGAGCGGCTGTTCGACAAACCCTTCTATCGTCTGGTCTACGGCGAGTCGGATTTTCTGCCGGGGCTGGTGATCGACCGTTTTGGCGACTACTTCGTAGTGCAGATCGCTAATCCCGGCATGGAGCAGGTGCGTGGCGACATCGTTGATGCGCTGGTGCAGGTGTTCAAGCCGCAGGCCGTGCTGTTCAAGAACGACAGTGGCGCGCGCAAACTGGAAGGGTTGGAGTCCTACGTTGAGGATGCGTTCGGCGAGATGCCTGACCTGGTTGCGCTGGAAGAGAATGGCGTGCGTTTTGAAGCCCCGGTGCGTGAGGGTCAGAAAACCGGTTGGTTCTACGATCACCGCGCCAATCGCGCCCGATTGGCGCCTTACGTGGCCGGCAAGCGGGTGCTGGACCTGTACAGCTATGTCGGCGGCTGGGGTGTTCAGGCAGCCGCCTTTGGTGCCAGTGAAGTCATGTGTGTCGACAGTTCAGCGCCGGCGCTGGACCGGGTGGAAGCCAACGCAGAGCTTAATGGCGTCGCCGAAAAGATGCTGGTGGTCGAGGGCGATGTAATGGCGGCACTGAAGGAGCTGAAAAGCGCCGGCGAGCGCTTCGACGTGGTCATTGCCGATCCGCCGGCCTTTATCAAGAAGCGCAAGGATATTCGCAACGGTGAAGCTGCGTACCGACGCCTCAACGAGCAGGCCATGCGGCTGCTGAACAAGGACGGGATTCTGGTCTCGGCGTCCTGCTCCATGCATCTGGAAGAGGACCGTCTGCGTGACGCCCTGCTGGGTGCCAGCCGCCACCTGGATCGCAACCTGATCATTACCGAGCGCGGCTTCCAGGGCGCCGACCACCCGCTGCATCCGGCGATTCCGGAAACCGGTTATATCAAGGCGCTGTTTTGTCGGGTGACGCCGGCCTGACGCCGGCTTCGTGCCGGCGAGCTGCAAGCCACAAGCTACAAGTTGCAAGAACAAACCGCGCGGAGTTGAATCGCGCGGTTTTTTTATGCTGACTCTAGATGCAGCTTCTTGTTTAAACCCTTGAGGGTCTCGCTGCAGGTGCGAATCCGGTTTTGCTTGCCGCTTGCGGCTTAGCGCTGCTGCGCTTCAGCGCAGACTGATGACCGGCCAGCCCTGGGCTTCGGCGTGGGCGCGGAGGGTGTCGTCGGGATCGACGGCTACCGGGTTGTCGACCATGCCCAGCAGCGGCAGGTCGTTGTGCGAGTCGCTGTAGAAGTAGCTGCCGTCAAGGGTGCGGTTGTTCTCCAGCAGCCAGCGTTCCAGGCGAGTCACCTTGCCCTCACGGAAACACGGGATGTCGGTAGTTTGGCCCGTGTAGCGGCCATCCTGGCGTTCGCATTCGGTCGCCAGCAGCAGGTCGATGCCGAGATGGCGGGCTATCGGGCCGGTGATGAAGCGGTTGGTCGCGGTGATGATCATCAGGGTGTCGCCGGCCTGACGGTGACGCTCGATCAGGGCCAGCGCCTTGGGCAGCACGATGGGCAGGATTTTCTCCTGCATGAATTGCCGGTGCCAGGCGTCAAGCTGTTCGGTCGGATGCTCGCCGAGCAGTTGCAGGCAGAAATTCAGGTAGACCCGGATATCCAGTCGCCCGGCCAGATAGTCGTTGAAGAACTGGTCGTTACGCGCCTTGTACTCGTCCGGATCAACAATCCGATGGGCAACGATGAACTCGCCCCAGGCGTGATCGCTGTCCCCGCCCAGCAGGGTATTGTCGAGGTCGAATATGGCGAGTGACACGGGTGTTCTCCTGAGCGGGTTGGCGGCCCGCTAGAATAATCGAGTCAGCCGGTAAATGCCCGTAATCACTGACATCAATCGGTGGCATTTCCGTAATTGCTGCTGCAGCGTGCTTTGTGGAACAATGCTGTGATTATTGATTAAGGGATAGTGGCTGTGATTGACCCCGATGGTTTCAGACCCAACGTCGGCATCATCCTGACCAATGAGTTGGGTCAGGTGCTCTGGGCCAGGCGCATCGGCCAGGACTCGTGGCAGTTCCCGCAGGGGGGGATTCAGCGTAACGAAAGCCCCGAGCAGGCGCTGTACCGCGAGTTGCATGAAGAAGTCGGTCTGCTGCCTGAAGATGTCGAAATTCTTGCCTGCACCCGTGGCTGGCTGCGCTATCGTTTGCCGCAGCGGCTGATCCGCAGCCATTCGCAGCCGGTCTGCGTAGGTCAGAAGCAGAAGTGGTTTTTACTGCGCTTGACCTCGGAAGACCAGCGGGTGTGCATGACGCGCAGCGCAAAGCCGGAATTTGATGGCTGGCGCTGGGTCAGTTACTGGTATCCTCTGGGGCAGGTTGTGCCCTTCAAACGCGATGTCTATCGGCGTGCCATGAAAGAACTTGCGCCGAGACTGCTCTCCAGTCTTCCGGGTAGTTGAATATGCTCAATACGCTGCGCCGCATTGTTCAGGAGGTCAACTCTGCCAGAGATCTGGCAGCGGCTCTGGACATCATCGTGCAGCGTGTGCGTGAGGCAATGGGCACAGAAGTGTGCTCGGTTTATCTGCTAAATCCCGAAATCGGTCGCTACGTGCTGATGGCGACCGAAGGTCTCAACAAGGATGCCGTCGGTGCCGTTACCCTGGGCACCAGCGAGGGTCTGATCGGTTACGTCGGCACCCGTGAGGAGCCGGTCAACCTCGAAGATGCGGCATCTCACCCCCGTTTCCGCTACTTTGCCGAGACTGGCGAAGAGCGCTATGCCTCCTTCCTGGGTGTTCCGATTATTCACCACCGCCGGGTGATGGGCGTACTGGTGGTCCAGCAGAAGGAGCGCCGTCAGTTCGATGAGGGCGAAGAGGCCTTCCTGGTTACCATGAGCGCGCAGCTTGCCGGGGTCATTGCCCACGCGGAAGCCACCGGTGCCATCGGCGGGCTGGGGTGGGGCGGCGAGGTGGTCCAGGATACCCGCTTTGATGGTGTGGCCGGCGCGCCGGGCATAGCCATCGGTCATGCCGTAGTGATTCTGCCTCCGGCTGATCTGAAATCGGTCCCGGACAAGCAGATTCAGGATATTGATGCCGAGATTGCGCTGTTCCGCCGTGCCAAGGACAGCGTGCGTGATGACATGCAGCAGCTCTCCAGCAAGCTGTCGACGCAGCTGAGGCCGGAAGAACTGGCGCTGTTTGATGTCTACCTGATGATGCTCGATGATGCCGCGCTGGGTAACGAGGTGACCAACATCATCCGCACTGGCCAGTGGGCCCAGGGGGCGTTGCGTGAGGTGGTCAGCTCGCATGTCACCCGCTTCGAGCTGATGGACGACCCTTACTTGCGTGAGCGGGCGGCAGATGTGAAGGATATCGGCCGCCGCATCCTGGCCTACCTGCAGGAGGTCGGTCGGCAGGAGCTGGTGTTCCCCGACAATACCATTCTGGTCAGCGAGGAACTGTCGCCGGTGATGCTGGGGCAGGTACCGAAGGAGAAGCTGGCCGGTCTGGTCTCGGTCCTCGGTTCGGGCAGCTCGCATGTCGCCATTCTGGCCCGGGCGATGGGCATTCCGACCGTGATGGGCGCGCTGGATCTGCCCTATACCCGCCTCGACGGCATGGAGCTGATCGTCGACGGCAACCGTGGCGAAGTGTATTCCAACCCGTCGCAGGAGCTGCATCGCCAGTATCTTGATCTGGTTCGCGAAGAGCGTGAACTGGTGCAGGGGCTGGAAAAGCTGCGCGATGTGCCCTGCGTGACGCTGGACGGTCATCGCATGCCGCTGCTGGTCAACACCGGTTTGCAGGCAGATGTGGCGCGCTCACTGGATCGCGGCGCCGAAGGCGTTGGCCTTTATCGCACTGAAGTGCCGTTCATGATCAAGGATCGCTTCCCCAGCGAAAAGGAGCAGCAGGCGATCTATCGCGAGCAGCTGGAAGCCTTTTACCCGCTGCCGGTTACCATGCGCTCGCTCGATATTGGCGGCGACAAGGCGCTGACCTATTTCCCGATCAAGGAAGACAACCCCTTCCTTGGCTGGCGCGGTATTCGCGTTACCCTGGATCACCCGGAAATCTTCCTGGTCCAGACCCGGGCCATGCTCAAGGCCAGCCTGGGCTTGAACAACCTGCGCATCATGTTGCCGATGGTCAGCAGCGTATTTGAGGTGGAAGAGGCGCTGCACCTTATCCACCGTGCCTACAGCGAGGTGCTGGACGAGGGTGTCGACGTGCCCATGCCGCCGGTCGGGGTGATGATCGAGGTGCCCGCTGCGGTCTATCAGGCGCGCGAACTGATTCAACTGGTTGACTTCCTGTCGGTCGGTACCAACGACCTGACCCAGTATCTGCTGGCGGTCGATCGCAATAATCCACGGGTAGCAGACCTTTACCATTCATTGCACCCGGCGGTGCTGCAGGCGTTGATCAAGATCGCCACGGCCTGCCGCGAAGCCGGCAAGCCGATGAGCGTGTGTGGTGAAATGGCCGGCGACCCGGCGGCGGCGGTATTGTTGATGGCGATGGGGTGTGACGCGCTGTCGATGAACGCGACCAACCTGCCCAAGGTGAAGTGGCTGCTGCGTCAGATCAAACTGTCCGACGCCAAGGCTCTGCTGGATGAGGTGATCGAGCTGGATAACCCCCATCTGGTGCTCAGCACCCTGCATCTGGCACTGCGTGGTATGGGCCTGGGCAAGGTCCTGTCACAACCTCGCTGAAGCTCAGCGCCATTCCCTGCAGGTTTCTCCCTGCGGCTCCCCAAGTGCTCCGAAGCGCCGCTCCGTCAGTCGGATGCGGTTGTTTGCCTCTAGGCGCAGAATGCTGCTGGCGCGGGTACCGTACTCCGGCAGGCCGACGATAAAGGTAGCCGAGAGCATGCGCTCCCACTCCAGGCTGATGCCGGTGTCGGGTAGCTGTTCGTCGGCATAGACGTGATCGTCGGCTAGCAGCGAAAACAGCGTCTCGTCGTCGGCATTCAGGTTGTTTGCCAGTGCGCTGCGCAGGCAGCCCGTTTTTGGCCAGGGGCTGTCCAGATCGGCATTGGATACAGCGTGAATGCCGGGTTCGAGCTGTTGCGCTTGGCCATTCTCGCTATTGAGAAACCACAGTTGCTCTCGGTCTCCGACCAGCAGATTGAAGCCGGTATAGTTCGCCAGCTGCCCCTGCAGCGCGTGCATGAAGGCCGCCGGTGACCGGGTGCCCTGCAGATAGTCCAGCGGCAGCTGCCCGCGCGACAGCGGCGCTTTGGGAACGCCCGGGCGGCGAATATTGGTAACCGCGGCAAAGCGGCCGTCGCGGGTGACCCCCAGCCAGGTGCCACCGGCTTCAAGGTCCTTGCCGGCCAGCAGCTCGGGGTGACCTTCCCGGGTCCAGAGGTCCAGCGCCCGGGTGGGGCGGTGATGGAATTCGTCCCGGTTGCCGATCAGTAACAAGGGTTGCTGCGGGGATTGCTGCCAGGCAAAGGCAATCAGACACATAGAGGCTCCTTGGTTGCGGCCCAGTCTACCATCCGTAGCCTGAAATCGGGCCTATGTGCGCTGTCGCAAGCGTGGTGCCGATGGGTTTCGCGGTTTTCCGAGGGCAGGCTGGCAGCGTATTCAGGACGGGGCAGAATCATAAAAAAGGGGCCAGACGATGCTGGCCCCTTTTCCGCCTGTACCCTGTCAGGGATCAACCACCAGCAGCGGTTCGATGGAGGCTGCTGCATTGACTGCGATGGCGGTGTAGATAGAACCGGCTGCCAGCGCGGTGGCGGGCAGGTCGATGACGGTCGTTGTGGTATTGGCCACATTGATGCTGATGTCATAACTGCCCGCGGGGACCTCGACGTAGTCGGAGGCGGTGAAGTAGGGCACGTCGGCAAGGCCGGCGAAAATATCGCCGTTGACCAGAACGTCTACCGCGGGTGCATCCGGTGAGGCGTGAATAACCCGGATCTTGGCACCAGCGGCCGGTGTCAGGTCGTCGACCAGCGGACGCAGGGTGAAGCCCTGAACACCGGTGATATTAACAAACCCGGTGGCCAGTACGCTGTAGGCCTGACCTGCTTCAACGGTAACGGGAAGACTGGCCACTTCGTTTCCGCCGGCTTCCACGCCAATGGTGTAGTCACCGGCCAGTACCTGCAGGTAGTCACTCACATCCTTGAAAGACACGTCACTCAGAACGACGTCGCCGTCGACGGTGACATCCACTGCGGGTGCGTCAGGTGACAGGTGCAGTGCCCGGACTTGCGCGCGCTGGTCTTCCAGAACGACAAAGGGCGGCGAGTCCAGCAGCGCGATAACGGACGCGGGGGAGAAGCCTGATGCCCGGGGAGTGGCCGCCAGGAAGTAGGGCGGGCCGCTTTCCAGCTCGACGAATCCCGAGTCGTAGGCGATCGTTGCCGGGTCTCCTGCAGGGGTAATGCGGATGCGGTATTCCCCGGCGGGTACTTCCACGTAAGTGCCACTGTCGGCAGCAGGTGCAAAGTCGGCAAGCAGCGGAGTGTCACCCAGTGCGTCTGTGGTGTCGACATAGACGTCGACATTGCCGACCTGGGGCGCGGCATGCAGAACAAAGGCCCGCGCGGTTGCTGCTGCGGGTGTCTGGATGTCGTCGGTAATAACCAGCAGGTCAAAGCTGTCATCGCCCAGCAAGCCTAGGCTACCAGGGTGTAGTCCTTGCCGCGAACGGGGGTTACCTCGGTGCTGAAGACGGGCTCGGAGTCGGCAGCAGCGCCTGCCGCTCGCACATCTATGGTGAGCGGTTCGGCCGGTACCCGGGTAAATGCGGTGGCGGTAAAGGTGTCCAGGTCCTCGATGGCGAGATTGCCATTGATGTAAATATCCACAGCCGGGGCGTCTGTTGCCGCATGTAAAACGCGTACTTCCGCCGACGGGCCGGCAGAAGAGCTGCTGCCACCACCACCGCCGAGACAGCCGCTCAACGCGACGGAGATGGCGACCAAAATAAGAGTCAGGGCTTTCACTGTCAGTTCCTCTTGATCAGGATGAAGGTTATTTACTGCCCTGTTAACCTAGAGGTATTTCTTATACATGGTGAAAAATAACTTATACAAAGATTATGCAAAATGTGTCCTGATAATGGCTTAATGCCGCTATTTGGATGCCTTTGCAGGAAAATGATGGCGGAAGGAGTACACTATCGGGCTGTCTGGGTTCCGGCTGTTTGCCGCCGGTTTATCGAGGTGTCTGTGGAATTTTTGCTGTATCTGGTTTTGGGTGGTTTTGCCGGTACGCTGGCTGGACTGTTCGGTGTTGGCGGCGGCATGATCATTGTGCCGGTGCTGGTCTACAGTTTTGCCCTGCAGGGCATTGCCCCGGACGTGCTGACCCATATGGCGGTCGGCACCTCGCTGGCAACCATCGTATTCACCTCGATCAATGCGATTCGTGCGCACCATGCAAAGGGTGCTGTGCGCTGGCGTCTGTTTGTCTGGCTGACGGCCGGGATTGTGCTCGGCACCGTGCTGGGTGCGCTGACCGCCGCGCAGATCAGTGGCCCGGTGCTGCAGAAGATAATTGGTGTATTTGCTATTTGTGTGGCCACCCAGATGGCTTTCAAGTTGCAGCCAAAGGCGGCGCTGACTGAGCCGGGCAAGCCGTCGCTGGGTATTGCTGGCGGTGTCATCGGCTGGGCATCGGCCATCTTTGGTATTGGCGGCGGGTCGTTGACGGTACCGTTTCTGGTTTGGCGCAGCGTGCCGATGCAGCAGGCGGTGGCCACCTCATCGGCCTGCGGACTGCCGATTGCGCTGGCGGGTGCCATATCCTTTATTTTTACCGGCTGGGATGAAACCGGGCTGCCGTCCTGGAGTCTGGGATATGTATATTTACCGGCGCTGATCGGTATTGCGTCTACCAGTATGCTGTTCGCGGGGTTCGGCGCGCGGCTTGCGCACCGGCTGTCCCAGGATCTGCTCAAGCGCCTGTTTGCCCTGCTGCTGCTTTGTGTTGGAATCAACTTTCTTGTCTAGGGATATCGCATGTTGACTTACCCCCAGATTGACCCGGTGGCATTGGCCATTGGTCCGCTGAAGATTCACTGGTACGGCTTGATGTACCTGATCGGTATCGGCGGTGCCTGGTGGCTGGCCCGTCGCAGGCTGGCCGATTTTGACCCGACCTGGAACAAGGAGACGCTGTCCGATCTGGTGTTCTGGGTGGCGCTGGGCGTGATTGCCGGCGGACGTCTGGGTTATGTGCTGTTTTACGATCTGGCGTCCTATATCAGCAACCCGCTGCTGGTGCTGGAGATCTGGAAGGGTGGCATGTCGTTCCACGGCGGCTTGCTCGGCGTGCTGCTGGCGCTGCTGTGGTTCTCGCGCAAGCACAACAAGCGCTTTTTCGAACTGGTCGATTTCGTTGCACCACTGGTGCCGATCGGTCTGGGGGCCGGCCGCATCGGCAACTTTATCAATGCCGAGTTATGGGGCAAGGCGACCGACGTGCCGTGGGCGATGGTCTTCCCGACCGATCCCGAGCAGTTGGCGCGCCATCCGTCGCAGCTGTATCAGTTTGCTCTGGAAGGCGTCGCGCTGTTTACCATTCTCTGGTTCTACTCGCGTAAGCCGCGCCCGACCATGGCCGTTAGCGGCCTGTTTGCCATCTGCTATGGCTGCTTCCGTTTTGCCGTCGAGTTTGTCCGTGTGCCGGACGCCCAACTCGGCTATCTTGCTTTCGGGTGGCTGACCATGGGCCAGCTGCTGTGTATTCCCATGATTTTACTTGGCGCCCTGTTGATGGGGCTGGCCTACCGGCGTGAGGGGCGCACCGCATGAAACAGTATCTCGACCTGATGCGCCACGTGCGCGAGAACGGCACCTTCAAGAGTGATCGGACCGGCACCGGTACCTACAGCGTGTTCGGCCACCAGATGCGCTTTGATCTGGCTGAGGGCTTTCCGCTGGTGACGACCAAAAAATGTCATCTCAAGTCCATCATCCATGAGCTGCTGTGGTTTCTGCAGGGTGACACCAATATCCGTTACCTGAAGGAAAACGGTGTCTCGATCTGGGACGAATGGGCTGACGAGAATGGCGATCTGGGTCCGGTTTACGGCTACCAGTGGCGCAGCTGGCCGGCGCCAAACGGCGAATCCATTGATCAGATCAGCAAGCTGATTGCGATGATCAAGAGCAACCCGGACTCGCGCCGACTGATCGTATCGGCCTGGAACCCGGCGCTGGTTGATCAGATGGCGCTGCCGCCGTGTCATGCGCTGTTCCAGTTCTATGTTGCCGACGGCAAGCTGAGTTGCCAGCTGTATCAGCGCTCGGCGGATATCTTCCTGGGTGTACCGTTCAACATCGCCAGCTACGCGCTGCTGACACTGATGGTGGCGCAGGTCTGTGACCTGCAGGCAGGCGAGTTCATCTGGACCGGCGGCGACTGTCACCTGTACGCCAACCATATCGAGCAGACCGATCTGCAGCTGACCCGTGAGCCGCTGCCGCTCCCGACCATGAAGTTGAACCCCGAGGTGAGCGATCTGCTGGCGTTCCGTTTCGAGGATTTCGAGCTGGTAGGCTACCAGTCGCATCCGCACATCAAGGCGCCGGTGGCGGTATGAGTCATGTCAAAATTGCCATGATTGCGGCCATGGCCAGTAACCGGGTGATCGGTCTGGATAATACCATGCCCTGGCATCTGCCGGAGGACTTGCGTTATTTCAAGGCGACCACTCTGGGCAAGCCGATCATCATGGGTCGCAAGACCTTTGACTCGCTGGGTCGAGCGCTACCGGGCCGCACCAATATTGTGGTTAGCCGCCAGTCGGGCCTGCAGCTGCCGGGTGCCGAGGTGTTCGACTCCATTGAAGCTGCGCTCGACTTCGCCGAGCAGCAAGCGGCGATTGATGGCGTGGACGAGGTGATGGTGATTGGTGGCGAGACCTTGTATCGCCAGTGCCTGGAAGATGCCGGCCGGTTGTATCTGACCCGTATCGAATCGGCGCCGGACGGGGATGCATGGTTCCCGGAACTGGATGCAGCCCAGTGGCTGTTGGTCAGTGAGCGGGCAGTGGCTGCCGGTGACGGCTACCCCGCCCACGCCTACCAGGTGCTTGAGCGCCGGCGCTGAGGGTCAGTTGAGGACAGGCGAGGACGCGGCCTGGCCGATCAGTTCCTCGAGGGGGCGCGGTTTGCCGATCCAGTACCCCTGAAGCAGGTTGCCGCCCCAGCGCGAGAGCTGGTCGGCAACCCGGGCATCCTCGACATAGTTGGCCGCGACTTGCTTGTTCATGCCCCGTGACAGGGTGATGAGGTTTTGCAGGTAGGCGCCCTGCTCGGGGGACGGGTTTTCACTGAGCGTGCGGCAGTCGACCTTGACGCCCCTGATTGGCAGACGGCTAAGGTAGCCCAGCGCACCGTACTCCGAGCCAAAGTGATCCAGCCAGATTTCTACGCCCAGCTCGTGCAGAGCCGTGCACAGTGCCGTTGCCTGGCTGGCGTGCTGCAGCAGCGTGTCTTCGCGCAGCTCCAGCTGAATCATGTGCGGCGGCACCTTGCTTCGCAGCAGGAGCTGGCGCAACTGGTCCACAAAGCGCGGCTGCTTGAGTTCGCGATCGCTGATGTTGATCGACAGTCGGCAATGTATGCCGGCATCCAGCCACTGTTTTACCGCCTGTAGCGCCTGGCCGATAACCCAGTGGCCCATCGGCAGGATCAGCCCGCTGTGTTCCGCCAGCTTGAGGAAGGCATCCGGTGTCAGCAAGCCGAGTTGGGGGTGCTGCCAGCGCAGCAGCGCCTCCCAGGCCACGGTGTCGCCGTGGTTGGTATCGACGATGGGTTGATAGTGAAGGCGGAACTGGCCCTCGAGCAACCCGTGTCGCAGACCTTGCTCGATGTCCAGATTGTGGCGGGTTTCGGCATCGCGCTGCGGGTTGAAAAAGGCATATCCGTTACGACCGTTGGCTTTTGCGCGATACAGCGCCTGGTCCGCATGCTGCAGCAATTCTGCTGCCGTAGCGCCGTGGCCGGGGAAGGTGGCAATGCCGACACTGGCTGACACCAGCAGATGATGGCCACTGAGGGTTATGGGTTCGCTCAGCGTATGAATGATCTTGCTGGCGATCAGGGCGGCATCGTTCGGGTCGTGCAGGTCGTTGAGCAGGGCAACAAACTCGTCGCCGCCTATCCGTGCGATCAGGTCATCCTGGCGCATGGTCCGGCGCAGCCGGTTGGCGATCACGGCGAGCAGCAGGTCACCCAGGCCATGGCCGAAGGTATCGTTGATCTGCTTGAAGTAGTCCAGGTCGATATAGAGCAGGGCGAAGCCGGTCGGGCTGCGTTGCCCGCGCAGGATCATGCGGTCCAGCTCGGACTCGAGCAGGGCCCGATTGCCAAGGCCGGTCAGCGGATCCTGGCGTGCCATCTGGTGCAGTTTCTCGCCACTGCTTCGACGACGCTCTGCGTTGATCAGTGCGCGCGTGAGTGCGTCGGCGTTGAGGCTTTCCCGCGGCAGGATGTCGTCCGCACCGCCGTCTATGGCGGCGCTGTCACGCTCGGGGCTGTCGTCGTCGCTGATCAGCAGCAACAGGGTTTCGGCGCTGGCTCGGCGGGCGTCCTGCAGCAGGCTGGGTTCATTGGGCAGCAGGCAGGCGTCGTAGTCGCTGGCACTCAGACGGGTGGCTGCGTCGCGTACGCTGGTGCAGATATCGACATCAAATGGGCCGGCCGAAGGGGCGCGGCACAGATCGAGCAGGTGTGCCCGCTTTGCCGGATTTGATTCAACCACCAATATCTTGCGTGCTGCGCGTTCCATGAGTGCGGGCCCAGTCAGCTGGTGTTATTCGTCCATGCACGGTTTTGTCACCGCTGTATGTTAACGCCGTCACGCTTTGACAGCCCATTCATTCGTGTCAAACAGCGCAAAATCTCCGACAGGCGGTATGGCTAATGGCCTGTAATGCCGGATTTTTGTCTTTGCTTTTGCTTGTTTGTTTGCTATGGCGGGAAGTTGGCGCAGGGGCAGGGCCCCTGCGCGCGAGGGAGTGCTGTATCAGTCGTCGAGCATCGCCTTGTTGCGCACTGCGCCCTTGTCGGCGCTGGTGGCCAGCAGGGCGTAGGCCTTCAGCGCGGTGCTGACCTTGCGCGGGCGTGGTGCGGCTGGTTTCCAGCCTTTGGCGTCCTGCGCGGCGCGGCGTTTTGCCAGTTCTTCATCCGACACCAGCAGGTTGATGCTGCGGTTGGGGATGTCGATCAGAATGCGATCGCCGTCCTCAACCAGACCGATGGCACCCCCAGCGGCGGCCTCGGGTGAGGCGTGGCCGATTGACAGGCCACTGGTGCCGCCAGAGAAGCGACCATCGGTCAGCAGGGCGCAGTCTTTGCCCAGGCCCTTGGACTTCAGGTAGCTGGTGGGGTAGAGCATTTCCTGCATGCCCGGGCCGCCTTTCGGACCTTCGTAACGGATGATCACGATATCGCCAGCCTTGACCTCGTCGTTGAGAATGCCTTTGACCGCGCTGTCTTGGCTCTCGAAGATCTTGGCGTTGCCTTCAAACACGTGGATGGATTCGTCTACACCGGCGGTCTTGACCACACAGCCATCGAGCGCGATGTTGCCGTACAGTACCGCCAGACCGCCTTCCTGCGAGTAGGCGTGCTCGACCGAGCGGATACAGCCCTCGGCGCGGTCATCGTCCAGGCTGTCCCAGCGGGTGCTCTGGCTGAACGCGGTCTGGGTCGGGATACCGCCCGGACCGGCCTTGAAGAAGGTGTGTACCGCTTCGTCATCGGTCTGTGTGATGTCCCACTGGGCGATGGCGTCGGCCATGCTCGGGCTGTGCACGGTCGGCACGTCGGTGTGCAGCAGGCCACCACGGGCCAGTTCGCCAAGGATGGAGAAGATGCCGCCAGCGCGGTGCACGTCTTCCATGTGGTACTTCTGAATGTTCGGCGCCACCTTGCACAACTGCGGTACCTTGCGCGACAGGCGGTCGATGTCGCGCAGGTCGAAGTCGATTTCGGCTTCCTGGGCGGCAGCCAGCAGGTGCAGGATGGTGTTGGTCGAACCGCCCATGGCGATGTCCAGCGTCATGGCGTTCTCGAACGCCTTGAAGCTGGCTACGTTGCGCGGCAGAACCGACTCGTCGCCTTCGCCATAGTAGCGCTGGCACAACTCGACCGCCAGACGACCGGCGCGCAGGAACAGTTGCTCACGGTCGCTGTGGGTCGCCAGCGTCGAGCCGTTGCCCGGCAGTGACAGCCCCAGTGCTTCGGTCAGACAGTTCATCGAGTTGGCGGTAAACATGCCGGAGCAGCTGCCGCAGGTCGGGCAGGCGCTACGCTCGTACTCTTCGACCTTCTCGTCGGAGCAGGAATCGTCGGCAGCGACGACCATGGCGTCAACCAGATCCAGACCGTGGCTGGCCAGTTTGGTCTTGCCGGCTTCCATCGGGCCGCCGGAGACGAACACCACCGGGATATTCAGGCGCAGGGCAGCCATCAGCATGCCGGGGGTGATCTTGTCGCAGTTGGATATGCAGACAATGGCGTCGGCGCAGTGGGCGTTGACCATGTACTCGACCGAGTCGGCGATGATTTCGCGGCTGGGCAGCGAATAGAGCATGCCGTCGTGACCCATGGCGATGCCGTCGTCGACTGCGATGGTGTTGAATTCCTTGGCGACACCACCGGCCTTCTCGATTTCCCGCGCGACCAGTTGGCCCAGATCCTTCAGGTGAACGTGGCCGGGCACGAACTGGGTGAAGGAGTTGGCGATGGCGATGATCGGCTTCTTGAAGTCTTCGTCCTTCATGCCGGTAGCGCGCCACAGGGCGCGGGCGCCGGCCATGTTGCGGCCGAAGGTGGATGTTTTCGAGCGGTAATCAGGCATGACGGAGTTCTCGTGGTGTAGTGCAGTCGGGCAAGCATACCAATTCACGGGGCGGCATGCAGCCGTGTCGCGGGCGTCGGCATGTAGTCTTTTTGAGTTACAGAGCATTACGGCGAGATGTTGTATTGATATCGAGCGCGCTTTTTCGGCCTCTGGATCGGCATGGCGCTGCGGTAAACAGGAAGCGCTCCGGCAGCCCCGTTTGATTGTGGGCGGCTGCCGTCGGGCAGATAAAAAAAGTAAATGGAGACGACGCCTGTGCAGACATTGCTTTCGAATTTTCCCCCCGTGCGGCTGGCACTGGCAGCTGTGGTGACGACGTCCCTTTCCCTGACCGGCTGCCTGTCCGGTGGCGGTGGCTCATCATCTGATGGTGCCGCAACGGTGGAAGAGCCAACCGATTTGCGCACCACCCTCTCTGGTGATGTGCGCGGGGTTGAGCAAGAGGGCTATTTCGAGTTCTTGGGAATTCCGTACGCTGCAGCACCGGTCGGGGATTTGCGCTTCGCTGCGCCACAGGCAGCAGCTGGCTGGGACGAGGAGCGCGCTGCAGATGCCTACGGCAGTGCCTGTCCCCAGGCGGGGCAGACCTTCGACGAGGCCGAGGACTGTCTGTACCTGAACGTGTTTACCCCCAAAAACCGGGGCCCGCATCCGGTGATGGTGTGGTTCCATGGTGGCGCCTTTGTGTTTGGTTCAGGTGGTGGCACCTATGTACCCCCGCGGCTGGTTGCGGAGGATATTGTTGTCGTGACGGTAAATTACCGCCTGGGCAAGCTGGGCTTTACCGCTCATCCGGGTTTGACTGAGGAGCAGGGCGCGTCCGGTAGTTACGGCATTCTGGATCAGCAGATGGCGCTTCAGTGGGTGCAGGATAATATCGAAGCCTTTGCTGGTGACCCTGCCAATGTCACCATTTTTGGTGAGTCGGCTGGCGGCTTGAGCGTTCTTAGCCATCTGGTGTCACCTGCCTCTGCCGGGCTGTTTGCCAAGGCGATTGTGCAGAGTGGCTCCTACAGCAGGGTGCAGGCGTCAATGGCGGTGGCCGAAAGTGCCGGAGAGGGCTTCGCTACCCTTCTTGGCTGTGATGCAGCGACAGCTGCGCAAGAGGTTGAGTGCATGCGCAGCAAAAGTGTTGCGCAGATTATGGCTATCGCACCCGGGACGGTGACACCGACATTGCGGCCTGATGTATTGCCCGCCTCGGTCAATCAAGGCCTGGCAGCAGGCGAATTTAATGATGTGCCGTTGCTGATGGGAACCAACTCGGATGAATGGAGTTATTTTCTGGCCAGCCGCGGGGAGTTGAATCCGATCACTCAGGCGAATTACCAGTTTCTGCTCAACAATAGCGTTGGACCGGTGGAAACGCCGAATGTTGTCGCGCTCTATCCGGCGTCTGACTTCAGCGATGATTACGCGGCGTTGATGACTGCGGTGGGCACTGATGGCAATTTTGCCTGTAATGCCAGCGTGCAGGCAGCCAGCGTTGCGGAGAACGGCAGCCAGCCGCTATTCGTCTACGAGTTTGCCGATCGCGACGCGCCGTCGCCAGGTATTGTCGCTCCGAGTTGGCTGACGCTGGGGGCAACGCACGCCTCTGAGCTGGCCTACATCTTCGGTACCGACGACTCGTTCCGAGTGCGCGGCGCAACCGACGATCAGGTCGCTCTGGCCGATATCATGAGCCGTGCCTGGACGGCCTTCGCCCGGTCCGGTAATCCAAGCCATGACGACCTGACCTGGGTAGATTACGGTGATAGTGCCGGTGGCATGGTCTCGTTCGAGACACCTGAGGTACAGCCTCTTTCCCGTTCGGTGTTTCGCAGCGTGCATCGCTGTGACTACTGGACTCCTGAGGTCTGATACGACCTGTCCTTTTCGCGGAGGTGGGCCGGAGACGGTGTTCCGGCCCACCTCTGGCGTTACCGCAGCACGAAGCTGTAGCTGAGGATAGCGCGTACTTCGTCGACATCACGCTGGCCGGCGACTTCGCTGCGCAGGCTGGCGTGGCGCAGGGAGATGCCAAGGTCCTTCAGGTAGCCACTCTGCACCTTGTAATCCACACGCAGGTCGCGCTCCCATTCGCTGTCGGCTCCTGCAACGGCGCTGTCCACGTCGGTGCCGCGCAGGTAGCTGGCGGTTGCCTTCAGGCCGGGCACGCCGGCTGCGGTAAAGTCGTAACCGTAGCGTGCCAGCCAGGTACGTTCACCGGCACGCTGGAACTTGCCGATCTGCGAGTCGGTGATCAGGTAGGCAGTAGCACCGTCGCCGTTGTTGATAAACGGGAAGTTGCTGTTGCCGCTCAGGTGCTGGTAGCCCAGCCCCAGGCTGTGACCGCTCTGGCTGAAAGTGAACAGCGCACTGGCGGCCCGGTTATCAACTTCGCCGTTGTTGTTGAAGCCGCTGGCACCGTAGCCCGCACGCTGGTCGTCGTTGGCGCCGTGGGCATTGCTGTCGAAGTAGCGCAGGTCGGTGGTCAGCTTGCCGTCGCCCAGGGCGAGGTTATGCACTGCGCCGAGGTAGTGCTGGCGATAGTAGTCCTTCAGCTCGGCGAAGTAGTAGGACGTGGTCAGGTTCTCGGTCAGGGCGTAGTCGCCGCCGGCGTAGCGGAAGCGGTCAACCCGCTCGCTGCCGCCGGCAATGCGCAGGTCATCGTAGTCACTGGACGCGCGGCCGCTGGCCTGACGAATCTCGCCGACGGTCAGCTTGAGTTTGTCGATATCGCCGGAACTTATCTGTGCGCCGCGGAAGGTTTGCGGCAGCAGGCGACCGTCGTTGTACGTCAGAACCGGCAGCTTGGGCTGCAGTACACCATAGCGCAGTTCAGTGTTGGCGATGCGCGCCTTGGCGGCAAAATCGATGCGGCTGAACTCGTCTGCGGCGCGGCCATTGCTGTCGAGCGGAAACAGATTGCCCGGGTTGCGGCTGCGGTCGGCCTTGCTGGTGCGTCCGCCCGAGTCCAGGCGAATGCCCAACTGCGCTATCGCATCAAAGCCGAGGCCGACAGGGCCTTTTGTGTAGCCCGATTGGAAGTTGAGGACAAAACCCTGGCCCCATTCTTCACCATAGGACGGAGCGGCGTCGCCGCTGCGGTTGTCCTGGTTGAAATAGAAATTGCGGGTATCCAGGGTGGCCTTGCTGTCTTCGATCAGCGCGCTGGCGGCGGCAGAGTGGGACAGGCCGAAAAGGCTTGCGGCGATGGCGCTGGCAAGGGTGTGGCGTTTCATTGGAAGCTCCGAAGTAGAGTGGGCGTGCCGCGCTTGGGCTGTCGGCATTTGCACTCTGGAGGTAGGCTTCAGGGCTCGGGCGGAACAGAAGTTGCGGCATCGCTGTTCAGGCGACGCCGTAACATAAGTGAAATATTTAGGTTCTAGAAGGAATAAAAAGTTATTTTCTTATAGCTTTTTTTCAAATACCTTTGAGTTGCGCTGCAAGTTGTACAGTGCCGCCCGTTTGGCAGGCAGCCGCTCTACGCTGCTGGGTTCGAAGCCGCGTTCGCGGAACCAGTGAGCTGTACGGGTCGTCAGCACGAACAAGGTATCGATCTTCAGGCTGCGTGCCTGACGCTCAATGTGTTGCAGCAACTGATCGCCCCGGCCGCCCTGGCGGTAGGCCGGGTCGATCGCGACACAGGCCAGTTCTGCAGCGCGGGAGCCTTCCAGCGGGTACAGCGCGGCGCAGCCGATAATGCGACCGTCCCGTTCGATCAGGGTGAACTGGCCGATTTCGGTCTCCAGGACTTCGCGTGAGCGGCGCACCAGAATACCGGCCTCTTCCAGCGGGCGCAGCAGCTCCAGCAGCCCGCCGACATCGTCGATGCTGGCGCCGCGAATCTGTTCAAAGGCTTCCTGACTGACCAGTGTGCCGCCGCCGTCACGGGTGAACAGCTCGGTCAGCAGAGCACCATCTTCGGCAAAACTGACAATATGGCTGCGCCGCAGACCGGCGTTACAGGCCTTGCAGGCCGCCTGCAGCAGGGTGCCGGGCTGGCTGTTGCCGAGCTTGGCCAGCAGTGGCGCTGCGCGTGTGGGCTTCAGTTCACGCAGCAGTTCGCCATCCTCGTCCCGGATACCGGTATCTTCGCCAAACAGAATCAGCTTGTCGGCGCCCAGGGCAACGGCCACGCTGGTGGCGACATCTTCGCAGGCCAGATTGAATGCCTCGCCGGTTGGTGAGTAACCGAGACTGGAGAGCAGTACGATATTTTGCTCGTCAAGATGGCGGGTGATGGCCTTGCGATCGATCCTGCGCACTTCGCCGGTATGGTGGAAGTCGACCCCGTCTACCACGCCGATGGGCTTGGCGGTAACCAGATTGCCGCTGACCACCCGCAACCGGCTACCTGATTGCTGGGCGCACAGGCGCGCTTCTATGGCGATGCGCAGACTGCCGACAGCATCAATCACGCAGCTGAGGGTATCAATGTCGGTAACACGCAGGTCATTGTGATACTGCGAGCGAATGCCGCGCAGGGCCAGTCGTTCCTCAATCTGCGGGCGTGAACCATGCACCAGCACCAGACGCACGCCAAGGCTGTTGAGCAGCATGATGTCGTGGATGATGTTGTTGAAGTTGGCGTGGATCATGGCTTCGCCCGGCAGCAGCAGCACGAAGGTACAGTCCCGGTGCTGGTTGATGTAGGGCGTCGAGTGACGGAACCAGTTGACGTAGTCGAGCATGCGCGGTGTTCCAGACAAAAGAGCTATTAAAGGGGTTTGCGGGTGAGGCTTCAAGCAGCCCTGTTACTGCAGGCAAAAGCGTCGGATCAGCCCTTGCAGCAGATCGATGGTGGGCTGCAGGCGGTCCAGGGCGAGAAACTCGTCCGGCTGGTGCGCCTGATCGATATCCCCGGGACCGAGAATCAGTGTCTGCATACCGAGCTGGTTGAGATATGGCCCCTCGGTGGCGAAGGCGACAGCACCGGCGCTTTGCCCGGTCAGCTCTTCGCAGGCGCGGACGATCGGCGCGTCAGCGGGAGTCTCGAAGGCCGGCACGCCGGGAAACAGCGGCTTGTAGTCGATCTGTACCTGGTGTTCGGCGGCGATCGGCAAAAGCCGTTCGCGGATCGCCGCGCGCAGTTCATCACCGTTCATGCCGGGTAGCGGGCGGATATCGAACTCCAGCGCGCACTTGGCACAGATCCGGTTCGGATTGTCACCGCCATGAATGCAGCCCAGATTCAGCGTCGGGGTGGGCACGCCGAACAGCGGGTTGCTCCAGCGCTTTTGCCAGGTACCGCGCAATTGCAGCAGGTCGCTGATGACGGCATGCATGGCCTCCATGGCGTTGTGGCCAAGGCTCGGATCCGAGGAGTGACCAGCCTGCCCGATGATATCGATGCGCTCCATCATGATGCCCTTGTGCAGGCGAATTGGCCGCATGCCGGTGGGCTCGCCGATGATCGCGTGGCGTGCCTGGCTGAAGTCGGCTGCCACCAGTGCCCGGGCGCCGCTCATGGAGCTTTCCTCGTCGGCAGTGGCGAGGATGATCAGCGGTTGCTTGAACGGCTGGTTCAGGTAGCTGCGCACTGCTTCGATGATCAGCGGGAAGAAGCCCTTCATGTCGCAGCTGCCAAGTCCATACCAGCGGTTGTTTGCTTCGGTCAGGGCGAAGGGATCGTGCTGCCAGCGCTCCGGATTGCAGGGAACGGTATCGGTATGGCCGGCCATGACCAGGCCGCCGGGGCCGCTGCCAAAACTGGCGAGCAGGTTGGCCTTGCCGGGCTGATTGGCAATCGGCAGGATGCGGCATTCAAAACCCAGATCGCTCAGCCAACTGGCCAGCAGTTCTACTACGGGTAGATTGCTCTGATCCAGGTCTGCCTGGGTGCAGCTGATCGAAGGGAGCCTCAGCAGGGCGTCGAACTGATCCTTCAGGGGCGGCAAGGGCATGGGCAACTCCGGTTGAGGCGGGTGTTCTGCCTGTCAGAACACCCGACGCACGTGTCGCTTCAGCTTACGCCGCCGCTGGCGGATAGTCAGCTGAAAATCCCGGTGAGGATATAGAAATAGATGATCGAGAGAATGGCGCCGGCTGGCAGGGTGACGACCCAGGAGCTGAAGATGGTGCCGATCACGCGCAGGTTCAGCGCGCCAATGCCGCGGGCCAGGCCGACCCCGAGGACCGCCCCTACCAGGGTGTGGGTGGTAGAGATCGGCAGGCCGATGCTAGACGCTCCGACGACCGTGGTGGCAGTAGCGAGTTCGGCTGCAAAGCCGCGGCTCGGCGTCAGTTCAGTGATGTGTTTGCCGATGGTGGCGATGACGCGGTAGCCGTAGGTGGCCAGACCAACAACGATACCGATTGCGCCAAGCAGCAGGACCCAGCCGGGTACCAGCGACTTGCTCGCCACTTCGCCGCCGGAGTGCAGTACTCCAACGATGGCGGCCAGCGGGCCGACGGCATTGGCGACGTCATTGGAGCCGTGGGCGAAGGCCATGGCGCAGGCGGTGAAGATCATCAATACCGCAAACACCTTTTCCACACTGGCGAAGTGGAAGTTTTTGTCCGCTTCCGGGTCGGCCTTGATGCGGCTCAGCAGGGTCACGCCCAGCCCGGCAACCAGTATGCCGGCGATCACGGCCAGCCCAAGGCTTTGCCAGCCGCTGAGGTCCAGGCCGATGTGCTTGAGGCCCTTGGTCAGGGTCAGGATGGTGACGACAAAGCCAACCGCAAACATATAGAAGGGAACGTAGCGCTTGGCGTTGCTGAAGGGGTTTTCGGTATCGAGAATCAGCCGGTGCACGCTGATGAAGATCATGAAGGCAACGATGCCCGAGAGGAGCGGCGAGATTACCCAGCTGGCGACGATCGGGGTGACGCCTTCCCAGTGCACGGCTTCCATCGAGACGCCGACTGCACCAAAACCGATGACTGCGCCAATGATCGAGTGGGTGGTCGATACCGGCCAGCCCTTGATCGAGGCGACCAGCAGCCAGGTGCCGGCGGCCAGCAGTGAAGCCATCATGCCGAACACCATCTGGTCGGGGCTGATCGCCTCTGCATCAATGATGCCGCTGCGGATGGTTTGGGTCACCGATCCGCCGGCCAGGTAGGCGCCGAGAAACTCGAAGACGATGGCAATGAAGATTGCCTGCTTGATGGTCAGCGCGCGGGAGCCGACCGAGGTACCCATGGCATTGGCAACATCGTTGGCGCCGACGCCCCAGGCCATGAAGAAGCCGAAAAGACAGGCAAGGATCAGCAGGATGGAGCCGTACTCTGCAATCAGGGTCATATCTCTAATACTCTAAAACGGGTGCATGGGCTGGCGGCTTTCCGTCAGGGCGGAAAGTCCGTCATGGTGCTGCTGGCCGTTCGGTCGCTTCCTAGCGGGCCATCAGCAGTTCCAGGCGGTTACCGACGCGCTGGGCGCGGTCGGCGACATCACCAATCCATTCAATGATCTGGTACAGAAACATCACATCAACCGGTGGCCAGTCCTTCTCGAGCTTGAACAGCTGCGCACGCAGACCGATCTGCATGTTGTCGGTGTCATGCTCGATGCGGTCCAGTTCCTCGATCAGACGCTCGACCAGGGTGACCTCGCGGCCGGCAAATCCGGTTTCCAGCAGCTCGTCCAGCTCGTTCATGGCCTTCAGTGCCTGAGCCGCTGCATCGATCGAGCGCTGTACAAACGCGCGGAAGTCGGGGAACAGGCTTGGCGGAATCACCATACGGCGGCCGAACATCAGGCCGGCGATATCCTTGGCACGGTTGGCGACTTTGTCCTGTACACTGAGCAGCTCCAGCAGATCGGAGCGCGGTACGGGCAGGAACAGGCTCTTGGGCAGGTGAACACGGACATCCTTCTTCAGTTTGTCTGCGTCGCGTTCAAGCTGGGCCACCTGCTTTTGCAGGCGCTCTGCTTCGGTCCAGTCCTCGGCCTGCAGTGCGTCGATGAAGGGCAGCAACTGGGCCGCGCATTCGTGGGCCTTGGCAATGTGCTGCTGCATTGGGCCGATCGGTGAACGACCGAACAGAGTGAGGAACGGATTGTGTGGCATGACGCCTCCCGCTGGAATTGAGGCCGCAAAGTATAGGTGTTGAGCTTGCAGCCGTCATCAAATTGAAAACAATTGAACACTTTTCATCGTTGGCATCGACTGCCGACGGTGTTGCCGAGAATGTCCCATGGTCAAAGAAACCGAAATCAAGCTGCGCGCCAGTGCCGATGTACTGGCAGCGCTGCGCGCCCATCCGTTGCTCAATGAGCGCCGTCAGGGCGACTGGCAAAGCGGCCCGCTGTACAACCAGTACTTTGATACAGCCAACCGTGATCTCGCCGCCTCCAGGGTGGCGCTGCGGTTGCGCCGCGATGGCGACACCTTTATCCAGACGCTCAAGAGCCGGGGACAAAGTGTCGCAGGCCTGTCCGAGCGCAACGAGTGGGACTGGTATCTCAAGAAAGGTGAACTGGATCTGGCTCTGCTGGACGACAGCTGCTGGCCGGCCGAGTTGGCCGAGCTGGACAAGACCAGCCTGCAGCCGGTGTTTACCACCGACTTTCAGCGTACCCGCGCGCAGCTTTGCTGGGAGCGCGATGGCGAGAGGGTCGAGGTCGAGGCGGCGCTGGACGAAGGCGAGGTGCGAACCGACAGCGGCAGCGAGCCGATCAGCGAGCTGGAGCTGGAGGTGCGTCAGGGGCCGGCGGTTGCCCTGCTGGAGCTGGCACATGCGCTGGCCCGCGAACTGCCTCTGATGCCATGTGATATCAGCAAGGCCGAGCGTGGTTATCGGCTGTTTGACGCGCGCAGTTTCAGTCTGCGGCTGGAGCCGCCGCGCTGGCAGGCGGATACCGTTGTCGACGAGGTTATCGCCGAGCTTTTCAGTCAGCTGCTGGGCCGCGTTCAGCGTCTGGCGGAACAGTATCGCCATGCCCGCCAGTGGAAGCTGTTCCGCGAACTGTCTGATGCGCTGGCGCAGCTGCGCGCGGCCTTTGCCGTATTCGATCTTGCGTTGCCGCGCTCTGCTGCCAGCCCCTTTGTCGGCCCGCTGGATGCCCTGTTGGCCCTGTTTCAGCCGCTGGTACTGGCGGGCTGGGCCGATGACGCCGAAGGTGAAGCGGCTCGCCGTGCGGCGGAAGCCGAGTTTGATCGTCAGCTCGAACAACCGGGCTGGGGCGCCCTGTTCGTTGAGCTGGCGCTCTGGCTGCAGCAGCGCAGCTGGACGCAGGATCGCCCGCCGCGCGGTGATCGGGTGGCAGGCCTGGCGCTGGAGCGTTGGCTGCTGGCAGCGGTCGGCAAGGAAATCCAGGAGCTGCGTGTGCCGCACAATAACGACTCCGAGCACATGGTCAGCGAGTGGCTGGATCAACTGCCTCGGCTGAGCCGTCTGCACATGTTGCTGGCCCAGTTTCGGCAGTGGCTCGATGTATCCGAACCGGACCGCCTGTTCGGTGAGCTGAACAAGCTGCAGGCCCTGCTTGAGCAGTATCCGCAGGTCGCTGACGAGCAGCGTGACCTGCTGCTGGCCGCGTTGCGCAAACAGGGTGTGCGCCTGCGCAGACTCAACGCCTGGCGTGAACTGAACAACTGACAGCTGGCTGAAAGGCGGCTGCCGGATCGCAGCCGTGAAACAAACGAACGGACGGGTAGGGGAGCTGGGTATGAAGAGGTTGGCGGATCTGGCAATACCGGGCAGTGATCGGCCGCTGGATCTGGGCGATTTTCTTAACGCGCTGGTGGCGCAGGGGCGTATCAGTCAGGACAGCGCAGACCACCTTGTCACGCTGCGTCGCTCAGCCGTCGGCGATACCGCCAAGCTGCACCCGCTGGAGTTTATCGCCGGTCAGAATGTCGATGACCTGGGTCGGCCGGGCAAAACGCTGGATCTGGACAGCCTCAGTCGCTGGCTGGCCAGCGAGAGCGACCAGCCCTGGTATCGCATTGATCCGCTGAAGATCAACGTATCGGCGGTAACACCACTGATGTCCTTCGCGTTCGCCCAGCGTCACCGGATTCTGGCGGTGGAAGTGAATGATCGGGAGGTCACCATCGCCAGTGCCCAGCCCTTTGTGCAGAGCTGGGAAGACAACCTGCGGCATGTGCTCAAGCGCGATATCCGTCGGGTCATTGCCAATCCGGAAGACCTGCAGCGCTATTCGGTGGAGTTCTATCGACTCGCTCGTTCCGTGACCGGTGCCAATGCGACCGATCAGAAGGCCAGCGGCGTCGGCAACTTCGAGCAGCTGCTTAACCTTGGCAGCATGAGTCAGGAGCCGGACGCCAACGATGCCCACGTGGTCAATATCGTCGACTGGCTGTTCCAGTACGCTTTCGAGCAGCGTGCCAGCGATATTCATATCGAGCCGCGGCGCGATTCCGGTTGCGTGCGTCTGCGTATCGATGGCGTGCTGCACACCGTTTATCAATTTCCGATTCAGGTCACCATGGCGGTGGTCAGCCGGCTGAAAACCCTTGGCCGGATGAATGTGGCGGAGAAGCGTAAGCCGCAGGACGGCCGGATCAAGACCCGGGCGCCGAAGGGCAATGAAGTCGAGCTGCGGCTCTCGACCCTGCCAACCGCCTTTGGCGAAAAAATGGTGATGCGGATCTTTGATCCGGATGTGCTGCTGCGCAGTTTTGATCAGCTGGGCTTTTCCGCTGAGGATCAGCGCCGCTGGCAGCAGATGGTCAGCCAGCCCAACGGTATCGTGCTGGTCACCGGGCCGACCGGCTCCGGCAAGACCACCACCTTGTACACCACGCTCAAACAGCTGGCCACGCCGCAGGTTAACGTCTGCACCATCGAAGATCCCATCGAGATGGTCGAGGACAGCTTCAACCAGATGCAGGTCCAGCACAATATTGACCTCAACTTTGCCAGCGGCGTGCGTGCGCTGATGCGGCAGGACCCGGACATCATCATGGTCGGCGAGATTCGCGACCTGGAAACCGCCGAGATGGCGATCCAGGCTGCGCTGACCGGGCACCTGGTGCTGTCGACCCTGCACACCAACGACGCACCCAGTGCTGTCAGCCGGCTGATCGAGCTTGGCGTTGCGCCCTATCTGATCAAGGCCACTGTGCTCGGCGTGATGGCCCAGCGACTGGTGCGCACGCTGTGCCCGCACTGCAAGGCGCCGGCACCGGTGGACGAGGAGGCCTGGGTGGATCTGACCCAGCCGTGGAGTGCCCCGCTGCCGACCCGTTCGCACGCCGCTGCGGGCTGCCTGGAATGTCGGGAGACCGGCTATCGCGGCCGCGCGGGTGTGTATGAGCTGATGATGCTGAGCGATGGCATCAAGGCGCTGATACATAACGACACCGACATCGCGCAGCTGCGGCGTCAGGCCTACAAGGAAGGGATGCACAGTCTGCGCCTGTCCGGCGCGCAGAAGGTCGGCGCCGGGCTGACTACGATCGAGGAAGTGTTACGGGTGACGCCGAACAGTCAGCAAGGCTGATCTGGCGTTGACAGCGGATGCTCGGCGCTGTGCTGGCGATGCCTGCTAGAATGCGCGCTTTCGCTCACGTATCTCCGCGGGACTGCCCATGAACTACCGCCACAGTTATCACGCCGGCAATCATGCCGATGTCCTGAAACATGCGCTGCTGCGCCGCCTGCTGGAGCTGATGCAGCGCAAGGAGACGCCGCTGTGCTGTTTCGACAGCCACGCGGGTACTGCGCTGTATGATCTGCAGGGCGAGGCAGCCGGCAAGACCGGCGAGTACATCGACGGCATTGCCCGCTTGTGGTCCCGGGATGATCTGCCGTTGTGGCTGGCCGACTACCGCGACGCGGTAGCGCGCCACAACCCGGATGGTGAACTGCGCTGGTATCCGGGCTCGCCGCAGATCATGGCCGAATTATTGCGCGAGCAGGACCGCATGATCGTCAGCGAACTGCATCCGGAAGACGCCGAAACCCTGCGTGAGCACTTTGCCGGTCAGCCGGATATAGCGGTGCATCAGCGCAACGGTTTTGAATTGCCCAAGGCCTTTTTGCCGGTGCCGGAAAAACGTGCGCTCTGGCTGCTGGACCCACCGTTCGAGAAGACCGACGACCTGGAACGCTGCGTTGCCGGTGTCGCGCAGGCGATCAGCCGCATGCGCCAGACTGTGATTGCGATCTGGTATCCGATCAAGGACCAGCGTCTGCTCAAGGACTTTTATCAGGGCATCGCGGACAGCGGCGCGCCCAAGGCGTTGCGAGTCGAGCTGAATGTGCGTCCGGTCGACAACCAGTTGGGCCTGAACGGTTCCGGTATGATGCTGATCAATCCGCCGTGGCCGATCTGGGAGGAGCTGGAACAGGTGCTGCCGTGGCTCAGCCGCGAACTGGCGCAGGCCGGTGGCGGGAGCTGGCGGATGGATTGGCTCGCCGGCGCACCCTGATATCAGAGCGCACCGGGGCGCATTGGCGTAGGGGCGCGGCATGCCGCGCCCGCCTGGATTATCGCGCGATGAGTCAGGTAGGGCGGAGAACGCCGCAGGCGTCTCCGCCGTTGGACTCAACTCTCCAGCTTGAACGTCAGCCCTGCGTGCTCCTGCAGGCGCTTGATCAGTTTGTCGCCCATCGCCGGAGCGGTCGTCCAGATACCGCCCTGGGTGTCGGTGGCGTCGCGCACCAGACAGATCGCGCTCTCGGCGATCATGCGTGAGGTCGAGCCGTAGCCAGGGTCACGCTTGCCGGCAACGCTGGCTTTGAGGGTGCGGCCGTCGGCAGCTTCGCCGATAAACAGCACATCGTAGAAGCCGGTTTCGCGCTCTTCCTTGCTTGGGCCTTCGCCCGGCTTTGGTGCATCATCGCTGGCCAGTGACTTGTCGCCGGCAACCGCCTTGGCGATGGCTTCGCCCTGCTCTCCGGGCCCGGTCAGCAGCATTTCGTCGTAGACGAAGTCCTCGCCGTAGGCATGGCCCAGCAACGCATTGGAGCGATGGACGTTGCGGGTGTTGATGGCCGCCATGATGAACGGGGCTGCCCAGCTGCCCAGTGACTCGTCGTACTCGGGCTTCATGGCTGGCGGCTGCGCCGGGCCGGTGAAGCCGGGGGTCAGGGCAAACGGGTTGGCCAGCAGCTTGAATATTTCGGGGTTGGCCTTGGCGGCTGCCATGGTCGCCTTCAGGCTGGCCGCGGTGCCGCCGGAGAAGGTGCCCTTCATCTTGCGCACCCGACCCTTGATGCGCGGCAGCGCACAGCCGAGTTGCTCCTTCGCGGCCTGCTGCAGGAAGTAGACCCCCAGATCAAAGGGAATGGAGTCGAAACCGCAGGAGAAGACGATACGTGCGCCGCTCTGTTTCGCCGTCTCGCCGTGGGCGTCGATCATCTGTCGCATCCAGGCCGGCTCACCGCACAGGTCCACGTAATCGGTGCCGGTTTGCGCGCAGATGCGTACCAGTTCCGGTCCATAGAGCTGGTACGGGCCGACGGTGGTCAGCACGACTTTGGTGCGTTCAACCATCGCTTTCAGGCTTGCCAGGTCTTCGGTGTCGGCAACAACCAGCGGCGTGCTGGCCGGCGCGCCGATTTCATCGCGTACCGCTTCAAGCTTGCTCTGGCTGCGGCCGGCCATGGCCCAGCGCAGGTTGCTGTCGTTGCCGTACTCTTGGCACAGATATTCGGCTACCAGGCGGCCGGTATAGCCGGTCGCGCCGTAAACGATGACGTCGAACTCACGGGTGTTGCTCATTAAAGGGTCCTCATGGTTTGCAGGGTCGGGTGGGCAGTCGATCTGAACTTGCCGTGTCTGAGCCAGTCCCAAATGCTGAGGGCTCTGCCGACGCTGGCTTTGAGTCTGGCACAGATCGGGCGTTCGTCGAGCGTTGTTGCAGCTCAGCGTCGCCTGCCTGCCAGGCAGAGTAAATGCGCCGGAGCGGATTTCGGCAGGGCGAATGATCACGAATAAACCGGACCGATGACGCGACTGGTCCCCGGCGCCTATAGTAGTGGAGCCGTTGGCGACGCCGAGCGGTACCAGCAAACAGGTCAAGGAGATCGAAATGGCAGCAGAAAAGACAACCCAACCCGCAGCCAAAGACGCCGAACTGGCGGCCAGCAAAGCGGCTGTCGGCGAGGCCTACGAGAAGCTGCTGGAGGCGCGAGACCACTTCAAGGCGGCGGCCCAGGCAGCTGGCATGGATGTCAGGCAGGATGCGCTCGAGCAATTGCTCAAGGGCCGGGAAAAGGCCGAGGCGCTCGGCGATCAGGCAACCAGCTATGTGCGTGAAAAACCGCTGGCGACCTTGGGTATCGCATTCGCAGCCGGATTTGTACTGGCTCAGCTGTTTTCGCGCAAATGAGCGACGAGCGTGAATCGCCGCAGGAATCTGATGAGCAACAAGCCGACACCCGGTCAGCCGCGCAGGATGCCGACACGCTCAAGGCGGTAAGCGAGCTGGTAGACCACACTGCGGCGTGGTTGCGTCAGTTGAGTGCTGCGGGTGGTGAACTGGCTACCCTGCTGCGCCTTGAGTGGCAGCTGACGCTGGGCGATGCCCGGCGGATGCTGCTGCTCTCGCTGCTGCTTGTGCCGCTAATGCTGTTCACCTGGCTGCTGTTCAGTCTGCTGCTGGGCTGGCTGATCTGGCAGTCGAGTGGCCAGGTTGCCGTCGCGCTGCTGTGCGTGCTGGCGCTGCATGTGCTCGGAATCGCGCTGTTGCTGCGGCAACTTAAGCGTTACCGGGATTCGATCGGCTTTCGCCGCACCCAAGCCCACCTGAAACGCCTGATGCAGGGAGACGCACGTGAAGCGAGCACAGCTGATAGCCGAGATTGAGCAACTGGATCACCAGCTGGCGTTGCGCATCGATATTGTTCACTTGAGCGGTGCGCTGGTGCAGCATCAGTTGGGCAGGATTCCCCCCGCGCTGCTGGTTGGCAGCGGTGCGCTGGCCGGGGCACTGAGCCAGCGTCTGGGTGCCGGGCGTTCACATTCGCTCGGGATGCTCGGTGTTCGCTTGTTGCCGGTGGCCGAGAGCCTGTTGCGCATGGTTCGGCAGTTTTGGAGCCCGCTGTGAGCGATCACTGCGAGATATCCGGGCAGGGCGAATCCGGTCAGTCCAGTGAACTGCCACGCGGTGATCAGTCCAGCCGGCAGGTGTTGATCTGGCTGCTGGTACTGGCCTGTCTCTATACCCTGTATTTTGCCAAGACGTTGCTGCTGCCGGTGGTGGTGGCCGCGCTGTTTGCATTGCTGCTGAGTCCGCTGGTTGCCCTGTTCAAGCGCTTCCATGTGCCGCGTACCTTTTCTGCCCTGCTGTTGCTGACGGCGGTCGGCGGGCCTTTTACCCTGCTGGGTGCGCAGCTGGCCGAGCCAGCGGAGAAATGGGTCAAGCGCCTGCCCGAGCTGTCGGCGCAATTGTCGCAGGAGCTGGACGCCTTTGGTCGGCGGCTGGCGCCGACGCAGGCACCAGCGCCTCAGGAAGCGGAGGAGTCTGATGGGCTCCGTCTGTTTGGCTGGTTCCGGGAGGAGAAGGCTGCTCCTGCGCCGGCTTCTGCGTCCGCTTCCGGTAACGATCCGGCATTGTCGGACCGGGTGATGCAGGGCGGTATGGAGGTGATGGTCAAGGCGCTGGGGGCGACGCCTGCGGTCCTTGCGCAGTTTTTCACCTTTCTGGTGCTGGTGCTGTTCATGCTGATCTTCGGCCCATCACTGTACAGCACCTTTATCCGGGTGCTGCCGCAGGTCCGTGACAAGCACGCGGCTACCGAGTTGCTGGAGCAGGTCCAGCGCGAGCTGTCGCGCTACATCCTGACCGTCAGTCTGATCAACACCCTGCTAGGCGCAGTGACCGCAGCCGTATTGTCACTGATGGGCGTGGAAGACGCGCTGCTCTGGGGGGTAATGGTCGGCTTGCTCAATTTTGCGCCCTATGTCGGCCCGGTCATCGGCATGCTGGTGCTCTGTCTGGCCGGTGTGTTGCAGTACGGCCCAAGCCTGGGGGCGTTGTTGCCCGCGCTGGTGTTCTTCTGCATCAATCTGGTTGAAGCGCAGTTTATTACCCCGACCGTGCTGGGGCAGCGGATGCGGCTGCATCCGCTGGTGCTGATGCTGTGGCTTATTCTGTGGGGCTGGTTGTGGGGTGTAGTCGGCGTGCTGATCGCTGTGCCGTTGCTGGTCTGCCTGAAGCTGGCCGCCGACCGCCTTAACCTGCTGCCGCATTGGGTGAACCTGATCGAGAGCCCGATCTGAGTTTCAGGCGGGCGTGGGCGCGCGGCGTACCATCAGTACTGCGCTGATGATCAGCAGCCCGCCGATCAGCATGCGCAGGGTGGGCTGCTCGGCGAATAGCCACCAGGCAATCAGAATGCCGTATACCGGTTCCAGCGCGAAGAACAGCGAGGCGGTGCGCGCGTTCAGCACGCGCAGGCTGGAGACAAACAGCACCTGCGCCAGCCCGGTGCAGAATACGCCCAGCAAGCCGATCCACAGCCAGTCCAGTGCCGGCATCTGCGCCAGTGCCAGGGTGCCGGTGGGCAGTGCGATCAGCGCTACTACCAGACTTTGCCAGCAGGCAATCTGTACCGGGTGCAGGTGCCCGCTGGTCAACCGGTTGCCGACCGATACGGCGGCGAAGCAGAAGCCGGAGAGGATTGCCCACAGCAAACCTTCGGTGTTGTCGGCCTGCAGGCTGAATTCGGCAGGAATCAGCAGCAGGCCGGCGCAGACCAGCCCAACCTTGACCAGATCCTGCCGGCTGGGGTGTTCGCGCCAGAACACCGCCTCCAGCAGCACCACGAACGCCGGGAAGCTGGCAAAGCCGAGAGTGGCGATGCCGACGCCGGACAGCTTGATGGCATGAAAGAAGGTCAGCCAGTGGATCGCCAGAAATACACCGCACAGGATCAGGCTGGCCAGGTGACGGCGTGTCAGCTGGCGGACCAGCGGCAAACTGCCCAGTTGAGCGAAGATCACCAGCGCAACCACGGCAAACAGCGCTCTGCCAAGCACGATTGCGTCCGGTGTGGTGCTGGCCAGCTTGCCGAACACCCCGGTCAGGCCAAACAGCAAGGCGGCAACGTGCATGAAAAGCAGGGCACGATTGTGTGTCAGGTTGGTCATGGCGGTCTCAAACACGGGTAATAGGGCGCGATGGTAGCGCGCCCGCCCATACGCTGCTGTTGCAAAGCTGCTGAAATTTGTCGTGCTAGTGCTGTTTGCGCAGGCTGCTGGGTGACTGCTGCCAGTGTTTACGGAAGGCCTGGCTAAAGGCGCTCTGGCTGCCATAGCCGCAACGCGCGGCAATTTCGCTGACAGGCAGGCGGCTGTGCTCCAGCAGCTGGCGTGCGCGCAGCAGGCGTTGACGACGCAGGTACTCCAGCGGTGTGCAGCCCAGATCCTGCAGGCACCAGTGATTGAAACGCGAGGGCGACAGGCCACTCAGACGCGCCAGGTCAGCCACCTCAAGCGGATACGCCATGTGAGCCTCGATGAACGCATTGAGCTTCTCCAGTGGCAGGCGCCGGGTTGGTGCCGGCTGGCCCATCAGGGAACCGAGCAACAGGGCGGCGCTTTGCTCGGCCAGCCAGGGTTGCTGGTCAATCAGGCCGGCCAGGCTGCTGACCAGCCGAGTCTGGGCTGGCGTCAACGGGCTCAGGCGGCTGTGCTCGAGCAGCTGCAGCTGGCTGTCACGTTGCGGCTCCAGCCCGGGTAGCGGCGCATCAGGATCGACGTCGAGGACCAGGCAGCGGCCCTGATCAGGGCTGAAGAACGCGTGACGGTCGCTGGCGGCGATGATCGCTACCCGGCCGGCCTGCACCGGACCACCCTCGTTGTTGAAGGCCAGCTCAAGGGTGCCGTGCAGCCCAAACACCAGTTGCGCCTGTTCGTCATGGGTGTGCGCGGCAGCGTCACCGGAGTAGTGATGAATATCAAGGCGGGTCGTCGACATCGGGCTATTCTATGCAAGCGTAGGCTGCTTGCACAGCGGTCGGCGACAGGGGCACGGAAGCTGCATTGGCTGATATCACAGTGGTATCATTTGAGTTTGCTTCACTTTTTGCCCGGATGACCGATTTGAATAACGAGACTCACGGCCTGCGTTCCTGGCTGGAGCGCCTGAACCGCGCCGAGCTGCCGGCCATGGCCGTGGTGGTACACGATCTGCTGCGGTTGTCGCAGTCTGAAACCGCCTCGGTCGCCCAATTGACCGAGGTGCTGATGCGCGATGCAGCGTTGGCCTCCAAGGTGCTGCGTGTCAGCAACAGTGTCTACTGCAACCCCGGCCGCGAGGTGATCAAGACGCTCTCACGCGCGGTTGTGGTGGTGGGCTTTGATCAGGTGCGGATGATCGGTCTGTCGGTCAGCCTGCTGGATGGTCTGTTGAAAAACTCCCCGCGTGAACAGCTGCAGGCGTTGCTTGCTCGCTCCTTCCACGGAGCTGTGCAGGCGCGCAACATGGCGCAGTATCTGAACCAGCGGCAGCAGGAAGAGGTGTTTATCGCCACCTTGCTGAGTCATATCGGTGAACTGGCGTTCTGGAGCCATGCGGGCAAGACCGCCGACCGTCTGGTTGCCAGTCTCAATGAGCCGGGAGCGGATCCGGACAAGGTGCTCAAGCGCGAAATCGGCGTGACCTTCGACCAGTTGACCGTCGGTCTGCTGAAGACCTGGAATATGGGTGAGATCGGTCAGCTGATCCAGGCCAGTCGCAGCAGCGACGGACCCGCCGCCCGCGCGGTGGCTCTGGGCAGCACACTGGCCGAGCGGGTAGCCGGCAAGGGCTGGACCCATGAGTCGGTTCAGGCGCTGATTGAGCCGGTTGCCGAGTTGATCGGTACCGATGCCGAGCATGCCTGGCAGCAACTGGTGGGCAGTGGGCAGGAGGCGGTGCGCATCGCCGGCAACTGCTCCAACGCCGATCTGCAGCAATGGATTCCGCGCGCGGATGATCTGCCTCTGGATCTCTCCGCCCTGTTGCAGATGGAGGTGGTACCCGGCACGCCTTCGGTCGATGAAGTATCGGCAGAGCGCAAACCCGAGGTGGAGGCGGACCCGCTGCTGCAGCCTAATCTGGAAATGCTCAAGCTGTCGGTTGACCATCTCAAGCTGATGGCCCGTGCGCCGATGGATGTGGATACCATTTTGCACACCGTCATGCAGGGTTTGCATCGTGGCGCCGGAATTGAGCGTATTGCCCTGATGGTGCTGGCGGAGCAGCAGACCCAGTTCAGGGTGCGTACGGCCATCGGCAAGGGCACGCAGCGCTGGCGGGAAACCTTTGCTCTGCCCTGTGGCGATGGGGCGAAGCATATTTTCGGTCATGTACTGGCACAGCGCGACTGCCTCTGGCTCGGCGGTCCGAAGAGTCAGGAGCTGCAATCACTGGTAACCCCGGCGGTGGTCGAACTGGTGGGCAGCGGTCCGTTTGCGATCGCGCCCGTTATCGCCGGCAGCCGCCGGGTGGGTGTGCTCTATGGCGATATGCGGCTGTCGGGTCGAGAGCTGAGTGCCAGTCAGCTGGCCGCCTTCAAGCGCGTCGCCGAGCTGACCGGGCTTTGCCTGCAGCGGCTCAGTCAGCGCTGAGCCGTTTGTTCAACCCGGAAGACACACTCCGGTGCCGCCCAGACCGCAGTAGCCGCCGGGGTTCTTGGCCAGATACTGCTGGTGGTAGTCCTCGGCGTAGTAGAAGGTTGGCGCGGGCAGGATCTCGGTAGTGATCTCGCCCAGGCCTGCCTCCTGCAGCGCATTGGCATAGTTGGCCTTGCTGGCCTCGGCGATGGCGCGCTGGGCCATGTCGCTGACGTAGATGCCGGATCGGTATTGGGTGCCTTGGTCATTGCCCTGGCGCATGCCCTGGGTCGGGTTGTGCGATTCCCAGAACACCTTGAGCAGGTGCTGCAGTGACACCGCCTCCGGATCGAACACCACCAGCACCACCTCGTTATGGCCGGTCATGCCGGAGCAGACTTCCTCGTAGGTCGGGTTGGGCGTCAGGCCGCCGGCGTAGCCGACCGCAGTGCTGTATGCGCCGGGCACCTGCCAGAAGCGTCGCTCGGCACCCCAGAAGCAGCCAAGGCCGACGATCAGCGTCTGCATCTGCTCGGGGAAGGGGGGATGCAGTGGCGTACCCAGGACGCTATGGGTGGTCTGGCTGGTCTGGATCGGAGTGTCGCGACCGGGTAAGGCCTCTTCGGCCGTGGGCAGGCGCAGCTTGTGTTCAGGTAGGCGTTGGAAGAACATTTTTCGGCTCCTTCAGCGCTGCAGTTCGCCGCGCTGTTCCAGCAGGTCACGCACCAGATACAGGGCAGCCAGAGCGCGGCCTTCGGTAAAGTTGCTGCGGGCATTCAGTTCGCTAAGTTCGTACAGATCGACCTGGTCCACCCGGATCGGCTCCGGCTCGTCGCCCGGCAGGCGTTTTTCGTACAGGTTGCGGGCCAGCACTACCGCGATCTTCTGGCTCATGTAACCCGGCGAGAGCGACAAATGGGTCAGAAATTCCAGTTGTTCTGCACCAAAACCGGCCTCTTCCATGAGTTCGCGGTTGGCGGCCTCCAGCACGTCCTCGCCCGGTTCAACCAGCCCCTTGGGCAGTGACAGCTGATAGTCGTCCGTGCCGCCGCAATATTCCTCGATCAGCACCGCGGTGCGGTTATCGCGCAGGGCAACCACCATGACGGCGCCGTAACCCTGACCCTTGTTGACCAGCCGTTCATAGGTCCGCTCCACTCCGTTGCTGAAGCGCAACTGGACTTGCTCAACGGTAAACAGGCGGCTCTTGGCGACAATCTTTGCTTCCAGCGTTTCCGGCTTCTGCGGCATGGGGGCTCCGTGGTGATCGACCGATTGCGTGGGACGTGCTGAGCATCGCCGCCTGAGCTTTGGTGTTCAGGGTGGGTTGAGTCAACCAGCGCGTCCGCTGGTATCATAGCCGCACCTCAAGCCCAAGCCCAACCGCCAATGCTCAACTGGAATGCAATTGATACCGTGCTGCTCGATATGGACGGCACACTGCTCGATCTGCACTTTGACAACCACTTCTGGCTGGAGCACATGCCGGCCTGCTATGCCCGTCACCACGGTCAGTCGATTGAATGGGCCAAGACGGAATTGTACGCCATGATGAATGCCATTCAGGGCCAGCTGGACTGGTACTGCCTGGACTACTGGACCCGTGAGCTGGGGCTGCCGATTGTCGAATTGAAGCGCGAGATTGCGCATCTCATCAGCCTGCGCCCGGACGCCGACACCTTCCTGCAGGCACTGCAACGCAGCGGCCGGCAGGTGGTGCTGATCACCAACGCTCACCGGGATTCACTGTCGCTGAAGATGGAGCGGGTGGAGTTGCGTACCTGGTTTCAGCGGCTGATCAGCTCCCACGATTACGGCTATCCCAAGGAAACCCAGGCGTTCTGGCACGCCCTGCAGGCCGATATGCCGTTCGACCCCGAGCGTACGCTGTTTATCGACGACAGTCTCAGTGTGCTGCGTTCAGCGCGCGAATATGGCATTGCCCACCTGCTGGCCGTGCGCGAGCCCGACAGCCGAGGCGCGCGGCGCGATACCGAGGAGTTTGAGGCGGTGGAGGATTACGCGGAGCTGGCGCTGGCGGCGGAGCTGCCGCCAGCGAGCTAGAAGCTTGAAGCAGTTTTAGCACCATTGTAGCTGCAGTGCCTGGTGCAGCTTTCCTGCTGCGGACGCGACATGTCGCGTCCCTACGGTCGGGGATACATAATTGGCAAGAGTTCTTCTCATGGCTCAGCCAACTACGCAGACTCTTGGCTTCCAGCTTCCAGCTTCCAGCTTCCAGGGGGCGGCCATCCGCCTTGCAGCTTGCAGCTTGCAGCTACCGCTAGCCCTTCCCCTTGGTGCGCGTCTGGTTGGGTCGGGCGGTTTTCTCGATGTAGTCAATGATCAGGCCGGCGACGTCCTTGCCGGTGGTGGTCTCGATGCCTTCCAGACCTGGGGAGGAGTTCACTTCCATGACTACCGGGCCGTGGTTGGAACGCAGGATGTCGACCCCGGCCACGCTCAGGCCCATGACCTTGGCGGCGCGCACGGCGGTCATCCGCTCTTCCGGGGTGATCTTGATCAGGCTGGCGCTGCCACCGCGGTGCAGGTTGGAACGGAATTCGCCGGGCTTGGCCTGACGCTTCATGGCAGCGATCACCTTGTCGCCTACTACCAGGCAGCGAATGTCGGCGCCGCCGGCTTCGCGAATGTATTCCTGCACCATGATGTTGGCTTTCAGGCCCATAAAGGCTTCGAGCACCGACTCGGCGGCCTTTTCGGTTTCACACAGCACTACACCGATACCCTGGGTGCCTTCCAGCAGTTTGATCACCAGCGGCGCGCCGCCAACCATGCTGATCAGGTCCGGAATGTCGTCTGGGGAGTGGGCGAAGCCGGTCACCGGCAGGCCCACGCCCTTGCGGGCCAGCAGTTGCAGCGAACGCAGCTTGTCGCGCGAGCGGCTGATGGCAACTGACTCGTTGAGCGGGAACACGCCCATCATCTCGAACTGGCGCAGTACTGCAGTGCCGTAGAAGGTGATAGAGGCGCCGATGCGTGGAATCACCGCGTCGAAGCCTTCCAGCTCTTCGCCCTTGTAGTGAATCGACGGCTTGTGGCTGGCGATGTTCATGTAGGCGCGCAGGGTGTCGATTACCCGCACCTCGTGGCCACGTTCTGTCGCCGCCTCGATTAACCGGCGGGTGGAGTACAAATTGGCGTTACGCGACAGAATCGCAATTTTCATTCTGGGTCCCTTGACGCTGCAATGCGCTGTAGTGGGGGGGGTAAGGGTATGGTCTATCAGCGAGGCATTTCGAGCAGGGGCTTTTCCTGCACGAAACGGAGTCCCGGATTGATTACCAGTTGGGCATCCTGCATCGCCGTGCAGCCGATCAGCATGCGATAGCGCATGGCTTTTCGGCAGGTCAGGGTTATCTCAACGTCCCAACGTCGATCACCCAGTACCATCGCTGTGCGGATGACGTGGCGCTCCTGCATCTGACCGTTGGAACTCTTGATTCGTTTCAAGTCGACCAGGCGGGCTTCACAGCTCCGGGTGTATTGACGGGTACGGCTACCGATGTGCGCATCAAAGCGAACCCAGGTCTGGTCGTCACGCTCGAAGGTGCGGATGTTACTGGCATGCAGGGCAGAGGTTTTGGCGCCGCTGTCGATCTTGGCGATCATCTGGCTTATGCCGAGTTCGGGCAGCGCGACCCACTCTCGCAGGCCGATCACGCTAAGGTGATCAAAGGTTTTCACAGCGGTATCTCCAGGCCCGGGGCCATTGGGCGCGCATCATGCTGCAAGTCTCCGGTTTCGACAAGCCTGTTATAGTGCGCCTGCGAGAGGAGTACAAACCCGATGCAGCAAGAAGGCAAAGTCCGCCTGGATAAATGGCTCTGGGCGGCCCGTTTTTTCAAGACCCGTTCGCTGGCCAAGGCGGCCATCGAAGGGGGTAAGGTGCAGTGCGCAGGCGAGCGCTGCAAGGCCAGCAAGGAGATCCGGGTCGGCGATGTGTTGAGCATTCGTCAGGGGCTGGATCAAAAGACGGTAGAGGTACTGGTGCTGTCCGAGCAGCGCCGTGGCGCGCCTGAAGCGCAGCTGCTCTATCGCGAGAGCGAGGACAGCATTGCCGCGCGCGAGGCGGCAGCGGCGCAACGCAAGGCGCTGGGCGCCGGCGGGCAGATCAGTGACGGCCGGCCGAGCAAGAAGCAGCGCCGGCAGATCTTCCGTTTTCGCGATGAACGTAATACACCGGCCGAGGACTGATTGGGTATAATCGCGCCTTTTGAAGGTGCATCATGGCCGCTCAGGACATTACCCAACGCTTTCTGTTTGAAAACGCCGACGTGCGCGGCGAGCTGGTGTCCGCCGATCAGAGCTACCGCGAAATCCTCGCCAAGCACCCCTATCCGCAGCCGGTTCAGGCGCTGCTGGGTGAAATGCTGGCAGCCGCGGTGCTGCTATCGACCACCATCAAATTCGACGGGCTGCTGATTCTGCAGGCCCGCTCCAGCGGTCCGCTGTCGACCCTGATGGTCGAGTGCTCCAGCAAACAGGGGGTGCGCGGCATCGCCCGGTACGCCGACGATCTCAGCGGTGAAACCCTCGGTGAGTTGATGCCCGACGGGGTGCTGGCGATCACCATCGATCCGGACAAGGGGCAGCGCTACCAGGGCATCGTGTCGCTGGAAGGCGGCTCGCTGGCCGAATCGCTGGGCAGCTACTTCGCCAACTCCGAGCAGCTGCCGACCCGTTTCCGGCTGCATGCCGATGGTCGCGTAGCCCGCGGCTTCCTGCTGCAGGCGCTGCCGGCCGACCGTCAGAAGGACGAGCAGGAGCGCGCCGATACCTGGGCACACCTGAACGTGCTGGCCGATACCATTACCGCCGAAGAGCTGATTGGTCTGGATAACGAAACCCTGCTGCATCGCCTCTATCACCAGGAAGAGGTGCGACTGTTTGACGCGCAGCCGGTGCATTTCGAATGCAGCTGCTCGATGGAGCGTTCCGGCAATGCGCTGGTCAGCCTCGGGCAGGACGATGTCCTCGCGCTGCTAGAAGAACAGGGCGGTGAGATCACGGTCGACTGTCAGTTCTGCAATAGCCGTTACCGTTTTGATGAGCCCGCGGTGCAGGCGCTTTTTGCCGCTGCAGCCGAGCACGCGAAGGGTTTGCATTAAACGACAACGGCGCGGGCTTAGCGACTTTGTCTTTTTTTTGGCATAATGGCGCGCCTGCGCGCTGAGTCCGCGCTGAGTCAATGGACGAAAACCAACCTGAACCCCCACGGACTTAGGCCGAATCGGTCGGTCTTTAGATAGATACATTCGGTCAAAGTCGAAGAGGACCCTGTTTGATGACGCAAGCTACCAATACCGTGTACACCGACCTGAGCGTGGCACACCTGATCGAGCTGGCCATTCAGCGCAACGAAGGCCAACTGGCAGATACTGGCGCTCTGGTAGTCAAGACCGGTGCACGTACCGGCCGCTCGCCGATGGACCGTTTTATCGTTGACGAGCCGTCCACCAGCTCTGCGATTGCCTGGGGCGCGGTAAACCGTCCGTTCCCGGCTGACAAGTTTGACGCCCTGTGGGCCCGCGTTGCCGACTATCTGGGCGCGCGCGAAAGCTTCGTATCCCACGTCCACGTTGGTGCCGATCCGGCCCACTACCTGCCGGTCGTGATGGAAACCGAGACGGCATGGCACAACGTGTTCGGTCGCACCCTGTTCATCAATCCGGAAGCCTACAACCCGGCTTCTCGCGACGAGTGGCAGATCATGAACGCCCCGTACTTCGTCTGCGAGCCTGAGCGTGACGGTACCAACAGCGAAGGCTGCGTGATCATCAACTTCGCCCAGCGCAAGGTCCTGCTGGCCGGCATGCAATACGCCGGTGAAATGAAGAAAGCCATGTTCTCCGTGCAGAACTTCCTGTTGCCGGCCAAGGACGTGCTGCCGATGCACTGTGCCGCCAACGTCGGCGACAACGGTGACACCACCCTGTTCTTCGGTCTGTCCGGCACCGGCAAGACCACCCTGTCTGCCGACGAGTCCCGTAACCTGATCGGTGACGACGAGCACGGCTGGGCAGAAGGCTCCGTGTTCAACATCGAAGGTGGCTGCTACGCCAAGTGCATCGACCTGTCGCAGAAGAACGAGCCGGTCATCTGGAATGCCATCAAGTTCGGCTCCATCGTCGAGAACGTGGTTATCGACCCGGTTACCCGTCATGCCGACTACACCGATGTCAGTCTGACCCAGAACACCCGTGCCGCCTACCCGCTGGAGCACGTCGAGAAGCGCGTTGTTGCCAATATGGCCGGTGAGCCGAACGCGATCATCTTCCTGACCTGTGACCTGACTGGTGTGCTGCCGCCGGTGTCCATCCTGAACAACGAGCAGGCCGCCTACCACTTCCTGTCCGGTTACACCGCGCTGGTCGGTTCGACCGAAATGGGTTCGGGCGGCGGTATCAAGTCGACCTTCTCTACCTGCTTCGGTGCGCCGTTCTTCCCGCGTCCTGCCGGCGAGTACGCCGAGCTGCTGATCAAGCGCATCAATGCGTTCGGCAGCAAGGTCTACCTGGTCAACACCGGCTGGACCGGTGGCCCGTACGGTACCGGCAGCCGCTTCAGTATCCCGACTACCCGCGCGATCATTGCGGCAATTCAGTCTGGCGCGCTGGTCGGTGTCGAGACCGAGCACCTGCCGGTTATCAACCTGGACGTTCCGGTTGCTGTGCCTGGCGTTGAAACCAAGCTCTTGAACCCGCGTAACACCTGGGCGAGCAGTGCAGACTATGACAAGGCGGCGCAGGATCTGGCCAAGCTGTTCGTCGACAACTTCACCAAGTTCGATGTGTCTGACGCCATCGTCGCTGCTGGTCCACAGCTGGGCTAAGCCGCAGACAAGCCGCGTTAACGGAACCCGCCTGATGGCGGGTTTCGTGTTTTCAGGGTTGCCGTTTGGCGATGTGCGATGCTGGTTCGCCAATGTCGCGTCTGCGTCCGGGCCGGTGCCTTTGCGGCGCGAAAACATGGCAGATGTACACCCCTCCCGGTGGTGACCATACGGAAGGGGGATCGATTGCCACGGCTTTCGATAGAACATTGAAATAAAAGAGATAAAAAGGGTTGACACTCCTGCGCTGGTCGGTAAAATGGCGCGCCTCAGCAGGGGATATGTGTTACCAACCACTGCCGCTGTTGAGATGTTTCAAGGCCGGTCCGCGATAGCTCAGTCGGTAGAGCAAATGACTGTTAATCATTGGGTCCCTGGTTCGAGTCCAGGTCGCGGAGCCAACTTGAGATAAACGGGGTATAGCGCAGCCTGGTAGCGCGCCTGCTTTGGGAGCAGGATGTCGAGAGTTCGAATCCCTCTACCCCGACCAGTTTTTTTGAGCATGGGTCGTTAGCTCAGTTGGTAGAGCAGTTGGCTTTTAACCAATTGGTCGTAGGTTCGAATCCTACACGACCCACCACTCAAAACCTTCCTTGCACTATCTTTCATTTCTATCTGAATCAGTTCTCCTGGCCTGCCTTGTGCGGGTTTTTTTCGTTTGCGGCTCGCGTCTGGGTATGCCATGGCTGCGTCTGTAGTCTCGTTTGTTAACAAGCGTGTGCCCCGGCATCCACCTCGAGCGCGCCGTTTAAGCATGGAAAGACAAGTAGCGCGGTTGGTTCCTGTATTGCGCTGCCACTGAATCCGCTTTTCGCCTTCG
>NZ_NBYK01000003.1:176262-225542 GCF_002197985.1 Halopseudomonas aestusnigri
GCCGACGGGGAGTCGCAGAACTCGGGGCTGCGCCCCTCAAACATGCTGCGACTCTTTTTCCCGCCGGCCCTGCGCTACTCGCCCGCGTAAACGGGACGAACCCCGGTGCCCACTCCATCATTCGGCTATTTGGTTAACGGCTTTGGTCTCTTGCCTGTCGCGCCACCCAGTCGATAGTTCGCGACGCACCAAAACAAAACCCCGCACGTGGCGGGGTTTGTTGGTGGCCTCAGAGGCGCTCAGTGCAGCTTCAGGCGCGGTTCGGTCGGTCGGCCGAACTGGTCGCTCAACATCAGCATCAACGTACGTGGAACGCCGTACAGGGCCATCTGGTGCATGCGATAGAGGGACACGTAGAACATCCTTGCCAGACGCCCCTCCAGCATCACGTTACCGGTCAGGTTGCCCATCAGGTTGCCGACGGCGCTGAAGCTCGACAGCGAGATCAGCGAGCCGTAGTCGCGGTAGGTGTATTCGCTCTGCGGCTTGCCTTCCAGCAGGCGGCAGAGGTTTTTTGCCAGCAGGCTGGCCTGCTGGTGGGCGGCCTGCGCGCGTGGTGGAACAAACTTGCCGGGCTCGTCAGTGGGGCAGGCGGCGCAGTCGCCGAAGGCATAGATGCGCTCTTCGCCGTTGACCTTGAGGGTGCGGTCCACTTCCAGCTGGTTGATCCGGTTGGTCGGCATGCCGAGGGTTGCCAGAAATGCCGGCGCACGAATGCCGGCAGCCCAGACCTTCAGGCTGGCGGGAATCTCTTCGCCGTTACCGAGTACCAGTCGGTCTGCCTTGACCTCCTTGACCGGTGATCCGGTGTGCAGGTGCACGCCGAGGTCGCGCAGGATTTCGGTCACCGGGCCGCTGATGCGTTCCGGCAGTGCCGGCAGCAGGCGCGGGCTGGCCTCGATGATGTTGATATTGAGGTCTTCCGGGCTGATCCGGTTGAAGCCGTAGGCCCGCAGCATCTGAGCTGCGTGGTGCAGTTCCGCAGACAGTTCAACCCCGGTGGCCCCGGCGCCAATGATGGCAACGTTGATGGGCTCTCGGGTGGTGCCACGTTCGCTTGCCTGCGCTTTCATGTACTGATTGAGCAGGCTGCGATGAAAGCGCTCGGCCTGGGCGCGGGTGTCGAGGAACAGGCAGTGCTCGGCTGCACCCGGGGTATTGAAGTCATTGGTGGTGCTGCCGACGGAGATCACCAGGTAGTCGTAGTCCAGCTCGCGTGGGGCGATCAGCTCGTCGCCGTTCTCGTCATGGATGGCGGCCAGCTGGATGGTCCGACGCTCGCGATCCAGACTCGTCATGGCGCCCAACTGAAAGTTGAAGTGGTTCCACTTGCCCTGGGCGACGTAATTCAGCTCATCTTCGGTCGAATTGAGCGAGCCGGCGGCGACTTCGTGCAGCAGCGGCTTCCAGATGTGGGTCATGTTGGCGTCGACCAGGGTAATTCTGGCCTTGCCCTTGCGGCCCAGTTTGCGCCCCAGTCGGGTGGCTAGCTCAAGCCCGCCGGCGCCGCCGCCGACAACGACAATGCGCGGTGGTACTGCGGGAGATGCGTTGGAGTCTGACATCTTGGTTTCTCACGGATAATGGAAACGGGCGTCAGTCAACGGCCGAAAGCGGGCACGCTGGGCGTCAGGGCTGGGGTGGCGGGCAGTGACCGGTTGGCCGAATGATCAGGCAACCGCAAACTGGGCCAGCAGGCGTGACAGCAGGCCCAGACCAATGACCGAGCCCGCCACCAGGGCGATCAGGATCCATACGCGAAAAGGGCGGCGCTCGACCCGGTGAACCGGGGAGGACAGGTATTCGTCAACGCGCTTCTGGTCTTCGGGGTGGAGTCGGCTGGGCATTGGGATGGCCTTCTTGTGTCGTTGCAGTACGTTGCTGCGGCTAAGGCTTGACTGACTTTGCGGTCATTCTAGACCCTTGCCGGGGCGATTGCATTACTCCTTTGGATCAGCCTGCTATCATCGCTGCCACCGGCTCTGGAGGTCGCCATGCTGTCCGATGCACTACTGACACCCCTGCAGTTGACGCTTTGTCTGCTGATTTACGGCGCGGCCACGCTGTGGGCGCTGGCGCGGGTCAGCTGGGTTGAGCTGATCGCCGACAGCCGTCGTCAGCATCTGTTTTACGGCAGCGCGTTTGCGTTGGCCGTACTCTGGCTGGTTCGCCGCGAGTTCGATAGCGGTCTGACCATGCATTTCATCGGTGTAACCGCAGTGACTCTGATTCTCGACTGGCCGCTGGCACTGGTGGCCGGTGCGCTGGCGCAATTGGCGCTGGTGCTGCTGGGTCAGGACGACGTTGCTGCTCTGGGAGCCAACGGTCTGCTGCGGTTGCTGGTGCCGGTGCTGATCACGGTGGCGATAGCCCGGGCGCTGGAGTCGAGGCAGCCCCGAAATCTGTTTCTGTATATCTTCATCAGTGGCTTCTTTGCCGCCGGTGTCAGCGCGGTGGGTACGGTGCTCAGTGGCATGGGGTTGCTGCATTGGTCCGGCCAGTTGCAGGCGCCGGACAGCCTGGTCGAGCTGTTTGGGTATCTGCTGCTGGTCATGTTTCCCGAGGCCTTTATCAATGGCACGGTAATCGCCGCGCTGATTGTCTTTCATCCGGACTGGGTTGAGACGTTCAATACCGATCGTTACCTGCAGGCGCCATTGGACGATGACAAATCCTGAGGCAGATCAATGTCGTGCGCCGTGCCGGGTGTTCAAATGAGCTACCACAGAGGAGAGAAGACATGTCTGCCTACACAATTGCCAAACAGGTCATGGCTGAGGCCATCGAAAAGGCCGCCGCTGCCGGCCATGACGAGCAGGCGCTGGCCCGCGCGCTGATGAGTGAAGTCATTGCGGTCTACAAAAAGGCGCGCACGCAGCAGGATATTGCCAGTGAACTGAACTTTCTCGCCAACAACCTGGATGACGATGAAGAGTACGCTTTCATGCGCCCCTGAGCAGGGCGCATGAACGGTTGTTGCTGACAGGTCAGTCGCGCACTTCGATCACGCCGTCGGCGCTTACAGTGACGTCGGATTGGCCGCCTTCCACCTCAGGCGCGCTGCCTGACATGTCGGCAGCCATCATGACCTTTTCGGCGCGGTAGCGCATTGGCTGCATGTACTGGGTATTGAGGTTCAGGTTGACAATCTTGTAGTCGCTGCCGCCAAGGCTGCGGGTAGCGATATCGGCGCGGGCCTTGAACGCCTCGATGGCCTTGGCGATAAGCTGGTCCTCGGTTTGTCTGCGGCTGTCGGCCGACAGGCTGAACTGCATGCTGCCGAGGCTGAGTTCGCCAAGCATTTGGCCGGTCAGCGCCGAGATGGCCGCGAAGTCACTGCCCTCGATGCTGATCTCACCGCGTTCACGCCAGCCCACGATATTCTCGCCCTTTTCGTCATAGACCGGGTGGCTGCTGCGGTTACCGCTGCTGACGCGGATGCCGCTGGCCTTGCGTGCGGTTTCCAGACCGGCATTGAGGCGGCGGGTAATGGTTTCGGCCAGCTTGGCCGGGTCGCGGTCCTGGGCTTCGGTGTAGAAGGTCACCTGCATGGTGTCATGATTGACCGCCTGCTCGACCTGGGTGCGCAGCGATATCTGGTTGTAGCGGATGTCATCCGCCTGGGCGCCGCCGGCAAGCAGCGATCCGGCGAGCAGCAGGCCAGTCATTGGCAGAAGTGGTTTACCCATGGTGTTCTCCTTGTTCAGTGCACAGTCAGACCCATGCAAACGCTGCTGGTTCCCGATTCCCGACTGCGCCTGATTGTGCGACCCTGTGTCACCTCGGCGCCATTCGTCGAGCTTCCTATACTGGAGTTTTTTGCGTGCCGCACCGAACCCTTATGAGCCTCAATACGCTGGCCCTCTCGCCGTCGAGTCAGAATCTCTGGCGGGTAGTACTGATTCGTCTGCTGGTCCTGCTGGCCCAAAGCATATCGGTAATGGCAGCCTATCTCAGCGGCTGGTTTCCATTACCCTGGACGCCGCTGCTGATCACCCTGAGTGTCTCGGCGGGAGTAAGCATTCTGACGCTGCTGCGGCTGCGCAGCAGCTGGCCGGTCACCAGTGTCGAGTACGCCCTGCAGCTGCTGTTCGATATGGCGATCCACAGCGTCCTGCTTTATTACTCGGGCGGCCCGACCAACCCTTTCGTGTCTTATTATCTTGTACCGCTGACCATTGCCGCCGCGACGCTCCCCTGGTTCTTCACCGCCATCCTGGCGATCGTTGCGGTGACGTCCTACAGTGCGCTGCTGGTCTGGTATATGCCGCTCAACGCCTTCGAGATTCCACTCGCCGGCGGCCTGATCAATCTGCACGTCATCGGCATGTGGCTCAACTTTGCCATGAGCGCCGGCCTGATCAGCCTGTTTGTCGTGCGGATGGCCGACGCGCTGCGTCTGCACGCCGATCGGCTGGCCGAGCGCCGCGAGCAGAGCGCGCGAGATGCTCAACTCCTGGGGATTGCGAGCGTGGCCGCCGGCGCCGCCCATGAGCTGTCTACGCCGCTGTCGACCATGAGTGTGCTGCTCAAGGAAATTAGCAAGGATTACAGTGATCCGCAGTTGCAGGAGGACCTTACCGTTCTGCAGGAGCAGGTTAAGCTATGCAAGGAGAGCCTGCAGCACATGGTGCGCAGTGCGGAAGACAGTCGCCGTCAACCGGAGAAGGTACAGGCGGGTGACGAGTGGCTGCGTGCGATGCTGGCGCGCTGGCAACTGATGCGCCCCGAGGCGTCTTGGCAACTGCAACCCCTGCCGCAGGAGCCTGCGCCTCTGTTGCGGGCGACGCCTGAGCTGGGTCAGGGTATTCTCAACTTGTTGAACAATGCCGCTGATGCCTGTCCGGACAACATTCAGATCAGTCTGCACTGGAACAGCGGCCAGATTATTCTGCGTATCCGGGATCATGGTCCGGGTGTGCCGTTGCATATTGCCGAACAGCTGGGTACCGCGTTTGTCACGACCAAGGGCAAGAAGGGGTTCGGGCTTGGGCTGTTCCTCAGTCAGGCCGCCGTTTCGCGATTGGGCGGCAGTGTAAAGCTGTTTAATCAGGATGGTGGTGGTACCCTCACCGAAGTACGGTTGCCGGTGGTGACAGGAGAAAATTGATGACTGAAGAGACGATTCAGGAAGATCAGCCGCTGCTGCTGATGGTGGATGACGATCCGACCTTTACCCGGGTCATGGCGCGGGCATTGAGTCGCCGTGGCTTGCAGGTAGAAACCGCAGGCGGAGCAGACGAAGCCATGCGCATCGCGCGTGAGCGTCGGCCCGATTACGCGGTGCTGGACCTGAAGATGGAAGGAGACTCCGGGCTGGTGCTGATGCCGAAGCTGCTGGAGCTGTACCCTGATCTGCGTATCGTGATCCTGACCGGTTACTCAAGCATTGCCACCGCCGTAGAGGCGATCAAGCGCGGCGCCTGCAACTACCTGTGCAAACCCGCCGATGCCGACGACGTTCTGACTGCCCTGCTGTCGGAACAGGCCGATCCCGAGTCGCTGGTGCCCGAACACCCGATGTCGGTCGACCGGCTGCAGTGGGAGCATATCCAGCGCGTACTGGCCGAACATGACGGCAATATCTCTGCCACCGCTCGGGCGCTGGGCATGCACCGCCGGACCCTGCAGCGCAAACTGCAGAAGAGGCCGGTGCGCCGCTAGCGCTTCGCGCCAGCTGCAAGCGGCAAGCTACAAGCTACAAGCTACAAGCTACAAGAAAAAACCGCGCTGATGCTAATCGCGCGGTTTTTTCTTGAGGCGGGCAATGGCGTCAAAGTCTTTCAGGAAGCAGTTGACGGCCCAGCAGGCGAGCACATTCTTTGCAGCTTGCAGCTTGCAGCTTGCAGCTTGCAGCTAAGTGCGCGCCTGCGGCGCGCTCAGCCGTTCTGCCGAATTCCCGTGATAATCCACGGCTGATTGTCGCCATCGGCGCGTTCCAGCGCCCAGCTTTCATCGAACCACTGGCCTGCGTCTTCGGCGCTGTCTCGGTCCAGGCCATTGAAGCTGACGGTTACCAGTGTGCGTCCGTTGGCCTGGCTGACGCCGTCCAGACGCGCGGTCAGCTCGTCGACGAAGCCATTGGCGGTTGGCGGCGATTCCTCGCGTGCGGCCAGCAGTTGCTGCAGCAGCTCGGGGCTCAGGTACTCGGCCATGCCGGCGCTGTCGCCGTCACGCCAGTGGCGTTGCAAGGTATAGAAATGCTCCTTGGCACCACGCAGGAATACCTCGGCGTCGAACCAGGCCGGGGCGTCAATCGGCGCAGCGGCAGCGGGCTGTGCGGTATGCGCTGGCTCCCAGTTCTGCACCGGCTCGCGCTGCATGGGCGCTCCGCCGGCCGGCTGCCATTGCGGCTGGCGCTGCTGCGCGGCCTGCGGGCGGCGGCTGAACAGCTTGAACAGAACAAAGGCGATCAGGCCGAACAGCAGAATGTCGAACAGCTGAATGCCCTCGAAGCCGTCACCGAACAGCATGGACGCCAGCAGGCCACCTGCGGCGATACCGGCCAGCGGGCCCAGCCAGCGGCTGGCGCCAGAGGTGGCTGCTCCCGCAGCGGTTTGCTGACGGTTGGGAGCCGCTTGCTGATCGCGCGGTGCAGCCTGACGCTGAACGGGTGCGCTCTGGTGGGTCGGCGCGCTGCCGAAACTCTTGCCACCGCCCATGCGGCGGGCTTCGGCATCAGGTGTGCTGACAACAACCATCAGCATCACGGTAAAAAACGGCAACAACCAACGCATGTAATAACCTCCGAATACAGGGGATCCCAAGTTTGCCAAAGAGGCGCAGGCAAGGAACGGGTTTAGTGTGTATGGTTGTTTCAGACAACCGAAGAAAGCGGGAGAGCGTACATGTTTACAGCGATGCGTGCCGAACGTATGGAAGGGTTGCACTTCTTTTCCGACCAGGCGACCGGACTCGAAGCCATTGTTGCGATCCACAATACGCGTCTGGGCCCGGCGCTTGGCGGGTGCCGGTATCTCGCCTACAACAGTGTCGACGACGCTATGGCTGACGCCATGCGTCTGGCCCGCGGTATGAGCTATAAGGCAGCGCTGGCGGGGCTGGACCAGGGCGGCGGCAAGGCGGTGATTCTGCGTCAGCCGCACATTGCCGATCGGGCCGCGCTGTTCGAGGCCTTTGGCCGTTGTATTGAATCGCTGCGTGGGGGTTACATCACGGCGATGGACAGCGGCACCAGCAGCGCCGATATGGACTGCATTGCCCAGCAAACCGCCCACGTGACCAGCACTACGCATGCCGGTGACCCCTCGCCGCACACGGCGCTCGGCGTATTGGCCGGGATACGTTCGGCGGTGCGGGCGCGGCTCGGTCAGGAATCGCTCGACGGGGTGCGCGTCACCCTGCAGGGGCTGGGCAATGTGGGATATGCGCTGGCGCAGCTGCTGCAGGCCGAGGGCGCCGAGCTGCTGGTGGCCGATCTGGATCAGGGCAGGGTGCGGCTGGCTGAAGAGGAACTCGGCGCCAAGCCACTGGCCCCGGATGCCGTCTACGAGGCGCCCTGTGATGTGTTTGCACCCTGCGGCCTGGGCGGCGTCATCAATCAGCGCAGCATCACCCGGCTGCGCTGCGCGGTGGTGGCCGGCGCCGCCAATAACCAGCTGGTCGAGCCAGCGTTGGGCGAACAGTTGCGGATGCGCGAGATTCTGTATGCGCCCGACTACGTCATCAATGCGGGTGGTCTGTTGCATGTCGCGCTGACTCACCGGGGCGTTGCGGCCGGCGACATTGCGGGGCGGATCAGGAATATCGGCAGCCGGCTCGATTCGATCTTTGAACAGAGCCTTGCGCAGGGGCGCTCGCCTGCCGAAGTGGCCGACCGGCAGGCGGAGCAGTTGCTCTATGACGAGGACGCGCTCTGATTACTCCAGCTTGAAGCGCTGGCGCATCCGCTTGTCGAGGATCGATGTCGGCAGCCAGCGCTTGAGGCGCACCATGCTGCGCGCGCCGGAGCCGATCAGCACGTTCTCCGGCCGCACCGGGTTGCCGATGTAGCCGAGCAGCTCGCGGGCAAAGTCTTTCGCGCTGGTTGAGCGGGCGTTTTGCGAGGCCTTGGCGCGGGCCTGTACCGCTTTTTCCCAGGGCTTGAACCAGGAACTGTCGGCCATGGTGATCGCCGCGGTGGCGTTATTGCCGAAGTCCGAGGCAATGGCCCCCGGCATGACCGTCATGACCTGGATGCCGAACGGATGCAGCTCCATGCGCAGCGCGTCGGAAATCGCATGCAGCGCCGCCTTGGAGGCACAGTACACGCCGGAGAACGGCGTGGTGGTGACGCCGGACACACTGCCGATATTGACGATCAGGCCCTTAGCGGTGCGCAGCAGCTCGGCGCTGTCGCGAACCAGTTGCAGCGGGGCAAAGACGTTGGTGTCGAACTGGCGCAGCAGGGTCTCGCGATCGGCATCCATGATTGGCCCCATGGCACCGTACCCGGCGTTGTTGACCAAAAGGTCCAGGCGCCCGGCCTGCTCGCGAATCTGCTCGACACACTGCCTGCGCTGGGTCGCGTCATTCACATCGAGTTCGATGGCGATGGCGCCCTTGTCAGTCAGCGGGGTCAGGGTGTCGACACGGCGCGCGGCGGCGAATACCTGATAGCCGGCGTCCAGGCAGGCCAGCGCCAAAGCCTGACCAATGCCGGACGAACAGCCGGTGATCAGGGCGACGGGTTGGGTCATGGGTGGGGCTCCTTATTGTTCTTCGATAAAGTCGGCTCGCACCGCATCAGCGCGGTATTGCAGCTCGGATTCACGGTAGCCACGGCGCAGCCGCGGCAGACTGTAGCAGACCAGGGTATCGGCGCCGGGTAGCAGATCGGGGCCGAGCGTAAAGCGTTGATCGCTGCTGGCAACGTCGACCAGGTTGGAGTTGTAGCCGGGCTGGTTAACCCACAGCAGCCAGCTGATATTGCGTGCGGTCAGCTCACCGCCGTTATGAATGCGGACCGCCAGCGGCTGGCCGAACGGGCAGCTGTCGGGCTGATAGCTGAGGTCGAAGGCGAGATGGTCGATGCGCTGGCTTTGCTGCCACTGCAGCACACCCATGATCGCACCAAGCAGCAGGGCAAGGCCTGCAACGACGGCACTGACCGGCAGCATCACCCGCGGGAAGCGCAACAGCAGTACCAGCCAGATCAGAAACAGGGCTATGCCGTAGGGCATGGGTTGGTCCTCCTTGGAACAGGCTATAACTCTATCAAGCCGGGAGGGCTGGCGGCGACCACTGAAACAGCTCGCAACTGTTCTGCCAGCACCGGGCGCTGAACTCGTCGAGTGATTCGCCACGCAGGGCGGCCAGCTCTTTGGCTATCTGTGGCAGCAGTGCGGGGCTGTTGCGCTGGTGGGCGTGGAAGGCCGGCGCCATGTCGGGCGAGTCGGTTTCCAGCACCAGTTGCTCACCGGGCAGCAGCGCGATGGTCTGACGCAACCGGGTTGCCTGCGGCCAGGTGGCGGCGCCGCCCAGGCCCAGCTTGAAGCCCAGCTTGTGGTACTCGCGGGCCTCTTCCGGGCTGCCGCTGAAAGCATGGATAATGCCGCCGCGCGCCGGGCGGTAGCGCTTGAGTGTGGCGATCACATCGGCGTGGGCGCGGCGCACGTGCAGCAAACTGGGCAGACGGCAATCGACCGCCAGCTGCAACTGCGCCTCGAACAACTGCTGCTGGGCGTTGCGGTCTGCGTTCTTGCCCCAGTAGTCCAACCCGTATTCGCCAACGGCGCAGCAGCGCGGATCGTCCAGCCGCTCTGCCAGTATTTGCTGCAATGCGCCAATGTGCCCGTCACGGTGCTCGTCCATAAACATCGGGTGTAATCCAAAGGCAGCGAACAGATTGTCGTGCTGCCGGCACAGCTGCCAGATTCGATCCCAGTTGCGCTGCGTGACACCCAGCAGCACCAGCCGCTCGACACCCAGGCGCGCGCAGTCGCTCAACACCTGATCGCGATCAGGGTCGAAGGCAGCGAAGTCGAGATGGGTGTGGGTGTCGATATAGGGCATGGGGGGAACGCTACGCTTACGCGTAGCGAGCTGCAAGCTGGAAGCCGCTGCGCGGCTCAGCTGCAAGCCTCAAGCTACAAGCTACAAGCTACAAGCTACAAGCTACAAGCTACAAGCTACAAGCGAAAAGCGAAAAGCGAAAAGCGAGGACAGACTGTGGGCCCTGCGGGAGTGCGGTGGGGGTTATCGCGGTCGTTTGCAGTTGCAGTGCCCTCAAACCACCCGCGCAGCTGGTGACCGCACGGGTGTTACTTGCAGCTTGAGGCTTGAGGCTTGCAGCTGAGCCACGTAGCGGCTCAGTGATGCTCTCGCGTCGCGCGGAATTCAATTTCCGGCCAGCGTTCTTCGGTCAGGCTGAGGTTGACTCGGGTCGGCGCCAGGTAGGTCAGGTGACCGCCGCCATCGACCGCGAGGTTCTCGGTGGCCTTCTTGCTGAATTCGTCGAGTTTCTTGCGATCACCTGATTCGACCCAGCGGGCGGACCAGACGTTGACCGGTTCGTACATGCACTCGACCTTGTATTCCTGCTTCAGGCGCTCGGCGACCACGTCGAACTGCAGTACACCGACTGCGCCGAGGATGATGTCGTTGTTGCGCTCGGGGAAGAACACCTGGGTGGCGCCTTCCTCGGCCAGTTCCTGCAGGCCCTGGCGCAGCTGCTTGGATTTCAGCGGGTCTTTCAGGCGCACGCGGCGGAACAGTTCCGGGGCAAAGTGCGGGATGCCGGTAAAGCCGATCTTCTCGCCTTCGGTAAAGGTGTCGCCGATCTGGATGGTGCCGTGGTTGTGCAGACCGATGATGTCGCCGGCCCAGGCTTCTTCCAGATGCTCACGCTCGGCGGCGAAGAAGGTCAGCGCATCGGCGATGCGCACTTCCTTGCCGGTGCGCACGTGGAACAGCTTCATGCCCTTTTCGTAGCGGCCGGAACAAATGCGCACGAAGGCGATACGGTCGCGGTGTTTCGGGTCCATGTTCGCCTGAATCTTGAACACGAAACCGGTGAACGGCGCTTCGGTCGGCTGTACCTCACGCTCGTGGCTGGCGCGCGGTTGCGGGCGCGGGGCCCAGTCGACGATGGCGTCCAGCACCTGATCAACACCGAAGTTGCCCAGCGCCGTACCGAAGAATACCGGAGTCAGTTCGCCCTTGAGGAAGGCGTCCTGATCGAACTCGTGGCAGGCACCCTGTACCAGTTCGAGTTGCTCGACGAAGTCGTCGTACAGATCGCCCAGATGGGCGCGGGCGGCATCGGAGTCCAGGCCATCGATGACCTGCTGCTCGGTGCGCTCGTGACCGTGGCCCGGGACGTAGACAATGATCTTGTCGTCGGCCAGGTGGTAGACGCCCTTGAAATCGCGGTAGCAGCCAATCGGCCAGGTGATCGGGGCGGCCTTGATGTTCAGGACCGCCTCGATTTCATCGAGCAGTTCGATCGGGTCGCGGATGTCGCGGTCGAGTTTGTTGACGAAGCTGACGATGGGCGTGTCGCGCAGGCGGCAGACGTCCATCAGCGCAATGGTGCGCGGCTCGACACCCTTACCGCCGTCGAGCACCATCAGCGCCGAGTCCACCGCGGTCAGGGTGCGGTAGGTATCTTCCGAGAAGTCTTCGTGGCCGGGGGTGTCGAGCAGGTTGACCATCGCGTCGCGATAGGGGAACTGCATCACCGACGTGGTCACCGAAATGCCCCGCTCCTTTTCCATCGCCATCCAGTCGGAGGTGGCGTGGCGGTCGGATTTACGCGATTTGACCGTGCCGGCCACGCTGATCGCCTGGCCCATGAGCAGCAGACGTTCGGTGATGGTGGTCTTACCCGCATCCGGGTGAGAGATGATGGCGAAGGTGCGCCGTTTGGCGACTTCTTTTTCGATGGCGTTGGACATGTCGGCTACTGAGTAGTGGCGGGACGCGGTCGCTGCACGGTGCAGGCCGGGTCCGGACGAGGCTTGAAAAATAGCTGCGTATTGTCGCTGATCGGGCGGGGGATGACAAAGGCTAAAACGTGTACAGCGCCCGGTGTCGCCTGCCGGCAGTTTGAACTACCATTGCGGTCACGAGTGAGGGCGACCATGCACGATGATTTTGGCGACAACCTGCGGCTGCTGTGCAGCTACTACAAGTCCACCGCCGAGGTGTGTCGACGGCTGGGTATCAACCGCCCTCAGTTCAATCGCTATTTGAACGGCATCAATCGACCGTCCGACAGCACCATGCGCCGACTGTGCGACTTTTTCGGTGTTGAAGTTCACGAGATGCTGTTGCCCCACGGCCAGTTCCAGCGGTTGATTCAGGTGCGCCCGCAGCAGGGCGAGCGAACGGCGTTGCTGCCGTTACAGCCCGACTCGCTGGAGCAGCAATACCTGCAGCGGCTGAACCGTGCCGGCCAGAACGGGCTCGACAAGTATCTGGGCTACTACTTCGAGTACTACCTGTCGATGGCCTATCCGGGCAGCATCCTGCGTACCCTGGTGTGTCTGGAAGAGCACGACGGCAAGACCTACTACCAGCGTACCGAGCGGATTCGTGAGCGGCCCGGCAGCAAACCGTTTCACGGGGTGTATCGCGGCATGGTGCAGTTCCTGTCGGACCGTATCTTTCTCTCCGACTACGAAACCCTGACCAACTTCGAGATGACCCAGACGGTACTCTATCCTTCGTTCCGCAATCGGGTGGACCGGCTGACCGGGTTGCGCATTGGCGTTTCTGGCAGCGGCGAGCGGGTGCCGTGCTGCACGCGGGTGCTGTACGAATATCTGGGGCGTGAAGTGGATCGTCAGCGCGTGCTGGCGCTGTGTGGGCTCTACAGTTGTGACGACCCGGCGCTGGATGCGGATATCCGCGCGGCGATCCGCAACGACATTGGCCCGGGCGAGTGGCACTTCCGGGCGCGGTTTTAGAGCGTACGTTCGTCGCTCAGGTTGAGTGACCAGTCGCGGATTACGGCTGCTGTATCGCGGCCACCCGCCAGCAACCAGTGCAGCTTGCAGAACGCCGCTTCCGGCGTCATGTCACCGCCGCTCAGTACCCCCTGATCTCCCAGACCTGCGCTCGCGGCGTAGGCGCCGGGGCTGATGCCGCCCTGCAGGCACTGTGTCACGTTGACCACCACCTTGTTGCGGGCGTTGGCGCGCTTGATAAAGGCATCAAACGCGGGGTCGCGACTGGGCACGTTGCCCGCGCCGAAGCTCTGCAACACCACCGCCTTGCAGTGACTGTCGGCCAGAATCGCGTCGTACAGGGCTGCCGGCATCGATGGATGCAGACAGAGCATGGCAACGGCCCCCGGCTGGAACTGAAGCGCCGCTGCTTCGCGCGGGTGACGGCTGGCGACGGCTTCGCCAAGCAATCGCTCGGTATACAGCTGCGGGCGGATATTCAGCTCGGCCAACGGCGCCGCGTTGGGGGTGTCGAAGGCCTGGAACTGCTGACTGCTGACCTTGCGCAGCCGACTGCCGTTGAGCAGCCGGTTGTTGAACACCAGGCCGATATTGCGCAGGCACGGCCCGGCTGCCAATTGCAGCGCCGCCTGCAGGTGCGCCACCGCGTCGCTGCGCGGCAGCCCGAGCGGGACTTGCGAGCCGGTGAACAGCACGTTGCGTTCGCTGGCGCCGAGCATGAACGATAGCGCCGCAGCGCTGTAGGCCATGGTGTCGGTGCCGTGCAGAATGATGAAGCCGCGATAGCGGTCCCAGTGTTCGGCCAGCAGCGCGGCGAGCTGCTGCCAGTGCGCCGGGGTGATATTGGCGCTGTCGATCAGCGGGTCGATCTCCAGCAGATCGAAGCTGGGCAGCTGTTGCAGGCTGCTGCCCAGCTGCTGCTCGATGCGCTGGCGCAGACCGGGGGCCGGTGCCAGCCCGTGCGGGCCGGGCACCATGCCGATGGTGCCGCCGGTGTGGAGGATCAGCACCTCGGCGGTCATGAGGCGACCTTTTGCGGTGCCAGCATGGACTGCGGGCTCAGCAGACGGTTGAGTTCCGATTCGCTCATCAGGTTCTCCTCGATGATCAGCGCCTTGACCGTGCTGCCGGTCATCAGCGCCGTATGGGCGATGCGCGAGGCGTTGCTGTAGCCGATGTGCGGCACCAGCGCGGTGATGATGCCGATGCTGTTGTCGACGTGGGCGGCGCAGGCCTGTTCGTTGGCGATAATGCCACGAATGCAGCGATGTTCGAGCATCTGGCAGGCTTCCTTGAGCATCTTCAGCGAGTTGAGCAGGTTGTAGATGATCATCGGCTCCATCGCGTTGAGCTGCAGCTGCCCGGCCTCGGCGGCCAAGGTCACCGCCAGATCCGCAGCGATGACCTGATACGCAGTCTGGTTCATGGCTTCGGGAATCACCGGGTTGACCTTGCCCGGCATGATCGAGGAGCCGGGCTGCATCGGCGGCAGCTGGATTTCACCTAGCCCTGTGCGCGGGCCGCTGGAGAGCAGGCGCAGGTCGTTGCTCATTTTGCTCAGCTTGATCGCCAGGCGCTTGAGGATACCGGAGAAGAACACGAAGGCGCCCATGTCGGACGTCGCCTCGACCAGGTTGCAGGCCGGGACCAGCGGCTTGCCGGACACCTCGGCCAGCCGTGCGACCACTTTGGCCGAGTAGCCGTCCGGGGTGTTGATGCCGGTACCGATGGCGGTGCCGCCCAGGTTGACCTCACACAGCAGCGCGCAGGCTTCGCGAATGCGGTCGATATCTTCGCCGAGGTTGACGGCAAAGGCGTCGAATTCCTGCCCCAGCGTCATCGGAACGGCGTCCTGCAGCTGGGTGCGGCCCATCTTCAGGATATGCGCGAACTCGCGGCCCTTGTCTTCCAGTGCGGCCTTCAGCGAGGCCAGCGCGGGGACGAAATTGTCGGCGGCAAACTGAATGCCGAGGCACGCGGCGGTCGGGTAGGCGTCGTTGGTTGACTGCGAGCGGTTGACGTCGTCATTCGGATGCAGATAGCGGTACTCGCCACGACCGTGCCCCAGCTTGGCCAGTGCGACGTTGGCGATCACCTCGTTGGCGTTCATGTTGGTCGAGGTGCCGGCGCCGCCCTGAATGACGTCGACGATGAACTGGTCGTGATACAGACCGCTGGCGATGTCTTCGCAGGCGGAGATGATGGCGTCGGTCTTTTCCTGACTGAGCAGGCCGAAGTCGCGGTTGGTCAGCGCCGAGGCCTGTTTCACCTGCGCCAGTGCCTGAATCAGCTCCGGGAAGTGGGAAATCGGCACCCCGGTAATGGCGAAGTTGGCCGCCGCACGCAGGGTCTGGATGCCGTACCAGGCATCTTCGGGTACATCGAGATCACCAAGCAGATCGTGTTCTGAGCGAGTATTCATGGGTGTGCTTCCAAAGGAAACGGAGCGCCGGGGGCCCGGCGCTCGGGGCAGGGGTCAGTGGTTGTCGTTGCGCTGGCTGGCCGGCCAGGACTCGTGGTCCAGATCCAGGTCGGCGTACTCTTCTGCGTGGAAGGTCGGCGTCTTGTTGCCGCTCTTGAGCTGACGGTCGTAGTCCGCGAGCACGCGTTTGCCGGTCTTGAACAGCAGGGTCAGGGCAATCAGGTTGACCAGTGCCAGCAGGCCCATGGTCAGGTCGGCGAAGCCGAATACGGTGCCCAGATCCATGATCGCGCCCAGACAGCACAGGCAGATCACCACCACCCGGAAGCCGTTCATCACAAACTCGTTGCTGCGGCCGGTGGTCAGGTAGCTGACGCTGTTCTCACCGAGGTAGTAGTTGTAGAGCACGGTGCTGAAGCCGAACAGCAGCATGGCAATACTGACGAACACGCGGCCCCATTCGCCGATATGGGTTGCCAGCGAGGCCTGGGTCAAGGCCACGCCCTGACTGGCGTCGCCCAGCGTCGGGTCATACGCGGTGCCCATCAGAATGATCAGCGCGGTGCAGGTGCACAGCACGATGGTGTCGATGAAGACCGAGAACGATTGCACCACACCCTGATTGGCCGGGTGCGGAACGAAGGCCACCGCCGCCACGTTGGGCGCGCTGCCAAGGCCTGCCTCGTTGGAGAACAGGCCGCGCTTGACGCCCATCAGGATCGCCGCGCCGATACCGCCGCCAACCACCGGGCCAATGCCGAAGGCACTTTCCACAATCAGCTTGAGAGTCGCGGGAATCTCGCTGAAGTTCAGGCCCAGTACCACCACGGCGATCAGCAGGTAGCCGCCAGCCATGATCGGCACCAGCACTTCGGCGACCTGGGCGATACGTTTGACGCCGCCGAAGATGATCAGGCCGACCACCAGTGCCAGGCCGATGCCGCTGTAGTACAGCGGAATGCTGAACGCATCCTGCAGGGAGGTGGCGACCGCATAGGACTGCAGGGCGATAAAGCCGATACCGAAGGTCACCAGCAGCAGGACCGAGTACACCATCGCCAGCCACTTCCAGTTGCGACCCAGACCGCGCTCGATATAGTGCGCCGGGCCACCACGGTAGGCGCCATCCGGCTCGGCGGTCTTGTACAGCTGGGCGAGGGTACATTCGATAAAGCTGGTCGCCATGCCCATCAGGCCGACAACCCACATCCAGAAGATCGCGCCGGGGCCGCCGAGGGTGATGGCGACTGCTACGCCGGCGATATTACCGCCGCCAACCCGGCCGGCAACCGACAGGATCAACGCTTGAAAGGAGCTGAGGTGGCGTCCATCCGCCTCGTGGTGCTTGGCGGTGAGGATGCCGAACATCTTGCCGAAGTAACGAAACTGAACGAAGCGGGTGGCGATGGTGAACCAGACTCCGATGCCGACCAGCATGGCAATCAGAATCTTGCTCCACAGCAGGTCGCTGAGGGCGGATAGCATGATCTACTCCTTTCGGTGAGCCGAATTTTATTGTCGGTTGGGGAGGCTCATTGAAACGCGCGAGTACGCGCTTGGGGAGTTTGTAAACTGATACGAAAAGACGCTATCTGATGCGTTTATAGCATCATATAGCGTCTGTTTTTCTGCGTCAGGCGATCTGTTCCAATGCCTCGTCGCGCAGCACCACCAGCGGCTGACCGGCCTGCACCCGCCCACCGGGCTGCTGCAGTACATGGGTTACCACACCGTCGCACGGCGCCTGCAGCGGGATCTCCATCTTCATTGATTCGAGAATCAGCAGCGTTTGCCCGGCCTTGACGGTATCACCGACCTTGACCTCGGCCTGCCACAGGCTGCCGGATACCGGGCTGTCGACGCCGACGCTGTCTTCCGGCCAGCTGACATTCTCGTCGCTGCTTTCCAGCTCCTCGCTTTCGAAGTTGAACTGGCCGTTGGCGTGCCACTGGCGCAGCTCTTCGGCGAACGCCGCGTTGCGCTGCTCCTTGAAGGCGTCGATGTCATCGGCGTTGTCGTTGATGAAGGCTTCGTGCTCGGCGAGGCTGAACTGGCTTTCCTCGATGCGCAGCGGATAGCGGCCCTGCGGGAAGTCGCGGCGAATCTGCTGCAGCTCCTCGTGGCTGACTTCATAAAAGCGGATCTGGTCAAAGAAACGCAGCAGCCAGGGCTTGCTGAACTCGCGGGTCTGGCGGTAGCGGTTCCACATCTGCAGGGTACGGCCGACGAACTGATAGCCGCCGGGGCCTTCCATGCCGTAGACGCAGAGGTAGGAGCCACCAATGCCGACCGAGTTCTCGGCGGTCCAGGTGCGCGCCGGGTTGTACTTGGTGGTCACCAGACGGTGGCGCGGATCGGTGGGCGTGGCCACCGGCGCGCCGAGGTAGACGTCGCCCAGGCCCATGACCAGATAGGACGCCTCGAACAGCACCTTCTTGACGTCGTCGATGCTGTCCAGCCCGTTGATGCGGCGAATGAATTCCAGGTTGCTCGGGCACCAGGGCGCGTTCTTGCGCACCGACTGGGTGTATTTCTCGATCGCCAGCTGGCAGGCCTCGTCATCCCACGACAGCGGGATATGCACGATGCGTGAGGGCACCGCCAGTTCGTTGAGGCGTTCCGACAACGCCTGCTCGGCCTTGAGCAGATGGTCGAGTAGGGCGTCATGGCTCAATTGCTGGCTGTCGAAATGCACCTGCAGTGAGCGGATGCCCGGTGTCAGCTCACGCAGACCCGCCACCGGGTTCTGCTGCAGCCACTGCATCAGCGCGTGGGCGCGGAAACGCAGGCGGATATCCAGCATCTGCTCGCCGTACTCGACCAGCAGAAAGTGGTCGCCGGCGGCGCGGTAGACGATCTCGTCACCGAACTGCTCGGCGGGCAGGCGTTTGAGAATCGGTGTGTCTACCGCGACCGGCTGCCATTCAACCGGTGCGGCGGCCAGTGCGTCGATCTGCTTGATCTGCGCCGCTTCCAGCGCAACTGCCTGCTCAATGCTGACTGGTACAAAGCGCACTTTGTCACCGGCGCGCAGCTGGCCGAGTTTCCACAGGTCGGCGGTGATGACGGTTGCCGGGCAAACGAAGCCGCCCAGTGACGGGCCGTCCGGGCCGAGGATCACCGGCATGTCGCCGGTGAAATCGACGGTGCCGAAGGCGTAGGCGTTGTCGTGGATGTTGGACGGGTGCAGGCCGGCTTCGCCGCCGTCCTTGCGCGCCCACTCCGGTTTCGGACCTATGAGACGCACGCCGGTGCGGCTGGAGTTGTAGTGAATTTCCCAGTGGGTGGTGAAGAAGCTGTCGATATCCTTGCCGGTAAAGAAGTCCGGCGCGCCGTGCGGGCCGTAGATTACCCGCAGCTCCCACTGGTTGCTGATTGCCGGGCGCAGCTCGCTCGGTACCTCTGCCGCCGCGACCGTGCTGGCCGACGCGCTCAGATGCAGCACGTCGCCGGTGCGCAGCGCGCGGCCGTTGTGGCCACCGAACTGGCCGAGGGTAAAGGTCGATTTGGAACCGAGGTAGTCCGGGCATTGCAGGCCACCGAGCACCGCCAGATAGGCGCGCGCACCGGCATCCTTGATGCGGCCGAGGGTCAGGGTCTGGCCAGCGGCGACGTCGATCACCTGCCAGGCGGCAAGCGGCTGATCATCCAGCTTGGCGTCGATTTCCGCACCGCTCAGCACGATCTGGCTGGCGCTGGCAAAGCGCAGGGTCGGGCCCTGCAGGGTGATTTCCAGCCCGGCGGCGTCTGCCGGGTTGTTCAGCAGGCGGTTGCCGAGGCGGAAAGCGTAGCTGTCGAACGGACCTGACGGCGGCACGCCGACATCCCAGCTGCCGGTGCGGCCCGGAAAGTCCTGAATGGTGGTCTGGGTGCCGCCGGCCAGCACGTCGATGCGCGCCGGCTGAAAGCGGAAGCTGTTGAGGTAGCGGGTGGTGACCTCGCCAGCCAGCAGCGCCGGGTCACGGGTCAGCGCGCGCAGGTAGTCGAGGTTGGTTTCGCTGCCGTACAGGCGGGTCGCGTCCAGGGTGTTCTGCAGTTTGGTCAGCGCCGCAGCGCGGTCCTCAGCGTGGACGATGACCTTGGCCAGCATCGGGTCGAAGTAGGGCGGCACTTCCAGCCCGGACTCGATCCAGTGGTCGATGCGGATGCCGTCACCGGACGGGAAGGCCACTTCGCTCAGCAGGCCCGCGCAGGGCTGGAAGTCGCGAAACGGGTCTTCGGCGTACAGGCGTACCTGAATGGAATGGCCCTTGGGCGCAAGGCTGGTGCGACGGGCGTTCAGGTCAAGCTCCTCGCCGGCGGCCAGGCGCACCATCCACTCGACCAGATCGACGCCGAACACCTCTTCGGTGACGCCGTGCTCGACCTGCAGGCGGGTGTTCACCTCAAGGAAGTAGAACTGATGGCTGTCGGCGTCGTAGATAAATTCGACGGTGCCGGCGTTGCGGTAGCTGACGCTGGACAGCAGCTTTTCAGCGGTGGCGTGCAGCTCGCTGCGCACCGCGTCACTCAGATTCGGTGCCGGGCACTCTTCCACTACCTTCTGGTTGCGGCGCTGGCTGGAGCAGTCGCGCTCACCGAGTGCCAGCGCGCTGCCCTTGCCATCGGCAAACACCTGCACCTCGATATGCCGGGCGCGGGCGATGAATTTTTCCAGGAACACGCCATCGTCGGCAAAGTTGCTGGCGCCAAGGCGCTTGACGCTGTCGAAGGCACCAGCCAGTTCGTCTTCGCTGTGGCACAGCTGCATGCCGATACCGCCGCCACCGGCGGTGCTCTTGAGCATGACCGGGTAGCCGATGCGCGCGGCTTCTGCCTTGGCAGCAGTCAGATCGGTCAGCAGGTCGGTGCCCGGCAGCAGCGGCACATTGGCCTGCTCGGCCAGTTCGCGGGCGCGGTGCTTGAGACCAAAGGCCAGCATCTGTTCGGGCGTCGGGCCGATGAAGGCGACACCGGCGGCTTCACAGCGGCGCACGAAGTTGGCGTTCTCGCTGAGGAAGCCGTAACCGGGGTGGATGGCCTGGGCGCCGGTGTCGGCGGCGATAGCCAGCAGCTTGTCGACCTGCAGGTAGGTGTCGGCAGCGGCGCCTTCGCCGAGACTGTAGGCCTCGTCAGCCAGCCGCACATGCAGACTGTCGGCGTCGCATTCGGCGTAGACGGCAACGGAGCCGACGCCGAGCTTGCGCAGGGTGCGGATGATACGGGTGGCGATGGCGCCACGGTTGGCGATCAGAACCTTGTTGAACATGTCGCTAGCCTTTGCCGGGCCGTCCCAGGCTGCTTCTTACGACAGTGGTCGTCCACTGAAGATGTTGTGTCACGTTTTACGGGGACCGCAGGTAGCTTCTCCGTGGTTCCCTCAGTTCCAGACCAGCAACTCAACCGGCGTCGGGTTATAGCCGTTGCACGGGTTGTTCAGCTGCGGACAGTTGGAGATCAGGATCACGACGTCCATCAGCGCGGTCAGCTCGACGTATTTGCCGGCGCCTGAGATGCCGTCCTCAAAGGTCAGGCCGCCCTCGGCGGTGACCGGCACGTTCATAAAGAAGTTGATGTTGTGGGTGATGTCGCGCTTGCCGATGCCGTACTGCGGGTTCTCGGCCACGGCCAGCATCCAGCTGTCACGGCACGAGTGCATGCAGCGCTTTTCCAGGTCGTAGCGGACGGTGTTGCTTTCGCTGGCGCAGGCGCCGCCGAGGGTGTCGTGACGGCCGCAGGTGTCGGCGACGATTTCCAGCATCGGGTTGTTTTCGTTCGAGCGAATCACCGAGCCGGCGGTCAGGTAGACGTTGCCCTGTTCGCGGATGGTGTCGGTGGCGCTGTAGCGCTCGACCGGATTGGCGGCGCTGAAGAACAGGGTGTCGGCGGCCTGATTGCCTTCCAGGTCTAGCAGGCGCAGGGTCTGACCGGCCTTGACGATGCCGATGTAGTAATCGCCGGCGCCGATGGTGGTGCGCGAGGCGGCGTTCTCGGGGAGCAGGGAGCTGTGCTTGATCATGTTGTCCTCGCTTACTTGCCCAGGTGGTACAGGGCGTTGTTCTGGAAGCCGCGCTGGTTTTCCGGGCGGAAGTTGCGGCAGAAATCGTCGTCACCAACCGGAGCGGCCTGGCTCAGCTCGATGCGCACCGGCGTGTAGGGGTAGCTTTCAGCGCTGCTGAGCGGGTGCGGGCAGGTATGCAGCAGCACCAGCGTGTCCATTTCGAAACGCAGGGCCACCTGATTGCCCGCCTTGCTGTGGCCTGAGACCAGTTGCATGCGGCCTTCGTCGTCGGTGGCGACCTTGCTGAACAGGTTCAGGTTGGCGGCCATGTCGGCGCGGCCCAGTCCGTACTTGGCCAGCTCGACGAGGAAGGCGTCGTAGCCGTTCTGGTGCCATTCGTTGCGGGCGTTCTGGTAGTCACGCGCGCCCCAGCGTTCGGCTACCTGCGCGGCGTTGCTGTTGCCGCAGACGCTTTCGTGCCAGCCCAGATCGTCTTCGACGATGGAGGCGAAGATGCGCCCCATGTCGGAGTACAGGCAGTTGCCACGGGTCAGTTTGAAGGTGTGCTGGCACTTGAGGGTGTCTGGTGCGTTGTAGCGCTCCAGCAGGTTTTCCGGGTTGTAGAACAGCATGCCGACGTTGGCGTCGCCGGCCAGGTCGGTCAGGCGCATCAGGGTGCCCTTGCGCACGCGCAGGGACCAGTGGCTGGCGCCGGGGATGTCGGTGGTATAGGTATTCAGCGTCATCTGCCTTGTCTCCGTGGTTCGGTGGCTCAGCTGGCGGCCTCGGCCAGCAGCGGGGCAATGGTTTGTTCGGTGGTTTGCGGCGCCGGCTGCCGGGCGCGGTGGTCGATCGGCAGGTCGTAGGTAATGGTGGCGCCGTAGGCTTGCGGTGCGTGCGGGTCGTGTCGCACCTTGTCGAACACCCACAACCGGGTGCCGAGGTGAAAGCCTTCCTTGATGTCGTGGGTGACCATAAAGATGGTCAGCTTGTGTTCCTGCCACAGGCGCAGCACCAGTTCGTGCATGTCGGCGCGGATGCCGGGGTCAAGCGCACCGAAGGGTTCGTCCAGCAGCAGAATGCGCGGCTTGCCGAGCAGCGCCTGGGCAATCGCCAGACGCTGTTTCATGCCTCCGGACAGTTCGTGCGGGTACTTCTTCAGCGCATGGCCAAGGCCGACCTCGGTGAGAATCGCTTCGGCCTCCTGGCGGGCCTGTTTGCGCTTGCTGCCGAACAGGTAGCCGGTCAGACCGCGTTGGGCAAAGCCGACCGCCGCCATGACGTTCTCCAGCACGGTCATGTGCGGGAACACCGAGTATTGCTGAAACACGATGCCGCGATCCGGGCCGGGTTCGGAGGCAATCGGCTTGCCGTCGAGCAGCAGCTCGCCGCTGGTCGGTGATTCGGTGCCCAGCAGCATTTTCAGGAAGGTGCTCTTGCCGCAGCCGGAGGCGCCGACCAGGGTGACGAATTCGCCTTCGGCGACGGTGACGTTCAGGCGCTCCAGCACCGGGTTGCCGTCGTAGCTCTTGCCGACGTTCTTGACTTCAATCATCAGTGGGCTCCTTGGGCGTTCCACGGGAACAGGCGGCGTGACAGGGTCGCCAGCAGCCAGTCGAACAGGAAGGCCAGCAGGGTGATCCAGGCCACGTAAGGCAGGATCACGTCCATCGACATGTAGCGACGCACCAGAAAGATGCGGTAGCCCAGACCGTCGGTGGCGGCGATGGCCTCGGCGGCGATCAGGAATAGCCAGCCCGCGCCCAGCGACAGACGCACGGCATCGATCAGTTTCGGCATCAGCTGCGGCAGCAGCACGCGGACCATGATCTGGCTGGTGTTGGCGCCGAGGGTCTGTGCCTTGACCAGTTGCTCGCTGGGGATTTCCTGGGTGCGGCGCTGCAGGTCGCGGGCGATGAACGGGGTGATGCCGATGGCGATCAGGATCACCTTGGAGGCTTCACCCAGCCCGAACAGAATGAACAGCACCGGCAGAATCGCCAGCGGCGGTATCAGTGACACCACCGTCAGCAGCGGGCTGACCCCGGCGTGTACCAGCGGCAGGGCGCCGGTAAACAGCCCCAGCGCCAGGCCGATGGCGGCGGCGATCAGCACGCCCAGACCGAGGCGCTTGAGGCTGCTGGCGGTGTCCTGCCAGAACAGGTATTCGCCGGTGCGCTTGCTCGGCTCAAGCGCCATGCGGTCAATGGCTTCACCCATCTGGCTGAACGCCGGCAGCAGCTTGTCGTTGGCGTTCTCGGCCAGCCGTGCGTCCGATGCAATCACATACAGCAGCAACAGCAGCGCGAACGGCAGCAGGCCAAGGAACAGCCGGCTGGCCGGTGGTGGTGTGAGATTGATCAGTCGCTTCATATGCATCCCGCTGGGGCGCGCAACTGCGCCCGGTGTGTTTCAGGGCTCAGAGCGCGCCGTCGGCAGCCATCTGCATGTAGGTCGGGTCAAAGCGCAGCTTCAGGTTGCTGCTGTCGCCGTAGTCACCAGCGGGCATCTGCACGCCAATGAAGCCGGCATCCGGTGCGCCGTCACCCAGCAGACCGTGGTCGAAGGAGAACTCGGCGACGTACTGCATGGTTTGCTTGAGCTGCGCACTGTTGGTCAGCTCCAGTGCGGCGGCCGGGGTATAGAACATCTTGGTCGCGGCGAGCTGGGCTTCGTAACCGGCCAGATCGGTGCCGGAGGCTTCAGCCATGTAGCTGCGGGCGGCAACACCCTGCTCGCTGTCGCTGCTCATGGTCGCCATGATTTCGTACCAGGCACCGGTCAGCGCCTTGCCCAGTTCCGGATGGGCATTCAGGGTCTCGGTATTGATCACCAGCAGGTCGATGATCTCGCCCGGAATCTGCGCCGAGTTGAACACCACGGTGCTGCTGGGTTGCTGGCTGATTTCGCTCAGCAGCGGGTTCCAGGTCGCGACCGAGGTGACATCATCGGTGCCGTAGATGGCGACCATGTCGGCGTCCGAGGTGTTGACCACCTGCACGTCGGCTTCGCGCAGACCCACCGAGTCCAGTGCGCGGGCCAGCAGGTAGTGGGACACGCTCAGCTCGACCAGATTGACGTTCTGGCCCTTGATGGCGGCCAGCTCGTCGGCACCCTTGAGCACGATGCCGTCGTTGCCGTTGGAGAAGTCGCCGACGATCAGTGCCGTGCTGTCGACGCCGCCGGCGGCCGGAATGGTCAGGGCATCCATGTTGGTCATGGTGCAGGCGTCGAACTCGCCCACGGTGTACTGGTTGATGGACTCGATGTAATCGTTGATCTGCACCACATCAATGTTGATTTCGTACTTGTCGGCCCACTTCTTGACGATGCCGCTTTCGGCGCCGTAGGCCCAGGGCATCCAGCCGGCATAGATCGACCAGCAGACCTTGAAGCTGTCCTGTGCCTGGGCTGTGGTCGACAGCAGCAGGGAGCTGAGTAGCAGGGCGGAGAATCTTTTCATCGGGAACCTCTCAGTCAATGTCACGTGGAGCACTCCTGGCAGTGGTGCCAATCGTCTCCCGGGCTTTTATCCCGCCGTGTAACCTTTGTCTGAAAGGTCGAGTGCTCTCGGACCAGGCACCGCTACAGCGGCCGGAACCCTAGCGCTCTATTTGCAAATTGTGTGTCGCGCGGTCGTGCGGAGTGCGAACGCTCAGTTCAAAGCAATATGCAGACCAGAATGGGCAAAGCCCCGGAATACGGGCACTTGGGGCTGGGCACCAGGACGGTGCATGAAGAGGGGTGCGCACTCCTGGTGCGCCGCTCTGTTTTGGTGCGCAACGGCAGTGCGTAATGCGGGTCGGCAGGAGAGGGTACAGCGATGGGGCATGCCCTGCTCTGGCTGGCGTCCTAGATCAGGGCGTCAGGAGTAATATCGGCAATAGTCGGTGTGCCTGCCAATGCCATGGTCACTTCCAGCTCCTCACGCAGCACCCGCAGCATGTGCGCTACGCCAAGCGGGCCGGCGACGGCCAGCGCGTAGAGTTGCGGACGACCGATCAGCACGGCGTTGGCGCCCAGCGCTATGGCCTTGAAGATATCGGTGCCGCGTTCGATGGCGCCGTCCAGCAGCAGGCAGAAGTCCGGACCGACCGCCTGACGGATTCGCGGCAGCATCTCGATGGCGCTGGGCACGCAGTCCAGCGTGCGGCCGCCGTGGTTGGAGATCACCGCACCGGCCAGTCCCATGTCCTGCGCGCGCCTCACATCAGCCGGATGCAGCAGGCCCTTGAGGGTGATCGGCAGACGCGTTTGCTGCTGCAGCCAGGCAATGTCGTCCCAGGTTGGCACCTCACTCATCATGCCCTGGAAGACAATGCTCTGGCTGGGATCGAAGCTGGCGCTTGGTAGCGGCGGGCGGCCTGCCAGGTTGACCGCTTCGATGTCTGCGGGCAGTTGGTAGCCGGCGCGCTGGGCGCGGTTGCGGATGCCGTGCAGCGGTGCGTCGACGGTAACCATCAGCTGGCTGTAACCAGCGGCTTCGGCGCGGCGGACCAGACTCAGGGTGAAGTCGCGGCTCTGCTGCATGTACAGCTGAAACCAGCGCGGGCTCTCAAGGCGCGCGGCGATGTCTTCCAGCGGCTGGCTGGCGAGCGTACTGACGACCATGCCGGTTTCCAGCACGCTGGCAGCGGTGGCGGTAGCCAGTTCGCCATCCGGGTGCACCAGTTGCTGGAAGGCAACCGGTGCCAGCAGCAGCGGGTGACGCAGGTGTTCACCCAGCACTGTGGTGTGCGTGCCGCCGCGGGTGCAGTCGACCAGCGGCCGCGGCAGGATCATCAGCTCATCCAGCTTCTGGCGGTTACGTTTGAGTGTGACTTCATCCGCGCCACCGCCGGCGATGTACTCAAGCACGGGCGGAGCGATGAACCCGGGCGCGTAGCGGGCGTAGTCGGCGACGCTGACCAGGTCACGCGGAATTGCTGTAAGGGGCGCGCGCAGCGGAGTGTGGTCTGGCAGGCTCATCAGGGCATCTCGCTCAGGTGTCCGCCCAGTGGCGAATCAGGTTGTGATAGACGCCGGACAGGCGCATGACCTCGCCGTGGCCGGCGCCCAGCTCGGCGGTCAGCGCCTGAACGCTTTGGTCCAGTTCGAACAGGGTTTCGCGCTGCTGATTGCTGCGCACCATGCTCTGCAGCCAGAACACCGCGCAGGTGCGCGCCCCGGAGCTTACCGGAGTCACTGCATGCAGGCTGGTGGACGGGTACAGCACCAGATCGCCGGCCTCCAGCTTGATGCGCTGGCTGCCGAAGTTGTCCTCGATGACCAGTTCGCCGCCTGCGTACTCCTGCGGGCTGCAGAGGAACAGGGTGGCCGACAGGTCGGTGCGGATCGGAGTCGGGCTGCCGGGTGCGTAGCGGATCGCGTTGTCCACATGCAGGCCGTAGGTTTCGCCGGTGCGGTAACGATTGAACATCGGCGGGAAAATCTTCAGCGGCAATGCCGCAGATATAAAGGTCGGGTGTTTGCCGAGCGTGGACAGGATGATCTCGCCCAGCTGGCGGGTCAGCTGGCTGTCGAGTGGCAGCTGCTGGTTTTGCTTGACCTGTTGCGCCTGAGCACCGGCTGTGGCGTTGCCATCCTGCCAGTCGGCGGCGTCCAGGTGGCCGCGTATGCGCTCCACTTCGGTCGGGCTGAAAACACCGGGAATGACGATGATCATAAAAGTCTCCCTCGGAAACGGAACAGCGGCGGGGGTAGCCCCGCCGCTGTCGTCGTGCTCAACGTTGCCGCATCAGAACTTGTAGCGGGCAGTCAGCTGAGCGTTGCGTGCGTCACCCTTGTACACGATGCTGCCACCACGGTACACCGCAGTGTAATAGTCTTCGTTGAACAGGTTCTGCAGGTTGGCGCGCAGGTCCAGATTTTCGTTGACCTTGTAGCTGGCAAACAGGTCGTAGACGGTATAGCCGTCCAGCACGATGTTGCCGTTGGCGCCGGTGTCCGGCTGGCCACCAAAGATTTCGCTGGAGTAGGTCATGGTGCCGCCGAAGGCGAAGGCCGGCGTCAGCTGATAGCGCAGCTGGGCGTTGGCACTCTTCTCGGCGAAGTTGGCCTTGGGCAGACCTTCGTTGGCCGGGTCAAACGACTCCAGGGTCTCGGAGTTCATCACGGCTGCACCGATCTGGCCGCTCAGGCGGTCGGTGATATTGCCGGCCAGACCCAGCTCGATACCGTGCACACGGTTTTTGCCGGTATTCAGGCTGCCGCCGCTCTGATAGGAGTCGTTGCCGCCTTCGATGACGTCTTCCTTGGTGGTCTGGAATACCGCTGCAGTCAGCAACAGACGGTGATCCAGCAGGTTCCACTTGGTGCCCAGTTCCCAGTTGGTGGACTGCTCCGGCTCGGCATTGGCGTAGTTGCCGGCGTCGTCGGTGCAGATGCCGCCGTAACCGCAGTTGGTGCCGGCATCGGCCTCACCGCCGTTGATGTTGGAGGAGGTGCTCCAGCTCAGGTAGACGTTACCGTGCTCCCATGGCGAGTACACCACGCCCATGTGGCCGTTCCAGAAGGCATCGTTGTACTTGTAGGTAGCAGCAGGAATGATCACGCCGCCGCGACCGGTGCTCTCGGCCTTGTCCATGAAGTAGTCGAAGCGGTCATAGCGCACGCCACCGAAGATTTCCCAATCCTCGTTCAGCGTGATGGTATCCATCACGTAGGCCGAGACGGTTTCCAGTTCCAGCTTGGTGACCGCATCTCCGCGACTGGTGGTGCCGCTCCAGGCGCTGTTATCCGGGTTGTAGGGGTTAACCGGTACGCTGCTCGGGGTGACGCTGTAGCCGCCTGCATCGGTCTGCTCGTTGGCAAACTCCATGCCGGTAACCAGCGTATGACGCACCTCGCCCCACATCTTGTCGATGGTGAGGTTGGTCTGGTTGCCGATGTAGTCGTTTTCCTGCCAGCCGGTAAAGGCGCGGGTGCCGCCGCTGCGCGAGCTGTAGGCGGAAATGATGTAGCTGTTCTCGGTCGAACCGATACGGCTCTTGTTCTCCAGCTTGAGGCCGTCACCCAGTTCCCACTCAAAACCGAGAGTGAAAATGTCCGCACCGGTGCGCTGGAAGTCCAGACCGCTCTGGCCGACATACTTGCCATCATCGTCCGGCTTGCCATTGGTCATGAAGGTACCCGGATCGGTACGGTCATCGCTGCGTGCGTAATAGTAGTCAGCCAGAACCTTGAACTCGTCGAGCGGCTGGTAGATACCGGAGATCAGCGCGCCGGTGCGACGCTTTTCAGCCGGGCCGCGGTCCGGCACTTCGGCTTCGGTGTACAGGCCGTTGAAACGGATGGCCAGGTCGTCGGTCAGGACGCGGTTGGTATCCAGGGTATAACGCTCGAAGTCGTCGGTACCCAGGCCACCTTCAACGGTGGTGAAGTCATCCCACAGGTTGGCCTTCTTGGTTACGCTGTTGACCGCGCCGCCGGTGGAGCCGCGACCAGCGAAGGTCGAGCTCGGGCCCTTGGCGATTTCGACCTGCTCCAGCGCGAAGGTTTCGCGGGTAATCAGGCCCGGGTCGCGCAGACCGTCGGTGTAGATGTCGCTGCGGGCTTCGTAGCCGCGGATGATGTAGCGGTCGCCGAAGGAGTTGCCGCCTTCACCGGTGCCCAGGGTGATACCCGGCTGGGCGCTGAGGATGTCCTTCAGCTCGGTCTTGCCTGAGTCTTCGATGGCGCTGCGGGTGATCACGGTCATGGTCTGCGGCGTGTCTGCGATGTCGCGGGTGCGACGGCTGTCAGACAGGGTGCGGGCCTTGTACGGTGCAGCTTCTTCAGCGTAGGGGTTGGCGTCGGCCTGAATGCCGGTGTCTTCAACGTGCAGCGTATCGAGGCTGACTTCCTGAGCGTACAGCGGGTTGGCGATGCCGCCGGAGATGGCCAGTGCCAGCGAGGTGGCGACCAGACTGTGTGGGGAAGCAATCTTGCGCATGCTGAGGTCGCTACCCGGCAGGGCAGCAGCGTTGGTGGTTTTGTTGCTCATGCTCTCTTTTTCCTGGTTCCAATGGTGTTTTCACGTTGGCGACGTCGCGTTCTTCTCTGGAATACGTCCGTTGACTGAAAACACCGGGTTTAACGCCGCGTTGCGGTTTTTCCTTTCAGGCACTGCTGTTGCTCTTTGGTCCGCGCTTCAGCGGCTGTTCACCACCTTGAAGTCGACCGGAATACGCAGGGTCATCTGCTCTTCGGTCATGTCCTCGCTGAATGGCGGGAACGGTGAGGCGTCTTCCAGCATCTTCAGTACCGCCTGATCCAGCCGCGCAAAGCCGGAGCTTTCGCGGATCTGGGCCCCTGTCACAGAACCATCGCGATGAATGGTGAAGCTCAGAATCGCGACGCCTTCCTCGCGGCGACGGCGCGACGCATGGGGGTAACGCTTGTTGCGGGCCAGACTCGCTGCCACCTTGGCCTTATAGTCGGTTGACGCGCCGCCCATGCCGCCGGCCGTGGCTGCGTTACCCACTCCCGTAGACTGCTTGAGCTGCGCTTGATTGGCGTCGCTCTGACCGGTCTCGACGGCAGGCGCAGCCGGTGCAGGCTCAGGGGTGGGCTGGGGCGCTTCGACCTGCTCGCGCGGCGGTTCCGGGCGCGGCTTGGGTTTGGCCTGCACGCGCGCCTGTGCCTGCTGGCGCGGCGGTTCCGGCGCTGGTTCCGGTGGCGGCGGCGGAGGTGTCGGCTTGGGGGGCGCGACTTCCTTCGGCTGCTCGGTTTCCTGGGCTTCGCCCAGATCACCCAGCATGCCCAGATCAATCTCGATACCCATTTCACCCTGCGCTGCGGCGGTGCCCTTGGGCGGGTTGAAGGCCAGCAGGGCGAATACGGCAATGTGCGCGAGAGCGGCGAGCAGAACGGCGCCAATCCAGTGATGTGCACGGATCATGGCAACGCCTCGCCGGGTTGGGTCAGCAGGGTGACGCGGCGGAAACCGGAAGCCTTGATACGCTGCAGCAGCGCCTGCAGGTTCTCGACCGGGACCTCGCCATCGGCCTTGACGGCCAGGGTGAAGCTTTCCCGGTCTTCCACTTGCTCAAAGGCGGTAATCAGCGGCGCTTCCAGCTCCTCCAGCGTGATCTGCTGGTCGTTGAGCCAGATGGTCAGCTCGGCGTCGATCAGAATCTGCAGTGCGTCGTCGTCAATCGGTGCTTCGGCAATGGATTCGGGTGGCGACACAAAGGTGGCGTCGGATTGGCTGATCTGGCCGGCAACCATAAAGAAAATCAGCATCAGGAACACGATGTTGATCAGCGGGATCAGCTGATCGTCGCCGTTATCCTTGCGGGTGCTGTTTTCGGCAACCAGCTTCATGGCAGCACTCCGGTCATGGAGACTTTCTGGGCACCGGCGCGGTGCAGTTGATCAAGCAGCGTTACCAGCGTCTGGGTCTTGACCTCGGGCGCGGCTTCAACGGCGAAGACGGCATCCGGGCTGGCGGCAACCAGCGCGCTCAGCGCGGCCAGATCCTGCAGCTGATAGCTTTTACCCGCATGGGTGACGCGGCCAGCGTCGGACTCTACGCGCACCACTTCAATCTTGTCCGGCGTCTGCTCGGACTGCTCCGCCGACGACAGGGTGATCTGCCGCCAGTGCATGAAGTTGGACGAGAGCATGAAGAACAGCAGCAGAATGAACACCACATCAATCAGCGGTGTCAGGCTGATGCCGCGACGCTTCTTGCCGGGGAAGGCCTCAAGCTGCATTGGCGACTTTTCCGCTGGCGACCGGGGGCTTGGGCTGGTGGGTGAACACCTGGGTAACGGCGTCGTTCAGGCTCGCGGCGATGCGCTCGACGCGGCGCTCCATCCAGCTGTGAACCGCTACCACCGGAATGGCGACCGCCAGACCGACCGCCGTCGTCAACAGCGCTTGCCAGATACCACCGGACAGCACCGACGGATCAACCCGGCTGCCAGCGGCTTCCATGTTTTGGAAGGCGACGATCATGCCCAGAACGGTACCCAGCAGACCCAGCAGCGGCGCCAGGTTGGCAATCACTTCGAGTGGGCGGAGCAGCAGTTTGAGCTGGTTCAGGCGGAAACTGGCAACCCGCTCCAGCTCCTCGCGCAGCAGCTGCTGGTCGGTGCCGCTGCGCTTGCCGCGCATGGCCAGCAGCAACACCGCCGGCACGGTCTGACGGGTATTGAGCTGGGCGATGGCCTCGTCGGCCTTGCCCTGGTGCCAGAGCGCCAGGCTGCGACGCACGGCGCGGGTGCCTTCCGGCGCGGGCATATAGAACTGCCACAGTTTGATCAGCAGGATGCTCAGGGCAACAACCGACATGCCCAGCAGAATCCAGACCACCGGACCGCCGACGATCAACCACTCGCGCAGGGTGTCCAGCAGGGTCGTTGCCGTCTCAACATTGTCAACAGCCGCGTTCAGACTGGCATCCAGGGGGGCGGAGGTCAGAGCGGGATCAGCAGCGACGGTAGCCGCTGATGCGTCAATGGCAGCATCAGGAACGGTGCTGCCGAGCGCGGAGGCTGCGGGTTCGATTGCGGGGGGCGAGGTGGCTTCTACTGTCACTGGAGGTCTCCGGAGAGAAAATTGAGGCGCAAATGATAGGTGTTCTCATTACTTCTTGCAACAAATTCAACGCAAGGGGGGATACGCCCGGGAGCATCCGGGCAATACCGTTGTCCCAGATAAATGGTTTCCTGCTATTGACCGCCGGGTCGCTTGGTTTTAAGGTTCGCTCCGAACGTTGAGGCTGGCACGATCCATACGGCTCAAGTACTGACGACGAGACAGCAAGACCGCAGAACAGAGCGGGCTTATTGCTTTCGGCGCACGCCTTGGGAAGTAGGCGAACCAAAGTGGGGATACTGATCAGACGTTCGCACCCCCGGGTTGTGTGTTGGCTGAAAGCGTTCAGAGTCGCTTCCGTCGGAAGGCGTACCTCAGGCTCCTGCTCATCGAGCGGGGCGTGCGTGTGCACCTCTGCCCTGCATATCTGATCCTCTTTTCGTCCCCACGCGGTCCGTCACCCGAACTTAATGCTTTGGAGCCGACGCCATGTCCATCAAACTTGACGACTACTTCGATCGTGACACCTTCAGCCGTCTGAAGGCCGCCGCTGACCAGCGTGAAACCCCCTTCCTGGTCGTTGATCTGAAAACCATTGACCGTGCCTACGACGAGCTGGTCGACGGCTTTCCGTTCGCCAAGGTCTACTACGCCGTAAAAGCCAACCCCGCCAACGAAGTGCTCTCGCTGCTGCGCGACAAGGGTTCGAACTTCGACATCGCCTCCATCTATGAGCTGGAGAAAGTGCTGGCGCTGGGCGTCAAGCCGGAGCAGATCAGCTTCGGCAACACCATCAAGAAAGCGCGTCACATCCGCGCCTTCTACGAAAAGGGCGTGCGCCTGTACGCCACCGACTCCGAAGCCGACCTGCGCAACATCGCCAAGGCCGCGCCGGGCTCGAAAATTTATGTACGCATCCTGACCGAAGGCTCCACCACCGCCGACTGGCCGCTGTCGCGCAAGTTCGGTTGCCAGACCGACATGGCGATGGACCTGCTGGTACTGGCCAAGGAGCTGGGCCTGGAGCCCTATGGCATCTCCTTCCACGTGGGTTCCCAGCAGCGCGACATCGGCGCCTGGGATGCCGCCATCGCCAAGGTCAAGGTGATCTTCGAGCGTCTGAAGGAAGAGGACAACATTGTCCTGAAGATGATCAACATGGGTGGTGGCTTCCCGGCCAACTACATCACCAAGACCAACACCCTGCAGACCTACGCGGAAGAAATCACCCGCTTCCTGCAGGAAGACTTTGGTGACGAGCTGCCGGAAATCATCCTCGAACCGGGCCGTTCGCTGATCGCCAACGCCGGTATTCTGGTCAGCGAAGTGGTGCTGGTGTCACGCAAGTCGCATACCGCGCTGGAGCGCTGGGTGTACACCGACGTGGGCAAGTTCTCCGGCCTGATCGAAACCATGGACGAATCCATCAAGTTCCCGCTGTGGACCGAAAAGCAGGGTGAGCTGGAAGAAGCCGTGATCGCCGGCCCGACCTGCGACAGTGCCGACATCATGTACGAGCACTACAAATACGGCCTGCCGCTGAACCTGGCCATTGGCGACCGCCTGTACTGGCTGTCTACCGGCGCCTACACCACCAGCTACAGCGCCATCGAATTCAACGGCTTCCCGCCGCTGGAAGCGATCTATGTCTGAAGCGCGCAGCGCTTCAGACAGCGGCAAGCTGTGAGCTTCAAGCTGCAAGTGAAAACCCCGCGTCGGCAACGGCGCGGGGTTTTTGTTTATGGGGTACAGGTCGCAGTTTCAATGTGCCATCAGCTGGAATGGTGGGCAGCGGGTCACTGGTTGCTCTCTGGTTTGTTACAGTCCGTGCAGGACACACAAACCGCATATAGGGAGCCGTATGCTTGAGATCGCGTTTTGGGGGCTGGTCGGACTGGTGCTGATTGGGCCGTTTTTTATGAACATCGTCGGACCTTTCATCGTCTGGCGCACCCAGAGAATACCCACCATCGTCCAGTTTGAATTGGTCAGCGACGACGACTTTTTCGAGCGTTGCACCGAAGGCGTTCCCTATTTTGACGAGCAGATGATAGATGCCGGATTCGTTGTGGTAGGTAACTCGTCGCTGCACGATAGCCACACCGATACCTGGTTTCGCGTCTACTGGCACGCGCAATTGAAGCTGGCCGGGACTGTGGTCGGCATCAGCGCAACCAATCAGCCGGATCTCACCTACTGCGAGTTCTCGCAGAAATTCTCCGACGGCCGCTGGCTGAACGTCTCCAACAGCAACCGCCCGGAAGCCTATCCGGCGCTACCGATCAAGCAGAGTTGTCAGTTCCCGGAGGTGCAGGTCGTTGAGCAATTGCTGTCGTTGCACGCGCAGCTGCGGCAGCGCCTCAAGGGTGGCCTGCAGCCAGTCGACTACCAGGCGGAGCAAGGCTTCGCCGAAATCACCGCCTTCCTGCGCGAAGAGTCTGATGCGCTGTTGGATAAGGGCCTGGTCAAACCCGAAATCGATGCCGACGGCAAGCGGTCACTCACCTTGTACGGGGCCTTTGTGATGACGTGGCGCTCGGTGTGGCCGGGGAGGGCGATTGTGGCAGCGTTGAAGCGGCGAGGTGCTAAGCGGGCTGTAGCGCGTGGCTAATGATGGCTGTTTTCAAAGTGGTTCACCTACGAAGCAATGTTCGCGATGCCACGCTAGGAGGGTCGCGTCGGGTGAGAACTTACTTGGAAGCTGCAAGACCGCCCCTTGGTGGGCGAAAAAGGTAGCGGCCATATACGCATTGCGTTGTTGGTCACGCAGTTCATTCGATAGCAGTAGTCGGTAGTCGTCGGAGAACGTGATAAGACCGCTGTCGAAAGCCTTGTCAAACATCAGGCTTAAGCACAGCCCGTTACTTGGGTTTAGCCGGTTTTGGATGTCGATGCGCCATGGGCGAATATGACTGGCGATCAGGAATCGGTCATCACTCAGTCCTGTGATACAGCAGCTATTGTTGTAGGCCGATAGAACTGCTGCACGAAATAGCTGTTGGCCCTTGCGGACTTTGGTTCTAGCGAAATGATCAGGCTCTTGATAAGAGGCTGGTTCTTCAGGCTCTTTGGTTGTCTCTGTACCAAGCGCAGAAGCCAGGGCTTGTTCTGCTAGTGGCATTAGCGTGGATGTGTCACTGGTAAAGGTTTGCCACATCTGACGATCAAGCTCTGACGCTCCAGGTAGGCCCTTTCGGCCAGTGCCGGTTATTTGGGGGTCGAGACTAGCAAGATTGCTCAGCTTCATTGCCAGCGAGTCCGGCGTGCGTTGCAACGACTTGGCGGCCTGAATAATCAGCGGCTGGCGACGGTGAAACTGGCCAAATGGCAGTTGGCAATACAAGCCGAGCGCGACGAGCAACTCGTCCTGAGTCCAGCGCTTTGCCATACAACCTCCTTGTGTGTGGGTAGTGAGCATCCTACCGCAATACAAACAAAAAGCCCGCCCCTGAACCCAGGGGCGGGCTTTTTAACATCGGGCAGCGCTGTTGCTTCTAGCTTGCAGCTTGAGGCTTAAAGCTTGCCGCTCCAGAAGTAGCCGTTAGGCAAACTTCTGGATGTTGGCCATCAGCTCACGCAGGGCTTCGATGTTGTCTTTCGGGTGAACGGCGCCTTCGAAGCTGCACAGCTGCTCGAAGTTGGCGGCGACGTCTTCCGGGGTGAAGCCCTTGTCGGGGTCGAAGCCGATACCCAGGGAGCGCTCCCAGCGTACCTTGCCCATCCAGCCGCCGCCGACTTCGAACAGGCTGCCGGTTTCCTTGCACTCTTCGGAGCACAGGTAGGCAACCAGCGGGCTGACCAGTTCAGGCTTCAGCTTTTCGAATGCGCCTTCCGGGAACAGACCTTCGGTCATGCGAGTGCCGCCAGTCGGGGCAATGGCGTTGACGAAGATGTTGTTCTTGCGGCCTTCGATAGCCAGGGTACGGGTGAAGCCGTACAGGCCCAGCTTGGCCATGCCGTAGTTGGCCTGACCGAAGTTGCCGTAGATGCCGGAGGTGGACGAGGTGAAGATGATGCGACCGAAGTTGTTGTTCTTCATGTGGTCCCAGGCGGCCTTGGTAGTCTTGTAGGCGCCTTCGACGTGGACTTTGTAGATCAGGTCCCAGTCGGCATCGGTCATCTTGGCGAAGCTCTTGTCGCGCAGGATACCGGCGTTGTTGACGACGATGTCGATGCGACCGAAGTTGTCCATCGCGCACTCGACGATGCGATCACCGTTGATGACGTTGTCCGGGTTGGCGATGGCGGTACCGCCAGCGGCTTTGATTTCTTCGACAACCTTGAGCGCGGCTTCGCTGTTGGCGCCTTCGCCGTTGGTGCTGCCACCGAGGTCGTTGACGACGACTTTGGCGCCGTGTTTCGCGAACAGCAGGGCGTGGGCGCGGCCAATACCGCCGCCAGCACCGGTTACGATGACGACTTTGTCGTCAAAACGGATATCGCTCATGGGTTGTCCCCTTGGTTTGTGCGGGTTGAAAAAGGCAGCCAGTGTCGAACAGTTGTTTGAACATGGCAAGGGGTGGGGCAGTGGTGAATAGTGGCTTATAAATGGGGCTGGCGGCGGTGTTGGGTGTATTGCAGGGGCAGCGGCCACGACATGTCGTGGCCCTACGGTGGAAGGTGGTGATGTTTGTCGTGGGCGCGGGCCAGGTGACGTATCACCGTATACGGTATGCCAGGAACCTATTTAGAGGGCTGCGTTAGCTGGTTGGGTGGGCCACCTGCCCCCGCCTGCACAGGGCCACGGCATGCCGTGGCCCTGCGCACGGTGGTGGAGTCAGACGGTCAGATAGCGCTGGATCAGATCGTCGTTCAGCTCAGTCATCGGGCCGTTGGCGACCATGCGCCCGCGTTCCATGATGAAGAAACTTTCCGCCGCCCGGCGGGCGAACGGCAGCTTCTGCTCGACCAGCAGCACGGTCAGCCCCAGCTCGGTGTTGAGCTTGCGGATCACGTCGCTGATGTCGCGCACGATGTTGGGCTGAATGCCCTCGGTCGGCTCATCGAGAATCAGCAGCTTGGGGTCGAGCACCAGCGCGCGGCCAATCGCCAGTTGCTGCTGCTGACCACCGGACAGGTCGCCGCCGCGACGGTGTTTCATTTCCTTGAGTACCGGGAACAGCTCGTAGATGTGCGCGGGAATCTGCCGGGCGCGGTCGGGGCGGGCGCCGAGAGAGATTTTCAGGTTCTCTTCCACCGTCAGCAGCGGAAAGATTTCGCGTCCCTGCGGCACGTAGCCGATCCCGGAGCGGGCGCGGTTTTCAGTCGAGAGCTTGGTGATGTCGCGGCCCATCAGGCTGATCTGCCCGCTTTTCACCGGCAGCAGGCCGGTGATGCATTTGAGCAGGGTGGTCTTGCCCACGCCGTTGCGGCCGAGCAGGCAGCTGCAGCTGCCTTCTTTCAGCTCCAGGTCGAGATCCCAGAGGATGTGGCTCTGGTTGTAGAACTGGTTGATGCCTTGAATGCTGAGCATGGTCATTCCCCCAAATAGACTTCGACCACACGCGGGTCATTCTGCACCTGATCCATGCTGCCTTCGGCCAGCACCGAGCCCTGGTGCAGCACGGTGACCTTGCGGGCGATGGAGCGCACGAACGCCATGTCGTGTTCGACCACGATGACCGAGTGACGGCCGGCCAGCGAGGTCAGCAGTTCGGCGGTGTGCTCGACCTCTTCGCCGGTCATGCCGGCGACCGGTTCGTCGACCAGCAGCACGCGAGGGTTCTGCATCAGCAACATGCCGATCTCCAGCCACTGTTTCTGGCCGTGGGAGAGGGCGCCGGCTTCCATGCGGAACTGTTCCTTCAGGCCGATCAGCTTGAGCACCTCGTCGATGCGGTCGAGCTGTTCGCCGGTCAGGCTTTTATTCAGCGTGTACCAGACGTGCTTGTTGGAGGCGGTGGCCAGCTCCAGGTTCTCGAACACCGAGAGCGCCTCGAAGATGGTCGGCTTCTGGAACTTGCGGCCGATGCCGCCGCGGGCGATCTCGTGCTCGGACAGTTTCAGCAGGTTCATGCGCTGGCCGAACCAGACGCTGCCGGTGTCGGGGCGGGTCTTGCCGGTGATGACGTCCATCATGGTGGTCTTGCCGGCGCCGTTGGGGCCGATGATGCAGCGCAGCTCGCCGTCATCGATGTACAGGTTCAGGTTGTTCAGCGCCTTGAAGCCGTCAAAGCTGACGCTGACGTCTTCCACGTAGAGGATCGGGCCGTGGGTGGTGTCGACCCTGGCGGAGAAGTCCGGCGCGGGCTGGACGAAGTCAAAGACTTGATCGCGGCGCCAGGTTTCGCGCAGTTGTTCAAGCGGGTTCATTGTTTGTCTCCCTTGCGGCTGAAGCGGTCGAACAGGCCCACGATGCCCTTGGGCAGCAGCAGGGTTACCAGTACGAACAGACCGCCGAGGATGAACAGCCAGGTTTCCGGTGAAAAGGTGGTGAAGAAGGTCTTGGCGTAGTTGACGCTGAACGCGCCGACGATGGCGCCGAACAGGGTGCCACGGCCGCCGGTTGCGACCCAGACCACCATTTCGATGGAGTTGAGCGGGGAGAATTCGCCCGGGTTGATGATGCCGACCTGCGGCACATAGAGCGCGCCGGCCACCGCCGCCAGCATGGCGGAGAAGACAAACAGCCAGAGTTTGTAGCTTTCGACCTGATAGCCGCTGAAGCGGGTGCGGCTTTCGGCATCACGGATGGCGATGATGACCCGGCCCATGCGTGAGGTAACGATGTAGCGGCAGGCCATGTAGCCGAGGATCAGGGCAATCGAGGAGGCGACGAACAGCCCGACGCGGGTGGTCTTGGCCGCCAGATCAAAGCCGAGGATTTCTTTGAAGTCGTTCAGGCCGTTGTTGCCGCCAAAGCCCATCTCGTTACGGAAGAAGGCGAGCATCAGCGCGTAGGTCAGCGCCTGGGTGATGATGGCGAAGTAGACGCCGGTCACCCGTGAGCGGAACGCCAGCCAGCCGAATACCAGAGCCAGCAGGCCCGGCACCAGCAGCACCATCAGCATGGCGAACCAGAACATGTCGAAGCCCTGCCAGTACCAAGGCAGCGATTCCCAGTTGAGCACCACCATGAAGTCCATCAGCTCCGGGTGGCCGTAGACGCCGCGGTCGCCGATCTGGCGCATCAGGTACATGCCCATGGCGTAACCGCCCAGGCTGAAGAAGGCGCCGTGGCCGAGCGACAGGATGCCGGCGTAGCCCCAGATCAGATCGACCGACAGAGCCAGCAGGGCAAAGCACAGGAACTTGCCGAGCAGGCCGACGGTAAAGTTGGAAACATACAGCGGTGAGTCGGTCGGCACCGCCAGATTGAGAATCGGCACGATGATGGTGGTGAGCAGCACCAGGCCCAGCACCAGCATTCCGCCCCGATCACTGAGCAACAGTCGTTGGGTAAGCATACTTCCCTCGTTCAATTCGGTTGTAAAAAGGAAACGGCGGCGGCGATCAGTCAGCCGCGGCGCGCCCTTTCTGCGGGAAGAGTCCCTTGGGTTTCTTCTGGATAAACAGGATCAGCATGATCAGCACCAGCACCTTGGCGAGCATGGCGCCGGCCCAGGGCTCGAGGAAGTTGTTGATCAGGCCGAGGCTCATTGCGCTGACCAGCGTGCCCCAGAGGTTACCCACGCCGCCGAATACCACCACCATGAACGAGTCGATGATGTAGGCCTGGCCGAGGTTGGGGCCGACGTTGGTGATCTGCGACAGCGCGACTCCGGCGACCCCGGCGATACCGGAACCCAGCCCGAAGGTCAGGGCGTCGATCCAGTTGGAACGCACACCCACTGCGCGGGCCATGGCGCGGTTCTGCGAGACGGCGCGGACCTTGAGACCGAGGGTGGTGCGTTTCATCACCAGCAGCAGGGCGAAGAACACCGCCAGCCCGAACAGCAGGATGTACAGACGGGTATAGGTGATCGACAGCACCGGGTTGATGCTCAGGGTACCGCTGATCCACTCGGGTGAGGTGACCGAACGGTTGAGCGGGCTGAACAGGGTGCGTACCGCCTGCTGCAGCACCAGGCTGAGGCCAAAGGTCGCCAGCAGGGTTTCCAGCGGGCGGCCGTAGAGGAAGCGGATCACGCCGCGTTCGATGGCGATGCCGACCAGCGCGGTGATCAGAAACGCTGCCGGAATGGCAATCAGCAGGCTCCATTCGATCAGATCGGGGAACAGCACCTGAATACCCCAGGTGGTGTAGGCGCCGATCATGATCAGCTCGCCGTGGGCCATGTTGATCACGCCCATCACGCCGAAGGTGATGGCCAGGCCGATGGCCGCCAGCAGCAGGATCGAGCCCAGGCTGAGGCCAAAGAATACGTTCTCGATGAAACGGTAGAACTCGATGCGGCCCTGAATGGATTCAATCGCCTTGGCGGCAGCGCTGCGCAACTCGGCGTCTTCGTCGTTCTCGGCGACGCTGCGCAGGGCGTTGCGGGCTTCCTGCTCAAGAGAACCGCTGAGGGTGTCAATGGCGGCCATGCGTTGATCGCGGTCGCCGGTTTGCAGGTCGAAGAGGGCCAGCGCGGCGTCGATCGCGTCGCTGACGCGGCCGGACCCTTCGGTCGGCTGGCGCTCGCGTAGCAGGGCGGCGGTCTCGCCGTCTACACCGTCACGGATAAAGCGCTGTACGGCGTCATAGCGCTTGTCGCTGTTGGGATGGGTCAGGTTGAGCTGAGCAACCATGCCGCGCAGCTGGGTGCGCAGGCTGTTGTTCACCGGGATGCGGCGCAGGCCGGCAGCGCCGGTCAGGTCTGAGCCATCCAGGGCGTTGGTCAGTTGGTCACCGCTGCGAATGGCGATGACCGGTGGCTTGTCCTTGCTGGCCAGCAGGTCGCCGGCAACAAGGGCGTTGAGAATATCGGCCAGACGTTCGTCTTGATGGGTGGCCAGTTGCTCGACGGTGGCTGCGCGCTGTCGCAGGTTGCCGGTCGCCAGTTGGCTGACCAGTTCGTCGAAGGTGGGTTGGGCAGGGGCTGGTTCAGCCTCCTGGGCGCTGGCGTGCAGGGGCAGACTGCACACACACAGCAGCAGCAAACGGGTAAGCCATTGCTGCACGGCATGCCGGGGTGTCAGACGGCAGATGGAGTTCATGGCATCGTCCTGATTGAGGTTCACGCTGAACATGCAACCGGGGCGTGATGGGCGCCCCGGTTACAGGGGCGGGCGCTGGGCCCGCCGTCAGATGGCGGCTGATTACTCGGCGGTGGCGCCGACGCAGCTCTTGGTCTGGGTGTTGTAGTTGCCGCAGCTGATCGGCGCGGTCCAGTCGGAGATCAGGTCCTTGCTGCCTTCCAGGTAGTCGGACCAGGCGTCGCCCGGGGCCAGCTCTTCGGTGCGGGAAACGGTCAGGAACTGGCCGTCGTCCTGGATTTCACCGATCAGGACCGGCTTGGTGATGTGGTGGTTCGGCAGCATTTTGCTGGTGCCGCCAGTCAGGTTCGGAACTTCAACGCCAACCATGGCATCGATGACCTTGTCGGTATCGGTGGTGCCGGCTGCTTCAACCGCTTTGACCCACATGTTGAAGCCGATGTAGTGGGCTTCCATCGGGTCATTGGTGACGCGCTTGGTGTCGCCGATATAGTCGTGCCAGGCCTTGATGAAGGCTTCGTTTTCCGGGGTCTCTTCGCTCATGAAGTAGTTCCAGGCAGCCATGTGGCCGACCAGCGGAGCGGTGTCGATACCGGACAGCTCTTCTTCACCAACGGAGAAGGCTACAACCGGGATGTCTTCGGCGGACACGCCCTGGTTACCCAGTTCGCGGTAGAAGGGCACGTTGGCGTCGCCGTTGATGGTGGAGACCACGGCAGTCTTCTTGCCAGCGCTGCCGAAGCGTTTGATTTCAGCAACGATGTTCTGCCAGTCAGCATGGCCGAACGGGGTGTAGTTGATCATGATGTCTTCTTCAGCCACACCGTTGGCCTTCAGATAGGCTTCCAGAATGCGGTTGGTGGTGCGCGGGTAGACGTAGTCGGTACCGGCCAGAACCCAGCGCTCAACGCCGACTTCATCCTTGAGGTAGTCAACCGCCGGAATGGCTTGCTGGTTCGGCGCAGCGCCGGTGTAGAACACGTTGCGGGAAGACTCTTCGCCTTCGTACTGAACCGGGTAGAACAGGATGCCGTTCAGTTCTTCAACGACGGGCAGAACCGATTTACGCGAAACGGAAGTCCAGCAGCCGAAGATGGCGTCCACGCCGTGCTGTTCCAGCAGTTCACGGGTACGTTCGGCGAACAGCGGCCAGTTGGAGGCCGGGTCAACGACAACGGGTTCGAGCTGTTTACCGAGCAGGCCGCCTTTCTTGTTCTGCTCTTCGATCAGCATCAGCATGGTGTCTTTCAGGGTGGTTTCCGAGATAGCCATGGTGCCGGACAGCGAATGCAGCACGCCGACCTTGATGGTTTCCTCGGCCTGTGCGCTGAGTGCGCCAAGGGCCATGCTGCAGGCGACGCCGAGTGCGCCGACCTGTTTGACGATCTTCTTCAGAGTCATGTTCCTTTCCTTTCTCTGTTGTTGTCTGAAATTCTGGCTGTTGCGTGATGCTGCTGGTCTGGCCGTGGGACGCTTGACCATGCAGGCCGTCGTTGGCGAGGCAGCCTGTGAACAGGACAGAGCAGAGAACGTGCCAGCTTTGCCATTGGCTGACATTGTTCAGGACAAAGGGCGCTGGAATGGGGGCTGTGGACAGCTCGGTCGAGAATGGGAACGGTTTGCGCGGTGGTGGTCTGCCGTGCCGTGCAGTGGTGCAGTGCACGAATTTGGTGCGAAAGGGTGGTGCGTGGTCAGGATTTTGTGCGGGAAGGGCTCAGGGCGTGCCGATAACCCGGGCCGCCTTGCGCGGCCCGGGTCTGTTGCGTCAGATCAGCTCGATGGCGACCGCGGTAGCTTCACCACCACCAATGCACAGCGAGGCAACACCCCGTTTGCCGCCGGTCTGCTGCAGGGCGTTGATCAGGGTGACGATCAGGCGTGAACCGGTAGAGCCTACCGGGTGCCCCTGGGCGCAGGCGCCGCCGTAGATGTTGACCTTGGCGTGGTCCAGGCCGTGCTCGCGCATCGCCAGCATGGTGACCATGGCAAAGGCTTCGTTGATTTCGAACAGATCGACATCCGCAGCTGTCCAGCCGGTCTTGTTGAACAGGTTGGTCATGGCGCCAATCGGGGCCAGGGTGAACTCGCTCGGATCCTGGCTCTGGGTAGCATGGCCAACGATACGGGCCAGCGGCTTCAGACCGCGGCGCTCGGCTTCCGCGGCGGTCATCAGCACCAGCGCGCTGGCGCCGTCGGAGATGGAGCTGGCGTTGGCTGCGGTGACGGTGCCGTCTTTCTTGAACGCGGGCTTGAGCGTCGGAATCTTGTCCAGATTGGCGTTCAGCGGTTGCTCGTCGTCTTTGACCACAACCTCGCCCTTGCGGGTCTTGACGGTGACCGGGATGATTTCGTTGGCCAGCACGCCGCTTTCGATGGCGGCCTGGGCGCGCTTGAGCGACTCAATCGCGTAGGCGTCCATGTCCTCACGGGTCAGACCGTTCTGGTCGGCGGTGTCCTGAGCGAAGGAGCCCATCAGGCGGCCGGTGCGAGCGTCTTCCAGACCGTCAAAGAACATGTGGTCCTTGATTTCGCCATGACCCATGCGCAGGCCGCTACGGGCTTTTTCGATGATATAGGGCGCGTTGGACATGCTTTCCATGCCACCGGCAACCATGATGCTGGCGCTGCCGGCCTTGAGGGCGTCGTGCGCCTGCATCACGGCCTTCATGCCGGAGCCGCACAGTTTGTTGATGGTGGTGCAGCCGGTAGCCGCGGGCAGGCCGGCGTTCAGACTGGCCTGGCGGGCCGGGCCCTGCTTGAGGCCGGCGGGCAGAACGCAGCCCATGATCACTTCTTCGACCGCTTCGGCAGGAATGCCGGCACGGCTGACGGCTTCGCGAATGCTGATGGCGCCCAGTTCAACTGCGCTGATGCTGGACAGGCTACCCTGAAAACCACCCATGGGGGTGCGAACGCCACTGACGATTACGATGCTTTGGTCCGACATTACCGGCTCCTGAATAAATGGATGAGACAACGACAAGAGGGTGATCTGGAACTATGAATCCAGGTTCAGTCACAAAACGACTTTGTTTACAATTATACGCATGATGGGTTTAAAGAAAATCCGTATGATGATTTTCGCTTTCTACGGCTTGGCCAATGCAGCTACTCTCGCAAGGCCACGCTGACGATTTTCAACTTATGCCATGCCCTGACAATCCTAAAAATAGTAGGTCATTCAATGCTCAATACTCGTATCCTCAAGCCGGCCGACGAGGCACGCTCCACTCCGCTGCTGATCAAAAACCTGCTACTGACCGGGCAGCGTTACGAGCGCACGCAGGAAATCATCTATCGCGATCTGGTTCGCTATGACTACCGCACCTTCAACGAGCGCATCTGTCGTCTGGCCAACGCCCTGACCAAGGCCGGCGTCAAGGCCGGGGATACCGTTGCGATGATGGACTGGGATAGCCATCGCTATCTGGAGTGCATGTTCGCAGTGCCGATGTTGGGTGCTGTCATGCATACCATCAACGTCCGTTTGTCACCGGATCAGATTCTCTACACCATGAACCACGCTGAAGACGTGGTGGTGCTGATCAACAGTGAGTTCGTGCCGATCTACAAGGCCATTGAAAATGACCTGACCACGGTCACTACGACTATTCTGCTGACCGACGAAGACGATAAAACCGCCGACCTCCCCGGCTTTGCAGGAGAGTATGAGCAACTGCTGGCCGCGGCTGAGCCAACCTACGAGTTTGCTGATTTCGATGAGAACTCGGTTGCAACGACCTTCTATACAACGGGCACCACCGGTAATCCCAAGGGTGTGTACTTCACCCATCGTCAGCTGGTTCTGCACACGTTGGGGCAAGCGGCTTCACTGTCGGCGCTCGACAGCATTCGCCAGCTAGGCAACCGTGATGTGTACATGCCGATCACGCCGATGTTCCACGTTCATGCCTGGGGCATCCCGTATACCGCCACCATGCTGGGTATCAAGCAGGTCTATCCGGGCCGCTACGAACCAGAGCGTCTGGTGCAGATGATCAAGGATCACAAGGTGACGTTCTCGCACTGTGTTCCGACCATCCTGCAGATGGTTCTGAACGCCGAAGGTGCGAAGGACTTCGACTTTGGCGGCATGCGCGTGATCATCGGTGGCAGCGCACTGAACCGGTCGCTGTATCTGGCGGCCAAGGCCAAGGGCATGCAGCTGGGCGCCGCATACGGCATGTCGGAAACCTGCCCGATGATTTCTGCCGGCTACCTGAACCTGGAGCTTGAGCAGGCATCGGAAGACGAGCAGATCGCTCATCGCATCAAGGCTGGTGTGCCCGGGCCGCTGGTCGAGGCGCAGATCATGGCGCCGGATGGCACTCTGCTGCCACAGGACGGTGAAACCCAGGGCGAGCTGGTGCTGCGCGCACCCTGGCTGACCCAGGGCTATTTCCGCGAGCCAGAGAAGAGTCAGGAACTGTGGGCCGGCGGCTGGATGCACACCGGTGACGTGGCAACCATCAGCCCGATGGGCTTTATCGAGATTCGCGACCGCATCAAGGATGTGATCAAGACCGGCGGTGAGTGGCTGTCGTCCCTCGAGCTTGAGGACCTGATCAGCCGCAGTCCGCTGGTTGCTGAAGTAGCGGTGGTGGGCGTGCCTGACCCGCGCTGGGACGAGCGCCCGTTTGCATTGATTGTCCCCGCCGCCGGCCAGACAGTCACCGCAGACGCGATGGCCGAGCACCTGATGCCCTTTGTTGAAGAAGGGCATATCAACAAGTGGGCGATTCCGCGTCAGATTGCGGTAGTGGCGGATATCCCCAAGACCAGCGTCGGCAAGCTCGACAAGAAGCGCATTCGCACTGAAATCGCCGGTTGGCTGGACGCCGGTGCGGAGTGCATTTCCTCGCTCGCCTGATTCGTCTGCCAGTGAATGACCGCATCGTTTTTACGATGCGGTTTTTTTGCCTGTTCGCTACCCATGGCAGGGTGAATCATAACGGGTGTTTTGTCTCGTTATTGTAGCGGCGTGACCGCTCGGTCTGTTTCTGTATGGCCCGTTCTAGATGGGTTTTATGGGTTTTGTGCGGGTTTTTTATATTTGCCCGATGGGACGAACGGGCTTGCTTAGCCCGTAGCCAATCAGTAGAGTCTCTGGCCTCTCAAGTCGTATAAGAATCCTAATAAAACCCGTCGCTGCGTTGCCCCTGTGTCTATCATTTCGGGTAATGCGGGCGATGTTGCGCGTCTGAAAGTCTGACGGCAGGCACCGTGTGTGCTCCTTGAGGGATTAACACCGGTCATGGTTGTGGCAATGCGCATGCTGATGGCCGGTTACCCCAAACAACTCCAAGCAAAACAGGGCGAACCCATGAAACCCATCACTATTGCTTCTTTGACTCTGGCCACTGCGCTTGCTGCGCCGACGGCGTTTGCGGCGGTCAGCGCGCAGGACGCCGCCAAGCTGGGCTCCAGCCTGACCCCGGTTGGCGCAGAGGTTGCCGGCAACGCAGCCGGCATCATTCCCGAGTGGACCGGCGGCCTGGCAACCGACGCTGCGCCGGTCGATGCCAACGGCTTCCTGGCCAATCCCTACGCCGGCGAGCAGCCGCTGTTTGTCATCACCGCAGCCAACTACGAACAGTATGCCGAGAACCTGGCGCCGGGCCAGATTGCCATGTTCAAGCGCTACCCCGACACCTTCAAGATGCGCGTCTTTGCCAGCCATCGCTCTGCTGCCTTCCCGCAGGCGGTATACGACGCTGCGGCTGCCAACGCGACCAGTACCAAGCTGGTTCAGGGTGGTAATGGTCTGACCGACTACACCCTGGCCTATGCCTTCCCGATTCCGGCCGATGGGCTGGAAGTCGTCTGGAACCACATTACCCGCTACCGCGGCAACGCGTTCCAGCGCACCGTAGTGCAGGCTACCCCGCAGACCAACGGCAACTTCAACGTGGTGCGTTTTGTCGAGGAGTACGCCGTACCGGCCGGTCTGGAGGATTACGACGCCAGCGCGCCGACCGACATGCTCTATTACTTCAAGCAGCAGGTAACCGATCCGGCGCGTCTGGCGGGTAACGTTCTGCTGGTTCACGAGACCATCAACCAGGTAGCGACGCCGCGTATGGCGTGGTTGTATAACGCAGGCCAGCGTCGCGTGCGCCGCGCTCCCCAGGTGTCCTACGATGGTCCGGGTACCGCGGCCGACGGCATGCGTACCTCCGACAACCTGGACATGTACAACGGCGCCCCCGATCGCTACGACTGGGAGCTGGTTGGCAAGCGCGAAATGTTCATCTCCTACAACAACTTCGAGCTGGGCTCGCCGCAACTCAAATATGACCAGATCTTCCAGGCCGGCCATATTAACCAGGACCTGACCCGTTATGAGCTGCACCGCGTCTGGGAAGTGGTTGCCAACGTCAAGCCGAGTGAGCGTCATATCTATGCCAAGCGTCATCTGTTCCTTGATGAGGACTCCTGGCAGGCTGCCCACATCGATCATTACGATGGTCGCGGCGAGCTGTGGCGTGTAGCCGAGGCGCACTCGGTTCAGCGTTATGCCGACAAGGTGCTGGGCTACACCATGGAAACCCTGTACGACCTGGTCGCCGGCCGTTACCTGGTGATGGGCGCAAACAACGAAGAGCGTGCCAACTACAACTACGGTTACAAGACCTCGAGTGTCGAGTTCACTCCGACTGCCCTGCGTCAGTCCGGCGTGCGCTAAGCGTTCGTTGCAGTAAACACAACGCCCGGCTCTGCCGGGCGTTGTGCATTTCACAGGGGGGCATTGGGCATCGGCGGCTGGCCGCCGGGCGTCAGGCTCCCTATACTCCGGAACAGGATAGTCTCCGTCGTGCCAGTTGCGCGGCGTATGCCCATTGCCATTTTCCGGACGCAAGATGACCCCAGTACCTGCCCTGATTCGTGAAACCTTTCCCGTTGGCCCGCTACAGTGCAACTGCACCCTGATTGGTGATCCGATCAGCAAGAAGGCGATTGTGGTTGATCCGGGCGGAGACCATGAATTTATCGTCAAGCGTCTGAACGAGCTGGGGCTCAAGCTGGTCAGCATCATTCACACCCATGCCCACCTCGACCACTTTCTGGCCTCCGGTGAGCTGAAAAAGCTGACCGGCGCGACCCTGCATCTGCACAAGGAAGACCAGTTTCTCTGGGACAGTCTGGAGATGCAGTGCAAGATGTTCGGCATTCCCTACAAACCGGCGCCGGCGCCGGACCAATGGCTGCAGGATGACGAGGAGCTGGCCTGTGGCTGCGGTGTTGCCCTGCATACGCCCGGGCATACCCCGGGCTCGATGAGTTTCTGGTTTCCGGAGGGCAAGTTGCTTATCGCCGGTGATACGCTGTTTCGCCGAGGCATCGGCCGTACCGATCTGTGGGGCGGAGACCATCGTCAAATTGAACGATCAATTCGCGAAAGACTCTATACGCTTGATGAAGATGCGGTTGTGGTGACCGGGCACGGGCCCGACACGCGCATTGGTGACGAGATTCGCGAGAATCCGTTTATTCGCGGCTGATGTCCGCGCGTTTTCCGTTCCAGTCTGTGCGGGCTGGACACAGAACCAACCAGAACAAGGGAATTACCATGAAAAGCCAAGGTTTGATTATTGCGGGTGCCTGCGCACTGATGATTGCCGGGTGCACCAACAACCCCTACACCGGTGAGCAGCAGGCAGGTAAATCGGCTGTTTACGGCGGGATTGGCGCGCTGACCGGTGCTGCCATCGGCGCGGCGACCTCCAGCAGCGATGATCGTGCCAAGGGCGCTCTGATCGGCGCGGCCGTGGGTGGCGCTGCTGGCGGTGGCTATGGCTACTACGTTGACAAGCAGGAACAGCGCCTGCGTCAGGAGCTGACCGGCACCGGCGTGCAGGTCATCCGTAACGGCGACACCCTGCAGCTGGTCATGCCCGGCAACATTACCTTCGCCTCGGGCTCCTCCGACATCTCCAGCAGCTTCTATCCGACGCTGAATTCGCTGGTCAAGGTGTTCCAGGAGTTCGATAAGAACGGCATCAATATCGTTGGTCACACCGACAGCACCGGCTCCATGGAGCTGAACATGCGCCTGTCGCGCGAGCGTGCCGCCAGTGTTGCATCCTATATCGCCGGCCAGGGCGTCAGCGGTGCGCGTATCAGCAGCGCCGGTGTTGGCCCGAGCCAGCCGATCGCCAGCAACGATACAGAAGCGGGTCGCGCGCAGAACCGTCGCGTCGAGATCACCCTGCGTCAGCTCTGATCACGGCATGCAAGCCAAAAGGCCAACCGGGAAACCGGTTGGCCTTTTTTGGATTCGTCGCGGGTTAATGGGGGAATTACTTCCTTATTGAGCTGGGGCTGATTCAGCCTTTCGCCTTTA
>NZ_NBYK01000003.1:225617-326894 GCF_002197985.1 Halopseudomonas aestusnigri
TGCCGGCGGGGAGTCGCAGAACTCGGGGCTGCGCCCCTCAAACATGCTGCGACTCTTTTTCCCGCCAGCCCTGCGCTACTCGCCCGCGTAAACGGGACGAACCCCGGTGCGCACTCCACCATCAGAGCATTCGGTTTATCGCGCTGGAAAAGCGGATCGCATCACACCCGGACTCGCGCGATGAACCATCTTGTTACCCTGAGAACTCAATGGCTCGAGCGATCCATCGGCGTCGGGTACTGCTGGTGCAGGCGCGCCAAGTGGGCATCCTTGTCGGTCCACAGCTGGTTGACCCAGGCTTGAAACTCGGCGCGAAAGGCTTCGTCTTCCTGGTAGTTGCGGCCGAGAAATGCTGCCGGAATCGGCTTGAGTTCAAGGTGCATGACCACGTGCCTGACCTTGCCGCACAGCAGGTCCCAGAAGCTTGGGTTGCCGTCGGGGTAGTGGATGGTGATATCCAGCAGCGAGCGCAGTTGCTCGCCCATGGCATCAAGCACAAAGGCGACACCGCCGGACTTGGGTTTGAGCAGGTAGGTGAAAGGGGACTGTTGTTGCTGGTGCTTGGCCGGTGTCAGGCGGGTGCCCTCAAGGAAGTTGAACACCGCAACCGGGGTGGTCTTGAATTTTTCGCAGGCCTTGCGGGTGGTTGCCAGGTCCTGGCCGGCCTTTTCCGGGTGCTTGGCCAGGTAGGCCTTGGTGTAGCGCTTCATGAACGGGAAATCGAGCGCCCACCAGCACAGGCCGATGATGGGGACCCAGATCAATTCCTGTTTGAGGAAGAACTTGAGCATCGGCATATGGCGATTGAGTACATGCTGCAGAGCCAGAATATCCACCCAGCTCTGGTGGTTGCTGGTGACCAGATACCAGCCGTTGTAGTCGAGCCGCTCCAGCCCTTCGATATCCCAGCGGGTGCGCCCGCTGAGCGCCATCCAGCCGCTGTTGCAGCTGATCCAGAACTCGGCGATGCGGATCATCACCCGGGTGCACCAGGTGCGCAGGGGCGGTATCGGCACCAGTTTGATCAGTGCGAAGACGAAGAGAATCGGCGCGTGAATCAGGGTGTTCAGCACCAGCAGCAGGGCAGCAATAATGCCACGCACGGGGGCAGGCAGAAACGACAGCATGGGTTGGCTCGTCCAGGGGCCGCCGGCGGGCGGCCGTGTTATGGGTTACTCGTTGTTGTAGGCCTGGATCGCGGTTAATGCAATGGTGTAGACGATATCGTCGACCAGCGCGCCGCGTGACAGGTCGTTCACCGGCTTGCGCAGGCCCTGCAGCATGGGGCCGACGCTGACCACGTTGGCGCTGCGCTGCACTGCCTTGTAGGTGGTGTTGCCGGTGTTCAGGTCAGGGAACACGAATACCGTTGCCTGTCCGGCCACCGGGCTGTCCGGCGCCTTCTGGCGGCCGACGCTGGCGATGGCGGCGGCATCATACTGGAGTGGGCCGTCCAGCAACAGTCCGGGCTCCCGCTCGCGGGCCAGGCGGGTCGCCTCGCGGACCTTTTCTACCTCGCTGCCACTGCCGGAGCTGCCGGTCGAGTAGCTGATCATGGCGACCCGTGCGGGGATGCCAAAGGCTTCTGCCGACCGGGCACTCTGAATGGCGATTTCGGCCAGTTCCTCGGCATTGGGCTCGGGGTTGACCGCGCAGTCGCCGTAGACCAGCACCTGCTCGGGCAGCAGCATGAAAAAGATCGACGACACCAGGTTGTAACCGGGGGCGGTCTTGATCAACTGAAAGGCCGGGCGAATGGTGTTGGCGGTGGTGTGGATGGCGCCGGATACCAGTCCGTCGACCTCGTCCAGTGCCAGCATCATGGTGCCCAGCACCACGTTGTCTTCCAGCTGTTGCAGCGCCATTGGCTCGTTCAGGCCCTTGCCTTCGCGCAGCTTGACCATGGGCGCCACGTAGCGCTCGCGCACCTGGTCGGGGTCGACGATCTGCAGGCCCTCCGGCAGGCTTATGTGCTGGGCGCGGGCAACGGCTTCAACCGACTCGCGCTTGGCCAGCAGAATGCAGTTGGCGATGCCGCGGCGCTGGCAGATGGCAGCGGCCTGTACGGTACGCGGCTCGTCGCCCTCAGGCAGCACGATGGTCTTGGCTGCATGCTGGGCCTGGCGCACCAGTTCGTAGCGGAAGGCTGGTGGCGACATGCGCTTCTCACGTGGAGTATCGCAGCGCTTGGCCAGCCAGACGTGGTCGATATGGCTGGCAACAAAATCGGTCACCTTATTGGCGCGCTCGCGATCATCAATCGGAATCTCGCGGTTCATGCGGTCGAGCTGGGTGGCGGTGGCAAAGGTGTCAGTCGGCACGCCCAGAATCGGCAGGCCCTGATCCAGAGCCGGCTGGCACAGTTGGATGACGCGCGGGTTGGGTTCAAAGCCGCCGGTCAGCAACAGGCCGGCCAGCGGTGTGCCGGACAGTGCCGCCAGCGAGCTGGCAATGATGATGTCGTCGCGATCACCAGGGGTGACGATCAATGCACCCGGGCGCAGCAGATGAATGATGTTGGGAACGGTGCGCGAGCACAGCGCCATTTCCATCACCCGGCGTTGCTGCATCTCGCCGGCGTGGAAGGTGGTCGCCTTGAGCAGCTCGGCAATATCGGCGGTGCGCGGCGCGTTCAGCTCGTCCTGCCAGGGCACGCAACCGATCAGGCGGAAGTCGTCGGTATCCAGTCGGCTGGATGCCTCGCGCAGACTCTGGGCGAAGTCCTTGAGTGTGCTTTTGAGTGTCGGCCGGTCGGGAATGTCGGTCGCGGTATCGGTCGCCAGTGCCCGTACCTTGTTGATGATGACGCCAAGCACCTTGGGGTGTTTGGGGCCGCCGAAGGTTTGGGCATTGATCTCGATTCGGTCTGCCAGGGTGGTGAAGTCGTCGCCGTCAGGGGCGGTCACCAGAATCACGTCGGCGTCCAGGCTCTTGGCCAGTTGCTGATTGATCTGCGCGGCGTAGTTGCTCTGGCGGGTAGGGACCATTCCTTCAACCACCACCACATCGGCACCCTCGGCTGCCTGCTGGTAGCGGCTGACAATCTCCTCCAGTACCTCGTCCAGCTCGCCCATGGCCAACTGGTGCTCAACCTGCGCCAGCGGCATGGCCGGCGGTGGCGACAACCCCAGGGTGCGGCTGATCAGTTCGCTGGAGCGCTCCGGGCCGTCGTCCCCGGGGTGCGGCTGGGCGATGGGCTTGAGAAAGTGCACCTTTAGGCCGGTCCGTTCCAGCGCCCGGATCAGGCCGAGGCTGGTGGAGGTCAGGCCGACACCGAAGCCGGTCGGCGCGACGAAAAACGTGTGCAGGCTCATGCCGTTTGGCTCCTTGGCTGGGTATCGAGCAGATCCAGGCTTTCCTCGGCTATCTGGCGCTCCTCATCGGTGGGAATCACCAGAATGGCCGGCGACCCTTTTGCCTCGATGCGACCTGCCTGGCCGCGCGGCAGTGCGCTGTTGTTGTCCGGATCGATGCGCAGGCCCAGTACCGCCAGGTGCTTGAGGGTCAGTGCGCGGGTCAGCGCTGAGTTCTCGCCGATGCCGCCGGTAAAGATCAGACCGTCGATACGCGGCAGGGCAACCGACAGGCCGGCCAGCGAGCGAGCCAGGCGGTAGCAGAAGACTTCGATCGCCAACTGCGCGCCGCTATGGCCGTCGGCGCGGGCCTGCTCCAGCTCACGCATGTCGTTGGACAGCCCGGACAGGCCGAGCAGTCCGCTCTCGCGGTTGAGCAGCTGCTCGATACGGCTCAGGTCCCAGCCCAGGGTGCGGGCCAGATGGGCGTGCAGGTTGGGGTCAACGTCGCCGCTGCGGGTGCCCATGACCAGGCCCTCAAGGGGCGTCAGACCCATGCTGGTGTCCATGCTGCTTCCGTCCAGCACGGCGCAGCTGGAGCAGCCATTGCCAAGATGGGCAGTCAGCCAGGCACCGTTGCCCTTGCCGAGACCGGTCAGCAGACCGGCCTGATCGCTGACGTATTTGTGGCTGGTGCCGTGAAAGCCGTAACGGCGTACGCCGTGCACGGCGTACAGCTCGTCGGGCAGCGCGTAGCGGAAGGCGTGCGGCGGCATAGTCTGGTGAAATGCCGTATCGAACACCGCAACCTGCGGCGTCTGCGGCAGCAACTGCATGGCGGCGCGGATACCGGTCAGGTTGGCCGGATTATGCAATGGTGCCAGTGGGACGTTGGCTTCGATGCCGGCGATGATGTCGTCGTTGAGCAGCTGGGCGCTGGTGAAGCGCTCTCCGCCATGGACCACCCGATGGCCGACCGCACTGAGCGGTCGATCAAGATGGCGCTCAACCATTGGTAACAGGGCGTTCAGTGCATCCAGATGGGTAGCGTTGGCGAGCTCGCCGCGCTCACCGTCAGAGGTGGTGTAGCAGGCCTGCGAGGTGTTCAGTCGCTCGGCGATGGCGTCGAACAGTGCGCCCGGTGTGTCTTCGCGGCGCAGCGCCATCTTGATGGAGGAGCTGCCTCCGTTGATGACCAGGACCAGTCTGTTTGTCATGGGATTGTGCGAGTTCCTTTCAGCCGGATGTCATCTATGGACCGCCGGATATCGATTGCGTTCGGCTATCTTCCGGTGACCCACTGGTCGGGTCAAGCCGTGCGTTTCGGTGCCATAACGCGTACACTCGAGCCTCTTATACCCTCAATCACAGGAAAGAGATTATGCAGATTGCCGCCAACAAGGCCGTGTCCATCGACTACACCCTGACCAATGACGATGGCGAAGTGCTGGATTCGTCCGTCGGTGGTGCGCCGCTGGTTTACCTGCACGGTGCCGGCAATATCATTCCGGGCCTGGAAAAGGCGCTGGAAGGCAAGGCGGCCGGTGACGACGTCAAAGTAACCGTCGAGCCGGAAGAGGCCTATGGCGAGTTCAACGCCGAGCTGATCGCCGTGCTGGGTCGCAACATGTTTGAAGGTGTCGACGAGCTGGAAGTCGGCATGCAGTTCCACGCCTCCGGTCCGGACGGCAGCATGCAGATCGTCACCATCAAGGCGCTGGAAGGTGATGAAGTCACCGTCGACGGCAACCACCCGCTGGCTGGCGAGCGTCTGACCTTTGAAGTGAAGGTTGTCGCGGTACGTGACGCCAACGAAGAAGAAATCGCCCACGGTCATATCCACGGCGAAGGCGGTCATCACCACTAAGTGGTAATGGCAGCATGAGAACCGGGCCCTGGCCCGGTTTTTTTATGCCTGCCGGAACGCGCTGCTGCTTTCTGCTGATTGATTATTATCAGTGGTATTTATATTGGTGATTTTGCTCTATCAGGTAAAGTTGACCGGTCGTATAGTGCTCGGCATGAACACGATTCAAGATAAGCGCGCACGCATTCTCGCCTCTGGTACCAGCGTCATGCTGCGCAAGGGCTATAACGGCACTGGCGTGCAGGAGATTACCCAGGGGGCCGGTGTGCCGAAGGGGTCTTTCTATCATTACTTCGAGAGTAAGGAAGACTTCGCCATTCAGGCGCTGCACTACTACTACACGCCGCGTATCGAGCGTTTTGCCGATGCCCTGAGTGTGCCCGAGCTGTCGCCGCGCGAACGCGTTCTGCGTTGCTATCGTGATCTGGTTGGGTATTTCGCCAACCAGGAACAGCCCAGTCATCAGTGTTTCATTGGCAGCCTGTGTCATGAAATGGCGGAGGAAAGCCAGCCGATAGGCTATGCCGCCAGTGCCATCCTGCAGCGTTCCAATCAGGTGCTGGCTGACTGTCTGGCCCAAGCGCAGTCCGCAGGCGAGATTGCGGCTGATCAGAATCCGGCGGAACTGGCCGGGTTTATCAGCGCTGCCTGGGAGGGTGCCCTGTTGCGCATGAAGGCGGATCGTCAGATCGGTCCCTTGCGCGTGTTCATTCAGCAGCTGGAGCGTCTGCTTCAGCCCTGAAAGCTATTTCATCAAGACAAGACGACTGGTCAGCTCGCGTGCTGGCAGGCGCTCCGGTCTGTCCCCCGTTCAGGAGATTATGTATGTCCACAGCCGTAACCCCGCTGTTCAAGCCCTTCACTCTGGGCAATCTGGAGCTGTCCAACCGCATCGTGATGGCGCCCATGACCCGTAACTTCTCGCCCAAGGGCGTGCCGAATCAGGCGGTGGTCGACTACTACCGTCGCCGCGCCGAGTCCGGTGTCGGTCTGATCATCACCGAAGGCACCGTGGTGGATCACGTAGCGGCCAACGGCTACCCGAATGTGCCGCACTTCTATGGTGCCGAGGCGCTGGCCGGCTGGAAGCAGGTTGTTGATGCCGTGCACGCCGCCGGCGGCAAGATTGCGCCGCAATTGTGGCACGTCGGCAACGTCCGTCGCCTCGGCACCGAGCCGGATGGGGATGTGCCCGGTTACGGTCCGATGGAAAAGCAGAAGGATGGCAAGGTGCTGGTCAAGGGTATGACCCAGCAGGACATCGACGACGTGGTTGCGGCGTTTGCCAAGGCAGCCAAGGACGCCAAGGATGTTGGCTTTGACGCCATCGAACTGCACGGCGCGCATGGTTACCTGATCGACCAGTTCTTCTGGGAAGGTACCAACCAGCGTGATGACCAGTACGGCGGCAGCATGGAGAACCGTGGTCGCTTCGCCGTGGAGATCATCAAGGCAGTGCGCGCCGCTGTCGGCCCTGACTATCCGATCATCTTCCGTTTCTCCCAGTGGAAGCAGCAGGACTACACCGCGCGCCTGGCCCCGACCCCCGAGCTGCTGGAGCAGTTCCTGGCGCCGCTGTCTGACGCAGGCGTGGACATCTTCCACTGCTCGCAGCGCCGCTTCTGGGAGCCGGAGTTCGAAAGCTCCGAGCTGAACCTGGCTGGTTGGACCCGCAAGATCACCGGCAAGCCGTGCATCACTGTCGGCAGCGTCGGCCTGGATGGCGAGTTCCTGCAGTTTATGGTCAACACCGACAAGGTTGCCCAGACCGCCAATATCGACGGTCTGCTGGAACGTCTGGATGCGGACGAGTTTGATCTGGTTGCGGTTGGCCGCGCGCTGCTGGTTGATCCGCATTGGGCCGACAAGGTGCGCGAAGGTCGCTTCGAAGACATCGCGCCCTTCAGTCGCGACGCGCTCAAGACTCTGGTCTGATTCGCAATGGCAGGCGCCCGGGCTATTTGCTCGGGAGTGCCTGTGTCAGCGCAGGCTGCCGTTCGGCGGCCTGCACAAGATAGCGTTCAAAACGCGTTACCACCGCACTCCAGTCCAGCTGGCAGGCCTTATGACGGGCATGCAGGCGAATGCTGCGACGTCCTTCCTGATCCGCCGTCAACCAGCGCAGATTATCGATGAATACCCGGTCATGCGCGGGCGGCGCCAGGCTGCCGCTGTAGCGGTCCTGAATGTGCTGATGGGCTGCGGCGGTATCAAAGGCGCAGACCGCCAGCCCCGACGCCATGGCCTCGGTGACAACATTGCCGAAGGTTTCGGTCAGACTGGGAAAGACAAAAATATCGGCGCTGGCATAGATTCGGGCCAACTCGTCACCCGTTCTGGCGCCGGTGAAGATCGCCTCCGGCAGCTGTTTCTGCAGATCGGCAAGGGAGGGGCCATCGCCAGCAACGACCAGCTTCAGGTGGCTGTCTCGGGCGCTCTTCCTGGCTTCTTTCCATGCGCTTACGAGCAGCTCGGGGTTCTTTTCCGGTGACAGGCGGCCGACATGCAGCAGTACCAGGTCATCCGGGCCAACACCCCAGCTGGCGCGCAGAGTGACGTCTCGGCGTGCCGGATGAAAGCGCTCGCAATCGACCCCGCGACCCAGCAGCCCCAGGTGATTCAGGCCCAGCCGGCTCAGCTCTCGCTGCTGGGTTGAGCTGGCAACCAGGGTGGTCTGGCTCTGGTTGTGAAACCAGCGCAGATAGCGCATGGCGGGCGCGTGCAGCAGACCGAGGTGAAAGTGGTCACTGTATTGCTGGAAATTGGTGTGAAAACCGCTGACTACCGCAATGCCGAGCCGTCGGGCGGTGCGCAGGGCAGACCAGCCCAGTGGGCCTTCGGTTGCAATATAGACGGCGTCCGGTCGGGCCTGGCGCCAGAGTCGGGTGAGCAGGCGCCCGGCTGGCAGGCCCCATTGCAGGGACGGGTAACCGGGAATCGGCAAGCCGCTGACCCGGTGTTCCTCCAGGTTGCCCTGTGCGGAGCTGCCCGGTTGCTCGCCGCCCTGTGCCGGCCGGATCAGCTGCAACTGGTGCTGGCGCCCGAGCAGGCCGCTGCATAGCTGGCCAAGGGTGTTGGCCACACCATTGATCTGGGGTGGGTAGGTTTCTGTGACCAGCGCGAAGCGCCGGGCAGGGGCGAGGAATGTTGTCATGCTCCGAGTATGGTGAGCAGGCATGATCGCCGTGTTACATCGGTGTGACCATTTTATGAATCGCGTTGCTGGCGCTCACGTACCCACAGCAGCGTGGAGCCAGCGACGGCTGCGGGCATTACCAGCAGGTTCACCAGCGGTATCAGCATGCCAACGTAGACCGGCAGGCCGAAGCCGAGTGACAGGCTGCGGCGGGTCTGCATCCAGCGCAGCATGTCGGGGAAGCCGACCTTGTCGTTATCGGCCTGGTAGTCGACGTATTGCACGGCCATCATCCAGACCCCGAAGGCCAGCAACAGCGGCGATGCAATCAGGTTGACCACCGGTATCAGTGACAGCAGCAAAAGAGCGGCCATGCGTGGCAGGTAATAGGCCAGTTTGCGCAGTTCGCGACCAACGCTGTGCGGAATCACGGCGATGACGTCTTTCCAGCCTGTCTGCGGGCTGACTTCATTGCGCTCCTGCTCGGCAATTTTTTCCGCGAGAAAGCCGTAGAAGGGGGAGGCAATGATATTGGCCAGCACACTGAAGCCGAAAAACAGCAGTAGCAGGACCACCAGTGCAAACATCGGCCACAGCAGCCATTCGACAAAGGCGGCCCAGTCCGGGAGCTGTGGCATGAGTCTGGCCATCAGCAGGTTGAACTGCTGGATTCCCCAGCCGATGAGCGCGGCGAACAGCAGCAGGTTGGCTATCAGCGGGATGATCACAAAGCGCCGCAGCCCGGGTTGCCTGATGACCTGCCAGCCTTCCTTGAGGTAATCGGGGCCACGTAGTACATCCGTTACTTGCTTCATTGGTGCGGGTCCTGATGGAAACGTGTCTTGCAGAAATGTGCAGTGCTTCGCCGGGTACTATAGGGGTAAACTATTTGGCTGATACAGTCTTTGCAATTTCCACTTGTTTCAGGTCGCTATAAGCTGCGGCCTGTATTGCTCTGGAGGGTTGGATGAGCGTTCTGGTCAATCGTTCCGCGCCGGATTTCGTTGCTCCGGCGGTATTGGCTGATGGCAGCATTGTCGAGCACTTTGATTTCTCGACGCTGCGCGGCAAGTACGTGGTGATGTTCTTCTGGCCGCTGGATTTCACCTTCGTCTGCCCCTCGGAGATCATTGCCCATAACAACCGTATGGACAAATTCCGTGCGCTGGGCGCAGAGGTTGTCGGTGTTTCCGTGGACTCGCAGTTCACCCATTACGCCTGGCGTAATACCCCGGTGGAAAAGGGCGGCATTGGCCCGGTCGAGTTCACCATGGTCGCCGACGTCAAGCACGAGATTACCCGTGCCTACGGGGTGGAGCATGAAGATGGCGTTGCCCTGCGGGCGTCGTTCCTGATCGACCGCGACGGCATCGTCCAGCATCAGGTGGTGAACAATCTGGCGCTGGGCCGTGAAGTGGATGAAATGATTCGCCTGATCGAGGCGCTGCAATTTACCGAAGAGCACGGTGAAGTGTGCCCGGCTGGCTGGCGCAAGGGCCAGAAAGGTATGCAGGAGAGCGCCGAAGGCGTTGCCCGCTATCTGGCTGAGCACGCTGCCGAGCTTTGATCAACTGACTGGTTTTGGGGCAGTCGCTGCTGTTCAGGGTTCCCCTTACCCTCGGCTGCCCGTTTTATTCTTGCCGCCAGCGTGCTGGCGAAACTGGAGGTTTACATGTCTGAAGTGCGTCACATTCGCCTGATCATCCTGGGCTCTGGCCCGGCGGGCTACAGCGCTGCCGTTTACGCTGCGCGCGCCAACCTCAATCCGGTGCTGATCACCGGCATGCAGATGGGCGGGCAACTGACCACCACGACAGAAGTGGACAACTGGCCGGGCGACGTTGCCGGTGTCCAGGGGCCGGAGCTGATGGAGCGCATGCGTCAGCATGCCGAACGCTTCGAGACCGAGATCGTGTTCGATCACATCAACAAGGTGGACCTGACCCAGCGTCCGTTCACCCTGTGGGGTGACAGCGGTGAGTACAAGTGTGATGCGCTGATCATCGCCACCGGCGCGTCGGCCCGTTACATCGGCCTGCCGTCGGAGGAAGCGTTCATGGGCAAGGGCGTGTCTGCCTGCGCTACCTGTGACGGCTTCTTTTACCGCAATCAGGATGTCGCCGTGATCGGTGGTGGTAATACTGCCGTGGAAGAGGCGCTGTATCTGGCCAATATCGCCAAAAAGGTAACGCTGGTACATCGCCGCGATACCTTCCGCGCCGAGAAGATTCTGATCGACAAGCTGATGGCTCGTGTTGCCGAGGGCAAGATCGAACTCAAGCTCAACGCCACGCTGGACGAAGTGCTGGGTGACGACAGCGGTGTGACCGGCATGCGCATCGCGCTTAACGCCGGCGGCACCGAAGATATCGCCCTGGCTGGCGTGTTTGTCGCCATCGGCCATACCCCCAACACCGGTCTGTTCGAAGGTCAGCTGGAGATGAAAGACGGCTACCTGAAGATCAAGAGCGGTACCGAAGGCAACGCCACCCAGACCAACATCCCGGGCGTCTTCGCCGCCGGTGACGTGGCCGACCACATCTACCGTCAGGCCATCACCTCGGCCGGCGCTGGCTGTATGGCGGCGCTGGATGCAGAGCGCTTCCTCGACGCGATGTAAGCGCTGGTTCACAATGAAAGCCCCGCGTCAGCGGGGTTTTTTATTGAGCGACAGGTACCCTGCAGGGAGGCGCATTTGACAGATTGGCTGGTGGTAATCGGACTGACCCTGATGGCCGGCATGGCAATGCCCGCCGGGGCCCTGCTGGCCGGGGTGGAGCGGGTGCGGCCCAAGTGGCTGGACCAGGAGCTGCGCCACGGCATCATCGCCTTTGGCGGTGGTGCATTGCTGTCTGCGGTCGCGCTGGTGCTGGTGCCCGAGGGTATTGCCAAGTTTGATGCACTGGCTTCGGCCAGCTGTTTTATCGTTGGTGGGCTGGCGTTCATGTGGCTGGATATTGCCCTCTACCGCAACAAGACGCCGGCCAGCCAGATGGCCGCAATGCTGTCCGACTTTGTGCCCGAGTCGATTGCCCTCGGCGCGGCCTTTGCTGCCGGGGGCAACAGCGGGTTGCTGCTGGCCTGCCTGATGGCGCTGCAGAATCTGCCTGAAGGGTTTAATGCCTGCCGAGAGCTGCGGGCCAGTACGCATTACCGAACCCGTCGCATTGCCAAGGGCTTTGCCCTGATGGCCCTGCTAGGCCCGTTGTTCGGGTTGCTTGGGTTTGGCTGGTTGTCGGCCTATCCTGAGGCGGTGGCGGCAGTCATGCTGTTTGCCGCCGGCGGCATCTGTTATTCAGTGTTCCAGGATATTGCCCCGCAGGCGAAGCTGGAACGCAAGTGGGCCCCGCCAATGGGCGCGGTGCTCGGATTTGTGCTCGGCATGGTCGGGCACCAGTTGACGATGGGGTGAGCGCGGCGAAGATCGTCGAGCGGTTTTCGGTCAGTTGGGCTCGGCTTCGAGTCTTATGAAAAGGACGAACTACATGAAATCACGTTATTTGATGGTGGCAGCATCGCTTTCGCTTGCCACTACAGCCTCGGCTAGCAGCTTTATTGGTACCACTGATGCCATCGGCTCCTCGCTGGCCAACAGTGCCGAGTCGAGCAGCAATGTCACTACCGGTGGGAACGACAAGGTAGTGCTGCAGGCGCGTGACGATGCGGCCAGCTTTGTTGCCAGCGATGGTGCGATCCGCGGTGTACACCTGGAGGCTGCGCTGGCGCATTTGCGTGCTCAGCAGCCAGCGACGCTGGCCACTGATATGCAGCTGGCCGAGGATATTCTGGCCCGTTGAGCAAAGTGTTGACCGGCTTGCCGTGTCGGTTTGCCTTGCTGCTGGCGCTGATCTGGAGTGTTCAGATCAGCGCCGCCTTGCGATTGGAGCCCGAGCTGGCAGGGCTTACTTCGCAGCAGCAACGCTTTACATACGACCTGCTCGAACAGGTCGACGAACGCCTGCCGCCGCGCCTGAAGGAGCAGCTTGATCAGATCGTCAGAGTGCGCTGGACAGGCGACCTCAAGCCGCGCGTGATGGGGCGCGCGACCTTTAACCATGAAATTCTGCTGAGCGCGCGCCTGCTGGTTGATCAGGACGAGTCGTTGGCGCAGCGCACTCTGGTGCATGAGCTGGCGCACCTCTATGATCGGTTGGTGCCGGCCGGTCTCGACTGGCGCTGCGCTGCGCGGCTGCACGCTCAGGGCCCGGTTGGGTTGCCGCCTCACTGTCGCGGGCAGGCCGAACGGCGCTTCCGGTTACGCGATGATCCGCGATTACTGGATCTGGCCGGCTGGCCCGAGCGGGTCGGTGACCGTGGTCGGCGTGAGCGTGAAAATCGCCAGTTGCTGCGCTCACCTGATGCCTATGAGTTAAGCAGTCCTGCCGAATTCGTCGCGGTTAATACCGAGTACTTCCTGCTGGATCCGAGTTATGGGTGTCGGCGGCCAGCTCTCTATCGGTTTTTTGTTGAACACTTTGACTGGGCGCCCTTCGATACTCGCTGCGCTGATATCTATCCATACCTGAACGCGGGGGCCGATAAGCACCAGTCGCTGCTCGGATGGCTCGATCCCGAGCGGGTGTACGCGGTGCATTATCTGTTGGCGGAGCCGGAACAAACCCTCGCCAGTCGTTGGGGCCACAGTATGCTGCGTTTGGTGGTCTGCGCGCCCGGGCATCCTCGTGGGCCGGACTGCCTGCTCGATCTTGAGCAGGATCTGGTGTTGTCGTTCCGGGCCTACGTTGACGATGTGCAGCTGTCGCATTGGGATGGGCTGGTGGGACAGTACCCGTCGAGGCTGTTTATGCTGCCGTTGGCGCAGGTGGTTGATGAGTACACCAAGCTGGAGTTGCGCTCCCTGCGTTCGGTACCGCTGCAACTGAGTCGTGACGAGATCGAGGGCGTTGTGCAGCAGGCTACCCAGCTGCATTGGGCATATGACGGCCGATACTTTTTCATCGGTAACAACTGTGCGGTCGAGACGCTCAAGTTGTTGCGTACCGGCAGTCGTAGCGAACGTCTGATTGATCTCGAAAGCCAGACACCGATCGGCCTGCTGCAGTTGCTCGAAGCGCGCGGGGTGGCAAACGCCAGCGTGCTGGCTGATGCGACCGAAGCGCTGCGCCTGGGCTATCGATTCGATTCCTATGCTGAACGCTATCGGTCGATATTCGCGCTCTTGCGCGAGCGACTGGGGCTTCAGGTCACGGGGTTTGAGCAGTGGCTGGCGCTGCCTCCCGAGGCGCGTGCGCGGTGGTTTGCTCACGCCGATTTGCGTTCGACGGCGGCGTTATTGCTGCTTGAGCAGGCAGCATTGCGACGGCAGCTTCTTGAGGCACAGCACGCCCTGAAGGTGCGTTATCTGCGTGGTGCCGATAGCGAGGAGAGTGTGCGCGCCGCTGGAGAGCTGGTTGCAACACTGCTTCGCGCACGTGGATTTCTCAGCCGTCCTGCGGATTTGCTGGCTGAGGGTTATGGTCTGCCGCAGCCGGAAGAGTGGCAGGCGTTGAGTCAGCTTGGCGATCAGCGCAAGAACGTATTGCTGGGGTTGGAAGGCCGGCTGGAATCGGTATTGCCCGCGCTGCTGTCGGCTGAGCAGCAGCAACGCCTGGCGGCCGGGCAGCGTAATCTTGAACGGCTGCATGCGCAGGTCCGACGACTGAAAAGCGTTGAGAAATAACCGGGAGAGAATGTGCTGAAATCCATTCGTTGGGAACGAATGGTGCCCCGAGGGAGAATCGAACTCCCACTCTGTCACCAGAAACGGATTTTGAATCCGCCGCGTCTACCAATTCCGCCATCGGGGCAATGCAAGTGCGTACGAGCGTACGCTGGCTGGCGCGGAGTATACGGAGCCCGAACGGTCTCGGTCAATCCTGTGCGCGCTGGCTGATCGCCGTGGCAGCGGTTTTCGGCTACCATAGCCGCCTTTCTCAGGTAACTCCGGACATCCTCCTTGCATGCGTCTCAGTGACTTTCATTTCGACCTGCCCGATGAGCTGATCGCACGGCATCCGCTGGCCGAGCGGCGCGCCAGTCGGTTGTTGTGCCTCGACGGGCCGACCGGCCAGCTGGCTCACCGTCAATTTGTCGATCTGCTCGAGTATCTGCGCCCCGGCGATTTGATGGTGTTCAACAATACCCGGGTGATTCCGGCCCGCCTGTTTGGTCGCAAGGAGACCGGCGGTGCGCTGGAAGTGCTGGTTGAACGAGTAGTCGACGAGTTTCGGGTGCTGGCGCACATTCGTTCCAGCAAATCCCCCAAGCCGGGCAGTCGTATTCTGATCGATGGTGGCGCCGAGGCCGAGATGGTGGCACGCCATGATGCGCTGTTCGAGCTGCGTTTTGCCGAGCCGGTATTGCCGTTGCTGCAGCGCGTCGGTCACATGCCGCTGCCGCCCTACATCGATCGCCCTGATGATGAGGCGGACCGCGAGCGCTATCAGACTGTGTATGCCAAGCGCGAAGGTGCCGTAGCGGCGCCGACCGCCGGGCTGCATTTCGATCGACCGCTGCTCGATGCCATCGCCGAGTTGGGCGTGGAGACGGCGGAGGTCACCCTGCATGTCGGCGCGGGTACGTTCCAGCCTGTGCGGGTCGACAAGATCGAAGAGCACGTCATGCATCAGGAGTGGCTGGAGGTTACGCCCGAGGTTGTGGCTGCGGTTGAGGCCTGCAAGGCGCGCGGCGGGCGGGTGATCGCGGTGGGCACCACCAGTGTGCGCTCGCTCGAGTCGGCTGCTCGCGATGGCGTGCTAAAGCCCTTCAGTGGCGACACCGACATCTTTCTGTATCCGGGCAAGCCGTTTCATGTGGTGGACGCGCTGGTCACCAACTTCCACTTGCCCGAGTCGACCCTGCTGATGCTGGTGTCGGCGTTTGCCGGTTATCCCGAGGCCATGGCTGCCTATCGTGCAGCGGTGGCCGAAAAGTACCGTTTTTTCAGTTACGGTGATGCGATGTTCATCACCCGCAATCCGGCCCCGACCGGGCCTGAGGTATCGTCATGAGTCACATGTCCTTTGAACTGCTTGCCACCGATGGCAGGGCGCGCCGTGGTCGGCTGACCTTCCCCCGCGGGGTGGTCGAGACGCCGGCCTTTATGCCGGTGGGCACCTACGGCACGGTAAAGGGCATGCTGCCGCGCGATATCGAGGCGATCGGCGCGCAGATCATTCTCGGCAACACCTTCCATCTGTGGCTGCGCCCGGGGACCGAGGTAATCCGCAAGCACGGTGATCTGCACGATTTCATGCAATGGCAGGGGCCGATTCTGACCGACTCCGGCGGCTTTCAGGTGTTCAGTCTGGGTGCCATGCGCAAGATCAAGGAGGAGGGGGTGTACTTCTCCTCGCCGGTTGATGGCGCCAAGGTGTTCATGGGGCCGGAAGAATCCATGCAGGTGCAGCGCGCGCTGGGTTCGGACATCGTCATGATCTTTGATGAGTGCACGCCCTATCCGGCGGATCTGGATACCGCTCGCCGCTCGATGGAACTGTCGCTGCGCTGGGCCAAGCGCTCCAAACAGGCGCATGGCGACAACCCGTCAGCGCTGTTCGGCATCATTCAGGGCGGTATGCACGAAGAGTTGCGCTTGCGCTCGCTGGAAGGGTTGAGCGAGATCGGTTTTGACGGACTGGCGATCGGTGGTCTGTCGGTCGGCGAGCCGAAGGAAGAAATGATCCGCGTGCTGGATTTTCTGCCGGGTCACATGCCGCCGGAAAAACCCCGTTACCTGATGGGAGTAGGCAAACCCGAGGATCTGGTAGAAGGTGTGCGCCGCGGCGTGGACATGTTCGACTGCGTGATGCCCAGCCGCAATGCGCGCAACGGGCACCTGTTCACCGAGGCGGGCGTGATCAAGATCCGCAACGCGGTACATCGCCACGATGAGTCGCCGCTGGATCCGGCCTGTGATTGCTACACCTGCCAGCACTTCTCCCGCGCCTATCTGCATCACCTGGACAAGTGCGGCGAAATGCTCGGCAGCATGCTCAATACCATCCATAACCTGCGGCATTATCAGCGGCTTATGGCAGGTTTGCGCGGTGCCATTCAACAGGGTACATTGACCGCCTTTGTGGAAAACTTCTACGCCAAACTGGGCCGGCCGGTACCGCCGCTTGAGCCTTGAATGGCGGCCGGAGCGCCCCCATAACCGATTTTTCGCAGTTCAATAACAGGAGCGTCACATGAGCTTTTTCATCCCCGCCGCCATGGCACAGTCTGCAGGTGGCGCCGCACCGGCGGGTACCGGTTTTGAGTGGATCTTTCTGATCGGCTTCGTGGTCATCTTCTATCTGATGATCTGGCGCCCCCAGGCCAAGCGTGCCAAAGAGCACAAGAACCTGCTGGCCGGCCTGTCGACCGGTGATGAAGTAGTAACCGGTGGCGGCATTCTGGGCAAGGTCAAGAAAGTGACCGACGAGTTCGTCGTGCTGGAAGTGGGTGATAGCCAGGAACTGAAATTCCAGAAAGGCTCCATTGTTGCTGTCCTGCCCAAGGGCACGCTGAAAGCCATCTAATTACCTCGCAGACCCCGTTCCGGGCGCCCATCAGGCGCCCGGACTGCTATCAGGCCCTGATATGCTCAACCGTTATCCCCTCTGGAAATACCTGCTGATCGTGACCGTGCTTGCACTGGGCGTGATCTATGCGTTGCCGAACCTTTATCCCGACGACCCTGCCATTCAGATCTCCGGTGCCAGCTCCACTCAGGTCATCGATCAGGCTGATCTTGACCGCATTGAGCAGGCGCTGGCTGCAGCCAATCTGCCGACCAAGGGCACCGAACTGGGTACCAACGGCCGCTCCGGCCTGGTGCGTCTGGTTAATCGCAGTGATCAGTTGAAGGCGCAGGATGTTGTCCGTGACGCGCTCGGCGCGCGCTATGTTGTGGCGCAAAACCTGGCGCAGACCACGCCGGACTGGCTGTCTGCCATTGGTGCCGGCCCCATGACGCTGGGTCTGGATCTGTCCGGTGGTGTGCACTTCCTGCTGCAGGTCGACATGGATAAGGCCATCGAGTCCCGGGTCAATGTCTACCAAAGTGAGCTGCGGGGCCTGATGCGCACTGAGGGGATTCGCTATCGCAGTCTGCCGACCCAGGGCAACACCCTGCAGTTCGGCTTTGCCGACGAAGACCAGCGCAGTGAAGCCCGTCGCCTGATTGCCGGCAAGTACAACCAGTTTGTGACTGCCAATGCCGAGCTCAAGGATCAGGCTGTATTGCAGCTGACCCTGTCCGAGGCCGAAGTGGCTGCGATTCGCGACTACGCGGTGCAGCAGAACCTGACTACCGTGCGTAACCGGGTCAACGAGCTGGGGGTGGCTGAGCCGCTGGTGCAGCGTCAGGGTGCCAACCGTATCGTGGTGGAGTTGCCGGGCGTGCAGGATACCGCTGAGGCCAAGCGGGTTCTGGGCAAGACGGCCAACCTGGAGTTCCGCCTGGCGGCCGAGCCGGATGCGCCGCGCGCAACCACCGAGTCCTTTGCGTTCCGCAGTGCAGAAGGGCGTACGGCCGACGTTGAGCGCAGCATCATCATTACCGGTGACCAGGTCACCGACGCCCGTTCCAACTACGACGAGAACGGTCGCCCGCAGGTCAATATCAACCTCGACAGCCACGGCGGCGAGTTGATGAACCGTGCCACCCGCAGCAATATCGGCCGCGGCATGGCTGTGCTGTTCATTGAACAGCGGCAGGTCAACCGCAAGGTTATGCAGGAAGTTGATGGTGTGATGCAGGAGGTCGAGATTCCGGCTTTCGTCGAGGAAAAATCGATTATCAGCCTGGCCACCATCCAGAGCGCGCTGGGCAATCAGTTCCGCATCACCGGTCTGGACTCGCCGGCTGAGGCCTCCGAACTGGCGCTGCTGCTGCGCGCCGGTGGTCTGGCGGCGCCGATGCACTTCGTTGAAGAGCGTACGATCGGCCCGAGCCTGGGGGCAGAGAATATCGCCAAGGGTGTGACTGCCACTCAGGTCGGCTTTGCCCTGGTGCTGGTGTTCATGGTGCTGGTCTATCGCGCCTTTGGCGTGTTTGCCGGTATCGCATTGAGCTTTAACCTGGTGCTGCTGCTGGCGCTGATGTCGATGCTCGGTGCCACTCTGACCCTGCCGGGTATCGCCGGTATCGTGCTGACGCTGGGTATGGCGGTGGATGCCAACGTGCTGATCTTCTCCCGTATCAAGGAAGAGATCGCCAACGGCATGTCGCCACAGCGTGCGGTGCATGAAGGCTTTGACAAGGCATTTTCAGCCATCGTGGACGGTAACCTGACTACCCTGTTGGTCGGGGTCATTCTGTTTGCCATGGGCTCCGGTCCGATCAAGGGCTTCGCCGTAACCCTGTCGCTGGGGATTGTGACCTCCATGTTCAGTGCCATCCTGGTGACTCGCGCATTGGTCAATCTGACCGTTGGCGGTCGCGACATCAAAAAGCTCTGGCTGTGAGGAAACACTGATGAATATTCGTAAAACCATTAATTTCCTCCGCCTGCGCAAGTTCTTCTATGTTGTTGCCGTTGCGCTGATGCTGGCATCGGTCGGCAGCCTGGCGGTCAAGCAGTTGAACCTGGGTCTGGACTTCACCGGCGGTGCGCTGGTGGAGCTGAACTACAGCGAGGCGGCGGATCTTGAAGCCATTCGTGCCACGTTACGCGAGAATGGCTGGGGCGATGCCGTGGTGCAGAACTTCGGCGCCTCTACCGACGTGCTGATCCGTCTGCCTAGCGATGACCCGAATCTGGGTAACCAGGTGGCCCAGATGATCAAGACCACCGATGGCAGTGATGTATCGGTCAAGCGGGTCGAGTTTATCGGTCCGCAGGTGGGTGAAGAGCTGCGTGATCAGGGCGGTCTGGGTATGCTGGTGGCGATCGCCGGCATCCTGCTGTATGTCTCTCTGCGCTTCCAGATGAAGTTCGCGGTGGCGGCGATTCTGGCGCTGGTCCACGACGTGATCTTTACCCTCGGGGTGTTTTCGTATTTCGGGATTTCGTTTGACCTGACGGTGCTCGCGGCCATTCTGGCAGTGATCGGCTACTCGCTGAACGACACCATCGTGGTGTTCGACCGGGTGCGTGAGAACATGCGTCTGATGCGCCAGACCGAGCTAACCGAAATCATCAACATCTCGACCACCCAGACGCTCGGTCGAACCATGGCCACCTCGTTCTCGACCATCCTGGTGCTGCTGGCGCTGTTCTGGTTCGGTGGTGAGAATATTCACGGCTTCGCCACGGCGCTGCTGATCGGTGTGGGTGTGGGTACCTATTCCTCCATCTATATCGCCGGTGGTCTGCTGGTGACCATGAAACTCACCCGGGATGATCTCATTCCGCCGCAGGTGGAAGAGGCGGTCGACGATCGGCCCTGAGCGCCGGCTTCGCCGGCGCAGCGGCAAGCCTCAAGAGGTAAGCTTCAAGCCGCAAGCTACAAGCTACAAGCTACAAGCTACAAGCTACAAGCTACAAGCGGCAAGAAAACCCGCGTCGGAACTGAATCCGGCGCGGGTTTTTTTGTTTTGGGTTGGCTTGAAGCTTACGGCTTGTAGCTTGCAGCTCAAAAAAAGGCCCACACCGGTCAGGATGTGGGCCTTTTTGTTCTGCCCCGTACGGCCAGCTTGCCGCTTGAGGCTTGCAGCTTGCGACTGGGCGTTACATTTTCATCCCGGGCGTCAGGTGCGGCTGGATGGCGGTCAGCACGGCCTTGAAGCACTTGGGGTTGCCCGCGACGATGTGGCCCTTGTCGAGGAACTGGTGGCCGCCGCTGAAGTCGCTGACCAGGCCGCCAGCTTCCTGGATCAGCAGGGCGCCGGCTGCCATGTCCCACTCGGCAAGGCCAAATTCCCAGAAGGCATCGAAGCGGCCGGCGGCAACATAGGCCAAGTCCAGGCTGGCAGCGCCTGCGCGGCGAATGCCGGCCGTCTGGCCGACCAGGCTGCGGAACATGCCGAGGTAGTTATCCAGCGAGTCGACCTGATTGGCCCGGAATGGGAAGCCGGTGCCGAGCAGGGCGCCGTCCAGTGACTTGCGGTTGCTGACGCGCAGGCGGCGACCGTTCAGTGCTGCGCCACGGCCACGGCTGGCGGTGAATTCTTCCTGACGAATGGGGTCCAGAATGACGGCATGCTCGATGCGGCCCTTGACCCGGCAGGCGATGCTGACGGCGAAATGCGGTACGCCGCGAATGAAGTTGGTGGTGCCGTCCAGCGGGTCGATGATCCAGACGGTGTCGGCGCCGTCGCCGTGGCCGGGCTGGAAGCCGCTTTCTTCTGCCTGGATGCTGTGATCCGGATAGGCTTTGCGCAACTGGCTGATGATCGCCTGCTCGGCGGCGCGGTCGACTTCCGAAACATAATCGCGCGCGTCCTTTTCGTCCACGGCGAGCACATCGAGGCGTTCCATGGAACGGTAAATGAGCTCTCCTGCGCTGCGCGCGGCACGCAGGGCGATGTTCAGCATAGGCTGCATATGGGGTATGTCTCTGTCGGAAGATGAAAAGCCGAACATTGTAGCAGAGTTGAAAATGAACAGAAATGCGTCATGGCTATCAGGTCCCAGCTTTTGTAAGATGCAGGGTCCCATTTTTGGCTTGAAGGTGTCGCTGTGCTGAAGAACGTGCGTGTGGTGTTGGTCAACACCAGTCATCCTGGCAACATCGGCGGCGCCGCTCGGGCCATGAAGAATATGGGATTGTCCGAGCTGGTGCTGGTTGATCCCGAGCGCTTCCCCGATCCTGATGCGGTTTCTCGCGCCTCAGGTGCGGACGATGTGCTGGCCAATGCAAGAATTGTCGCGACACTGGAAGAAGCCATCGCCGATTGCTCGCTGGTGCTCGGCACCAGTGCCCGCGATCGCCGCATTCCCTGGCCGGTGCTGGATCCGCGTGAATCCGCTGACAAGGTGCTGGATCAGCTTGAGCAGCTGCCGGATGCGCAAATCGCACTGGTGTTTGGTCGTGAGGACTCCGGTCTGACCACCGATGAGCTGCAGCGTTGCCAGTATCATGTGCATATCCCCTCGATGCCGGACTTCAGCTCGCTGAATCTGGCGGCAGCCGTGCAGGTGCTGGCCTACGAGCTGCGTATGCAGGGTTTGCAGCGTGAGGGTGCGCCGACCAAGATGCACAAGGTCGAAACCACCGCTGTTTTCAACGAGATTCCGGCGACCGCAGGCGAGCTGGAGCAGTTTTATCAGCATCTGGAGCAGGTGCTGGTTGAAATCGGCTTCCACGACCCTCAGAAACCACGGCAGCTGATGCCGCGCTTGCGCCGCCTGTACGGGCGGGTCCATTTGAATCGAATGGAGATGAACATCCTGCGCGGCATCCTGACCGAAACCCAGAAGGCCGTCGGCGTGAAAGCAGCCGGCGAGCGGAGATCCTGACCATGTTTGATCGCATGAAAGAAGATATCGCCAGTGTATTCCACCGTGACCCTGCCGCGCGCAACACGCTGGAAGTGCTGACCTGTTATCCCGGCTTGCATGCGGTCTGGTTGCATCGGGTGTCGCACGCTCTTTGGGTGCGCCGTGCCTTCCTTTTGGCGCGCATGCTGTCGCACTTCGCCCGCTGGCTGACCGGCATCGAGATTCATCCCGGAGCCAAGATCGGTCGTCGCTTCTTTATCGATCACGGCTTTGGTGTGGTGATTGGTGAAACCACCGAGATCGGCAATGACGTTACGCTTTATCAGGGTGTAACGCTGGGTGGTACCAGCTGGGATCAGGGCAAGCGTCACCCGACGCTGGAGGACGGCGTCGTTGTCGGCGCCGGTGCCAAGGTGCTGGGGCCGTTTACCGTCGGCGCCGGTGCCAAGATTGGCTCCAATGCTGTTGTAACCAAGGCAGTGCCGGCTGGTGCGACCGCGGTCGGCATTCCCGGGCGCATTATTCCTAAGGATCCGGAGCCTTCCGCCGAGTGCGAGCAGCAGGCCAACCGTCAGGCCATGGCGGAAAAGCTCGGCTTCGATGCCTATGGCGTCAGTCGCGATATGCCGGATCCGGTGGCGCGTGCGATCGGGCAGATGCTGGATCATATGCATGCGGTAGACAGTCGTCTCGAGGGCATGTGCAAGGCATTGAGTGAGCTGGGCAGTGATTATTGCGCCAAGGAGCTGCCGGCGCTTGGCGGTGAGGATTTTGATCTGCTCAAGGATGACGAGACGGATGTAGCGGCAACCGATGCCACTACTGAGAAGCCTTGACGGAGTTGCTGATGAATCAGCCGATTTACCTGGATTACGCTGCGACAACGCCGGTTGATCCGCGGGTCGCCGAGAAGATGGTGGCGTGTCTGACCATGGATGGCAATTTTGCCAATCCGGCGTCCCGCTCTCACGTATACGGCTGGAAGGCCGAAGAAGCGGTTGAGAACGCCCGTCGCCAGGTGGCTGATCTGGTGGGTGCCGACCCGCGCGAGATTGTCTGGACCTCCGGTGCCACCGAGTCGAATAACCTGGCGATCAAGGGTATGGCGCATGCCTTGCAGGCCAGGGGGCGCCATCTGATTACCTCGAAGATCGAACACAAGGCAGTGATTGACTGCTTCAAGTTGCTTGAGCAGGAAGGCTTTGAGGTCACCTGGCTTGAGCCGGGAGCGGCGGGTGTCATTACGCCCGAGCAGCTCAAGGCTGCAATGCGTGACGACACCGTGCTGGTGTCGCTGATGCACGTCAACAACGAGATCGGTACGATCAACGATATTCAGGCCCTTGGTGAGGTTGCCCATGCCGCCGGGGCGGTGTTTCATGTCGATGCGGCGCAGTCGACCGGCAAGCTGACAATCGACCTGCAGACTCTGCCGGTTGATCTGATGTCCTTCAGCGCTCACAAGACCTATGGGCCAAAAGGCATCGGTGCGCTGTTTGTGCGCCGAACCCTGATGCCCAAGCCGCAGGCGCAGATGCATGGTGGCGGTCACGAGCGCGGGCTGCGCTCCGGTACCCTGGCGACCCATCAGATCGTGGGTATGGGCGAAGCCTTCGAGCTGGCCGGCAAGCTGATGAAAGACGAGGGGGCGCGAATTGCCGCTCTGCATGACGCGCTGCTCAAGGGCCTGGCCGGGCTGGACGGCGTCAGCCTCAATGGCAGCGCGGAACAGCGGGTGCCGCACAACCTCAATCTGGCCTTCGCCGGCGTTGACGGTGAGCTGCTGTTGCTGGCACTCAAGGATCTGGCGTTGTCGACCGGCTCCGCCTGTACCTCTGCCGCGGTCGAGCCCTCCTATGTGCTGCGCGGGATTGGTCTGAGCGACGAGCTGGCGCACAGTTCCATTCGTCTGTCACTCGGGCGCTTCACCTCCGAGCAGGACGTGCAGCGGGCTGGTGAAATCATTTGTCAGGTGGTAACGCGCCTGCGTGCCAGCTGACGGTTCGCCGTCAGCTACGCTGCTGTTATCTATTTGTCTTTAACCTGCGTATAATCCGCAGGTTAACCATCTTTTGTAATTCTATTCTGTAACTACCTCTCTGGAGAGTTTTATGGCCGTTGAACGTACCCTGTCCATCATCAAGCCCGATGCCGTTGCCAAAAACGTCATTGGTCAGATCCTGACCCGTTTCGAGCAGGCTGGTCTGCGCGTTGTTGCTGCCAAGATGGTTCAGCTGTCCCAGGCCGATGCCGAAGGTTTCTACGCCGAGCACAAAGAGCGTCCTTTCTTCAAGGATCTGGTTGGCTTCATGACCTCTGGTCCGGTTGTTGTTCAGGTTCTGGAAGGCGAAGGCGCCGTTCTGAAAAACCGTGAACTGATGGGCGCTACCAACCCGAAGGAAGCTGCTGCCGGTACTATCCGCGCCGACTTCGCCGAGTCCATCGATGCCAACGCGGTTCACGGCTCCGACTCCACCACTTCCGCTGCGCGCGAAGTGGCCTATTTCTTCGCCGAAACCGAACTCTGCCCGCGCTAAGGCCGGGTCGGGTTATCTCAGCCGAGTGATGTGATCGCCATGACCGATACCACCAGCAAGACCAATCTGCTGGGTCTGACACAGCAGAAACTGGAAGCTTTCTTCGAAGTATTGGGAGAAAAGCGTTTTCGTGCCGGCCAGGTCATGAAATGGATGCATCACTATGGCGTGGACAACTTCGATGACATGACCAATATCGGCAAGGCCCTGCGCGAGAAGCTCAAGGCCACCGCCGAAATTCGCGGTCCCGAGGTTGTCAGCGAAGATATTTCCCGCGACGGCACACGCAAGTGGGTCGTCCGGGTTGCCTCGGGCAGTTGCGTCGAGACGGTGTACATTCCGCAAAACGGGCGCGGCACCCTGTGTGTGTCGTCTCAGGCGGGCTGTGCGCTGGATTGCAGCTTCTGCTCGACCGGCAAGCAGGGTTTCAACAGCGATCTGACCGTGGCCGAAATCATTGGCCAGGTGTGGATCGCCAGCAAGTCCTTCGGTTCTGTTCCTGCCACCGCCGATCGTGCGGTCACCAACGTGGTGATGATGGGCATGGGCGAACCGCTACTGAATTTTGACAACGTTGTGGATGCCATGACGTTGATGATGGACGATCTCGGTTACGGTATCTCCAAGCGCAAGGTGACGCTGTCTACCTCCGGGGTAGTACCGATGATCGAGAAGCTCGCCGAGAAGGTGGACGTTGCCCTGGCGCTGTCGTTGCACGCGCCGAATAACGCCTTGCGCAACCAGCTGGTGCCGCTGAACAAGAAGTATCCGCTGGAAGTCTTGCTGCCGGCCTGCAAAAGTTACATCGCCGGGCTTGGCGAGAAGCGCTCGCTGACGGTCGAGTACACCCTGCTCAAAGGGGTCAACGACCAGCCCGAGCATGCGGCCGAAATGATCGAGCTGCTGCGCGATATTCCGTGCAAGATCAATTTGATCCCGTTCAATCCCTTCCCGCATTCCGGCTACGAGCGGCCGAGCAACAACGCCATTCGCCGTTTTCAGGACATGTTGCACCAGGCCGGTTACAACGTCACTGTGCGCACCACGCGTGGGGAAGATATCGATGCGGCCTGCGGACAACTGGTCGGGCAGGTTATGGATCGCACCCGCCGAAGCGAGCGCTACATTGCGGTACGCCAGTTGGCAACAGACGCAACCGAGACCGCGCCGTCCACGACGCGGCACACAGCAGGTTAACCACTCAGGCCGGAAAAGGATGTTGACATGAGCAAGCCAAGCGCCGCGATCTTGATCTTCTGTCTGCTGCTGGCGGGCTGTGTCAGCACGGGGCAAAACGGCCGCAAGGTTGATCCGGCCGCTGCCCGTGATGCCTACGTCCAACTGGGTATCGGTTATCTGCAGAAAGGTGAAACCGAGCGTGCCAAGCAGCCGCTGAGTGAAGCGCTGAAGCTGGATCCCCGGTCGGCATCGGCGAATATGGTGCTGGCGCTGGTGTTTCAGCAGGAAGGCGAGTACGACGCTGCCGAAAAGCACTTTCGGACTGCGCTTGCCAGTGAGCCGGATAACGCCCGGCTGCTGAACAACTACGGTGCGTTTCTGCTTGACCGCGAGCGCTACCAGGAAGCTCTCGAGTATTTCAACAAGGCCGCAGCCGATACGCTTTACAGCGAACGCTCGCGCGTATTCGAGAACCTGGGTATCGCCTATCTGCGCATGGGTAATATCGATGCCGCCCGCGAGAATCTCGAGCGCTCCCTGCGGCTGAACATCCGTCAGCCGCGTGCGTTGCTGGAGCTGGCGCAGATCGAGTTTGCTGAAGGCAACTTTGTGCCCGCGTGGAATCACTATCGTCGCTTCGACCAGTTGTCCGAGCAGAATGCCGCCAGCCTCTGGCTGGGTGTGCGCCTGGCGCGTCGATTCGAAGATCACAGCAAGGCTGCCAGCTATGCGCTGCAGCTCAAACGTCTCTATCCCAACAGTCCTGAAGCCCGCGCGCTTGTGGAGTCCGAAAAGTCATGAGTTCCGAGCGTCATGATGCAGCAGCAGACATGGCAGAACCAAACACCCTGCGTAACCCTGGTGAAACCCTGCGCGAGGCCCGTGAAGCTCGCGGCCTGAGCATCGCCGAGGTTGCCCAGGAGCTGAAAATTTCGCGTCAGGCGGTAGAGCACATCGAAGCAGGCCGGTTCGACCGCCTGCCCGGTGATACCTTTACCCGCGGCTACATACGCAGTTACGCGCGGCTGATGGGGCTGGACCCCAACCGGCTCGCCGTTGAGTTCGATCGGCATCGTGGTATCGAGGTGCGCGAGCGTCCGGTCAGTTCGATTGCCCGGGTCAAGATGCCGAACGGGTCTGGGCGGTCCATCATGCGCTGGAGCACCCTGCTGATTGTGCTGGTGCTGATGGCCTCGGCATGGTGGTGGTACGAAGCCGGCCGCCCTGTCTCCGAGCCGTTGCTGCCGATGGAAGAGCTGGAGTCCGAGTTGCTGCTGGACGATGTCGAGGTCGATGCCATGACGTTGCCCGAGGCTATTGCCAAGCAGACAGAGGCGCTGCCCGCCGACTTGCTGGCCCCTGAGCCTGAAGCGCCGGCTGCCGATCCGCTCGCGACCGAGGCGGCTGCGGATGCGTCCGTGGCGCCACAGGAAACGACCCCGGTCGCGGATGCACAGACTGAGTTGGCCGCTCCCGTCGAGGAGCCTGCAACCGCCGAGGGGCGTGGCCTGCAGTTGAGTGTGGCCGCCGATTGCTGGGTGCAGGTCAGTGCCGTCGACGGCAGGGTTTTGCACAGCGGGCTGTTGCGCGATGGCCAGGCGCTGAACATCGACCATGATGGTGCGTTGAACCTGGTGATCGGCGACCGCAGTGCCGTCACCACCATTCGCTTTCAGGGTAACCCCGTAACGTTGCCGCCGCAGAGCCAGTCCGGTGTTGTCCGGCTGCGTCTGGGCGAGTAAGAGGTCAGTCAGTTATGCAGCATGAGTCGCCGGTCAAACGTCGTGTCTCCCGGCAGATCAAGGTGGGGTCGGTACTGGTAGGTGGCGATGCGCCGATCTCCGTACAGAGCATGACCAACACCGAAACCTGTGATGTGGCCGCTACCGTCGAGCAGATTCGGCGGCTGGAAGCGGTTGGTGCCGATATCGTGCGGGTCTCAGTGCCGAGCATGGAGGCTGCCGAGGCCTTTGGTGAAATCCGCAAGCAGGTGGGTATCGCGCTGGTCGCCGATATTCACTTCGACTACAAGATTGCCCTGCGGGTCGCTGATCTGGGCGTTGATTGCCTGCGCATCAATCCGGGCAACATCGGCCGGGAAGATCGGGTCAAGGCCGTAGTCGACGCCGCGCGCCACAATGGCATTCCGATTCGTATCGGGGTTAACGCCGGCTCGCTGGAAAAGGATCTGCAGAAGAAATACGGCGAGCCGACTCCGGCGGCGCTGGTGGAATCTGCGCTGCGCCACGTCGAGCATCTTGATCGCCTGGATTTTCAGGACTTCAAGGTCAGCGTCAAGGCGTCCGACGTCTTCATGGCGGTTGATGCCTACCGCCTGCTGGCGAGGCAGATCGAGCAGCCGCTGCATCTGGGTATTACCGAGGCTGGCGGTCTGCGCTCCGGTACGGTGAAATCGGCCGTTGGCCTTGGCATGTTGCTGGCAGAAGGCATTGGCGACACTATCCGCATCTCGCTGGCGGCGGACCCGGTCGAGGAGATTCGCGTCGGCTTCGATATTCTGAAGTCGCTGCGCTTGCGTTCACGCGGTATCAATTTCATTGCCTGCCCGAGCTGCTCACGCCAGAACTTCGATGTGGTCAAGACCATGAACGAGCTGGAGGCGCGCCTCGACGACGTGCTGACACCGCTGGATGTTGCGGTTATCGGCTGCGTGGTTAACGGGCCCGGCGAAGCCAAGGAGGCCGACATCGGCCTGACCGGTGGCTCGCCGAACAACCTGATCTATCAGGACGGCAAGCCGGACCAGAAGGTAGATAACGCCGAGCTGGTCGACCGGCTGGAAAAAATGATTCGAGATAAAGTGGCTGCCAAACAGGCGCTCGATGCCAACACCATCGCCCGCGGTTGAGCGGTCAGGTAATAGGAAACAGACTTTGAAGACCCTGCAAGCCGTTCGCGGCATGAACGATGTGCTGCCCGAAGACAGCGCCCTGTGGCAGTACTTTGAGCGCACTGTCGCTGACCTGTTGACCACCTACGGTTACCAGCAGGTACGCATGCCGATTGTCGAGCCGACCGAGCTGTTCAAACGCTCCATCGGCGAAGTGACCGACATCGTCGAGAAAGAAATGTACACCTTCGAGGACCGTAATGGTGACTCGCTGACCCTGCGCCCGGAGGGCACCGCAGGCTGCGTACGCGCCATGCTGCAGCACGGTCTGCTCGGGGGCGGTGTTGCCCAGAAGGTCTGGTACAACGGCCCGATGTTCCGTCACGAGCGCCCGCAAAAGGGCCGCTATCGCCAGTTTCACCAGATCGGCGTGGAAACCTTCAATCTGACCGGTCCGGACATCGATGCCGAGCTGATCGTGCTGTCCTGGCGGCTGTGGCAGCGTCTGGGTATCAGCAATGCGGTCAAGCTGGAGCTGAACAGCCTGGGCAGTGCGGAAGACCGTGCCCGCTACCGCGATGATCTGGTTGCCTATCTGCAGGCGCGATTTGATCAGTTGGATGAGGATAGCCAGCGCCGACTTGCCAGCAACCCGCTACGCATTCTCGACAGCAAGGTGCCGGAGACCCAGGCTCTGCTGACGGATGCGCCGAAGCTGGCTGACTATCTGAATGACGAGGCACGCGCACACTTCGACGGCCTGCGTGCACTGCTGGATGAAGTTGGCATCCCTTACGTAATCAATCCCAAACTGGTACGCGGGCTGGACTACTACGGCCTGACGGTGTTCGAATGGGTGACTGACCAGCTCGGTGCCCAGGGTACCGTCTGCGCCGGTGGCCGTTACGACGGTCTGGTAACCCAGCTGGGCGGCAAGCCGGCCCCGGCGGTAGGGTTTGCCATGGGTATCGAGCGGCTGTTGCTGCTGATCGAGACGCTTGATTGCGTGCCCGCCGAACTGGCCCGTCAGGTGGATGTCTATCTCGTCACCCTGGGCGATGTGGCTGCCAGGGCGGGACTGCGTCTGGCCGAGCAGCTGCGCGATGCGCTGCCGTCATTGCGACTGGTCGTGCACGCTGGCGGTGGCAGCTTCAAGAGTCAGTTCAAGAAGGCCGACAAGTCCGGGGCACTCTATGCGCTGGTGCTGGGCGAAGACGAAGTGGCTGCGCAGCAGATCGGTTTCAAACCGCTGCGCAGTGGTGAGGAGCAGGAAACCTTGAGCTGGCAGGATGTGCCGGCTCGACTGGCAGAGAGTATTTGAGCGGCGCTTGCCGTTTCTGGTTTGGCTAAGGAGTTTAGGGTGGCTTACGAGACAGAAGAAGAACAGGTAGAGAAGCTGAAGGAACTCTGGCAGCGCCATGGTGTGCCGTTGCTCACCGGTGTGGCCATAGCCCTCGCGGGGGTGTTTGGCTGGAATGCCTGGCAGAACTATCAGCAGGGCCAGGCGCAGGGCGCTTCAACCCTTTACCAGACCATGCTCGAATCCGTACTGAGCAGTGACAGCGAGGCGTCGCGTGCGCGCGCAGCGGAACTGGCTACCCAGCTGCGTAAAGAGTATTCCAGCACCCGTTATGCCGACTATGCCGCGTTGATGCAGGCGCGCCTGGCGGTTGAGGCGAGTGACTATCCTGTTGCCGAGAAGCACTTGCGTGAGCTGGTAGACACCAGCAAGGATGCGGCGCTGCAGGAAGTGGCGCGTCAGCGTCTGGCGCGGGTTCTGGCTCAACAGGAGCGTGCCGAAGAAGGCCTGGCGCTGTTCGCCTCACCGGTCGAAGGTTCCGAATTGAAGGCGGGCCGCGAAGAGGTGCGGGGCGACCTGCTGCTTGCCCTGGGTCGCAAGTCGGAAGCCCGGGCGGCCTACCAGGCGGCCATTGAGGCGCTCGAGGATGCATCCGCGCGTCCGCAACTGCAATTGAAGCTGGATGATCTGGCGGAGGAAGCCTAGTGAAAGTGATGTCCCGTTATCTGGTGCTGGGTCTGGCCGCTGCATTGATGGTCGGTTGCGGCAGCTCCGGCAAGAAGGAATTGCCTCCGGCCGATCTGGAAAAGTTTGATGCCGAGGTTCAGTTGGACCGTGTCTGGAAGCGCAACATCGGCGTAGGTCAGGGCGATCTGTACAACAACCTGACTCCGGCCCTTGATGGTTTGACCCTGTACGCTGCCGACGCTGAAGGGCGGGTTGTCGCATTGAATCGCGAAGATGGCGACGAGAAGTGGGAAGTCAAACTCAAGGCGCCCCTGTCTGGTGCTGTTGGTGCCGGCGGTGGTCTGGTCATTGTCGGTACCCTCGATGGTCAGGTGATCGCCCTGGACGAGAACGACGGCAGCGAGAAGTGGCGCGCGCAGGCTTCCAGCGAAGTGCTGGCGCCGCCGCAGACCAACGGGGACGTGGTCGTCGTGCAGACGCAGGATGACAAACTGGTTGCCCTGGATATCAGCAGCGGCGAGCGTCGCTGGATCTATGAATCCTCGCTGCCGGTGCTGACCGTGCGCGGCCACAGCACGCCGATCGTTGGCGTGCGTCAGGTCTTCGCCGGCATGGCCAGCGGCAAGGTCGTTGCGCTGGCAGCCGATACCGGCATTCCCCTCTGGGAGCAGCGCGTCGCGCAGCCCAAGGGGCGTTCCGAGCTGGAGCGTATGGTCGACATCGACGGCCAGCTGCTGCTGGTTGATCAGCGCCTTTATGTTGTGTCCTATCAGGGCAGCGTGGCCGCACTGGATGCCCAGACCGGGCAGCCGCTGTGGGAGCATCCGGCCTCCAGCTATGTTGGTCCCGGCGCGGGCTTCGGCAGTGTGTATGTCAGTGAAACCAGCGGCACCGTGCAGGCGCTTGACGCCGGTAGTGCTCGCGAGCTGTGGAGCAACGAATCGCTTGCTCGCCGCCAGCTGACGGCACCGGTTGCCTTCAGCAACTATGTTGCGGTAGGTGACTTCGAAGGCTATCTGCACCTGCTGGCCCAGACTGACGGTCGCATGGCCGGTCGCGTCAAGGTCGATGGCGACGGTCTGCGTGCCAGCCCGCTGGTGATCGGTGATCTGCTGTTCGTCTACGGCAATAGCGGCGATCTGGCAGCCTACAAGCTGAAGTAAGCCGAAAAGCGGTTATACTTTCCCGGCCGTTACACAGTCAGGTGTAACGGCCGTTTTGTTTTTTTGCACAGCATCTGTGCGCGGAGTAATCATGGTTCCTGTCATCGCTCTCGTGGGGCGGCCGAACGTCGGCAAATCCACCCTGTTCAACCGTCTGACCAAGAGTCGTGACGCTATTGTTGCCGACGTCGCCGGCCTGACCCGCGACCGTCAATACGGCGAGGCAGTCTGGCAGGGCAAGCCCTATATCGTGGTCGATACCGGTGGTATCACCGGGGACGAGCAAGGCCTCGATCTGATGATGGCAGGTCAATCTCTGCAGGCTATCGAAGAAGCCGACGCCGTGCTGTTTCTGGTCGATGCGCGCGCTGGTCGTACCGCAGGCGATGAGCAGATTGCCGAGCACCTGCGCAAGCGCAACAAGCACACCTATCTGATCGCCAACAAGATTGATGGCGCGGATCCGGATGCCATCCTGGGCGAGTTCGCCAACCTGGGCCTGGGCCAGCCGCTGGGTATTGCCGCCGCGCACGGCCGCAACATCAACCCGATGCTGGACGCGGTACTCAACGACGAGAGCCTGCAGGTCACTGGTGAAGAAGGGCGCGTGGTTGAGCCGATCGGCACCAAGATTGCGATCATTGGTCGGCCGAACGTCGGCAAGTCCACGCTGGTCAACCGCATGCTCGGCGAAGACCGGGTTGTGGTGTTCGATCAGGCCGGTACTACCCGTGACAGTATCTACATCCCCTATGAGCGGTTCGAGAAGCCCTACACGCTGATCGATACCGCCGGCGTGCGCCGTCGCGGCAAGGTGTTCGAGGCCATCGAGAAGTTCTCGGTAATCAAGACCCTGCAGGCGATCCAGGACGCCAACGTGGTGATCTTTGTGGTCGATGCCCGGGAAGGGATTGTCGAGCAGGATTTGCACCTGCTGGGCTTTGTACTCGAAGCGGGGCGTGCTCTGGTGATTGCCGTCAACAAGTGGGACGGCATGAAGCAGGAAGAGAAGGAATACGTCAAAACCGAACTGGAGCGCCGGCTGATTTTCGCCCAGTTCGCCGATATTCACTTTATTTCTGCGCTGCATGGCAGTGGCGTCGGTCTGCTCTACAAGTCAGTGGATCAGGCCTATCAGGCTGCGATGACCAAGATTCCGACACGCCGCATGACCGAGATTCTGGAAGATGCCGTCAGCGAGCACCAGCCGCCAATGGTCAATGGCCGCCGTATCAAGCTGCGCTATGCCCACCTCGGCGGCTCCAACCCGCCGATTATCGTGGTGCACGGCAATCAGGTCGACGCGGTGCCGCGCTCCTATACTCGCTATCTGGAGAACACCTTCCGCAAGGTGCTCAAGCTGACCGGTACGCCGATCCGCGTCGAGTACAAGGGCAGTGATAACCCCTATGCCGAGCGCAAGAACACGCTGACCGAGCGTCAGGTAAACAAGAAGCGCCGCCTGATGAGTCACAACAAGAAGATGAAGAAGAAGAGCAAGGACAAGCGCTGATCCTGCTCAAATGAAAAAGAGCCGGCTTGACGCCGGCTTTTTTGTGCCTGCTATTCAGGCATCCATTGCTCCCGGCAGCCGCACGGCCACGGCATGCCGTGCCCCTTGGAGGAGGGGGCATTCGTAGGGGCGCGACATGTCGCGTCTGTCAGGCGGGTGGCGTTGCGCGCGCAGCCTCGCCGCAATCGTTAAGGCTACAATGCCACGGTCCACAGCCACGGCATGCCGTGGCCCTGCAGGTGGAGGAGGTCGTTGCATTCGTAGGGACGCGACATGTCGCGTCCGCCACGCGGATGGTGCCGCGTGCTCCTCCCCCTGCAAATACGCCATTCAGGCATCCATCGCCGGATAGTCGGTGTAGCCTTCTGCGCCGCCGCCGTACAGCGTGCGCGGGTTGACCTGATTGAGCGGCGCGCCGGCCTGCAGCCGTGCGACCAGGTCCGGGTTGGCAATGTAGGGGCGTCCGAACGCCGCAAACTGCGCCAGACCGCTGTCGATTGCGGCAGAGGCGCTTTCGCCATCCAGGCCGCCAGCGAGGATAAAGTCGCCCTTGTAGACCTTGCGCAGCGCGGCCAGCAGCTCGTCGAAACCTTCGTAACTGCCACCGGCCCAGTCCGGCTTGTTGACGTGGACGTAGGCCAGGCCACGGCTGTTCAGCTGCTCCAGCAGGTAGGTAAAGGTTTCCAGCGGGTTGGCGTCCTCAACACCGTTGAAGGTACCGAGTGGAGAAATGCGGATACCGACGATACCGGCATCGCCGGCGGCGGCGACCACCGCGTCAACCACTTCCAGCACCAGGCGAGCGCGGTTTTCGACGCTGCCGCCATAGGCATCGGTGCGCTGGTTACTGTTGGAGCAGAGGAACTGGTCGAGCAGGTAGCCGTTGGCAGCGTGAATCTCTACGCCGTCAAAGCCGGCCTGCAGTGCGTTGCGGGTCGCCTGGGCGTAGCTTTCCACCACCTGAGGCAGCTCTGCAGTTTCCAGGGCGCGCGGGGTTGATGCCGCGGCTTTGTGATGACTGCCGTCCGGCTCCTGAACGTAGACCTCCGCCTTGGCGGCAATAGCCGACGGGGCAACCGGTGCCTGACCGTTGGGCTGAATCAGGGTGTGCGAGATGCGGCCAACGTGCCACAGCTGCAGGAAGATACGACCACCGGCGTTGTGCACGGACTCGGTGACAGCCTTCCAGCCTTCAATCTGCTCGGGGCTGTGAATGCCCGGCGTCCAGGCGTAGCCCTGTGCTTCGGGGCTGATTTGCACTCCTTCGCTGATGATCAGACCGGCGTTGGCGCGTTGGGTGTAGTACTCGACGTTCAGAGCATAGGGTAGATTACCGGGCTGAGCGGCGCGTTGGCGGGTCAGCGGGGCCATTACCACGCGGTTCGGCAGATCTAGGCTGCCGAGGCGAGCGGGTTGAAACAGGGTATTGCTGGACATGGGTGTCTCCCGGATTCAGTCATCGGTGAATTACCAATGCCGGCCATTATGGGGGTGGCATTCCTTTTGGCAAGTACGTACGATTTTGGCGGTCACTTACCAAAAGGTAATCATAAGATGACCGAAGAGCAGTTGCGTATCGCTGAGAGCAAGCGATTGGTACGCGGCGACAAGACCTACTCGACGCCTATCGAAGTCACGCTGGATGTGATCGGCGGCAAATGGAAGGCTGTGTTGGCTTATCACATCATTCAGGGGCCGCAGCGGTTTTCGGAGCTCAAGCGGCTGGTGCCGGGTATTACCGAGAAGATGCTGACCCAGCAGTTGCGCGAGCTGGAGCGCGACGGCGTGGTGAGTCGCACGGTGTTTGCCGAGGTGCCGCCACGGGTTGAGTACCGGATTACCGAGCACGGTGCGAGTTTGCAGCCGGTACTGGCGGCGATGTGCAGCTGGGGGAGAGAGCACTGGCAGCAGAGCGCTGCCAGTGCAGAAGGCTGATCCGCAGGACGATGCCCTGCGGATTCAGGGTCAGGCGGCTTGCGCCTCGGCCTGACGCAGTGCCCGGTTGAGTGCGCTGAACAGAGCACGGAAGCTGGCGGTAGTCAGGTTCTCGTCGATACCGAGACCGTGTACCGGTCGACCGCCGTCCAGGCGGACTTCAACGTAGGCCGCGGCTTTGGCGTTGGTGCCCGAGCCGATGGCGTGCTCGTGGTAATCCATGATCTCCACGGCAACCGGCAGACCGGCGACCAGTGCCTCCAGCGGGCCCTTGCCCAGACCGCGCCAGTGCAGGGTATTGCCCTGATTGAGCACTTCGACGTCGACCGCGCTGGTGCCGTTTTCTTCCTGCAGGCGGTGACGGATCAGCGCATACGGGCTGGTTGCCTGCAGATATTCCTTCTCCAGCAAGCCGTGAATTTGCGCTGCAGTCAGCTCCAGGCCAAGGCGATCGGTTTCACCCTGAACCACCTGGCTGAACTCGATCTGCATGCGGCGCGGCAGGCTGATGCCGTACTCCTGTTCCAGCAGATAGGTGATACCACCCTTGCCGGACTGGCTGTTGACGCGGATGACCGCCTCGTAGCTGCGGCCGATATCAGCCGGATCGATCGGCAGGTAGGGGACCTCCCAAATGCCGTTCGGGTCCTGCTGGGCAAAGCCCTTGCGAATCGCATCCTGGTGCGAACCGGAGAAGGCGGTGTGGACCAGATCGCCGACATACGGGTGGCGCGGATGAACCGGTAACTGGTTGCACTCCTCGACCACCTTGCGCACGGCGTCGATATCGGAAAAGTCGAGCCCCGGATGCAGACCCTGGGTGTACATGTTCAGCGCCACGTTGACCAGATCAACATTACCGGTGCGCTCGCCGTTGCCGAACAGGCAGCCTTCGACGCGGTCAGCCCCGGCCATCAGGCCCAGCTCGGTCGCGGCTACACCGGTGCCGCGATCGTTGTGGGTGTGCAGGCTGACCAGCACGCTGTCGCGGCGGCTGATGTGGCGGCAGAACCATTCGATCTGGTCGGCGTAAATGTTCGGAGTGGAGACCTCGACGGTAGCCGGCAGGTTGAGGATCACCTTGTTCTCGGGCGTCGGCTGCCAGACGTCGAGCACGGCATCACAGACCTGAACGGCGAAGTCCAGTTCGGTGGAGGTGAAGATTTCCGGTGAGTACTGGAAGGTCCACAGGGTGTCTGGTTGCTCGGCGGCCAGCTGTTTGATCAGCTTGGCGGCGTTGACGGCAATATCGGTCACGCCCTGCTTGTCCTGCTTGAAGACGATGCGGCGGAAGCTCGGTGCGGTCGCATTGTAGACATGAATGATGACCTTCTTGGCACCGCGAACGGACTCAAAGGTGCGTTCGATCAAATCGGCGCGGGCCTGGGTCAGCACCTGAATGGTCACGTCTTCCGGGATATGGCCATCCTCAATCAGCGTGCGCACGAAGTCGAAGTCGGTCTGCGAGGCAGATGGGAAGGCAACTTCGATCTGCTTCAGCCCTACAGCGACCAGTGTCTTGAAGAACCGCAGCTTGCGCGCCGGATCCATCGGCTCGATCAGTGACTGGTTACCATCACGCAGGTCGGAGCTGCACCAGACCGGCACTTCGGTAATGGTGCGGCTGGGCCATTGGCGGTCGGGCAGGTTGATCGGCTGGAACGCGCGGTACTTGCTGGACGGGTCTTTGAGCATGCTCATGGTCTGGGTTTCCCTGGGCTGGCCGGCCTCTTGTGAAGGCCTGAGGCAATGACAGATAAGAGTTCGTTGCAGTAGAAGGTAATGTCTGAGGTTTTGAGTTGCAACAAGTTGAAAAAAATTGGCAGGAATCACCTTGTGGTGAATAAATGTTGGTTTTTGTTGTCGCTGTGGTGCGAATTCTGCCGGATCTTTGCGCGCCCGTTTCCGGGCGAGCTCAAGGCTGGTAGGTGCCAATGAAGATCGTCGGATCAACCCGGTTGCCATTCAGGCTGACATTCCAGTGCAGGTGCGGGCCGGTCGCGCGGCCGGTAGAACCCACCTTGCCGAGAACGCCGCCGCGGGGGATTTCCTGACCCACGGCCACGTCAATGGCTGACAGGTGACAGAACATGCTGATCAGTCCCTGGCCGTGGTCAACGAAGACGGTTTTGCCGTTGAAGAAGTAGTCACTGACCAGAATGACCTGGCCGGCAGCGGGCGCCTTTATCGGCGTGCCGGTGCCGGCGGCGAAGTCGAGGCCGGAGTGCGGATTGCGTTCCTCGCCATTGAAGAACCTGCGCACACCGAAGGGGCTGGACTGGCGGCCAGGCACCGGGCGGTCGAACAGCAGGTTGCTGGGCTGGCGCGGGCTGAAATGCGCGTAGGCATCGGTCTGCTCCTTCAACTCACGCTCAATACGTGCCAGTTGCGCCGGATCCGGATTGACCTGACTGCGGTTCTTCAGGGTGATGTGTTGCTGGGTGTACTCGCGTGAGCCGACATTGAATGCCAGCTGGCGACCGTCCGCCAGATCGATTTGCTGCTGGCCGGCCGGTACATCCAGGCCCAGTCCGACGATGGCGATCCAGCGCTGGCCATCTTCGCGGATGGTCAGCAGCGGTTTGCCCTGAAAGGTCGCCCGAGGCGCCTCGGCTTGCTCGGGCAGCACCACCACGGCAACGCCGCCGGGCACTGGTTTGTTGAGCAGGCGGGTGATGAAACCGTCGGCCAGCGCGGGCAGGCTGAAGGCGGTGAGAAGCAGTATCGCCAGCGGGCGGCGCAATCGATTACTGAGCATGGATCAGTCCAGCAGCGAGAGGGTATGGGGTTCGTCTTTTACGACTTCCACCGCGAGTGTGCCGTCGTGCAGGCGCGCAGTCAGGCGCTGGCCCGGGCGGGTGTCGCCAGCACTGCGCACCGCCTTGCCCTGCTGATCCAGCAGGATGCTGTAGCCGCGGCCCAGGGTGGCCAGCGGGCTGACCAGATGCAGCGCCTGCACCTGTTGCTGCAGGCGTGTGTGCTGCTGTTTCAACTGCTGTTGCATGGCGCGTGGCAGGCGCTGGTCGAGCTGTTGCCACTGTTCATGCAGCCGTTGCAGGCGACGGCCCGGATGCTGGGTGTTCAGCCGCGTCTGCAGGTGCAGCAGGCGATCGCCGCGCTGGCGCAGGCGGTTGTCAAGCGCACGGCGCAGGCGCATTTCCAGCTCGTCCAGCCGCTGAGCCTGCTGGGCAAGGCGCTCGCCCGGATGCCGCAGGCGGCGGCGCAGCCCGTCCAGCTGCAGACGTGCGCGGCTCAGACGCTCGCTCAGGCGCTGCTGCAGGCGGCGCTGCAGTTGCTCGATCTGACGCAGCAGAGCCAGTCGGTCCGGGCTGAGCAACTCGGCAGCGGCCGACGGGGTAGGGGCGCGCACATCGGCAACAAAGTCGCTGATGGAGAAGTCGGTTTCGTGGCCGACCGCACTGATGGTCGGTGTCTGGCAGGCGGCGAGGGCGCGCGCGACACTTTCCTCATTGAACGGCCATAAATCCTCCAGCGAGCCGCCGCCGCGGCTGAGGATAATGGCGTCGAAGCCGGCACGGTCAGCCCGCTCCAGCGCCTTGACCAGCTGCGGCGCCGCCTCGCGGCCCTGCACCGAAGCGGGCACGATCACCAGCTCGATAAAAGGTGCACGGCGACCGAAGACACTGATGATATCCCTCACGGCGGCGCCGCTCGGAGAGGTTATGACGCCGATCCGGGTCGGATGGGCAGGCAATGGCTGCTTGCGCTCACTGCCGAACAGCCCCTCGGCCTGCAGCTTGGCTTTCAGCGCGTCGAATGCCTGACGCAGCGCGCCGTCACCGGCCGCCTCGACACTGTCGACGATCAACTGATAGTCGCCGCGACCTTCATACAGGCTGACCCGGCCGCGGGCGCGAATCTGCTGGCCGTCGCGCATCGCCAATCGCACCCGAGCAGCATTCTGGCGGAACAGGGCACAGCGAATCTGCGCCCGGTCGTCCTTCAAAGTGAAGTACATGTGGCCGGAGCTGGGGCGCGACAGGTTGGACAGCTCGCCCTCGACCCAGATACGCGGGAAGACGTCTTCCAGCAGCTGTCTGGCGCGGGCGTTGAGTTGGCTGACGCTGAGCACATCCGGCTCGGCGGTCAGCTTCTGAAACAGGGCGTCGTCGTTCATGGGCGCATTCTAGCAGGCTGGCGATAAATTCAGGTGCATTCAATGCCGCGTTGACGGCAGCCCGGGCAGCGTCCGGCAGCCGATACCGGTGATGATTTAGCATGCCGAATCCAATTGAGTGTGACCGGGGTGACAGGTATAATGGCGCGCTTCCATTTTTCCCGCTCGGGAGCCTGCTATGCTGCGTATTCGCCAAGAAGCACTTACCTTTGATGACGTTCTCCTGGTGCCCGGATACTCCGAGGTCCTGCCCAAGGACGTGAGTCTCAAGACCCGTCTGACCCGTCGTATCGAACTGAACATCCCGCTGCTGTCTGCTGCGATGGACACCGTCACCGAAGCCCGCCTGGCGATTGCCATGGCGCAGGAAGGTGGCATGGGCATCATCCACAAGAACATGACCGTCGAGCAGCAGGCTGCCGAAGTACGCAAGGTCAAGAAATTCGAATCCGGTGTGGTCCGTGACCCGATCACCATCGACGCCAGCGCTACCGTTGCCGAATTGATCGAACTGACTCACCAGAACAACATCTCTGGTGTGCCGGTGCTGTCCAACGGCGATCTGGTCGGTATTGTCACTGCTCGCGACATTCGCTTTGAAACCCGCATGAATGCGCTGGTCAGTGACGTAATGACACCCAAGGACAAGCTGGTCACCGTCAAGGAAGGTGTCGCCGCTTCCGAAGTGCGCCAACTGCTGCACATTCACCGCATCGAGAAAGTGCTGATCGTTGACGACGCCTTCCGCTTGCAGGGCATGATGACCGTCAAGGACATCGAAAAGGCCCGTGCCTACCCGAACGCTGCCAAGGACGATCAGGGTCGCCTGCTGGTTGGCGCCGCTGTTGGTACCGGCCCGGAAACGCCGGCTCGCGTTGAAGCGCTGGCGGCTGCCGGTGTTGATGTGATCATCGTTGATACCGCACACGGCCACTCCAAGGGCGTGATCGACCGGGTCAGCTGGGTCAAGCAGAACTTCCCGGACATTCAGGTGATCGGCGGCAACATCGCCACTGGCGCTGCCGCCAAGGCGCTGGCTGAGGCCGGTGCGGATGCCGTCAAGGTGGGCATTGGCCCGGGCTCCATCTGTACTACCCGTATCGTTGCCGGCGTTGGCGTACCGCAAATTTCTGCCATTGCCGACGTGGCTGCCGCACTGGAAGGCACCGGCGTGCCGCTGATCGCGGACGGCGGTATTCGTTTCTCCGGTGATCTGGCCAAGGCTATCGCTGCTGGCGCGTCCGTTGTGATGATGGGTTCCATGTTCGCCGGTACTGAAGAAGCGCCTGGCGAAGTCGAGCTGTTCCAGGGCCGTTCCTACAAGGCCTACCGCGGCATGGGCTCGCTGGGTGCGATGGCCAACGCTGGCGGTGGCTCCGCTGACCGTTACTTCCAGGATTCCGCCGCCGGCGCGGAGAAGCTGGTGCCTGAAGGCATTGAAGGCCGCGTACCCTACAAGGGCGCGCTGTCTGCCATCATCCATCAACTGATGGGCGGCCTGCGTGCTTCCATGGGATATACCGGCTCCAGCTCCATCGAACAGATGCGCACCCAGCCCGAGTTTGTTCGCATCACCGGCGCAGGCATGAGTGAGTCGCACGTGCACGACGTGCAGATCACCAAGGAAGCGCCGAACTATCGGGTAGGTTGAGCGCAGCTCAACCCGCCAGCGGCAAGCTGAAAGCCTCAAGCTGCAAGCAGTACGGCGTGTACTTGTAGCTTGCGGCTTGGCGCTTGTAGCTTACTTTTTCTGAGGAAATTCCATGTCCCTGCATGATATTCACGCTCACCGCATCCTGATTCTGGACTTCGGTTCCCAGTACACCCAGCTCATTGCCCGTCGGGTGCGCGAGATTGGCGTTTACTGCGAGATCCATCCCTGGGACATGAGCGCCGAGGAGATTAACGCCTTTGCGCCGCGTGGCATCATCCTGGCCGGAGGACCGGAGTCGGTGCACGCCGCTGACAGCCCGCGCGCCCCGCAGGCGGTTTTTGATCTGAACGTACCGCTGTTCGGCATCTGCTACGGCATGCAGACCATGTCCGAGCAACTGGGTGGCAAGGTTGAAGGTTCCGACGTTCGCGAGTTTGGCTATGCCCGTGTCGATGTGGTCGGCAAGGGCCGTCTGCTGGACGGCATCGAAGATCACGTGGACGCCGACGGCGTGCTGGGTCTGGACGTGTGGATGAGTCACGGCGACAAGGTCACCTCGATTCCGGAAGGCTTCCACATCCTGGCCAGCACCCCGAGCTGCCCGATCGCTGCCATGGCTGACGACGAGCGCGGCTACTACGGCGTGCAGTTCCACCCGGAAGTGACGCATACCAAGCAGGGCGGCCGCATTCTGTCGCGCTTCGTGCTCGACATCTGCGGCTGTGAAGCGCTTTGGACGCCGGCCAACATCGTTGAAGATGCCATCGCCACCGTGCGTGCGCAGGTTGGCGACTCCAAGGTGCTGCTGGGCCTGTCGGGCGGTGTGGACTCCTCGGTGGTTGCCGCGCTGCTGCACAAGGCCATCGGCGACCAGCTGACCTGCGTATTCGTCGACAACGGTCTGCTGCGTCACCAGGAAGGGGATCAGGTCATGGCCATGTTCGCCGAGAATATGGGCGTCAAGGTCATCCGTGTTGATGCCGAAGACCTGTTCCTCGGCCGTCTGGCCGGTATCGCCGATCCGGAAGAGAAGCGCAAGATTATCGGCCGCACCTTTATCGAGGTGTTCGACACCGAAGCGACCAAGCTGCAGGACGTGAAGTTCCTCGCCCAGGGCACCATCTACCCGGACGTGATCGAGTCGGCTGGCGCCAAGACCGGCAAGGCCCACGTGATCAAGTCGCACCACAACGTCGGCGGTCTGCCTGACGACATGGCCTTTGAACTGGTCGAGCCGCTGCGTGAACTGTTCAAGGACGAGGTGCGCAAGATCGGTCTGGAACTGGGTCTGCCCTATGACATGGTCTACCGTCACCCGTTCCCGGGTCCGGGTCTGGGTGTGCGCATCCTCGGTGAAGTGAAGAAGGAATACGCCGACCTGTTGCGTCTGGCCGATCACATCTTCATCCAGGAGCTGCACAACTTTGACTGGTACCACAAGACCAGCCAGGCCTTCGTGGTATTCCAGCCGGTCAAATCGGTCGGTGTGGTGGGCGATGGCCGTCGCTACGCGTGGGTGGTTGCCCTGCGTGCGGTAGAAACCATCGACTTCATGACCGCGCGCTGGGCGCATCTGCCGTACGAGCTGCTGGAGAAGGTGTCCAATCGCATCATCAACGAAATCGAAGGCATCTCCCGCGTCACCTACGACGTGTCGAGCAAGCCGCCGGCGACGATTGAGTGGGAGTGACCGGTTAACCTGGTAACTAAATTAAAAAGGCGCCTGGGGTGCCTTTTTAATTTCATCACGCGGCCGCAAAATCTGAGTGCAGCACCTGACCTTTCCGGTACGGTGTTGTGATGTCTTTTAACGCTGGTTTAAGGCATCAACCAACTGGTTGCAGTGCCTTGATCGGTGGTTGCGGGTGTTGCCTGGCTTGGGCCAGATCATAGTTCACCTGCATGGCGAGCCAGGCTCGGGCTGTGCTCACGCCTGCCATTTCTAAGCGAAGCGCAAGGTCAGGGCTGATCGCTGCTCGGCCGTTCAGTACCCGGGACAGAGCTACACGGGACATGCCTAGTCGCTCAGCCGTTTCCTTGACGGATAGGCCCAGCTCAGCAATAACGTCTTCCCGCAGCAGTTCGCCGGGGTGCGGAGGGTTCATCATCATGGTTTATTCTCCCTAGTGGTAATCGACGTAATTGACCAATTCGACATCCACTCCAATGAACCGAAAGGTCACACGCCAGTTGCCGTTTACCCTGATTGACCAGTACCCGTTCAGCTCACCTTTCAACTGGTGTAACTTGAATGAAGGAATGTTGAGGTCGTCTGGGCCAGCGGCAACGTCCAGTAACGCCAGGATGCGACTTAGTTTGGCCGCATGTGCCGCCTGAATGCCTCGGGTCGTTCCAGTCTTGTAGAAGGCTTCTAGCCCTTTATGTTGGAATCCTGTGATCATGGGGCTGGATTGTATCTCGTAACGCTACGCTTTACAATTTAGTGCTGTCATAACCAGTTCTTGCTTCTGTGGGGTGACACTGCATTTTAATGCCAAGATTATAAAAATCTGTGCGTGGTATTTTCGTTGTCTTTGTATATAAGGCATTGTTTTTATTTGGATAATTTCCTGTATGTGAGCTTATGAAGCAAACCTCTGGTTGTTGTTGCAGCCAGGGGTTTTCTTTTGGTCGCGCGTAACGTCATATCCAGCAAGTTGACAGGGTCTTACCCGCCGGGACCGCTGTCAGTTCGCCGCCTCAGCTCATGACTGACTGCAGCCAGGCGGCCAGTACCCCTGCGCCGACGGCAATGGTCATGGGAATGGCGACTCTCAGCCCCAGGCCGCGGGTGCCGAATACCAGTGCCATCGCTGCCTTGATCAGGCTGTTGCTGAGAGCCGCCAGCAGTATGGCGATGACCGCGGTATCCTGATCCAGTGACCCCAGAGACAGGCGGGCGATGGCCAGGGTGATCGCATCCACATCCACAAGGCCGGATACCACCGACAATATCAGCACGCCCTTGTCGCCCAGCCATTGCGTGAGCAGTTCAGCCAGCAGCAGAATCCCGGCCAATAGCGCGCCAAACATCAGTGCCGAACTGAGGTCCAGCGGGTTCTTGTTCAGCGTGGGCTGGTCTGTGGCAAGTGTGTCTCGATGCCGATACCAGAGCAGCAGGGCAGGGGCATAAATAAACAGCACGGTGATCAGTACCGGCCCCAGCAGCACGGGCAGCAGTGCCTGATTCAGCAGCGTGCAATACACCAGAATCCGCGGGAACATGGTGCCACAGGCAATGAGAATACCCGCAGCCAGTTGCGGGCTCAGCTCGTCGGCCGAACGTGACGCCTTGGCATAGTGCAGGGTCAGCGCGGTGGAAGAGCTGAGTCCGGCAAACAGGCTGGTGAACAGAATACCTTTGGCAGTCCCTGCAACACGGACGGCAAAGTAGCCGATGAACGAGATCATGGCGATCAGCACCACCATGATCCAGATGTTGTACGGATTCAGCGCTTCGCCAGGCCCGAAGCCTCTGTTGGGCAGCAGTGGCAGCATAACCACGGTAATCAGCAGCAGTTTCAGGCCGGCATCCAGCTCTTTTTCCTGCAGACGGTTGAGCAGGCCGTGAATCTCCTCGCGATTGTCGAGAATGATGGCTGTGATGACGGCGGCGGCGGCCGCCAGCGCGGGTGAGATGGCAATCGTCACTGCGCCGTAGCTGAAGGTCAGCAGCAGGCAAATCAGGTTGGTGATGCTGAAGGTGTTTTGCTTGCGCGCCTGGTGACTGAAAGCCACCAGGGTAATGGCAGTCAGTGACAGTATCGCTGCCGGCAGCACCCAGATGGTTATCGCCTCTGCCAGCAAGGCGCTGATGCCCCCAAACAGGCCAACCAGGGCAAAGGTGCGAACGCCAGCAATGCGCTCGCCCGCCTTTCTGTTGCGTGCCTGCCAGCCCCGCTGAATGCCGATCACAGCACCCAGCAGCAAGGCTATCCCCAAGTGCACAGCCTGCTGATTACTCAGCAGAAAATCGTTCACGATTCCGTTCATCTCGTCCTGTCGTCATGGCTAGCTTTCTAGCGACAGACTAGTTCTTTCTATCGCCGGCAACTACCGAGAAGCGATTACTTCTGCCCAAGGATGATAGAGACGGTCCGGCTCGCCATGGCTGTCGTGCGTTTGATGTAGGATTGTTTGCAATGCTTAATGCTAATCACTATCATTAGCGAATTGTGCGTTCTGCCTCGGGATGCACGCGTTCGCAATATGTCCGGGGCATATCGACCGACCGGGCTCTGACAATGGTGATTGGCATGACACGATGTCTGTTCCGGGGGACGCATGAATAGTGCGCTCGCCCTTCCAATGATTTCGCGTGTTTTCGCGGCGATTTTTGCTGTTTACGCGTTCATCTGGGGGGTTGTTTCCCTGGGCGTGGTCAGTCTGAGCGCAATCGGTGTCGACTTTCACAGTGCCGAGCAAAGCATGCTGATGTTTGGGCTGCTGCTCTACGTTGCGCTGTTTATCTGGGTGTTCGCCGTTAAAAGTCTGCTGCGGATCTGGCTGGTACTCGGGCTCGGTGCAGCGCTGATGCTGTCGGCGGCCTGGTTGCTGCAGCCTTTGCTGCTTTGTCAGGAGGCCGCATGCTGAACAACTTTCGTCTCTCCATGGCCTGGGTGCACACCTGGTTCGGGCTGGTGCTCGGTTTTGTGTTGATGGTGGCCTTCTTCTTTGGTTCGCTGTCGGTGTTTGACCGGGAGATTGACCGCTGGGCGGTGCCGGCGACCCGTTTCGAGCCGCAGCCGATGCCGTCCTACGACAACCTGCTGGCCGATGTGTATACCCGCCTCAAACCGGATCCGGTCGATATGGCCGCAACGGCGAAGCGTGTCATTGGCGAGTTGCCGGCGGCTGACACCATGCCGCTGGTTTCCTTGTTTGCCTATACCACGCACCGTGATCCGGTGCTGCTGATCGGCGGCGAGTTCGGGATTCCCAATCAGCCGAAGAATCCGGCCGATGACCATCTGCATGTGCATGGCCGGGCGACGGTGGACCCGCGTACTGGCGAGTTTCTGCCGGATGACGCGCTGAAGATCGGCAGCGACTGGTTTTACCCGCTGCACTACAGCCTGCACCTGAACTGGATGTACCTCGGTACCTACGTGGTCGGGCTGGCGGGGCTGGTGATGCTGCTTGCGCTGATTACCGGGGTGATCATGCATCGCAAGGTGTTTCGCGAGTTCTTTACATTCCGGCCAAACAAGCGCATCCAGCGCAGCGCGCTGGATCTGCATAACATGACGGGTGTGGTTGCACTGCCATTTCACTTTTTCTTTGCCTTTACCGGGGTGCTGATCTTTACCGGCTTTTATTACTTCCCGGTTTCGCAGACGCTGCTCAAGCCGCTGCACGATCAGCATGAGGTGCTGGAGGCCGCGCACACCGGGCTGCCCCATGACGAGGCGGGTATTCCTGCGCCGCTGGCGTCGGTCGATGCCATGGTGGCAGAGGCCAAGCGTATCTGGGCTGAGCGCGATATGGCCGGTGAGGTCGGTTTCCTGACCATCGAACATCTTGGCGATGCCAACGGCTATGTCAGTATTTACCGTGCGGGAAGTGATCGGGTTGCGCTGGTTGGCGAGGGCATTCACTTCCGTGCCAGCACTGGCGAGCTGCTGCGCGAAGATCCGCCGAGCCCGCCGGTGGAAGCGGTCGCGCGCTTTCTGACGGGGCTGCATTTGCAGCACTTTGAACATTGGGCACTGCGCTGGCTGTATGTGCTGGGTGGCCTGTTGGGCTGCGTGTGCATTGCCACCGGTTTTGTCTTCTTCGTGGAAAAGCGCAAACAGGATCATGCCCGCCGCGGTCTTCAGGGCTGCAGAGTGGTTAATGCGCTGGCGGTTGCCAGCGTGACCGGGATGGTGCTGGCAGCCGTCGCCATGCTGGTGGCCAACCGTATCCTGCCGGAGGCTATGGTCGGCAAGGGCGAGTGGGAAAAGGCCGTGTTCTGGTCCGCTTGGGGGCTGTCGTTGCTGCACGCGTTGTGGCGCGGCGCGCCCGTGGCCAAGGCGTTGCGTAATCCGGCCTGGGCTGAGCAGTGCTGGCTGCTGGCGCTGCTGATGGTGGCGGCTGTGCTGTTGAACTGGGTAAGCACCGGTGATCACCTGTTCAAGACCGTGGTTACGGATCCCTATTGGCCGGTTGCCGGGGTGGACCTCAGCCTGCTGGCGTCGGCGGCCGTGGCGGTGTTTGCGGCCCGCAAGCTGGCTCAGCCGCGAACGGTTGAGGCCTCTGCACAGAGTCGGGAGGTGGCCTATGACTGACACTGTCTGGTTGCTGCTGGCGGCTGTTGCCATGCTGCTGGCTACCGGCTGGCTTGCCCTGTCTCTGCAGCCTCACTGGCGTCAGGTATTCGGTACCGACGCGCCGCCATCGGCCTTGCGCTTGCGTGCAGCAGGCTGGAGTGCGCTGCTGGCAGCAGCGATCTGCTGCTTTGCGGCGGATCATCCGTCGATGGCGGTGCTGGTCTGGTTTACCCTGTTCTCTGCAGCAGCGATGATCACCAGTATGGTGTTGAGTTATCGTCCGGCCTTGTTGCGCCCGCTCTGCCCGTCGCTGCTGCGCCTGCCTTGATCTCACCGCAAGCCGACGGTGCGTTTGCTTGCCTGGGGTCAGAAGTTGGTAAAAGTATGTAAATTCGCTACTTCCGAAGGCTGATCTTTCCTAAAGTCTGGCATTCGAGGCGGCGCCTTGCGCCGCTGCTGTTCAGAATACGGATTACATGCCATGTCTCTCCCTCAGTCTTCTCTCCGGTCCCTTCGCAACTGGCTGCTGCTGGCTGCGGCTGTTGCTGGCGCGGGCACCTTCGCCTGGTTTCAGTTCGGCAGTCAAACTGCGCCCGTTCAGCCGGACGCCCTGCGGCGCATGGGCTGGGATGCGCCTGCTGTGGTTCGGGTCGAGCCGGCGGCGCTGGGGCAACTGGATGTGCAGATCAAGTCGATAGGCACGGTCACCCCGCTCAACACGGTTACCGTTCAGAGCCGGGTCAGTGGCGTGCTGGAGAAGGTGGTGTTCGAGGAGGGCGCAAGGGTGGAGCAGGGCGCGTTGCTGGCCGAGATTGATCCTTTGCCCTATCGTGCCCAGCTTGAGCAGGCTGAGGGTCAATTGCAGCAGAATCGCGCCAAGCTGGAGAACGCCCGGGCCGATCTGAAGCTCTACGAGCAGCTCTGGGAGCAGGACTCCATCGCACGCCAGCAGCTCAGTGACCAGCGGGCGCTGGTGCAGGAGTTGCTTGGTACGGTGCGTGCCAATCAGGCCCAGGTGGACGACGCCAGGTTGCAGCTGTCCTGGACGCGGATCACCGCGCCGCTGTCCGGTCGTCTCGGTCTGCGCAAGGTCGACCAGGGCAACCTGGTGACTGGTAGCGAAGCGGAGGGGCTGGTCAGCATTACCCAGACCCAGCCGATCGCGGTGAATTTTACCGTGCCGGAGGTTGATGTGCCGGCCCTTCGCGATGCGCGCCGGGGCGATGCACCACTGAAGGTCGAGGTGCTGGATCGAGGCGAGCAGCGGGTGCTGGCCACCGGCGAGCTGACCACCCTCGACAACCAGATTGATACCAGCACGGGCACGCTGCGGGTGCGCGCGCAGTTTGCCAACGAAGATGAAGCACTGTTCCCCAACCAGTTCGTCAATGTGCACCTGCGGCTGAAGACGCTGGAGTCGGTAGTGACGATTCCTGGTGATGCGGTGCAGTTCGGTACCGAGCGCAACTACGTTTACGTTGTGCAGGACAACAAGGCCTATGTGCGTAATGTGATGCTGGGCGCCGCCGCAGACGGCCGGGTAGCGGTCACGGACGGGCTGGAGCCGGGCGAACTGGTGGTACTCGAAGGGCTGGATCGGCTGCGTGACGGCAAGCAGGTCAATATTCCTGACGCCAGTGGCGCAGCAGCCGGCGCGGCACGCACGCCGGCTACTGCGGGTGAGCGCCGCGGCCCGCCGCCGGCCAACTGAGGCTGATTGATGAAAGGTCTCTCGACGCCCTTTATTCTGCGCCCGGTAGCCACCTCGCTGCTGATGCTGGCGTTTCTGATCGCCGGCCTGGTTTCCTGGCGGCTGTTGCCGGTCGCTGCGCTGCCGCAGGTGGATTACCCGATCATTCAGGTGTTTACCTTTCAGCCGGGTGCCGGGCCGGAGGTGACGGCGCGCACCATCACCGCACCGCTTGAACGCTACCTCGGCCAGATTCCGGGCCTGAAGCAGATGTCCTCGACCAGCTCCGGTGGGGCGTCGGTCATTACCCTGCAGTTTGATCTCGGCGAGGATCTGGGCGTTGCCGAGCAGGAAGTGCAGGCGGCAATGAATACCGCCGACAGTCTGCTGCCGAATGACCTGCCAACGCCGCCGATCTACCGCAAGGTCAACCCGGCGGACGCGCCAATTCTGACCTTGGCGATTACCTCCGACAGCCTGCCGCTGCCGGAGGTGCACGACCTTGTCGACACCCGCATGGCGCAGAAACTGGCGCAGATTTCCGGTGTTGGCCTGGTCAGCCTGGCTGGTGGTCAGCGGCCGGCGGTGCGGGTGCTGGTCAACCCGATGGCGCTGGCGTCCTACGGGCTCAGTCTCGATCAGGTGCGCCAGAGCATTGCCGCTACCAACGTCAACCAGCCCAAGGGCAGTTTCGACGGCCCGACGCGCAGCACCATGCTCGATGCCAACGACCAGATTCGCTCGGTCGAGGATTACCGCAAGCTGATCCTCACCTGGCAGGACGGTGCACCGCTGCGGCTCGGTGACGTTGCCACCATTATTGACGGTGCCGAAGACCGTTTTCTCGCCGCCTGGGCCGATGGCCAGCCGGCGGTACTGCTGAATGTCCAGCGTCAGCCGGGTGCCAACGTGATCGAGGTCACTGACCGGGTGCGTGAGTTGCTGCCGCAGCTGGCTGGCACCTTGCCTTCGGCGGTGGATGTCACCGTGTTGACCGACCGTACCCACAGCATTCGCGCCTCGGTACGTGACACCCAGAAGGAACTGCTGTTTGCGGTTGCTCTGGTGGTATTGGTCACGTTCGTCTTCCTGCGCAGCATTCCGGCGACCATCATCCCCAGTATCGCGGTACCGCTGTCGCTGGTCGGCACCTTTGCCTTCATGTATCTGATGGACTTCTCGGTCAATAACCTGACCCTGATGGCGTTGACTATTGCCACCGGCTTTGTGGTGGATGACGCCATCGTCATGCTGGAGAACGTGGCGCGGCACCGGGAGATGGGCGAAACGCCGATGCAGGCGGCGCTCAAGGGCGCGGGTGAGATCGGTTTTACCCTGATGTCACTGACCTTCTCGCTGGTCGCGGTGCTGATTCCGTTGCTGTTCATGCCGGATGTGGTGGGGCGGCTGTTCCACGAGTTTGCCATCACCCTGGCGGTGGCCATCGTCATCTCGCTGGTGGTGTCGCTGACGCTGACGCCGATGATGTGCGCGCGCATGCTCAGCACGCCGCCGCAGGAGAAGTCCGACGGTTTGCTGCATGGGGTGATTGAACGCTACGGCCGCGCGCTGGACTGGGTGCTGGACCGCCAGACCCCGGCGCTGCTGGTGATGCTCGGCACCATCGCCTTGACCGGGTTGCTGTACCTTGCGGTCGACAAGGACTTCTTTCCGGTGCAGGACAGCAACGTCATCCAGGTGGTGACTGAAGGCCCGCAGGACATTTCCTTTACCGCGATGGCCGAGCGGCAACAGCAGCTGGCGCAGTCACTGCTGCAGGACCCGGGCATCGAGAGTCTGTCGTCATTTATCGGTGTGGACGGCGTCAACGTGACGGTCAACAGCGGGCGCATCCTGGTCAACCTGCCGCCGCACGATCAGCGCGACGAGAGCCTGTTCGAGGTGATGGCGCGGCTGCGCGAGCGGGCTGCGAGCGTCGACGGTATCAGCGCCTGGTTCCAGCCGGTGCAGGAGCTGACCATCGAAGACCGGGTCAGCCGCACCCAGTACCAGTTCAGCCTGACTAGCCTCGACAGCGATGCGCTGCATGAGTGGGTGCCGCAGATGGTCGCCGCACTCAACGCCCGCCCGGAGCTGAGCGAGGTGGCGGCGGATCTGCAGCAGCGCGGGATGCAGGCCTATGTGGAGATTGACCGCGACGCGGCAGCGCGTTTCGGGCTGGATGTGACCGACATTGCCAACACCCTCTACAACGCCTTCGGTCAGCGCCAGATCGCCACCCTGTTTACTCAGTCCAACCAGTACCGGGTGATCATGGAGGTCGACCCGCAATTCGCCGGAGACCCGGAGGGTCTGCAACGGCTGTTTATCACTACTGCAGACGGGAGCTCGGTGCCGCTGGCCAGTGTGGCGCGGGTACAACAGCGGGCGGCGCCGCTGCTGATCAATCATCAGGGCCAGTTTCCTGCGACCACGGTATCGTTCAACCTGGCTGATGGCGCGTCGCTGGGTGAAGCGGTTGAGGCGATTGAGCAAGTGCAGCAGGCGCTGGGCCTGCCGGCGACCATCGAACTGCGCTTTCAGGGCGCGGCCGAGGCCTTCCGTGCGTCGCTCGGCAACACCCTGTGGTTGATTCTGGCGGCGGTACTGACCATGTATATCGTGCTGGGGGTGCTCTACGAGAGCACCATTCACCCGGTCACCATTCTCTCGACCTTGCCGTCCGCCACGGTGGGCGCGCTGCTGGCGCTGCTGCTCACCGATCGGGCGCTGGACATGATCTCGGTGGTTGGCATCGTGCTGCTGATCGGCCTGGTCAAGAAGAACGGCATCATGATGGTCGACTTTGCCTTGGAGGCGCAGCGCAATCAGGGCATGAGCCCGCGTGAAGCGATCCATCGGGCAGCGATGTTGCGTTTCCGGCCGATCTTGATGACCACGCTGGCGGCCTTGTTTGGCGCACTGCCGCTGATGCTGGCCAGCGGTTCGGGTGCCGAACTGCGCCAGCCGCTGGGCGTGGTCATGGTGGGCGGTCTGCTGGTCAGCCAGGTGCTGACCCTGTTCACCACGCCGGTGGTCTATCTGTTCTTCGACCGTCTGGCCGGCAAGCCGACGGCGCAACCGGTTGAGGCGCTGGAGTGAGCGGCGGATTTCTGCATCGCCCGATCGGGCTGACGCTGGCTGCCGTGGCGCTGGTGCTGTCCGGCCTGCTGTGCTGGCGCCTGCTGCCGGTCGCGCCGCTGCCACAGCTGGATGTACCGATGATTGTGGTCACCGCCAGTTTGCCCGGGGCCAGCCCGGAGAGCATGGCAACCACGGTGGCAACGCCGCTGGAGCGGGCGTTGGGCGCCATTTCCGGGGTAACCGGTATCTCTTCCAACAGCAGTCAGGGTTCGGCGCAGATTGCGCTGACCTTCGAGCTGGGGCGCGACCTGAATGAAGCCGCCCGGGAAGTGCAGGCCGCCATCAACACGGTGCGCGGCGACTTGCCGGCAGGCATGCCCGGCAACCCGCAGTATCGCAAGATCGACCCGTCCCAGGCGCCGATCATGGGGCTGGCGTTGAGCTCGCCCAACCTGTCGCCAAGCGCGCTGTACGATATCGGCTCGACCATTCTGGCGCAGAAGCTGGCGCAGATCTCCGGCGTGGGTGAGGTCAGCGTGGATGGCGCCTCTCTGCCGGCAGTGCGCGTGCAGCTCGATGCCGGCGCGCTGCTGCATTACGGTATTGCCCTGGACGAGGTGCGCAGCGCCATCGCTAACAGCAATGCGTTGCGCCCGCTCGGGGTGATCGAGCAGGGCGAGCACCGCTGGCAGGTGCAGACCAGCGATTCGCTGCGCACCGCGGCGGCCTATCGGCTGCTGGTGATCCGTCATCAGGAGGGTGCGGTGGTGCGCCTCGGTGATGTCGCCAGGGTCACCGACTCGGTTGAGGACCGCTACAGCAGCGGCTTTCATAACGAGCGTCAGGCGGTGGTGCTGAGCATCAGCCGGCAGAGCGGTGCCAATATCGTCGAGACCATCGACAACATCTATGCTCGGCTGCCGCAACTGATCAACCTGTTGCCCGAAGACGCGCAGCTGTCGGTGGTGATGGATCGCTCACCGGTGATTCGCGCCACCCTGCGCGAGGCGCAGATTTCCCTGCTGCTGGCTACGCTGCTGGTGGTCGCCGTGGTTTGGCTGTTCCTCGGCAATTTGCGTGCGGCGCTGATTCCGTCGACGGCGATTCCGGTCTCGCTGATCGGCAGCTTTGTAGTCATGTATTTCTTCGGCTTCTCGCTCAACAACCTGTCGCTGATGGCGCTGATCGTCGGTGCCGGCCTGGTGGTGGATGACGCCATTGTGGTGCTGGAGAACGTCCAGCGGCACATGGGCAACGGCCTGTCGCCGCTGGACGCCGCAGCGCGCAGCGCCCGAGAGCTGCGCTTTACCCTGATTGCCATGACGCTGGCACTGGCGGTGGTGTTTGCCTCGATCCTGTTGCTGGGCGGTCTGATCCGTCAGCTGTTCGAGGAGTTTTCCATCACCCTGGTGGCGGCCATGCTGATCTCGCTGCTGGTATCGCTGACGCTGACGCCCAGCCTGTGCGCGCTGTGGCTGAAACCCACGCCGGCCGGGCACAAACAGGATGATAGGGACTCCCTGTTTGCCAGACTGCGCGGTGGCTACGACCGCTCGCTGCATTGGACGCTCAACCATAGACCGATCGCGCTGCTGGTGCTGCTGGCGGCGATCGGCAGCAGTGTCTGGCTGGCAGCAAACCTGCCGGAAGAAGCGCTGCCGCAGCAGGATTCGGGGCAGATTCGCGGCTTCCTGCGCGGCGATGACGGCATGTCGTTCCAGATCATGCAGCCGAAGATCGAGGCCTACCGGCAGTACATTCTGGCCGATCCGGCGGTCGCCGACCTGACCGGCACCAGCGGCGGCAGCGGCGGTCTGACCAACGCCCAGCTGACCATTCGGCTCAAACCGCTGGCCGAACGCAAGGTGTCCGCCCAGGCGGTGGTCGATCGCCTGCGTGCCAACGCACCGGCGGTGCCGGGTGTGTTGATGATGCTGATGGTCGATCAGGATCTGCAGTTCCGTCCGCCGTATCGACGCAGTGAATACGAGGTACTGCTGCGTTCGGACTCGCTGGCGCAGCTCAAGGTGTGGTCGCGCAAGGTTGCCCAGGCGATGACGCAGAGCCCGCTGCTGGTGGATGTGGATTCGATGGACGGCGACGAGACTCGTCAGGTGGTGCTCGATATCGACCGCGAAGCCGCGCGGCGTCTCGGCATCGATATGCAGACTATCGCCTCGACCCTGAACAACTCCTTCTCCCAGCGTCAGGTTGCCACCCTGTACGACGAGCTGAACCAGTATCGGGTGGTGATGGAGCTGGACTCGCGCTACACCGAGCGCCCTGAAGTGCTGGCCCAGCTCGAGGTCATGGGCTCGGAGGGGCAGCGGGTGCCACTCTCCAGCTTCGCTACCTGGGGTTACGGCATGGCCGAAGACCGCGTGCGCCACGAAGGGCAGTTTGCCTCGATGGGCGTGGGGTATGCGCTGGCGCCGGGCGTCACCGAAGCGCAGGCCAAGGAGGCCATCGCGCAGATTCTCAACGAGGTGATGTTGCCGAGCGATGTGCATGAGGCACCGCCGTCGGCCAACGATTTTGGCGCTGCGGTTGAGCCGTGGATCTTTGTTGCCGTGCTGCTGGCGGTGTATCTGGTGCTCGGTGTGCTCTACGAGAGTACGCTGCATCCGCTGACCATTCTCTCGACCCTGCCGCCGGCCGGGCTGGGCGCGCTGCTGGCGCTCAAGTTCGGCGGCCAGAGTCTGAGTCTGATCGCCATGCTGGGGCTGTTCCTGCTGATCGGTATCGTGATGAAGAACGCCATCATGATGATCGACTTCGCGCTGGAGCTGCAGCGCCGCGAAGGGCTCAATCCGCAGCAGAGTATTCACCGCGCCGCGCTGCTGCGACTGCGACCGATTTTGATGACCAACCTCGCCGGCATGCTCGGCGCGGTGCCGTTGATCATGGGCTTTGGCGAAGGTGCCGAGATGCGCCGCCCGCTGGGGATCACCATTTTTGGTGGCTTGGCGCTGAGCCAATTGCTGACGCTGTACACCACGCCGGCGGTCTATCTGTATCTGGAAAACCTGCGTCAGCGCGTGTTGCGCCGTGGTGCAACCGAACCTTCCTCACCCTCAACCTGATCGGGGCTGTTACCGATGAAGCTCTCCCTGCTGTCTACCTCTGTTGTTCTGGCCACTGCGCTGATTGGCGGCTGTACGCTCGGCCCGGATTACCGGGTGCCGACCACGGTCGAGCCCTCAGCGCTGCGCTATGACCAGGGCTGGCAGCCGATGCCGGAACAAAGCTGGGCAGCCAGCGGGCGCTGGTGGGAAGTGTTTGGCGATGCCGCGCTGAATGCGCTGATCGAGGAAGCCAATCAGCGCAACCAGACGCTGGCGCAGGCTGAAGCCCGTTATCGCGCAGCATTGGCGCAGCGCAGGCTGAGCACTGGAGAATACAGCCCGACCCTGAGCGCGGCGCTGGATACCGCACGCAGCGGCGGCAGTGAAGTCAGTACCGGCACCCGCAGCAGCGCGCAGCTGGGTATCAGTTGGGAGCTGGATCTGTGGGGGCGGGTGCGCCGTCAGGTCGAATCCGATACCGCTGCGCTGGAAGCCAGTGCGGCGGATCTGGCCGCCGCCCGGCTGTCGATTCAGTCGGCCGTGATCAACAGCTACATCAATCTGCGCGCCCAGGACCTGCAGTATCGGCTGCTGGAGCAGACGCTGGCGTCCTCAGCCCGTTCGGCCCAGCTGACGCGCAACCAGTACGACGCCGGCATCGTCTCCCGCGCCGACGTGATTCAGGCCGAAACCCAGCTGCAGTCACTGCGCAGTGACCTGTACGACCTGCAGAATCAGCGGGCGCTGGAACAGAACACCATCGCCGCGCTGCTGGGCCGTGCCCCGGTCGATCTGGAACTGGCGGTAGTCGAGGCGCTGCCCGCGGTGCCGCCGATTCCGGCGCAACTGCCAGCGGAGCTGATTGCCCGCCGCCCGGATGTGGTCTCTGCCGAGCGCGGCGTCGCAGCAGCCAACGCCGATATCGGCGTCGCCATCACCGCCTGGTTACCCACCCTGACGCTGGGCGGCAGCGCCGGTGTCAGCGGCAGTTCGATCAGCGACCTCTGGGATACCCCGGTGCGGGTCTGGTCGGTTGGACCCAGTCTGGCGCAAACGCTGTTTGACGGCGGCCGGCGCAGTGCTGCCCGAGACGCTGCCCTGGCCCGCTACGACGAACAGGTCGCCGCCTACCGTCAGACCGTACTCGACGCACTGGCCGATGTGGAAAATGCGCTGGCGACCACTGCAATTTTGCGCGAGAAGGCGGTCCAGCAGGATCGGCTGGTTGAGCTGGCAGAGGAAAACGAACGGGTAATCACCAATCGCTACCAGTCCGGTCTGGTTTCCTATCTGGAAGTATCGATTGCCCAGAACACCACGCTCAGCGCCAAACGCGGACGCATCAGTGTCACCAGCGCCCGGCTTGCCGCAGCTGCCGAGTTGGCTTCGGCCATCGGGGGTGGCTGGCAGGTGGGTGACGATGTGGGGGATGCGGCAGCGCGGCCGGAGCAGTAAGCACCGGCGGGCCTGTCAGATTCCGCCTTCAGTCAATTTCGCCGGGTCCAGCAGGCGGGTCAGTTCGTCTCGACTAAGATCGGTGTTTTCCGCGGCTACATCAACAATCGGTCGACCTTCCTTGTAGGCCTGTTTGGCGATCTCGGCGGCTTTCTGGTAGCCGATGATCGGGTTCAGAGCGGTCACCAGTATCGGGTTGCGCGCCAGTGCCTGCTGCAGTCGGTCCTCGCGCACGGTAAAGCCGGCTATGGCCTTGTCGGCCAGCAGGCGAGTGACATTGCTCAGCAGGTTCAGGCTCTCCAGCAGGTTGCGTGCGACCAGCGGCAGCATGACGTTCAGCTCGAAATTGCCGGACTGGCCGGCGAGGGTGATGGTGGCGTCGTTGCCGATGACCTGGGCGGCGGCCATGGCGGCCGCCTCCGGAATCACCGGGTTGACCTTGCCCGGCATGATCGAGGAGCCGGGTTGCAGTGCCTCCAGCTCGATCTCGCCAAGCCCGGCCAGTGGCCCTGAGTTCATCCAGCGCAGGTCGTTGGCGATCTTGGTGATGCTGACGGCCAGGGTCTTCAGTTGCCCGGACAGGGCAACGGCGATGTCCTGCGAGCCGATGTGGGTGAAGAAGTTGGCCGCCGGGGCAAAGGTTATGCCGGTGCTGGCGCTCAGTGCGCGGCAGAAGTGCTCGGCGAACGCGGGGTGGGCGTTGACGCCGGTGCCGACCGCCGTGCCGCCCTGGGCGAGACTGTGCAGCATGGGTTGCAGCTGCTCCAGGCGCTGGCGGTTGCCTTCGATCTGATCGGCCCAGGTGTCGAGAGTCTGGCTCAGGCGCACCGGCATGGCATCCATCAGATGGGTGCGGCCGGTTTTGACATGGTGCTCAACGGTGCGTGCCTTGGCTCGGGTGACCTGCTCGAAATGCTGCAGTGCAGGCATCAGGTCTTCATGCAGGGCCAGTGCGGCGCTGATGTGGATGCTGGAGGGGATGGTGTCGTTGCTGCTTTGGCTGCAGTTGACGTGATCGTTGGGGTTGATGGTCTGGCCGCTGTTGCGGCTGGCCAGGGTGGCGAGCACTTCGTTGGCGTTCATGTTGGAACTGGTGCCGGAGCCGGTCTGAAACACATCGACCGGAAAGTGCTGCATGTAATCATCGGCTTTCAGCAGCTCATCGACGGCATGGCAGATGGCCTTGGCCATTGGCGCGGGCAACTGGTCCAGTTCGGCGTTGGCACTGGCAGCGGCACGCTTCGCCAGCAGCAGGGCGCGAATAAAGCGCTTGGGCATCGGTTGGCCGCTGACCGGAAAGTTGTTGACGGCGCGCTGGGTTTGGGCAGCATAGAGGGCGTCGCCCGGTACCTGCAGCTCGCCCATGCTGTCTCGTTCAATGCGGCTGGTGCTCATTTGCGCTACTCCCTGATCGGCTGAAACGGCTGTCTGCTTCCATGCTCAGACCACGGACGCAGACAGGTGTTCAGCATAGCGCGTATACGCAGCCAATGGCCGAGGGGCGGAATGAGACGCGCCTGCGGCGTCTTGCGCTTGCCTCCCCCGGATGACCGGGGGAGGCAAGGGAGGTCAGAAGCGGTACTTGGCCGTCGCTGTCACGCTGCGCGGAGCGCCGTAGGTCAATGCGCCATAGGCGTCGAAGATGTCGAAGTACTTCTCATCGGTGACGTTGTTGGCGTTTAGCTGCGCCGACAGGTTGTCAGTGATGTCGTAGCGCGCCATCAGGTTGACCAGTGCGTAGGCGTCCTGCTCGATTTTCTCCAGTTGATCGTCGGGGTTGGTTGCATAGGTATAGATGCTGTCCTGCCAGTTGACGCCGCCGCCAATGGTCAAGCGATTCCACTCACCCGAGAAGCGGTAAGTAGTGAAGGTGCGCAGCAATTTTGTCGGGTACAGGGTGTTGACGGCTTTGCCGTCAGCGTCTTCGACTTCAAACTGGGTATAGCCAGCACCGATGTTCCAGCCGGGCGTCAGCTCGCCAGACATCTCCAGTTCGAAGCCCTTACTGGTAGCGCCTTCGCTGGCTTCATAGGCAAGTTCGCCAGTCGGACTGCCCGGAATCACTACCCCGGTGCTGACAGCCAGGTTGTCCTGTTCGATCTTGAAGATGGCGGCGGAGGCGTTCAATCGGCCGTCGAACAGTTCGCTTTTCAAACCCAGCTCATAGCTCTTGCCGACAATCGGCTCAATCTGCTGGCCGTTGGCATCGCGCTCGGACTGGGGCAGGAAGATATCGGTGTAGCTGGCGTAGGCCGACACGCTGTCGGTCAGGTCGTAGACGACGCCGGCGTAGGGTGTCAGCTCGTGGTTGACGTCGGTTTTGCTGACCGCGGAATAGATATCGTCAGCTTCTTTCTCGTAGTTGCTGTCCCGTGCGCCCAGAATCACCTTCAGATCGTCGGTGATGTTCAGGCGGGTGGCTGCGTAAAGTCCGTGCTGAGTAACGTCACCGTAACCGTAGGTGATCAGGTTGCCCCAGACCGGTTCCGGGAAATCACCGTCATAGCTGTCAAAGTCGGCGACGCCGCCGTAACCGGTCAGCGCTTGTCGTGTGTCGGCGTCGAACTTCTGCTCACTGTGGATATAGCCGAAGGCAAGGTCATGCTCGCGTTCAAACAGCGTGATCGGACCATCCAGACGAATGCTGTAGTCATCCTGCACTGTTCGGGTTTCGTATATGGCGGGGAAGCTGCTCATCGGTTCGGTACCTGTCCTGTCCGGGTTGCCGGAGAGGTACAACAGGCGGGATTCGGCGTTGCGTTCACCCCGGGTATAGCTGAGATTCAGCTGCCAGTCATTACCGAAGCGGTGATCGAGATTGATGAAGCGGGTCTCGTAGCTGCTGTCCCACTTGCTCCAGTCGGCAGAGGTGGTTTTAGAGCGATTCCAGTCAGTGCGTGAGCCGTCTGCATACCATACCGGAAGGCCACCCCAGATGGGCGAGTCGGAATTGTTTTCCTGGCGGCTCAGCCCGAACCACAGTGTTGTGTTCTCGGTGAGGTCGATGTCCATGGTGCCGTACAGAGTTTCGCGCTGGTTGCTGTGCAAGTCGATCCAGCTGTCACCATCGTTGTATTCGCCGACCAGACGGGCGCGCACAGTGCCGGCCTCGTTGACTGCGAAGGACACGTCTCCGAGGGTTCCCCAGGTATCCCAGGTACCGCCGCTGACTTCCACAGACCCGGTCAGATAGGTGCTGTTCGCGCGCTTTCGCGCCATATTCAGTGAGGCGGACGGATCGCCCACACCGGCCATCAGACCGTTGGCGCCGCGTACCACCTCGACGCGGTCATACATGGCCAAGCTGCTGAAGATCTCGCCGGAGCTCCACGGCTGCTCCCAGATGGTCGGCACGCCATCGATCATCAGGGCGTTGATGTCGAAACCGCGGGCGTTGAACTGGGCGCGACTGGTCTCGTAGCGGTTGACCGATACACCGACGGTGTTGTTTACGACATCCAGAATGGTTTGCAGATTCTGATCTTCAATCTGCTGCTGGGTGACCACGGTAACCGATTGGGGGGTCTCGCGAAGGGAGAGAGTCAAAGGTGTTGCGGTGCGCGCAGCTTCGGCGGTGTAGGCGCCGGTACCCTCGGTGGTTGTGCTGCGTTGTCCCTGGCCGGTGACGCTGATTGGTGCGAGCAGCACGTCTTCTTCGCTGGCGGTCTGCGCAGCGACCGGAAGAACAGTGACGGCTGAGCCGGCGGCTAGAAGGTGAATTGCCAGAGTCAGCGGGCGAATTCCCCGGGAGGTTTGCTGACATGGGGAGGTAGTGGTCGGCATGTAACGCGCTCCTTTTTATATGCTAGTGATTATGAGAATCGTTCGCATTGTATTTACATATTGAGCGGAACGCAAAGAGTGACTGACTTGGGTTGCTGCGGAGTGGGGAGGGTTGGTCTGCGAGCACCGCCAGGGTGCCCGCGGTCCGGGATTACTGCGCTTGATCTTGCCGCAGGGTGGCGCGGCTCCAGTCGAGCAGCTGCTGGGCCAGGGTATCGGCGGCACTGCTGAGGCCGTCGACCACGGCGGGCACGGCGGTGTCGGTCAGCGGTTGACTGACGCGGAAGTGACGGCTGGCAATGACGCCGCGTGAGCCGGGATCAACCAGCTTGGCATCCAGCTCGATGATGGCACTGACACTGTCGCCCCGGTACAGCGTCTGGAACTGGCGCAGGTCGCTGTAGAGCTGGATGTCGGTCTGCAGCGCATGAACCTCGGTACTGACGCTTTTGAAGCTGCCACTTTGCTGGAACGCCTGCACCAGATGTTCACGCAGCAGAACGGGGTTAGGGTCGGTCCAGCGCGCACCCTGGTAACTGGTCAGGGTATTGCCCTCAGGCGTCACCATGATCCTTGGGGTCTGCAGCGAGTAGCTGGCAGTCGGCGTAATGATGCGCAGCGAGTGGGGCAGCGGAGGCTGGCTGCTCGTGGCCAGCCGAGGTGCAGGCAGTTGATAGGTGGTCAGCGGCTCGCTCTCGGGTAGCACCGAGCAGGCTGACATCAGCGTCAGTCCGAGCAGTCCGGCGGCCAGGCGGATACGGGTCATGGGGTGAACTCCTGTTGCGCTTCGCGGCCGAGCAGGAAGCGGGTTGGATCGTCCTGCAGGCGGCGGCTGAGTAATCTGAGGTCGGCCAGGGTATTGCGCAGGTCGTTGAGCGCCGGGTCAAGCTGACCCAGGCCCTGGGCTCCGCTGCTCAGTGCGTTGCGGTTTTCGCTGAGGATCTTTTCAAGCTGGCTACTGGTTTCGGCTATGGAGTCCATGGCCTGACGGGCGCTTGCGAGAGTGGCGGCGCCATCGTTGCTGAGCAGCTGGTCGGTGCGCGCGATCATCTGGTTGCTTCGCTCCAGGGTTTCGGTCGCTGCCTTGCTGGTAGCGCGCAGTTCTGCCAGCAACTGCTGCACGTTACCGTCGGGGTTGGCAATGCTGTGAGTTGCCTGATTGAGACCTTCAAGCGTCATGCTGAAACTGTTGACGTTTTCCTCGGACAGCACCTTGCGGGCGCTGACGATCAGCTTGTTGATATTGGTCATCAGGTCTTCGCCGTTGGCGAGCAGGGCGGAGATAGGGGACGGGATGGCTTCGATAATCGGATCCTGCCCTTTCGCGGCTGTCAGCGGCGGGCTGTCAGGGTCGTTGTGCGTCAGTTCGATCACCGAGGTACCGGTAATGCCGGTGAAGGACAGCCGTGCCTTGGTTGCCCGGGTGATCGGGACACTGGAGTCGATGCGGATGCGCGCACGTACAATGCGCGGATCGTCGGCATCAAGCCCCAGCTCGGTGATCTCGCCAATACGGATACCGCTGAACTGCACCGCGCTGCCGCGTGACAGACCTGTGACCGACTGCTTGAAGACAACGGTGTAGTAACGCTGGTCATCCGCGGTGCTCGAGTTGCTCAGCCAGATCGCAAAGACGATGGCTGCCAGCGCCGAGAGCACGGTGAACAAACCGATCAACACATGGTTGGCACGTGTTTCCATGGCTCTTTACTCTTCTGCTGCAAGGTGTTGGTACGCGGCGGCACGTCCGCGCGGACCGTGGAAGTAGTCTTGTACCCAGGTGTCGTCGGTCTGGGCAACGCGCTCCAGGGTGTCGGCGATCAGGACGCGCTTCTGGGACAGCACCGCGACCCGGTCACAGATGGCGTAGAGGGTATCGAGGTCGTGGGTAACCAGAAACACACTCAGCCCCAACGCATCACACAGGGTGCGAATCAACTGGTCAAACGCGGCTGCACCAATGGGGTCGAGACCCGCGGTGGGCTCGTCGAGAAACAGGATGTCGGGGTCCAGTGCCAGCGCACGGGCCAGTGCGGCACGCTTGACCATGCCGCCCGACAGCATGGATGGATATTTGTCGGCAGCCTCCGCTGGCAGCCCTGTCAGCAGCACTTTCATGCGAGCCAGGTGGTCGGCGTCGCGGCGGCTCAGGCCAATATGCTCAACCAGCGGCAGGGCAATATTTTCGGCCACGGTCAGCGAGGAAAACAGCGCGCCGGACTGGAACAGCACGCCGAAGCGGCGCTCCTGCAACGAGCGCTGTTCCTCCGACAGGGTTTGCAGGTCCTGACCAAACACCTTTACCGAACCGGCGTTAGGACGGCGCAGGCCGACGATCGAGCGCAGCAATACCGACTTGCCGGTACCGGAGCCGCCGACTACGCCAAGTACCTCCCGCGGCATGATGTCGAGGTCGAGGTTGTCGTGCACGGTCTGCTTGCCGAAGCGGTTGACCAGGCCGCGTACCTCAACGATGGGTTTGGCTACGGTTGTGTTCACCATCCCATCTCCATATAGAACAGGGCGGCCAGCGCATCGACCAGAATCACCACAAAGATGCATTGCACCACGCTGGAGGTGGTGTGCTCTCCGACCGATTCGGCGCTGCCCGAGACCTTGAAGCCCTCAAGGCAGCCAATGATGGCGACCAGAAAGGCAAATACCGGCGCCTTGGCCATGCCCAGCAGGAAGTGCTGCACACCGACATCGTCGTGCAGCAGGTTGAGGAACATGACCGGCGAGATGTCCAGACTGAAGGCGCAGACCATGGCGCCACCCAGCAAGCCCGATAGCATGGCGATGAAGGTCAGCGCCGGCAGGGTAATCAGCAGGGCGATGACCCGTGGCAACACCAGCAGTTCAAGCGGGTTGAGACCGAGGGCGCGAATAGCGTCGATTTCTTCATTGGATTTCATCGAGCCAATCTGTGCGGTGAACGCGCTGGCGGTCCGGCCTGCCATCAGAATTGCGGTCAACAGCACGCCGAATTCGCGCAGGAAGGAAAATGCCACCAGGTCTACGGTGTAAATGCTGGCGCCGAAGGTCTGCAAGACGGTGGCGCCGAGGAAGGCGATGACCGCGCCGACCATGAACGTCAGCAGGGCGACGATCGGCACCGCATTTAGCCCGGTCTGTTCAATCTGTACCGCGATGGCGGTAGGGCGCCAGCTGCGGGGTCGGAACAGGCTGCTAAACAGTCCGCTCAGGGTCAGGCCAATAAAGCCCAGCAGCTCGATGACGTGGGCCCAGTGCTGTCCCATGCTGACACCGATGCGCTCGAGCATTTCAACCAGCGGATTTGCGGCTGCCTGCTCCGGATCGGGGCCCGGTGGGCAGGTCGTTGCGATACGGGCCAGCAGTGTCTGACGTTCCCGGTTCAGGCCGGTGTCCCCACTCAGGACCTGTTGCAGCCGGTCAACGCCTAACATGTCGCAGATCAGCTGCGCGCCTGCGGTGTCGATGTGAGCGATGTCGCTGAGGTCAATCCGGGCCTGCTTTACCGCATCACCCGGCAGGTCGGCGATCAGGCTGCGAAGCTCGGCGTAATTGGCCAGGGTCCAGTCGCCGGCCAGACACAGGCTGTCGCACTGGGCGTCCGGTAGGCGAATAAAGGGAGATGTATCGGGCATTGGGGATGCCTGCGCCGTTGGGAGGCGCAGGCTCGGGGGTCATGGCTTGCGTTTGATGCCGAAGTCTTCGGACAGGGTGCCCGGGCCAGCGGCGTCCTTGGGCGCATAGTCGCGCGGCGGCTCAAGGGTGTCGAATGCCGGTTCTGCCTGGGAGCGAGACGAACTGTGCACGATGCCGGCATCCTGATCGAGCGCGGCCAGCAGACGCTGACGCGTCATGTCGTCGGGTGCCAGCTCAACGGCGCCATGGGTAAGGTGTTCCTGAATGTCCTGATAGCTGCGATTCAGGCGGCTGGCCAGGGTGGCGGTGGTCTTGAAGTGGGCGGCCACTTCCTGCTGATACTCTTCAAAACGCAGTTGCAGGCTCTCCAGCTGGGCCTGCGCGCTGCTATTACTGCCGCCGCTGACGCGCCGGGATACCTGCGCCAGCACGATGCCGACGACGACGCCCACTGCCAGTGCAATGGCTGCTGCAATCCACAGGTTTTCGCTTGCTTCCACCTTGGGTCCCTCATCTTTAGGTTGGTGCTATCAGTCCAGCGGGTGCTGCCTGTCCGAACCATGTGGTTACGGTAACGACATTTGCCGGCCAAGGCTAGGGCATTTGCACCTAAACGATGGTGGGGGGCAGGCAACTTGTCAGTGTTGTCAGGCAGGGTTCAGAATACGGCGTTTGAGTGTCGCAGCACCCTCTGGTTCCGCTGATGCGACGCCCCAGCCCACGCAGTAGTCACGGAGTCGGTCATGTCCAGAGCGAGTGAAGAGTCAATTGTTATCGAAGGGCCGTGTGGTCCTCTTGAAGCGCTGCTGACCCGTGGCGATGTGCCCGGACTTCTGGCAGTGATCTGTCATCCCAACCCCGTGCAGGGCGGGACCATGCACAACAAGGTAGTGCATACCCTGATGCGCACAGCACGGGATCTGGGGGCCAGTACCCTGCGTTTCAATTTTCGCGGCGTGGGTACCAGTGCCGGGCAGCACGACTATGGCATTGGCGAGGTGGATGACTGCCTGGCGGTGATTGACTGGGTCCTGCAGCACGAGGACGTATCGCGTCTGTGGCTGATGGGGTTCTCCTTTGGCGGCTTCGTCGCCGCTGCGGCGGCGACGCGACTGGCCCAATGGCCCGAGCGTCTGGTGTTGGTCGCACCGTCGGTTGAAAAGCAGGATTTCGCCGCGCTCAAGCCGCTGGCAGGGCCGGCCAGCGTCATGATGGGCGAGGACGATGACGTGGTCGCACCTGAGGCTGTTTACGCAGCCTTCGCCGACGAGCGCGGGGCTGAGGTTGTCCGCTTTGCCGGCACCGGGCACTTCTTTCACGGCAAGTTGGTGCTGCTTAAAGCCGAAGTGGAGCGGGTTCTGACGGATCAGGCTTGATTGCCAAGGGGCGATGCTGGCGTTAGAGTATCGCTCCCTTCGATGTCCCTACTGGTATTGCGTGCATGTCTCCCCTTGAACGATACAAGGCCGATCTTCAGCGCCCCGACTTCTTTCACGACCCTGCTCAGGAGCGTGCGGTTCAGCATCTGCAGCGGCTATTCGATGATCTGATTCGCAGCGAAAGCGAACGCACAGGGTTTTTCGGGCGGTTTCGCAAGCGCAAGCCGGAACCGGTCAAGGGCCTGTATTTCTGGGGTGGCGTAGGGCGCGGCAAGACCTATCTGGTCGATACCTTTTTTGATGCGCTGCCCTTCGAGCGCAAGATGCGCACGCACTTTCACCGTTTCATGCAGCGGGTGCATCACGAGCTCAAGGGCTTGAAGGGCGAAAAGAATCCGCTGAAGCTGATCGCGGCGCAGTTTGCCAGCGAGGCGCGCGTCATCTGTTTTGACGAGTTCTTTGTTTCCGACATTACCGATGCCATGATTCTGGGCAGTTTGATGGAAGAGTTGTTCGCCCAGGGCGTGACTCTGGTGGCAACCTCCAACATCGTGCCCGATGGCTTGTACAAGGATGGCTTGCAGCGCGCGCGTTTTCTGCCTGCCATTGCCCTGCTCAATCGTCACACCGATGTGGTCAATGTGGACAACGGCGTCGACTACCGTCTGCGCGCACTTGAGCAGGCGGAGCTGTATCACTACCCGCTGGATTGCGACGCCTATGGCAGCCTGAAGCGCAGCTTCGACAGTCTGGTGCCCGATATCAATGAAGTTGTCGAGGCCGAGGAACTGATCATCGAGAACCGCCCGATCAAGTCGGTGCGGGTCTGTGAGGATGTCGCCTGGTTCGAGTTTCGTGAGCTGTGCGATGGCCCGCGTAGCCAGAACGACTACATTGAGCTGGGCCGCATCTTCCACGCGGTGCTGATTTCCAATGTTGAACAGATGGGGGCTGCCAAGGATGACATGGCGCGTCGCTTCATCAACCTGGTCGACGAGTTCTATGACCGTAACGTCAAGCTGATTCTGTCTGCCGAAGTGCCGCTTAAGGATCTCTATTCCGGCGGACGCCTGGATTTCGAGTTCCAGCGCACGCTGAGCCGTCTGCTGGAAATGCAGTCACACGAGTTTCTTGCGCGTCCGCACAAACCCTGATTCAGGCAGCCGGTTCACGGCTGCCCTGCAGATAGGCTCGACGGTACTGGTTGGGTGACATGCCGGTGTGCTGTCTGAACAGGCGGGCGAAGAAGCTGGCGTCGTCGTAGCCGATTTCGTAGCTGATGGTCTTGATGCTCTGACTGCTGGTAATCAGCAGGGTTTTTGCCATTCCGATTCGCAGTCGCTGCAGGTAGTGCAGCGGCTTGTCCCCGGTAGCCTGGTGAAAGCGGCGCATGAAGTTGCGAATACTCATGCCGTGACGGCTGGCTACATCCTCGAAGCGAAACTTCTCCGCAAAGTGCTGTTCCAGCCACTGCTGAATTTGCAGGATCGGCAGGTCGTGATGCATCTTCTGGCCGCCAAATCCGATTACGCCGGGCGTGTAGTTGCGCTGTACTTCGTAAAACGCATCGCGGGCCAGGGTGCGCGATACCTCAGGGCTGCACAGTCGCTCCGCAAGGTGCACGAACAGGTCTCTTGCCGAGCTGATGCCGGCGGCGCAGAGCACGCCCCCTGCGTCGGTCAGGTGTTTGTCGCGCTGCAGGTCCACTGCCGGGAAGCGCCGCTGGTATTCGTCGTGAAAGCGCCAGTAAGTGGTTGCCTCCCGACCGTCGAGAAGGCCGGCTGCGGCCGGCCAGAATGCACCCAGGGCAACGGCGCCGATCAGGGCTCCTGCCTGACTTTGCTGTTGCAGCCAGGGGGCGACCTCGGGGTACTGCCCGTGCAGTTGGTCAAAATCGGCCCAGAAGGAGGGCAGAATGATCAGCTGTGGCTTGACGTCATGGATGCTGGCGTCGGCATGGATCGGGTCGCGACTGAAGCCGGTAACCGGCTGACCGTCGGGCGTTACCGTCAGCACCTCAAATCCGGGTGTCAGCCCCTGACCAAGCTGGCGGCCGGTATTCAGGCTGGCCATGTAAAAGACATCCCGGGCCTGGGCCAGGGTCGAAGTAACGGTGAAGTCGGTCGCGAGAATGGCGACCTGGCGCAGTGTTGCCGCCGGTTGCTTTGGCATCTTGTTGTCGTTTTAGGCTGAATCGGACAGATATGGCCGAAATGGCCGTGCGTCGGCAGTGTCTACCGTTTGAGACGTTTGGGTCAAGTAGCGGCCGCCCCTGGCGGGCGGCCGCAACAGGATCAGGGTGCCGGGTTCGGCTGGCTCTGATGGATCTCGGAGATCGCCCTCAGTACGCTGTCGGTCAGGCCCATGTTGATGCTGCTCAGGTTGCGGTTGAGCTGATCCATATTGGTCGCGCCAATAATGTTGCTGGTCACGAACGGCTGGCGGGTGACGAAGGCCAGGGCCATTTGTGCCGGGTCCATACCGTGGTCGCGGGCAAGCTGAACATAGCGGGCGCAGGCTTTCTGGGCTTGCGGATTGCTGTAGCGCACAAAACGTTCGAACAGGGTGATGCGCGCCTTCTCCGGGCGCAGGCCGTTGAGGTACTTGCCGGTCAGCACGCCAAAGGCGAGCGGTGAGTAGGCGAGCAGGCCGATCTGCTCGCGCATGGACATCTCGGCCAGGCCGATTTCATAGGTGCGGTTGAGCAGGTTGTAGGGGTTCTGGATCGAGACCATGCGCGGCCAGCCGCGGGATTCCGCTAGATGCAGGAAGCGACTGACGCCCCAGGGGGTTTCGTTCGACAGTCCTATATGGCGTACCTTGCCGGCCTTGATCAGAGCGTCCAGCGCCTCCAGGGTGTCTTCAAAGGAGGTCAGCTCGTCGTCCGGATTATGGCGGTAGCCGAGCTGGCCGAAGAAGTTGGTCTGCCGGTCCGGCCAGTGCAGCTGATACAGGTCAATGTAGTCTGTCTGCAGTCGCTTGAGGCTGCCTTCGATAGCCTGGTTGATATGCTCGCGGGTGAAGCGCGTACGGCCTCCGCGCAGATGGCTGATGCCGTTGCCGGGGCCGGTAATCTTGCTGGCAAGGATCCATTTCTCGCGTTCACCGCGTTGCTGGAAGAAGTTGCCAATGATGGTTTCGGTTGCGCCGCTGGTTTCTGCCTTGGGCGGCACCGGGTACATTTCGGCAGTATCGATAAAGTTGACGCCAGCGTCGCGAGCCCGGTCAATCTGGGCAAAGGCTTCCTGCTGGGTGTTCTGTTCGCCCCAGGTCATGGTGCCTAAGCACAATGCGCTGACCTTGAGGTTGCTGCGGCCTAGAGGGCGGTATTGCATGAAGTGCTCCTTGATTGCCGAAAGGACGTTTCATTATTGATCATAAGAATAAATAAGGGTTGTATTTTTTTTGCTGGTTGGCATAATGCCCGCCACTTTCGACAGGATGCCTAGCCTGTCGTTGTTGTTTACAGCACAGATGCCACCCAGACCCACGCAGCCCCCACTGAGTGTCTGTTCTAGGCTTTGTTGTCTTGTAAAAACACATTTCACTCTGTAAGATTTGCCGTCTTCTTTTGAAAGCGGCCTCTGAGGCTAGGATTAATGAAAACCTTCAGCGCAAAACCTGAAACCGTAAAACGTGATTGGTACGTCGTCGACGCCAGTGGTCTGACTCTGGGTCGTCTGGCAACCGAGGTTGCTTCACGTCTGCGCGGCAAGCACAAGCCCGAATACACCCCTCACGTTGATACCGGTGACTACATCGTCATCATCAATGCCGAGAAAGTACACGTAACCGGTAACAAGGTTCAGGACAAGATGTACTACAGCCACTCCGGTTTCCCGGGTGGTATCAAGTCCATCAACTTTGAAAAGCTGATCCAGCGCGCTCCTGAGCGTGTTATCGAGTCTGCTGTCAAAGGCATGCTGCCCAAGAACCCCCTGGGTCGTGCAATGTACCGGAAGATGAAGGTCTACAAAGGCGCTTCTCATCCGCATGCTGCACAACAGCCCCAAGAACTGAAGATCTAAGGAGTTCACCATGTCGGCGACACAAAACTACGGCACTGGCCGTCGTAAAACTGCCACCGCTCGCGTATTCCTGCGTCCGGGTTCTGGCAATATCTCTATCAACAATCGCAGCCTGGAGAACTTCTTCGGTCGCGAAACGGCTCGCATGGTTGTTCGTCAGCCGCTCGAGCTGACCGAGAGCACCGAGAAGTTCGACGTCTACGTGACTGTCAGCGGCGGCGGTATCTCCGGTCAGGCCGGTGCCATCCGTCACGGCATCACTCGTGCTCTGATGGAATACGACGAAACACTGCGCGGCGCGCTGCGCAAAGCGGGTTATGTTACCCGTGACGCTCGTGAAGTTGAGCGTAAGAAAGTCGGTCTGCGCAAGGCGCGTAAGCGTCCGCAGTACTCCAAGCGTTAATCTCGTATTGCGCTGCAAAACGCCCGGGCTCCGGAAGGAGTGCCGGGCGTTTTCGTATCTGCGGCAAGGTGTCGCGCCTGCTATGGTTAGATGCAAGTCCCTGATTGGGCGCGAATTCGGTATAGTGTCGGCCGTGCTGGGAGTGGATATCACCTTGTCAAAAAAGGGGTTTTTCATTACCATCGGTTTCATTTTGTGCAGGCTGTTCAACACTTCAAAAGGCCTTCTGAAAAGGTCCAGAAATTAGCTGATGGGAGACGACTGGATGAGTAATGACGGCGTGAATAATGGCCGGCGTCGCTTCCTGGTGGCCGCCACGAGTGTGGTTGGTGCCGCCGGAGCAGTAGGGGCCGCAGTCCCCTTCGTGGGGGCTTGGTTCCCCAGCGCCCGAGCCAAGGCGGCTGGTGCGCCGGTAAAGGTGAATATCAGCAAGATCGAGCTGGGTCAGCAGATCGTTGTCGAATGGCGCGGTCAGCCCGTGTTTGTTTCGCATCGGACCCCTGAGGCCATTGCGGTCCTGGACGAGATGGACTCGGTTGTTGCCGATCCCAACTCCCAGGCTTCCGTTCAGCCGGCCTATGTGGATGGCAAGACGCGCGCGATCAAGCCTGAGCTGCTGGTAGTGATGGGCGTATGTACCCACCTGGGTTGCTCTCCGCTGTTCAAGCCGGAAGTGGCCGCTGCCGACATGGGTGCCGACTGGAAAGGCGGGTACTTCTGCCCTTGCCACGGCTCTCACTACGACATGTCCGGTCGCGTCTTCAAGGGCCAGCCTGCGCCCCTGAATCTTCCGGTACCGCCCTATTCATATGAGTCTGATGACGTAATCGTGATCGGCGTGGATCAGGAGAGCGCCTGATGAATAAATTGATGCAATGGGTGAACGAGCGGATGTCCGTCAATCAGGTGATGGAAGATCACCTGACCAAGTACTACGCGCCCAAGAACTTCAACTTCTTCTACTTTTTCGGCTCGCTGGCCATGCTGGTGCTGGTTAACCAGCTGGTTACCGGTATCTGGCTGACCATGAGCTACGAGCCCTCTGCTGACGGTGCCTTCGCCTCCGTTGAGTACATCATGCGTGATGTGGAGTACGGCTGGCTGCTGCGTTACCTGCACTCGACCGGCGCATCTGCGTTCTTCGTGGTGGTGTATCTGCACATGCTGCGGGGCCTGATGTACGGCTCCTACCAGAAGCCGCGTGAGCTGATCTGGCTGTTCGGCATGCTGATCTATCTGGTGCTGATGGGTGAAGCCTTCATGGGTTACCTGCTGCCTTGGGGGCAAATGTCCTACTGGGGTGCTCAGGTGATCATCTCCCTGTTCGGTGCAATTCCGTTCATCGGTCCGGATCTGGCGCAATGGGTACGTGGCGACTTCCTGATCTCCGGTATCACCCTGAACCGCTTCTTCGCGCTGCACGTTATCGCGCTGCCGATCGTTCTGCTGGGCCTGGTTGTGCTGCACATCATCGCGCTGCACGAAGTGGGCTCCAACAACCCTGACGGTATCGATATCAAGAAGTTCAAGGACGAGAATGGCAAGCCGCTTGATGGTATCGCCTTCCACCCGTACTACACCGTTAAAGACATTGTCGGTGTTGTGGTCTTCCTGTTCGTGTTCTGTGCCATTGTGTTCTTCTTCCCGGAGATGGGTGGCTATTTCCTCGAGAAGCCGAACTTTGAAATCGCCAACCAGCTGAAGACGCCTGATCACATTGCGCCGGTCTGGTACTTCACGCCGTTCTACGCGATTCTGCGTGCGGTTCCCTCGATTGCCGGCTCTGCCTTCCCGGGTGTTCTGGCGATGGGCGCTGCCATTGCAATCCTGTTTGTACTGCCCTGGCTGGACCGTAGCCCGGTTCGCTCCATTCGCTATAAAGGCTGGATGAGCAAGCTGTGGCTGGTCATCTTCTGCGTGTGCTTCGTCATCCTGGGTGTGCTGGGCGCGATTCCGTCGACTCCCGGTCGCACATTGCTGTCGCAGATTTGTACCGTTCTGTATTTCGCCTTCTTCATCCTGATGCCGTTCTACACCCGGATGGAGAAGACCAAACCGGTTCCGGAGAGGGTTACTGGCTAATGAAAAAACAACTTATTGCCCTGATGTTCGCTCTGGTGCCGACCGTAGCCTTCGCGGCTGGCGGTAGTGGTTACCACCTGGATGAAGCCAACATCGATCTGACCGACAAGGCCGCACTGCAGGATGGCGCGCGCACCTTCGTCAACTACTGTATGGGTTGCCACTCTGCGCAGTATCAGCGTTACGAGCGTGTTGCTACCGACTTGGGTATTCCTGAGCAGCTGATGCTCGATAACCTGGTGTTCACCGAAGGTACTCTGATCGGTGACCATATGAAGAACGCCATGCGTCCTTCGGATGCCAAGAAATGGTTCGGTGCTGCGCCGCCGGATCTGACGCTGGTTGCCCGTGTTCGTGGTAATGACTGGCTGTACACCTACCTGCGTACCTTCTATGAAGATCCTGCTCGTCCGCTGGGTGCCAACAACAAGGTATTCCCGAATGTCGGTATGCCGAACGTGCTGGCTGAGCTGCAGGGTCGTCAGGTGATCGGCTGCAAGGCCATGCCGGTCAAGGACGACAGCGGCAAGGTCATGCGCGACACCCTCAGTGGTGAGATCATGAAGCAGGAGCAGTGTGACGTTCTGACGGTGGTTCCGGGTACCGGTACCCAGACTGAGGAAGAGTTCGATACCACTGTGCGCAACCTGGTCACCTTCCTGGCGTACTCGGCAGACCCGATCAAGCTGGAGCGTCACCGCATCGGTGTGTACGTGCTGCTGTATCTGGCCTTCCTGTTCGTGTTTGCGTATCTGCTGAAGCGCGAATACTGGCGAGATGTCCATTGATCTTCTGAGGTCTGGATGATCTGTGCGCGCCCCTTGAGGGCGCGCACTTGTTTCTGGGGTATAATGGCGCTCTGCGCGCGCAGCCTGACTGCGCGCTTTGTGCTTTTAGGTGTCAGTTTGGCGCCTGCCGCAGTCCGAATAAGGATGAGGGTTTACATATGGGCGTAACCGCCAACAAGCGTTCCTCCATGGCATTTTTCTCTGACCCCCGGGATCACTACTGCCATCGGGTCAGGATTGTGCTGGCAGAAAAGGGGGTTACCGTTGACGTGATTAACGTTGAGCCTGGCGATCATCCGCAGGAGCTTGCCGAGAATAATCCCTATAACAATGTACCCACGTTGCTTGATCGTGATCTGGTGCTGTATGAGCCCAATATCATGATGGAGTACCTGGACGAGCGTTTCCCGCACCCGCCATTGTTGCCGGTTTATCCTGTCGCGCGTGCCAACAGTCGCCTGCTGATGTATCGCGTGCAGCGTGACTGGTGCCGTCTGGTTGATGTCATCGTTGATCCGAAGAGCGCTGCTGCAGAGGTAACGCGTGCCCGCAAGGAATTGCGCGAGAGTCTGATCGGAGTCGCTCCGGTATTTGCCGAAATGCCTTTCTTCATGAGTGAAGAGTTCAGTCTGGTGGACTGCTGCATTGCCCCGATTCTCTGGCGTTTGCCGGAGCTGGGTGTCGAGTTGCCCAAGCAGGCCAAGCCGTTGCTCGACTACATGGAGCGGATCTTCCAGCGTGAGGGATTTATTGCCAGTCTGTCGGCGGCCGAGCGGGATATGAAGACCAACTGATTGGAGGACGCGCCTGTGGTTGCAATGAGTTCCAGTCGCCCCTATCTGGTGCGCGCCCTGTATGAGTGGATTCTGGATAACCAGTGCACCCCGTATATGCTGGTCAACGCGGAGTACCCGGACACGGCTGTGCCGACCGCGTTTGTCGAGGATGGGCAGATCGTGCTGAATCTGTCGCCAAGTGCCGTGCGTGAATTGCACATGGATAACGAGTTGATCAGCTTTGACGGTCGTTTTGGCGGGGTCGCTCAGCAGGTATGGATTCCGTTGGGCGCGGTTATGGCCATCTACGCCCGGGAGAATGGTCAGGGTATGGTGTTCGAACTGGAGCCCAGTACCCCGCCGCCGGATGAGGCTGACGGTGATGATCAGCCGCCACAGCCGCCGCGGCCAGAGGGTGGCGGTCGTCCGTCGCTGAAGGTCGTCAAGTAGCCACAAAAAAACCCGCTTTGCGGGTTTTTTTGTGGGCTGCTGATGATGGGTCAGTCGAGGTATTCGAACAGCTTGACGATGCGCTGGACGCCGCCAATCTGTTGGGCCTGTGCTACCGCAAGGTTGGCCTCGTGGTGGGTGACCAGTCCCATCAGATAAACCACGCCGGCCTCGGTGACGACCTTGATGCGTGTGCCGGGGATGGTGCCGTCAGTCAGCAGGCGGGTCTTCAGGTTGGCGGTAATCAGGCCGTCCTGGTTGCGCGCCAGCAGTGACAGGCGCGGGCCGGCGGTCAGTTCGTTGTGAACCACCTTGACCCTTTGCACCTGCTTGGCGGCTTCGCCAGCGGTGGCAATCAGGTCGCCGCGCGGCACCTGGCCGGCCAGTAGCACTACGCCGTTGTAGCTGGTAACTACAATGCGGCCTTCTGTTTCAATTGCGGTGTTGGCCTTGTTGACGTTGACCGCAACCTTGGTCTCGATCAACTGGTCATCGATGCTGCTGCCGATGGTGCGGGTGCCGTGGTTGTCCTGAATGGGCGTATCGCGTGTGGCTGTCAGGACAGAGCTGCAGCCGGCAAGCATCAGAGCCAGAGCAATGGCTGACAGTCGTTTCATTCCTCGCTCCCGAACAGTTGACGGTCAATCAGGTCGCACAGGCAATGAATCGCCAGCAGATGGACTTCCTGGATGCGTGCGGTCGAGCGGGCCGGAACGCGGATCTCTACGTCCTCAGGCATCAGCAGTGACGCCATGGCGCCGCCATCGCGGCCGGTCAGCGCAACAACGTGCATCTCGCGATCGTGTGCAGCCTGAATGGCCTGCATGACGTTGGCAGAGTTGCCGCTGGTCGAGATCGCCAGCAGGATATCGCCGGGTTGTCCGAGTGCGCGGATCTGCTTGGAGAATACCTCTTCGTAACTGTAATCGTTGGCGATCGAGGTAATGGTTGATGCATCGGTAGTCAGAGCGATTGCCGGCAGGCTTGGGCGTTCCCGTTCAAAGCGGTTCAGCAGCTCGGAGGAGAAGTGCTGCGCGTCACCCGCGGAGCCGCCGTTGCCGCAGGTAAGGATCTTGCCCTCACTGAGCAGCGCGTTGACCATCATCTGGCTACCTTGCTCGATGCTGGGGCCGAGCACGTCCATCGCGCGGGTCTTGGTTTCGATGCTATCGGTAAAAAGCTGTCTGATGCGGTGTTGCATGTCCATAGGGAAACTCGCTAGCAAGTGAATGCCTCTCGAATCCAGTGGTAGGACTTCGGATTCGAAGGGTCGCCTTCGGCGGCTATGACGTCAAAACGACAGGGCTGGTTGGCCAGGCGGGGCGTGTTCAGCAGATAGTGCTGCGCGGTATGAATCAGGCGATGCTGCTTGGCCCGATTAACGCTCTCTGCTGCGCTTCCCCAATGGCTCTGCTGCCTGTAGCGCACTTCGACGAATACTACTGTATCGCCGTCGCGCATGACCAGATCAAGCTCGCCCTGTCGGCACCTATAATTGCGTGCCAGACAGGATAGACCTGCGTTGCACATGATTTGTTCAGCCATGCGCTCGGCGAGATTGCCCAGCTGCTGCCGGCTGGTCGGATGCGGCATCAGAGGGCGCCGCTGTCGCTCGGTGCTGCAGGTTCAAGGACCCCATTGCGGATCTGGCCCCAGGGTAGCAGGCGCTGAATTCGCCCGGTGCTGTCCAGCGTCAGTTCGCCGGTCGCGCCTTCTATGCGTGTATCCGGGTATTCGCGCATCTGGGGCAGGCGGGCAAAGATGCGCTGGGTATCAACACCCATGGCGTAAAGGCGTCCCAGAGCCCCTCCTGCCTGGGGCCAGTTGCCGGTGACGTCGGAATACAGTGGATCGTTCTGCTCCAGCAGCCAGGGGATCTCGGCGATCAGCAAGCCGTCAAGGTCGGTATTCTGCATGCCGCTAGAGTCGATCTGATAGGCGTGCGATGTCGCGTAAACAGGCAGGTCGGCTGCGTACTGGAACGCCAGGGTTGGCTTGATCTGGCGTGCCTGCAAGGGTGTTGCTGCGAGGAACAGGGCATCCAGGTCCTGACGTGGCGTGGGCTGGGCCAGTACGTCGCCGAGGATGCTGCTGATGCGGTTTGCTCGATTCTCGCTCTGCTTGATTTTCAGCAATTCGCCCATCTGATTGGCAACAGCTGCGGGCTGGTCTACCAGCTCCTGACCTATCAGGATGCCGCCGAGGCGCTCCCATTCAGTGATAAAGGCACGGTTGGCGCGCTGGCTCCAGTCGTCCCGTGTACTCAGGGTGGCCATGCGGCGCTTGCCGTCGTTCCAGGCACGAATGGCCGCAGAACGAGCCTCGTCTTCCGGGGCGAGCCCGAACTGATAGATGCTGCTGTCCGAGGTGGCCTGTTCGGCGTAGTTCAGTACCAGGGTCGGCAGCGGCAGTGCGCCGCTGCTGGCCAGTTGGGCGACCTTGTCTTTCTCCAGGGGGCCGATCATCCATTGAACGCCTTCGCGCTTGGCCTGATTCAGCGCGTCGATGGCCTGGCTGTACTCGGTGCTGTCATAAAGGGTGACCTGAGGCTGGCTGATGCCCTGACTTTGCGCCTGGTACTGCGCTGCCAGGAAACCATCACGCAGCGCCTGTGCTGCGCTGGCGAGTGGCCCGTTGAAGGGCAGCAGCAGGCCGATGTGGGTTGGGCGACTCGCCTGCAGCGCTTCGATTTGCTGGATCGAGTCGGGCAGGCGATTGGCGGCGGGATGGGTTGCATGGCTTTCCTTCCAGGCCTTCAGCGCCCGGACTTGCAGGTCCAGATTGCGCTGATTGCGGGTAATCAGTGCCAGCTCAAGCCATCCTGCGAATTCACCGCTGGCGCCTTCGCTGGCCGTCTGCAGTGTCTGGGTTTTCGCCTGGGTCAGGCTGTCCCAGATTGCCTGGTTGTTAGCAGCCTGTTGGCTCGGGTCAAGCAGGCTGTGAATAAAGACGCGCTCCCGGGCTGCTTCGATGTATTGCCCGTTGGCGTCCAGTATATCTGCGCGCAACTGCTGAATGCGCAGCTGTTCGTGCAGGGGGCGGATGTCGAGCTGCTCAAGGGACGGGTGCTTGATTGCGGTCAGTGCCGTGAGGCTGTCACCCAGGGCCATCGCGCTGGTGGCCTGCAGCTCGCTGAATCGAATCTGCTGGTCTGCTGGCAGGGCGCTTTGCGGAATGTCCTCGAGGACGCGCAGGGTCTGCTCGGGATTACCGTTGTTCAATGCGGTCTGGGCGGCGTGCAGGCGGAGCAGGTTGGCTTCGGCACCGTCATGGCGGGCGGCACTTTTCAGAATTTCTTCAACCGAGGCATCGGGTGTGCGGGGCAGCTCGTCCAGGCTTTTCGGTGCGGAAGCACAGCCGGCCAGCACTGTGGTCAGTGTCAGAGCCAGGGTCGACAGGCGAATGGAGCGGTGCATGCGAGGTGTCCTTACGAGCGGGATTGGGGCGAAAGGCCGGCGGGTCGGGTGGCGTCATTGTACCCAAGCAGACGTGCAATCTCCAAGGTGCACGGCACACCCCGGGCAGCTGCTGTACAATGCGTCACAAATTGCGTTCAGGAAATCCCATGACCACTGTTGCCGGTACTCTTTTTGTGGTGGCTACGCCGATCGGTAATCTTCAGGATATGAGCCCGCGGGCGCTTCAGGTGCTCAAGGATGTCCGCCTGATTGCTGCCGAAGACACCCGCCACAGCGCCAGGCTGATGCAGCATTTCGGTATTGATACGCCGATGACGGCCTGTCATGACCATAATGAACGGGATAAGGGCGAGCGGCTGGTTGAGCGTCTGCTGGCCGGTGATGATGTTGCCTTGATTTCCGATGCCGGTACGCCGCTGATCTCCGACCCCGGTTACCACCTGGTGCGTCAGGCGCGCGAGGCTGGTGTCAGAGTATCTCCTGTGCCTGGGGCCTGCGCCCTGATTGCCGCGCTCAGTGCGGCGGGCATGCCGTCGGACCGCTTTGCCTTTGAGGGGTTTCTTCCTGCCAAGGCTCACGGGCGCCGGCAGCGTTTGCAGGCGCTGGCAGCGGAAGACCGGACCTGGATGGTCTACGAGGCGCCGCACCGTTTGCTTGAGTGTCTGCAGGACATGCAACAGGTGCTGGGAGACGAACGGCGGGTACTGCTGGCTCGCGAGCTGACCAAGACCTTCGAGACCCTGCGTGCGGCGCCGCTCTCTGAGCTGGTTAAGTGGGTCTCGGGCGATTCGGATCAGCAGCGCGGTGAGTGTGTGCTGGTGGTGGAGGGGGCGCCTGCGCCGGAAGCCGATGCGGTCGGTGACGAGGCGCTGCGGGTGCTGGATCTGCTGCTGGCGGAGTTGCCGCTCAAGCGGGCTGCAAAGCTGGCGTCAGAGATCACCGGGGTGCGCAAGAACCTGTTGTATCAGATCGCACTGGAGCGCGGCGCCTAATAGATTGGGGTGGCGGTTAAAGCAATGCTTGCCCTGCGCCGCTCCGCCCGCTAATCTTGCCGCCAAGAGTTGGCTGGGCAGTCGCTGTGGCGCTACGCAAGTAGTGTCGTGGAGGAAAGTCCGGGCTCCATAGGGCAAAGTGCCAGGTAACGCCTGGGAGGCGCGAGCCTACGGAAAGTGCAGCAGAAAGCAAACCGCCTAAGCGCGCAAGCGCCGGTAAGGGTGAAAAGGTGCGGTAAGAGCGCACCGCGCAGCTGGTAACAGTCTGTGGCGTGGTAAACCCCACTTGGAGCAAGACCAAATAGGAATCCGTCGGTGTGGCCCGCACTGGATTCGGGTAGGTTGCTAGAGGTTGTCAGTGATGGCGATCCCAGAGGAATGACTGTCCTCGACAGAACCCGGCTTACAGGCCAACTCTTATTTTCCTTCCTGTGTGACTTACTTCTTCTTAGAGCAAAAAAATCTTACTCCTCACAATTCACTTTAACTTGTGAGGCGATCTTTTTGCTTTGGTTATTTTTTGTTGCTTCCTGATACCCTCTTTTGCATCCATATTCCCGCTAAAACCACCTAAACCACTGCTGTGCAAGGTTTTTTTCCTCTGTGCGGCTCTTGACGCTGTATAGGTGCATTTCTATAGTGTCGCAAAGTGGTGTTATGTGGGACGGAGTGGGATTTTTTGGCGAGCTCCGGCCAATTATCTAGGGGAAGGACGACAACGTGTTTCGCGGAGCCAATGCCATCAATCTCGACGCCAAAGGGCGACTCGCGATGCCTGCGCGCTATCGCGACCGTCTGTTGGCGTCCTGTGATGGACAGTTGGTTGTCACTATCGCGCTGGAAGACCGTTGTCTCTGGATTTACCCCCTGCACGAATGGGAAGCCGTCGAGGCCAAGCTGCGGCAGGCGCCCAACATGAATCCTGCGGTCAAGCGTCTGCAACGTCTGCTGATCGGTAATGCCTTCGAGCTTGAGCTGGATGGCGCCGGTCGCTTTGTCGTGCCGCCGCTGCTGCGTGAATACGCCGGGCTGGACAAGAAGGTAATGCTGGTCGGTCAAATCGGTAAGTTCGAGCTCTGGAGTGAAGACGCCTGGACTGCTACCACCTCTGCCTATCTGGACGAGTCGCAGGAGGCTGGCGAGTTGCCGGCTGAACTGCACTCGCTGAGCCTGTGAGTACCGTGTCCTCCTATTCCCATATCAGTGTATTGCTGAACGAGGCGCTTGATGCGCTCGCCATTCAGCCTGACGGCATCTATATCGACGGCACCTTCGGCCGAGGAGGTCATAGTCGAGCATTGCTCGCCCGCTTGGGGCCAGAGGGCAGGCTGATTGCCTTTGACAAAGATCCGGAAGCCATCCGGGCTGGCGAACAACTGGCGGCCGAAGACGGCCGCTTTGTCGTTGTACAGCGGTCCTTTGCCGAGATGGCTGACGAAATGCGTGCGCGCGGTCTGCACGGGCGTATCAGTGGTGTTTTGCTGGATCTGGGTGTGTCCTCGCCCCAGCTCGATGATCCGACCCGTGGCTTCAGTTTTCTCAATGACGGCCCGCTCGACATGCGCATGAATCCCGGTGTTGGCCAGAGTGCAGCCGACTGGGTCAACACTGCCAGCGAGGCGGATATTGCCACCGTGCTCAAGGAGTACGGTGAGGAGCGTTTCTCCAAGCGTATGGCCCGGGCGGTAGTAACCCGCCGCGCCGCGCAGCCCTTTGCCCGTACCGGTGATCTGGCGGCGGTCATCAAGGAAGCCAACCCGGCCTGGGAAAAGGGTAAGCATCCGGCGACCCGGGCGTTCCAGGGCATTCGCATTTTCATCAACCGCGAGCTGGATGATCTGGCCGATGGCCTGCGTGCAGCGCTGGATGTCCTGGCACCGGCCGGCCGCCTGGCGGTAATCAGCTTCCACTCCCTGGAAGACCGCATGGTCAAGCAATTCATGCGTCGTGAGGCCAAGGGCGCTCCGATTCCGCGTGACCTGCCGATTCGCGACATTGATATTCCGGTCTCGATCAATCTGGTCGGCAAGGCGATCAAGCCGAGTGCCGCCGAGATCGAAGCCAACCCCCGTGCCCGCAGCGCCGTGCTGCGTATTGCGGAGAAGCGCTGATGAACGCGCCTGCGCCACTGTCCAAGCGTTCCGGCCTGCCGACTGGCAGTGGCTGGCTGACGCTGGTGTTCGTGCTGGGCGTCGCCAGCGCGCTGGCAGTGTCCTACAGCGCCCACTGGAGCCGTCAGCTGCTCAACGAGCTGGCGACCGAGATGGATGTGCGTGAGAAGGCGCAGGCGGAATGGGGACGGCTGGTGCTGGAGCAGAGCACCTGGACGGCCTACAGCCGCATTGAACGGATTGCCACCGAACAGCTCGGTATGCACGTCCCTGAGCCCAGCGACGTGATTCTGGTGAAACCATGAAGCGATTTGCGCTCAAGTCCAACGGCAGCCTGTACCCCTGGCGTTTTCGCCTGGTTATCGGGTTGCTTGGGCTTTGCTGCGCAGCGGTTGTCTGGCGCATTGCCGAGCTGCATGTGCTGGACGAAGGCTTCCTGCGCAGTCAGGGCGACAAGCGCAGTGTGCGTCATGTGCCGATTCCGGCTCACCGGGGTCAGATCACCGACCGCAACGGTGAGCCGTTGGCGGTCAGTACACCGGTGTTGACCATTTGGGCCAACCCGTCGCAGCTGATTGATCAGCAGGCTCACTGGCCGGAGCTTGCCAGTGCCCTGGGTACCGATCTGGCGACCTTCAGCGAGCGTCTCAAGGCCAATGCCGACAAAGAGTTCATCTATCTGCGCCGGCGCATGACCCCGGCCTCCGGCGAAGCCGTCATGGCGCTCAAGGTGCACGGCGTCTACAGCATCGAAGAATACCGCCGCTTTTACCCGGCCGGTGAAGTGGCGGCGCATCTGGTCGGCTTCACCAATGTTGACGAGCAGGGCCAGGAAGGGCTTGAGCTGGCCTATGACCAGTGGCTGCAAGGTGTACCGGGCAAACGTCAGGTTTTGCAGGACCGCCGTGGTCGTCTGATCAAGGATGTGCAGGTGGTCAGTAACGCCCGCCCGGGCAATGACTTGCGCCTCTCTATCGATCTGCGTCTGCAGTATCTGGCGCACCGTCAGCTGCGCGAAGGTATGCAGGAGTTCGGCGCCAAGGCCGGGTCGGTCGTGATGCTCGACGTGCATACCGGTGAAGTGCTGGCGATGGTCAATCAGCCGTCCTATAACCCCAACAATCGGGCCAATCTGCAGCCGAGCATGATGCGCAATCGCGCCATGATCGATGTCTTTGAGCCGGGTTCGACCATGAAACCGATTTCCATGACGGCCGCGCTTGCCACTGGTCGCTGGAAGCCGAGTGACCAGGTCAATGTCTATCCGGGCACCCTGCGAATCGGTCGTTACACCATTCGCGATGTATCCCGGGCACCGGGTGGCGTACTCGATCTGGCGGGCATTCTGCTCAAATCCAGTAACGTCGGCATGAGTAAGGTGGCGCTGGATATTGGCGGCGAAGCGGTGCATGACGCCATGGCGGCGGTAGGCCTGGGTGAGTACACCGGTGTTGGTTTTCCGGGCGAAAGCGTCGGCAAGCTGCCGACCTACCGCACCTGGCGCTCGGCCGAAACCGCGGCCCTGTCCTATGGCTACGGCCTGTCGGTTACCGCCGTTCAACTGGCGCAGGCCTACGCGATTCTGGCCAACGACGGTCGCAAGGTGCCGATGTCTCTGCTGCGGGTGGACGGTTTGCCCGACACCCAGCAGGTGCTGCCGGAAGACGCCACCCGAATGGTTCAGGAAATGCTGCAGAACGTCATTGAGGCCGAGGGCGGCACCCACAGGGCGCGGGTTCCGGGCTATCACGTATCCGGTAAGAGTGGCACCGCACGCAAGGCCAGTACCTCGAGCAAGGGCTATCAGGAAGATTCCTATCGTTCGCTGTTTGCCGGGTTCGGCCCGAGCAGTGACCCGCGCATCGCCATTGCAGTGGTAATCGATGAGCCCAGCAACGGTGGCTACTACGGCGGCCTGGTTGCCGCCCCGGTATTTGGCGGGCTGATGTCCAATGCACTGCGGCTGATGAACGTGGCGCCGGATAATCTGGCCTCGCTGGAGCAGCCTGCACTGCCATCGCCGCCGGCACTGGCCACCACCGGAGAGCCGCGATGAAACTGTCTCAGCTGTTCCCTGGCAAGGTAAGCGCCGACGCGGATATTCACGGCATCACCCTCGACAGCCGCCACGTACGTGATGGTGATCTGTTTGTTGCGTTCCCCGGTCTGCGTCACGACGGCCGTGACTATATTGCCCAGGCTGTTGCTGCTGGCGCCGCCGCGGTCGTTCTGGAGTCGCAGGGCGCTGTCGCACACCAGCTGGCCGTGCCGTCGGTGCAGATTGAAGGGCTGGCGGAACAATTGTCTGCGCTGGCTGACCGGTTTTATCAGCAGCCCAGCGCCGCGCTGCAGGTGATTGGTATCACCGGCACCAACGGCAAGACCAGCGTCAGTCAGATGCTGGCTCAGGCGCTGGATCGTCTGGGCAATCGCTGCGGCGTGATCGGTACCCTTGGCAGCGGCCTGGCTGGTGCGCTGATTGATCACGGCATGACCACGCCAGATGCCGTTGCGGTACAGGCGCAACTGGCGTCTATGCGTGATCAGGGCGCAAGCCACGTGGCGATGGAGGTGTCCTCCCATGCGCTGGACCAGCACCGCGTTGCCGCGGTGCGTTTTGCTGTGGCGGTGTTTACCAATCTGAGTCGTGATCATCTGGACTATCACGGCACCATGGCTGCCTACGGCGAAGCCAAGGCGCGGCTGTTCCAGCGCGATCTGCAGGCGGCAGTGGTCAACCTGGATGACGCTTTCGGTCGTGAGTTGGCCGAGCGCTGCGCCGCGCCGGTTATCGGTTACAGCCTGAGCGATCCTGCTGCGACGCTGTATTGCCGCGAACTGGTCTGTGACAGCCTTGGGCTGAACGCCCGGTTGCAGGTGCAGGGCCGCGAGTTTGCCCTGCGCAGTCCGCTGCTGGGCAGTTTCAATATGAGCAATCTGCTCGCCGTGCTGGGTGGTCTGCTGGCGCTGGGCGTCGATGCCGGCGCAGCCGTTGAGCAGGTCGCGCAGTTGCAGCCGCCGGCCGGTCGCATGCAGCGCCTTGGCGGCGGCGACCTGCCGCTGGTGGTGGTCGATTACGCGCATACCCCGGATGCACTGGAAAAGGCACTGACTGCCCTGCATCAGCATGCAGCAGGGCGCGTTGTCTGCATCTTCGGCTGTGGCGGCGACCGCGATAATGGCAAGCGGCCGATGATGGCGCGGGTTGCCGAACAGTTCGCAGAGGCCGTGGTGGTCACCGATGACAACCCGAGAACCGAGCCTTCGCAGCAAATCATCGAACAAATTTGCCGGGGTGCGGAACACCCGCAGGCGCTGACCGTCATACCCAACCGTGCGCAAGCCATCGCCAGTACGATTGCGGCAGCGCAGCCCGGCGATGTGATCCTGCTCGCCGGCAAGGGTCACGAGAATTACCAGGAGATTGACGGAGTGCGTCACCCCTTCAGTGATATTGAACAGGCCAGCCTCGCGCTGCAGCAGTGGGAGGCCGCTCATGCTTGATGCATTGCGTCTGTCCGATCTGCTCAAGCCGTTGGCCGCTACCCTCAATGGCGTAGATACCCATTTCGACAGCGTCAGCATTGATGCCCGCAAGGTTGCCAAAGGCGGCCTGTTTGTCGCGCTGCCCGGCAGCCGCAGCAATGGTCACGACTTTGTCGCCCAGGCCCGCAAAAACGGCGCTGCAGCGGCCATGGTCGAATACCTTGTCGATGATCCGCTGCCGCAATTGCTGGTGCACGATTGCCAACTGGCCCTGGGCCAGTTGGGCGCCCTGGTGCGCGATCAGTTCCGCGGCACCGTGATCGGCATTACCGGCTCCAGTGGCAAGACCACGGTAAAGGAAATGCTCGCTGCCATTCTGCGTGAGTGTGGGCCGGTACTGGCCACCCAGGGCAACCTGAACAACGAACTTGGCGTACCGCTGACCCTGCTGCAGCTTAACGCCGAGCACCGCTTTGCGGTGATCGAGATGGGCGCGGCGCAGGTGGGTGACATCAACTACACCATGGGTCTGGTCAAACCGCAGATCAGTGTGCTGACCAACGCCGGCATGGCGCATGTTGGCCGGTTTGGAAGTCCGGAGAGCATCGCCAGGGCCAAGGGCGAGATCGTCAGCGCGCTGCCCGATGGCGGTCAGGCAATCCTCAATCTGGACAGCCCCTGGTTCGAACAGTGGTATCAGTTGCTTGGCAGCCGTCGTACCGCATGTTCGTTCAGCCTGAAGAATCCGACTGCGCAGCTGCGCGCCGAAGAGGTCGAGATCGACGCGGCGGGATGTCCGCACTTCAACCTGGTGACCCCGGTCGGCGTGGTCCCGGTTCGTCTGCAGTTGCGCGGTGAACACAATATTGCCAATGCGCTGGCAGCGGCGGGCGCGGCGCTGGCGGCAGGTGCGCCACTGGATGCGATTGCCCGAGGTCTGCTGTCCCTTGCGCCGGTGGCGGGGCGCGGCAACTGGCGGAACGGCATTGGCGGTGCACAAATCATTGACGACGCCTACAACGCCAACCCGGCGTCTGTGAAGGCCGCCATCGATGTGCTGGCCAGCCTGTCCGGTCGGCGTCTGCTGGTGCTGGGTGATATGGGCGAGCTGGGCGAATGGGCCGAGCAGAGTCATCGTGACGTTGGTCTGCATGCGCGTGAGCGGGGCCTGGACGGGCTCTATGCGACAGGCAGGCTGTCTGCGCTGGCGGTGGAGGCATTCGGCGCTAACGGCCGGCTGTTCGATAGCCGCGAAGCGCTGATTGAGGCGCTCAGGCAGGATCTGGATGCCAACACCCGGGTGTTGGTCAAAGGCTCGCGCAGTGCGGGTATGGATGTAGTGGTCGCCGGCCTTCTGGCCCCGGCGCACGCGCACGATAACGATAACGGGGCCAGCTGACATGTTGCTTTTACTCGCCGAATTCCTCCAGCAGTACTACTCCGGCTTTGCCGTATTCCAGTATCTGACCCTGCGCGGCATTCTGGGTGTGCTGACGGCGCTGGCGATGGCGCTGTTTTTGGGGCCCTGGATGATTCGGACGCTGCAGGTTCGGCAGATCGGCCAGGCGGTGCGCAATGACGGTCCGCAGTCGCACTTGTCCAAGAAGGGCACGCCAACCATGGGCGGCGCATTGATTCTGGTTGCCATCGGTGTCAGCACTCTGTTGTGGGCAGACCTGAGCAACCTCTATGTCTGGGTGGTGCTGGGCGTTACCTTCAGCTTTGGTGCGGTTGGCTGGGTCGACGACTATCGTAAGGTAATCGAGAAGAACTCGCGCGGCCTGCCATCGCGCTGGAAGTATTTCTGGCAGTCGGTATTCGGTCTGGCTGCAGCCTTAGTGCTGTATATGGCGGCCGAAACGCCGGTCGAGACTACGCTGATCGTGCCTTTCTTCAAGCAGGTCGAGTTTCAGCTCGGGGCGCTGTTTGTGGTGCTGACCTATTTCGTCATCGTCGGCTCCAGCAATGCAGTCAACCTGACCGATGGTCTGGACGGGCTGGCGATCATGCCGACGGTCATGGTGGGCGGCGCGCTGGGCATCTTTGCCTATCTGTCAGGTAACGCCAAGTTCGCCGAGTACCTGCTGATCCCCTATGTACCCGGCGCCGGTGAACTGATCATCTTCTGTGGCGCGCTGCTGGGTGCCGGTCTCGGATTTCTCTGGTTCAACACCTATCCGGCTCAGGTTTTTATGGGCGATGTCGGTGCGCTGGCGCTGGGCGCAGCGCTGGGTGTGATTGCCGTGATCGTCCGGCAGGAAATCGTCCTGTTCATCATGGGCGGCATTTTTGTGGTGGAGACGCTGTCGGTGATCGTGCAGGTGGCGTCGTTCAAGCTAACCGGTCGGCGAGTGTTCCGCATGGCGCCCATTCACCACCACTTTGAACTCAAGGGCTGGCCGGAGCCGCGCGTCATCGTGCGCTTCTGGATCATCACCGTGGTACTGGTGCTGATCGGTCTTGCCACCCTGAAACTGCGTTGAGGAGCAGAGTGTGTCTCTGATTACCACGGACAAAAAACGGATTATCGTCGGGCTCGGCAGCAGCGGGCTCTCGGTCGCCCGTTATCTGGCAGGCCAGGGCCTGTCCTTTGCCGTGGCCGACACCCGCCAGAATCCGCCGGGTCTGGAGCAGCTCAAACGCTTTGCCCCCATGGCTGATCTGTATCTGGGCGAGCTGGACGAAAACCTGCTGAGCAGCGCTGACGAGCTGATCGTCAGCCCCGGCATCGCACTGGCCACACCGGCACTGCAGACGGCGGCCAAAGCAGGCGTTTCCATCGTTGGTGATATCGAGCTGTTCGCACGGGCGGCCAAGGCGCCGATCGTTGCGATTACCGGTTCCAATGCCAAGAGCACGGTTACCACACTGGTGGGTGAGATGGCGCAGGCGGCGGGCGTGAAGGTCGCCGTTGGCGGCAATCTGGGCACGCCGGCGCTGGATTTGCTGGATCAGGATGCCGAGCTTTACGTGCTGGAACTGTCGAGTTTCCAGCTGGAAACCACCGACCGTCTGAACGCGCTGGTCGCGACCGTGCTGAACGTCAGCGAAGATCACATGGATCGCTACAGCGGTCTGCCGGCCTATCACATGGCCAAGCACCGGATTTTCCGCGGTGCGCAACAGGTGGTGATCAACCGCGATGACGCGCTGTCGCGGCCGCTGATTGCCGATCAACTGCCATGCCTGAGCTTTGGCCTGTCACGCCCCGACTTCAAGGGCTTCGGGCTGATTGAGCAGGATGGTCAGACCTGGCTGGCTTACGAGTTCACCGCACTGATGCCGGTCAGTGAGTTGCGCATTCGCGGTTCGCACAACCAGTCCAATGCTTTGGCAGCGCTGGCGCTGGGTCAGGCGGCTGGTCTGCCGATGGACGCCATGCTGCAGGCGCTGAAGGCATTCCCGGGGCTGGCGCACCGCTGCCAGTGGGTTGGCAGTCACGCCGGTGTCGAGTATTTCGATGATTCCAAGGCAACCAATGTGGGCGCGGCGCTCGCGGCCATCAACGGCTTTGCCGCGGACATGAGCGGCAAGCTGGTGCTGATCGCCGGTGGCGACGGTAAGGGCGCTGACTTTTCATCGTTGCGAGAGCCGGTGGCAGCAAGCTGCCGCGCCGTTGTGCTGCTTGGCCGTGATGCCGAACTGATCGCCGCAGCCCTTGACCCGCAGACCCGGCTGGTTCGTGTTGCCTCCATTGAAAAGGCAGTAACCGCTGCGGCGGCATTGGCCGAGCAAGGCGATCTGGTGCTGCTGTCGCCGGCCTGTGCGAGCCTGGACATGTTCCGCAACTTTGAAGAGCGTGGTCGGCTGTTCGCCGAAGCGGTCGGGAGGTTGGGCGCATGAACCTGACCTTCAACCTGCGTGATGCCGCCGCGCCGCTGATCGGCGAGCGGCGCTTTGATATGGATATGCCGCTGCTGGTTGGCGCGGTCGCATTGCTGGCGTTGGGGCTGGTCATGGTCACCTCCGCCTCGATGGAAGTCGCGGCCGGCCGGCTGGGCAGTCCGCTGTTCTACATGAATCGCCAGATCGTGTATCTGCTGATCAGTCTGGTTGCACTGGCCGTCACCCTGTCTGTACCGGTCGCGGTGTGGGAACGCTTTCGCTTCATGCTGCTGTTCTTCGGCTTCGCCGGGCTGGTGGCGGTGCTGATTCCGGGCATCGGCCGTGAGGTCAACGGCAGCTGGCGCTGGATTGCGGTCGGCCCGATCAACGTGCAGCCGTCCGAGCTGGCCAAGCTGTTTGCAGTGGTCTTTCTTGCCGGCTATCTGGTGCAGCGCAAGGATGAGGTCAAGCAAGAGTGGTTTGGCTTCTTCAAGCCGTTCATGGTGCTGGGCCCGATGGCCTGCCTGTTGATCGTCGAGCCCGACTTCGGTGCCACCGTGGTGCTGATGGGCGCGGCCACCGGGATGCTGTTCCTCGGTGGTGTTGGTCTGTTCCGCTTCCTGCTGCTGTTCGGTTCGCTGGGTGCGCTCGCCGCGCTGGCGGTCTGGGCCGAGCCCTACCGCCTGCAGCGCCTGACCGGCTTTCTTGACCCGTGGCAGGACCCTTACGGCACCGGCTACCAGCTGACCCAGGCGCTTATTGCCTTTGGCCGTGGCGAGTGGTTCGGCGTCGGTCTGGGTAACAGTATTCAGAAACAGTTCTACCTGCCCGAAGCGCATACCGACTTCGTGTTTGCGGTACTGGCCGAGGAGCTCGGCATGATTGGCGCTCTGGCGGCCTTTGCCCTGCTGGTCTTTGTTGCGATTCGCGGCCTGTATGTCGGTCTTGCTGCCGAGGCCAGGGGCATGTTGTTCCACGCCTATCTGGCATACGGCCTGGCGATCATGTGGTGCGGCCAGATTCTGATTAACGTCGGCGTGAACATCGGCCTGCTGCCGACCAAGGGGCTGACCCTGCCGTTCCTCAGTTACGGCGGCAGCTCGCTGGTGGTGTGCTGTGTTTGCCTCGGTCTGCTGCTGCGGATTGACTGGGAGCGTCGTCAGGCGGCACAAGGGGGCGGCCATGAGTAACAAGGTACTGGTCATGGCGGGCGGCACCGGCGGGCACGTTTTCCCGGCGCTGGCTTGTGCCCGCATGCTGCGTGATCAGGGCTACGAAGTGCACTGGCTTGGTACGCGCCGCGGCATTGAGGTGGACCTGGTGCCGCAGGCCGGCTTCCCGATCCATTACATTGATATTCAGGGCCTACGCGGCAAGGGCAAGCTCGACCTGCTCAAGGCGCCGTTCCGTATTTTGCGGGCGCTGGGCCAGTCGCTGGGCTTGCTTGGCACGCTCAAGCCCGTTTGCGTGCTTGGCGCTGGCGGCTATGTTACCGGTCCGGGCGGGCTGGCAGCCTGGCTGCGCCGTATTCCTCTGGTCATCCATGAGCAGAATGCCGTGGTCGGCACCACCAACCGTTTGCTGGCCCGTTTTGCCGAGCGTCGCTGCGAAGGTTTTGCCGGCAGCTTCGCCGACGGTGCAGACCGTCGCAGTACCGGTAACCCGGTGCGCGACGACATTTTTGCCACCCCGCCCATGAGCTGGGACGGGACTCGCCCGCTGCGTCTGCTGGTGCTGGGCGGCAGCCTGGGCGCTATGCCTCTGAACAACTTGCTGCCAAAGGCGCTGGCGCGGATCGAACCGGCTCAGCGCCCGCAGGTGGTGCACCAGTGCGGCAAGCAGCACCTGCTGATGGCGCGTGAGGCCTATGCGCAGGCGGGTGTGCGTGCAGAAGTCGAGGCTTTCATTGCTGATATGGCTGGTGCCTACGCCTGGGCCGATCTGGTGATCTGCCGCGCCGGCGCACTGACTGTCTGTGAGCTGGCTGCCGCAGGACGCCCGTCATTGCTGATTCCGCTGCCGCATGCCATCGACGACCATCAAACCGCCAATGCCCGCTATCTGGCCGACCGCGGCGCCGCGGTGCTGATGCCGCAGGCCCAGCTCGATGATGAGCAGCTGGCCAACACCCTGATCAACTACATGAACAACCCGGAGCTGCTGCAACAGATGGCCGAACGAGCCCGTGAACAAGCCACCCCGAACGCGACTGCCGATGTGGTGCGCGCCTGTCTGGAGGTAGCCCGTGAGCACTAACAAGCGCAGTCAGGCAACCTTTACGCTGCCGGAGATGCGGCGCATCCGCAATATTCACTTTGTTGGCATTGGCGGCGTGGGCATGTGCGGTATTGCAGAGGTGTTGCTCAACCTCGGCTATCAGGTATCCGGTTCGGACCTGAAGCGCTCAGCCGTGACCCAGCGCCTGGAATCCTTCGGTGCGCGCATCGACATCGGCCATCGCGCCGAGAATGTGCAGGAGGCTGATGTGCTGGTGGTTTCCAGCGCCATCAATCCGCAGAACCCGGAAGTGGCGGGCGCCATCGAACGCCGCATCCCCGTGGTGCCGCGCGCCGAGATGCTGGCCGAGCTGATGCGTTATCGCCATGGCATTGCGGTGGCCGGCACCCATGGCAAAACCACCACCACCAGTCTGATTGCCTCTGTGCTGGCGGCTGATGGTTTGAGCCCGACCTTCGTGATCGGCGGCAAGTTGACCGCCGCCGGCACCAATGCCCAATTGGGTGAAAGCCGTTATCTGGTTGCCGAAGCCGACGAGAGCGATGCCTCCTTTTTGCACCTGCAGCCGATGGTCGCCATCGTCACCAATATCGACGCCGACCACATGGCGACCTACGAGGGCGACTTCAACAAACTGAAGCGCACCTTCGTCGAGTTTCTGCACAACCTGCCGTTCTACGGGCTGGCAGTGCTGTGCATCGATGATCCGGTTGTGCGCGAGATTCTGCCGCAGATCAACCGTCAGGTGATCACCTACGGTCAGTCTGAGGATGCCGACATCCGCGCGGTAGATATCCATCAGAAGGGCATGCAGACCTACTTTACCGTGCTGCGTGAGGGCCGCGAACCACTCAAGGTCTCGGTCAACATGCCGGGTGTACACAACGTGCTGAACTCGCTGGCGACCATTGCGGTGGCGACCGACGAAGGCGTTTCCGATCGCGCCATTATCGAAGGTCTGACCGGGTTCCAGGGCGTCGGTCGTCGCTTCCAGGTGCAGGGCAACTTCCAGTGGGGCAACGGCGAAGTGATGCTGGTCGACGACTACGGGCACCACCCGCGTGAAGTGTCTGCGGTTATCAAGGCGGTCCGTGCCGGCTGGCCCGAGCGTCGCCTGGTCATGCTCTATCAGCCGCATCGCTACAGCCGTACCCGTGATCTCTACGAAGACTTCGTTCAGGTGCTGGGCGATGCCAATGCGCTGTTGCTGATGGAGGTCTACCCGGCCGGAGAAGAACCGGTTCCGGGGGCAGACAGCAAGCATCTGTGCCGCAGCATTCGTCAGCGTGGTCAGCTGGACCCGATTTATGTCGAGCGTGATGCTGACGTCATGCCGCTGCTGGAAGCGGTACTGCAGCCCGGCGACATTCTGCTGACCCAGGGTGCGGGTGATATTGGTGGGCTCTCGGTCCAGTTGGCCGAGGCTCTTGGCAAGCGTGATACCGGAGGTAAGGCCTGATGGTCGATGTAGCTGACTTTGGGCGTGTGGCAGTGTTGTACGGCGGCAAGTCCGCCGAGCGTGCGGTATCGCTGAAATCCGGCGCGGCTGTGCTCGCTGCGCTGCAGAACGCGGGTGTCGATGCCTATGGTATTGATGCCGATGAGTCCTTGGCAGAGCAACTGCTGAGCCAGCGCCCGGATCGCGTTTTCATCGCGCTGCACGGGCGAGGCGGCGAGGATGGCAGCCTGCAGGGGCTGCTGGAGAGCCTGCAGATTCCCTATACCGGCAGCGGCGTGATGGCGTCTGCGGTGGGCATGGACAAGCTGCGTACCAAGCAGATCTGGCAAAGCATCGGACTGCCGACGCCGGCCTACTCGATGCTGCGCGGCGCCGAGCAGTGTGCCGGCATCGTCGAGCGCCTGGGCACGCCCCTGATCATCAAGCCGGTGCACGAAGGTTCCAGCATCGGCATGGCCAAGGCCGACAATCTGGAGCAGCTGCAGGCGGCCTGGGAAAGTGCGCGCAGCTACGACGACGAAGCACTGGTTGAACAGTGGGTGCAGGGTGCCGAGTTCACCGTTGCCATTCTGGATGGCAAGGCGCTGCCGCCGATTCGCTTGCGCACCCCGCACAATTTTTACGACTACGACGCCAAGTATCTGGCCAATGACACCCAGTACCTGTGCCCGTGCGGCCTGCCGTCCGAGCAGGAAGAACAGCTCAAGGCGATCAGCCTGCAGGCGTTCGATGCGGTTGGCTGTAAAGGCTGGGGTCGGGTCGACGTGATGCAGGATGAGCAGGGCAATTTTTATCTGCTGGAAGTGAACACCGTTCCGGGAATGACCGATCACAGCCTGGTGCCGATGGCAGCCAAGGCGACCGGAATGGATTTTGATGCGCTGGTGCTGGCCATTCTGGCCGGTACGCTGAACTGACGGATAACCCGATGCAGGCGATTCGCGACACCCGCAACACCGCACCGCTATCGCGCCGCAAGGCCGGTGGGCGTGGTGCTGTGCGTGTGGCCCCGGCCCAGCCGAGGCAGTTGCCGCGTCTGCGTCTGCCGCGCCCCGACCTGGGCGGCCTGATTGGCCGTGCGCAGCACCTGCTCTGGCCGCTGCTGCTGGTCGCGCTCGGTATGGGGCTGTACGAACTTGGCAGCCGGCTGATGCCCCTGGCAGACCGGCCGATTGCACTGGTCAGCGTTGAGGGTGAGCTGCAGTACATCGATCGGGACGCCGTCCAGCAGGTGATTCAGCCTTACCTGAGTGACAGCTTCCTCGGTATCGATCTGGCAGGCCTGCACGCAGATTTGCTGGCCATGCCCTGGGTAGCCGATGCGTCGGTTCGCCGGGTGTGGCCGGACAAGCTGGTGATTGCTCTGGATGAGCAGCTGCCGGTGGCCCGTTGGGGTGACAAGGCGTTGCTGAACAATGAAGGCAAGGCGTTTGAACCGCAGGAGATTGCGCGTTTCAGCGAGTTGCCTCAGCTCAACGGCCCCGAGCGCTCCAAACGCAAGGTGATGCGTCAGTACCAGCAGTTCAGCAGCCTGCTGCGTCCGCAGGGCATGGTGGTCAGCAAGCTGGAGCTGCGTGACCGCGGCAGCTGGTTCCTGACCACCGATGACGGTATGGAGCTGCTGCTGGGGCGGGACAATCTGGTGGACAAGATGCAACGGTTCATGACCATCGAGCAACTGATGCTTAGTGATCGTCGGGAACTGATCGCGCGGGTAGACCTGCGCTACAGCAATGGCATGGCTGTCGCCTGGCGTGATGTCGGCGAAGCTGAAAAAGCGGCGGAGTAACGGGAAGATTATGGCAAGCAAGCAGGGCAGCAGAATGATTGTGGGCCTGGATATCGGCACCTCCAAGGTCGTGGCGCTGGTCGGCGAGATCGGTGCGGACGGCACGCTGGAAATCGTCGGCATCGGCTCGCATCCTTCGCGCGGACTCAAGAAGGGCGTGGTGGTCAACATCGAGTCGACGGTGCAGTCCATTCAGCGCGCCATCGAGGAAGCCGAGCTGATGGCCGGCTGCCAGATCCACTCGGTCTATGCCGGAATCGCGGGTAATCACATTCGCAGTCTGAACTCCAATGGCATTGTTGCCATTCGCGATCGCGAAGTGGTCCAGGCCGATATCGAGCGCGTCCTGGACGCCGGCCAGGCCGTCGCCATTCCTGCTGACCAGAAGGTTCTGCATATCCTGCCGCAGGAGTATGTGATCGATAACCAGGAAGGTGTGCGCGAGCCGCTGGGCATGTCCGGCGTGCGCCTGGAAGCCAAGGTGCACCTGGTGACCTGTGCGCTCAACGCGGTGCAGAACATTGAAAAATGCATCCGTCGCTGCGGGCTGGAAGTCGAGGACGTGATCCTCGAGCAGTTGGCATCCAGCTACGCGGTGCTGACCGAGGACGAGAAGGAGCTGGGCGTGTGCCTGGTCGACATCGGTGGCGGCACTACCGACATCGCCATCTTTACCGAAGGCGCCATTCGCCATACCGCGGTGATTCCGATTGCCGGTGACCAGGTCACCAATGACATCGCCATGGCGCTGCGTACTCCGACCCAGTACGCCGAGGAAATCAAGATTCGCTATGCCTGCGCGCTGGCCAAGCTGGCCGGCCCGGAGGAAACCATCAAGGTGCCGAGTGTGGGTGAACGGCCACCGCGTGATCTTTCGCGCCAGGCGTTGGCGGAGGTAGTTGAGCCGCGTTACGACGAGCTGTTCACGCTGATTCAGGCCGAACTGCGCCGCTCCGGTTTCGAAGACATGATTCCGGCCGGCATCGTCATGACCGGTGGCACCGCCAAGATGGAAGGTGCCATCGAGCTGGCCGAGGAGATTTTCCACATGCCGGTTCGCCTCGGTATGCCACAGGAATTCAAAGGGCTCACCGACGTCGTGCGCAATCCGATCTACGCCACCAGCGTGGGCTTGCTGCATTACGGCATGAAGCATCACGGTGACCATGGCTCGCAGCCGAGTGAGAGCAACAAGACTCCGGTACTGGAGCGAGTGAAGAAGTGGTTTCAGGGCAATTTCTGATTGCGCTGTTGCAGTACTAGACCCGCCAAAGCGGGCATGACGCAGTAAACGAAACGAAAACGATACGAGTAGCTATTCAAGGAGAAAGGCCATGTTCGAACTGATCGATAACGTTCCTCAGAACGCAGTAATCAAGGTCGTCGGTGTGGGCGGTGGCGGCGGCAACGCGCTGCAGCACATGGTGGTGAACAATGTGGAAGGTGTTGATTTCATCTGCGCCAACACCGATGCACAGGCACTGAAAAACGTCAGCGCGCGTACCGTGCTGCAACTGGGTTCGGGTGTCACCAAAGGTCTGGGTGCCGGTGCCAACCCGCTGATCGGCCGTGAGGCTGCGATTGAAGACCGCGAGCGCATCGCCGAGGTGCTGCAGGGCTCTGACATGGTATTCATCACCGCAGGCATGGGTGGTGGCACCGGTACCGGTGCGGCGCCGATCGTTGCCGAAGTCGCCCGTGAAATGGGTATCCTCACTGTCGCCGTCGTGACCAAGCCGTTCCCGTTCGAAGGTCGCAAGCGTCTGCAGGTGGCCGAAGAAGGTATTCGTGAACTGAGCCAGCACGTTGACTCGCTGATCACCATCCCGAACGAAAAGCTGCTGACCGTGCTTGGCAAAGACGCCAGCCTGCTGGCCGCCTTCAGCAAGGCCAACGACGTGCTGCTGGGCGCGGTTCAGGGTATCGCTGATCTGATCATGCGTCCGGGCATGATCAACGTCGACTTCGCCGACGTGAAAACCGTCATGAGCGAAATGGGCATGGCAATGATGGGAACCGGCCACGCCAGTGGTCCGAACCGCGCCCGCGAAGCGGCGGAAGCGGCCATCCGCAGCCCGCTGCTGGAAGATGTCAACCTGATGGGCGCGCGCGGTATTCTGGTCAACATTACCGCCGGTCCGGATCTGTCGCTGGGCGAGTTCTCCGAAGTCGGCAGCACTGTCGAAGAGTTTGCCTCTGAAACCGCGACTGTTGTGGTCGGTACCGTTATCGATCCGGAGCTGCGTGACGAACTGCGGGTTACCGTAGTTGCAACCGGTCTGGGTGCGCGTGAAAAGCCGGTGAAGGTCATCGACAATACTGCCGCAGCTCCTGCTCAGAGCGTACAGCGTCCGGAAGCCGGTGCACCGAACTACCGCGATCTGGAACGCCCGACCGTCATGCGCAATCAGACTCCGGCCGGCGCTGCTGCCGCGTCTCGTCTGACTCAGCCGGCGGAGGATCTGGATTATCTGGATATTCCGGCATTCCTGCGTCGTCAGGCTGATTGAACTGGTCAATTGAAGGCATAGGGGTAATTGGTATTCATCAAAAGCTGACTTTGCTATGATGCACGCCAGTTTACTGAGAGTTTTTCGCAATCAGCGCGGAAGCAGGCAAGCATGATCAGACAACGCACATTGAAAAACGTCATCCGGGCCACTGGTGTGGGCCTGCATTCGGGTGAGAAGGTCTACCTCACACTGAAGCCGGCACCGGTGGACACGGGTATCGTGTTTCGCCGGGTTGATCTTGACCCCGTGGTCGAGATCCCGGCGCGTGCCGAATGTGTCGGTGAGACGACCATGTCCACGACCCTGGTAAAGGATGGCGCCAAGGTAGACACGGTCGAACACCTGTTGTCGGCAATGGCGGGTCTGGGTATTGATAACGCCTACGTCGAGCTGAGCGCGGCCGAAGTGCCGATCATGGACGGCAGCGCAGGTCCCTTTGTCTTTCTGATTCAGTCGGCCGGCATCGCAGAACAGGATGCCGCCAAGCAGTTTATTCGGATCAAGCGGGAAGTTACGGTAGAAGAAGACGGCAAAACAGCCACCTTTGTCCCCTTTGAGGGCTTCAAGGTGTCGTTTGGTATCGACTTCGATCACCCGGTTTTCCGTGGCCGCAGCCAGCACGCCTGCGTCGACTTTTCCAGCACCTCGTTTGTGAAGGAAGTCAGTCGCGCCCGTACGTTCGGGTTCATGCGTGACATCGAGTATCTGCGTTCGCAGAACTTGGCGCTCGGTGGCAGTGTCGATAACGCCATTGTGGTGGATGAGTATCGGGTGTTGAACGAAGACGGCCTTCGCTACGAGGACGAATTCGTCAAACACAAGATTCTTGATGCCATCGGCGATCTCTACCTGCTGGGCAAGAGCCTGGTTGGCGAGTTCCGTGGCTACAAGTCCGGACACGCGCTGAACAACAAGCTGTTGCGTGCCCTGCTGGCAAACAAGGACGCGTGGGAACTGGTTACCTTCGATGACGCAGGTACCGCTCCTATCTCCTATATGCGTCCTGCCGCTGCTGTCTGACAACAGACATCGGCGACACTACTCGTTTCGTTTTATCTTTCGGCCGCCTTCGGGCGGCCGTTTTTATTGGGGCATCGCGCCGCAAGCGACGAGCTGCAAGCCGCAAGCTTCAAGCTACAAGCTACAAGCTACAACCCAAAACCCAAAACCCAAAACCCAAAACCCAAAACCCAAAACCCAAAACCCAAAGCCCGTGTGTTGGGTCATAAGGTTTTATAACCGTCTGGATTTTTGGAAGGCGTGTGGCGCAATCAGCAAATCAGCCATGAGTCTCGCCAGCTAGCTGTCAGGGAGTAGGGGTCTTTTCAAAGTCCGATGCTTCCACTCAGGCTTCTGGCTTGCAGCTTGGGCCTCAAGCCTGTCCCTGTGCGCCCAATCAGTGGCTTTCCGATTCGCCGTGGTGCCGCGCGAGGCGATTGAGCGCCGCTTTGAGTGCCGGGTCGCAGACGTGCTCGGCAGTCTCTTGCAGGCTGTGACTGGCTACCTTTGAGCGCCTGATAGTGCGAACAGGTGGTGATTTCTTGACCAGAGGTGGTTGTACCTTGCAATGAATTTTCGTTAAGGTGGCGAATTCGTTGAAAGTCTGCAGGTCCCTGATCAGTCTTTTTTGCTGATAGCGCATCCGCGTAGCCCATTGACTGCTGGTCACTACCAGCTTCAGCACGCCGGTCTCGAACGAGGCAACGCGGCACTGTTCGCGAGCGGCGGGTTCGAGGCGCGACTGAAACAGGGCTTGCAGGCGTTCGAGTTGACGGGACTTCTCCAGCAGCGCGCGGAGCGTGCTGCTGGTTCTTAACAGGTCGGTTGGTCGACGTGCGTCCAGAGGATGGAATGCCATGGGGTCGCTATCAGCCAGGAGTGATGGAGCGGTCATCCTATCAGAACCGCCGTCAGGAATGTTTGGGGTAGTTATTTGAACATCATTATTCTTACCGGGCGCAATGGCGCATCGCGCACGCTGACCCTGGGAGCGCCCTGGGTGTTTGCTGGCGTGTCCCTGTTGCTGGCGTTGCCACTGGTTGCGTCGCTGATAACCTGGCAGTTGATGGCGGGTGGATCGCCTGAGTTGGCTGCTGCTGAAAACCAGATTCCGCAGTGGCAGCAGGTTCTGCAGGACTATGACACAGACCCGCTGGTCGAAGATGACGGCACTCAGGCGCAGATCGAACGCATGAGTCAGCAGCTTGCCCGTCTGCAAATGCGGCTGACCCGTCTGGATGCGCTGGGTGAGCGGCTGACCGAGTTGGCTGATTTCAATGATGGCGAGTTCGACTTTGGTTCGGAATCCGAGTTCGAATTCGGCATCGGTCTGGATCCGGGGACCGGTATGGGTGGTCCGGAACTGCGCGACGACGATCTCTCCTTCGAGGCGCCCTCCGATCTGCAGGGGCTGATCGAGCAGTTGTCGGCCCGGGTTGACGACAGGACCCAGCAGTTGCAGCTGCTGGAAGACCTGATGGTCAGCCGGCAGACCGATGTGGATGCCATCCTCGATTTCGTTCCGGTCAGCGTTGGTCATGTATCATCGACCTTCGGGCGGCGTACCGATCCGATTACCGGGCGCCTTTCAATGCATAACGGACTCGACTTTGCAGCGCCGCGCGGGACGCCGATTCATGCGCTGGGCGCCGGTGTTGTGACCTTTGCCGGGCGTAATGGCGCTTACGGCAATATGGTCGAAATCAATCATGGCGGCGGTTTGAAGAGCCGCTACGCGCATGCCTCTGTGCTGAAGGTCAGCAAGGGTGATCTGGTACAGAAGGGGCAGGAGATCGCCGGGGTGGGTACCACTGGCAGGTCTACCGGTCCGCATCTTCATCTCGAAGTCTATCGCAACGGCATGGCGGTCAATCCTGCCCGCTTCCTGGCGTTGAAATAACCTCCCCTGACCCTCATATAGGTTGCCTGTCGAAGGCATTTTCGACTGGCGGCCGCCTCCGCCGCGCGGTTTAATGTGCGGCAGAAATCAGAGTAGAATGCCGTTTTCGGGCTGGTCCGGCAGCATGGGACTGGACACGCCACTCATCACATGGATATCTAAGTCGATTATGTTTGCGCCGTTAATGAAAAAGCTGTTTGGAAGCAAGAACGACCGTGAATTGAAGCGAATGGGTAAGGTTGTCGCTGCGATCAACGCCCTCGAAGAAAGCTTGAATGCACTGAGTGATGAACAGCTGAAGGCGAAAACAGACGAGTTCAAGCAGCGCCTGGCCGCTGGCGAGACGCTGGATGCGCTGTTGCCGGAAGCCTTCGCCGTCGTGCGTGAGGCTGGTAAACGTGTGATGGGCATGCGCCACTTTGATGTCCAGCTGATCGGTGGTATGGCACTGCACGAAGGCAAGATTGCCGAGATGAAAACCGGTGAGGGCAAGACCCTTGTTGCCACCTTGCCGGTTTATCTCAATGCGCTGGCCGGCAAGGGCGTGCATGTAGTGACGGTGAACGATTACCTGGCCAACCGTGACGCCAACACCATGCGTCCTTTGTATGAGTTTCTGGGCATGACTGTGGGCGTGGTCGTACCGATGCAGGACCCGGAGCACAAGCGCGCTGCCTATCGCTGCGATATTACCTACAGCACCAACAACGAGCTGGGCTTCGACTACCTGCGCGACAACATGGCGTTCCGGCTGGAAGACAAATTCCAGCGTGAGCCGTTCTTCGCAGTGGTGGACGAGGTCGACTCCATCCTGATTGACGAGGCGCGCACGCCGCTGATCATTTCCGGCCCGGCCGAAGACAGCTCGCGCATGTATGCCACCATCAATAAACTGATTCCCCTGCTCAAGCGCGGCAAGTTGCCGGAGGAAGGGGAAGAGGGCGTTGAAGGTCACTACCTGATTGACGAAAAGGCGCGTCAGGTTGAACTGACAGAAGAAGGCCACCAGTTTGTTGAGGAGCTGCTGGCACGTGAAGGCATGCTCAACGAGGGTGACAGTCTGTATGCGGCCCAGAACCTCGGCCTGCTGCATCACGTTCACTCGGGCCTGCGTGCGCATACCCTGTTCCATCGCAACGTCGAGTACATCGTGCAGAACAATCAGGTTCTGCTGGTTGATGAACACACCGGCCGCACCATGCCCGGCCGCCGTCTGTCCGAGGGTCTGCACCAGGCTATCGAAGCAAAGGAAGGCCTGCAGATCCAGGCCGAAAGCCAGACTCTGGCTTCCACTACCTTCCAGAACTACTTCCGGCTGTATCCCAAGCTGTCTGGCATGACCGGTACTGCAGACACCGAAGCGTTCGAATTTCGTCAGATCTATGGTCTCGACGTGCTTGTTATCCCGACCAACAAGCCGATGGTGCGCAAGGACTACAACGATCTCGTCTATCTCAGCATCGAGGAAAAGTTTGCCGCCATCGTTACCGACATCAAGCACTGCATGGAGCAAGGTCGCCCGGTGCTGGTGGGTACGGCATCCATTGAGTCTTCCGAGGTCGTAGCCAACCTGCTGACCCGTGAGAAGGTGCCGCACAAGGTTCTGAACGCCAAGTTCCACGAGAAGGAAGCGGAAATCGTTGCACAGGCTGGCCGTCCCGGTGCCGTGACCATTGCTACCAACATGGCCGGTCGGGGTACCGACATCATTCTGGGTGGCAACTGGGAAGCGGAAGTGGCTGCACTGGAGAATCCGACCGAGCAGCAGATCGCCCAGATCAAGGACGAGTGGCAGCTGCGTCACCAGCAGGTACTTGAGGCCGGCGGTCTGCACATTATTGCCTGTGAGCGTCACGAGTCACGCCGTATCGATAATCAGCTGCGTGGTCGTGCGGGCCGTCAGGGTGACCCGGGGTCGAGCCGTTTCTACCTCTCGCTGGAAGATAACCTGATGCGCATCTTCGCCTCTGACCGGGTGAAGAACTTTATGAAAGCACTCGGGATGGAGAAGGGCGAGGCGATTGAGCATCGCATGGTTACCAATGCCATCGAAAAAGCGCAACGCAAGGTCGAAGGCCGCAACTTCGACATTCGCAAACAGCTGCTTGAGTACGACGACGTTGCCAATGAACAGCGCAAGGTGATTTACGGTCAGCGTAACTCCATTCTGGCCAGCGAAAGCGTCGAAGAGACTATCAACGCGATTCGCCAGGATGTGGTCAATGATCTGGTCAGTGCACACATGCCGCCCGGCACCCTGCCGGAACAGTGGGATGTTGCGGGGCTGGAGCAGAGTATCGCTTCCGATCTGGGGCTGCACCTGACTATTCAGCAGTGGCTGGATGAGGATGAGCGCCTGAGCGAGCAGGGTGTTGCCGAGCGGGTACTGGAAGCGCTGGTTGCCGCTTACCGCGAGAAGGAAGAGCTGGCTGGTGCTGAAGCGCTGCGTACCTTCGAGAAGCAGATGCTGCTGCGCGTGCTGGACGACCTGTGGAAGGAACATCTGGCAACCATGGATCACCTGCGTCAGGGCATTCACCTGCGCGGCTATGCGCAGAAGAACCCCAAGCAGGAGTACAAGCGCGAAGCCTTCAACCTGTTCCAGGAAATGCTGGAAACGCTCAAGCGCGACACTATTCGCGTCCTCAGTCACGTCCAGGTGCGTCGCGAAGACCCGGCCGAGGAAGAGGCGCGGCTGCGCCGTCAGGCTGAAGAACTCCAGCGTCGTATGCAGTTCAAGCACGAGGAAGTGAACGCCGTTGCCGATGCTGCAGGGGATCAGGCGGGTGAACCGGAGCAGGCAGGTGCCGCCGCGCCCGTTACCCGTGAAGGCCCCAAGGTAGGCCGCAATGATGCCTGCCCCTGTGGCTCCGGCAAGAAGTACAAGCATTGCCACGGACAAATTAGCTGAGCCTTCGGCTCAGCAGCTTCAAGCTTTAAGCGGCAAGCTACAAGCAAAGCCCGCGCGGTACCAACCCGCTCGACTTGCTACGGCATGAAAAAACGGCGTAATCGCTAAAGAGTGCTTGACGGCTGTGCCGCCCGGCCTACCATTG
>NZ_NBYK01000003.1:326919-343436 GCF_002197985.1 Halopseudomonas aestusnigri
CTTCTATTTATCTCTTTTCTGGAGTTGTTGATCATGCCTGTCGGTCTTGGCCCGTTGCCTGTGCTGTACCCTGTTCCCGGTTTTCGTCTTGGTATTGCTTCTGCGGGCATCAAGCGGGCCGGTCGCAAGGACGTGGTCGTCATGGAGGCGGCAGAAGGCTCTGCGATTGCCGGCGTGTTCACGCTCAACGCGTTTTGCGCCGCACCGGTCACCCTCTGCCGTCAGCGCATGGGCAATGCTCCGCGGTATCTGCTGGTCAACACCGGCAACGCCAATGCCGGAACCGGCAAGCCCGGCATGGCGGCAGCCGAGCGCACCTGTGAGGCACTGGCCGGTCTGGCTGGCGTTTCGCCCGAGCAGGTTTTGCCGTTCAGCACCGGCGTGATTGGCGAGCTGCTGCCCGCCGACAAAATTATTCCGGTGCTGCCGGCAGCCCTCGAAAACCTGTCCGAAGATAACTGGGCGGTCGCTGCCGAAGGCATCATGACAACCGATACCCAGCCAAAAGGCTGCAGCCGGCAGATTCAGATCGGCGGTCAGACAGTGACCATCACCGGCATCTCCAAAGGCGCCGGGATGATTCGTCCAAACATGGCTACCATGCTGGGTTACGTTGCCACCGATGCGCCGGTTGCCCAGCCGGTGCTGCAGGCGCTGCTGCGTGAAGCCGCAGATCTGTCGTTCAACCGTATCACCATCGACGGCGATACCAGCACCAACGACTCCTGCATGCTGATTGCGACCGGCAAGGCCGCCATTGCGCCGATCGACAGCACTGAGGCGGCGGGCTACGCCGAGCTGGCCGCAGCGATCAAGGACGTGCTGCTGGTGCTGGCCCAGGCCATCGTTCGTGATGGTGAGGGCGCAACCAAGTTTGTCACTGTTCAGGTCAACGGCGGCGGCAATCGCAACGAGTGCCTGGATGTCGCCTACGCTGTCGCCCACTCGCCCTTGATCAAGACTGCGCTGTTTGCCTCTGACCCGAACTGGGGCCGTATTCTGGCGGCTGTAGGCTATGCCGGCGTACCGGAACTGGATGTCGAGAAAATAGACGTCTACCTGGATGATGTCTGCATTACCCGTCAGGGTGGCCGCGCGCCAGAGTACGTTGAAGAGCAAGGTGCCCGCGTCATGGCGCAGGAAGAAATCACCATCCGTATCGAGCTCGGTCGTGGAGACATCAGCGAGACGCTGTGGACCACGGATCTGTCCCACGAATACGTGCGGATCAACGCCGAGTACCGTACCTGAGCTAATCGTCTCCCGCGCAGGTGTCGGCTGTCAGGTGCGCCGACTCGCTGCGTAATCTGCCTACCCGGTTGATGACCAGTCGTCGACCGGGTCGGGTCAGATCGGCCGGGCACAGGTGCAGCGTGCCGGCAAGAAAACCGCCATCCAGCCGTTCCGATTCTCCCAGCGGGTTGTAGCGCAGGTAACGGGCCAGCTCTCCGGTTGCGCTGATCTGCGTCAGGCCGGCGGCATGATCCTCCTGCAGAAGCTGTTCCTCGGTATCCGGCAGACCGTTGCGGTTTTCATCTACGTATACCCGCCAGCCGGCGTTCCAGTCGCCGTCCGTCGGCGCCATCACCACCGCCACATTGCCCGAGATCGCCGCCTCACGTGCCAGACGAATACTGGTGGTCAGCCGGTCAGCAGCACCATCGAGCCGACGTTGTTCAATCAGCCGGCCAAGTGATGGCGTGCCCAGGCTTATAAACAGGCCGAGGAGCGTGATTGCGACCAGCAGCTCGATCAGACTCAGGCCGCTGTTGCGCCTCCGTCTGGCGCGGCTGGGTACTTCTCTATCGGTTTCCATACCTGTCATCCCGGTGATTTGACCGGCCATCGTCCGGGTCGCGACGTTGACCTTTGCCCTTTTTATAGTGCAGGTCGTACTAGGAGGGTTCTTTGGATGAAATGTGTGAAGGGTTTCACCTTGATTGAACTAATGATCGCCCTGGTGGTGGCTGGTGTGATCCTCGGGCTAGCGGTACCGAGCATGCGCACCATGATGGCGAACAGCTCACTCAGGGCAACCACTGCCGATTTGGCATCAGCGTTGGGGGCAGCAAGAATGCAGGCACTCAGCATGCGCGCCGACGTGACTGTCAGTCCTGCCGCAGGAGGCTGGGGAAATGGCTGGACTATCGATTACCCCGCCTCATCCAGCGAGCAGGACAAGAGCTATACGCCAGAGGATGGTGTAACCGTTGATCGCGAGGATGATTCAGCTGGTCTGACGTTCTCTGCCCAGGGTGGCATTGCCGGTGGCAGCGCCGAGTTTTCGGTGTGTTCGGCAGATGCCAGTCCCGTGAAAGGATACACACTTGAACTTTCGTTTTTGGGCAAGCTGACCCAAAAGGATAAGGGGGATTGTCCATGAGCTGTGTTGCCGCTAGTTCACGCCGCCAGCGTGGGGTTGGAATGCTTGAAGTGCTGGTGGCGTTGCTCATCGTTGCGTTCGGTGCTTTAGGTTATGCCGGACTGCAGCTGACGGCGCTGCGCAATAGCACTGATGCCAATGATCGTGCCCACGCCGCGATGATTGCCCAGGACGCGATTGAGCGCATCAAGGTCAATCCGGCTGAGGCGGAGTATTACGCCAACTCCACCAATTGGCCCGAGAGTGCGGTTGGTGAGAGTGGGGGGCCTGATGACTGGAAAGGCTGCATGACCAGTATCTGCGAATCCGATGAAATGGCCATTTGGGATATCAAGCAGTTGGTCTGGGCTGCATCGTTCAGTTTGCCTGGCGGGCGAGTGATGGCGCTGGACTGTGCATTTAATTCGTTGGGTTGTGTCGTAGTCAGCTGGGAAGATCAGGAGCCGTCTCAGTGCATCAGTAATACCGGTATCAATACCGCAGATGACAGCAAGTGTCTGGTCATGGAGATATCGCTATGAAGCGCATCCAGACGGGCTTCGGGCTTATCGAATTGATGATCGCGCTGGTGCTTGGGTTGATTGCCAGCGGTGTTGCCATGCAGTTGCTGCTGGTGAACAACCAGACCTTTGCTCACCAGCGGATAGTCTCCTCGCTGGAAGAAAACGGTCAACTGCTGCTGCGTTACATGATGTCGGACATTCGCCAGGCAGGTCGTGGCACGTCCACGGACGGTACCATCGCGCCGGTCATTATGGATACCGCATTACCTGTTCACTCCACCGATGGTGCCAGCGGGGCTAATGACGAGCTGGTCATACGCTACTTCGGTGTGCGTGACTGCCAGGGCACGGGTAACGGTACCGAGCAGGACATCACCAACCACTACTTCGTCAGCGATCAGGGTGTGCTGTCCTGTAAAGGAAGCCTTACCGCCGGGACAGCAGCAGCGGAGCTGATGGAAGGTGTCGAAAGCTTTCAGGTGCAGTACGGCATTGATACCGATAGAAACGGCGAGCCCAACGTGACGCAATATGTGAATGCTGGAGGGCAGGGCAGCAACCCGATTGTAGCCATCCGCTTTGCCATCCTGCTGGCCAGTGATGGCAACGCCCAGGTTGATGCAGCAGCATCAGCCTTCTACTTGGCAGATCAGGTGATCAGCGTCGCGGCTGATGCGCGCCTGAGAAAGGTCTTCGGCTCAACAGTGATGATCCGCAACTACGACTGGGATGGTGTTTGATGACAGTTGCAATGAAGGTTCAGACGCAGCGCGGTGTGGCGTTGGTGATAGCGCTACTTGTGCTGCTGATGGTGTCTGTGCTCGGGCTGTCGGCCATGCGCGCCAGCGTCTTTTCGGCCAAGGTGGCTACCGGGGTGCAGTCAGATGTGATGACGTTCGAGGCTGCAGAGAACGCGGTTACCAGTACATACGACGCACTAACGGCACTGGATAACGAGCAGCTGTATGCCGCCGTCGATGGCAAGCCGGCAGAATACTGCATGAAGTCATCCGGGATAGCCGAAGGCGCCTGCGGCACTACCGACGCCATGGACGTTCGTGGGCTGCTGAAGTCCGGTTCGTTCAGCTACCTCGACGGCTTTAGCCCTATTGCCGGCTCGCAGGTCAGCTCTACTGGTGGTGCAGGGATATTTGTGGACTATCGGATAAATATGCTGGGTGAAAGTGAGATGGCGACCTACCGCATCGAAAACCATCACCTGCAGGAAACGCTCAAGCGCGGTATCAAACCCGGCGCTGAGATCAATTAGGGAGAGCGTGCACATGATCAATCTGAAAACAGTATTGCGCACCCGACTGCTGGCTTGCTGCCTGGGTCTGGTAATCCCGGTGTTCGCCAACGCGGATGATACAGAGATTTATTTTGCCCGGGCAAACGCGGCGAACGAACAGAATACGCCGAAAGCCAACGTGCTGATTATGCTGGATACGTCCGGCTCTATGCGTAATTGCCGCAATGGTTCGGGAAGCACCTGGTGTACTGATATAGAAAATCGACGTATCACGCTGTTGCATGAAGCAATGAAGCAGATCATTGCCGATGCGCCTAATACAGTTGAAATCGGCCTTGGGCGCTTCCGCGGTAGCTCTGGTGGGCAGATTCTGCTTCCGGTCATGCCGGTGAACGATATTACTCGTCGCTATTTCCTCGATGCTCTGGATGACATCAATGGTGGCCAGAATCTCACCAATCCTGACAGAAATGCCCAGCCTTCCGGTGGCACACCGACGTCGTTGGCGTTTGATGATATGGCAGATTACATGCTGGGTAACAGAAATCGGACCGACGTTTCCTACCCGAATTCGGGTGCCATTTGCGTAAGCAACGCGCCTGATGTCGAGGTCTGCGAAGACGTTATCGAGACCAATATCGTAGAGGTTAATGAATGCGATACTTCCGACCCTGCCTGTAACGCCAGATATGTCTGGAACACGGTACCGTCTTGTGATCTGAGCTCATCAAGCTGCCGATTGGCTAACGAGCGCGTTGTTAACCGGTGTGATACCAGACAACCTAATTGCCGTAGTTCTTCTTTCTGGTTCTTTACAACGTACTATCTGTCAGATTACCAGCAGCGGAGCACCATTTACGAACTGACCGTCGAAACCACAGTGCAGAGGTGCAATACAGTGGAAGGCGGGTGTGCTGATGAACGCGTTGTTGTAAGTGGCAATAACTTTGTTTCGCCTGTAAACACCGCCAATCAGTGCGAGTCGAATCACATTATCCTGTTTACAGACGGTGCTCCCTCTGGTGATGATCCTGAGGATGTTGGGCTCGTCAGTTGTGGCAGAAACTCCTACGAGTGTCAGGAGCGCATCGCTGCGCATCTCAACTCCAACAGCAATCGCCTGAATACTCCGATCAAGACCCACAATATTGGTTTGTACATGGGGGCCTCCACGCTGGCCAACATGCAAGCCGTGTCAGGTGCTGGTGGTGGGGAGACCTACGACTCTGACAGCGCGGAGTCGTTGTTGGAAGCCTTCCAGGAAACGCTCGACCTGATCGATGAAGACGCGCGCTCCATCTCTGCGCCGGGTGTGGCTGTAAATGCCATGAACCGTTTCCAGCATTTGGATCAGCTGTATTACTCCGTTTTCCAACCGTTCGAAAGCAGCTACTGGAATGGCAACCTGAAGCGCTATCACGTGGTCGACGGTGAAATTCATGGCCAGAACGGCTATGCGGTTGATCCGGCTACCGGGTACTTCCGTACCGGCTCTCGGAGTATGTGGAGCTCCATGATCGATGGTCCGGACGTTACCAAGGGTGGAGCCCGTGAGCAGGTGAGCACGCGTAACCTGTTCTACACAACTTCCTTAGGCGGTGACCTGCAGGAAATGAACTGGGGCAGCACCAGCGTACCCAGCAATACCCAGCTTGGGTTAGCTGCCAATGCCAGCTCGGCGCAGCGCACCGCGCTGTTGAACGAACTCAAGACCATGTGGGGTGATCCGCTTCACAGCGTTCCGGTTATGGTCAATTACGGTGAAGACGCAGAAAACAACTACGTATTCGTCTCGACCAATGGCGGCATGCTGCATGCAATTGACACCGAAGACGGGTCAGAGGCCTTTGCCTTTATGCCGCATGAGATTCTGCAGAAGGCCAATCTCTACACCACCAGCCGTCCCCCGCTCAGGGTAAACAATACTCGCCAGACCTATGGGTTGGACGGCAGCTGGGTTGCCTGGCGCAAGGGCGGCGCCAACGCGATGGCTGAGCCGGAGTTCGTCTACCTGTATGGTGGCATGCGTCGCGGCGGGCGGAACTACTATGCTCTGGATGTAACTGACCCGACTGATCCTGAGATGCTCTGGCAGGTGAACAATAGCTCGGAGGACCTTGCCGGTCTTGGCCAGACCTGGTCGACTCCGACCTTGACCAGTGTGCCCGATGGCAGTGGCAGCGAGGTGCCAATTATTGTGGTTGGTGGTGGTTACAGCCCGAATGACCACGACAACTATTCTGCCCTCTCTACCGGTGACGAGATGGGCAATATGGTCTACTTCCTCGATGCGCGCACGGGCGAGGTTGTGTGGTCAGCTGGTGGTCGCAATGATGCCGTCAAACCCGTCAACAGCATGAAGTGGGCGGTGCCCAGCAGTATCGCCGTGGTCGATATCGATTTTGATGGTGTTGCCGATCACATGTATTACGGCGACCTCGGTGGTCAGGTTTTCCGTATCACTATCGAGGATGATGGTGACCATGTGGTTGAGCGAATCGCCAACCTCGGTGGAGGTACGAGCTCGGCCCGCAGACGTTTCTATGAGGCCCCTGCTGTCGGCCTGGTCAAAGCCAACACGGGCAACGAACTCTACGTTGTTATCGGTTCCGGATACCGGGCTCATCCCCTGGACGAAACGACTACTGACGGTGTGTTCGTGATCAGGGACAGGACTGCGTTGAACCGCAGTGCTACCCAGGCGGAAGCGACCATCAGCAATCTGACCAATGTGACGGCCGGTGGGACTCCGCTGACAACTCAACGCGGCTGGTATTACACCTTTGCCGAGACGGGTGAAAAGGCTCTGGCGTCGCCAATTATTTTCAATAACCGGATTCTGTTTACCACCTATGCACCAACGGTAGATCAGGAGTACGACAACCCCTGTGCTGTCCGGTATGGGCGTTCCTACTTGCATACCGTTAATCTCCTGACTGCCCGCCCAGCGGCCCTGTCGGATGACTTGCCAACACCAACGTCCCGCAGCCAGGCGCTGGAACAGTCAACGCCTGCACCAACGCCAACCCTCCTGGTTGACGACGAAGGAAGGGTGATTACCATTGTGGGTACTGAAGTCGTTGGCGAAGGTGCGCTGGGTGATCCGCGTCTGCGCAAGCGTCGCTGGATGCAGTTGCCGCCGGACGAGGCAAATACTATCCGCGAGGAGCATTCAGTGCAGGACACAGAGGGTGGGGAGTAAGTGAGCGTGCAAGTGATGTCTCGCAAAAGCAGGGGTTTTACCCTGATAGAAGTGATGATTGTGGTCGTGATCATCGGACTGCTGGCGGCTATGGCCTACCCTTCCTACACGGCATACGTCGAGCGCGGGTTGCAGCGTGAGGCGCAGGGGCAGATTGTGGAACTGGCCAGTGCCCTGGAGCGCTACCGCAGCAAGAACTTCTCCTATGGGGGGGCAACGGTTGCTGCGCTGGCCCCGGAGCTCAACGCAAACGTCAATTACGGGGTGCAGCTCACTATTCCGGCGGGTAACCAGACCTACCGAATTGTGGCGACTCCGAGGGGGCGGATGGCTGGCACCGATACGCTCACGTGGGACAGCGACGGCACGGCGTCCTGGGAATAGGTGGCATGCCCGGAGCGCCTAGCGGCGCTCCAGCAACACTCCTGATTCCATGTGATGGGTATAGGGGAATTGATCGAACAGGGCGCACCGCACTACGCGGTGCGTTTTTGTAAGTTCCTGCAGGTTCTCGGCAAGCGTTTCTGGGTTGCAGGAAATGTACAGGATGCGGCGGTAGCCTTTGACCAGTTCGAGCGTGGCCGGGTCAAGGCCGGCGCGCGGCGGGTCGACGAATACGGTGCCGAACTTGAAACCGCTCAGGTCGATGCCCTGCAGGCGGCGGAATGGGCGCACGCCGGTCAGGGCCTGGGTGACCTCTTCGCTGGCCAGGCGGACCAGGGTGACGTTTTCCACAGCATTGATCTGCAGGTTTTCCTGAGCCGCACGAACCGAGCTTTTTGCCAGTTCGGTCGCCAGTACTCGGCGGAAGCGGGTGGACAGCGGCAATGTGAAGTTGCCGTTGCCGCAGTACAGTTCGAGCAGATCGTCGTCGTTTTCACCTGCGGCATCCAGGGCCCAGCTCAGCATGTGCTGGTTCACTTCGCCGTTGGGCTGGGTGAAGCCCCCTTCGATTTGCTGGTAATGCCACTGGCGACCGGCCACCTCCAATGTTTCCGTCACATGATCCGTCTGCAGTACGCGCTTCTGGCCGCGGCTGCGGCCGATCAGCTGCACTCCCAGTTGCTCGCCCAGTGCCCTGGCTGGTGCGTCCCAGCTGTCATCCAGCGGGCGGTGGTAACACAGGGTAATCAGTGCCTGGTCAGACAGCGTGGTCAGAAACTCGATCTGAAACAGCTTGCGGCCGAGCACGGGATCAGCCTTGCAGGCTTCGAGCAGCGGCATCATTAACTCGTTGATGCGGCGGCTGGCGATAGGCAGTTGCTCGATCAGGATCGGGCTGCGCTTGTCGCCCTGCTCGAACATGGCGTAATACGGCACCCCGGCTTCGTACCAGAGACGAAACTCGGCGCGCAGGCGGAAGTGCTCCCGTGCCGACTCAAACACGTCAGGCTCAGGGGCGCTGAATGGCGCGAGCAATGCCTTGAGGCGCTCACGCTTTTCGTTGAGTTGCGCGTCGTACTGCTCGGGCTGGAATGCGGTGCTCATCAGTTAAACAGCGCCAGTTTGATCACGAACAACCCCGCCAGGATATACAGGCTGGGGTTCAGGTCACGCCAGCGTCCGGCCAGGACCTTGATCAGCGTCCAGCTGATAAAGCCCAGGGCGATACCGTTGGCGATCGAGAAGGTCAGCGGCATGGCCAGTGCGGTTACCACGACGGGGGCAGCCTCGGTCAGGTCATCCCAGTTGATCTGCACCAGGCCGTGGGTCATCAGCACGGCGACGAACAGCAGCGCTGGTGCAGTCGCGTAGCCCGGTACCGCGGTGGCCAGTGGTGAGAAGAACATGCTGAGCAGAAACAGCAGGGCGACCACGCATGCGGTCAGGCCGGTGCGGCCGCCTGCGCTGGTACCGGCAGTAGATTCGATGTAGCTGGTGGTGGTGGATGTGCCAAGCGCGGCGCCGGCCATGGTGGCGGTGCTGTCGGCCATCAGTGCGCGGCCCAGGCGCGGCATCTTGCCATCCGGCTCGACCAGATTTGCCTTCTGCGCGACACCGATCAGGGTGCCGGAGGTGTCAAACAGGTCAACGAACAGGAAGGCGAAGATCACGCTCAGCAAGCCGACTTCCAGGGCGCCCTTGATGTCCAGTTCAAGGAAGGTGGGTTTCAGGCTGGGTGGCGCGGAGACGATGCCGTTAGTGTGGCTCAGGCCGATGATGAAGCTGATGGCCGTGATCAGCAGAATGCCGATCATCACGGCCCCGGTGACCTTGCGATAGGCAAGGGCCACAATCACTGCAAAGCCTGCGGCAGCAAGCAGCGGTTCGGGTTTGCTCAGGTCGCCCAGGGCTACCAGGGTTGCCGGGTGATCAACGACCAGGCCCGCACTTTTCAGCGCGATCAGTGCCAAAAACAGGCCGATACCGGCGGCAATCGCCGAGCGCAGCGGCAGCGGGATGCTGTTGATGATCCACTCGCGGATGCGGAACAGGCTGAGCAGGAAGAACAGAAAACCGGAGAGAAAGACGGCGCCCAGCGCTACCTGCCAGCTGTAGCCCATCGAGCCGACAACGGTATAGCTGAAAAAGGCATTCAGGCCCATGCCGGGGGCCAGTGCAATCGGGTAGTTGGCCCAGAGCCCCATGACCAGCGAGCCGATGGCTGCAGCCAGGCAGGTGGCGACAAACGCGGCGCCCGGGTCAATGCCGGCGTCGGCCATCATCATCGGGTTGACGAAGATGATGTATGCCATGGTCAGGAAGGTAGTGACGCCAGCAAGTACTTCGGTGCGTACGTTGCTACCGTTTTCGCGCAGTTTGAACAGTTTTTCCAGCATGAGAGGGGGCTTTCCGGTCAGGAGGGCAGAAAGCGACGCATTGTAGCGGATTCGCGGCACCGGGTGAATTTTTGCCGACAATGTGTCAGGCTTGTCGGCCATTTTTTGCGGAGGCTCCCCATGAGCAACATGATTGATACCGACGAGAAACGCGTCAGCTACGGCATCGGCCGTCAGATGGGCGAGCAACTGCTGGCCAGTAACATTCCCGATCTGGCGCTGGAGCTGGTTGCTGCCGGCCTGAAGGACGCCTTCCAGCAGCAGCCCAGTCAGGTTCCAGAGGCAGAGCTGCAGGCGGCGTTCCAGGTGCTGCAGGGCAAGATGCAGGCCGCTGCTGAAGCCGCTGCGGCGCAAGCTGCACAGGCCGGCGTTGATTTCCTGGCCGAGAATGCCAAGCGTGAGGGTGTCATTACCCTGGAATCCGGTCTGCAGTACGAGGTTGTTACCGCCGGTACGGGTGCAACGCCGGACGTCAGTTCAACTGTTCGCACTCACTACGAAGGCACGCTGATTTCCGGTGAGGTCTTCGACAGCTCCTACAAGCGCGGTCAGCCGGCCGAATTCCCGGTTGGCGGTGTAATCGCTGGTTGGACCGAAGCCCTGCAATTGATGCAGGAAGGCGCCAAGTGGCGTCTGTATATCCCGTCCGAGCTGGCCTATGGCGCTCGTGGCGCGGGTAACAGCATTCCGCCGCACAGCGCGCTGATTTTCGATATCGAGCTGATCAAGGTTCTCTGATTGGTCTGGACGCGGTTCCGCGTTCAACCCGTTGCCGGACGCGCGCCTAACCCCGATCCCTGCGCACGGTCACGGCATGCCGTGAGCGTGGGGTGGTAACCGTGGGTGTCGGTACATCTGTTGGTTTATGCGCGGCGGGTTTGCGGACGCGACATGTCGCGTCCCTACAGGTGCATCGTAGGACCACGGCATGCCGTGACTGTGGGGCCTGCGGGGTATCCGCCGGCGGGTGTTGTATCGTGCAATCTTGACCCCGGGCACGGCACGCCGTGCCCCTGCGGGTGTGCGCTTGGCTCCGATCCTTGTGTAGGGTCACGGCATGCCGTGACCGGGCCACCCCGCTGGGTTTCAGGTGTGGCGCCCTCTGCACGGCGAGGGCCTGCAATCGCTTAGAAGCTGCGCTTGACTGCGAAGCGCGCCAGTTGCTCCAGGGCGTCGCGGTAGATTGATGCCGGCAGGGCGTCGAGCAGCGCGACGGCGCGATCGGCGTGCTCTTGTGCGAGGCGCGCGGTGTAATCCAGGGCGCCACAGTCGGTGACGGCTGCACGAATCGGTGCGATATCGTCCGTACCACCCTTTTGAATGGCGCTGCGCACCAGGGCGGCCTGTTCGGCGCTGCCGTTGCGCATGGTATAGATCAGCGGCAGGGTGGGTTTGCCTTCAGCCAGATCGTCACCAACGTTTTTGCCCATTTCGGCGGCGTCACCGCTGTAATCCAGCAGGTCGTCCATTAGCTGGAATGCGATGCCGAGGGCGTCGCCATACTGGCGCAAGGCTTCGGTCTGTTCGCTGCTTGCCTTGCTGAGAATGGCGGCGCTGTGGCACGCGGCTTCAAACAGCATGGCCGTTTTGCTGCGGATGACTTCCATATAGGTGGCTTCGTCGGTATTGGCGTCACGCACCTTGGAAAGCTGCAGTACCTCGCCTTCGGCAATCACGTTGGTCGCGTTGGCAAGGATGCGCATGACGTCCAGTTCGCCGAGGGCAACCATCATCTCGAAGGCTCGGGAGTAGAGAAAGTCACCGACCAGTACGCTCGGCGCGTTGCCCCAGAGGGCGTTGGCGGTGGAGCGTCCCCGGCGCATGTCGGAGGTGTCGACCACGTCGTCATGCAGCAGGGTGGCGGTATGCAGGAATTCAATGATGGCAGCCAGCTTGTGCTGGTCCGGGCCCTGCGCGTCGCAGGCTCTGGCGCTGAGCAACACCACCAGGGGGCGCAGACGTTTGCCGCCGGCGCTGATGATGTAATGGCCGATCTTTTCCACGAGAGGTACCCGGGAGTGCAGTTGGTCCAGGATCAGCTGGTTGACCGCAGCAAAGTCTCCGGCGACCGGCTCGTAGAAAGGCAACGTGCTCATTGATTGCAGAATTCCAGAAAAGGTTCCGCGGCATGCTAGGTTGCGGGCCCCAAGCTGTCAAGGAACGCGGGTTTTGCGCGCATTGCGGTACTTGCTTAATGTCGGACGGTTGAGTAAAATCCGCGCCCTGAGATAAAGCATCCCTGTTTTGACAATGGCAAGGTCGATTTCGATAGGCGAAGTCACTTGCAGCCATGCCAGCCAATAACCATTCCTCTAAAGCGCTGGGTGAGCAGGATTACGGAGAAAGCAACATGTACGCAGTCATTGTTACCGGCGGCAAGCAATACAAGGTCGCTGAAGGCGAGTTCCTGAAAGTAGAGAAACTGGACGCTGAAACCGGCGCCACCATCGAGTTTGACAAGGTTCTGCTGGTTGCAAACGGCGACGACGTCAAGATCGGTGCTCCGGTTGTTGAGGGTGCCAAGGTGACTGCAGAAGTCAGCGCGCACGGTCGTGGCGATAAAGTTCGCATCATCAAGTTCCGTCGCCGCAAGCACCACATGAAGCGTCAGGGCCACCGTCAGTGGTACACCGAAATCAAGATCACCGGCATCTCTGCCTAAGCTGATTCAGGAGAGTAAAGACTCATGGCACACAAAAAAGCAGGCGGTTCCACGCGTAACGGCCGCGATTCAGAATCCAAACGACTTGGTGTGAAAATGTACGGTGGCCAGGCCATCGTTCCGGGCAACATCATTGTTCGTCAGCGCGGCACCGAATTCCATCCCGGCAAGAACGTCGGCATGGGCAAGGATCACACGCTGTTCGCCAAGGTCGAAGGTGTGGTCAAGTTTGAAGTCAAAGGCAAGTTCGGTCGTCGTTACGTCAGTGTCGTAACCGCCTGATAAGCCCCAGCTTCTGAAAAGCCCTGTCTTGCGACGGGGCTTTTTTGTTTGTAGCGTATCTTTTCCAATAGCCCGTCCCGCCTGGGAAGGGGAGATAAATGAAATTTGTTGATGAGGTAGCCATTACGGTCAAGGCCGGTGATGGTGGTAATGGCTGCATGAGCTTCCGTCGCGAGAAGTTCATTCCCAAGGGTGGTCCGGATGGTGGAGACGGCGGTGACGGCGGCTCTATCTATCTTGAGGCTGATCCCAATCTGAATACGCTGGTCGACTACCGCTATACGCGCCGCTTCAATGCGCAGCGTGGCGAGAATGGTCGCGGCAGTGACTGCACTGGTGCCAAGGGTGAGGACATGGTTCTCCCGGTGCCGGTTGGTACTACCGTGATTGATGCGGGGACCCAGGAAATCATTGGTGACCTGACCGAGGCTGGTCAGCGTCTGCTGGTAGCGCAGGGTGGTTTCCATGGTCTGGGTAACATCCGGTTCAAGTCCAGCGTGAATCGGGCTCCGCGTCAGACCACGCAGGGTTCGCTTGGCGAGCTGCGTGATCTGAAGCTGGAGCTCAAGGTGCTGGCGGACGTGGGTTTGCTGGGTCTGCCGAACGCGGGCAAGAGTACCTTTATTCGCTCGGTTTCGGCGGCCAAGCCGAAGGTGGCTGATTATCCGTTTACCACCATGGTGCCGAATCTGGGTGTGGTCGATGTTGGGCAGCTGCGCAGCTTCGTGATCGCGGATATTCCGGGTGTTATTGCCGGTGCTGCTGATGGTGCGGGTTTAGGGACGCGTTTCCTCAAGCACTTGTCGCGCACGCGCCTGTTGCTGCATCTGGTCGATATGGCGCCGCTGGATCAGTCTGATCCGGTAGAGGCGGTCGAAACCATTATTCACGAGCTGGGCAAGTTCAGTCCGTCGCTGACCCTGCGTGAGCGCTGGCTGGTGCTGAACAAATGCGATCAACTGCTGGAAGACGAGCAGCAGGCGATCCTGGATGATGTGGTCGAGCGTCTGGAGTGGGAAGGTCCGGTTTACGTTATTTCCGCCTCCGAGCGTCTGGGCACTGCTGAGTTGGCCAAGGATGTAATGAACTGGCTCGATGAGCGTGAGCATCGTCTGGTCGAGGATGAGGAATACGCCGCCGAGATGGCTGAGCTGGATCAGCGCATCGAGGATGAGGCGCGTGCCCACATTCAGAATCTGGATGATCGTCGCGCGCTGCGCAAGCAGGGTATTTCGGCGGATGATCTGGATGATGATGACGACGACGAGGATGACGAGGACGGTCCGGAGATCTTCTACGTCCACTGATTGCTTCGAGTTGTCAGGTGAAGAGTTCCGTGGCGGCCGCCGCTGCTGCCGCGGTTTGTCTTTGGCATTTTGTTGATGGGATCAGCATGCGTGAAAAGGTAACCGGGGCCCGTCGCTGGGTGGTCAAGATTGGCAGTGCGCTGCTGACCGGCGATGGACGTGGTCTCGATCAGGCGGCGATGGCGGTATGGGTTGAGCAATTGGCGGCATTGCGTGCCTCCGGTGCGCAAGTGGTATTGGTGTCTTCCGGTGCGGTGGCGGCCGGTATGAGTCGTCTTGGTTGGTCCGAGCGACCGAAGACGACTCATGACCTGCAGGCGGCTGCTGCCATCGGTCAGATGGGGCTGGTGCAGGCCTGGGAGTCGAGCTTTCAGCGTCACGGGCTGTCCACCGCCCAGATTCTGCTGACCCATGACGATTTATCTGATCGCAAACGTTACCTGAATGCGCGCAGCACCTTGCGTGCGTTGCTGGACCTGGGCGTTATTCCGGTTATCAACGAAAACGATACGGTGATCACTGACGAGATCCGCTTCGGGGATAACGACACCTTGGGTGCGTTGGTAACCAACCTGGTCGAGGCGGACCTGCTGGTTATCTTGACGGATCGCGACGGCCTGTTCACTGCTGATCCGCGCAGCAACCCGAGTGCCGAGCTGGTGTCGTCGGCGATGGCTGACGATCCGGCGCTGGATGCGATGGCGGGCGGCAGTTCCGGTGCGCTTGGTCGAGGCGGTATGGCTACCAAGCTGCGAGCTGCGCGCCTGGCGGCCCGCTCCGGGGCGGCAACCGTGATTGTTGGTGGACGCATTGAGCGGGTGATTGATCGTCTGCATGCGGGGGAGTCGCTCGGGACGTTGCTGCTGTCAGAGAAAGGCATGCTGGCAGCGCGCAAGCAGTGGCTGGCCGGGCATTTGCAGACGCGGGGGCGCCTGTTGCTGGATGCGGGAGCGGTCAGGGCTTTGCGTTCCGGCAGAACCAGTCTGTTGCCAGTCGGTGTGACCGCAGTTGAGGGTGGCTTCCGTCGCGGTGAGATGGTGGTCTGCGTGGGGCCTGACGGGCGCGAGGTGGCGCGCGGCCTGGCCAATTACGCGGCGCAGGATGCGGCGCGTATCGCCGGCAAATCGACCGATGAGATCGCCGGCATTCTCGGCTATATCGACGATCCGGAGATGGTGCACAAGGACAATCTGGTCTTGGTGTGATCTGTGCGGCCACGGCATGCCGTGGCTCTGCAGGGCTCAAGTTGTGTTGGTGCATGATATCGCGGCTGGATGCGTAACCCATTTGCCCGGCTAGTAGCCAGCCCCCGTCATTCCTGCGCAGGCAGGAATCCAGTGATGCGTCAGGGTGGGTATGGATCCTCGCCCGCGCGAGGATGACGGGGTGGTAGGGCGTCGGGCGGTCGTAGGGTTACGACATGTCGTGGCTGCGACCGCGCGCGCATCAACCAACAGTGCACCAATAGCCCGTCATTCCTGCGCAGGCAGGAATCCAGTGATGCGTCAGAGCGCATATGGGTCCTCGCCTGTGCGAGGATGGCGGGGTGACAGGGGTGTCGGTCACTTGTAGGGATGCGACATGTCGCGTCCGCAATATTGTGTATTTTCTGCAGGCACAAAAAAACCGGCCAAGGCCGGTTTTTTCATTCAGCAAGAACAGCGGTATCAGGCGGCTTCAGCCATGGCCTTGATGTGCGCGTTCAGGCGGCTCTTGTGGCGAGCGGCCTTGTTCTTGTTGATGATGCCTTTGTCAGCCATGCGGTCGATGACCGGAACAGCAGCGGTGTAGGCTGCCTTGGCTTTGTCGAGGTCCTTGGCATCAATCGCCTTGACGACGTTTTTGATGTAGGTACGGACCATGGAGCGCAGGCTTGCATTGTGGTTGCGGCGCTTCTCGGCCTGCTTGGCGCGTTTCTTGGCTTGAGGTGAGTTGGCCACCGTCTTGCTCCTCAGAAAATCTGGATGAATTAGGTACAAACAAGGCCGCGTACTATGCCGCCGGTCTTGCCGATTGTCAAGCCTGTATGGGCTTGCTTGAACGGCTGTGTTGACCGGTGGTCACAGTGGCCGATGGGGCAGCATTTTACACACGTGCGGCCTGACAAGGGCAAGTGCGCGCCGCTATGATGGCGCTTTTATTTGGT
>NZ_NBYK01000004.1 GCF_002197985.1 Halopseudomonas aestusnigri
TATCGCTGCCAGCTGCTCAGTGGTCAGCGGCAGATTGGTGGTGCCATCAGCCCGCTTGGCGGTAACCGACTTGGTCGTCTCTGTCGCCGCAGGCCGATCAGAAGGATCTGCGTCAGCAAAGGTGATGGAACCAGTATCTGTGAGCGTACCGCTATCATTGATGGCGCCATCAGTATCGACGCCTGTCACGACTGGGGTATCGTTTACTGCGTTAATGGTGATGTCGAGGGTAGCTGCTTCCAAAGTGCCAAATCCAGCTCCGCCGTACTCGACGATGTAGCCGCTAATGGCACCGTTGTTGAATGCATAATCATTCCATTTCCCATTGCTGGAGATGAAGTGCGCGTAGTCTTCTTCGCCAGCATTGTTCGGTTCACCATCACCCCAGTTTTCATAGTTGCCGTCAACCGAACTACCGCTACCCGTACCAGTCCAGAACAGCGTGCCCGCCTCTGGCCCGGTTACCCAGCGCCATTGCCCTTCAATAGCAGCGTCGCTGGCGCCCATCCAGCCATCGCCACCCAGCTTCGGAGTAATAAAGGCATTTTCCTCAGCGGAGGTTACGGTCGCCAGATACCCCTTCAAGCCAAACAACTCGCGGCTCTCGGCGGCTGCCTTAGCGTCCGCCCAGGTCATACCGGGCGAACTGACGTACTCGTAGTAATGCCCATTCGCAGGGTTGTAGAACAAGCCCTGCTCATCCACCCGATAGGGTTGCCAGCTGGTGCCGCTGTCGTCACTCGCTTCGATAGTCAGCTGGTCGCTACCAAAGTAATCGGCATCACCTGCGTAACGAAGCGAGTTAAGAGCGGCCTGAACATCGCCAATAGCACCCGAGAACACCAGAGTGTGGCCACCGGACTGGGAAACAGAGACCGAACCTGGATTATCCAGAGTCAGGTTGCCATGGTTTGAACTGATACGAACTGTGACGTTATCCCCTTCAACATCCGTCAGGGCGAACCCGTTGATGAGAATTGAAGAGTCTTCGTTAAGTGTGACGGATGACTTGCCGGTAATGGAAACCGGATCATTGACGGCCGCGACCTGCACATTGACTTGCAAGCTGGCAGCAGACACCCCGTTCTGGCTGTCAACGGCTTTCACCGTGAAAGCCGAGAGTACGCCGTTGGCATTACTGCCCGGCAGCCAAATCAGGCTCTCGCCTGGTGCCAGCAGCGTAGTACCGGCAACGACATCGCTCAGCACCCCGCCAGACTCGCGGCGCAAGGTACCACTGAGAATGGAATCGATACGGAACGATACCGAGGCATCCTCTTTGTCAGAGGCGTTGGCCAAGGCTTGCAGTTCTGCGTAGGTAATGGTCCTGGCAGTATCCTCCGACGCGCCGGTTACAGTCCCGGTGCTGTTATCAATTACCGGGATATCATTAACTGCGGTAATGGATGTTCCAAGACTAACCGCTGCAGCCGAGACCGCTGCTGTGCCGCCGGTGCTTCCAACAGCAGTAGTATCAAAGGCTTGTCTGGTCGCACCGCTGGTGAAGGTAATGCCGGGATCAGAGCTGTCAACAGCATGAACACTGAGGCTGCCGGGCGCGCCATTGTAATCCGCCGCAGGAACGAAGCGCAGACTCGCAGTAGAAGACAGCAGCAGCCCCGCATCGGCCGACACAGTACCAACCGCTAGCCAGTTGGTGCCATCAGTGGAATATTGCCACTCGCCCTGAGAGGAGTCGCTGGCGTCGCCGGTGATGATGATACCTGCCAGTGAATCCTTCGGATCAAAGGATGCATCAACATCCGAGAACAGCGAGCCAAACAGGGTGCCCACACTGCTACCTGCAGGAATCGTGGTGTCTTCATTGACAGCGCCGAGTGTTGCATTGCCACTGAACGAGGGAGCGTTGTTGCGTTCAGCGATAGTGACCTGACTGGTATCGGAGCCGGTATTGCCAGCCTTGTCCATTACCGAGACGGTAACGGTGCGGGTCAGTGTGTTGTAGTCGACCGCGGTATTTTCGTAGGTTATGCGCTGGGCAAGCGAGGTCAGTACAGAGTCACCAACCGGGCCCGGCGGGTTGGCCTGGGTGACCTTGACGTCGTCGATCATCAGCTTGCCGCCGACGTAGTTGCCGCCGGTGAAATCGTAGGAACCGGCTACAAATACAAAGCGGTATACCCCCTCTTGGCCCGCGCCGATAGTGATCTCTTCACGAGCCCAATTGGTTTCTTGATTTGAACTGGTACCAGTGCGATCAAGAATGGTAATGGTTTCGCCGGTATTGACGTCGATAATGTAGCCAAACGCATCATAGGCGTCACCACCACTAAGTGCCTTCCAATCAAAGGACACCTTGTCGCCAGCTTGCAGTGCAACAGCCCCGTCACTGTAGACGGCTGGGCCGCGAATAACGCCATAAGACTGATTAAAGCTGGCTGCCCCGGTATCCAACTCGATTGCCAAGTCACTCGCATCAGAGCCAGCATAATTGGACAATTTGGCGCTTTGAACAAAATTGCCACCGGTGGTGTTGTCACCCACGGAACCGTTGCTAGCCGGGTAGGTTGGGTCAACAGGTGTAAGCTGCCCCGCGATTTGGTCAACGCCCATGCGCAGACGTTGCATGACCGATGTCCAGCCAGCGATCACAGTCGAACCGTTGGTGCCATCCTGAAAGTCGCCGTTTTCAAATGCGTTGGAGAAGTTGATTCTCAGCGGCTGGCCATTTTCGCCGTTTTTGACCAGGTCAACGCTGCCAATCACAATCGCGACAGACCCGTTACCCCGGTATACCGTAGTGCCAACGATGGATACTTCACCGTCCACGGTTGAGGGTGTGCTGTCACTTATGAAGCCCAGCGATTCTGAGGACGTCGCGCCACCAATTTCGAAGTCGATATAACCACCGGTATAATCGGTGCCGCCACCGATGGTCACATCGCCGTCAATCAGCACCGCCCCGTCACCTTCGCTGTACTGGAGGTCGTCAAGGTTGGAGATTACCAATGGCGCCAGCGTGCCATCGTACCCAGCCGCAACCAATGCAGTCGTCTCAATCGAACCACTGGTCACCTCCAGCTCCCAGTCCCCGCCGAGCGCCTGGGCACCGGTCAGGTCTTCGGACGCTGCAACATCAGCGCTGGTGAGTTGGGCTACTGCATCCAGAAACCCCTGCCCTTCACTGTCAGAGCCGACGTAGCAACCGTAGAGCATCAGGTCACCCGACTCGGTCAGCGTTTCACCCAGCGCGGCGAGCAGCTGCGCATTGGCATCCAGATTCTCGCCATTGAGCGTCAGTGTGCCGAGTTTCAGCTCACCCACATCACCATGAGAGAACAGGTGGATGGCATCAATACCCGATTGCCCCTGCAGCGCGGCGACCATTTGTTCCAGGCCGTTCTCGCTGCTGTCTATCAGAATGACTTCAACACCGTCATCCAGCCCATCGATCAAGTCCTGATAGTTGTCTACCGAGGTATCGACAAAAGCGACTTCGCGGCGATTACCAGGCTCACTTGCCGTGGGCGCCGGCGCAGCAAAATGCATACTCTGTTCGGCCGAAGCGGTATGCGTTGCGGCCTCCTGAAAAGCCACGTCCGTGGTCATTTCTACAGCGGTAGCAACCGCAGCACCATCGAGCAAAATGCGCGGCTCCAGCGCACTGATCAGGGGCTTGCGGCGAAAGCGAACTGCGTTAGCGGGGGTATGTTTTTTCATGTCCTCTATCCCTTTAGGGCACCGGCCAGATGGTCTGTTTCAGGGGCTGACTTGTTCTTCGGCGGGCGCGGGCTCGCTGAATACGGCAGTCGCGCTCATACCGGGTATAAGTTGCGTGTTTTGTGGCAATTTGGCTCTCAGCAGGACTGTCTGGCTGACTGCATCAATTGCGGGAATAATCGCCCTAACCTCGGCAGATTCGGGTTCGGCAAGGTTGTCCACCAGCAAGCTGATTGGCTGGCCCACGCTCAGCCAGTTCAGCCAGGCTGCGGGCACAACCACTTCTGCCTCGAGGTTCTGGTCACCCACAACCTCAATCAATTCCTGTTGCTGGCGAATATTCTCGTGGGCGTTGACCCGCAGACCGACAACGCGGCCTCGCCAGGGTGCCTTGATTACACAGCGGTCGGTGTTGAGACGGGCAATTTTCAGCTCAGCCAGCGCCTGGGCATATTCTGACTGCGCCAGAGCGACATCCAGCCCACCGATTGAATTCAAGGCATCAAGCTCACGAGCATTTTCGCTTTTGATTCGCGCTGCCTGAACTTCAGCAGCCACCTTCTCGGCCTGGGCGTCATACAGGGAACAGTCCAGATCAACCAGAACTGCTCCCCGTTCAAAGGCCTCACCGGGAAGGTAAGGGATGCGCTGGACGCGCGCAGCCAGCTCGCCCGAGAGTACGGCGCGGTCCAGTGACTTGATCACCGCTCGCGCCTGGTACTCGGCCTGAGCCGATGCCGCGCTTGCCAGCAGGGCCAGCGACAGCCCCAGATTGAATCGCTGACGCATCAGCTGGTCTTGTCGCTGGTGACAACTTGTACGGACTCAACTGGCGCAGCGGCCTCCGCAGACTGTGCACCTTGTGCGGAATGCTGCCACTGATCAAAGCGCTGTCCGATCTCCTGGCCCAACGCCTCTACATTCAGAGTCTGATAATCCTGCGGAAGCAGATCCATGCCGATGGTCACAAACACACGACCGTAACTGTTCTGAAGATCGGCATACGCAACATCGCGGCGCAGCTCGGCCAGGACAGTGTTAAGCGACTCACGAATCAGGTCGAGCTGCGACATGCGCTTGTGCTCCGCGGCATTGCGGGTCTGCTCGCCAATGCGCTCGGCAACACCGAGATACTGGGTGGCCAGATCGAAGCTTTTGCGCGCCTGCTCATAGCGGATGCGAGAGAGGTGCACCTGAGTGAGAACCGCCATGGAGGTAGCCAAACGCTGCTCTTCGGTCAGCGCCTCGCGGGTCTCGGCCATCCGACGCTCAGCGCCAATCTTGAACACGTCCAGCATGTTCCAGCTGATCTGCGCGCCGACACTGGTCCAATCCTGGTTCAGCAGATATTCGTTACTGTCCCGGTAGGAGCCGGCGGTCAACTGAATACCCGGTAGCAGGCTCAGCATTGCTGCCTTTGTCTCTGCAGCAGAAATGCGTTTCTGGTAGTGAGTTTCGACCAGTTCAGGGCGCTGCTGCAGCGCCTGCTCTTCCATCTCGGCCAGGCCCACGCTCAGCTCAGGCACCACAAAAGCCGGATTCGACACGTCAACCAGCGAGAACTGGGTGCCCGGCTTCAAACCCATGAGGGCCGACAATTCGGTCTTGGCCCCCATAAGGTCCTGACGCAGAGCCTGCAACGCGCGGAGAATATCCAACAACTCGCGCTGGTAATACAGCGCATCCAGCGGTGAGCGCAATCCTTGAGTTTCTACCTGGCGAGAGTTCGCCAGTGCATCACTGGCTTGGTCGATCAAGGGATTGATCTTGCTCAGCAGGCGCTCTGCCGAGACTGCTCGCCAGTAGGCAGCGCGCACGTCCTGGGTAATGTTGTGAACAACTTTTCGCTCACGCTCCCGGGTAATCAGATAACGGTCCGCATGCTGCTGGGCACGAACATAGGACAGACCGAAGTCGAGGACATTCCAGGAGAAGGCAACATCCTGAGTATCACGCTCGCGACCCTGCGAAACGGAGTAAGCCGGGTTCGGGCCCAGCGCATCCGGCTCGCCGTCAGTAAAGTTGACGCTGGCAGACGCTGCGTATTCACTGCGCTTCGAATAACCCGCCGATGCCGTCAGCTCAGGCAACATCTCATGGCGAACAAGATCGATTTGCCCTTGGGCCAGAGCCGCTTCCAGGGACTTCAATTTCTTATCACGATTGTTGAGAACGGCGCGGGCGATCGCCTCATCCAGAGAGATCGCTGCCTCAACAGCCTGCTCCTGCGCCAAGCGTTCGATATCCGAAAGCGCTGTCGTTTCAAGGCTTTGCGGAGTAATCACGTTGGGAGTAACAGAGCAACCACTTGCGAGGGCAACAACAGATAAAGCTAGCAGGGACTTCTTAAGCATGAACTCTTCCTTCGGTAGAAGATCGAACCAATCCAATGGCGACGTGCCAGCATACTAATCATTCTGTAAATCAAAAAACAAGCCTATTTACAGCGAAAAGCTATAAGTAAAGAGAGGTTGATTCAGGTCAATACTCTCCAGACCGAGAGTAATAATGCACGCGTGACCGCCGCCAATTAAATAGCGCCAAAAAAACAACAAACAGCATCCGGCGACAGGATCAGGTACGGCAGTCGAATAGCACTAACAACACAGAAGTCGCATTAGCAATCAGAACTTCTGCCAGCCGAATGGGGGCTATATCGCTCCAAAAAACCAGCCAACTGCGGCAATCATCGCTGCCTTGCTGCTAACCAAGGTATCAGCAGAATGTAATGCCCGGTCGCATACCGGCGAGTTCAGAGCATACTTGGCGCTCTGATGAAGCAGAATCGCTCTTCAACTTACTGAGCGAAAGGCTGCGAATTTTAGAATGGAAGACAACAACAAGGAAAAAACAATACGGACTCAAAAAAACAGCCACTTAAGCCTTTAATTTATAAAGCTTATGCAGCATGAGACGATACAAAAAGACGCTATAAAGTGCTAACTACACTAAATAAATCACCAAAATAAACTCTGGCCGTTGAACGCTGGAAAAAGCCAAACCTTATTCCTGGCTGCACGCTGTTACGAAAAAGCCCCTGCCTTTGGGCCAGGGGCTTTACTTGCAAACCTGGGCCATCATTACCCGATGACCCTAAGCTGTTAAACCGCTGCGTTGATCGGCTTGTCTGGATACCAGGCATCCTGCAGCGGGCCGACTTCACAGACAGCCAGTTCGCTGCGAGCCTTGAGCCAGTTCTCGACAGCCTGACGCTGCTCTTCGCTGACCGAGCCGCGCTCGGCCAGGCAAACCAGACCAAAACCCTCGCCACCAACGTAATCCAGATTGTTTGCGTCCATTGCCTCAGCCAGGAACTGGTCCAGGAAGGCGTCAATCGCCTCAATATCAAGATCGCTCTTGAATTCGAGATTCAGTTCAAAGCCCAGCTCCTGAAACTCGTCAACACACAGTTTTTTGCGCAGGCGACGGGACCGATTGGTAGCCATAAGTTTTCCTCTTGAATAATGTCAGCGCGGATTGTAGCAGGGTAGCGCCGCTGCCGCTGGGCTTCCGACCAGCTGCACTGCTGCACCTGTCGCGCAGCGCCCTGTTACCCCGGACTGATACCAGTTGGCGTCCCTGAACGCGGATCTGCTTTGCACTTTGTTTTGCCATTCAAGCCGAGATCGGCAAGTATCTTTCCCGGATTCGACGCCTTTGATGGAGAAATAATGAACCGTTTTATCTGGCTCTGGGACAACGCCGCAACACTGGCCGGGATAGCTACGCTGCTGGCCCTGCTCACGGCGCTGACCATCTGGACTCGTCTGCTGCGACATCGAGCAAAGCCATTTGTGGTGACTGCCGCTCACTTTCGTCCTTCCTTGCTTCCAGGCGACTGGACGACATTCCTGCGAATCAAAAACCGCAGCGATCGACCAATGGTCATCCAGCGCATCGACATCCTGGGACCGCAGATCCACTATCTGCGCAGCGTGGCGGGCGAGCTGATCGAAGGCCGGAATGTGCAACCGGTGCTGGCTGCGTTCAGTCACGACAGCGCTACACTGGCTCCGGGCAGCACCTTCTCTACATCGAACCACGATCTTGACCATGACGCGGCCAACGAGCTATTCAGCAGCAAAAACCGGTTAGGCGTCATAACCGATCGAGGTGACTACTCCCTTGCCTTACCGCGGCTGACAGTGAACAGACTTCGCGCGGGCGATCCCGACTTTGAACTCGCAACCGACAGTCGCTGGGTGCATGAATGGAACAGGCTTAGGGTCATGATCGCCGGTCTGGTTTCAAACCGGTCAATCCGGCGACACATACTGGGCATCAGAGGCGAGCGTACCGGCAGCTGATGCCGAGCAGCTCTTGTGCCAGAGTTCAAAGTAGCTCAATAAATGCATCCACAGACATCGGCTTGCCAAACAGGTAGCCCTGAAAGTGCCTGCAGCCATGCAGACGCAGAATGTCCTGTTGCGCCGGGTGCTCAACGCCTTCGGCGATGACCTCAAGTTCAAGCCCTTCGGCCATCGACAATATCGCTCTCACAATGGCGACGTTGCCTTTGTCATCAGGGAGCCCTCGGACAAAAGACTGATCTATCTTCAGCTGGTCGAGCGGCAGGCGCTGCAGATATGCCATGGATGAGTAACCGGTACCGAAGTCATCAATGGCAAACCGAACCCCCATATCCCTCAGCAGCTGCATTCGAGAGACAGCCTTGTCTACATCGGTCAGCAACAGGGACTCGGTAATCTCAAGCTTGAGCTGCAGCGCACTGGCGCCCGTGTGCTGCAGAATGTCTCTGACCTGACAGACGAAATCGTCCCGATACAAAAACCGCGCGCTAATGTTGATGGCTAACGTCAGCGCTGCGGTGTGCGGTTGCTGAGCCCATCGCGCCAGCAGCTCACAACCCTGACGCAAGATTGCCAGATCCAGCGGCTCTATCAGCCCAGAGCGCTCGGCAATGTCGATAAATACGCCCGGCGCAAGCAGGCCCCGCGCAGGATGCTGCCATCTGACAAGCGCCTCGGCCCCTTCAACATTACCGCTGGCATCGGCCTGGGGCTGCAGATAGAGCACAAACTCTTCCTGCGCAAGCCCTCGCCGAATGTCCTCCTCAAGCTCGATCCGCATGCTCACAACCGCCTGCATCTGCGGGTCATAGAAGCTCAGCATGTCCTTGCCTGCCGCCTTGGCGCTGTACATCGACAGATCAGCGTACTGCATCAGTTCGTCAGCGGTGTGTTGCTCATCGTTGAACAGCACAATGCCGAGGCTCGCACTGCTGCTGAAAACCTGATCCTTGATCAGGTAGGGTTCACGCAGGGTTTGCAGCAGCTTCCTGCCGATGTGTTCAACCTGGGTGGCCGCTTCGGTCGCATTGACTTCCAGGCCCTCAAGCAAAACCACAAATTCGTCTCCGCCAAAGCGCGCTACCGTATCGCGCTCACGCAATGCGTGCCGAAGCCGCTCTGCAACCTGACACAGCATCCCATCTCCAATCTGGTGACCGTAGAGATCATTGACGTTCTTGAAGTCGTCCAGATCCAGGAAAATCAACGCGGCGTAGTGCTGCTCGCGACGACAAACCACAAGCGCCTGCTCCAGGCGCTGGCGCATCAGTCGCCGATTAGGCAGATTGGTCAGCGGATCGTAAAAGGCCAGATGCTGAATCTTTTCTTCGGCATCCTTGCGCTCACTGATATCGGTCAGAGACGCAACATAGTTGGTCAGGCGTCCCTTGGCATCGTGTACAGCGCTGATCGTCAGCCATTCGGGAAATGCCTCGCCACTCTTGCGACGGTTCCATATTTCGCCCTGCCAGCCACCAGTCTCGTAAAGCGCCTGCCACATCTGCCGGTAAAACTCAGCCCCCTGATGGCCCGAGCCGAGGATTCGCGTCGGCTGGCCCAGAACCTCTGCTTCGCTGTAGCCGGTGATGGCCGAGAACGCGCGATTGGCCTTGATGATTCGTGTGTGCGCGTCGGTAACCAGCATCCCCTGCTGTGATTCGAACGCGATTGCAGCGATCCGCTGATCAAGCTCAAGGGCTACCCGGTCGCTGATGTCCCGTGCCAGCAGCACCACTGCTCGCCGCCCACCAACCATGACTTCCAGACGTCGTGCTCTCGCTTCAAAGGTTCTGATCCCCGCCAGCGTCTGCATGCTGTACTCGATAGACTGCGGTTGATCCGTATCCAGTGTCCGTGCGATAAACTCGAGAAAACGATCAGCCTGCTCCTTCGGCAATACGTCCTGCAAACGCCTGTTCAGCAACTTTGATTGCTCAGCAGCAAGCAGTTCGTGCTGCGGCGTGCTGACTTTAAGGTAGGTGCCCTGCTCGTCAAGCACCATAAATACATCCGGCACCGCGTCCGTCACTGCCTTCAGATAGGCCTCACTCTGGCGCAGCGCATCACGTGCCTGCCGCTGCTGCTCCACATCTTCCAGCAGCAGACCAAGCAAAACAGCGGCCGGGATCAGCACTGCCAGTAGCGGCACCAGAGCATGTTCCAGAAACAGGGCATAATTGTCAGCTGGCAGCAGCGCGAGAATCAGCACCTCAAGCAGGTGCATTCCGGCGCTGAATATCAGCAACGAGAGCACGTTGAAGGGAATCCGATGGTGCCGATAGAGATAACGAAACAGCAGTCCCATCAATACGGGCATGGCCACGTTCAGTAACCCCGGCATCAGGCCGACACCGCCGAGCGACAGCCGGAACAACCCTGCCATCACACCGGCAATCCCCGCGACCAGCGGTCCACCGAAAAACGCGGCCATACTGAGCACCACTGTACGGCCATCGAAGATCAGCCCATCAGCCAGCTCAAGCGGAATCATCATGCCAACAATGCACACAGCGCCAAAGAGGACTCCCGAGCACACCTTGCCAGGCAGCTCGTAGCCATCCAGGTAGCGCATGATCATTGCGTGAAGCCAGCAGAGCGCAATCAGCAGCGTCAGATTCTCGACCAGATCCAGAAACATCAAGTACCTCGAAAGCTGCTGACCATAGCGGCGCCTGCAGGCGCGCGCAGTCTCGAATTGATATTGAGCGGCAAGGCAAACCTCCCGCAAAACCATGAAAACCATGAGCGCAATTGGGACGCCCAGCCACCCAATCATGTCACATTGATGTCACCCAAAGAACACGAGCGCCAAATCGAGGCCAATGTGCGCCCCCCTGCCCCGGCGGATGCCGCTATTTTTCGAGAATAAGTTCTACTCGGCGGTTGGCAGCCCTGCCGGTGGCGGTATCATTCCCCTGCAGTGGTTGCGTATCGGCATACCCCACCGCGACCAGACGCTGACTGGCAATACCATTGGCCTCAAGGTAACGCACCACACTGCCGGCACGCGCCCCGGACAACTCCCAGTTCGACGGATAGCGCAGGCTGCGAATTGGCAGACTGTCCGTGTGCCCGGCAATGGTAATGCGGTGCTCACCCTGACGCAGCAAAGGCAACAGCTTGCGCAGCACCAGCAGACCGTCAAGACTCAGCTCCGCCTCTGCCGGTGCAAAGATGATCTCGCTGCTGATGCGGAAACTCACACTCTGATCGTTGTAGATAACCTCGATGTCATCTCCCAGCGCTGAGGTATCCAGCCCGGAAAGCGGATCGGACGTCGGTGCCGGCACAACCGGCTGCGTAATCGGCGGAGAAACGATCTGCACAGGAGCTGCTGTCTCGCTGAGCGTGTCGACCTCGACGCTGCCCGATGAGTTATCACGTACCGAGCCGGCAAACGTCAGCATGACCACCAGCATCACCAGCAGCAGCGTCAATACATCCAGATAGACAGTAAGCCAACCCTCCTCTTCCGGAGGCTCGAAGGCTTCATGAATAATCGGCTGTCGCCGTGCCCTGTGCGCAGCGACAGCACCTTCTCGCCGCGCCCGCTGCAGTTCAAGCTCAGTCAGATGCAGCTGTTTTTCAAGCAGGACGCTGCGTGCGCGATCATCGTCATCGCCCGGCAGATCAGTCATCACGAGCCTCGCCGTGCAGCGCCGGCTTGCCCTTGCTGCCGTCATTGATCTCGTCCCGGTAATGGGCCATGAACGACTTGAGCATTTCGCGCATCACCGCCGGGCTGCATTTTCGGTTCATCATCGAGATGCCCTGCATGATGGTATTCATCAGCGCGACACGATCCTCGGTGCGCCGCTCCAGCTTGACCGCAACCGGCTTGAACAGCAGGTTCGCCAGCAGCACCCCGTAAAAGGTGGTGATCAGGGCGACTGCCATCTGTTGGCCAATACTGGTGACATCACCGTCGCCCAGCAGGAACATCAAATTGACCAGACCGACCAGGGTCCCGACCATGCCAAAGGCCGGCGCGTAGCTGGCCATGACACGAAACAGCTGCGCCTCGGCGTGCTCACGCGCACGCAAACGCGCTATGCGCCACTGCAGAAGATCCATCACATCCTCTTCCGGCGTCATATCCACCACCAGTTGAACCCCGGTCTTGAGAAACGGATTGGCAACCTGCTCAAGGGCACGCTCAACCGCCTTGAGGTCACCAGACATCCAGATACGATAGATTCTGATCAGCTCTTCGATGTCCTGCCGCGCATACAGCCGCTCATTCCGCATGACCGTTGCCAGCAGGCCGAAGATGCGCAGCACCTCGCGCATGGGGTAGCTGATAAAGGTCGCCGCCAGCGTGCCAAACAGCACGATCCCCAGTCCGGGCAGATTGAGAAACAGCCCCGGTGCCTCCGTTGAAAACACCAGAACAGTGGCAAGCAACAGCACACCGGCAACCATGCCGATCAGCGTGGACGGATTCATGCAGGCTCCATCAGAATGTAATTGGGTATCGCAGGGTAGATAGGCGCCGTTGCAGGACGCAGACAGACAGAAAATCCGACGCGATATCAGTTCTGAGAGAGTTTGCCCTAGCTGCAGGGATGGGTATAGCCCCATAAAGAAGGCCGCACACAAGCCGGGCGCGAATACCCTCGGCAATCATAAGATGCACTGCTTTCGAAGGAAGACCGATGTATGGGGACGTTGAAGCCTGACAGGTTTTGCAGAAGTGACTTATCAGCGCAAGGCGCGGCAACTGGCCAAGGCTACCGCGCTAATTGCACCTGACTCATATACCAACCAGCAAGGGCTGCCGCCCGGATTACTCGGTGTACCACCCGACACACGCCAACAGATTACCGAGCCGGCGAATGGCAATGGTTTTGGATTCCACCTGCTGGGTCACCGGATTGCGCCACTGGTAACTGAACTCGGCCTCGTCCTTCCCTGTCATCAGCGCCAGCACAGGGTCACCGAGCGGGTTACCGGCATGATCGCGCAGGGTATCGAAGCGTGTCCCAATCAGCCCCGGGTTGTAACCGTGTGCAACGAAGCGACGCGTATCGCCATCGACCACGAAGGGGTAAAGGTCATCCTGATAGAAGGCGCTGTCCAGATCATTGATTCGCGCAATGGTGGCCTGTTGATTCGTGGTTAGTGCCTCGACAACCCTGTCCAGCATGGCCAGCGCCCCCTGCTTGCCTGTGCGCGGCAGGTAGTAGCCGACGGCAACGATGTAATCGTTTACCACTCGGTAGAAGGCCTTCTTACGCTCCTCCTTGCCTTGCTGCCAATTCAGCCAGCGATACTCGCTAACCTGAACACCATCGGCCTCCTCGACTGCCAGTACCTGCTGGAACGTCTCCTGCAGATGGTCATCCAGCAGGGATGCAATATTGCGCCCTATCAGCACACGGGATGGTCCTCCGCTGGCAACCATCACGCCTGAGCGGTCGATAACGAAGACGTACAAGTCGCTTTCGGTGAAGTCGCCCTGCCTGCTGAAAACGGCAAAACTGCGCTCGCCTTCTGCTTTCAGGAACTCGGCTGCACGCTCGAGCAAGGCATTTGCCCGCTGCTCCTGTTCCCCTTCGGCGGCAATCAGCTGCGAGCAGAGCAGCATGGAAAGAAGAGCGAGACTGGCAGTGATGATATTTTTCATAAAGACTCACAACACATAGGAGGATGAGAATAACCAGTCAAACCACCCTAGAAACTGTGAAGCGTCTGCGCGTCGTCCATTTGGACGACCTCAGCGCCGCTTGGCCAGAAACGCTGCGACTGCGCCGGCAAACGCCGGACGACTGGCACAGCTCACAAAGCTGTATTGCTCGGCATCCAGCTGAGTCGCCAGTTCGTGCTGCAATCCCAGATCGATCAGATCGATCGTCGCCCGCACTACCTGGGGGTCCAGCGACAAGATGCGCTTGAGCAACGCAGCCAGCTCGATATCAAGCTGCTCGGCGCTGACAACTCTCTGCACCAGGCCCCACTCACACGCCTGCTCAGCAGAGAGGCCGTGCCCCAGAAGCGCCATCTCCAGCGTTCTGCTGCGACCGATCCGTCGCACCAGCGACCACGACAGCCCCAGGTCCGGTGTTGTCGCGATATCACTGTAGGCATAAACGAAGCGCGCCGCACTGGTAGCCAGCACCAGGTCCGCCGCCGCTACCAGGCTCAAGCCCGCCCCGGCTGCAGCGCCCTGCACAACAGCCAAAGTCAACCAGGGCGCAGAGTGCCACTGACGTATGCAGGCGTGCATGGGCTCAATGATTGCCATCGCAGCGCCAACCGGATCCGACTGCAGCGCCTGCAGATCACCACCGGCAACAAACGCCCGACCTTCCCCGCGCAGCAGCAGAACACGCACATCGTCATGGGAAAGCAGCAGCTCGGTGGCGTGAAAACATTCTTGCGCCATTTCAACGCTGAGTGCATTCATTGCCTGAGGGTTATTGAAGGTCAGGGTTGCGCAGCCGTCAGCAAGCTCAAGGCTGAGCTGGCGACCCGAAAGCAAGGTTGTCATCAGGTTCCTCCGGAAACGGCAACGGCTGGCACCTGGCCAGCCGTTGCGAACAGCACAGCTATTTTCAGCGGTTATCGACGACGATGAACTCGCGCAGTTCCTTGTGCATGGCAGGCACGTCCGCCTCGTCCATGAAGAACTGCTGATACCATTCGCGCAGCTGATAAATAGGGCCGTCCCCTTCAGCCAGTACCGGCATGTCAACCCGGCGCTTGTGCGACCAGATATCCACGTCCTGATAGAAGGACTCGCGGTTCTGCTTGACGTAATCCAGTGCCAACTGCTTGTTCTGCTCCTCAGTCCAGCCCGGAATCTTCTTGACCAGCACACCAAAGCGCAGCTCGAACTGATTCGGACCCACCGGCACGTGACAGTTCAGCAGGATGCTTTCTACCAGCAGGCCATCATACTCGGCGCGCATGCGGGTAAAGTGGGTAGCCGGGCCGTAGTAGGCAGAATCAGCAATCAGGTCACCGCCCAGACGCTCGGAGTCACCCATAAACAACTGGGTGCCAATATGCTCCTTGAACGTGTTGCGGAAGTACTTGGTCGGCGTGCCGTGAACCGGGCCAAAGTGCTGGGCATCAACGAGGTTGTCGACCAGCTCGCGCGGGTTGGTATCGATCATCATCAGATCCAGATGCCAGTCGTGATCCCACTCGTCGCTGTCAATTTCCGGAAGGTGCGGAATCTCAACGCCCTCTGCAGGCGGCTTGCCTTCCGGGTTGTTCCACACAAACAGCAGATTGTTCTCTTCACAGGTCAGCCACTTGCGGGTCTTGGCTTTCGGCGGAATCCGCTTGCAGTAGGGAATCTCGGCGCAGCGGCCGCTGGCGTCAAACGCCCAGTGGTGGAACGGACAGACAACCTTGCCGTTAACCAGTTCGCCCTGGGACAGGTCTGCGCCCATGTGCGGGCAATAGGCGTCCAGGATGCTGATGGCGCCCTGCTCGTCTGCGAATGCCAGCAGACGGGTTCCGAAAATATTCAGGGTGTGCAACTGGCCATCGCGATAGTCCTTGGCCTCACCCAGGCAGTGCCAGCCACGGGCATAACGATATTCCGCGGCCTCAACAGCTGGTTTGACATTGATTAGCTGATTCATCAGTTGGTCCTCACTGAGCATTTTTATCTTTGTTCACCACGGCTTGGTTCCGCCCATGTGAATACGCCCGCAAAGCGCAGCGGCCTGAACCGGTCGGACAGTAACCTCATCCGATGTAGGGCATCTTCGCGTCAGCGGGTAGTCTGTTCATCCTCCACTTGGACTAGACCACTCATCGACAACCTGATGTTCACGGGCAAATGGCTGGGCGTGTACGGTGCGTTTTTGATATGTGCCAGCGGTATCCTGCCGGCAGAGCCAGAGCATGACCGCGGCAGGCACGTGGGGCGGCGCAGACCCGGCGCCGAGGGCGCGGATGCCCTCAGCGCCAATGGTCGCCTCAAGGGCTTCAGTAGTGACCACACCGGGATTGAGCGTATAGGCGCGAATCCCGCGATGCCCCAGCTCTGCCTTGATCACCCCGGACAATCGCGAGACCGCCGCCTTTCCAGCCCCGTAAGCGTATCCCCAGCCGCCCCGCGCGGCGGAGACGGGCGGATTGCTCTCGCCGGCGCCCGATGAGACGTTGATAATGACTCCCGCGCCCTGCTGCGCCATCGGGCCAACCAGTCGGCGAGTCAATAGCAAGGGGGAAATCAGATAAGCCTGCGAGACGCGCTGCAGCGTCTCAACCTGCAAGTCGAGCAGCGAGGCGTTGAGGTCGCTGCCCTGATAGACCGCATTGTTGATCAGCACATCCACGCGCCCAGCCTGATCCTGCGCCTGATCTGCCGCGAGCTCTGCGGAGGCGCCATCGAGCAGGTCCAGATGAACGCAAAATACCCTGGCGCCCCGTTCTCGGGCCTCTGCGGCAACACTGCCGAGGCTGCCGGGCAAGGGTTTGCCATCGGCCCCGGTCAGACTGTATTGGCGCTGGGCCGCATCACCCTGCATGCGACCGGCCAACACCAGGTCGTATCCTGCGCTGGCAAAGGCCAGCGCAGCGGCCCTGCCGATGCCGCGGCTGGCACCGGTGATCATTGCTACCTGTTTCATTGCTTCCCCGCTCGTCTGATAAGGGGCCTCTGGCGGTCCCTTTTTCTCAGTATCAAGTCAGGCGGGGAGTCAACTCATCGTTGGTACGGACTATTCCTTGGCTGGAGCACGCGCTCAATGCGTGCGCAGTGAGCGCAGCTCAGGCCGCGCAATGGCTGACGGCTTGACCGTCAGCGGCGTCACCTGGCCACGGCCAAGCGATACCACGCTGTTGAGCATCACACGCACCAGCTCGGCCTGGCGCCGAACACCGGTCTTCGAGAAGATCGAACGCAGGTGCGCACGAGCCGTGTTGCGCATGATACCGAGGTTCTCAGCGGCCTCTTCCAGCGACAGGCCGTTGGCCAGCTCCAGCGCCAGCGCTGTTTCAGCTGGGGTAAAGTTGAACAGCTCCTTGGCCACCCGGTTGTCGACCTGGGAGCGGCCTACCGAGTCGCGGATATACACGATCACGGTCGGCCGTCCCTTGCCTTCGGCCCATTCGGACGCCGGCAGCGCCTCGACAACAACGCCAAGGCTGACCTCACCCGAGGGCCGAGCGATGGACAGGGCCTCACGGCTTTCCGCCGGCTGCTGGCCCTGCTGCAAATCCAGCGTCTCGCGAATCAGCCGGTGCAACTCGCGGTTGTCGCTGGGGTAGCTCGCCTCCAGCCGGGTGCCGACCAGCTTGATGCCATCGGCCTCCTTCAGCATCGCCCGGGCTACGTCGTTGAGCTGCAGTACGCAACCGGTTTCGTCCAGCACCAGGGTAGCAACAGACAACCGGTTTATGGCCTCGGCGTAAACCGTGCCCAGTGACTCGCTGCGCCCGAGCAGATTGTGAACGTGCAGCGAGCGGCGCAGGTGTGGCAAAAGTCGATTGCACAGCGCCTTGTCTTCGGCACTGAATGCCGGCTGGTTGTGCCCACGGGTCACCCGCATGCGCAACATGCCGTCTTCCGGGGTAGTAATGTCGGCACCAAGGATGTGGTACACATTATTCAGGCGTGCGTAATCGGTGTAGTACGGGTTGGCCTCCCACTCCTCGGTGGTCATCACATCATCGATGGTAAAGCTGACGTCCGCCGGCATGCTCGAGAAGGGGCTGTCGTTATGATAGTAATCAAAGTAGCGGACCGTACCGCTCCCCTCGACCTCCCCCGCCACCAGCATCAGACCAATGTTGTCAATTCCCGGAATGCGAAGAATGAGTGTGGCGTAGTTGGCCTGGAACAGCTTGCGCAGCTCCTCGACCGCGTCGTACAGGCGTTGAGTATCAAACGCACCGTCGTGGATACACCCAATCAGGTGATCGTAATGATCCAGACTAAGACTGATACTGTGCGCGATCGGGTTTTGTGGTGTTACAACGTTCTTGTTATTCATGACTGTGCGACCTCTGCGTCGGGCTGCTCATTGGCGGCCCATCTTGTTTTTATTGATAAATACAGCAGTCTGAGTCTCTGTTGCCCGAGCTGCAGCAAAGTGCGGCTCTGCGACAAAGTGTCTCACCTTACTTCGTTTTGCATTGTGCGCAAATGTCTGGAATGGCCATTCAGCATGGCTACAGAGGACATCAGCGCGCTATGTGTCGTTTTCCTCCCGCGCTTCGGTTTCAACGCCTCCGTCCTGCTGACCCAGTGAAACCACGCTATTAAGGATCAGGCGCACCAACTCCGTTTGACGGCGCACCCCTGTCTTGGAAAAAATCGCGCGCAGATGGGCTCGAGCCGTATTGCGGCGAATGCCCAGCGAACTGGCAGCCTCCTCCAGCGACAGGCCGTTGGCCAACTCCATCGCAAGCGCCGACTCCGAAGGCGTAAATCCGAACACCTGACGGGTCATGGCTGTGCTGAGCATCGAGCGGCCTACCGCATCTCGCACGTAAACCACAACGCAAGGTTTGCCGTCGTCCCAGTCAGACTCCGGGACCGGTTCAATCAGCAACCCCAGGCTGACCTGTCCCGAAGGCCTTGAAATGGACAGCGCTTCGGCGATATTGCCATCATTGCTGCGACCGGCCGTCTGGGCGCCTCGCAGCGCCTGATACAGGCGCTTGTTGTCTCCCGGGTAATTGGCTTCCACGCGGCCGCCAACCAGTTTCAGTCCATCTCCGGCCTGAAGCATGTCCCGTGCGATCTGGTTGGCTTCCACGATGCCGCCGTTTTCATCGAGCACCATGGTCGCAATTGCCAGCCGGCCGATGGTCTGGGCGTACAGCGCGTTGAGCGACTCCTTGTGCCCTATCAGGTTGTGAATCTGCAGTGCCCTGCTCATGTGCGGAATCAGTGAGCTGCAAAGCAGTTTTTCCGCACGGGAAAAGTCCTGAGTACCATCAGGCCGGGTAATGCGAAATCGGAAAACGCCGCCGCCGGGAATCGCGATATCGACACCCATCACATGCAACACCCTCTGCGGCTGGCAGTAACGCTGGTAGTAGTCGGACTCCAGCCAGGTGCTGTAGCTCATGAGGTCCGTTACCGTGAATACCCGGTTTGTCTGGCAGTTCACAAACGGTGTTTCAGCCCGGGGATAGGCAATGTAGGTGATGGTCCCCTCACCTTCTATATCACCGCTGACTACCATCAGGCCCTTGTCGCTGCCCACCGGCGCACGCAGGATCAGTGTTACGTAATTGGCACGGAACAACTCGCGCACATGGCCCAAAAAGCGGCTCCAGCTATGGTCATCCAGCGCAGCATCATACAACTCGCCCAGCAGGGAGTCGTATGCTGCCGCAGGAACCACGGTGGCTTGTTCCTGGCTGATCTTGGTCATCTCAGTTCTGCCCGGCACCCTGCAGCGGGCTCCTCACCGCCGGACGCACCCGTACCAGCGGTTTGCTGCGCTGGAACCAGGCAGCCAGCCCCGGCAGCAGGAAAATCGCGCCGAATACGTTCACCAGGAACATGAAGGCCAGCAAAATGCCCATATCTGCCTGGAACTTGAGCGGTGCAAAAATCCAGGTACCAACCCCGACCGACATGGTTACTGCGGTAAACAACGCCGCAGTGCCGCGCTGACACATGGCTTCGTAAAAGGCCATACGCAGGCTCTTGCCGACCTTGAGTTCGTGCTGCATGCGCTCGTACAGATAAATCCCGTAGTCGACCCCAACACCCACCCCGAGCGCCATTACCGGCAAGGTCGCAACCTTGAGGCCAATCCCGAACATCGCCATGACGGCGCTGCACAGGGTGGCAACAATCGCCAGCGGGATCAGGATGCAAAGTACTGCGCGACCACTGCGGAAGGTGACCCAGCAAAACAGCGCCACTGCCAGCAGCAAAGATCCGTGCATTTGTGCTTCGGCCTGCTGCACCGCCTCATTCGAGGCAGCCATCACGCCTACGTTGCCGCCGGCCAGCATGAAGCGCAGCTTCGGTTCATCGATATTGGCGATGATGTGCTCGACCTGATCAATCACATGAGCAATGGTGTCGCCATCATGGTCATTGAGAAACAGCAACATCTGCATGGTTTGACAACCATCAACCACCAGGCCATTAGACGCCGAGTAGGCACGCGAGCCCGCCATCAGGCCGCGGGACGAGCCCGGAATGGCAGCCCAGCGCGGGTTACCTTCGTTGTTGCCGGCAATCGAAACCTTGCCCATACCCGCCACACTCTGGGTCGAATTGACGCCCTTGATGCTGCGTGCATGAAAGTCCAGCTCCTCAACCGCGCGCATCACATCCGGGTCCAGACAGGCTTCGGTGACGTCGGTTTCCATGTAAATCGACAGTACATCAAGGCCGATCGAGTACTTCTGGGTGATGCGCAGGTTGTCCTGGTTATAGCGGGCACTCTGGCGCAGCTCGGGGGCACCGACCCCCACATCGCCGACAATCAGCTCGCGGCTTTTCCAGGAACCGGCAACCAGCAGCACCAGACTGATTGCAAAGACCACCAGCGCGGGACCCGGCGTCGCCAGGACAGACAGTCTCCACCACAGTTGGTGCTTGCCGCCGTTGCGCGCCTCATGGGCTGCCCAGGCACGACGATCCAGCGTCAGCCAGGACAGGATGATCGGCAGCATCATCTTGTTGGTAAAGATCATCAACAGGCCACCAATACAGGCGGAAATCCCCAGCTCGCGCACAATCGGAATATCGATCAGCATGATCACACCGAAGCCCAGTGCGTTGGTAACCAGCGCAAGCGCACCGGGGATGAAGATCTTGCAGCAGGCCACTTTGGCTGCTTCCCTGGGTTCCAGGCCGTTGAACAGCTCCTGTTTCCAGGCGTTGCTCATCTGTACCGCATGCGACACCCCGATCGAGAAGATCAGGAACGGCACCAGGATCGACATTGGATCGATACCCATACCAATCAGCGGCAGGATCCCCAGCAACCAGACCACCGGTACCAGTGCAACCAGCAACGCGACAACGGTCTGTACCAGTGAACGCGAGTAAGCCCACAGCAGCAGCGTGGTAATGATGAAGGCGATCACGAAAAAGCCCATCACCTCAACCAGGCCATCAATCACATCGCCAACCAGCTTTGAGAAACCGACGATATTGATCTCGATATTCTCGTTCTCGTACTTGCTGCGAATCGCCTCCAGCTGACGGGCAATCTCGGCATAGGACACACGCTCACCGGTGTCCGGGTTGAACTCCTGCAGTTCGGCATTGACGATCGCCGCAGTCAAATCATTGGCCACCAGTCGACCGATTTCACCGGACCGGGCAGCGTTGCTGCGAACCTGCTCCAGATCCTCGGGCGTGCCGCTGAATTGGGGCGGAATAACCACATCACCGACGAAACCGTCTTCCGATATTTCGACATAGCGCACGTCGGGAGTGAACAGCGAGCGCACACTGGCACGGCGTACGCCGGGAATGAAGAACACTTCATCGGTAACCTGGCGCAGCACCTCGAGGAATTCCGGGTTGTAGATATCCCCCTCGCCCAGCCAGTTCACACTTACCAGGATCGTGTTGGCACCCGAGAACGTCTCGCTGTAATGCAGGTAGTTCTCCATGTACGGGTGGCTGGCCGGAATCTGCTTGTTGAAGCCAGGATCCAGTCGAATCTGGGTCGCGCTGTAACCCAACCCGAGAGTCAGCAGCATGAAAAACCCGAGAATGAGCTTGCGGTGGTTCATCAACAGGTCGGCAAAACCTTCGACCCAGCGATCCAGTAAACGAACATGCCTGGTCATGACTACCCCTTATCGACCTGTATGCGCCAGAAGGTCTCGGTCCCGCTGTTGCAGACCGAACTGTCCGGCGACGAAAAATTCTCTGTTAGGCAGAACCACTGCCGACGTCAGCGTCCCCATGCCGCGCATGAAGCCGATGTTGCGAAGCTCGCCATCGCCTGTCAGGTTGACGTAGGCACCGCCGGTCCCGACGATCACTACGCCATTGGCATCAGCGGCGTGACCGTAAAGTGGCAACTGGTGAGGCAGCTGGATTTGGCTCCAGTTAATGCCATCGTCGTGGCTGACGAAGACATGCCCACGCATGCCATAGGCAACCCAGCTGGCGTCTTTGAGATGGGCAACCCCGAACAGAGAGCCGCGGTAAAACGGCTCTACTGCCTGCCACTGATCACCGCCGTCGGTGCTGCGCAGGACAAGCCCCATTTCGCCAACCAGCAGCTGCATGCGCTTGCCATCGCCAGCGAGGTCGTTCAGATGCTCACCATGGATATCCAGCTCAACACTGGTCCAGCTCTGACCGGCGTCGGTGGAATGGAAAAAGCGGCCAAAGCTGCCATAGGCAAACACCTCCTTGCCATCGGCACTCCAGGTTCCCATCAGCGGCTCGCCGGCTTCCTCGTCATTCATGATGACGTCCCAGCTATCACCGCCGTCGGTGCTGCGAAGAATCAGTTGATCATGGCCGACTGCCAGCAGCAGATCGCCACCCAGCCAAGTGATTCCGGTCAGGGTGACCGGGAGTTGCTGGTCGCCATAGGTCTGTTGCCAGCTGTCACCATCGTCGTCACTGACCATGATGGTGCCGCGCTCGCCAACCGCGACCATGCGGCCGTCAAAGTGCACCAAATCATTGAACTGGATACGTGCAAGGTCCATATCCAGCTCGGCACCTTGGCCATCGTGGCGGGGGGAAAACGCGTAGAACACCAGAGCGGTGACGACAATGCAGAAGGCGTAGCTAATCAGTTTGCTCATGATGCATTCCTGCCTGTTGAGCCCCTCGGGGGAGCACATTGTTTTTATTCGGCTGAGCGTCTGTCCCAATCTGAGACAAAGCGTCGCAGCAGCACCTGCGTCGATATTCGGGCACCAGGAACGCGACAACATCGTCCAAACGGCTTACACCCAAATGCCAGTACGCAAATCTGCGCAAACCTGCGAGGTAGACGCGGGGAAGCACGAGCCCGCTGAAAAGCGGGCCCGGCTCTCAGACGTTAATTGGAAGAGGGCTCAGTCGAGCTCGAACAGGCCGGCGGCACCCATGCCGCCACCGATGCACATGGATACAACGACATAGCGGACACCGCGGCGGCGGCCTTCCAGCAGCGCGTGACCGACCATACGAGCACCGCTCATGCCAAACGGGTGACCAATGGAGATCGCACCGCCGTTGACGTTAAGGCGGTCATTGGGAATACCCAGCGCGTCACGGCAGTACAACACCTGGCTGGCAAATGCCTCGTTGATCTCCCACAGGCCGATATCCTCGACCTTCAGATCAAAGCGCTGGAGCAGTTTCGGGATGGCGTAAACCGGGCCAATCCCCATCTCGTCGGGCTTGCAGCCGGCCACAGCGATACCGCGGTAGATGCCAAGTGGCTTGAGGCCGCGCCGGTCTGCCTCGGCACGACTCATAAGCAGGCAGGCCGCCGCGCCATCAGAGAACTGCGAGGCATTACCAGCGGTGATATGTTCACCCTGGGCAACCCACTGGCCATCTTTCCAGACCGGTGGAAGCGATTGCAGGCCTTCCAGGGTGGTGCTCGGGCGATTGCACTCGTCGCGGTCGGCGGTAACCTGTTCGTGACCGGCCGGCTTGCCTTCCTTGTCGAACAGCAGCTTGCTGGCTGTCAGCGGTACGATTTCATCGGCAAACAAACCGGCCTGCTGGGCAGCTGCGGTGCGCTGCTGGCTTTGCAGCGCGTAGCCATCTTGCTCGGCGCGACTGATGCCGTAACGTGCAGCAACAATTTCAGCGGTTTCGATCATCGGAATGTAGGCAGTCGGCATGACCTCCAGCACTGCTTCGGAGCGCGCACGGTGAGCGTTCTTGTGCTTGGTCTGGGTCAGCGACAGCGACTCAACCCCGCCGCCGATAGCAATTTCCAGCTCGCCGGTCATGATCGCCTTGGCCGCCTCGCCCACCGCCATCAGGCCGGAGGCGCACATGCGATCCAGCGCCATACCGGGCACGGCATCGCCCAGGCCGCCGGTGTAGGCGCACAAGCGGCCGATGTTGTAGCCCTGGGTGCCCTGTTGCACGGCGGCGCCCATGATCACATCACCCACCTCCTCCGGCTTGATACTCGCGCGCTCGACCACCGCACGGACCACGTGGCCGCCGAGCACCGGCGCTTCAGTGTCATTGAAGGAGCCTCGGAAGGACTTGGTCAGCGCGGTACGCGCAACGGAAACAATAACGGCATCTTGCATGTTGTCAGCTCCTCAGACAGCGGGATTGAAGGTGTAGCGGCTGATGGTGTCGACGACGCAGCCGGGGCGGTCACTGCCCTCGACCTCAACAGTCACCCGCACCACGACCTGCACCGCACCGTTGGTCAGGGTTTCCACTCCGGTGATTTCACCGGCACCGCGGATACGCGCGCCAACGCGCACCGGCGCAGGGAAGCGCACGCGGTCGCAGCCATAGTTGACGCCCATCTGCAGGTTCTCGACCCGCATCAGCTGGGGCAGGAAATAGTTCACCAGTGACAGGGTCAGGTAGCCGTGGGCGATGGTGCCACCGAACGGGCCCTTGGCCGCCTTCTCGGGATCAACGTGAATCCACTGATGGTCGCCGGTTGCATCGGCAAACTGGTCGACCCGGGGCTGCTCGATACGCAGCCAGTCGGTGGCGCCCAGCGATTGGCCGACGGCGGCTTGCAGCGCCGCCGCCGAGGAAAATACGGTAGTCATTGCTGTACTCCTGAAAGCGCGCTCAAGCGCGCTGGGAACTGACGGGCAGAATTTCGCCGGTCATGTAGCTGGAATAATCGCTGGCCAGGAACATCATCACGTTGGCGACCTCCCAGCACTCGGCTCCTCGGCCATAGGCCTCGCGGGCTTCAAGCTCACGCAGCAGCTCTTCCGGTGCCGACTTGCGCAGCATCGGGTGCACCGCCAGCGAGGGCGCCACGGCGTTGATGCGCACTCCCAGCTCAACCGCTTCCAGTGCCGAGCAGCGGGTCAGTGCCATTACGCCGGCCTTGGCTGCGGCGTAATGAGCCTGTTCCTTCTGCGCCCGCCAACCCAGCACCGAGGCGTTGTTGACGATCACCGCGCCCTGCTCTCGCGCCTTCACACACTGCAGAAAGTAGCGGGTCATGCGCATGGTGCCGTTCAGGGTCACGTCAATGACCTTGTCCCACTCGGCGTCTTCCATGTCGATCAACAGCTTGCTGGTACCCAGACCGGCGTTATTGATGAGCACGTCGGTGCCGCCGAGCTTGTCTTCGGCGAAGTCGATCAGCGCGCGCACCTGAGCCTCATCGGTGACGTTGCAGACCAGGCCCCAAACAGCATTGAGCCCGGTTTCTGCCTTCAGCTTGTCAACCGACGCGGCCAGCCGACCTTCGTGTACATCACTGATAACGATGGCGCGGCAACCCTCTTCCACCGCCCGGGTGGCGGCGGCGAAGCCGATGCCGGCGCCGGCCGCAGCGGTGATAAGGACCGATTTGCCTTCAAGCAGGCCGTGCCCGGCAACATACTGCGGGCTGGTAATCATGTTGCTCATTACAGGTTTCCTTTGGCTTCTTTGGGCATGCCCAGTCCGCGTTCAGCAATGATGTTGCGCTGAATCTGGTTGGTGCCGCCGTACAAGGTGTCGGAGCGGGTGAACAGGAACAGGGACTGCAGACGCGTCAGGTTGTACGGTGCGGACTCGACCATCTCGGCCTCCGGCCCCAGTACATCCATAGCCAGCGCTCCGAGGTTGCGGTGCCAGCTGGCCCAGTGCAGCTTGTAGACCAATGCTGCCGGGCCGGCATCGTTGTTGCTGTCCTGCGAGAGCATGCGCATGGCGTTGTAGCGCATCAGGCGCAGGCCGATGTGGGCCTCGGCGATGCGCTGACGCAGCGCCGGATCGCGCGCCGCGCCGTTCTCTCGGGCGATACGCACAATCTGGTCCAGCTCGTTCTGGAACTGCATCTGCTGGCCGAGGGTGGAGACGCCACGTTCGAAGCCGAGCAGGCCCATCGCGATCTTCCAGCCGTCGCCCGGGGCGCCAACGATGTCAGCGGCGACCGCATCATCGAAGAACACTTCGTTAAACTCGGAGGTACCGGTCAGTTGCTCGATTGGCCGTACGGTGACGCCCGGCTGATGCATCGAAACAAGGAAAAAGCCCAGCCCCTTGTGCCCGCGCGACTCCGGGTCCGTACGGGCAACAACGAAGCACCAGTCGGACTCGTGTGCCAGCGATGTCCATACTTTCTGGCCATTGAGAATCCAGCGCCCATCGGCGTCCTGCACCGCCCGGGTGCGGACATTGGCCAGATCCGAGCCGGCGCCCGGCTCGGAATAGCCCTGACACCAGAGCTCGGTGCCAGCCAGAATACCGGGCAGGTATTTCTGCTGTTGCTCGGGGCTGGCAAAGGCGATCAGCGTCGGGCCGGCAAGCCCCTCACCAATGTGCCCTACTCGCCCCGGCGCACCGGCACGGGCGTACTCTTCATGGAAGATCACCTGCTGCTCGATGCTGCAGCCACGGCCACCATGCTCCCTGGGCCAGCCAACGCAGGTCCAGCCGCCTTCGGCCAGCTTCTGCTCCCAGCGTTTGCGCTCTGCCGGGAACATGTGCTCATCACCGGGGCCACCACGAAAGCGCAGCTGCTCAAATTCGCCGCACAGATTGTCTTGCAGCCAGCCGGCTATCTCGGCGCGAAAGGCTTCATCGGCTGCGGTAAAGGTCAGTTTCATGCTCGGCTCCTCAATCCAGCAGCAGGCTGGCGATCAGCTCACGCTGCGCCGCACCGGCACCCAGGTACAACTCACTGGCCTTGGCCCGCTTGAAGTACAGGTGCACGTCGTATTCCCAGGTGAACCCGACACCACCGTGCAGCTGAATGGCGCTGCCGGCGTTGTGGAACAGGGTGTCTGAGCAATAGGCCTTGGCCATGGCTGCAGCTTCGGCCAGCTCGGCTGCCAGCCCTGCATCACCGTCGGGGTTTACACGCTCCTCGGCGATGCAGGCGGCGTAATAAACGGCAGAGCGGGACACCTCACACTTGAGCAGCATGTCGGCGGCCTTGTGCTTGAGCGCCTGATAGCTGGCAATCTGACGACCGAACTGCACGCGCTCCTGCATGTAGGCGACGCTCATGTCGAGCACCTGCTGGGCTGCGCCCATTTGCTCGGCGGCCAGTGCCACCTTGACCAGCGCAAGAATATCGTCGAGCAACTGGCCGGCGGCCTCACCGCCAGCCATGCAAGCGGACGTCGGTACCAGCACATCGACAAACTGCAGCCTTGCCTGACGACGGGTCTGGTCGAGCGTTGGTTGCCACTCGCGGCGGACACCAGCCGTGTCAGCCGACAGCGCAAACAGCGCCACGCCATCGCGCCCGGCAGTGCCCGGTGCTCGTGCGGCAACAATCAGCAGGTCAGCACTGTGGCCATCGATCACATAGCGCAGCTCGCCGCTCAGGCGATAGCCCTCATCACAGGCTTGCCATTGCAAGCCGATGGCCTCGCAGCCCCACTGACCGCCAAACCGGGCCGCCTCGACACCGGTCCAGCCCAGGGTTGCCGTCAGAGCGCCATCGACGATGGCGGGCAGGTAGCGCGCCTTCTGCTCTTCGGTGCCAGCCAGCAGCAACGCGTTAACGCCCAGCCCGACGGTGGCGAAGAACGGCGAGCAGAGCAGTACCTTGCCCATCTGCTCCAGTACCGCACCCAGTTCAACCTGGCCAAGGCCCATACCGCCGTAGGCTTCCGGCACGGTGATGGCCTGGAAGCACAGCTCCTGGCAGATGCGCTGCCACAGGTCCGGGTCATAGCCGAGCTCGGTCGCCATGGCCTTGCGCACGGCTGCCGAGTCGGACACGTCCTGCAGAAATGCCGCGGCAGTGTCACGGATCATTCGCTGCTCATCGGTGAAACGAAACTCCATGGTCAGGCCTCGCTTTAGCTGCCGTAGACTTTTTGCGCCGGAACTTCGTTTGCCAGCAATTGCTGCATGGCGGTACCGACCTCTGCCGGTGCCCAGCGCGCGCCCTTGTCGACGCCTTCGGTAGTGCGCCAGCCATCAGCAATTGAGATCTTGCCGCCCTCGGCTTCAAAGACACGACCGGTAATGGCCGCAGACTCGCTACTTGCCAGCCAGGCCAGCACCGAGCTGACGTTTTCCGGCGCCCAGTAGTCGAAGCTGCCATCGTCGGGCTTGGCCATGCGCTGGGCCATGGATTCAACCGCGGTAGTCATGCCGGTACGGGCCGCCGGCGCAATGGCGTTGGCGGTGATGCCGTAGCGACGCAGCTCGGCCGCCTGATTCAGCGTCAGCGCAGCAATCCCGGCCTTGGCCGCAGCGTAATTGGATTGACCAATTGAACCCTGCAGCCCGGCGCCGGAAGTGGTGTTGATGATGCGCGCGTCAACGCGGTGTCCGGCCTTGGTCTGATCGCGCCAGTAGTGCACCGCGTGGGAGCTGATACAGAAGTGGCCCTTGAGGTGTACCGCCATGATGGCGTCCCACTCGGCCTCGCTCATGGAAGCAAACATGCGGTCACGGTTGATACCGGCGTTATTCAGCACGACATGCAGGTCACCCCAGGTTTCAATCGCCTGACGGACCGCATTTTCGCTGTCGGCGTAGTTGGTGATATCGGAGGTGTTGACTGCTGCCCGGCCACCGGCGCAGAGGATTTCATCCACCACCGCAGCGGCGGCGTCACCGTTGATATCGTTGACCAGAACGCAGGCGCCTTCAGCTGCGAAGACGCGTGCATGGGCGGCGCCCAGTCCACCACCGGCGCCGGTGATAATGACCACTCGATCGTTCAGTATTCCCGTGTTTGGGGTATCAGTCATGCCGCGACTCCTCGTAACAGTGCTGTTTTAGCGTGCGAGGATTGTTGCGTCGCGGGCATGGCGGGATCATCGTCCGTAGAGACTACGATCCCGCCGGGAGAGGGTTATGGCAGGCGTAATTCGGATTCGATGACTTCGGAACTGACCCGGCTGGCGTCCGCATCAAGCTCACCCTTGCCCATTGAAGCAACACTGTTGAGCAGCACGCGAACCAGTTCGGCCTGACGGCTGGCACCGGTTTTCGAGAACATCGAACGCAGATGGGCGCGGGCGGTATTGCGCATGATGTTAAGTGCCTCGGCCGCCTCTTCAAGAGACCGACCATTGGCAAGGTGATAAGCCAATGCGGTTTCCGCCGGGGTGAAGTTAAACAGCTCCTTGGCGATGCGATAGTCGACCTGAGAGACCGCCACCGCATCACGGATATATACCATCACCACTGGCTGGCCTTGCCCTTCCGCCCACTCGGCACCGGGTATGGGCTCGACCACCAGACCCAGGCTGACATCCCCTGAGGGCCTAGCGATGGCCAGAGTGGTACGCGACTCCGTGGGCGGGCGCATGCCTTTTACCTCCGCCGCGCTGCGAATCAGCTTGACCAGCTCACGGTGATCACTGGGATAGCTGGCTTCCAACCGGGACCCTACCAGCTTCAAACCGTCGGCCCGAGCCAGCAGCTCACGGGCAACATCGTTCATCTGCAGAACGGTACCCCCCTGATCAAGCATCAGCGTGGCAACCGACAGCCGCTTGATGGCATCGGCATGCAGGTGACTGATCGATTCACTGCGGTCAAGCAGGTTGTGCATGCGCAAGGTGCGCTGCAGATGCGGGATCAGGCGCAGACACAGGGCCTGATCCTGTTCGGAGAAGGCAGGCTGATCGTGGCCCCTGGTGACCCGAAAACGCACCACGCCCGTCTCCAGCGCTGTCACATCGGCGCCCATCACGTGATAGACATCACTGGGTCTGGCGTACTCGAGGTAGTAACGGCAATTCTGCCAGTCCTCACGCGACATCACCGAATCATTGGTGAATACGGTATCGGTTGGCAGATCGACAAAGGGATTGTCATCGTGCAGGTGTTTGAAGTAGGCGATACGGCCGCGCGCTGCACGATTACCGGCAACCATCATCAGTGCCAGGTCTTCCACGTCGGATATCCGCAGGATCAATGTGCAAAAATTGCCATTGAACAGAACCCGCAAGCACTCCAACGCCTCGTAAAGGCGCTCGGTACACATCGCGCCATCGTGGATAGTGCCGATGATGCGGTCATATTCATCCAGCGATAGCGCCTGATCGGACAGCGCTCGCGAACCCGTGTTGTCTGTTGTCATGGACCCACCTGGTGCCGACGCAACCCTGCCCGGCGTGGTTATTGTTCTGACCATCCATGGGCCGCTCCGGGAGTTAATCCGGCAACTCGGAGTGTAAGCGCAAAAAGCTCATACACCCCGCATATGCCACTCAAAGGCGTTCAATGATAGTCACGTTAGCCTGACCGCCACCTTCACACATGGTCTGCAGGCCAAAACGCGTGCCGCTGCGCTCGAGTTCGTGCAGCAACGTCGTCATCAGGCGGGCACCGGTGGCACCCAGCGGGTGACCAAGGGCAATGGCACCGCCGTTGACGTTGGTGCGCGCCGGGTCGTAGTCAAGCTCCTGTTGCCAGGCCATGACCACCGAAGCGAAGGCTTCATTGATCTCCACCCTATCGATGTCGCTCATCTGCAGCCCGGTCCTTTTCAACGCATGGCGGGTCGCTTCAATCGGTGCAGTCAGGTGCCAGATCGGGCAGTCACCACGCACACTGATGTGGTGGATGCGTGCCCGCGGCGTGAGCTGATAGCGCTTGAGGGCCGCCTCGGAGACCACCAGCAGCGCAGCCGAGGCGTCCGCAGTCTGGCTGGATACGGCCGCGGTAATACCCGGGAACTGGGTATCAACCGGCTCCAGTGAAGCCATCTTCTCCAGCGTGGTCTGGCGTGGCGTCTCGTCTACCGACAGACCCGCCAGCGGGGCAATCTCGCGCTCAAACAGACCACTGGCAATGGCGCGCAGCGCCCGCTCGTGGCTTTCCAGCGCGAACTGCTCCATCGCCTCGCGGCTGATCCCCCAGTGATCGGCGATCCGCTGGGCGGCGTAGAACTGGTTAACCGGCTGGTTGCCAAAGCGCGCCTGCCAGCCCTGACTGCCGGAGAATGGGTCAGGGAAACCGAGCGGCTGACCAGCCAGCATCGCCGAGGAGATCGGGATCTGGGTCATGGTTTGCACGCCGCCAACGGCGACCACATCCTGGGTGCCGCTCATGACTGCCTGAGCTGCGAAGTGCAGTGCCTGCTGGGAGGAACCACACTGGCGATCCACCGTGGTGCCCGGCACATTCAACGGCAGGCCGGCGGCCAGCCAGCTGGTGCGGGCGATGTCACCTGCCTGCGAGCCAATGGTATCGACACAGCCAAAGATGACGTCGTCATATTCATCGGCCGGAATGCTGTTACGCTCGACCAGCGCCTTCAGCGCATGGGCGCCCAGGTCGATGGCGTGAATGGCAGAGAGACTGCCCTTGCGTTTGCCGGTCGGGCTGCGCAGGGCGTCAACGATATAAGCTTCAGGCATGGGCAGCTCCAAAGGAGTGGTGCGGGCCAATCGGTGCGTCGGCGGCCAGCACGGCTTCGGCAACGCGCGAGGTGTGGAAGGCACGATCGCCCCAGGACGAATCCAGCGCCCAGGCACGCTTCATGAACATCTGCAGGTCAACTTCCCAGGTGTAACCCATGGCGCCGTGCACCTGAATGCCATGACGGGCGGCAACCCATGCCGCCTCGCAGCAGGCCAGCTTGGCGTGGGACACGTTGAGCGCGGCTGTCGGCTCGTTATTGGCCAGTGCGTGGGCCGCGCGGTACAGCACCGGCTTGGCGAACTCGATCTTGCCGGCAACATCCGCCAGCTTGTGCTTGACCGCCTGGAAGCTGCCGATGGCCTTGCCAAATTGCTTGCGCTGAACCACGTAGTCGACCGACAAATCGAGCATACGCTGGGCCAGGCCCAGACTTTGCCCGGCTACCGCCAGTGCGCCTCGATTAAGCGTCTGGTCCCAGATCGCTCTGCCCTGCTCGGCACCCACCAGGCGGGTGGCTTCGCTGGGCTGGAAACTGACGCGACTTAGGCGGCGGGAGCTGTCGATGCTCGGGTTGCGCTCGAAGCTGACTTGCTCGCGCTTGAGAGCATGAATTTCGCCCTGATGCGCCTGCAGTATCACGTCCGCCAGATGTACATCGGCAACCAGAGGGTTGACCGGGTGACCGACCGCAATGCGCACGTCACCGTCGACAATCCGGGCCAGCAACTCATCACGTAACCCGGTACCCGCTGGCAGCGCCGTCAACAGACCGGTGGCCACGTAGGCGGTATCGGCCATGGAGTCGGCAATGGCGTAGTAACCCAGCTCCTGGGTCAGCAGCGACCAGGCGATGTCATCCATGCCCAGCCCGCCCTGCGCCTCAGGGACCGATAGCGCGGTGAGGCCCTGCTCGGCCATTTTGCGGCGCATCTCGGGTGAGCGGCCGTCTTCGGTCTCCCAAATCTCGCGCAGGGTTTCCGGCGGCGCTTCGGTCATCAGAAACCGGCTGATGGCCTCGCGGAAGGCGAGCTGATCTTCGGTAAAGGTAAAGTCCATGATCGCCCCCTCAGGCCTTCGGCAAACCGAGCATGCGCTCGGCGATGATGTTGCGCTGAATCTCGTTGGTGCCGGCATAGATCGGGCCGGCCTGGGCAAACAGGAAACCTTCCAGCCAGCTGCCGCCATCGACGGCTTCCGGCGCGCTGCCGCGCAGCTCGCCCCGGGCACCGAGAATTCGCATCGCGGTTTCGTGCATCTTCAGGTCCAGTTCGGACCAGACGATCTTGTTGACGCTGGCCTCTGCACCCACCTTGCCACCCTTCTGCACCAGACCCACTGTGTGATAGGAGGAATAGGCATAGGCTTGCGCGCCCATCCAGCTTTCAACCACGGCGTCACGCACACCCGGATCGCGGGCAGCCATTTCCGGGTTGGCCTTGAACAGCTCGATAAGCCGTTTGGCCGTGTGCTGGAAACGCGCCGGTGAGCGCAGCAGCAAGCCTCGTTCAAACCCGGCAGTGGCCATGGCTACATTCCAGCCCTGGCCCTCGGCGCCGATGCGGTTCTCAACCGGCACCCGCACTTCGTCAAAGAAGATTTCGGCAAAGGCCTCCTTGCCATTCAACGCCTTGATCGGGCGAATGGTGACACCCGGGCTGTTGAGCGGAACCATCAGATAGGTCAGACCATGATGGCGTTGACTGTTCGGCTCGCTGCGGAACAGGCCAAAGGTCCAGTCGGCAAAACTCGCTCGGGTAGACCAGGTTTTCTGACCGCTGACGATGTAATGGTCGCCGTCGCGGACTGCCTTGCTGCGGATCGCCGCCATGTCGGAGCCGGCGTTAGGCTCGGACCAGCCCTGCGCCCACATATCCTCACTGGAGGCGATACGCGGCAGAAAATGCTGTTTTTGTTCCTCGGTGCCGAACTCCATCAGGGTCGGACCCAGCAACAGCTGGCCATTCTGGTTGACGCGCATCGGCGCGTTGACCGCGTAGTACTCCTCCTCGAAGATCAGCCACTCGATCAGATCGCAGCCGCGGCCACCCAAGTGCTCCGGCCACATGACCATGGACCAGCGGCTTTCGTACAGCTTGCGCTCCCAGGCCCGGTGTTCTTCAAAGCCTTCCCGGGTGTCGTAACTGGCCAGCGGTTTGCTGGGTACATTGGCTTCCAGCCAGGCGCGTGCCTCGGCCCGGAAGGCGTTTTGCTTGTCGGTATACGTCAGTTGCATGCTGGCGGCCTCAGAAGCTGGCGTCGCGTTTTTCAACGAACGCGCGGCGGGTTTCAGCCGAATCCGGCATGGTGTAGGCCTCGAGGGTGAAGCCCTGCTCCCAGCGGTACTTGTCTTCCAGATTGCCATCTTCGATGCCGTTCAGCGCTTCCTTGGCAATGCGGATCATGGCCGGGCTCTTGGCGGCGATCTTCTCGGCGATGGCACGAGTGGCAGCCGGCAACTCGTCACGCTCGACCAGTTGCTCGATGAAGCCGTACTGCATGGCGTCCGGCGCGGTCACGGTTTCGCCGGTGAAGAACATGTAACGCACCTTCTGTACCGGGAACAGGCGCTGCAGATGGGCACCGCCGCCCATCGCGCCGCGGTCGACTTCCGGCAGGGCGAAGGTGGCGCAGCGCGAGGCAACCACGATGTCAGCGGCTCCGGTCATGCCGATGCCGCCACCCAGCACGAAGCCGTGCACGCCGACGATGACCGGCACCTGGCAACGGTGAATCGCCTTGAAGGTGGCATAGTTGCCGGCGTTCACCTTGACGATGCGCTCCGGGTGGGCATCCAGTTCTTTAATGTCGACGCCGGCACAGAAACCGCGACCTTCGGAGCGGATGATCAGCACGCGCACTTCCGGATTGGCGCCCAGTTCGTCGATGGTCGCGGCCAGTGACAGCCACTCGTTACTGTCCAGTGCATTGACCGGCGGTTTGCAGATCACCAGTTCGGCGATGCCGTCCTTGATCTGACTGGTAAAGGCATTACTCATGCGTGGGCACTCCCCTTCTGCTCAACGCCCGCTGGCGTCGAGTCCTGCTGCATACGTTGCTGGAGCCGATGCAAGCAGACATCAGCCTCCTGGACTATTTCGTCGATCAATTGCTGACAGCTGAGCAGGCGATCAATAGCCGCAGCGACCTGGCCGCTGGGCAGGATTCCTTCGTCAGGGAAGCCTTCGACCATTGAGCGCTGCAGCAGAATCGGCTGGTTGGCCGCCATGATGACCTGCGAGGTGGCCCCCGGGTCTTCACGCACGGCGCTGAAAAACGTCTTGAGCATGTGGCCCGCGGTCATGCCGGTCTGTGCCTTCCAGCGATAGGCGCTGCGCAGCGCAATCATCAGTCGGCCGATAGGGCCGGCGGCTTCCAGCTTGCGGATGAACGGGTTGTCGACCATGCGGTGACGCATGCCGTCCACTGCCAGCGTGACCCTGATCTGCTGGGTATCGCGGGTAGCCAGGTAGCGCTCCAGAGTCTTCGCCGGAGTGGGCGAATCGCTGCTCATCATGAAGCGCGTACCCATGGCAATGGCTTCAGCACCGGCAGCCAGCGCAGAGGCCAGTCCGCGACCGGTGGAGAAACCGCCGGCTGCGATGACCGGAAGCTGCACCGCATCCAGCACCTGGGGCAGCAAGATACTGGTAGGAACACCGCCGGTGTGACCACCACCCTCACCGCCCTGAATGGTGATGATGTCGGCGCCCATTTCGGCCGCCTTGATCGCATGCTTGAGCGCGCCGACAGTCGGAATGCACAGCACGCCCGCGTCCTTGAAACGCTGTACGGTCTGACGGTCAGGACCGCGGCCGTAGCTCACTGCGCGCAGACGGTACTTGATCGCCAGATCGACGCATTGGGCGGCGTTGTCCTGAAACATGTGAAAGTTCAGGCCGAAGTTGCTGCCGCCGGTGGCGTCAACGACCTTGCGAATCTCGGCCTCCAGCTGGTCCGCCGCGATGGTCGCTCCAGCGAGAAAGCCAAAGCCGCCGGCGCGCGTGGTGGCGATCACCAGATTGGCATCCGACACCCAACCCATGGCAGTCTGGATGATCGGATAGCGGCAGCCCAGCGCTTCGGTCACACGGGTGTTGTACCAGCTCATATGCTGCCACCCTCGCCGGCCTGCGCTTTGTTGGCAGCGGCCATGGCCTTGCCGTCAAAGCCGCCCAGCTTGTCACCCGAGATCTGTTCGTTGTGAACATGGGCGAAATGGTGCCAGGCGAATACCGCTTCCATGCCGGTACGCTTGCCCTGAAGATCCTCAATGTGATTGACCGCCTGCTTGGTCAGCGCCAGTCCCATGCGCGGCTGTTTTGCAATCTTGCCGGCCACTTCCATGGTGGTGGCTTCCAGCTGATCACGCGCTACCACCCGGTTGACCATGCCCAGCTCGTAGGCACGGGCGGCCGGCATGCGCTCACCCAGGAACAGAAACTCCTTGGCAATACGGGGATGCATTTCAAAGGCGTGCGCAAAGTATTCGACTCCCGGAATACCCATTCGCACGACCGGATCCTGGAAGAAGGCGTCGTCGCTGGCGATGATCAGATCACACACCCAAGCCAGCATCAGGCCGCCGGCGATACAACCGCCCTGGACCATGGCGATGGTCGGCTTGGGCATCTCGCGCCAGCGCCGGCACATATTCAAATAGACTTCCTGCTCGCGCACATAGAGGAACTCGCCACCCGGTTTATTGGTGTGGTCCCACCACAGGTGCTTGTGCTCGAAGCTCTTGGTCACGTCGCGGCCAGGGGTGCCGATGTCATGCCCGGCAGAAAAGTGCTTGCCGGTTGAGCACAGCACGATCACCTTGACCGCATCGTCGTTGATCGCCCGGCGGAAGCAATCGTCCAGCGCATAGGTCATCTGCGAGTTCTGCACATTATTGAACTGCGGACGACTCATGGTGACGACGGCAACGCCATCGTCTACCCGATAGGACACCGGTTCGTCGGTCTCGTAGACCGCCGTATCAGGGCGGTCCACAAATTCGTTGTGCTCACTCATGCTCGCAGCTCCTCGGCTGTACGAATGCCGGCCGGATTACCGTTGAGCTGTTTGGAACGCAGATTGTGCGGGTCCAGCCTGGCAATGGCGGCCAGTTGCTCGGCGGTCGGATGCGGCGTCTCGCCCAGGTTGTCCACTTTCAGCAGCGGGAAGCCGGTGCGTTCCTGGACCAGTTCAAAATCAACGCCCGGGTGCAGGGATACCACGCGAGGCGCATTATCCGGACCGTTCCAGTCCATTACGCACAGGTCTGTTACCGCCACCCCGATGCTCATCAGGTCGCGGCGCATGCCCGGCCCCCAGCGCTCGGGCTTGAAGCCGACACCGGAAACCATGTCCACCTCACCGGCAACAAACACCCGGCTGTTGTGGTTGGGCACAAAGAACGAGTTGCGGTGGTTGATGCTGTTACCCGGCAGACCGCGGACACCCAGCATGGCAACCTTCGGCTTGTGGTAGTCACCGACTACCGACAGGTTGGTCTGCGCCCAGCGGTCGATCTGGGTCGGGCCGACCATGGCGTGACGGCGGCCGTGCCATACGCAATCGAAGATACGTTCAAAGGGCATGTAACCGGCGTACTTGGGCTGGTAGTCGCCACGCGGGCCAACCGGCACCGGCTCTTCTACCAGAAAGGCCTCGCTGTCGGTCATCAGCAGTTCCGGGCTATGGCTCACCTTGGCCAGGCTTGCGCCCAGACGGGGAATAATTCCCAGGCCAGATGCCAGCCACTCACCGTTGTTACGCCAGGCCTCGGAGGCGGCCACAATCATCAGTTCAGCCAGGCTGAATTCGGGCTTGCTCATGGTCGACTCCTTAGAAAATTGGCATTGGCAGCTGACTGATGCGCTCGGCACCGCCGTTACGCTCGAGGTATTCGGCATCGCTGCAATTAACATGGGTTTCTGCGTACTGTTGCCAGCCGTCGTCTTGCGCGGCACTGTCGCTGTAGGCTTTGAGGTGCTGCATGTCCCAGCCGTAGGCCGGGCCGCAGGCGGTCGGATGGGCACCGAGCGGGGCGTGAACCACGCCGGATACCAGCGAGCGCTCAAACGTATTGAAACGCGCGGTCTCGGCATCCAGCTCAAGCTTGTCTTCCACCTCTTCGGCACTGACATAGCAACGCTCGGCAGCGCGCGCGAAGTGCTGGTCGAAATACACGTCGTTACCGGTAATCAGGGTATTACCCAGGCGGTCGGCGCGGTTGACGTGAACAAAGGCCACATCCAGGTTCAGCGCCGGCATGGCCAGCAGCACTTCACCGTCGGCGTAAGGCGAGGCAATGGTGCGCAGTTCGGGGTTATGGGTCAGCACATCGGTCGCCAGACCAGCACGGGCCGGCAGGAACGGCAGACGCATCGCGGCCGCCTTCAGCCCCCACTGGAACAGACCTTCGTCCAGCTCCATGACGTTCAGCTCGCCAGCCTGACGCGCCTTGCGGAAATAGGGCTCCAGTGGAATGGCATCCATGGTAGCGAAACCGAAGATCAGCTTTTTCACCTTGCCGGCCGCGCACAGCATGCCGACTTCCGGGCCGCCGTATGCAACAACGGTCAGATCCTTCACGTCCGAGCGCAGAATTTCGCGCACAATCGCCATCGGCTTGCGACGCGGGCCCCAGCCGCCAAAACCAATTGTCATTCCGTCGCGCAGCTGGCCAACCACGTCGGCGGCCGTCATCAATTTATTCACCTTCAACCCTCCTGCTGACCGGCACCGAAGTCGTGCCCCCAGATGCTGACCTTGGTAAATTCGAAGGCCGTGTGTTTGTCCCAGTCCACCTGCAAGCCACCCCAGCCGTACTCCAGATCAAAGCCTGAGGGGGTTTTCATGTAGAACGAGGTCATTTGGTCATTGAGGTGTTGCCCCAGCGTTGCCGACAGCGGAACCTTGTGCGCAACCCGACGATCGTGCGCACGACCCACCTCGGTCATCGAATCCACTTCCACCATCACGTGTACGCACTTGCTTGGGACGTCGTATTCGGCAATGGCCAGGCTGTGGTGACGTGCGTTGCCACAATGCATGAAGTGGATACGAATGGCCGGCCCATTGGGATCGGGGCGGAAATTAAAGATATCGGAGATGGCAAAGCCCAGAACGTCACGATAAAACGCCGCGCAGGCATCAAAATCCGGTGCCGGCAGAACAGTGTGACCCAGCCCCATGTCGCCGGTCAGGAAGCGCGGTACGCCTTGCGGCGAGACAAAGGGTTCGCAATCGGACAGGTAACCCCAGGTCAACTCGTGACGATTGCCACAGGGATCAAACAGCACAGCAGCTTCGTTGACGCCACGCTGATGGCAGAACTCGGCACTCTGCAACTCGAACGCCACCTGCTTGCTGCTGAGCTTCTCAAGCAGCGCGTCAAAGGCTGGCTTGCTGCCCAGCTCCCAGCCTGATGCCAGATAGCGATCGGGGGCACCCTCGACTACCAGCATGCGAAACGGACGATTATCCATCTTGATGTAAAGGCCACCACCCGGCGCCTCACTGGTCATCATGCCAAGCACGTTCTCGGCATAATCACGCCATTTATGCAGATCATCGATCTGCGCAACAAAATAGCTCAACGCGCGTATTTCACTCATGCCGCCACTCCTCATTTATTGCTTTTCGGGCTTGTGAGGATTGTTGCGCGCGGCACCTGGCCAATCATCGTCCATAGAGACTAACGGCCAGCGCCGCGGCTGCGGGCCTCGCACGAGATAACCGTCGAATAAAAAAAACCGCCTCCAGCATCAACTGGAAGCGGTAAAGAGACCGTCTCGGGGACGGTTGGGTCGAACGTCAGCTCGATTACATGTACAGAATGACCAGATCATTGATCACGGCCGGTCGATCCTGGCCGACCACATGGATATTGAACTCCATGATCATCTGGGTGCCGCGCGGCAATACCTCAACCGACTTGACCCTGACCCGCGAATGCAGCAGCGAGCCGGCCGGCACCGGGCTGGGAAAGCGCAAACGCTCAGAGCCGTAGTTGACCATATTGGTGAAGCCGGTTACCTCGAAGGACAGCGGCACCTGCATGCGCGACATCAGCACCTGCACCAGCGCACCATGGGCGATCGTGCCGCCGAAAGGCCCTTCCTTGCGGGCCCGTTCCGGGTCGGTATGAATCCAGTAGTCGTCGCCGGACAGCCGGGCAAAATCGTCAATCAGCGCCTGATCAACCAGGATCTGGTTACTCCAGTCACTGAACTGATCCGATACCAGCGCTTTCAGCGCATCGATATCCTTTACGTCGATCCTGGTACGCGCCGGACCAGCGTCGGCCGCCGGCGCCGGCGGCGCCTTGGGCACTTCATCACGCTCGACAAGATCAACATCGGCACCGGTGTAACGCAGCAGCACGGTGCCATCCTCACTGACCCGCGCCCGCACTGGCTTGACCGCCATACCGACCCGGATATCGTCCGGCGCCAGGCCAACCAGCGTGGTATTCATCCGCACGCCTTGTTCCAGCTCGACAACCGCCAAGATCTGCGGCTCGGCTCCGGCAAACTCCGGCAGCGTAGGAATGCGCGCGACAGTGAAGGTATAGAGAGTGCCGGCACCGCTGACCTCTTTCCAGCTCAGATCATGGCTGAGGCAGTGACTGCAATGACGGCGCGGATAGAACGTCCATTGCTGGCAGCTGTTGCACTGCTGCAACTGCACCCTGCCTTCCTTCAAACCGTTCCAGAACGGCGCAGAGATCGGTGTCGCCAGCGGCATTGGTTTGTTCGACATGATTAGGCCCCCTGAAGAATCAATACGCCCTGCTCGCTCATGACACCGCCGGTGCCAGAGACAAACACCTGATCGCACACCCGCAGCTGGCGATCCCCCGCCTTGCCGGCAATCTGCTGGTAGGCTTCCACCACCTGAGAGAAGCCGCCGGCCGAGCCAGCCTGACCAAAGCTCAGCTGACCGCCATGGGTATTCATCGGGAAGTTGCCCTTGAAGGTCAGGTCGTTTTCCATGACGAATCTCATACCCTCGCCCTTGGCGCAGAAACCGGCGTCCTCCAGACTCAGCAATACGGTGATGGTGTAGCAGTCATAGACCTGTGCGGCGTGCATATCCGCCGGGGTCGCACCAGCCATGGCAAAAGCGGTGCGCGCGGCGGCAGCCAGCGGGGTCTCGGTCATATCCTGGGCGTAGCTGGGAGACTTGTAGCCCAGCCGCTCACCGAAGCCGGTGACAAAGGCCGGACGGCCCTTGCTGCGCTCGGCAAGCTCGCGCGAGGCAACGATGACCGCAGCGCCACCCGCCACCGGCATGACGATCTCCAGCACATGCAGAGGATCTGCCACCATGCGGCTATTCAGGACATCATCAATGCTGAGCGTCTGGCCGCGGAAAATGGCATCGGGGTGAGCCTGAGCGCTGGTGCGCTGATCAACCGCGATCTTTGCCATCGCACTCTGGTCGTAGCCATATTGGGCGGCGTAGCGCTGGGCGATCATTGCATAGCCGGTGTTCTGGCCCATGTGACCGTAAGGCAGGTCAAATTCGGCCTCGGGCGCACCGTACTGGGTACTGTGCCCGCCAAAACGCATGGCGCGGGCCATAGCTGAGGGATCGTCATCCGGTCCGAACGGCGCCATGCGTTGCGGAATGACGCACAGCACGGCCTGGCAAATCCCCAGCTCGATGGCTGCCGCCGCACGCCAGATCATGCCGACGGCGGTGGTTCCGCCCAGATCGACCACTTCGGCAAAATTGACGCCGATACCCAGGTATTCGGCCGCCATCGCCGGCACGAAGCTGGACGCTTCGTGAAAGTGCGGCCCGTTAATGCACAGACCGTCAATATCGCTGGCCTTCAGGCCGGCATCCGCCAATGCCCGCGCGGCCAGATCGGCGACCTGCTCCAAATGAAACATCTGCGGGGCCGTGGAATATTTTTCCGGCTTGTACTGCGCGGCGCCAACAATGGCTGCCTGTCCTTTCAGTCCCATACCCTGCGAACCTCTTGTAGTTGTAATGACTGTGTCGATTGTCATCGGCCCGAAACAGCTCTCCATCGTCCGAAAAGCCTACATGGCCAAAAAAAATCGGCAGCAGATAACCGTTTGGACGAGGCCGGTGATGACCAGAGCGCGCATGCTGACGCTTCAACAACAAGAACAAGGAGAGACTTATGCCCCGTTTCGCCGCGGCGCGACTGACCGGCCTGCTGCTGTCGCTGGTTGCCGCAAGCAGCCCGATCAGTGCCGACCAGCAGCCCGATCAGCAGTGGCCTCATCACGGAAATAACCAGGCCGAAACCCGCTACGCTCAGGCCAGCCAGATCAATACCGAAACCATCGGTCAGCTGGGGCTGGCCTGGCACTTTCGCTTCGATCGACCACGTGGCGTCGAGGCCACGCCCATCATGGTTGGAGATACCCTGTATGTCAGCGGTCCCTGGGGGCTGGTATATGCGCTGGATGCGCGCACTGGGGAACTGCGCTGGCAACATGATCCACAAGTAGAACCCGGCAAAGGCGCTGTGAGTTGCTGCGATGTGGTCAATCGTGGAGTCGCCGTGGCGGATGGCAAGGTCTTTGTCGGCACCCTGGACGGCCGATTACAGGCCTTGGATGCCACTAGTGGAGCACTGCTGTGGGAAACGCTTACGGTTGATCCACAACAGCCGTATACCATTACCGGAGCCCCCCGCGTCGCCAATGGTCTGGTAATGATCGGCAACGGTGGTGCGGAATTTGGTGTGCGGGGCTACATCTCGGCCTATGACAGCGCCAGCGGCGTGCCTAAATGGCGCTTTTATACCGTACCCGGCAATCCGAACGATCCAGCTGACGGCGCTGTTTCCGACACGCCCCTGGCGCAACTGGCTAGTCCTACCTGGCAGGGCCAGTGGTGGACACTGGGCGGGGGAGGAACCGTGTGGGATTCGATGGCGTTCGACCCCGAATCCGGGCTGTTCTACTTTGGCGTCGGCAACGGCTCACCCCATGACCGTGACCTGCGCAGCCCGGGCGGCGGTGACAACCTGTTTCTATCCTCCATCATTGCAGTGCGCGCCGATACCGGCGAGTACGTCTGGCACTATCAGACAACCCCCGGTGATAGTTGGGACTACACCGCTACCCAACATATGATTCTGACCGAGCTGACGCTCAATGGCGTGGAGCGCAAGGTGCTGCTGCAGGCACCAAAGAACGGTTTCTTTTACGTTCTGGATCGGCTGACCGGCGAACTGCTCAGCGCCGATAACTACGTTCCCACATCCTGGGCCAGCCATATCGATTCGGCCAGCGGCCGGCCGGTCGAGGTTCCCGGAGCGCGTTATCCCGAAAGCCAGCCGGCGCTGGTGACCCCATCGCAGATTGGCGGCCATAACTGGCAACCGATGGCGCTCAACCCACAAACCGGCCTGGTCTATATTCCGGCCCAGCAAAGCACCGCGTTCATGCAAAAGGCCACCGATACGACGGTGCGCCCCGGGCGCTGGAATACCGGGGTGCAGGATCACCCGATGCCCACCAGTGCCGAGGCGATAAAGCAGGCCAAAAGCGGTTTCAAGGGTTTTCTGCTGGCCTGGGATCCGGTAACCCAGCAAGAACGCTGGCGCGTTGAACACCCGGGCCCCTGGAACGGCGGCGTCTTGACCACTGGCGGCAGTCTGGTGTTCCAGGGCGTGGGTGGCGGCGGTTTGCACGCCTACGACGCCCGCGATGGCAAGCCGCTCTGGCAAAGCGACACCTGGCTGGACATTCTCGGCGGGCCGATTTCCTACGTATTGGACGGCGAGCAGTATATTGCCGCTGCTGCCGGCTTTGGCAGTTCCATGCACCTGACTGCCAGCTTGCTGCTGCCCCGCCGAGGAATGTCGGTACCAGGGGGTGTGTTTGTCTGGAAGCTGGGAGGCCGCCAATCCATGCCGGCTATCCCCGAGCGTCCCGAAGCACCACCATTGCCAGCAGTCCAAGCTTCGCCCACCCAGTTGCAATCCGGCGCGCAGTTGTTCACCCGTTACTGCATGGTATGCCATGGCGCCGGAGCCGTTGCCGGCGGTGGCATTCCGGATCTGCGCTACTCGCCGTACCTGCAGTCGGACGAGCTGTTTCGCTTGCCACTGCTGGAAGGCACCTTGCAGCAACGCGGCATGCCCTCCTTTGCTGACACCCTGAATGGCGAAGACGTCTCCAGCATTCGCCGCTACATCATAGACAGCGCCGGCAATACCCTCGGAAACTGAGCGAAACACCGGTCGGCAACTGCCCGGCCGGTGCGATAGCCCTGTGGAATTACGCCGTCTTGCCTAGTCCATTTACGGCACGCCGAATGCCGCCTGCTGTGTAACTTTCCTGCCCTTCAGTGATCGCCAACAAGGGAGTGAACAATATGCACGCGATCAAACGGCTGCTACTGGCAGCCACCCTCACCAACACCACCGTAGTCTGCGCCGATACCCTCGAGCTACAGCAACTGGGACTGCGAACCGCCAGCTCCCTGCTCATGCTGCATGGCGAGCACAACGGCAGTGAAGACCTGAACCATTTCTATCGGCTGCGGCACAGACTGGAAACCAGCTGGAGCGAGCACAAGGCAGACGCCAGTCAAGACGAAACCCTTGCCATGCAGCGCCTGTTGCAAAGCATTGATACCGCTGTAGCCCAGCTTCAGCGCGGCGGCGGTATCGAGCTTGAACATGCGGAACAAATGAACCTTGAGCTACGCATGATGCAAAGCTTCTGGTTTCGACCCACCGATGACCACAGCGGCCAGCTGCAGCTGGCATTACTGGACCTTAATTACCGCTACCTGCATCGCAGCTATATCGGCATGCCGGCGCCGATCAGCCTGCCTGGGTCGGGTTATTACAACGCTGGCAACCTGGACCTGATCAATACTCTGGATAGCGCCCTGACAGCTGCCCGCGCGCCAGATCACAACGCTGCCCGCTGGCACATGCTCAAACGCATGTACGGCGATCTGGACAGCAACTGGGCACAAACCCCAACTGCACCGGTGGTGGTCAACCTGAATGCCAACCAGTTGCTCGAGGAACTCAACAACGCCCGGCATTCACGCCCGTGACTCCCCCAGCCCCCGTCAGCCACCCGGCTGACGGGGGCTGCCCCAAAGTCCTCCTCCCGGCCCTGACAGCCAAAGGCTACTCCTCGCAAATACGCATGAATCAACCGCCAAACCCGGGAAGCCTGTTCTCTATCAATAATCGGTGAAGACCAAAAAACCCCCTGACTGGCAGGGGGTTTTTCATCATTGATGTGATGTCACCGTCAGCAAACTATCGACCGCGGGCACGCATCATGTCAGGCGTAAAGAAGTTGGGTTCAATATTGCCGGCATTGATGATCGGCCCTTTTTCACGCTCCTGGGTCAGCGTGTAGCCAACGTACTGACCGCTGGAAAGATCATGGTAGAAGGAGGCCCCAGCCTGCCATGCGCTCATATCAGGATGGTAGTAGTAAGTCACGAACGAGTGTTTCCAGAGGTCGCCACGATTGTCATAGAAATCGGCAATCACGGCATGCCAGGTATCCTCGTCGAGATACATCATGCGTTCGCGGTAAAGATGACGGCTGTTTTCCTTGAGGTTGGCCTTGATGACCCAGACCCGGCGCAGCTCGTAGCGAATATGCTCGGGGTTGGCGTGGTTGGGCGTCAGCAGCGAATCATAGGTAATGTCACTGCTGTTGATAGCAAAGTCGTTGGCCGGAATGTAGATCTCTTTCTTGCCAATCAACTCCCAGTCATAACGCTCCGGCGAGCCATTGAACAGGCGGTCGGAGTCGATGGTCATGGCGCCGTTGGAGCCCCCCAGCGGCTGGTCGAAGCCGTAGCCTGGTGCCAGCCGGACACGGCGGGTGCCGGTGTTGTAGGTCCAGGCAACCCGGGGCGCCGTCTTGTAGTTATAGGGTTCATGGTTGACGGAAATGTTGCCGCGCTCGCGCAGCGGCATCAGCACTTCGGTCATGCAGAAAGATGAGGCACCGTCTTCGGTACGTGGCTCACCCGTTGGGCTGGATGCCGGAGACAAACAGACGCCATTCACACGACCCCAGCCAATTTCACCACTGGGCTGTACCGATGCCAGATCACGCACTTCATCCTGAGTCCAGGCACGATAAGGCAGCTGGTGGTTCCAGAGCACCTCCATCGCGTTCTTCGGAATCGGGAACGGGTTGCTGCCAAGGCCGGTATAGCCCATGCCGTCATCTACCAGCTCGGCATTGAGGGCGTTCCACTTGGCGCGCTCACAAACGTGCTCCGGGTAGGCGAAATCGCGGTGGCTGGGATACACCTTGATCTGGAAGGTATCCGGGTACTGCTTGAACATCGCCAGCTGACCTTCGGTCAGATTCTCGGCATGTTCCTGCGCGTTGGCTGCGGTGATAACCAGCACCGGCTCTTCGTTGGCGTAGGGGTCAACCGGGTGTGAACCGGAATGGGGCTCGGCGTTCCAGCCTGGGACCTCGCCAACGTACTTGCGGGTATAGGGCGGGATGGTACCGGCGGCGTTACCGGCGGCTTCGGCACCAACGCAAGTCAGGTCCTGGCCAAGGCGCGCGGCTTCCTCCGGACTGACCTTGGCGTGGGCGGTCGCGGACAGCATTGCAACAGCCGCGGCGAGTGACATTACTGCACTGTGTTTCAACATTATTTTTATCTCCAGTGTATCGGTGCGCCCCGCTCCAGCGGGGCGCAAACCTTAGGCGTCATCAGAACGAGTACTTGGCCGAGAAAGTGATGTTGTCCCGGTCGGTCAGCTGGCGGTTTGAGCGCAGGCTGGCGGAGCTCAGGTAGTTGGTGTAGGTGGTGTTCAGCTCCAGGTTGCCCAAGCGTTTGAAGGTGGCACCGATCCCCAGACGCTTGTCGTGCTGACCGGCACCAATGGCGCCCTGCAATGGGGTCCGACCATCAACCACATGGGCAAAGCTGACCGGCACACTGAGATCCCAGCCGGCAAAGATGCCCGGGTAGCTCAGGCTGACCTGCAGGGTGTAAGCCGTGGAGGACTTGGTCTGCCAATTGTTGCCGGAGTCGTAGGTGAAATCCTTGCTGCCGAATACCGGATCACCGTCAACGCCATTGGCGCGCACATGTACCACCTCGCCGAGAATGGTGGTCGCATCGGCCCACGGCGCAGCACCCAGGGTGCGAATAAAGCTGAGCTGGAACTGCTGGCCACGGCCTCGGGTCGCGGTCGGGCCGGCCGGCGTCATCACGTTGACCGGCGCGCCGTCGCGGTAGCTCCACTCACCGCCAATCTGGGTATCACCCCACAGGGTGGAGAAGCTGACACCGGTCAGTTTGATGTCTTCGAAGTACTCAACCTGATACGTGGTGGGCAGCCGAGGATCAAGCGGATTCAGCCCGAAACCGCCCAGCGATATACCTGACGGGTTGCGATCATGGTAGCGAACGTGGAACAGACCCAGCTCCCAGGTAAGGCTGGGGCGGTACATGACGCGCACACCCCATTGACCGCTGTCGCCAGGCTTGTTGGTGCCGGCGTAATTGGCCTGCTGATAGAAGCCTGGTGCCAATTGCAGCAACAGAAACTCCCGACCCGGGCCGGTGACGTCAGAGGTAGAGAGGTAGGAGCCCACCGGGCTCAGATCATTACCAGCCCACTCGTACTGATAGTAGGCAGCCACACCAACATCCGGGTTGATTTCCCAGTTCGCCGATACCTGCCCCAGAGGCAGCAGGACTTCCTTGGTTTCAACACCGGGCTGACCGGCCTTGACCACATCTACCGCAGACTGGACGCCGTTTACACCGGGATAAAACAGGCCTTCACCCCAGGCCACCATATGCTCACCGGCTCGCACCGACAGCCGCTGATTGGCCGGCAGATCAAAGTTGCCATACACGTAAGCGTCGAGAATGCGCCCGTAACCACCGGAAAAGCGCTTGGTGTCACTGGTGAATTCATCAGCGGCACCAGCCTTGTTGACTGTCGCTGGCGAACGGTTGTCGTTACTGCCGTGATAAACGTCATCGTAGAATGCGTTGGCGCGCAAGACTGCCCCGTAATTGCCATGAGTCAGAATCATCTCGGCCAGCGCACCAACACGGTTGGTGGTCAGCGAGTGCTTGTCGAAGTTTCGGTTACCATCGTCACCGTTGATATTCGAAAGTAGCTCGGAATCCTGATCGCTCAGGCGCATGCCGATGCCATAGCTGGTGGTCACCGACCAGTTGAGTTCTGTGTCGCTACCGAACGAAATCGGTTCCCCTGCGTAGGCGCCGGCTGCGCCAAGCGTGGCAACAGCTATCGCCAGGGAGGCAAGTACAAAACCTCCCGAAGCATGTGGTAAAGCATTCTTGTTTTTGTTGTTCATGACTGCTCCTAGATTTGGGGGGAACACCCCCCGGTTTGGGTTGCTTACACGTGAATGTCTCCGGGCGAACCCACTGTCTGTTCATCGGCTCTGGCCAGGCTGTAGCGCCACACCGAATCACGTAGTTCGCGCCGTACTGCGCCCTCTTCCATGAGGTAATTGAGGTGAGCCAGGGTCTCGCCCATGGCCATCAGATGATCGAAACCGTTGCGCACTCGAGTGAACAGCAGCGCCCTGGCCTGCTCTGCCGTCAGCGGTTCCTGCAGCGCCACCAGCAAGCGATCCAGATGCCGGTCGTGATGCTGCTGCAACTGCGCCAGACGCTGGTGCAGACCAAAGAACGGCCGCTCATGGGCCGGCAGCACCAGCACTGAGTCAGGCAGCTGACGCAACTTGCGAATGGATTGCAGCCACTCACCAAGCGGGTTGGCATCAGGCTCGGTAACGGTGATGCAGATGCTTGAGGTAATACGTGGCAATACCTGATCACCGGAAATCAGCAACTGGTCTTCTTCGCTGTAGAGGCAGGCATGCTCAGGGGAATGCCCTGAGCCCACCACAACTCGCCAGTAGCGATCACCAATGCGCAGCTGCTGACCATCACGCAGACGGCGGTAGCTGTGCGGGACGTCAATACTGAAAAAAGCCTTGTTGATCGCCGGAATCATTTGCTCAATGTCGCTGTCGGCCATGCCCGCGCGGCGATACAGCTGCATGAAGGTCCAGTGCGGGGCATCGCTTGGGCTGCCCTGAAACGTCAGCGACTGATACTCGCCAAAGGTCATGTAGGCCGGGCACTGAAAGCGATCGACCAGCCAGCCGATCAGGCCGGAGTGATCGTAATGACAGTGCGTAGCGATAACGGCCAGCACCGGTTGCCCGGCGAACAGGCCGGTGAATACCTGCTCCCAGACCGCACGCGCCGCATCCGTGGCCAAACCGGTATCCACCACAACCCAGCCATGTTCATGGCGCAGCAGGTAGAGGTTGATATGGTCCAGCGCGAACGGCAGCGGCATACGCAGCCAGTAGATGCCGTCAGCGACCTCACGAACGTCACCCATCGCCTGCGCCTGCTCCCAGGGGAAGCGCAGAGGCGAGTCGACGACACCGGCGTGCAGGCTGATATCGGTCATGCGCTTTCCCCGGCAAACGCCGGCAGAGCGTTGCGTGCCAGTACCTCGTCACTCAGCGGCTGATAGGTCCCCGTCATGCCATCACGAACGTACAGAGGGTCGCTGACCTGGGCAGGCGAATAGCCCTGGCGCTGAAGATCGACCTTGCGCAGCTTGAAGGTACTTGTCATATCGGCCATTGCCGAGACCCTGACAAACACCGGCACCGCATAGTGCGGCACCCGCTCTGTCGCAAATGCGTGGAACGCATCTGGATCAAAGGTTTGACCGGGTTGCATCAGAATGGCCGCCATGCCGGCGCGGCCCTCATGCTCGGGAACCTGAACGCCGTAAATGTTGATCAGTTCCAGACCAGGGAAGTCGCCCAACGCATCGGCCACTTCCAGTGTGGAAACGTTCTCGCTCTTCCAGCGGAAGGTGTCACCAATCCGATCAACGAAATAGCAGTAGCCATCCTCGTCATAACGCAGCAGATCACCGGAGCTCCACCAGGCGTCGCCGTCGGCAAACACATTGCGCAGGATCTTCTTCTCGGTCGCCTCCGCCGAGGTATAGCCCTCGAAACGGCCGGCACCGATCTCCGGGTGATTGACGATGTAGCCGACCGCCTCGCCTACTTCGCCCGGTTGGCACTGGATATAGCGGCCCTGGTCGTCGCGGACGTGGGTCTGGGTCTCGGTGTCAAACTTCAGCAGCCGCAGGTTGGTCTTGTCCCAAAACGGCACTCGGCCACAGGACCCTACCCGGTTGTCTACGTTGAGTGTGGCCGCATTGGCCTCGGTAGCACCCCAGCCCTCGAAGATATCGATTTCACCGAACCGCTCCACCCAGCGCTGCCAGACATCGCGACTGAGACCGGCGCCCAGCATGCAGCGCAGGCTGTGATCACGGTCATTCGCCTGCGCCGGCTTGTTCAGCAGGTAGCGGCAGATTTCGCCGATGTACTGAAACACAGTTACCTGGTTGCGGCGAATGTCGCTCCAGAACTCACTGGCACTGAACTTGCGCCGGAACACAATGGCAGCACCGGAGGCCAGTGCTGTCGAGGTAATCGAGGTGGCCGCTGCGCCGTGATACAGCGGCAGGCAGCAGTAGAAAACGTCCTCTGGCTTGACCTCCAGCGTGACCTTCATGACATCGCCCGAGGTCATCCAGCGCATATGGCTATAACGGGCCGCCTTGGGCAAACCGGTGGTACCGGAGGTGAAGATATAGAGCATGTCATCTTCGGCCTTGATACCGACCCGCAGCGCCCGGTCGGGACGCGCATCGGACGCTGCCGCAACCGCACTGGCGAAACCGCTATCCAGATAGCCGGGGAAGGCGCTATCCGCCGGTTTTTCAGCATCAGGCACCAGCCAGCAGGGATAGGCGGCTGTCTCACTGGTATCAAGAAATACCTTCAGGCATTCCTCACCGATAATGACCGCTTTGGCCCCGGTGCTTTCCAGCGCATGGACCAGCGGCTTGCCGGTGAGGTGATAATTGATAAACGCAGTGGTGACACCCAGCTTGCTCAGGGCGAACCAGCAGAAGAAAAAGTCCGGCCGGTTTTCCATTGCCAGCGCGCAAACGTCACCAGCGCGCAGGCCCCGCGCCAACATGGCATTGGCATAGCGATTGGCTACGCGCTCGACCTCGGCATAGGTGAATCTCTGGTCCTGATAGATCAGGAACGGCCGTTGCGCATAACGATCCACCTGAGCCTCGATCCGGTCGGCGAGCGTATAGGCGTCACCTGGCTTGATCTGCAGCGAGGCTGCCGAGCGCAGGTCCAGTTTCGCCTGCGTCGCCTCTCGGGATGGCAGCTCAAAGCGGGATTCTTGTTCTTGTTTTGCCCTGGCTTGAGTGGTCATGCATGTTCCTCCAGCGGATTGGCGCCTAGCGCCGGGTAGTCGATGTACCCCTTTGGACCGGGTGAATAGAGCGTCTGGCGATCAAACTCGGCCAGCGGCGCGCCAGCGCGGATGCGCTCTACCAGGTCGGGGTTAGCGATGTAGTGACGGGCGAACGAGACGGCATCGGCTGCGCCCTGCGTAACCGCAGTCTCGGCAGTGTCCGGCTCAAAACCGTCGTTGATGATCAACGCTCCGGCAAACCGGCTGCGCGCCAGCGAAAAGGCGTCGATCTTCGAGCTGTGGGCCCGCATGATGTGCAGGTAGGCCAGATCAAGGCCCTGCAGCGCATCCAGCAGCGCGTCAAAGGTGGCAGCGGGGTTGCTGTCGGCTACGTCGTTGTAGCGGTTGGCCGGACAGAAGCGGATGCCCACCCGGCCCGCGCCGATGGCATTCGCCATCGCGTCCAGCACCTCACGGGTAAAGCGCACGCGGTTTTGCGGGCTGCCGCCATATTCGTCGGTACGCTGGTTAGCGTTTTCCGACATGAACTGCATCGGCAGGTAACCACTCGTACAATGCAACTCAACACCATCAAAACCGGCAGCACGGGCATTCAGCGCGGCCTGCCGATACTCGCTGACCACCTCGGCGATCTGCTCACGGGTAAGGGCCTCGGGCTGCTCGGTTGGCGCCATGCCAACTGCATCGGTAAACAGCTCGGTCTGCGCGGCTACTGCCGACGGAGCAACGGTACGCGCGCCCTCCGGCTTGTTGTGCCTGCTGGCGACCCGGCCGCAATGCATCAGTTGCAGCACGATGCGGCCGCCACGGGCATGCACGGCTTCGGTCACCTGACGCCAGGCGGCGATCTGCTCGTCGTTGTAAATCGCCGGCGTGCGGCAATAGCCCAGGCCGTCAGCCGACGGCGCAGTGCCCTCGGCGACAATCAGCCCGGCACTGGCGCGCTGGGCGTAGTACTCAACCATCTCGGCGGTCGGCACCGCACGATCATCTGCACGGCTGCGGGTCATCGGCGCCATGACGATACGGTTGGCCAGTTCGATCTCGCCAAAGCGAGCCGGCTGCATAAGAGCATTCATGCCGGTCTCCTCAGCGCACACGAATCTTCGGCGGCGGGGTGTCGCCCCGCATGCGCTGAAGAAACTGTTCAAGGGGAGCCGGCTCGGCCACTTCCGGCAAATGATCGCGCTCGGGCGCACCAGCCCAGAACGACTTCCACGACGGAAATAGATCATGGAAGGTGCCCGGATAAGGTGCACGACCCGGCCAACGCATTTTCATATCGCCGATCGGCGGCTTGTTCAGGTCAGTGGCGTACCAGTAGCACGGCAGACGGCGGCGGAAATACCAGCGCCCATCAATGCGCTGATAGTCGTCCCAGTAGAGCATTTGCATGATGACCCACTCAGCACCGGTCTCATGCTCGTTCTTGGAATACACCACGCCAATGGCGTTGTCCGGGTCGGTAAACTCAATGATGTGCTGACCGATATGATGCGAGGTGCCGGTAAACTGCCAACGCAGGGTGTCATCGACCCAGGCCTTGAGATGCTGACGGCCGGTCTTTTCGCGTCCTACACGGATATCCGGCGCAAACAGGCCGACGTGCGCATCCAGGTCGCGCATATCCAGTGACAGTGCGTATTTACCAGCCAGCTGGCGGATCTCCTCAATCGACTCAAGGCGATCCAGGCGCTGTACCAGGGAATTCTGATCCATGTCTTGCCTCAACTTCAGGCAGGTGCGAGCACAGGGCTCGCCCTGTTATTCAAAAACGGTGTAAAGGTCGGAACTGCGGCCACCATCAACGGCCAGACTGGCGCCGGTAATGTAGGAAGCTTCGTCCGAGGCAAGGAAGAACACGGCATTGGCGAGCTCGTCGGCCTCGCCTACCCGTCTCATGGGAATCAGCTTCTCGGTGTTGTTGCGCGAAGCATCGTCACTCAGCATGCCGGCAGTGGCCGGGGTAGCGACCACGCCCGGAACCACTACGTTGCAGCGCACGCCGCAGGCAGCGCCCTCGGAAGCGACCGCACGACTGAAGTTGATGACTGCTGCCTTGGCTGCGGAGTAGCCGGACATCCAGGCGGTGCCAAACACGCCACAAATGGACGCGATGTTGACGATGCTGCCGCCGCCCTGCTTCTTCATCAGTTGCATGGCAGTGCGGGTACCCCAGAAGGTGCCGTCAACAGTGGTCGCGAAGTTGGCGTGCCAGTCGGCAGTGGTCATCTGATCAACGCCGCCCCAGGTATAGGCCATGGCGTTGTTGACCATGACATCAAGACGACCGAATTGCTCTGCAGTTGCCTCGATGGCACCAACGAAGGCTGCCTCGTTGCTCACATCGGCTACGCGGTAGCTGGCCTTGCCACCGGCTGCGGTGATCTCGCCGACCACATCACGCAGTGGGCCTTCGGTGCGACCACAAATCACTACGGTAGCGCCTTCAGCGGCCATTTTCTTCGCGGTGGCCGCGCCAATACCGGAACCACCGCCGGTTACGAAACACACCTTGTTATGCATACGTGCAGTCATAATCTGTCTCCTTACAGGAAGGCGGAGCCGCCGTTGATGGTCAGGTTCTGGCCGGTCACGAAGCTGGCGTCATCGCTGGCCAGGAACACCACCGCGCGAGCGATTTCAGCCGGCTGACCCAGACGACCCAGCGGAATGGCAGCGACCATCGATTGCATCCACTCATCGGGAATGCCGGCCATCATCGGGGTGTCGGTCGGGCCTGGAACGATGGTATTGACGCGAATTTTCTGCGGCGCCAGCTCCCGCGCCAGGCTGCGGGTCAGGCCCATCACGCCGGCCTTGGATGCGACGTAATGACTGGGGCCTTCACCGGTCACTGCACCGGTGCTGGAGAAGTTGATAATGCTGCCGGCGATACCGCCGTTGACCATCAGGCGGGCCGCTTCACGGGCACACAGGAAGCTGCCCTTGAGGTTGACGCCCACCACGCGATCCCAGTGCTCAACGGGGGTATCCAGAAAACTGTCCACGGAGCCCGTGCCGGCGTTGTTGACCAGCACGTCGAGGCGGCCGGCTTCATCACTGATACGCTGCATGGCTGCCTGGACAGAGGCTTCATCCATGACGTTGCAGACCACGGCGCGAGCCTTGTCACCGTACTCGGCAACACTGGCGGAGATAGCCTCTTCGTTGATGTCAGCGGCGTAGACGATCGCCCCTTCGGCAACGAATTCACGCACGATGGCTGCACCCATTCCCTGGGCGGCACCGGTAACGAAGGCAATCTTGTTATTGAGTTTCATGGCTGCTCCTGTTGGCCCGATTGCGACGATCGGGTTGATTACGGTTGCAGCAATGATTCACGTGACAAAGCAGGCAAACATCGTCCGATGAGACTAAGCAAATTGGCCCATCCAGAGCGCCTGGCGAGGCGTTTAGGAGCTGGTCTGAACGGACGATGAAGATCGCTGAAAGCGCGCGGATGATCCTGTTTACGTACAAAAACAAAAGGAACACAACACCATGAATGCTCCGCCGAGAACCTCGGTTCCCCATGCACCGGTCGTTACCTGGCGCACCCACTACGCACTGTTCATGCTGGCGATCATCTACATCTTCAACTACATCGATCGTCTGGTTGTTTCCATTCTGATTGAACCGATCAAACTGGAGTTTGGTGTCTCCGACACCCTGATCGGCCTGCTCTCCGGGGTCGCTTTTGCCCTGTTCTACACCGTTTTCGGGTTGCCTTTCAGTCGCCTGGCCGACCGTTTCGGTCGCAAGCCCGTGGTTGCACTGGCGTGTATCGCCTGGAGTGTGATGACCATGTTGTGCGGTCTGGCCGGCAGCTTTGCAGTACTGCTGCTATGTCGTATCGGCGTCGCCGTCGGAGAAGCCGGCGGTTCGGCACCATCAGTGGCGATGGTGTCGGATCTCTATCCACCCAAGCAGCGCACGCGGGCGCTGGCGGTACTGATGATGGGGCCGGCGGTCGGCGCATTGGTCGGCCTGGGCGTGGGTGGCTGGGTCGCCGAGACCTGGGGCTGGCGCTGGGCGTTTATCGCGACCGGCGCGCCCGGGGTCCTGCTCGGCCTGCTGCTGGCCTTTACCGTGCGTGAGCCAGCCAAGCCCGCTGACACGTCGGCGCAAAACAGCAATGACAGTTTCTGGCGCACTATAAGCAGCCTGCTGGCGACCCCGTCCTACCTTCTGATCATTGTCGGCGGCAGTCTGGCGGCGATCGCCGGCTATGCCATTGCCACCTGGAATCCCAGCTTCCTGATTCGCTCCCACGGCCTGAGCCTGAAAGAAGCAGGGCTGCTAATGGGGCTGGGGGGCGGAGTAATCTCCGTGTGCGGAACACTGGCCTGCGGCTGGTTCACCGACCGAATGGTTGCCCGGTCCCCGGCATGGCAGCTGGGCGCCGCTCTGTTTGGCAGTTTGCTGAGCATCCCCTTCTGCCTTGCATTCTATCTGTGGCCAGCAGGTACCGCGTTCCAGGTTGGCAGCGTTGCGGTACCCACGGCAGGACTGTTCTACATCGGCTTTGCCTTCTTCGGCATGTGGTGGTCGGTACCCTGCTTCGGTGCCATGAGTCACCTGTTCCCGCCCAGCAGACTGGCGCAGGGCACGGCCATTCTGTTTATGGGTATCACCCTGTTCGGCGTAGGCCTCGGCCCGCTGGTGGTTGGCGTGCTGAGCGACCTGTTCAGCCATGTTGCCGGTACCGAAGCTCTGCGCTACTCGCTGGCCAGCACCGTTTCCCTGCTGGCTTTGTCCTGCCTGTGCCTGGCCCTGGCCATTCCCCGCTACGTTCGCCAGATCACCACCACCAAGGTCAATTGAATCGACCCAAAACCATTAGGAGTCAACATGAGCAACACCAATCAGGATCTTCCGCTGCCGGTCGGCAAATACGCCAAGCTCGACACCGGCCTGACTGTGCACTACCTCGATATCGGCAAAGGTCCGGTTATTGTCTGGCTGCACGGCAGCGGCCCGGGTGCCAGTGGTTTCAGTAACTTCAAGGGTAATTACCCGCTTTTCGAGCAAGCCGGTTACCGCAATCTGGTACTGGATCTGCCCGGGTTTGGTCGTTCCGACAAGCCGGATACGGTCAACTATGATCTCGACTTTTTTGTGCGCAACCTCAAGGCACTGCTTGATCAGCTCGAAATTGACAGCTGCACCCTGCTCGGCAACTCGCTGGGCGGTGCCATCGCTCTGGGCTTCGTGCTGGCTTACCCGCAGCAGGTCGACAAACTGATTCTGATGGCCCCCGGTGGTATCGAGGAGCGCGAAACCTATTTCCAGATGGAAGGCATTCAGCGCATGGTCGAGGTATTCGGTCAGGGGCCGATGGGTGTTGAGCAAATGCGCCAGGTCATGACCCTGCAACTGTTCGATCCAGGCCAGCTGCAGGAAAGCCTGCTGGCCGAACGTGCAGCTGTCGCGGTGACCCAGCCAGGCAACCTGTTTTCCACCATGCTGGTGCCGAACATGACCGAGCGCCTGAGCGAGATCAAGGCTCCGATCCTCGGCTTCTGGGGCACCAACGATCGCTTTAATCCGCCGGCCGGTGCCTTCAAGATCCTGGATAACGCCCCAAATGCGCGCTTCGTCATGCTCAACCGTTGCGGCCACTGGGTGCAGGTAGAGCACCAGCACATGTTCAACCGTGAATGCCTCGAGTTTCTGGCCGACGCTTGAGTCTCACCCGGCGAGCCACATCAACTGATGTGGCTCCGAGAGTCCCCATGTCTTACAAAAATCTTCTTTCAGCCGGCCGGATCGGCCGGCTGCATTTGCGTAATCGCATCATCATGGCGCCGATGGGCTCCAACTTCGCCGAAGCCGATGGCACCTGCGGCGAGCGCATTCAGGCGTATTACGAAGCACGTGCTGCCGGCGGCGCCGGTCTGCTGATCATGGGTGTCTGTGCCGTAGCCTTCCCTGCAGGCACCGCCGAGCCCTATCAGGTTGGCGTCTCCGAGGACCGGTTCATTCCCGGACTGAGTCAGCTGGCTGCGCGGGTACACAGGCACGGCGCCAAAATTGCCATGCAATTGCAGCATGCCGGCAAGACCGCTGCGCGCGATATTGCCGAAGGTCGTGAGCTGTGGGTGCCGTCCATGCCGCCGCCAATGAAAACCGACATGATGGCCGCTCTGACGCCCGAGGAGCTGCGCGGATTTATCAGCGGTAACAGGGGGCGCCCCAGCGTCCGAGTCATGGACAAGGCAGACATCACGCAGATGATCGAGTGGTTCGCTGCCGCCGCAGTGCGGGCGCAGCAGGCCGGCTTTGACGGAGTCGAGATCCACGCGGCCCACAGCTACATCATTGCCGGCTTCCTCTCGCCCTACTACAACCGGCGCGACGATGAATACGGCGGCAGCATCGACAACCGCGCCCGGCTGATGCTTGAGGTGCTGCGGGAAGTACGCCGGCGCACCGGCGAGGACTTTGGCGTCTGGTTGCGCCTCGATGCCGCCGAACTGCACACCGAGGGCGGCATCACACTGGATGAGTGCAAGCAGTTTGCGCGCATGGCCGAACAGGCCGGTGCCGATGCGGTTTCAGTATCGGCCTACGCCACTATCAAATCCGGGGTAGCCTTCACCGAAGCACCACTGGTGCAACAGCCCGCCGGTTTTCTCGAGTGGGCCACCGAGGTCCGCAGCGCAGTCCGCATACCGGTCATTGCAGTAGGCCGGATCGAACCGGAACTGGCCGACAGCGCCATTGCCGACGGACGTTGCGACTTTGTTGCCATGGCCCGCAAGATGCTGGCCGATCCCGAGTTGCCCAACAAGCTGATGCGTGGCGATGCCGCGGCGATTCGTCCCTGCATTTACTGCTACGTCTGTGTCAGTCAGATTTTCGTCAATGAACGGGTCAAATGTGCCGTCAATCCGTTTACCGGTAATGAGTCGCGCAAGCTGATACTGCCTGCCGATCCTGCCCGTCACGTGGTAGTGGTAGGCGGCGGACCAGCCGGCCTGGAAGCGGCTAGACTGGCGAGCCTGCGAGGCATGCGGGTTACCCTGCTTGAGCGCAGCAGTCAGCTGGGAGGCACGTTGTTCTTTGCTGCCCTGCCCTACCCGGAGAACGGCAAGTTGCTGGATAACCTGGTACATCAGGTCCGCCAGTTGCCGATTGATGTTCGCCTGAACACCGAGGCCTCACCGCAGATGCTGCGTGAACTGGGCGCCGATCATGTGCTGGTTGCCAACGGTGCCAGCCGGGTGCCTCCTCATATACCCGGTGCGGACGGGGCTCACGTCTGGAGCGGTGATGAGCTGCGCCGGCTGATGACCGGTGATCGCGCCCAGCAGGTAGCCCGCAGCAAATTATCCGTATTGCAGCGCGGCATGCTCATGGCTGGGACGCTGATTGGCGCGACCCGCAGTACCTCAGCACTTCGCCAGCTGTCACGGCTCTGGATGCCCTTGGGCAAACAGGTGGTGATCATCGGCGGCGGACTGGTTGGCCTCGAGCTGGCCGAGTTTCTTGCCGAGCGCGGTCGCAGTGTAAGCGTTGTCGAACCGACGGAGAGTCTTGGCCGGGAATTGTCCATCGTGCGTCGCTGGCGCGTGCTCGACAACCTCCGCAAGCACAGTGTTGCAATGCATCGCCAGACCAGCGTGGTAGCGATCGACCAGTGTCAGGTGCACTGTCTGGACGAAAATGGCGGTGCTTTCAGCCTGCCTGCCGACTCTGTCGTCATCGCTCTTGGGGCGGCTCCGCAGGGCGATCTGGCCGAGCAACTGACCAGGTCCGGTATTGCTGTCAGCCGGATTGGCGACTGTAACGAGGTGGGATATATCGAGGGCGCCTTGCGCTCGGCCACCGACGCGGTACTTGCGCTGTGAACAGCGGCCGCGTCCTGGTCCATACGCTCTAGTCTCTATAGAGGATTCGCCGGCGCGACCACACGGTCACAATACAAACATGGCTTATTCGCCATGCCTCCGTTAGTGGTGAAGCTGCGCGACCGGCTTTGCGACCACGCACAGCGTGCAAACGCTGTTTTTTGCCGGCACGGGTTCTCCTCCGTGTCGGTTTTTTTTTGATCTATCGCATACGCTGACCAGAACCCCTCCCTGAATGCCTACGCTACGCGGCCTCTCGCTCTTGGGCCGCGCCGGGGGACCCAGCTAGTCCCGCCCCCGCACGGCCGCCTCCTGTTGTCGATAGCTCAGTCCCGCCCGGGACCGGCAAGTCGGCCAGCCAGCATGAAGGCCAGTGGCGACACCAGCAGCGACAGGCAAAAGGCAACGGGCCAGGCGATGACAAATGCAGCAGCCCAAGTGCCCAGCGTTTTAACGCTGAATCCCAAATTCAGAAAGCTGAAAAAGCCGGTCATGAGAAAGGCCATCATCCCGGAGATGAAAACCTGAGCAACGATGATGACGCGTTTACTGTGCATGTGCATGAACTCCTCAGAAGGTCCGGGAGTGCATGGGCAGCGGAGGCGGCACACAGCATCTCCCCCGGATGGAACAGGGTGATGCCGTGGGTTCTGAAAACAGACTAATTCCCGCGCGGGCGCGAGTGCCGGAATAACCACACCGGCATATCATTTTTCGACCGGGCGATGCTAAGTGGCGACTGCCCCGCCGTCAAGGCTGCGCAGCCCTATTCTGCCGGCTGCGGTGCCCAACTAACGCCGTTGATATGCGAACCGCCGTCAACAAACAGGGTGTTCCCGGTAAGGTAGCGGGCAGCGTCGCTGGCGAGGAATACCGCCACCGGACCGATATCGTCCTTTGGGTCTCCTACACGCCCCATGGGGTTGGCGGCCGCCATGGCCCTGGCATTATCCGGGTTGGCCTCGGCAAAGCGTTGATAGGCAGCGCTGGCCGCCCCCGGGCAGATAATGTTGCAGCAGATCTGATCACCCGCCCACTCGCGCGCCGCGGTCCGGGTCAGGCTGCGCAGGGCTTCCTTGGCGGCATTGTAGTCGCCACTGTACATATGCGCGTTCACTCCATTGAGCGAGCACAGATTGATAATCCGCCCGCCTCCCTGCTGACGAAAGTATGGCAACGCAGCCTGCATGGCCCAGAATGCCGCCATCACCGCCATGTCATAGCCGCCGCGCAGCTGCTCATCGGTCAGCTTTTCCAGCCGGGTCAGCCGACCGGCCTTCCAGGCGTTGTTGACCAGTGCATCAAGCCGTCCGAAGTGAGCATGGGTTGCGTCCACCATGGCGATTACCTGCGACCGATTAGTGACATCCACCACCCGACTGGCCACCCGACCCGGATGACGTTCATTCAGTTCCGACTCGGTAGCGGTAAGTGCCTGGGCATTGATATCGGTAAGCATCACGCCGGCTCCGGCCTCCAGCATGGCTTCAGCCATGCCGCGACCAATGCCCATGGCGCTGCCGGTAATCACTGCAACGCGATTATCCAGAAGCCCCATGCTAGATCCCCAGTGTCTGTTTGATCACCGGCTTCTGCAGCTTGCCGGTCGCGTTGCGGGCCAACGCTTGCTCGGTGAACCAGATCCGTTCGGGGACTTTGTAACCGGCCAGGTGTTCGGCCATAAACCCGCGCAGTTGCTCGGGAGTCAGCAGCTCGGCGCAATACACCGCCAGACCGACCACTTCGCCAAAACGGCTATCCGGGCAGGCAAAGGCAGCAGCCTCGATTACGGCCGGGTGTGCGGCGGCCACCTGCTCCACTTCCAGTGCCGAGATATTTTCGCCACCGCGAATAATGATGTCCTTGATGCGGTCGGTAATGCGGATCATGCCATTGTCGTCCAGGCAGCCGACATCGCCACTGAACAGCCAGCCGTTATTCAGGGTTGCGGCGGTTTCCTCCGGGCGATTCCAGTAGCCCCGCATCATCGCCGGCGAGCGCAACCAGATCGGCCCTTCGCTGCCGGCAGGCAAAGGCTGCTCAGGCGATTCGCCAATGCACATATCAACAATCGGAAGTGGCCATCCCGCGGTAGTCGGGAACAGCACAAACTGATCTCCGGCATGGGCGGCGCCAATACCATTACCCTCGGTCATGCCGTAGCCGGTCCCAACCATTGCCTGCGGTTTCACACTCAGCAGCCGCTCCAGCAGCGCCGAGGAGGCAGCGCCGCCACCAAGCCCAAGGGAAAACAGGCTCGCGGTTGCCTCGGAATCAAAGCGCGGATGGGCCAGCAGCTCCTGCATCATCACCGGTGCACCACTGAACTGAGTACAACGCTCGGTTTCGATCAGCCGCAGCGCCTCCTCCACATCCCATTTGTACATGATGACCATGCGCCGACCGTTGCGTAGCATGCTAAGGAACTGAGCATGCAGACCGCTGACGTGAAACAGCGGGAAACACAGCAGTGCCGTGGGCTGCAGCCCCGACGCCATGATCGGCTTGATTCGCTCAGGCGAACTCATGGCGGCCATCGCCCCCTGATAGTCCAGCGCAAACAGTGCCTGACCCAGTGCCTGGTTGGTCGACACCACGCCCTTGGCGCGGCTGGTCGTCCCCGAGGTATAAAGGATCAGGGCGTCATCCTCCGGCGCCGGCTGGTGCAGCGCGGGCGGCGCGGACGGCAGCGCCATCATGGATACCCACTGGGCAGCCACCGGCTCGTCACCAATGCCGTCAACCAGCAGCACCCGGGTGCGCTCGGGCAAGTCATCGATGACCTGCTGCCAGCGTGGAAGGTCACAGATCAGCAGCGCAACATCCGCATCCTCGATGCAGTATAACAACTCGTCATGCAGACCCCAGCTGTTCAGCGGCACCGGTACCAGGCCCGCCTGTACGCAGGCGACAAAGGCAATCATCCACTCGGGACGATTACGCATGGCTATCGCTACCCGCTGGCCGGGCTGCAGACCCAGTGCCTGCTGCAGCGCCGCCGTCAACTGATCGGCGGCCGCAAAGAAGCTACTGACGGTATAGCGCTGATCCTGCCACAGCAGAAATGGCACGTCGCCATGGCGACGACCGGCCTGAATTGCTTCCACCAGAGTGGTCGGCGCATTACGAAAGCGCTTGCTGCCGTCGGCAGCCGTATCGAGCGCAAAGGGAGACTGGTCGTGCAGCAATTGGCCAATGCTGGCACGAGCAGTAGTCAAAAAAGTGTTCTTGTCTGTCATCTGGGTAGCCTGAGTCTTGTTGCTTTTATTGGTACTGCAACCCGTTTGCGGCTAGCTCAGCCGCACGCCGGCATAGCGCGATACGTGAAAGGCACTGTGCCCGAGCTGGGACTGGGCCATACGAATACGCTTGAGGAACAACCCCAGGTCGTATTCATCGGTCACGCCAATGCCTCCGTGCATCTGGATCGCTTCGTTGCTGATCAGCTGGGCCGCTTCATTGGCTTTCCACTTGGCCAGACTCACCAGTTGCCGGCGTTGAGCCGGGTCGGCCTGATCACGATCCAGCGCCTCAAAGGCTGCCATCACGCTGCTGCGCATCAGCTCCAGCTGGACATACAGTCGCGCCGCCCGGTGCTGCAGCGCCTGGAAGCTGCCGATTGGGGCATCGAACTGCACCCTGGTGCGCAGGTACTCAAGGGTCATGGCAAAGACCGCTTCGCAGCAGCCAAGCAGCTCGGCTGCAAGACAGGCTCGACCGCGATCCAGCGCCAGCTCGAGTGCCGCCTCGAATTGGTCGCTGGAGAGCAGTGCAGATGCGTCGACCGCTGCGTCTTCAAGCAGCAGTTGCGCCATATTGCGCGCATCAATCATCTGCCGACGCTGCAGCGTCATGCCAGCCGTACCGGCGGGTACGGCGAATACCCCGCGCTGACCGTCTTCGAGGCGCGCAATCACCAGCCAGCCGTCGGCCTCCAGGCCATCGATTACCCAGCTCTTCCTGCCACTGAGCCGGTAACCACTATCGGTTCTGATCGCACGGGTATCGCACAGATCCGGCTGGTGGCGGTCGGCTTCTTCGAGAGCCAGCGCCCAGCGCTGTTCGCCTGCGATCAGACCCGGCAGCAGGCCCTGCTTCTGACTATCACTGCCCAGTTGTTCGATAAGACTGCCGCACAACACCACGCTGCTCAGCAAGGGAGACGCACTGAGGTGACGACCGATCTGCTCGAAAATCGGCGCAAAGCCGGCAAAACCGAAGTCGAGCCCGCCCTGGTCTTCGGCGAAGGCGACCGCGGACCAACCCAGTTCAACCATCCCCTGCCAGACCTGCGGGTCAAAGCCAACGGCCGCGTCGGCGTCGCGCAGGGCGCGTTGGGCAGCCACCGGGGAGCGTGCCGCCAGGAAGTCCTGCGCACTGTCCAGCAGCTGCTGCTGGTCTTCGTTGTAGATCAGGCTCATGAGCGCACTCCCTGGACCGGGTCCGGCAGGCCAAGCACCCGCTTGGCAATGACATTCAACTGTACTTCCGACGAGCCGCCGGCAATGGTCTGGGCAAAACTCATCAACCAGGCCCCGGTCAGATCGAGATCACGACTGGCGAATCCGTCACCGCTCCAGCCCATGGACTGATTGCCCAGCAACTGCAGCAGGATTTCGAACTTCTCGCGTTCCTGCTCGGTATGCACCAGCTTGGAGATAGCCATCAGACCGGAGACGTCCTGACGGGCGCTGAGGCTGTCGATCATCCGGCGATTGGTCAGACTGAAAGCCTGCTCATCCATCAGACAGGCAACAGCCCGCTGCTGAAGTGCAACTTCGTCAGCATCTTGCGGCGCCGGCAGACAGCGCTTGACGTATTCGTCCAGGTCAAAGTGGGTAGGCAGTGCCGACTCACTGAACCGCGACATGGCACGGCGTTCGTGCTGCAGCAGGGCCTTGCCCAGCTTCCAGCCGTCGTTAACTTCACCAATGAGCTGCGAGCGCGGTACCCGAACATTGTCAAAGAACACCTGACAGAAAGAGGACTTTCCGCTGATCAGATCAATCGGCGAGACGCTAACACCAGGCGACGTCATATCCAGCACAATCAGGCTGATACCCTTCTGCTTGGGCACCATGGGGCCGGTGCGCACCAATGCGTACATCCAGTCGGACTTGTTGCCGTAGGAAGTCCAGATCTTGGTGCCGTTGATCACGTAATCGTCACCATCAAGCACTGCCGTTGTGCGCAAGCTGGCCAGATCCGAACCGGCATTGGGCTCGGAGAACCCCTGGCACCAGCGAATTTCACCACGCGCCATCGGCGGCAGAAAACGCTGTTTCTGCTCCTCGCTGGCATATTCCAGCAACACCGGGCCAAGCATCCAGATACCCAGATTGATCTGGGGTGGACGACAGTGCAGGCGACGCATTTCAGCATCCAGAATGGCGCTGCGGCGCACATCCAGACCACCACCGCCGTAGGCGACCGGCCAATCCGGGCAAAACCAGCTCTTGTCTCTCATCCGCTCGAACCAGAGCTTCTGGTCTTCACTGCAAAACTCGACATTGCGCCCGCCCCAGACCATTTCCTCTGACGGCATCGGTGTGCGCATCGAGGCCGGGCAATTGGCTTCAAGCCAGGCCCGGGTTTCGGCGCGAAACTCTTCCAACTCGTTCATGCTGTACCTGCTCGCTGTTACATCCGGGCCAGACCCGGGGAGACAAAGTGTGTTAGCGACTCTACGAGGGCGTCCGGCGACCGGCGTCGTCCGTCCGGACGACGCCGTAAACAGCTCAGCTCGACAGTGCAGCTGCGCTGCGGCCGGCCATACGGCCAAAGAATGTGGAGTCGCCAAGCGAAAGACCGGAGCTGTAACCCTCCCCCCAGCGAGGCAGGCCGCAGGCAGTTCGGCCGGCGGCATAGAGCCCGGTAATGGCTTCACCGTCAGCGTCAAGCACCTCACCGGTGGGTTTTGTCGCCAGACCGCCCAGGGTGAAGGCGTGCGCCTGGAAGTCACCCTTGCAATAGCTCAGGGCGGCAAATGGCGGCTCGGTAAGCGGTCGCAGCCACTCCTCGCTCTTGTGAAAATGCGGGTCCTCACCGGCAGCGGCATAGCGGTTGAACTCCTCAACGGCGTGCACAAGCGCGCCGGCAGGCAGCCCAAGCTCCTGTTCGACCTCCTCCCAGCTTTCGCCAACAGCAGCAATCTCAAGATCTTCCTGCAGAATCGGTCGACCGAATATTTCGTTATCTACCAGCAGCCAGGCGCGGCCCTGAGGCTGCCGCAACACTGCGTGGGCAACCCGGCCGTGGTAACTGTCCTCGTTGACAAAACGCTGGCCGTGGCCGTTTACGAAGATTCCCTTGACCAGCGACGCCGGCGGAAAGAACGGCAGCGTCGCGAAAAATTCCTGCATGTTCAGCGTGGCGGCACCAACACTGATGCCCATGCGAATACCGGAGCCATCATCATTGCCACCGGTGACCGGCAATTGGCAATCCAGGGCCGACGGAACGAAACGGCGGACCATGTCGGCATTGCAGATAAACCCGCCGGCACAAAGGATCACGCCACGGCGCGCTCGAAGATAGCGAATCTGGCCATCCTGGCGCGCCACAACGCCAACCACACGCCGGTGTTCGCCAATCACCAGTGCCAGGGCCCGGCTGTTGCAATGCAACTGGGCGCCCAGCGCCACCGCCTGATCACACAAGACCTTCATCAACACCTGACCGCCGCCCCATCCGGTGAACTGCACGGTGTGCCCGCGCGGCGCCGGTTGCGCTTCGGCACTCCAGGGCCAGGCCTTTTCGTTGCCAGACCACAGCAGGGTGTCGTCGGTCGGCGGCTCGATCCACTTGCCCGGCAGGTAGGTCCCCTTGAAGGGCACCCCCAGGCTACGCAGCCAGTTGAAATGCTGGACCGCATTCTCGGCATACACATCAACCCGTTCAGCGTCGGCAGCCGGCCCGCCGGACATCATCAGGTAGCGGCGCAGGTCGTCGGTACTGTCACTGAACCCATGCTCACGCTGCACGTCGGTACCTCCGTTACCGCCGACATAGACCTCGCCGCCGGACAATGCAGCGCTGCCGCCACCGGCACCCGCCACCTCCAGCACGATCACATCAGCGCCAGCGTTGCGCGCCTCGATTGCTGCGCATGCGCCGGCAGCTCCAAAGCCCACCACCACTACGTCGGCTTCATCATCCCAGCCCGGCACCTGCGCTTCGGACACTGCCCGTCCCGGGGAATAACGCACTTCCTCGCTCATGCCATCTCCTGTATTTGAATCGTGATGGGTAACTCAGCCAGCCGCAGGCAAGCTGTTCAGAATCGGATCACCGGCGCGGCCCAGCACGCAGGAGGTGCCACCCTCGGTGTACATCATGGCCACGCAGCGGTTGCACGCCGTGCAGCCGCTCTGCGTCAATGCACCCTGCTGCAGGTCACGCACCCAGGCCGGGTCGTGGATCAACACCCGTCCCATCGCCATCAGGTCAAACCCTTCATCGCACAGGGTGGAAACCCCCTCAGCGGAGGTCAGACCACCCAGATAGGCCAGCGGCACATTTACCGCAGCACGGATCTGGCGCGCATACTTGAGCAGATACAGCGGCTTGAACTCACGCGGCTTCTCGAACCGCTGCTGCAGGTACATGGCCAGTTTCATGATCGGATTGGTGACCACCGCCCGGTTCTCCGCAGGGAAGGACGAGCCGAACATGGTGGTGATGGACTCGGCGTTCAGGCCCGCGCTGAGTACAAGCGCATGCGCGCCCTCCGCTTCGAGCGCCCTTGCAATGGCAACCCCTTCCTCAATGTGGTTACCGCCACGCACGCCCTCGGTAATGCTGAACTTGCACAGCACCGCCATCTCGCGCCCCACCGCATCCAGCACGGAGCGCAGTACTTCGCGGGGAAAGCGCAGGCGATTTTCGAGGGAGCCGCCATATTCATCAGTGCGCTTGTTGTACAGCGGTGAGAGAAACTGGCTCAGCAGGTAGCCGTGGCCCATGTGGATTTCCACCGCGTCAAAGCCGGCCTGCTTCGCCAGCCGGGCACCGCGGGCAAAATCGGCAGCGATGCGCTGCATGTCTGCACGGGTCATCTGGCGCTTGAAGAACATGCCGCTCATCAGCCCGATCTTGTTGAAGCCGCCGCTGGCCGACAAGGGCCGGCGCTGACCGGGCTGCGGGGTAAAGACAAAACAGCCACCATGGGTGATCTGCGCCGACGCCGCGCCGCCTTCGCGGTGTACCGCATCGGTAAGCGCTCGCAGGTGCGGCAGGGTTTGCTCGTTCAGCTGAATCTGGTTGGGCAAGGTGCAGCCGTCATCACTTACCGCACAGTAGGCAACGGTGGTCATTGCCGCACCACCGGCAACAATACCGGCATGGAATTGCACCAGCTGCCGTGACGGCACACCATTGGGCGACATGCCTTCGTTGGTGGCGGCCTTGATAAAGCGGTTCTTCAGCTGCAACGGACCAATCTGCACGGGCACGAAAGCGCCACGCACCTGAGTGCTGACGTTACTGGTCATCGGGTTCTCCAAGGTTGCGACCGGTTACCACCGAGTGCAGCCGACAGACCGTTTCTACGATCTGCCAGCGGCCATCAGACTTGCGATAACGGTCCTGATAGGTTCCGCCGAGCTGGCGGGTCAGCCCGCTGTCGGCGTTCAGATTGAAGTAATAAATCGCCCAGCAAGCGCTGGCGGTGTCGGCCGACTCCAGGGTGATTTCCGGGTTGGCGGCATGGTGCAGGTCAATAACGCTGGGCTGGCAGGCCATCTGCCGATACACTTCGATAAACGCATCCCGGTCGCGGAAGGTGCCAATCGGGCCGAAGTCGATCCAGACAGGCCCTTCGGCAAAACATCCGCGAATCGACTCCACGTCCTTGCGATCACAGGCGTTCAGATAACGATGCTTGAGGCTGCGGATGGATTCCATATCCTCCAGCCGCTGCAGACGTTGCACAATAGCGTCCATGCTCAGCCCACCCTTGCCGGATGCACCGCCGGCGGCGAACCCAACTGCTGACGCAAAGAGGCAGGTTGCCGGTCATCCAGGTCTCGCAAACCGTAAGCGAGCGCCTGCTCGGCAACAATCAGCGTGTGGCCGTTAAGACGCTCAAGCTCGGGGTCTTTCCACAATGAGTGGATTACCCTGCCGGTGAATTGCGGCGTCTCCGCACGCTCAAGAAAAGCCGCGTAATCAACGTTGTCGTCAGCGCCAGCCAGAGCGCTGCGCTCGGTCTTTTGCAGTCCGAGCCAGAGCGATACAGCATTGACCGGTGTCGACTCAAGGTCGACCGCCATATCAGCTGCCATCTTGTCGCAACCGGCTTTCTGCGCCCCGTACGCGGGGCCGTGCATATAGCAGTTGGCGCCAAAGCTGGAGATAAATACGATCAGGCCCTGTGTGCTGCGCAACAGCAGCGGCATGGCGTAGTAACTGGCAACGTAAGCCGAGCGCAGCCCGACGTCGAGCATCTGTGACATGGCCAGCGGCTTTTCCCAGAACGGCCCCGGCGCAGTCAGCTGCGGAGGAAGGAAGGTGGCGTTATTGACCAGCAGATCAAGCCGCCCCTGCTCACGCTCGATACGCTCGAACAGCGCAGCAACCTGTGCATCGTCGGCGTGATCGCATTGCACCGCGATGCCGTGACCGCCGGCATCACTGACAGCTGCCGCACTGGCCTCAAGATTGCCACTCAGCCGCTGCCCGCCAACCGTGTCGGTACCAATACCGGACAATGTACGGCCACTCAGGTAAACCGTCATGCCAAGTGCGCCAAGCGCCTCGGCTATCCCGGCGCCAACACCTCGGCTGGCGCCTGTCACCAGGGCGATACCCGCGCAAGATCCATTGTGCATCTGGCTTTTCCTTTTCTTGTTTTCACCCGATTGTGAAAACTCGCCAGTGCAGCAACATCGTCCAAGCAGACGATACCGACCGTTCGTCGCCAGAAGCCGTACCTAACCCGTTTGGACGAGGTGCAGGCTTGTCGGATCGGGAAAATACCGCCTTATCTGAATACCCCAATTGGCTCATACAATCTCAAGAAGAGGGCCTTAGCATGAACAGATCACGACTCCATCTCTGGATTTGTGGCAGTGCCGCAGCGTTGTTGCTGATGCTGATGACCGCCGCGCTCAACTCGCCGCTGGCGCAGTATGACCAGCCGCGTTGCGCTGGCAGCCAGTCCCTGTGCCCCAGCGGTCCCCTGCCGGTAGCCAGGCTGCTGCCCTAGCAGCCGCCGAACTCCGTGCCGCTTGGCGCATGCAAGCGGCCTGCGTGGCCCGAGCGCTGGCTCTTCTGCATTGACGAGTGATCAATGAACACGGATGCGCGCTACATCTTCTGGCTGCTGGATTTCCTTGCGCACCAAGGCGTTGATACCGACGCACTCCGATCAGCGCATGGTCTGGACGATCTCAAATCCATGGACATGCCGGTAAGCAGCCGGACCCACACGGCACTGCTCCTGGACGCTATGGAGAAGACGGGAGATCCGGGGCTCGGGCTCAAGCTGGGCTATCAGCGATCGCTGGCAACCTATGACCAGCTTGCCTTTCTGATGCTCAGTTGCTCGACCTTTCGCGAGGCAAACACCACCGGACTGAAGTACCAAAACTACCCCGGTCGTTTTTCCGGACATTCGATCATCACGACCTTCAGCGAAATAGACGGTCAGGGCTGCTATCAGGTCAACCTGAACGAAGACCTGGGACCCCTTCGGCTGCTGGCCGTTGAAGAACTGCTGGCCAATATCATGGCAACCGCTCGATGGGTACTGGGTCAGCCCTTACCGGTAACCAGGCTTCGTTGCGACTACCCTGCGCCGAAGCACGCAAGCGAGTACCGGGCCATTTTCAACTGCGAGCCCCAGTTCGATACACCGGTTATCCAGCTGTTCTTCGACGCGGCAGTCCTCGATGCACCGATGCCGAACGCCAGCCCCCAAAGCGCAAGACTCTATGAGGCAATGTGCGCGGAGCACAGCATCCGGCGCATGGGGGGAAACATGGCCTGGCGGGTATGGCCGCTGATCGTCAAGGACCCTGCCAACCCGCCAAATGCCGATCAGGCTGCCGCCCAACTCTGCTGCAGCCCAAGGACATTGAGACGCAAACTGCAGTCGGAGGGCTGGCAGTACCAGCAGATCATTGACCGCGTCCGTGAAATCCATGCCCGTCGCGGTCTCAGCGATCCGACCCTGTCAGTCACCCAGCTGGCCTTTCAACTGGGCTACTGCGATCACTCCGGATTTCTCAAGGCGTTCAGGAAATGGACCGGCATAACGCCGCGAGAATTCAGAAGCCGCCTGCTTTAGACCATCTCTGGCCACTCAGGCCTGTTAACTGGCCAAACCTGCCAATGCCCGCCGCCGACCATTCATTAGCATCCTTCAACACACACAGCCAAAAGGATAACCCCCGTGTTGAAGACAGAGCATCTGAATAAAGCCATGTTCGAGAAGTTCGCTCCGCGCAGAGGCGAGCGAGCGCTGCTTCCCGACCTGACACCAAAGGCCGAGGTGGCACTGATGTGCCGCATGCTGTTCGCTGAAGGCTGGAACGACCATATCGCAGGCCACATAACGGTTCGCCAACCGGACGGCAGCATACTGACCAATCCGTGGGAGCTCACATGGGACGAAGTGACAGCCAGCGATATCATCACCCTGGACCAGCACGGCAATATCCTGGACAGCCACTGGAATACCACTCCCGCCATTGGTCTGCACCTGCAGCTGCATGATGCCCGTCCCGACGTCAACGTCGTCGTTCACAACCATCCCAAATGGAGTGGCATCTGGGCCAACTTGCAAGAAACCCCGCCGATCTATGACCAGGCTGGTGCCTACTGCGGCTCAGAGCTGCCGAATTACAACGAGTATCTCGGCACCTTCGAGAACAAGACCACCAGTATGACCGCAGTAGATGCACTGGGTGACGCCAAGTGGGCCCTGCTCGCGCACCATGGCGCGCTCGTCGTAGGGCGTGATCTGCGCCAGGCGCACCTGCGAGCTGCGACGCTCGAGTGGCGCTGCCGACGGGCCTATGAGGTTCGCCTTGCCGGTGGTGCAGAGCCCTTGGCCGAGGAGGTAATCGCACAGATCGGCCTGCCGGACGCAAACGGCTTTCCATTTCTCTGGGAAGCAATGGCCCGTCGTGAGCTTCGTCGCGATCCAACCGTTCTGAGCTGAGGGAGAAAAACCATGAAACTGACGGTTAAGCCGCTGGACAATATTGGCGTTGAAATTCAAGGCTTCGACATCACCCGGCCGCTGGAAGAGGCAGAGCGGCAACAACTGATTGCCCTTTGGCATCAATACGGTGTTCTGGTCTTTCGTAACCAGGATATTACCCCTGAAAACCAGATCGCATTCAGTCGGCACTTTGGCCCCCTGGCCCTGCATCCGCTGAAGGCGACGCGATCAGAAGCCTATCCCGAGCTGTTCGAGATCGAAAGCGGTGGCGACAAGGACAAGTCGATGACCGCGATATACAAGGGACAAACCATTGTCGGCCGACTGGACTGGCATATCGATCTGCACTACACCGGAAAACCCAACCACGGCGCCGTGCTTACAGCCGTCGAAGTCGCCGGCGAAGGCGGCTTGACCGGGTTCGGCGATCTGGCAAAGGCCTACGATGCGCTGGATGACAAAACCAGGGAGTTGATTGCCAGGCTTGAAGTGTCCTATGCCTTCAGCATGCAACGAAGACACATGCGCTATGTGGACCTGGATGGATATGAACCGGGCCCGCACAGCCCGAAGAAACCCGCGGATGTGAAGTTTCCCGATTTCCCCGAGTCGGTTTATCCCATGGTCATGACCCATCCGGTGACCGGAATGAAAGTTCTGGGCATCGTCGAGCAGTTCCTCGATCGGGTGATCACCCCCTACAAGGCCGGCCTTTCCAACGATGAGTCGATTGAATTGCTGGAACGCCTGGTGGCGCATACTCGCGACCCGCAATTCCATTATTTCCATCAGTGGCAACCGGGAGACATGGTGCTCTGGGACAACTGGCGCGCCATGCATTGTGCGACCGGCACCCCTCCCGGCGTACGCCGGCGCATAAACCGCACCACGATCGAGGGTGATGTTCAACTGGGCCGTGTTTTGCTTGAGGAGTAAGTCATGCGCGTTGTGATGCTGTTTGACCTTCCAGCCATGCGCGAGGCCATTCAGGCCGCTGTTCCAGACGCAGACATCCTGACCCTGCCGCCCCCTGGCCACATGGCCAGCATGAGGGCGGTAGATGCCGTCCTCGCCACCCCGGGAGCCAGTCAGGCGCTGGGGCAGCTGCTGGCCCGGCACCCGGAGATTCGCTGGATTCATGTGCTGGGCACGGGGATTGACGACTATCCGCTGGAGCTGCTTCACGGCAGGCAGGTGACCTGCTCAAGGGGCGCGACTACCGTGCCTATCGCCGAGTGGGTTATGGCGATGATACTCGCGCAGGCCAAGAATCTGCCGTTCAGCTGGGTCACCCAGCCGCCACCGCACTGGTGCATGGCGCAGCTGGATACGCTGGAGGGTAAAACACTGGGGATACTTGGCTTTGGCAACATTGGCCAGGCCATTGCTCGCAGGGCTCTCGGGTTTGACATGAAGGTACGGGTCGCCATGCGCACCTATCGTCCTGCAGGTATGGCAGGCGTCGAATCCGTAACCGACATCGATGAGCTGATCACAACGGCGGATCATCTGGTACTGGCGCTTCCAGCAACCACCCTGACCGAAGGACTGATGAGCGCAGACCGACTGTCGCTGATGAAGCGCGGCAGCCACCTGATCAACGTATCGCGGGGCACCCTGGTCGATACCCGGGCCCTGAGGGAGCATCTGGATAGCGGGCAAATTGCCCGCGCCTCCCTTGATGTGGCAAACCCTGAGCCATTGCCGGCAGGTCACTGGCTTTACCAGCACCCGCAGGTACAGCTCAGCCCCCACATTTCCTGGAATAGCCCTCTCAGCCAGCAGCGCATGAGCGAGGCATTTATCGACAACCTTCTGCGCTTTGCAGCAGGTGCCGAGTTGAATGGTGTCATCGATACCCAGGCAGGCTACTAAGTACCGGCACTTGGGCACTTGACGAAGGGGGAGGACTGAAGACAACCACAGCGGCAGCCCTGTTTGGGGCCCCGCTGTGGTTACTGCACTTAACGCGAGCGCGGCATACCCAGGCCGAACTGCGCCACCAGCTCACGCTGGATTTCGTTGGTGCCGCCACCAAAGGTCAGGGTGACACAGGCACGCACGTCGTATTCCAGCTCGCCAAGCAGAAACGCCGCAGCACTGCCGTCACGAATCAGGCCATTGGCACCGACCACTTCGGTCAGCTTGCGCAAAATCTCCACAGCCGATTCCGAACCGTACACCTTGGTGGTCGAGGCCAGCGCGACGTCCATCTGGCCGGCCTCAAGATCCGCCGCAATGCGGAAGTTGATCAGGCGCATCGCCTCCAACCGGGCATAGCATTCAGCCAACAGCGAACGCACCCAGGCATGATCCATCGCGCAGCGTCCCTGTTCATCCTTGGCCCGCGCCCACAGATACACCTTGCGGAACATGCCCACTACCCGATCAGCCCATGAGCCGAGTCCGAGACGTTCGTGGTTGAGCTGGGCAGTGACCAGCTGCCATCCCTTGTTCAGCTCACCGACCAGGCGGGTTCGCGGCACAATGACGTTGTCATAGTAGGTTGCCGCGGTCGGGTTGCTGCAGGTCGGGATGAGCGTGTTGGAGAAGCCCTCGCTCTTGCAGTCGACAATCAGGATCGATATTCCCTTGTGACGCAGCTCTTCGGGATTGGTCCGCGCAGCCAGCCAGATATAGTCGGCAGAGTGAGCTCCGGAGGTCCAGAGCTTGTTGCCGTTGACCACGAAGTGGTCGGGCTCGACCCGCGCACTGGTCTTGAGGGTGGCCAGGTCGGAGCCTGCGCCCGGCTCCGAGTATCCGATGGCGAAATGGATTTCCCCCGCAGCAATGCCCGGCAGAAACGTCTCCTTTTGCTCCTCGGTACCATAGGTCATCAGCGAGGGTCCGACGGTACTGATGGTCACGAACGGCAGCGGTGCGCCGGCAATATTGGCCTCTTCGAAGAAGATCAGCTGCTCGGTCGGGCCGTAGCCCTGACCGCCAAACGCCTTCGGCCAGCCAACCGCCAGCCAGCCATCCTTGCCCATCTGCCGTACCAGCCGGTGAGAGGTAGCACTGCCCTCTTCCCCCCGCAGCTCACGACGCAGATCGTCGTTCATCAGGCTCTTGAAGTAGTCACGAACTTCCAGGCGCAGCTTGTGCTGCGCCGGTGTCAGGTCAACGTACATGCTGATCTCCTCAGGCTACACCCAGAATCAGGCCACTGGTTGGCACGCCGGTACCGGCTGTTACCAGCACGTTCTCGACGTTATCCACCTGGTTTACCGAACTGCCACGTACCTGGCGAACACCCTCGGCAATACCGTTCATACCGTGGATGTAGGCCTCGCCAAGTTGACCGCCGTGGGTATTGATCGGCAGGCGACCGCCACGGGCGTGATGGCCGGCACGAATGAACTCCTTGGCTTCACCACGATCAGCGAAACCGAACGACTCCAGTTGCGGCAGTACAAACGGCGTGAAGTGGTCATAGATGACCGCTGTCTGAATCGCATCCGGGCCGATGCCGGCCTGACGATAAATCTCGCGGGCGACCACATCCATTTCCGGCAAACCGGTGATGTCCTCGCGATAGAACGAGGTCATGCTCTGCTGACCGTCGGCGATCCCCTGCGAGGCGCCCTTGATGATCACCGGCTTCTGCTGCAGATCGCGGGCGCGCTCAACAGAGGTGATGACCATCGCCACCGCACCATCGGATTCCTGGCAGCAGTCCAGCAGGTGCAGCGGCTCGCAGATCCAGCGCGATTGCTGGTGTTCTTCAAGGGTGATCGGCTTCTCATAAAAGAACGCCGCCGGGTTGGTTGCCGCAAAGTCGCGGGCAGCAACCGCGACCCGACCGAAGTCTTCCGAGGTCGCGCCAAAGGCGTGCATGTAGCGACGGGCAAACATGCCGACCCAGGCCGCAGGGGTGTGAAAGCCGTGCGGCATGTACCAGCCGTAATTGACGTTATCGAAAATCGGTGTCGCGCCAAACCCGTAACTGCCGGTGCCGAAGCGATACCAGGAACGCTCGTTCATCGCCCGGTAGACCACTACGGTCTTGGCCACCCCACTGGCAACCGCCATGGCCGCGTGCATGACCGGACCACAGGCCGCCCCGCCACCGTGCGGCACCTGCGAGAAAAATTTGACCTCCTTGCAGCCGAGCAGACGGGCGATCTCGTACTCCGGTACCTTGTCGACCGAGTAGGAGCTGAAGCCGTCCACTTCCGAAGGGTCGATCCCGGCATCAGCAAGCGCCGTCAGCGTCGCCTCCATGGCCAGGCGCAATTCGGTGCGTCCGGAGTTCTTGGAAAACTCGGTCGCACCGAGGCCAACAATGGCGGCCTTCCCGCCAAGTGCATCAGTCATCTTGCTTCTCCTTACGCAGGCAGAACCACGGTGACCTTGCCGGTCGCGTGGTTGCCCATGGAATTTTTACCCTTCAGCGCGACCACCAGTGTCCGGCTGGCCTCATCGCGCTCGACCACTTCACCGGTGAAGGTCATGGTGTCGCCCGGGTAGTTCGGCGCGCCCAGTTTCAGCTGGATATCACGGAACACCGCCAGCGGGCCGCTCCACTGTTCTACAAAGCGCTGCGCCAGTGCGGTCGTGGTGAGAATGTTCATGAAAATGTGTGGTGACCCCAGTTCACGGGCGGCCGCAACATCGTGGTGGCCCGGAAAGTAGTCACGGGTGGCAATGGCGCCGCCATTGATCAGCGTAACGGTGACCGGAATCACCAGTTCGGGAAGGTGTTCGCCCACCTGGGTTTCAGCAAATGCTCTGGTTTTCATCGAGGTCATATTTCCATCCAAGCGTGTCATTGTTGGCCAGCCAGTCGCCAAGGCGCTCAAGAGTGGCTGCCGAGCCACCGAGCACCAGGCTCAGATAACGGCTCCAGTAGAGGAAGCGGTGAATCGGGTACGTCAGGTCGACGCCGATACCGCCGTGGACGTGCTGGGCCCGATGGCCGACCAGATGGGCCGCCTCGGTGCTCAGGTAGCGAACCGACAAGGCCTCGGCCTCACTGGCCAGTGCGCTGTCAAGGCGATAGCAGAGCTGGTAAAGGGCGCTGCGCAGCGCCTCCAGGGCGATATGAGCATCGGCCATGCCCATCTGGACCGCCTGGAACGAGCCGATCGGACGATCGAACTGCACACGTTCGCTGACATAAGCGACCGTGCGACGCAGCTGTTCTTCACTGACACCCAGCTGCAGCGAGGCAGCCGCCGCGACCGCGCGTTGCTCCAGCCAGCCGACTGCCTGCGCTGGCAGGACCTGATCGGCCTTGATGCACACGCCATGACAGTGCACATCGGCGGCGCCGAGGCCGTGGTTCCAGGTCGCAGAAACCAGCTCGACCCCTTCTGCCAGCGGGTCAAGCAGTACCAGATGCACGCCGTCGTCGCCCTGTGCCAGCACCAGCACGGCACCCGCCTGGGCTGCCAGGTCGACCGCGCCAACGCTGCCATTGAGCAGCAGATAGTCGTCGTGCTGCTCGAGCTGCAGGCCAATCCCGTGGCTACTCGACAGGCCATTCAGAGACAGGCTGAGCAGTTGCTCGCCCCGGGCGGCCGAGGCAATCAGGTCGCCATGACTGTCTGCGGCGAACCGGGCAAGGCAGGCAGCAGCCAGCTGGTGCTGCCACAGCGGCACATGCCCCAGGGCCGCGCCCTGAGCGCGCAGAACACAATGCAGGTCGGTCATGCCCATGCCCGAGCCGCCTAACGCCTCCGGGATAGCCAGCGCATGCAGCCCGGTCTCGATACAGGTTTGCCACAGCTCGGCCATGAACGGCTGGCTCTCAAGATCAAACGCACGCATGCGCTCGTCTGTGCAGTAATCGCTGAAAACGCTGCCTGCCATCTCGGCAATGGCACGCTGATCTTCACTCAACGAAAAATCCATGCTCGCCTCCTCAGGCCGCAACAACGCGAAATTGCGGCAGGTTCTGTTGATCGTCAAAGCGGTGGAATTCAACCTGCACCCGCTGGCCAATCTCCAGCGTTGCCGGATCGGCGCCAACCAGGCCGGCGATCAGACGTACGCCTTCGTCCAGCTCGATAAGGCCTATCGGGTTCGGGTAGTCAAACGGCGGTACTTCCGGGTAATGCATCACCACAAAGGAATACAGCTGCCCCTTGCCCGACGCCTCAATGCTGTCCCAGTCAAAGCTGTGACACTTGATGCATACCGGCGCCGGAGGATGACGCAGGGTCTGGCAATCGGTGCAGCGCTGAATCAGCAACTTGCCGGCTTCGCAGCCCTCCCAGAAGAATCGGGTATCGTCACTGACGCCGGGCAGCGGCCGCTTCATGGCCTTGGCCTCGGCCGGCTTGGCTGCCGGTTTTTCCTGTGGGCGCTGGGCCGGCTTGAACTTGAAGACCCTGAACAGCTGGCGGCCGACTTCCTCGTCGCCAGCATCCTGCTGGGAGAAGTAGGTCATCAGTACGGTGACGAAAAATCCGGTTCCCAGCGGGGTGGTTTTTTCTTCGGAAACGCTGTCGAGCCGGCTGGTGAAGTAAAGACGCTCGCCGGCCACGATCTGACGGTCGAAATACAGATCGGAGTTGACAGCTACCACGGCCGGATAGCCGTGGGGCTCAATGACCTTGAGCACCTCAAAGTTGTTTTCGGTGCTGGAGCCCTCCGGGAAGTTCTCCTGGTCCAGACCGCCCATGCCCCACACCTGCAGCATGCCCGGTGGCGCCACCACGTCAGCGTACCCCTGCTGCCGGGCAAACTCCGGATTGGTGTAAAGGGGGTTGTCGATGCCCATGATTTCGCACCAATGGCGAATCATCGGCGCGTTAACCCGGTCCCAGGCATAGACACGACCGTACTCGCGTCCGACCATGGCCTGAACCTCGTCGATGAGTGCTTGATCAGCCAAGTTCTTCTCCTGATTGTTTTCCAAGACACGCCTCAAAGGCGTGGTCGCGTTAGGTCACGCCTTGCCGGCAGTGGACGCGGCCAGAAAGGCCGGTGCTTCTCCACCGCCGTGCAACAGCAGGTTGGTACCACTGAAATAGGCCGCCATCGGTGAGGCGGCATACAGACAGGCATTGGCGATATCCTCGGGCTCACCCATGCGTCCGGCCGGAATGGTCCGGCCAACCGCGGCAATACCCTCTTCATCGCCGTAATGCAGATGAGACTGCTCGGTACGAATCAGACCGGGGCTGACACTCAGAACCCGGACCTTCGGCGCCCATTCAACCGCCAGCGAACTGGCCAGTGAAACGACCCCGGCCTTGGCCGCGCCATAGGCAGCTGTTCCGGGCGACGGCCGGCTGGCAGCAACCGAGCCGATGAACACGATCACCCCGCCAGCAGCCTGCTGCTGCATAATGGCGTTGGCCTGCTGGGCCAGATTCAACGGCGCCAGCAGATTGAGTCTGATGATGCTTTCGCTGAAGCGCGGAGAGGCAGTCGCGGCGTCGGCATTGGGGCTGCCGCCGGCGTTGTTGATCAGCACATCAAGGCGGCCGTAATGTTCATGGACAGCGCCCAGTGCCTGCTCGGTTGCCTCGGGGTCACGTACGTCCAGACTCAGAAAACGTGCACTGCGACCATCGACTGACGGCAGCTGCTCGGGCTCGCTGCGCCCGCAGACCACAACATTCGCGCCGGCCGACAGGAACGCACAGGCAATTCCCGCACCGATACCGCGCGTTCCCCCGGTGATGACGACAACTTTGCCGGTGTAATCCAGGGAGGCACTAACTGACTGCATGAACGGTTCCTCTGCTTGTTTCATGAAGTCACTGTATGGGCGCTCAGGCATCGGCGATTCGTCTGAATGGACGATGAGCTACCACCCGCAGCTGAAGACAATCGGCCACAATGTCCCCCTCCGCCCGGAGTCTCCCGATGACCGATTGCGCTAAGTCGGTGCTGTTGATTGACCGACCTGCCCCCTTTGTTACCCGCCTTACGCTTAACCGCCCGGCGGTCACCAACGCGCTCAGCCTGGAACTGCAAGCCGCGCTTTCCAGAGCCTTCACCGAGGTTGCGACAGACCCGCAAACGCGCTGTGTCATCCTCACTGGCGGCGAACGGGTGTTCGCTGCCGGCGGTGATATTTCGAGCATGGCCGATGTCGGTGCCATTGATATCCTTTGCCGGCATACCGAGCGGGTATGGGCACCGATCCAGCACTGCCCAAAGCCGATCATTGCCGCGGTTTGCGGCTACGCCTATGGCGGCGGTTGCGAACTGGCCATGCACGCCGACATCATCATTGCCGGTCGCAGCGCACGCTTCAGCCAACCGGAAATCCGCATTGGCATCATGCCCGGCATTGGCGGAACCCAGCGGCTGGTGCGCGCCGTAGGCAAGGCAAAGGCAATGCAAATGGCGCTGACCGGCCGGCCAATCAGTGCCGAGGAGGCCCACCTGGCCGGGCTGGTGAGCGAGCTGGTTGACGACGATCAGGTTGCTGCGACCGCTCTGGAGCAGGCGAAACTGATCGCCGGCATGCCGCCGCTGGCGGCAGAGCAGATCAAGGAAGTCATTCTGGCCGGCATGGACGCCTCGCTGGATGCGGCGCTGGTCATGGAGCGCAAGGCCAATGCCCTGCTGTTCGCCTCTCGCGACCAGAAAGAAGGCATGCAGGCATTTCTGGAAAAACGTCGCCCCGACTTCCAGGGCAACTGACCGGCGCGCTGGTCACTCGCGATCACTCCAGGCGACCCGGCTGAATCCGGCCTTTCTCGAATCGAGAGAGACCAATGCGCTGGCCCGGCACGGAACGTTCGCCAGCCACTCCGACATACCGCAGTGAACCAATAAAAAACCCCGCCTGTCTTGCGACAGGCGGGGTTTTGTTATGGCCTGAAATCAGCGACCCGAGCGGCGGGCAGCCTCCGGACCAAAGTCACGCTCACTCAGGTTACCCGTGTTGAGGGTATAGCCGTTGGGCTGCTCGTTGACCAGGTTGAAGGCCAGATAGCTCTTGGCCTGCAGATCGTGGTACAGACCCACCCCCGCCTGCCAGGTATTGGCTTCATAGGCGTAGAAGTAGTTGATCATCGAGGTACGCCACAGGCCGCCACGTGCATCGTAGTTGTCGGCCATGACCATCAGCCAGCTGTCCTCATCCACGTACATGTGACGGGTCGGGTACAGGTGACGGTAGCTGTCCTTCAGATTGGCCTCCAGCACCCAGACCCGGCGCAGTTCGTAACGCATGAACTCGGGGTTGGCATGGTTCGGCGGCAGCAGCTCGTCATAGGTCACATCGTTGGAGTGAATGCGGTAGGCGTTGGCCGGAACGTACATCTCCTGCTTGCCCACGATCTTCCAGTTGTAGCGCTGACCGGAGCCGTTGAAGATCCGCACCTCATCCACGGTGATCGAACCGCCACTGCCCGGGAACTGCATGTCATACCCGTATTCGGGCGACTGACGGACACGACGGGTGCCCGGATCATAACGCCAGCTTTGACGCGGTTCGGTAGCGTGGTTGTAGTATTCCACACCGGTGTTGATTTCACCCCGATCACGCTGCGGCAGCAGGGTTTCGTTCAGATAGTAGGCCGACGGACCTTCGGTCTTGCCGAGCACACCCGGTTTCAGGTTCGGGGCGTAGTTGCGCGAGCGTACCTGCCCCCAGTTGATGTTGCCGTTGGACAGCACATAGGCGTTGTCGGAGACCAGCTCCTCGGTAAACGGACGGAAGGTGAAGAAGGACGAGGTCCACATCAGCTCCAGACCGGTTTTCGGGAACGGGAACAGGATACCGCCAGTGGTGGCCTGCACGCCCTCACCGTCGTTCACGAGCTGTGCAGAACGGGCGTTCTCCAGGGTTGCCTGGCAGACGCTGTCAGCAAAGCGAAAGTCGCGACGGGTCTGGTAGACCGGCATCTGGAAGGTGTCCGGGTAGGCTTCAAACAGGGCCTTCTGACCGGCCGACAGACGATCGGCATACTCGGCCATATTCGCCGCGGTGATCACGAACAGCGGCTTGTCTTCCGGGTACGGATCAATCGGATGCTTGCCTGTGCCCTCAAAATTGACGTGTGGCGGGGTACCCAGCCACTTGCCGGTCCATTCGGTGATGCTGCCGTCGGCATTGGCTGCCTTCTCCGCGCCGACGCAGGTCAGCTCGTTGCCCAGCTTGGCAATTTCCTCGGGGGTTGCAGCAGCGTGCACCAGCCCTGCCTGAACCAGCAGAGTCGCGATGCACAAGGGTTTGATCATACGCATGGGAAACTCCATCAGAAGGTGTATTTGGCGTTGAACGAGAGGTAGTCGCGGTCGGCCATGGTGCGGCCCTTGGCGATATCCGGGGTCGACAGGTAGTTCACCCAGGTCGCACCCAGCTCGAAGTTGCCGAGGTAGCTGAAGGTGGCACCCAGGGTCAGGCGCTGCTCGTCACGGCCCAGGCCCTGGCGACCGCTGCCGTCAACGCTTTGCTGCAAAATCGCATTGGTGGTCAGATCCCAACCGTTGAAGATGCTGGGATAATCCAGATACGCACCGAGACCAATCAGGGTGCCAGCGCGGGTCTGGCCGTCGTAGACGAAGTCGTCGAACTGGCCGTCCTCACCCGGGAAGCCACCTGTCACGGTGAGGGTGTCAACGTCCTGAATGCGCTCATGCACCACTTCACCCATCAGCGTGGTCTGGCTGGCAATGGCACTCGGACCGAGGATGTAGACGAAGTTGGCGCTGGCCATCAGCAGCTCGCCAGGTGTCGGCGCACCGTTGCTGAGATAAACCGGCGCACCATCGCGCAAGCTGATGTCCGACCCCACCTGCACGTCACCGATCTTGGAGGTCAGGCTCACACCGGTCAGCTTGATGTCTTCGAAATAGCCGAATTTCAGCGCCGGGACGCCCGGGCCGTAGCCGACGGCATTGATGCTGTCCAGCGACGAATACCGGGTAGCGCCGCTGGCGTCAAAGAACATGGCCGCGACCCGATCATGGTAGCGGTAATGATAGAGACCAACCTCGGTGTTGAAGTCGATGTTCCAGCGTACGCCCAGACCCCATTGGCCGGAGTCACGCGGATCATCTGCCTCAATGCTGTTGGCTACGGTAAAGGTTGCATCAGGCAAGGCCGCGACTGTGCCGGGCGCGAAGCGGTAGAACTGCGAACCCGGGCCGAAGAAGTCGCCACCGAAGAAGTCGCCGACCGGGTTCAGGCGGGTCTTTTCCCATTCCAGCTGGTAGAAACCGGCGAGAGACAGATGCTCATTCAGTGTCCAGGTGAACGACAGCTGATTGACCGGCAGGTAGGCATCCTTGGCCTCGGTGCCCGGCACATTGAACTTGGTGGCATCAACCGGGGCCTGGCCCTGGCTGATGTTCGGCCAGAACAGGCTCTCGCCCCAGGCGACCAGGTGGCGGCCGGCGTTGAGTGACAGATACTGGCTTTCGCCAATCGGGAAGTTGCCGTACACGTAGGCATCGAGCAGCTGGAAGCGACTGCCGCTGTCGCGGCGCGTGGTCGCGGTAAAGCGGGACTCATCACCAGGTGTACCCACAACACGGTTGACGGTCGCGGCAGAGTTATTGTCGTTGTCGTTCTTGTAGACGAAGTCATAGAAGTGACTGCCGCGCAGGATCGCGCCGACGTTGTCCTTCTGCAGCATTACTTCGCCAAACAGGCTGACGCGGTTGTTGACCGGGGCGTGACGCTTGAAGTTTCGGGTCGCGTCATCGTTGTTTGGATCGGCCAGGTAGTGGCTGTCAGGGCTGCGAGTACGCAGCGAGTAGGTGTAGTTGGCGGTTACCTGCGATTCAATGGTCAGCCCGTTATCAAGGTTCAAGGTGGGCAGGGCCATGGCAGCGGAAGGCGTCAGCCCGGCAGCCAGCGCCAGCACCAGCGGCTTGAGCACAGCGCCGTGGCAGCCATTGTTGCGATTGTTGTTATTCACTGTTCGCTCCTGATGTTTATCCATGTCATCCCGAAAGCAGGACGCCGGAGAAGTATCGGAAGCGAGGCAAAAAAACACTTACCTCAAACGGAGTAATCCGTGCGAATAAGGAAAAAATCGCTGCCACACGGGGCATGTGGCAGCGCGAAGAGCCTCATCAACCGGCCAGTTGACGGGCCAGCAACAACTTGTCGACTTTGTTGGAAGCATTGGTTGGCAGCTCCCGGTAGAAGGCAATACGGCGCGGAACCTTGTAGTTGGCCATACGCTCGCGGGACCAGCTGATAAGATCGGCATCGCTCACCTGCTCGCCCTGGCGCAGCACCACGCAGGCACAGCCCACTTCGCCCATACGCTCATCCGGCACGCCCAGCACCGCAACCTGGGCAATGGACGGATGCTCACTCAGCGCCGCCTCGATCTCTGCCGGGTAGCAGTTGAAGCCGCCGACGATGAACATGTCCTTGAGACGCCCGGTAATGCGCAGATTGCCTTCGACATCCAGGCTGCCTACATCGCCAGTGTGCAACCAGCCCTGCGCGTCAAGCGCTTCGGCAGTGGCCTGATCGTTGTTGAAGTACCCCTGCATGACGTGAAAGCCGCGCAGGCAAATTTCGCCCTGCTCCCCCTGACTCAGCGCATTCCCCTCGGCATCGAGTATGCCCAGCTCCGTGCCGGGAATCGGCTTGCCACTGGTGCCGGCAATGGTCTGCGCCGAGTCCTGCGGGTCACAGATGGTGGCAAGACCGCCGCATTCGGTGAGGCCATAGGCGGTGGTAACAATGGTGAAGCCGAGCTCTTCGCGCATGCGCTTGATCAACACCGGCGGAATGGTCGAGGCTCCGGTAACCGCAACACGCAGACTGGACAGGTCAGTAGCGCCCCGACGGGGATGATCCAGCATCGACAGATACAGGGTTGGTGGCCCTGGCAAAATCGTGACCTTGTCCTGCTCCACCCGACGAAACACATCGTCAGCGTCGAACATTGCCTGGGGCAGGATGGTGGCACCACCGAGCAGGCAGGTCAGCCAGCCGGCCTTGTAGCCAAACGAATGGAAGAACGGATTTACAATCAAGTAACGGTCACCGGGTACCAGCCCAATGATCCTCACATACTCGTTGAATGCGCGCAGACTTTGCCCATGCGCATACATCACGCCCTTGGGCTTGCCTGTGGTGCCGGACGTAAACAGCAGATCCGACAGATCATCAGAACCAACCGACTGCGCACGCTCCAGAGCCTGCTGCGCAGAGACAGCCTGCCCTCCGGCCAGAAAGGCCGACAACGCCTGCTCCGCCGCAGCGGACTCGCCAATCACTACCACCTGCTCCAGCCCGGCGGGCCGCACCGGTGCCAGCATCGCCGGGTAATCGTTACCCAGGAACTGACCCTGCACAAACAGCAACCGGGTACCACTGCGGTCCAGAATATCCGCCGCCTCACTGCCTTTCATGCGGGTATTGAGTGGCACCATCACTGCCCCGGCTGCTTGCAAGCCGAGGGCCAGCAACACCCACTCGATACTGTTCGGAGCCCAGATCGCTACCCGGTCGCCATGGCCAATTCCCGCGGCAATCAGCGCCCGGGAAACCTCGAGCATACGCTCGGGCAACTCTGCATAAGCGATACGCTGCGCCCCATCCTCCAGGGCAATGGCATCACCATGAAGCTGCGCAGCGCGCAGAACCAGCGCCGGAATCGACGCCGGCAAATCAGCCGGCGAGGGAAACACTGAAGACATCGGGGAAATCTCTTGTTGGATCAATCGGGAAAACGCAAATGCACCTTGTCGCTGGTGGCCACAGCCTGACAGGCCAGGGTCCAGCCCTCGCTCAGTTCCTGCTCGTCCAGCGCATCGTTGTGCAGCAGATCTACCTCACCGGATACCAGCGTGCACATGCACGAAGCGCAGGACCCAACCAGACAGGAGTGAGGCGGCTCCATGCCCTCACGCTGCATGGCCGAGAGCAGCAACTCACCGGGCTGGCAGTCGATCTCGCGCACCTCGCCATCCAGTTCAACGGTGAGTGTTGTCGCCAAGGCACCTTCGTGCTCAACCACACCGCCCTGCGGCTGCTCACTCTCACTGGGCAGCGAGACAAAGCGCTCAACATGAATCGCCGCCGGCGCAAGACCGGCCTGCTTGAGCGCAGCCACGCCCGCATCCATGAATGGCTCCGGGCCGCAGATAAAGGCTTCGGCGTGCTCAAATCCGGCTGCCAGGTGCGCCAGCTGCGGTACATTCGGGTGCCCCTGAACACTGGCAAGCCAATGCACTACCTGCAGACGCTCGGGATACGCCGCTACCAGTTGCTGCAATAGATCACGGAAGATCACAGACGCCTCGTCACGGTTGGCGTAGATCAGGCGAACCCGGCCGGCTGCCTGGCTAAGCACCGAACGCAGGATCGACAGAACCGGCGTCACTCCGCTGCCGCCAGCCAGCAGCAGGAAGTCACCATCGAGCTGACGCGGCACAAATACGCCAGCCGGCGGCAATACCTCGATCCGGTCGCCCGGCCTGATCTGATCGCACAGCCAGTTGGACCCTCGCCCATCTGCCACACGCTTGACCGTGACCCGCAGGTTCTCGCTGGCGAAGGGTGAGCTGGACAGGGAGTAGCAGCGCGGCAACCAGTCGCCCTGGTAAGGGATACGCAGGGTCAGAAACTGCCCCGGACGATATCTGAAGCGCTCTGACTGCTCCTGCGGAACGCTGAACTCGAACGAGCAACTGTCGTGCGTTTCCTGAATGACCTCCGCAACCTCAAGCGCTATGTAATTCATGCTCATCTCAAATACCCATCACGGCTTGTCCGCTATCCACACGCATTTCGATGCCATTGATTGCCCGCGACTCGTCGCTGGCCAGATACAGCACGGCATTGGCAACGTCGCCCGGCAGGCACATACGATTCATCGGGTCGGCATCAATGGTGAACGCAGACGGATCCATGCCCTTCGGATAGCCGCCCAGGGTCATGGGTGTCATCACCCCGTCGGGGTGCACCGAGTTGCAGCGGATCCGATACTTGTGTTTGCGGCAATGCACTGCCACGGCGCGACTCAGAGCCGCCACCGCGCCCTTGCTGGCACTGTAGGCAACGTAGTCTTCCAGCCCCAGCAGCGCTGCCAATGAAGAGATGTTGACGATCGAACCGCCGCCACTGTCCTTCATCAGTCGCACGGCCATGCGAGTGCCCAAGAAAACGCTATCGGCGTTGATGCGCAGCAACTTGTGCCATTGGTCCAGGCTCTCATCTTCGATGTTCGCCTTGAGCAGCACCCCAGCGTTGTTGACCAGCACATCCAGCCCGGAACCACGCTCCACCAGATACGCCGCGAGGGCATCCCAGCTTTGCGGGTCGGAGACATCCTGGCGCAGAAAACAGGCCTGCGCGCCGAGCGAGGCCGCAACAGCCTCGCCCGCCTCGACGTTGAGGTCGGTCAACACCACCTGAGCACCTTCGGCAACAAACAGTCTGGCGCAGACTTCACCGATGCCGCTGGCTGCACCGGTGATCACGGCTAACTTGCCCTGCAGACGTCCGCTCATGCTGCTTTCTCCCGCAACTGAACAGCGCCAGCCAGATGCAGGGCGGCAACATAGCCAAAGGTCATGGCCGGCCCCAGCGTGCCACCGGCACCCGGATAGGTAGTGCCCAGGACCGAGGCGGAGGTGTTGCCAATCGCGTAAAGCCCGTCGATGGTTGAACCGTCCTCACGCACGACCTGAGCATGCTCGTTGGTCAGCAGACCACCCTTGGTACCGATATCTCCGGAGTACATCGGCATTGCATAGAACGGGCCCTTGCCAATCGGTGCAAGGCAGGGGTTGGGGCTGACGTTGCTGTCACCGTAATAGCGATCAAACACGTTACCGCCGCGGGCAAAGTCAAGATCCTCACCAGTCGCTGCATACCCGTTCATCTTGCTGACCGTTTCCTTCAGGCCGGCCGCATCGACACCAATCTGGCCGGCAAGCGCGTCGAGGGTGTCGGCCTTGTAGTAGAGGTTATTCAGCCATTCCTTGCGCAGGCGGATGTCGGGCATGATCTGCGCGGGCATCAAGGGGCCCATCGCGTAGTTGAAACGGAAATGACTGTCGAAGATGGCCCAGGCCGGAACGCATTTACCGCCGGTTTGTTCATTGTTGCGGTACATCGCATCAACGAACTCCAGATAGGGAGCCGCTTCATTGACAAATCGCTGCCCGAGGCTGTTGACCACGATCGCCCCCGGGAAGGCGCGCTCGGCGAAAATACCCCGGGCACGGTCTTCACCCGGCACCAGCAGGCTCGGTGCCCACCAGCCCCACTCCATCAGGTCGGTGGCGGCACCAATGCGCTGTGCTGCTTCCAGCGCCGCGCCTGTATTGGCCCCGGCCGGCGTAGCACTCCAGGCGGCTTTGGTTGGTTGCGGCAGATACTTGTCGCGCAGCGCCTGGTTCTGCTCAAAGCCGCCACTGCCGAGAATCACGCCACGACGTGCACGCAGCACTTCTACCCGACCCGCTCGCTCGACCTGAATGCCGCAAACGCGGCCATCCTCGATCACCAGATCGGTAAAGTTGGTGCTCAGCCAGAGCGGAATATTGCGATCCATCATGGAGGCACGCAGGCTGGCAATCAGCGCATTACCCAGCGCGGTACGTCGATCACGTCGACTGCCGGTCTTGCGTCTCCAGCGGAAGTCCAGCTTGTAGCGCAACATCATCCACAGAACCATCAGCCGCCAGCCGCGACTTTTCGACATCGCCTTGTGCGCGTCGCGTGCGGTCCAGGCAATACGCCCCATCAGCATGTTGCCGGGCGCCCCCTCGCGCAGGTTGCCTAGCTCATCACCGAGCTGGCTCAGATCAAACAGCTCGGGGTCAAGACTGCGCCCGCCCGGCAATGCGCCCGGCAGGTGCTGGTAATAGTCGGGATACTTTTCGGCCACCGCGTAGCGGACGCGGGTATTGTCCTCGAGCCAGGCAATCATCTCCGGCGACTTGTGCAGGTAGGTACGCAAGCGACGCTCATCCACCCGGTCGCCAACCGCGGCCTTGAGGTAGGTCCAGGCCAGCTCCTCACTATCCTTGCCGCCAATGGCCTTGAAATAATGGTTGTTGGGAATCCAGATGCCACCGCCAGACAGGGCTGAGGTACCGCCATACTGCGCGGCTTTTTCCACCATCAGTACGCTCAGGCCCTGATCTGCGGCCGTTATTGCTGCGGTCATGGCGCCGGCACCGGAGCCGACCACAATCAGGTCGTATTCATTGTTGTTATGCATAGCGTTGCTCGTCGACAGTTTTGGGAAGGTCGGCCGCCCATCCCGGGCGGCCGGTTCTGATCAAACGTACGGATCAGGGTTGGGCAGGCCGAGCTGAACCGCTCCGTAGGCGCGACCGAAGGCGGCGACGTTGTTGGAGATGTGGCCACGAGCCTGGTGCAGATCGCGGAAGATACGAGCGACCGGATTGGTGTTGTACAGGCCGGACGCCGCCATGCAGCGCAGCAGCTGATTGACCTTTTCGGCGCAGACATTGGTCACGTGGGCAGACTGGTAGCGGTACAGCAAACGGGTTTCCACCTCAGGAAACTCGTTGCGCTCGGCCAGCTCGCAGAGGTGGTCAAAGTTGCGCTCGAGTACCAGTTTGAGCTGGTCCAGGGTCAGAATGGCATCGGCAACCACTTCCTGGGCCAGCGGGTCCTCGGCGGTCTTCGCACCGTGCTTGCCAATGTGTGCCGCCGCATTGGCACAGAACGCGTTGATCGCACCCTGCAGCGCGCCCATACAGGAGCTGGAGACCGCGCGGGTAAACACCTGGGCAAACGGAATCGCGTAAAGGGGGCTAGTGTTGACCAGCCGGCCCGGCGTCGCTTCCATACTGGTGTTGTTGGTGCGCTGAACGCGGTGCAACGGAACAAAGGCATCTTCGACAACAATGTCGTGACTGCCGGTGCCGCGCAGGCCCAGAACATCCCAGTTGCGCTCGATGCGGTAGTCACTGCGTGGCACCAGGAACGTACCGTGCTCGCTGCCCTCGCCATTGGCATCCGGCGGGATGATGCCGCCGAGCAGGGTCCACTTGCAGTGCTCACTGCCGCTGGAGAAGCCCCAGCGACCGCTGATGCGATAACCACCCTCAACCGGCGTCACTTTGGCTACCGGCATATAGGTCGAGCCGATCAGGGTCTTGTGATCATCACCCCACACTTCTTCCTGCGCTTCCAGCGGATAACGTGCCAATTGCCAGGGGTGCACGCCCATGACACCGTAAATCCAGGCAGTCGACATGCAGCCTTCGGCCAGGGTCATCTGGATTTCGAAGAAGGCGCGGGGATCCAGCTCATACCCGCCAAACCGCTTCGGTTGCATGGCCTGGAACAGGCCGGCTTCCTGCATGTCAGCGACGGTTTCATCCGGCACCTTCATTTCACGATCAGCTTGCTCGGCACGGGCCTTGAGCGCCGGGACTAGCTTGCGTGCAGCCTCCAGCAGCTCCAGTTCTTTTTGTGATTTTACGCGAGTGGCAACCATCTCTTGGTCCTCCAAAGACTTTTTCGTACCGCCAAACAGCGCGGGTTGTCCTGATTATCCGAACGCCGAACAGGACACTCATCGTCAATGTGGACTACTCACTACCCCTCGTTTGCGGAGCGAGGCGCCCAGGTTCAGCCAACCTGAAAGCGCCCTGCCATCAGCTCGAGCTCTCCGGCCAGGCGTTCCAGCTCGACAGCAGCAGCTGCACTTTCGGCAGCCGTGCCGGACATGTGCCGAACACCGACTGACACACCCTCGACCTCACGGGCGATTTCCCGGGTCGCGGTCGACTGGCCGTTAAGAATGTGACTGATCTGATTGACCGCCTGGATTACCTCACCGGTGCCCTGGCGAATGGTCGCCATGGCCTCCGTCGCTTCGCTGGCCAGCTTTACACCGCTTTCAACTCGGACAACGGTTCGCTGCATGCCGGCAGATGCGGTGCGCGTGCCGTGCTGGATCTGCTTGACCGTTTCGGCGATTTCCAGAGTCGACTGCGAGGTCCGCTCGGCAAGCTGCCGCACCTCCCCTGCCACCACCGCGAACCCGCGCCCCATATCACCGGCACGCGCAGCCTCAATCGCAGCATTGAGCGAAAGCAGGTTGGTTTGCTCTGCCACCTCGTTGATCACCTGGATTACGCTGCCGATCTGACCGGAGAAGCGCTCAAGCGCCTGCATGTGCTCCGCCGTAGAGGAAACCACGCTGGCGATTTCCCGCATCTCGGTAGCCATCTGGTTAATCAACTGTTCGCTGGAGCGACTGGAGTGCTCGGCCTGCTCCGTGATGTCCCGGGTTGATTCGGCATGGCCGCGAACCTCGTCGATAGATACCGACAGCTGCTCGACCGCAGCCGACATACTGCTGACCGCCTCGGCCTGCTGAAGGGCGAGTGTCGATGAACTATCAGACAGACCGCTCATTCCGGAAGAAGAGCGGCCAAGCATGCTCACCTGATCGCGCAAGCCACCCAGCAAGCGACCGAGGTTATCGCGCATGCGCGCAAACTCGTGCATCAGATCGGTAATCTCGTCGTTACCGGACGCGATCACCGGTCGACTCAGGTCACCCTCGGCGATGGCCTGGGCATGCCCGGCTACCGATGACAGCCCCAGGCGCAAACGACGAATCAGCAGGCCACCCACCAGGCCACCGGCCAGCACCCCGATCAATGTCAGCAGCAGATAGGCCATCACGCTGTAGCGGTAACGCTGCTCGGCCCGGTGAAAGTCCGCCTCGGTTTTCTCCTCCTGGTACTGCCGCAGATTGACCAGCTCCTCGGCAGCCAGTCGACCTTCTTCGGCCCCCATCTGCAGAAAAACCCGGATACCCGCGATGTTGAAATCGTTCAGCGCCAGCGAGGACAGCATGGCGTCAAGGTCCTCGCTCCACAGCTCGTAATGCTCATCAAAGGCGGCAAGCAGTTGCAGATCACGCTCATCCAGCTCGCGCTCGGCAAACCCGGCCCTGTGCTCCTCGAGTTCGGCGGTGTTGACCCGAATCTCGTCCAGCAACACTGACAGGGCCCGCGAGTGCAGCACTGCCAGATTACCATCGGGGTCATACTGGAAGGCGGTGATCACCAGCCGGCGATTGCGCTCAAGCAGGCGCTCAATGTCGGTCGCCTGACGTATCGCCCCCAGACGCTCGTAGTGAGCCGTGTGCAGGCTGTCGCGCGCCAACTTGAGGCCGTACCAGCCAAGGGCTACCGCCGACCCGAACAACACCAGCGCAAGGCCGGCCCAAACCCACAGGCGGCTGGCCAGGGTAACGCGTCGCGAGCTGAATAACATGTTTGCTCTCCATGCACAGACAAACCGCGCGACGTTCCCGCCCCGCGGCTGTAAACAGATCAACTGAGGGAGATATCAGCGCGTAATTTGCGCTTTCATCGCATCGGTAAAGCCTGGATGGTACGGCGCGAGCATGCCCCACTCGCCGCGGGGATCGTAGGCAGGCGCCTTGAACACCGTGCGGGCATGACTGAACTCAACAAAGCCTTCCATTCCGTGGTAATGCCCCATACCCGAGGCGCCTACCCCACCGAAGGGCGCATCCTCCATCGCGGCGTGCATCAAGGCATCGTTGATTGTGACCCCGCCGGACAGGGTGTAATCCAGCACCCGGCGCTGCTCCTGCTCATCGCTGCCGAAGTAGTACAACGCCAGCGGCCGCTCACCCTGATTGATCTCATCGATCACGTGCGGCAGCTCGCTGTAAGTCAGCAAAACCAGCGCCGGACCAAATATTTCCTCCTGCATGATCCGGCTCAGACGCGGCGGATTGACCACAATCGACAGCGGCCGACGACGCTCATTCTGCGCTACCGCAACATCAGGGCAGCGCACAACCTGCCCCCCCATCTCCTGCACTTCTGCCAGGCAGCCATCCAGCCGCGCCAAATGGCGCTCATTGACCACCGCAACACAATCAGGATTGCCGGCAACCGACGGATACAGTGCCGCCCAGGTGCCGGTAAAGGCATCGATGAAGGCATCACGCAACTCGACCGGGACAAACACCAGGTCCGGCGAAATGCAGATCTGACCACTATTGGTGCCTTTGGCGATGGCCAGCCGGCGCGCGGCGTCGGCAATATCGGCAGAACGCCCGATCACCACTGGCGACTTACCTCCCAGCTCCAGCGTCACCGGCACCAGATTTTCAGCCGCCCGGCGCATGATGTCGCGACCGACTGACGTGCTGCCGGTAAACACCAGGTGGTTGAACGGCTGGGAAGCAAAGCCCTGACCAACCTCAATACCACCATTGATGACCGCCAGCTCCAGCGGATCAAAGCGCGCGTCGATCGCGCGCGCGAGCACTTCGGCCGTGCGCGGCACTACTTCGGAGGGCTTGAGCACAGCTCGATTGCCAGCTGCGAACACACCGGCCAACGGACTGAGCAAGGTGAACAGCGGCGCATTCCAGGTGCCGATAATGCCTACAGTGCCCTTGGGCTGATACTGCACCCATGCCTCACCACCCAACTGGTCATAGGGAGCGAACACAGGACGAGGCTGATCGGCGCTCCATTGCTCCAGATGATCTCGCGCATGCTTGAGCGAGGCGAGCGCACCCAGCACGTCATTCATCAGACTGAAGCCGGGATGGCGACCGCCAAAGTCCTCATCCATTGCCGCAGCCAGCGCCTCATGCTCGTCCACCAGCAAATCAATTACCTGCTGAATGCGCCGCTGCCGAACATCAACACCCACTCGCCCCTGACGGTCGGTGGCCTGACGCTGCAAGGCAAGCAGCTCGGTCAATTGTTCCAATGATTGCAGGTACGCGCGCACGGATCACTCCTTCGCCCTACTGGGCTGTTCTTGTGTTTGCCGGTCAGGCTAGCCGACCAGAACCTCCGTCACGTCGTCCATTTGGACGACCTCCCGGTGCCGCAGCGTTAGTCCATAGAGACGATGAACATAAATGCCGCCAACTCAATACTTTCGCCACGTTCCGCAGCAACAGTGAGGCAGCACATGACTGCTACAGCCAGTTTCAATCCAAAGGCGTTCCGTGACGCCCTGAGCACCTTTACTACCGGGGTGACCATCATCACCACTCGCGGCACGGAAGGCGAACCGATCGGCATCACCGCCAACAGCTTCAACTCGGTTTCGCTCAACCCGCCGCTGGTGCTCTGGAGTCTGGCAAAGTCAGCCTTCAGTCTCTCTGCCTTCTCCAGCAACAAGCACTGGAATGTGCACGTGCTGTCGGTCGAGCAGGAAGCCCTGTCGGGACGCTTCGCCTCGCGCGGCGAGGACAAGTTCGCGGGCATCGAACTCGATCGCGGCATCAACGACATTCCGCTACTGCATAACTGCACCGCGCGCTTTCAGTGCCGCACAGCGTTCATGTACGAGGGCGGCGACCACGTGATTTTCGTTGGCGAGGTGCTCGGCTTTGACAAGAGCGAGCTGCCACCACTGGCCTTCCAGTCAGGCCAGTACGCGCTGGCCGCCCGCAAGCCACGCGAGGGTGTTCGGCTGTCCAATGCCCAGTCACACCCACCCGAGTGCAGCTACACAGAGGACCTTCTGGGCTATCTCGCCGGACGAGCCCACTACCAGCTGGTGGCCTACCTGCGCACGCTGCTGCAGAACCATCGACTGGATGAACACGCGTTCTTTGTCTTGTCGGTCCTCAGCATCCAAGACCGCCTGACCCTGGACCAGATCAATCACTTCGTTGCCTATACCGGCCGAGAGGTGACCATGGCGATGATGCTGTTTCTGGAAAAACAGCGTTATGTCGCCATCGAAATGGACGGAGAAGACCAGCGTTTCGTGCTGACTGCTGACGGCCGGGAAGTCTCTCTGGAGCACGTCGCTGTTGCCAAGGCAGTTGAACAGGACATCACCGAGAAGCTCGGTGCCGGCGATACCCAGGCACTGAAGATTCTTCTCAAGCGCCTGATCCACGCAACCGATCCCGGCCTCCCCGACCTCTGGCAGGCCGAACCCCAAACCAGCGACGCCTACTGATATCAAGGAGTTCTCATGGCGCTCATCGAGCAGTTCACCCTGCAGGGCAAGGTCGCCCTGGTAACCGGTGCCGGCAAAGGTATTGGTCGTGCCATCGCGCTGGCCTATGCCGAGGCAGGCGCCAGCGTCGCCTGCGCGGCACGCACGCTGAGCGACGTAGAGTCGGTTGCGGCAGAAATCCGCGCTGCTGGCGGCAAGGCCGTCGCTGTGCAGTGTGACGTGAACGACGCCAGGCAGCGCGAAGCCGCGGTCGCAGCAACCCTCGATGCCTTCGGCAAATTGACTCACCTGGTCAACAACGCCGGTGGCGGCGGCCCGAATCATCCGCTCAAGCTCAGCTGGCAGGAGTTTGACCAGTCCATGCATTTTAACGTCACCACCGCCTACCACTTCATTCAGCTGTGCGCACCACACATGTTTGAAGCGGGCTCCGGCAACGTGATCAACATAACCTCCGGCGCTGCCCGTTACATCCAGCGTGGATTCAGCCGCTACGCCGCAGCCAAGGCCGCGCTGACCCAGCTTGGCTTCATGCTGGCCCAGGATTTTGCTCCGACCATCCGCATCAACGCGATAGCACCAGGCCCGATCATGACTGACGCGCTGGCTGGTGTGATGACCGATGAAATTCGCGAGGTGATGGAGCGCAATACGCCGCTCAAGTGCCTGGGCGACACCCAGGATATCGCCGCCGCGGCCCTGTACCTGGCGACCCCCGCCTCGAAGTGGGTTACCGGCAAGGTGATCGAAGTCGACGGCGGCGCCGAATCCAGCGTTTTCCCGACCTGAAGGACACCAGAACATGGCATTGGACCCGCAATTGATTACCGCTCTGGGTGATGAACTGTTCAACGCACTGCGCGAACGCCGCACCCTGACGCCGCTGACCAGCCGCCACCCCGAGATCAGCATCGACGATGCGTATCGCATATCGCTGCAGTTTCTAAGCCGCCGCGAGGCGATGGGTGAGCGTTTGATCGGCAAGAAGATTGGCGTTACCAGCAAGGCCGTGCAGGACATGCTGAACGTTCATCAACCCGACTTCGGGTTTCTCACCGACCGCATGCAGGTTGCCAACGGCACCACTGTCAGCCTGCGCGAGTACAACCTGATTCAGCCGCGTGCCGAAGGCGAAATCGCCTTCATTCTGGCAGAGGACCTGACCGGCCCCGGCATCAGCGCTGATGACGTGCTGGCTGCGACCGAATCAGTCACGCCCTGTTTCGAGATCGTCGACTCTCGCATTCACGACTGGCAGATCCATATCCAGGACACTGTCGCCGACAACGCCTCCTGCGGCGTGTTCGTGCTCGGTGACCAGCGCACCGATCCGCGCACACTGGACCTGGCAGCCGCCGAGCTGACCATGAGCAAGAACGGCGAAGCGGCCGGTCGCGGGCTCGGTTCTGCGGTACAAGGCCATCCCTGCGCCGCTGTCGCATGGCTGGCCAACACCCTTGGCGAACTGGGCATTCCATTCCGCCGTGGCGAAATCATTCTGTCCGGCGCCCTGGCACCGCTGGTGCCGGTCACTGCCGGCGATCATATCCAGATGCATATCAGCGCGCTTGGCAGTGCCAGCATGCGCTTTACCGACTGACACTCAGGGAGAATCTCATGAGCAAGAAAATCCGCTGTGCCCTGATCGGACCAGGCAACATTGGCACCGACCTGCTGTACAAGCTCAAGCGCAGTGAATGGCTGGAGCCGGTCTGGATGGTAGGTATTGACCCGACCTCCGAAGGCCTCAAGCGGGCCGAAGAAATGGGCCTGAAGGTAACCTGCGACGGTGTTGACGGGCTGCTTGAGCACGTCGAGAGTGATGATATCCGCATCGCCTTTGACGCTACCTCAGCCTATGTCCACGCCGAAAACAGCCGCAAGCTCACCGAGCGCGGCGTGCTGATGATCGACCTGACTCCGGCCGCCATCGGCCCGTACTGCGTCCCGCCGGTCAACCTGGCAGAAAACCTCAAGGCCGGTGCAACCAACGTCAACATGGTTACCTGTGGCGGCCAGGCCACCATTCCGCTGGTCGCCGCGGTATCTCGCGTGCAGCCGGTTGAGTACGCGGAAATCATCGCCACTGCCGCGTCCAAATCAGTCGGTCCCGGCACCCGCAAAAACATCGACGAGTTTACCCGCACCACCGCCAGCGCGATCGAAAAGGTCGGCGGCGCGCGCAAGGGCAAGGCAATCATCATCATCAACCCGGCCGAGCCACCACTGATCATGCGTGACACGGTGCACTGTCTGGTTGAAGGCGAGCCGGACCAGGCCGCCATCACCGCCTCGATCGAGCAGATGATCGGTGAAGTGCAGAAGTATGTTCCCGGCTACAAGCTGGTCAACGGCCCGGTATTCGACGGCAATCGGGTCTCGATCTTCATGGAAGTTGAAGGTCTGGGCGACTTCCTGCCCAAGTATGCAGGCAATCTGGACATCATGACCGCTGCGGCAGCCCGCACCGCCGAAATGTTCGCCGAAAACCTGCTCAAGCAAACCGCCCTTTAAGGAGGCACGCCATGGACCTTCGCGGCAAGAAGATTACCGTTCACGACATGTGCCTGCGTGACGGCATGCACCCCAAACGCCACCAGATCAGTCTGGATGAAATGAAGTCCATCGCCGTTGGCCTGGACGAAGCGGGCATTCCGCTGATTGAGGTCACACACGGTGACGGTCTGGGCGGCAGCTCCGTCAACTACGGATTCCCGGCCCACAGCGATGAAGAGTATCTGTCTGCAGTTATACCGCTGCTCAAGCGCGCCAAGGTGTCCGCCCTGCTGCTGCCGGGCATCGGCACCGTTGACCATCTGCGCATGGCCAAGGATCTGGGCGTCAACACCATCCGCGTTGCAACCCACTGCACCGAGGCCGACGTCTCCGAACAGCACATCACCAAGGCGCGCGAACTGGGCATGGATACCGTCGGCTTCCTGATGATGGCGCACATGAACAGTCCTGAAGGGCTGACCCAGCAGGGCCTGCTGATGGAAAGCTACGGGGCCAACTGCGTCTACATCACCGACTCTGCCGGTTACCTGCTGCCTGATGACGTCGCTGCCCGCGTCGCCGCACTGCGCGCAGCCCTCAAGCCTGACACCGAGATCGGCTTCCACGGTCACCACAACCTGTCGATGGGCGTTTCCAACTCCATCGCCGCAATTGGCGCCGGCGCCACCCGCATCGACGCTGCCTGCGCCGGACTCGGTGCAGGCGCAGGCAACACGCCGATGGAAGTCCTGATTGCGGTCTGCGACCGCATGGGTATCGAAACCGGCGTGGACGTGTTCGGCATTCAGGATGTCGCCGAGGATCGCGTTGTTCCGATTATGGACTTCCCGATTCGCAGTGACCGTGACGCCCTGACCATGGGCTATGCCGGCGTGTACGGTTCATTCCTGCTGTTCGCCAAGCGCGCCGAGAAGAAGTACGGCGTATCCGCCCGCGAGATTCTGGTCGAAATGGGTCGTCGCGGTATGGTCGGCGGCCAGGAAGACATGATCGAGGACACCGCGCTGACCCTGCTGAAACAGCGTCAGGCCTGACCCTTAATGCGGTAGATACAACGGCTCCGTCAGGGAGCCGTTGTGCTTTCAGGAGTGTGCAGGATGAGCAACGCTGCTGTTACCCGCAGCCTGGGCTGGCGCGCCCATGGGCTGCTGTCGGTGCTGGTTTTTGCCTACGCCGGTTTCTTCATTGGCCGCCAGATCATGTCGATAATGATCGAACCGATCAAACAGGAGTTCGGCGCTTCGGACACCGCAATGGGACTGATCTCCGGGCTGGCCTTCGCCGCAGTCTATGCATTGATGGGCTTGCCCGCCGGCCGTTTGGCTGATCGCGGCAGCCGGGTGCGCCTGCTGGCGTTCGCTGGCCTGCTCTGGGGACTGTCCACCCTGCTCTGCGGGCTGGCCACCAGCTTCTGGCTACTGGTGGCAGCACGCATGCTGGTTGCCGTTTTCGAGGCACCGGTTACCCCCGCCTCGCTATCGCTGATTGCCGACCTGTACCCGGTGCAGCAACGCTCGCTGGCGATCAGCTTTTTCACCGGTGCACCTACGGTTTCGGCCATGCTTGGTCTTGGTGTCGGCGCCTGGGTCATCGATATCTGGGGCTGGCGCAGTGGCTTCTATCTGATCGCCAGCCCGGTGTTGCTGGTATCGGTAGTGCTGGGCCTGCTGGTGCGCGAGCCTCGGCGCGGCTACTGGGATGCCAACGGCAGTAGCGTTCACGCGCCCCGCCACAACCTGCGTCAGGCCGCGGCGCACCTGTTCAGCAACCGCCCATATCGGCTAACCGTGCTGATCTGCACGCTGTTCAGCTTCAGTGGCTTTGCCTTCGCCATGTGGAATACCAGCTTTCTGATTCGCTCCCATGGCCTGTCGTTGCAGCATGCCGGCATCCTCGCCGGCGTGGTGGTGGGCGGTACTGCAACTGTCGGCGGCCTGTTCAGTGGCTGGCTGACCGACCGCCTGGTTGTTGTCGATCGGCGCTGGCTGGTATGGGTACCGCTGATCGGCCAGAGCATCGCGCTGGCATTTATGCTCAGCTATCTGATGTGGCCGGTACAGACCGCCTTCCATATCGGCAGCATGCCGGTACCAACGACCATGTTCTGGTGCGCGCTGATGGGCTTTTTTACCGTCTGGTGGGTAGCTCCGCTATTCAATCTGCTGACCCAACTGGTCGACAGCTGGGAACGCGCTACAGCCGTTGCCCTGCAGACCATCTGTACAACGGTAGCGGGTGTCGGCCTCGGTCCGCTGTTCATTGGCGCCTTGAGCGATATGCTGGCGCCATTCAGTGGAGACGAGTCCCTGCGCCAGGCGATGCTGCTGGCCAATGTCAGCCTGTTTGTCGCACTGTTGCTGCTGTTGCGGCTGCTACGCCAGCCACCCTTCCGGCAATAAAACACAAAAGGCCCCGAACGGGGCCTTTTGCTACGGCGCAAACAACAATCAGAACCGGTTGGGACGTATCATCGCGTCCATGCCGCCATCAGCAAATACCACCGTGCCGTGCATAAAGCTGGCCTGCGAAGACAGCAGAAAACGGATGACGTTCGCCAATTCCGCGGGCTGGCTTCCACGTCCCAGCGGTGCGACAAAGTTGCGCGTCGCCTCGCCATAACGTGCATCCTCTGTGGACGCCTTGTACAACGGCGTTTCAACTACGCCCGGTGCCACCACATTAAGCCGTACGCCCAGTTTGGCCCACTCATGCACCTTGCTGCGCACCAGCAGGCTGACCGCCAGCTTGGAGCCGGCATAGGCGAGACTCGGATCCTGATCGGCAATCGCGGCCAGCGCTTCACCTTCATCGCCCTTGAGCAGGGTCTGAATGATCGGATGCTGATCGACACCCGGCTGCACCGCAGCCACCGAACCGACCACCACCGCCGATGGCTCAGTGCCCTTGCTCAGAGCCGGTGCCAGGCCATCGAGCAATGCTTTGACGGCAAAATAGTTAACCGCAAGGATCAGCCCGGTATTGGGGGCAGTTACCCCCAGGCCGGCGCAGAGCACCAGATGGTCCAGGCGGTCGCCACAACGATCACGTACTTGCGAGATCGCTTGCTGACGACCTTCATCAGTGGACAGGTCTGCATTGATGTCGGCGTTGGCACGGTCGATACCGATGACACTGTGGCCAGCCTCGCGCAGCTGCGCACAGAGCGCAGCGCCAATACCCGAGGCGGAGCCGGTAACGGCGGTAATGGGCATAGTGGTTCTCCTGATTGTGATTGTTGGGCCCTGCCGTCACTGTGCTTAGCAGCGCAACGGAGGGCATCGTCCGGTGGGACTACACAATCTCGGGCACCCTACTGAACCACGGACGAGCCTGCTCAAGCTGGCTGGCCAACCGCAGCAACGTGCGCTCCTCACCAAAGCGTCCGGCAAACATCACCCCCACCGGCAACCCATCCTCACTCCAGTACAGGGGCACCGACATCGCCGGCTGACCGGTGATGTTGTATACCGAGGTGAGCGAAGACATCCGGCCAGCCAACGCCCCAAACTCCTGAACCGGCAAGTCCATGGTGATCGTGCCAAGTGGCGGTGGAAGGTGCGGCATTGTCGGGCTCAGAATCAGGTCGTACTGTTGCAAGAACGCTTCCATATCATGGCCGGCACGGCGCAAGGCAAGCACGCCGTTATTGTAGTCAACGGCCGAGACCTGCCTGCCCCAGCCCAGCATCTGCCAGTCCACCGGCTCCAGATCAGCCTCTGTTGCAATCCGCCCCAGCTGATGCTCGCGCAGCGCCACGCTCTGTGCCAGGCTGACCATACTTACCAAGCCGGATGCACGTCCCGCGGCCTCCAGATCCAGCTCCGGGGTTATCTCCTCGACCACATGCCCAAGCTCGGCGCACAACGCAGCGGCCTGCTCAGCCGCCTTTCGGCACTCTGGCTCCAGTTCTCCGCCCTGCAGCGGTGCAGCAAGCAAGGCGATGCGCAGCTGTCCCGGCTGGCGGTGAAGCTGTTCCAGATAGCGTCCCTGGCTGTCCTGCTTTGCCAGCGCTCTGCCCGGCTTGCGCCACGCCAGGCAGTCCAGCATCGCGGCGCTGTCCCGAACACTGCGGCTGATTACGTGTTGTGCCGACAGACCACCGCGCACGTCAGTATCACCACTGCCTATGGGTACCAGCCCGCGGCTTGGCTTGAGCCCAAAAAGGCCACACGCAGAAGCAGGCATTCGGATCGAACCGCCACCATCGCTTGCGTGGGCAACCGGAACAATCCCTGCTGCCACCGCAGCAGCCGCACCTCCTGACGAGCCGCCGGCGCTGCGATTCAGCTGCCATGGGTTATGCGTCTTCCCCCACAACGTGCTCTCAGAACTGGGGCAATTCCCAAACTCGGGGCTATGCGTCTTACCGAACACCACCAGACCCGCTTCACGTACCTTGCGCATGTAAGGGTCATCCTGCTGCGCGACGGCATCGCGAAACATTCGTGAACCCTGGGTAGTAACGGTGCCCGCCATGCTCACACCCAGGTCCTTGAGCAAAAACGGTACACCACCGAAAGGCCCGACCGGCCGACCGGCCTTGAGCTGTTCTCGGGCCAGATCGTAGTGTTTCAGTACGACCGCGTTGAGCGTCGGGTTGACCTGCTCGGTCCTTGCAATAGCCAGCTCAAGCAACTCGGCTGCGCTGACCTCGCCGCCAGCAAGCAGGCCAGCCAGCGAGGTTGCGTCCTGCTTGCGATACTCGTCAAAACGCATATTCTCAGAGCCATGGGCAGCGGCCGAAAAGCCCAGCGGCAACGCCAGCCCACCCAGCCCGATACCGGTTCCCGCCATAAAACGACGACGTGATATGGATGTCATGATTCACTCCTGTTTTTGTACTTGTCATGGAAGAAACGCCACAAAGCCCTGCTTCAGCTGCTGGGCAGAACTTGAATGAGTATGAACCTGAACCGCAGCCAGCAAGCCTGGCGCGGGACCAGTCAGACCCGGCGGTCTCTCGGGGTGCTGATCAAGTTGCAGCCAAAGCAACGCATCGAAAGGAAAGTCGCTGCCAACCACCGGACTGAGCAGATCCAGGCTCATCCTGCGCAGCCCTCGAATATCACGGCTGAGGGAACGCGCCCAGGCCTCGACTTCGCGCCGAAACTCTGTCTGCGAACGGCCGGCGCGGGAAAACAGCAACGCATACCTCAGCTGTGACAGCGCATCTTCAGTCTTCGCCCCCTCAACCATCACAGACTCTTCAGACATGGCGACGCGTATCCGCTCCGGCCGCATAAACTTGCGCTCATCGTCACGCATCAGCGCGCGCGAGCGCGACTGCATGGCCTGTCTGATGTCAAATCCGCGTTGCATCTGAAACTCGCTGATGCAATCAAAATCAAGCCCGCCGACCTCGTCGACCAGGTGATTACGGGTGTACTGCCGGTAAGGAAAATGGGCGATAGCCAAAGGGCTGTGAATTTCTTCGTAATAGTGCCGAAACGCATCGCGCGACAGGTCGGCGCGTCGGGTCAAAAGGGAAATGGCTTTCATGCATCGCTCGCGAACAGATGAGATTCTGATGTTCGAGATTCAATGCCAGACCGAAAAGCCGCATCGTCCGTTTGGGTATTTGTGCCAGCCGGCAGCTTCAGGTATCAGGCTCTCGGCTAACCCAGACCCTGTTCCAGAGCAGTGCAGAACCGCGTCCAGTATGGTTGGCTCTGCCTGCTCCAAAAACCTTTCGATGGGCACCGACCGGGTGTCGGACCTGATTTCTCCGGAGAGCATAAAGTCAACCGGATCACGCCATTCAATGACACCGGTAGCTACTTCGGGCGAAAAGAGAGGGCGCAATGCGCCCTCCCTAGCAGTCACTTATGCGGTGACCGGATTTTTCACTTCTCTGTCCACCATGTCCTTGCCCAGGCGGGTCCAGGTCAGCAGGAAGCATAGAGCGCTGGCAGCGTAGAGGCAGGCCATTATGACCATGGAGGTTTGCAGGCTTTGCGCATAGACCTGCCCGCATACGTCCTGCAGGTTCTGGTTCAGTTGACCAACCACTGCGGGATGACACTGGTTTCGTGCCAGTTCACCAGCCGCCACACCAAGATCGGCGATACCGGACTTGAAGAAGATGTCCGAGATTGCGCCAATGAACAGCGGGCCAAAGCCGTAGCCAATCAGGTTAACCAGCAGCAGCATCACCGCCGTGGCCATAGCGCGTACCCGCATGCTTACCACGCCCTGACCGATGGTGTACTGGGCGGCCAGGTAGCCATACTTGACGAAGCCACCGATGATCAAACCGATTGCCGCGTAGAACAGGTTGTCCGTGGTGAAGGCGAAGATATAAAAGGGAACCGACAGCAACAGGCCCGCCGCCGGCACCCAAGCGATGGCGCCCGGGTGCTTCTTGTAAATTCTGGTCGCCAGCCACCCGGTAGCAAAGGTACCAATGGCGGCTGACAGGGCAACCGGTGTGTTGATCCAGATCGCAGCCTGACCGGCAGTGATCTCGTAGGTCCGGACCAGAAAGATCGACTGGAACGAGGAGATACCATAGCCGCAGAACGCAGCGATGGTAGCGCCGGCGGTCATCAGCCAGAAAGCAGGCTTGCCCATCAGCTCATGGATCGCTTCACCCAGGCTGGCCCGCTCTTTTTTCACGGCGACCGGCGGATCGGTATAGCCTCGCGGCGGCTCCTTTACCGTGAGTTTGAAAACCAGGGCGACCAGCAGGCCAGGCAAGCCGACGACGAAAAAGGCGGTGCGCCAGTCAAACACATCGGTCACCCAGCCGCCAACCAGGTTGGCAACCATGGTGCCGAGCGTTACGCCCATGGCGTAGAAACCCAATGCCTGTGAGCGCTCTCGAGGGATGAAATAGTCCGCGATCAGCGAGTTGGCCGGCGGTGTGCAGCCCGCCTCGCCAATACCCACACCAACGCGGCACATCAGCAGAATCCAGAACGCGCCGATGGTGACCGAGCCAATAGTGACTTCCGTCGCCAGGCCGCAAAGCGCGGTCATCAGCGACCACAGGGCCACACAAACAGTCATGATCCATACACGGTTTGCGACATCGGCAAAGCGTGCCAGCGGGATGCCAACGGCGGTATAGAGCAAGGCGAAACCGAAGCCGGTGAGAAGCCCGAACTGGGTGTCTGTAATCCCCAGGTCCGGCACCAGGTCAGGGCCGACGACGGCCAGCAGGGCGCGGTCAACGAAATTCAGGATGTAGATAAATGTCAGCGCAAAGAGCACATAATTACGATAAGCCTTGGAGCCGTAGCCGGCCAGTTGGCCTTGGGCTGCGCCCTCTGCGGCAGTGGTGGGTCTCATGGACATAAGCCTTCCAGGTATATTGTTATTGGTCGATGCGGACTGTAATCCCACACTGGTATTACCTACTGCAAGCACGGTCTGGCCTGAAGAACAGCATAAACCCCTGCCCCGCAACCGGACGAGCCGACCCACTATATCGGCATAGCGGGATACAGTGGCGGACAGAATTGTTGAGTTTTGTCGCCGGTCGCGTTCAACCTCAGGCGATTACCAGGTTCAGGCTCGCATGCGTCATCCGTGCGCATTACGTTACAGGGTAATAGCGAAACGACCAGTCAGGATCGAGCCAAACAGCCGGTTTGAATACCCGTCCATAAACAAATGCCATAGCTTGAGCGGCACGCTGCAGAAACGCACGCCTTTGCAGCCTGCAGTGTTTACTGCCTGTTCTGATCGAGTCTGTCGGTGCACAGACCTAACACTGCAGCAAGGGATTACGACGTGCCCTGCGCCGTCATGTGAGTATTGGCAGCGCATCTGACAGTATTGTTAACTGCCGATCCGAATTAGTCGGCATAACAGGTCACTCGACAGTCATCCTCAGGATGGATAGAAGATCGCTGACCATGCCAGCGAAGGGATGACGCGGAACTACCAGCGGGATCATGAAGAAGGGGTGTGGGCTGACGCGGTACCCGACATGGATATCGCTAAGATCACTCGCTGAGTTTTGCGCGCATTTTGCGCCAGTTTTACGCCGTCCGGGCGTAAAAAAAGGACCAAGCCGCTAAGTGCTTGATCCTTCTTTAAAATTTGGTCGGGACGGAGTGATTCGAACACTCGACCCCTTGCACCCCATGCAAGTGCGCTACCAGGCTGCGCTACGCCCCGACGATGCTTCGGTTTGTCTGCCGAAGCGGGTCGCATAATACATTAACTCCCTGAAATGAGAAAGTTTTTTTTCAGTATCAGCGAACCCGAAGAACGTTGAGCACTTCCTCCAGCTCGGCAATGGTCTGGCGAATCAGTTGCTTGTACTGGGTGAGATCTTCGCGGGCTTCTTCACCGGACAGGCGCTGGCGTGCGCCGCCGATGGTGAATCCCTGATCGTACAGCAGAGCACGAATCTGACGGATCATGAGTACATCCTGACGCTGATAGTAGCGACGGTTACCCCGACGCTTGACCGGCGACAACTGGGGAAACTCCTGTTCCCAGTAGCGCAGGACATGGGGCTTTACTGCACACAACTCGCTCACCTCACCAATGGTGAAGTAGCGTTTACCGGGGATTGCCGGCAGCTCGTCGTTATGGCTGGGTTCCAGCATACGCTTCTACTCGTGCCTTGAGTTTTTGTCCCGGGCGAAAGGTCACCACCCGCCTGGCGGTAATGGGGATCTCTTCGCCTGTTTTCGGATTTCGGCCGGGGCGCTGACGTTTATCGCGCAAATCGAAGTTGCCGAATCCGGACAACTTGACCTGTTCATTGGCTTCCAGTGCGTTACGAATTTCTTCGAAAAACAACTCGACCAACTCTTTGGCTTCGCGCTTGTTGAACCCTAACTCTTCGTACAGCCGCTCAGCCATTTCCGCTTTTGTCAGAGCCCCCATTTCACCTATTTCCTTAGCGTGGCGTTAAACCCTTGCTCCAAGGACTGCAGCACTCTGTCCATGACAGCATTCACCTCATCATCGGTAAGAGTGCGCGACGAATCCTGTAACGTCAAGCCGATTGCCATGCTTTTTCTATGAGGATCAATACCTTTGCCCTCATACACGTCAAACAACCTGAGGTTTTTGAGATGTTCGCCGGCCGCTTGGCGAATGGCACCGAGCAGATCCTGGGCCATTACCTCGCGGTCCACAACCAGTGCGATATCCCGTCTGACCTCAGGGAAGCGGGACAATTCGCTAAAGCGCGGCAGCTCGCCCTGACAGATCTTCGCCAATGCCAACTCGAACACAAATACCGGCCCATTGAGGTCAAGATCCTCAACCAGCTGCGGGTGCAGCGCACCGATCAGGCCTACCTGCTCTTCACCATTGAGGATCCCGGCAGACTGGCCAGGATGCAGTGCAGGGTGGGCCACCGGTGCGAAGCGGAAGCTGACGCCGGCGGCACTCTGCGCCAGGATGGCTTCAACATCAGCCTTGACGTCGAAGAAGTCGACCTTCTCTGCCCCGTTCGCCCAGCCCTCAGGTTGACGGCTGCCAGTAACAATACCGGAAAGCATGACTTCCTGACGCAGACCATCTGCGCACGGAATGAAGCGCTGGCCGCTCTCGAACAGCCGCACCCGACCTTGCTGACGGTTCTGGTTGTACTGCACCGCCTTGCACAGGCCCGGCCACAGGGAGGGACGCATGACTGCCATATCACTGGAAATCGGGTTGGCCAGCGCCAGGGGTTCGATCTCCGGCTCAAACTGCTTGCTCAGGCCCGGCTCGATGAAGCTGTAAGTAATGGCTTCATGGTAGCCACGGGCGACCAGCAGGCGACGCAGCACGGTCAGCTCGCCACGGGCCTCCGGCTTGCCAGCCAGACTGAGGGCTGCGGTCGGTGCGCTGACCGGCAGGCGGTTGTAACCATACAGGCGAGCCAGCTCTTCGATCAGATCCACTTCGATACTGATATCGAAGCGGTGACTGGGTACATCAATCTGCCACTGGCCATTACCAATCGCAGTAACGCCCAGCCCAAGACCGGAGAGATAACCGACCACGTCGGCCTCACCCATCTGCATGCCGAGCATCTGGGTGATGCGATCATTGCGCAAGGTGATTTGCTTGAGTGAGGGCAATGCGCCCTGCTCGACCGCCTCGATGACCGGACCCGGCTCACCACCGACGATCTCCAGGATCAGGGCCGTCGCACGCTCGATGGCCTCACGCTGCAGTTGCCAGTCAACGCCTCGCTCAAAGCGATGCGAAGAGTCGGTGTGCAGGCTGTAGCCACGCGCCTTGCCGGCGATGGCGATGGTGTCAAAGAAGGCGCTTTCCAGGAACAGGTCCCGGGTGTTTTCACTGACGCCACTGTGCTCACCACCCATGATGCCGGCCATAGCCAGCGGGCGTTCGTGGTCTGCAATCACCAGGGTATCTGCACGCAGGCTGATTTCCTGGCCGTCCAGCAGTACCAGCTTCTCACCCTCTTCCGCCATGCGCACGCGAATGCCGCCCTTGATCTCGGCCAGATCGAAGGCATGCATCGGCTGCCCCAGCTCAAGCATCACGTAGTTGGTGATGTCGACAACCGCATCAATGCTGCGAATATCGCTGCGACGCAGACGCTCAACCATCCACAGCGGCGTTGGGCGTGACAGATCAACGTTGCGGATGACCCGCCCCACATAACGCGGGCAGGCTTGAGCAGCGACCAGCTCAACCGGACGCACCTCGTCATGGACGGCTGCGAGCGGCTCAACCTCGACACGGCAAACCTCGGCGCCATAGTTGGCGCCTACTTCACGGGCCAGACCGGCGATAGACAAGCAATCACCGCGGTTCGGCGTCAGGTCGACTTCGATGACAGCGTCGTCGAGGCCAAGGTACTCGCGTACGCTCTGACCGACAGGGGCATCAAGCGGCAGCTCATAGAGACCGTCGTGGTCTTCTGAAATCTGCAGCTCGGCAGCCGAGCACAGCATGCCGAAGGATTCGACACCGCGCAGCTTGGCCTTCTTGATCTTGAAGTCTTCGCCCAGTACCGCGCCCACCATGGCAAACGGGATCTTGATGCCGGCGCGCGCGTTGGGTGCGCCGCACACCACCTGGAACTCTTCGCTGCCATTGCTGACACGGCATACGCGCAGTTTGTCGGCATCGGGGTGCTGCTCGGCACTGAGAATCTCGCCCACCACAACGCCGGAGAACTCGCCGGCTGCCGGGGTAACGCTGTCTACTTCGAGTCCGGTCATGGACAGGCGCGCTACCAGTTCGTCACGAGAAACGTCAGGGTTTACCCAGGTGCGCAGCCACTGTTCACTGAATTTCATTATCGATTCCTGCTGTCAAAAGGGTTGCGGATGCGGCGCTCAACGGAACTGCTCAAGGAAACGCAGATCGTTGTCGAAGAAAATGCGCAGATCGCCCACGCCATAACGCAGCATGGTCAGGCGCTCGACGCCCATCCCGAAAGCAAACCCCTGGTATTTCTCCGGGTCGATACCGGACATGCGCAGCACCTCCGGGTGCACCATGCCGCAACCCAGGACTTCCAGCCAGTCGGCCTTTTCTTCACCGTTCTTGACTACGCGGCGGCGAATATCCACCTCGGCGGAAGGTTCGGTGAAGGGGAAGAACGACGGGCGGAAACGGACTTCGAGATCAGCCTCGAAGAACTCGCGCAGGAACTGCTCAATGGTGCCCTTCAGATCGGCAAAGCTCACACCCTCGTCAATCAGCAGACCTTCAACCTGATGGAACATCGGCGAATGGGTCTGGTCGGAGTCGCAGCGGTACACGCGACCCGGACAGATGATGCGAATCGGCGGCTGCTGGCTCTCCATGGTGCGCACCTGAACCGGCGAGGTGTGGGTACGCAGCAGGGTGTTGGCATTGAAGTAGAAGGTATCGTGCATGGCACGCGCCGGGTGGTGACCCGGAATATTCAGCGCCTCGAAGTTGTGGTAGTCGTCTTCCACTTCCGGGCCTTCCGCGACGGTATAACCGACGTGGGCAAAAATCTGTTCAATCCGCTCCATGGTGCGGGTAACCGGGTGCAAACCACCGGTAGTCTGACCACGGCCGGGCAACGTGACATCCAAACGCTCGGCAGCCAGACGGGCATTCATCGCAGCGCTTTCCATCTCGGACTTGCGTCCATTGAGCACGCTCTGAACCTGCTCTTTAGCCTGGTTGACCAGCGCGCCAACCTTGGGACGCTCCTCGGCCGGAATGTTGCCCAGAGTCTTCATCACCTGGGTCAGCTCGCCCTTCTTGCCAAGATACTGAACGCGGATATTCTCCAGCGCAGCCACATCAGCTGCCTGTTTGATTGCCTCAAGTGCTTGTGCGACCAGGGCGTCGAGGTTTTCCATCAACACGTACTCCAGAAACAAAAATAGGGGAAGAGCTTTGAGGCTCTTCCCCTATCATTGACGTTGCCAGCCGCGCCCGAAGGCGCGGTGATTGTCGTAACGAGGGCTTAAGCCAGGCTAGCCTTTGCTTTTTCGACAATCGCGGTAAACGCCGCTTTTTCGTTCACGGCCAGATCGGCCAGAACCTTACGATCGATCTCGACGGACGCCTTTTTCAGGCCAGCGATCAGGCGGCTGTAGGACAGACCGTTCTGACGAGCACCAGCGTTGATACGGGCAATCCACAGCGCGCGGAACTGACGCTTGCGCTGCTTGCGGTCACGATATGCGTACTGACCAGCTTTGATAACCGCTTGCTTGGCAACGCGGAACACGCGTGAACGCGCGCCGTAGTAACCTTTAGCCAGCTTGAGAACTTTCTTGTGACGCTTGCGCGCCATGACACCACGTTTTACACGAGCCATTGCTTTCTTCCTCTAACCTGTAACCTTGATGATTAACGCAGACGCAGCATGCGCTCGACTTTTTGGACGTCAGCAGCGTTCAGCTGCGAAGTGCCGCGAAGTTGACGCTTACGCTTGGTGCTCATCTTGGTCAGGATGTGGCTTTTGAAAGCATGCTTGTGCTTGATGCCGTTCCCGGTTTTCTTGAAGCGCTTGGCAGCGCCACTTTTGGTCTTCATCTTTGCCATGTTCAGTTACTCCAAATTGAAGTGCATCAAATAATCGCAAGGCCTGGCGTTGCCCTGGAGATTACTTTTTCTTTTTGGGGGCGATGACCATCATCAGCTGACGACCTTCCATCTTCGGGTGCTGTTCCACGGTGCCGTATTCAAGCAGGTCGTTTTCGACCCGTTTCAACAGCTCCATGCCCAGCTCCTGATGGGCCATTTCGCGACCACGGAATCGCAACGATACCTTGGCCTTGTCCCCTTCAGAGAGGAAACGAATCAGGTTGCGAAGCTTGACCTGATAGTCACCCTCTTCCGTCCCTGGACGAAACTTGATTTCCTTGATCTGAATCTGCTTCTGATTCTTGCGCGCTGCGGCTTGCTGTTTCTTCTTTTCGAAGATGTGCTTGCCGTAGTCCATGATGCGGCATACGGGCGGCGCCGCATCGGGAGAGATTTCAACCAGGTCCAGCTTGACTTCTTCAGCTGCGGCCAGCGCTTCCTGAATGGATACGATGCCGATCTGCTCGCCATCTGCACCAATCAGGCGCACTTCACGCGCCGTGATGTTTTCGTTAATCGGCGGGCGTTGTGCGGCTCTTTTGTCTTGTCTCATCTCGCGTTTAATCTTTATTGCTCCGAATTCGGGCGGCCTCGTTGTGCCACAGCGCGAGATAGGAAATCAGCGAACTCGGTTACAGTCATTGAACCCAGATCTTTACCCTCTCGCGTGCGCACGGCCACGGTGTGCGACTCGACTTCCCGATCACCTACAACCAGCAGGTAGGGAGTCTTGTGCAAAGTGTGCTCGCGGATTTTAAAGCCGATCTTCTCGTTTCTCAAGTCCGCAACCACTCTATACCCCATATCCTTCAGGGATTTCTCGACTTCACTGCAGAATTCGGCCTGATTATCGGTGATATTCAGTACCGCTGCCTGCGTCGGCGCGAGCCATGCCGGGAAGTCGCCGGCGTAATGTTCGATCAGAATACCGATAAAACGCTCGAACGAACCGAGGATCGCACGGTGCAGCATGACCGGGGTCTTGCGCGCACCATCTTCGGCGACGTACTGGGCGCCCAGACGGCCCGGCAACATGAAGTCCAGCTGCAGAGTACCGCACTGCCAGACCCGACCGATACAGTCACGCAGGGAGAATTCGATCTTCGGACCGTAGAAAGCGCCCTCACCCGGCTGCAAATCCCACTTCAGACCGGCTTCATTGAGCGCGTCCTCAAGACCTTTTTCGGCGCGATCCCACAATGCGTCATCACCAACCCGGCTTTCCGGACGAGTGGACAGCTTCAGCTCAACGTCGTCAAAGCCGAAATCCCGGTAGACCTGCAGCGTCAGCGCGATAAAGTCGCTGGCTTCCTTCTTGACCTGCTCATCGGTACAGAAGATATGCGCATCGTCCTGGGTAAAGCCACGCACGCGCATCAGACCGTGCAGCGAACCGGAGGGCTCATTGCGATGGCAGGAGCCGAACTCGGCCAGACGCAGCGGCAGCTCGCGGTAGCTCTTGAGACCCTGATTGAACACCTGGATGTGACACGGACAGTTCATCGGCTTGACCGCGTAATCACGGCTTTCCGACTCGGTGGTAAACATGTTCGCCGCGTAGTGCTCCCAGTGACCTGAACGCTCCCACAGCACGCGATCAACCACCTGAGGTGTCTTGATCTCTTTATAACCGGCGTCCAGCTGGACCTTGCGCATGTACTGTTCAAGCACCTGGTAGATAGACCAGCCATTGGGATGCCAGAACACCATGCCCGGCGCTTCTTCCTGGGTGTGGAACAGGTCCAGACGCTTGCCGATCTTGCGATGATCGCGCTTCTCGGCCTCTTCCATACGCTGGATGTAGGCTGCCAGCTGCTTCTTGTCCGCCCAGGCAGTGCCATAGATACGCTGCAGCTGCTCATTCTTGGCATCGCCGCGCCAGTAAGCACCGGAGATACGGGTCAGCTTGAACGCTTTCAGAAAGCGCGTGTTCGGCACGTGCGGGCCGCGGCACATGTCGACATATTCTTCGTGGTAGTAGAGGCCCATGGCCTTTTCGTCCGGCATATCCTCAACCAGGCGCAGCTTGTACTCCTCACCACGGGACTCGAACACCTTGATGACCTCATCACGCGGGGTCACCTTTTTGATCACGTCGTAATTGGTGTCGATCAGCTCAGCCATACGCTTTTCGATGGCGGCCATGTCTTCCGGCGTAAAGGGGCGCTCGAAGGAAATATCGTAATAAAAGCCGTCATCGATAACCGGACCGATGACCATCTTGGCCGCCGGATACAGCTGCTTGACCGCATGACCCACCAGGTGAGCACAGGAGTGGCGAATGATTTCGACCCCTTCCTCGTCCTTGGCGGTAATGATCTGCAGGGTCGCGTCCTGCTCGATCAGATCACAGGCATCGACCAGACGCCCATCGACTTTGCCGGCAATGGTTGCCTTGGCAAGGCCGGCGCCAATGGACTGCGCAACGTCTGCAACGGAAACAGGATTTTCAAAAACGCGCTGACTGCCGTCAGGAAGAGTAATTACGGGCATGTGCCTCTCCTTCTCAGTGGTGACCCCTACGCAAGGCCACGTGATGGATGAACCGCCCCAGCGACTCGCTGCAGTCAGACCGGCATCACGATTGCCGGCAGCCCTTGCGGGCTACTGCAGAAGCACCTGAAGCGGTGCAGAAAGAAAAAAACCCGGCCACAGGGACCGGGTTTCTAATTTGGTAGGCACGATTGGATTCGAACCAACGACCCCCACCATGTCAAGGTGGTGCTCTAACCAACTGAGCTACGTGCCTGCGATGGAGGCGAACTTTACGCACCTCCCTTAACCCTGTCAACCACTAAGTTACTGAAAACCTGAAAAAAGCTTGAATCGCCAGCAGGGCGATCAACAAACAACCAGCACCTGATTATTCTTTATCCAAAACGCTCAAATAACGAGCAAAACCTCTGAATCCGATTCAGACCTGCATCAATTGATCGCGCAATTTCTGGATCTGGTCACGCAACTGGGCAGCCGACTCGAATTCCAGATCACGCGCGTGCTGGAACATTTTCTCTTCCAGCTCGCCGATACGCTTGGTGATTTCGCCCGGCGTGCGCGGCGCAGAATATCCCGCCCCCTCTTCTGCCACCTTCTGCTGACGACGACGGCCACTGCGACTGCCAGGCACCACCGCACCCTCCAGAATATCCGCCACGCTCTTGGTAACGCCCCGCGGGGTGATGCCATGCTCCTTGTTGAAGTTGATCTGTTTCTCGCGGCGGCGCTCGGTTTCGCCGATGGCGCGCTCCATCGACCCGGTAATACGATCGGCGTAGAGTATCGCCTTGCCGTTCAGGTTACGCGCCGCGCGGCCGATGGTCTGGATCAACGATCGTTCGGAACGCAGAAAGCCCTCTTTATCTGCATCCAGAATGGCAACCAGTGACACCTCCGGCATGTCCAGCCCCTCACGCAGCAGGTTGATGCCCACCAGCACATCGAAGGCCCCGGTACGCAGGTCACGGATAATCTCGACCCGCTCCACCGTATCAATGTCCGAATGCAGATAGCGCACCCGCACACCGTGATCCCCCAGATAGTCCGTCAGATCCTCGGCCATGCGCTTGGTCAGCGTGGTGACCAGCACGCGCTCTCCCTTATCGACCCGCAAGCGTATCTCGGACAATAGATCGTCGACCTGGGTGGTCGCCGGGCGCACTTCAATCAGCGGGTCAACCAGACCGGTTGGCCGCACCACCTGCTCGACCACCCGCCCGGCATGCGCCTCTTCATAAGGGCCGGGCGTAGCCGAAACAAAGATCGTTTGCGGTGATATCGCCTCCCACTCATCAAAGCGCATTGGCCGGTTATCCAAGGCCGACGGCAGACGGAAGCCATACTCGACCAGGGTCTCCTTGCGCGAACGGTCACCCTTGTACATCGCCCCCACCTGCGGCACCGACACATGGGATTCGTCGATGATCAGCAGCGCGTTCTGCGGCAGATAATCAAACAGCGTTGGCGGCGGCGCACCCGGCTCGCGACCGGACAGGTAGCGCGAGTAATTCTCGATGCCATTGCAGTAACCCAGTTCCAGAATCATCTCCAGATCAAAGCGGGTACGCTGCTCCAGCCGCTGCATTTCAACCAGCTTGTTCTGCTCCTTCAGTACCGCGAGGCGCGCATCCAGCTCCACCTTGATATGTTCCACAGCCTCAAGCAATGTCTCACGAGGTGTTACATAATGGCTTTTAGGATAAACAGTTACGCGCGGAACCTTACGCAAAACCTCACCCGTTAGCGGGTCGAAGAAACTGATCGTCTCGACCTCATCATCGAACAGTTCGATACGAATGGCCTCGAGGTCAGATTCCGCCGGAAAGATGTCGATCACATCACCGCGCACACGGTAAGTGGCCCGGGCCAGCTCCATGTCGTTGCGGGTGTACTGCAGCTCGGCCAGCCTGCGCAGCAAGGTCCGCTGATCCACCTGATCGCCGCGATCAACATGCAGCACCATGCGCAGGTAGGACTCAGGGTCGCCCAGACCATAAATAGCCGACACCGTCGCCACGATGATGGCGTCAGGCCGCTCCATCAGCGCCTTGGTCGCCGACAGCCGCATCTGTTCAATGTGATCATTGATGGAAGCATCCTTCTCAATATAGGTATCGGAGGACGGCACATAGGCTTCAGGCTGGTAGTAATCGTAATAGGAAACGAAGTACTCGACCGCGTTGTGCGGAAAGAACTCCTTGAACTCCCCGTACAGCTGCGCAGCGAGGGTCTTGTTCGGAGCCATGATGATCGCCGGCCGCTGCATCTGCTGAATGACATTGGCAATGGTAAAGGTCTTGCCGGAGCCAGTCACACCCAAAAGCGTCTGGTGCGACAGCCCTGCCTCGAGGCCCTCGACCAACTGAGCGATCGCTATCGGCTGATCGCCGGCGGGCTGAAAGCGGGTTTGCAGATTGAACTCAGACACGGTCGACGATCTCCCACTATTACGACAATCGCACATCATACCCGACACAACCCCAGCGCGTCCGTCACTGCCTCGCAGTGACGCTATCAGCAAAGCTGTCGTCTGCCTTGAGAGCGCATTCGCGGCAAAAAGACGCGCAACGCGAAGGGAACCCGATTGGAGTTATCTGATCAGTTCCTTATAATGAACGGCCGCTAAGATGGCACTGACAGAACCCTGATGGCGGGGCAAAGCAACCCACCCTCGTCAATCCGCAGCTTCAGTGCAGTCCCCTGGCATAGCCCGACACCCTACATTCACCTGTATCGAGTTTGCCCATATCATGAGTTTGTTTTCCCCGGTAGAACTGGCCCCGCGTGATCCTATCCTTGGCTTGAACGAAGCGTTCAACGCCGATACCCGTGCGAACAAAGTCAATCTGGGTGTTGGGGTATACAGTGACGAGTCAGGCAAGGTGCCGCTGCTGCGCGCAGTACAGGCCGCCGAAGAAGCCCGCGTTGCAGAACATGCCGCCCGCGCCTACCTGCCGATCGACGGCCTGGCACCCTACGATCAGGCGGTGCAAAAGCTGCTGTTCGGCGCTGACTCCACCCTGCTCTCCTCCGGTCGCATCATTACTGCCCAGGCGCTCGGCGGCACCGGCGCCCTGAAACTGGGCGCTGACTTCCTTTATCGCCTGACCGGCAAGCGAACCGTCGCCATCAGCAATCCGAGCTGGGAAAACCATCGCGCACTGTTCGAAGCCGCCGGTTACGATGTCGTCGACTACACCTACTTCGACCCGGCAACCAACGGTCTGAACCTGAGCGGCATGCTGGCGGACTTGGAAGCGCTGGCCGAAGGCACCGTGGTTATTCTGCACGCCTGCTGCCACAACCCGACCGGTGTCGATCTGAGCCTGGCTGACTGGGCCAAGGTCATCGACGTTGTTGGCCGCCGCCAGCTTGTCCCCTTCCTCGACATCGCCTATCAGGGCTTCGGCGAGAATCTCGAAGACGACGCGGTTGCCGTGCGCCTGTTTGCCGAGTCCGGCCTGCCATTCCTGGTCGCCAGTTCCTTCTCCAAATCCTTCTCGCTGTATGGCGAGCGCGTTGGCGCCCTGACCATGGTTACCAGCAGCAAGGAAGAAACTGCACCGGTGCTGTCGCAGCTCAAGCGCGTTATCCGCACCAATTACTCCAACCCGCCAACCCACGGTGCCAAGGTAGTTGCAGCGGTACTTACCAATCCTGAGCTCTACGCCCTGTGGGAAGACGAGCTGGCCGAAATGCGCGACCGTATCCGCGACATGCGCGCAGCCCTGGTTCAGAAGCTGCAGGCAGCCGGCGTCGAACAGGACGTCAGCTTCATTCAGCGTCAGCGCGGCATGTTCTCCTTCTCGGGCCTTAGCAAGGAGCAGGTGGCGCGCCTGGCTGACGAGTTCGGCATCTACGCTGTTGGCAGCGGCCGCATCTGTGTCGCGGCGCTGAATAACAGCAACATCGACGCCGTTGCCCAGGCAATGGCTGCGGTCATGAAGGCGTGAGTTTCACGCCTGATTGATCAATTGGCTTCAAGGCGTTGACTTCCATCATTTTTTTGGTAAAGTGCGCAGCGTCCATTCCGCGATAGCTCAGTCGGTAGAGCAAATGACTGTTAATCATTGGGTCCCTGGTTCGAGTCCAGGTCGCGGAGCCAAATTAAAAAACCCGGCTGATTGCCGGGTTTTTTATTGCCTGCGTTTTATCAGGCGATGGCAGCCAAAGCCTGATCCGCTTCAGCGCGGCCCTTGGCAGCCTCTTCTTCGCCCAACGCCTGACCTTCAACGTTGACGAACTCCACATCCTGAATGCCGATAAAGCCCAGCAACTGACGAATGTAGGGCTCCTGGAAGTCGATCGGCGTACCGGCATAGCGGCCACCACGGGCGGTCACCACATAGACCTTGCGATCACCTGCCAGACCTACAGGTCCATTTTCGGTGTACTTGAAGGTGCGCCCGGCCAGCAAAACGTGGTCGAACCAGCTTTTCAAGGTAGAAGTAATGCCGAAGTTATACATGGAAGAGCCAATCACGACGATATCGCTGGCAAGCAACTCATCGATCAACTGCTCCGACCGGGCAGCGGCTGCCCGCTCCTCCTCAGTCTGTTCCTCGGCTGGCTTCATCCAGCCGCCAAGCAGGGTACCGTCAAGGTGGGGGATCGGCTCAGCGCCCAAGTCGCGGGTCACTACCCAGGAACCGGGGTTGGCCGCTTCAATCTGGCGCACCAGCTGCGCGGTGTATTCGCGGGTCAGCGACCCTTCCTGACGGGCACTGGACTGCACTACAAGGATTTTTTTCATGGCTCGACTCCATCTTTCGGTAAAGGATGGCGCCATGATAGAACCAATAAAAAGATAAAAAAGCGCAAAAATACGCTAATACCAATCGGCTAAATTGATATATTCAGTTTGCGCTGCAGCGCACATCGACCCTGACGCGAGTGATAGCCCGCTGGAAAGACTGACTGACCACCGTGCTCTCCCCCGCGGCCAGTCGCACCCGGCGCGGCGCAGGCCGTTCCGGGCCGTTGACGAACGTCGCCTCGCACAGAGCCGTGTTAGCCCCGGCATTACGCAGCGTCACCGTTGCGATATTGCTGATGTCCGTGGTCCGGGTTTCGATGGTTACCCCATCGAGATGCGCTTCCAGATCGATTGGAAAGGCCTGTGCAACCGCGGGCAGTAACAAACAGGTCAGTGCGCTGGCGGAGGCGAGAGTACGCATCGAAAACTCCTTGCGGCAATACAGATGCACGACGCGCGCAAGCGTCGGGCGTGCCCCGAGACGGGCACGCTCAAATACGATACGGCAGAGGATGGCAAGATGAAAGCACCACGTGTAACCCTCGAACAATGGCGCACCCTGCAGGCGGTCATCGACCACGGCGGCTTTGCCCAGGCAGCTGAGGCGCTGCACCGCTCACAGTCCTCGGTCAGCTACACGGTAGCGCGCATGCAGGAACAACTGGGCGTGCCGCTGCTGACCATTGAGGGCCGCAAGGCGGTGCTGACCGAGGCCGGTACGGTGCTGCTCAGGCGCTCCCGCCAGTTGCTGTCGCAGGCGAGTCAGCTGGAAATGCTGGCCACCGAGATGGAGCTGGGCTGGGAGCCGGAAGTGCGTCTGGTAGTCGACGCCGCTTACCCGACCGAACGGCTGGCCAGTGCCCTGCGCGCGTTCATGCCACAAAGCCGTGGCTGCCGGGTACAACTGCGCGAGGAGGTGCTCTCCGGTGTGGAAGATTGCCTGCTTGATGGCTCCGCCGACCTGGCCATTTCCGGGCTCAGCATCGCCGGCTTCCTGCCGCAACAGCTCAACTCGGTCGACTTCGTCGCGGTTGCCCACCCCGAGCATCCGCTGCACCAATTGCAGCGCAGCCTGACCCATGACGATCTGCAAGGCCACCTGCAGATCGTTATCCGCGACTCGGGGCAGCACAAGCCCAGGGATTCCGGCTGGCTTGGCGCCGAGCAACGCTGGACGGTAGCCAGTCTGGGCACCGCCGCCCGCATGGTCGCCAGCGGCCTGGGCTTTGCCTGGCTACCCTGCCACGAGATACGCCACCTGATCAACGACGGCAAACTGAAAGCCTTGCCGCTGGAGAAAGGCGCCAACCGCTCGGTACCACTGTTCCTGTACGCCAACAAGGACCGTCCGGTCGGCCCGGCCACGCGAATTCTTGCCGACCTGATCATTGAACATTCGATGACAGACTGATGCAGCACTTCAATTGACAGGACGTCCATGCATAGAATGCCATCTCTATTCGTCAGGGACGCCGTCCATGCCACAGATCCGACTGAACGACTGTGAATTCCATTACACCGACCAGGGCTCGGGCCAGCCAGTACTCTTGCTGCACGGTCTTGGTTCCAGCGAGCAGGACTGGGAATACCAGATACCCGCGCTCAGCGTCCATTACCGCGTGCTGTGCCTGGATATGCGTGGCCACGGCGGCACCGACAAAACCGGCAAGGGATACTCGATAGCCCAGTTCGCCCGGGACTGCCTGGCCTTCATCGAGGCAATGGGGCTGGAAAAGCCGCATATCGTCGGCCTGTCGATGGGCGGCATGATCGCCTTCCAGCTCGCCACGGACGCCCCTGAGGTGCCGGCCAGTCTGACCATCGTCAATAGCGCACCCGAGGTCATCCCTCGTCGCCCGGCTGAACTCTGGATGGCCGGCAAGCGCCTGTTTTTCGCCCACGTATTACCAATGTCGACCATCGCCAAGGGGCTCTCTCGCCTGCTGTTCCCCAAGCCTGAGCAGGTGAACCATCGGCAAACATTCATCCAGCGCTGGACCGCCAACCATCGACGCAGCTATCTGGCGTCGCTGCGGGCGATCGTCGGCTGGGGCGTCAGTAACCAACTGGACCGTATCAGTTGCCCGGTGCTGGTCGTCAGCGCCGATCAGGATTACACCCCGGTTGACCTCAAGCGCGAATACGTCAGTCGCATGGGCGACGCCAGGCTTGAGGTGATTGCCGATTCACGGCACGCTACCCCGGTTGACCAACCCGACGCTTTCAACACGCTGTTGCTGAATTTCCTGAGCCAGGTCGACAGCAGCCGCGTAACAACAACGACAGAGCCTGCCCAGGCAGGCCTTTCCACCCTCTGACCACGGAGTCAAACCATGCTCAAACACCTGATTGGTGCCACTACCCTGCTGCTGCTCAGCAGCACCGCGCTGGCCGAAAACCCGCGTGTGCAACTGACCACCAACCTCGGCGACATCGTTGTCGAGCTGAACGAGGAGCAGGCACCCATCAGCGCCGCCAACTTCCTGCGTTATGTCGAAGCAGGCCACTACGACGGCGTGATTTTCCACCGTGTGATCCCGGGCTTCATGATTCAGACCGGCGGCTTCGACAGCAACATGCGTCAGCGTGAAACCGGCAACCCGATCAAGAACGAAGCCGACAACGGCCTGCGCAATCTGCGCTACACCCTCGCCATGGCCCGCACCGGCGTAGTCGACAGTGCCACCAGCCAGTTCTTCATCAATCTGGATAACAACGACTTCCTCGACCACGGCTCACGCGACTTCGGCTATGCCGTGTTCGGCAAGGTCGTCAGCGGTGAACAGGTTGTTGAAACCATCGGCAAGGTACCCACCACCAGCCGCAGCGGGCACCAGAACGTACCGGTCAACCCGGTCACCATCATCAGCGCCACCCGCCTGGAAGACGGCACCGAGTAAGCCCGCTACTCAGTTGCCTGCCGGAATGGCAGGTAGCTGATTGCCTCCTGCCGATAGGCTTTCACCCCCGCGCGCTCGCGCAGCAAAAAATCCGCTACCGCCCCGTGCAAGCCCGGCTGCAGCTTGTGCCATGACTGTGTCAACACCGGCTCAAAGCCGCGCACCAGCTTGTGCTCACCCTGCGCCCCGGCATCAAACCGCTTTAGCCCTTCAGCAATGCAGCGCTCCATACCCTGATAGAAACAGGTCTCAAAGTGCAGGCGGTCAAACTCCTCAAGGCAACCCCAGTAACGCCCATACAGGGTGTCGCCACCCGCGAGGAACAGCGCACCTGCCACCGGCCGCTCACCCTGCATGGCAAACAGCAGGCGAACGCTGGCCTGGCAGTAACGGTTCAACAAGATAAAAAACTCAGGCGGCAGATAGGGCTCCTGTCCGCGCTTGTAATAGGTCGCCGCGTAAAACGGGTAGAACTGCCGCCAGACCGCCTCATCCGATTGCTCGCCGGTCAGCCAGCGGAACTCGATCCCCTGATCGCGAATCGCCTGCCGCTCCTTGCGAAAGTTCTTGCGCTTGCGCGAGTTGCAGGCGGCCAGAAAGTCATCGAAGCACTGATAGCCCCGGTTGTACCAGTGAAACTGGCAACCCAGTCGCTGCAGCCAGCCATGCTCCTGCAACAGATCGTTCTCGCTGCCAAGATTGAACAGCAGATGGAGGCTGGACACCTCACCGGCCTGCAACTCGGCATCCAGCCCGCCAAGCAGCGCACCGGCCGCCGCCGGGTCCCGTGCGATCAAACGCGGCCCCTGCACCGGTGAAAACGGCGCCGCACTGAGGTATTTCGGATAATAGCGCTGCCCCGCCCGCTCCCAGGCTTCGGCCCATTGCCAGTCGAACACGTACTCACCCCAGGAGTGGCTTTTGCGATACAGCGGCATCAGTGCCAGCAGCTCACCGTCCTGCTCGACCACCCGGTGTGCAGGCTCCCAGCCAGAGGCCGCGCATACCGCTCCGCTTTCTTCCAGTGCGCGCAGAAAGCCGTGGCACAGAAACGGATAGTCCGCCGCGAGCAGAGCGTCCCAGCTGGCGGCATCAACATCATTGATCGAACGTAAGCGTTTCGGCACCATGGAGCAAAACCCATCCGGCAAATGACACAGCAGCCGATGATGACCGGCTGCCGATTCAGTAGCAAGATACCGGATGCAGCCCCGATCTGCCGCAGGCAACATCGATAGCAGACACCTCGGCGAGACACGGCAATGATCCATACACCTCCAGACAGTCTGACCCGGCAGCGCCTGCAGCAGATCCAGGCCCGAGATGCCGCCGCAGATGGCCGCTTTATCTACGCTGTGATCACCACTGGCGTGTATTGCCGCCCTAGCTGTCCATCCCGTCACGCACGCACCGAAAACCTGCGTTTCTTCGACAACACAACCGAGGCTCGTGCGGCAGGCTTTCGCCCCTGCCTGCGCTGCAAACCGGACACCGATCCAGATGCCGCTCGGCAGGCGCGCATTACCCGCCTCTGCCGCCTGATTGAGCAGGCCGAGCAGGCGCCAACCTTGCAGCACCTGGCCGAAGCAGCCGGGCTGAGTCGCTGGCACCTGCAACGTGAATTCCGCAGAGAAACCGGCGTGACACCCAAAGAGTATGCCCGCGCCGTGCGGCAAAAACGTCTGCTGCAACAGCTTGCCGACGCCCCAACAGCGACAGATGCCGCTTTCGCTGCCGGGTTTGGCTCGACCAGCCACTTTTACGCTGAAGCCCCCGGTGAACTCGGTATGCCTGCGGCGGATTATCGTCGGGGCGGCTGCAAGCAACAGATCGGTTTTGCCATCGGTCCCTGCCCGCTCGGCCGCGTGCTGGTCGCCCGCAGCGCACAGGGCATCTGCTCGATCCTGCTGGGTGATGATGACACCCTGCTGGAAGCTGATTTGCGAGCACGCTTTCCGAAAGCCCAGTGCACGCCCGATACGGGCCTTGGCGACCAGCTGAGCGCCGTGGTCGCGCTGATCGAGTCACCACACCAGGCGCAGCAGCTGCCGCTGGACATTCGCGGCACCGCCTTTCAACGGCGCGTCTGGCAGGCGCTGCAAGCCATCCCGCCAGGCCAGACCCGAAGCTACTCCGAGCTGGCCGAGGCCATGGGCTCGCCCAGCGCCGCAAGGGCGGTCGCCGGCGCCTGCGCTGCCAACCCGCTGGCTATCGTCGTGCCCTGCCACCGTATTGTCCGCAGCGACGGCAGCCTGTCTGGCTACCGCTGGGGCATAGAACGCAAACGCGCGCTCCTGCAACGCGAAGCGCAGGGCCCAAAGGATGACTGAACCCGGTACCGCACTGCGCCTCACCCTGCCCGCCGACTTTCGTCATGCCGATGTGCTGCGCTTCTACGCCCGTGACCGCGAGCAGGTCTCGGAACGCACAACAGGCCAGCGCATCGAAAAGGCCCTGCACAGGCAAGGCCACCCCACCCTGCTGCAACTGGATTTCAGCGAACCCGGCAGCGTGCTGGCCCAGCTGTCGATTGCAGAACCCGACACCACTGCGTTCCTGCATTACCTGCGCAACCTGCTCGGCCTCAATCAGGACATCGACGGCCTGCGCATTGCCCACGGCGCACACCCCGAGATCGCCCGGCTGCTCAGGCAAACACCCGGCCTGCGCATGCCGCAAAGCGCCAGCCCGTTTGAAGCCGCGTGTTGGGCCATCATCGGCCAGATGATCAGCGTCGAAGCTGCCATCTCCGTACGCCGCCGCGTTATTCGCGCACTGGGTACGCCACTGACCAACGGCATGCATTGCCACCCCCAACCCAGCGCACTGCTGGGCGCGTCACCAGACGAGCTGCGCAGCTGCGGCCTGTCCGCCAGCAAAGCCGCCACCCTGATACGCCTGGCCGAGGCAGTAGAAAGCAACCAGTTGCCATTGGACACCTGGGCTGCCACCACCCCGTCCCCCACCGCAGCCATTGTCGAAGGCCTCGCCAGCATCAAAGGCATCGGCCCCTGGACCCAGAGCTATATCCTGCTGCGCGGCTACGGCATACTCGACGGCTCCATGCACGGCGACGTCGTGGTGCGCAAACGCCTCGGTGCCCTGCTCGATCTGGCCGAAGCACCGGACCAAGCATTTACCCAACAATGGCTCGCCCAGTTCGGCTCCTGGAAAGCCCTGGTCGCCGCCCACCTCTGGGCCATGCAGACCGATGCCCAAGCCAAGGACTACTAACAGCGATAGTGCTGGCTGTGCAAAGTCGGCATCCTGCTCCCTTGCCACTGGCCCCACTCCGCTGCGCATGTCTACAATGCCCCTGACCCACACAACAACAGCGACATAAGGCTTTCTCGACAATGGCTTTCAGTTCCCACGGCAGTGGCGCCCTATGATCAGGCACTGGTTCGGTATTTTCCGCGCAGCGGTGCAGAACTGGCTTGATAGCCAGGCCTTTATTTATGCCGCTGCTCTGGCGTTTTTCACGGTGTTTTCCATCGCGCCGGTGCTGGTGGTGGTCGTGGCGCTGGTGGGGTTTGTGTTGGGTGAGCGCGCGGTAGAGGGTCAGCTGTTTGCGCAGCTTGAGGGCACCATCGGGCCCGAGGCGGCGGGGGTTATTCAGACGGCGGTAGCCAATTCGCAGATAGATCAGAGCGGCATCTGGCCGGCGTTGATTGGCATTCTGGCGACCATCGTTGGTGCAACCACGGTGTTCGGCAAGATGCAGCAGTCGCTGAACCAGATCTGGGGCGTGGCACCGCGCCCGTCGCGTAACAACCTTTGGCTGTTGATCAAAAGTCGCCTGCTGTCGCTGACCCTGATTCTGGCTATCGGTTTTATTCTGCTGGTGTCGCTGACGCTGTCTGTCGCCTTCAGTGCAGTAATGGCCTTTGCCGACAGCTGGCTGCCCGTTCCGGCACCGGCCATGGTGGCGATGGAGTTTTGCCTGTCTCTGGCGTTGACCACGCTGCTGTTTGCGGCGATGTTCAAGATTCTGCCGGATGTGCTGCTGTCGTGGCGTGATGTGCTGGTAGGCGCCTTTATTACAGCAGTACTGTTCGCCGCCGGCCGCTCCCTGATTGCACTCTATCTGGCCTACTCGGCTACCGCGTCGGCCTATGGCGCTGCCGGCTCGCTGGCCCTGCTGCTGCTCTGGGTGAACTATTCCTCGATGATCCTGCTGTTTGGTGCCGCCTTTACCCGGGCGCACCTGGAAGGCCGTGGTCTGGAAGTGCGGCCCAAGCGCACGGCGGTGCGCGTGCAGCGCGAGTTGATAGCCAAGGCGCCGCAGGACTGACCCCGTCGCGGCCAGCTAGGCTGCCGCACACAGGTATTTAGCAAGCGACGGCTGCCGAATCACGCCGGCTTATGCAGCCGGCGCAATCCCCCATCCTGCACGCAACTCCCGTAAGTTATGCCCACAACAATAAAAGATGGAGTACACGCATGAAGAAAGGGATCCTTTCGATCATTGTGCTGCTGGCAATCGCCTGCGGCGTTTTCTGGGTCACGGCCGACCAGGATATGCGCCGACTGGCGCTTAACCTGCCAACCAGTACCAATGTGCTGTTCTGGTCCGAAGATCAGCGCGATGCCGGTTTCAGGGCACTGGATCGCCTGCCGGTTCTGAGCAAGTCTCGGGTAATCGAGGCCGGTGACAACGTATATGCCCTGCCCGACGGCGCGCCGCTGGATGCAGGTTTGGATATAGATGCCTACATGGACGCCCAGCGTGCCGCGGCACTGATCATCGTGCACAACGGCAAGGTACGGCTCGAAAAGTACGCCATGGACTTTGGCCCCGATGGGCGCTGGACCAGTTTCTCGGTCGCCAAGTCATTTACCTCGACGCTGGTCGGCGCCGCGATTCAGGACGGTTACATCAAAAGTATCGACGACATGGTGTCGGACTACATACCGGACCTCAAGGGCTCGGCGTACGACAACGTGACCATAGCCCAGCTGCTTACCATGACCTCGGGCGTGGCATGGAACGAGGATTACGCCGACCCGAACTCGGACGTAGCCCGCTTCAACTCGCACACTGCCGAGCCTGGTATGGACGTGACCGTCAGCTATATGCGCCAGCTGCAAGCCGAGGCCGAGCCCGGTACCAAATGGGTGTACAAAACCGGCGAGACCAACCTGATTGGCGTGCTCGCCAGCTCAGCCACCAATAAGCCGCTGGCGGAGTATCTGTCGGAAAAGATCTGGAAACCCTTTGGCATGCAACAGGACGCCACCTGGCTGCTCGGCTCCACCGGCCATGAAATCAGCGGCTGTTGCGTGCAGGCCGCCACCCGGGACTACGCCCGCTTCGGCCTGTTCATGCTCGGCGGCGGTATCGCCGGCGGAAAGCAGGTACTGCCCGAGGGCTGGATCACCGAGGCTACCCACAAACAGGTGGATATCGGCGTGCCGGGCCGCGGCTACGGCTATCAGTGGTGGACCCTCGACGACGGCGCCTACATGGCCCAGGGCATTTTCGGTCAAAGCATCTTTATCGACCCTGACCGCCAACTGGTTATTGCCGCGAACGGCAACTGGCCGCAGGCGACAGATAATCAGGGTGGCACTCAGGGCAAGGACCGTTTGGCCTTTTACCGCCAGGTACAGCAAGCCATCGACGCAGAGACACCGTAGGGCGTGTCCAGCCGATGTTCCCGCGCTGGTCGCTGCTTTGCCAGCGAATCGGTGGAGACGCCTTTGGCTTACTCCACCCTACTACGCAGCGCCAGCCCACAGACGTTTCCGCCAGATACACAGACAAAAAAATCCCCGCGTGAGCGGGGAATAAGGTGCAGCACACAAGCCTACGGGGTGTTACTCGATTACTGAACGGCCCATTCGAGGAAGGCGTCACGGCTTTCCGGGCTGAGCATCAGGTAGATTTGCTTCAGGGTAGCAAGGGTCGATGCGTCATGCGGCAGGGTCTGGGCTGGCGCAGCAGCCTGCGACGGAGTCGGCACGGCCATCGGGACTTGCGCGGTAGCCTGGGGAGCCGCGCCAATCGGGGCGATACCGTGATCCTGGGTGGCGACCATGGTGCCAGAACCGAACATTTCGCCCAGCAGCGACACATAACGCGGACCCGGTTCGCTGGCAACACGCTCGCCGGTGCGGGTATTGACGGCGACGCCTTCGAAGTTATTTTCCATTTCCTGAGCCTGCTTCAGGTTGCTCGGCTCATCGAACTCAATGCGCCAAACCTCGCCGGCCTGACCGTCGATGGTGAAGGTCGCGCTGCGGGTACGGACGATTTCGTGGCTCAGACCGCCACCCACGTCGTAGCCGTTTTCAAAGTACGCATTGATGCGGTACTTGCCCGGCTGCAGCTCCAGCTGACGCAGGTTGTTGCCGACCATGCGATTGGCTTCCGGCGCAGGCTGACCGTTGATATTGAGGACCTCAAGGGTGTTGGGCATTTCAACAACCAGGACCTGCGAAGCAGGCTGTTCGGCGCCTGAGTACAGTTTGACGGGAGCCTGCTGGGCGCAAGCGGACAGCAGCGCGGCGGCGGCGAGACAGAGCAGTTGACGCATGGGATAGAACTCCTGGCACAAGTGAACATTGAGATCCGGTCGTGATCACACTTTATGACCACTTGGCGACGAGATTAAGACTGCAGGGTTTCACTTTAATGACAAAGCCGGACTGTTTTCTCAAACAGTCCGGCTTCGGGTTACTTCGGTCCTGTCAGGTGACGGGATCAGAAGTCGTAACGCAGGCCTACCGAGAAGCCGGTTGCATCTTCGCCCAGTGCACCAGCCGGGTTGGCGGTACGTGCCTGGCTCCAGGGAGTCAGAGCAACGTTCTCGTCGTTTTCAACCATGGCGTAGTTGGCGTAGACACGAACAGCCTTGTCCAGCTTGTGCTCGATACCTACAGCCAGCATGTCGCTGTCAAAGTTGTCGGCATCGGAGTCGCGGGTCAGCCACATGGCTTTCAGCGCAGTAGCGGAACCGACTTTCAGCTCGCCACCCAGACCGTAAGTGTCGGAGGTCAGTGCGTCCTGAACAGCTTGAGTCGCTGCCGGGTTGGTGTAGTCGACAGTCTGGTAGAAACCAACCAGCTTGAAGCCATCAGTGATCTTGTAGGCAGCTGCGGCACGGATACCGTCGCGCTCGCCGCGGCCAGTGTCTTCATCAGCAGCTTCGTAGGCCAGAGCCGCTTCCAGAGCGTCGCCAGCATAGTTCAGGGAGCCGCTGATCACGCTGTCGTCAGTGTCCTCTCCGTTAACGGTGCTTTCCTGAACGGAGTAGCCCAGTTTGGCGAAGAAGCCGTTCATGTCCGGCGTGGTGTATTCCAGAGTGTTGTCATAACGCTCGTCGAAGCGGGCGTTGCCAACGCGGGTCAGGTTGCGCATGTCGCCGACCTGATCGCCGAACAGGTTGGCCGGGCCGCGAGCTGCTTTGAAGGGGCTGTCGAAACGACCCATACGAGCGGAACCAAAGTTGCCTTTCAGACCGACGAAGGTGTCGCGGGTGTTGAAGGAGCTGCCGTTGTCGGTACCGAAGTCGATCTGCTGCTCAATCTGGAAGAAGGCAGTCAGGTTCGGGTTGATCTCGTGGTCACCCTTGAAGCCCAGACGGGAAGAGTTGCTGGACAGGTTGGTTTCGGAGTAGTCCGCACCGTCATCCAGGAAATCGACGGATACGTGGGCGCGGCCGTAGATGCTTACATCGGCCATGGCGACTGCCGGAATGGCGGCAGCCAGTGCGGTTACGGCGAATCCAGCGAAGTGCTTGCGCAGAGTCATTGAGTCTTCCCTCAGTTATGTTTTGCGTTGACAGTGAAACAACACATTGGGGCTCGCCGGATGGGGCGGCGCCCGGTGTTGGAGGGAATACTGGCAGCGCCATATTTCAGATCAGTTGCGCGGACATGAACATTCGATGACAGGGGAACTTTTTCCGTACGCAGCACTTCCGCCAGGAAGACGGAAACAGCTTTACCTTGAAAGCATCGAGATAGAGGGGTTCAGAGCAGTCGAGGGTGACACGGCCGGCACCCGCCGGAAACATACGAGCGCTGATTGACGAGTCAGTGATGGTCGCGGCGAAACGCCTGCATTGCCTTGAGCAACGCGTCCAGCTCCGCCACATCGGCCTCTGGCAGCTGGCGGATGACCCGCTGACTGAGCCGCAGCTGGCGAATGAACCGTCGGCAACGCAGACAGACAGCAAGATGCGCCGCAACCGCCAGGCGCTGCTTGAACTTCAGCTCGCCATCCAGCAGATCGCTTGACCGCCCAACCAGCTCCTTGCACGTCAACATTCGCCCGTTACCTCAAAATGCTCCAGCGTCGCAAATACACTCAGACGGGCGCGATGCAGCAGCACCCTGACATTGGAGTGCGAGATGTCCAGCAGGTTACAAATGTCGGTTAATTCGAGCCCCTGCCGTTCACGCAGCAGCAACACACTGCGCTGCAGCTCGGAGAGCGAGTTCAGGGTATGTTCGAGGCAGTCACGCAATGCCTGCTCGTCAAGCAATGCTTCGGGAGAGTCGCTGTGCCAGAGCGGCAGCTCTCCGGCCCAGTGCCCGTCAGATGCAAAGCGTCGGTCGTCGATGGAGCCATGCGGCCCGGTCAGATCGTCGAGCAGGACCTCGCGACGCTGTTTGCGCAGGCGCGACTTTGCGGTGTTGGCGGTGATGGTAAGCAGCCAGGTCTTGAGACTTGAGCGCGCGGCAAACCCGTTGAGGTTGCGCACGACCGCAAGCCAGCTTTCCTGCACCACTTCTTCGGCATTGGCGATTCCGACAATCGCCGTCGCAACTGCCCGCATGGCCCCCTGGTAAGTGGATACCAGCTGACGGTACGCGCCCTGTTCTCCGGCGAGCAGGCGCTGAATCAGATCCTGCTCGTCGGTCACACGGATCAGCCCTTGCGGACGATGACGCTACCGATGGAGTAACCCGCGCCGAAGGAGCAGATCACGCCGTGGCTGCCGACCGGCAGGTCAGCCTGGTGCTGGTGGAACGCGATGATCGAACCGGCAGAACTGGTGTTCGCGTACTGATCGAGCACCACTGGCGCTTCTTCTACGCTGGGGTCACGACCGAGCAGCTTGCGGGCGATCAGCATGTTCATGTTGAGGTTGGCCTGGTGCAGCCAGAAGCGCTTGACGTCGGCAACAGCGAGACCGGTTTCGGTCAGGTGCTCACCGATCAGTTCGGCGACCATCGGGCATACGTCGCGGAACACCTTGCGACCGTTCTGCATGAACAGCTTGTCGCGCGCGCCGATGCCGGACTCGTCACAGCGGTTGAGGAAGCCGAAGTTGTTGCGGATGTTGTTGGAGAACTTGGTCAGCAGCTTGGTGCCAAGGATCTCGTAAGGGTGTTCGCAGACCGCATCTTCGGCGCGCTCGATAACCACCGCGGTGCAGGCATCACCAAAAATGAAATGGCTGTCGCGATCGCGGAAACTCATGTGGCCGGTACAGACTTCAGGGTTGACCATCAGCACGGCGCGGGCCTGACCGAGGGCAACGGTATTGGCTGCATTCTGAATACCGAAGGTGGCCGAGGAGCAGGCCACATTCATGTCGAACCCGAAACCCTCGATGCCCAGTGCTTCCTGCACTTCAACCGACAGTGCCGGATAGGCGCGCGGCAGGTTGGAGCAGGCAACGATGACGCCATCGATATCAGCCGGTGTGCGACCCGCAGCTTCAAGCGCCTGATGGGCAGCCTTCACGGCCATCTCGCACAGCAGCGATTGTTCGTCGTCGCTGCGCTCGGGAATGGAAGGGACCATACGATCCACGTCCAGGATGCCGCTCTTGTTAATGACATAGCGAGCCTTGATGCCCGATGCCTTCTCGATAAACTCGGTACTGGAGCACGCCAGGGGTTCAACGCTACCGGCCTCGATAGCTGCGGCATTCTCAGCGTTGAAACGCTCTACGTAGGCATTGTAACTGGCAACCAGCTCTTCATTGCTGATGCTCTCGGACGGGGTAAACAAACCTGTTCCGCTGATCACGACTCTGTGCACGGTCGGTCCTCTTCTCATGTAATGTACGCCGCCCCCTCAACGTCCGCTGCGCTACAGCGAGGGAACAGCTCTTGTGTGTGCGTAGGTTGCTGGCGCTGAGCCAGCCAGTCGGCAATCAGCGGGAAATGATCCTGCTCTGCCTGCGGATGGGTGAGCAGATCGGTGTGCCCGTAATGGCGCGAGCAACCCCGGCCCTTTTCCAGCAAGATTACCTGTGCATCATGTCTGCCCAACTCGTGGGCAAACCGTCTGACATCCTGCATGTGCCCCAACACGCGATCACGATCGCCAGCCAGATACAGGCTGGGGGGCCACGCCAGACTCTTCAAGGCGCTAGCATAGTCGAAACCATCCTCAAGATCACGCCATTCGCCGCGCTCCCAGGCCAGGCAAACGGTGTGAACATCGACGCTCTCATCGTGACTGCCCAGTCCCATTGAGCAGGCCGGGATGCGCCCCTTGAACCGACCGCCAATAGACGCCAACGTCCCCCAGATACAGCGCCGGGCGAGGCGGGTAAAACGGCCACCGGCCAGCGCTCGACGGCGTACGCCGAACTGCACCAGCCCGCTGATCGAGGCCAGCAACTGCGGCTTGCGGATCAACGCTGCCGCCAGCCACACGCCACCCCAGCCGTGGCTGACGACAAACAGCCGCTGATCGGGATGTTCGGAACGCAGCCATTCAAGCAGTGAAGGGATATCGGCCTGCAACAGGTCCGTCATGCGGATCGTCTGCGGCCCACCGAGCGCGGGCAGACTGTCACCGTGGCCGCGCAGATCGGCTACGTAAACGCAGCAGCCCTGCTCCGCAAGATAACGGGCCAGCCCGTGTTCGGCAGGCAAAAATACCCGACTGTCGGACATGGCACCATGCAGCAACAGGACCACAGGCCCCGACGCGGGCGCTGCAGCCAGGCGCTGCAGCTGCAATTGGCCGCCGTTGTCACTTGCCACCTGAATAGGCTCGATCACTCCAGTCACCCCGTCACGCCGTGCATTATCAGCCGCGCTGTCAGGCGGTTATTTCCCGCCACAGTTTTGCCAGCCGCTTGCCCGAGACCGGCATCCGCGTGCCAAGCTGCTGGGCAAACAGCGACACCCGATACTCCTCCAGCATCCAGCGCCATTCTTCCAGCCGCGGGTCCCAGCGACCTTCGCGCTGGAAGCGCTCACTCAGGGCCTTGTATTGCTGCCAGTAACCTTGCAGCTCATCGGTCCAGGCGCGATCTCGCGGCACCTGACCCGGCAGTTTGTCGAGCCGCTGCTCAATCGCACTCAGATACCGCGGGTACTGGCTCAGCCATTCGCCCGGCACCTGCCGCGCAAAGCCCGGGAAGACCAGTTCAGACAGTTGCTCGCGAACATCGTTCATGGCCAGCGCGTGGGCCAGTTCGACCTTACCCTTGAAGCGCTTGCGCAGCCCGTGCCACTGCTTGAGGATCGCCAGCACCTGACTCGTCAGCTGCTCGCACGCCGGCACCCAGTCGCCGCGGCCGGCCTCGATCAGCGCGGCCAACGTCTCGGCATCGCGGGGCAATGGCGCCCCGGCAGGCAAAAACACCCGATCAATCGCGCCCAGCAGCACATCATCGGTCAACTGCTTCTGGGTGCCGAGGTCACGGTAGTAGATTGCTGCGTCCTTGAGGGTGGTCAGCTTCTGACGCAGGTAACGCGCCTGCTCGTTCAACTGAGGACTTTGCAGCAGCAGGCGCTGAATGCCAAATCGATGCTCACGCAACGCGACCTGCGGCACATCAAACAACTGCTCGACCACGTCCTCGCCCTGCTCCACCCAGGCCGGGTGGAAGTTCACGGCAATACCCGCCTGCTTGCGCACCAGGGTTTCCGGCAACGCATAGCTGCCGGGCACCTGTGCGGGTGCCTTGGGCTTGTCTTCAGCTACGGGTGTCACGGCCTGCAGCGGCAGGCCGTCAATCTGGGCGCACAGCGCGCTGTAATCGCGGCCGGCGCAGATCGGCTTGCCGACCGCATCGACCACCTCGATACGCATGCGCAGATGGTCTTCCAGCTCCACATCAGCCCAGGCATCGCCATCCAGCCGCACACCGGTCATGCGCGTCAGCTCGCGGCCGAGCGCCTGAGTCAGGCTGCCGTCGGCAAACGGCATGCGCTCCAGCGCGGCGCGCACAAAGTCCGGCACCGGGACAAAGTTCTTGCGAATGGCCTTTGGCAAACCACGCACCAGCGCCACACACTTGTCGAACAACAGCCCGGGCACCAGCCAGTCGAGCCGCTGCGGGTCGATACGCCGCAGCAGCGAGGCAGGAATGCGCACGGTCACGCCGTCTGCCGGATGGCCCGGCTCGAAGTGATAGCTGAGCGGCAGTGCCACACTCTCCCAGCGCAGCAGATCCGGGTACAGATCGGCGCTGACATCATTGGCCTCGCGCTGCAGCAGGTCATCGCGGGTCATGTGCAGCAGCTTGGGATTGGTCTCGCTGCTGCGCTTGAGCCAGCGCTCGAAACTCGCCAGCTGGTAGATGTTCTCGGGGATGCGCTGATCAAAGAAGCGGTACAGCGTTTCCTCGTCCACCACGATATCGCGCTTACGTGCCTTGGCTTCCAGTTCATCCAGCTGGCTGAGCAACTGCTGGTTGGCCTTGTTGAAGGCCGCCCTGCCGTGCCACTCGCCTGCCACCAGCGCCTGGCGAATAAACAGTTCGCGCGAGACAACCGGATCAATCGGGCCGAAGTGCACCTTGCGCTTTGGCACGATGATCAGGCCGTACAGCGAGACCTGCTCAAAGGCCACGACCTGACCGCGCTTTTTCTCCCAGTGCGGTTCGCTGTGACTGGTCTTGACCAGATGCGCCGCCAGCGGCTCGACCCACACCGGATCAATCTTTGCCGCCAGCCGACCATACAGACGGCGGGTTTCCGTCAGCTCGGCGACCATCACCCAGGCCGGCTTTTTCTTCGCCAGACCCGAGGACGGATGCAGCAGGAAGCGGCGTTGCCGTGCGCCGAGATAATCGCCCTCCTCGGTCTTGTTGCCGAGGTGGCTGAGCAGCCCCGCAAGCAGCGCCTTGTGTATCGGCTCGCCGGACGCAGGCTGTTTGTTTTCTTCCAGTCCCATGTCGCGGCAGGTGAGACGAATCTGCCGATGGGTTTCGCGCCACTCACGCAGACGCAGATAATTCAGGAAATTGCGACGGCACCAGCTGCGCAGCTGGCTCTGGGTCAGTGCCTGACGCTGGCTCTCAAAACCGTTCCACAGATTCAGGAAGGCGGCAAAGTCCGAGCCCTCCTCGTTCCACTGGACATGGGCCTGATCGGCTGCCTGCTGCTTTTCCAGCGGACGTTCGCGCGGGTCCTGCACAGCCAGCGCGCTGGCAATCACCGCCAGTTCGGCCAGGCAGCCCTGACGAGCCCCTTCCAGCAACATCCGACCAATCCGCGGATCAACCGGCAGGCGCGCCAGCTGGCGACCGATGTCGGTCATCGCACCGCTGCGATCGACCGCACCCAGCTCCTGCAGCAAGGTAAAACCGTCGCTGATGGCCCGGCCATCCGGCGGCTCGATAAACGGGAAATCCTCGATGCGGCCAAGGCGCAGATGCAGCATCTGCAGAATAACCGAGGCCAGGTTGGTGCGGCGAATCTCCGGGTCGGTAAACTCCGGGCGAGCGAGGAAGTCTTCCTCGCTGAACAGCCGCACACAGATACCGGGGGCAACCCGGCCGCACCGGCCCTTGCGCTGGTTGGCACTGGCCTGCGAGACAGCTTCCACCGGCAGCCGCTGCACCTTGGAGCGCGGACTGTAGCGGCTGATGCGCGCCTCGCCCGGGTCAATCACATAGACGATGCCCGGCACCGTCAGCGACGTTTCCGCCACGTTGGTTGCCAGCACCACACGCCGCCCGGCATGGGAGGAAAAAATCTTCTGCTGCTCGGCAGCCGACAGCCGCGCATACAGCGGCAGAATCTCGGTGTGCTTCAGGTTGGCCTTGCGCAGGTACTCGGCGGTATCGCGAATCTCCCGCTCGCCCGGCAGAAACACAAGCACATCACCCGGCGATTTGCCGTGGCTGCGCTCAAACTGCTGAATCTCGGTGAGCGCGGCAACGATGCCCTGGTCGATGCTGAGGTCTTCCTCGACCGTGTTGCCCTCTTCGTCCCGTTCGGCGCTGAGCGGCCGATACCAGACATCCACCGGGTAGGTACGACCGGACACTTCAATCACCGGCGCATTGTCGAAATGGGCCGAGAACCGCTCAAGATCAATGGTTGCCGAGGTGATGATCACCTTCAGATCAGGCCGCTTGGCCAGGATGGTCTTGAGGTAACCCAGCAGGAAATCGATATTGAGGCTGCGCTCGTGCGCCTCGTCGATGATCAGGGTGTCATAGCGGGTGAGGTAACGGTCATTCTGGGTTTCGGCCAGCAAAATGCCGTCGGTCATCAGCTTGATCAGCGAGCGCTCTGAGGTCTGATCGGTAAAGCGCACCTGATAGCCGACCAGCTCACCCAGCGGCGTATTCAACTCTTCGGCAATACGCGATGCCACGCTGCGCGCAGCCAGTCGCCGCGGCTGGGTATGGCCGATCAGACCGTGGATGCCGCGCCCTAGTTCCAGACAGATCTTCGGCAACTGGGTGGTCTTGCCTGAGCCGGTCTCGCCGGCGATCACCACCACCTGATTGTCGGCAATAGCGGCCTTGATCTGCTCGCGCTTGTCGGCTATCGGCAGTGCATCGGGATAGATGATTTTCGGGATCAGCCGGGCGCGCTCGGTCACCTTCTCGCTTGAAGCGTTAAAGCGCTCCAGCCAGGCTGCGGCGGCCTTGCCCTGATCGTCCTTGGGCAGGCGCTGAAACTGCTGCTGCAGGCGATGACGATCGCTGGCCATGACCTGGGAAAAATCGGGCGCATTGGAGTGCTTGGCTGACATGGTTGATCCTTGGCATTAAAAAACCCCGCCCGGCAGTGCCGGGCGGGGCTGTATTGTCGCAAAAACGGAGCGACCGGTGCAGCTTACTGGCTGGCGAGTTTCTTCAGCTCTTCGTCGCGCAGTTCGCGGCGCAGGATCTTGCCGACGTTGGTGGTCGGCAGAGCGTCGCGGAACTCAACGTGCTTGGGCACCTTGTAAGCAGTCAGGCTGCTGCGCATATGGGCGATCACGTCTTTCTCGGTCAGGGTCGAGTCGGCAGATTTGACCAGGAACACCTTGATCGCTTCGCCCGATTTCTCGTCCGGCACGCCAATGGCAGCACACTGCACCACGCCCGGCAGGGTCGCCATGACATCTTCCAGCTCGTTCGGGTACACGTTGAAACCGGATACCAGAATCATGTCCTTCTTGCGGTCAACAATGCGCAGGTAGCCGTCTTCCTGAATGATCGCAATGTCACCGGTTTTCAGCCAGCCTTCGGCGTCCAGGATCTCATCGGTTGCTTCCTGACGCTGCCAGTAGCCCTTCATTACCTGTGGGCCCTTGACGCACAGCTCGCCACGCTCACCCAGCGGCAGCTCGTTACCATCCTCATCGATGATCTTGCACAGGGTGGACGGCACCGGAATACCGATGGTGCCCAGCTGAATGTTGCTTATCGGGTTAACCGTAGCAACCGGGCTGGTTTCGGTCATGCCAAAGCCTTCACAGATATCGCACCCGGTAACCTGCTTCCAGCGCTCGGCGGTAGCCAGTTGCAGCGCCATGCCGCCGGACAGGGTGACCTTGAACTTGCTGAAATCCAGCGCACGGAAAGCGGCATCGTTGCACAGAGCAACGAACAAGGTATTGAGGCCAACGAAGCCGGTGAACTGGAACTTGGACAGCTCCTTCACAAAGGACGGGATATCACGCGGGTTGGTGATCAGCACGTTATGGTTACCGCTGACCATCATTGCCATGCAGTGGAAGGTGAAGGCATAGATGTGATAAAGCGGCAGCGGGCAGATCACGACTTCTTCGCCATCAATCATGTTCGAACCCATCAGCGCCTTGGCCTGCAGCATGTTGGCAACCAGGTTGCGGTGCGTCAGCATCGCACCCTTGGCAACGCCGGTAGTGCCACCGGTGTACTGCAACACGGCTATGTCGCCAGACGCCGGACTGGCTTCTGCCAGACTCAGGCTGCGTCCCTTGGCCATGGCATCGTTGAAGCGGACCATGCCCGGAATATTGTAGGACGGTACCATCTTCTTGAGGTACTTGACCGCCGCATTGATCAGCAGGCGCTTGAGCGGAGGCAGCATATCGCCGAGCTCGGTGACAATGACATGCTTGACGCCGGTCTTGGGCACTACTTCTTCTGCCATATACGCCATGTTGGCCAGGCAGACCAGCGCCTTGGCGCCGGAGTCGTTGAACTGGTGTTCCATTTCCCGCGGGGTGTAAAGCGGGTTGGTATTGACTACCACATAGCCGGCACGCATCGCACCGAACACGGCAATCGGATACTGCAAAACGTTCGGCATCTGGATAGCGATACGATCGCCTGGCTGCAGGCCGCTATGCTTCTGAAGGTAGGCAGCAAAGTGACCCGAGAGAGTGTAAAGGTCACCGTAGGTGAGTGTCTTTCCGAGGTTGGTAAAGGCAGGCTTGTTGGCGAAGCGCTGGCAGGAGTCTTTGAGAACGGCGAGAACGTTGGGGTACTGGTCGGGATCGATTTCAGGGGAAACACCCGCTGGATATTTGTCTTTCCAGAAATTTTCAAGCATGTAGGCCGGCTCCTGAACAGGTATTGCTGCTGTCTTATCGTATGTTCGGTTGTCTTTTGGTGCTTTCAGCACTCTTGTCACGACACTCAGTCTGGCCCTCGGCAAGCGTCTATTTGACGCACCCGAGGGTCCAAAGAGCCCGAAGACTAGCAGCTTTTCCAGAGGCAGACCAGCACCCCGGACAGGCATCCAGAGTGCATGAAGCTTGGCTTTGAGCGCCTGCGAGGGTGACCGGCGAGTCACCCTCGCAGGCAGAAGATTACTGGTCGCGCAGCTCGCGACGCAGAATCTTGCCAACCGCCGACATGGGCAGCGACTCGCGAATCTCGTAATGCTTGGGCACCTTGTACCCGGTGAAATTCGCGCGGCAGTATGCCTTGAGCTCGTCAACGGTCAGGCTCTTGTCGCTGGGCACAACAAACAGCTTGACCGCTTCGCCGGATTTCTCGTCTTCCACGCCGATGGCCGCCGCATTGGCGACCTTGGGATGGGCAGCCACCACGTCTTCAATCTCGTTGGGATAGACGTTGAAGCCGGACACAATGATCAGGTCCTTGATGCGGTCAACAATCGACACAAAGCCGTCTTCGTCGATGATCGCCACGTCACCGGTACGAAACCAGCCGTCGGCATCCAGTACCTCTGCAGTCGCTTCCGGGCGATTCCAGTAGCCCTTCATTACCTGCGGGCCTTTGACGCACAGCTCGCCACGCTCGCCGATAGGCAGCTCGTTGCCGTTTTCATCAATGACCTTGAGGGCTGTACCCGGTGCCGGCAGGCCAACCGAGCCCAGACGCGCCAAACCATCGCCCGGGCTGGAGGTCACAACGGGCGAGCACTCGGTCAGGCCATAGCCTTCACCAATGACGCAGCCGGTCTTTTTCTGCCAGCGCTCGGCAGTGGCCTTGACCAGCGCAGTGCCGCCGGAACCGGTGCTTTTGAGCCGCGAGAAATCGAGCTTTTCAAACTCGGGATGATCCATCAACGCGACAAACAACGTATTGAGGCCGACAATCGAGGAGAACTGCCACTTTTTCAGTTCGGCGACAAAGCCGGGAATATCGCGCGGATTGGTGATCAGCACGTTATGGTGCCCGGCGATCATCATGCACATGCAGTTCACGGTGAAAGCAAAGATGTGATACAGCGGCAGCGGTGCAATGATCACCTCGCCGGGTTCACCGTTGATCTTCTGACCGTTGCTGTCTAGCTGCTGCATGTTGGCGTACACCTGCAGCATGTTGGCCACCAGGTTACCGTGGGTCAGCATGGCCCCCTTGGCAACACCGGTAGTGCCGCCGGTGTATTGCAGCACGGCCACGTCGTCCAGCGTGCGGGTCACACCACTCGGGCGCTGGCCGTTGCTGCGCTTGAGTGCTGCCTTGAACGGCACCGCCTGCGGCAACGAGTAATCCGGGACCAGCTTTTTAACGTGCTTGACCGCAGCATTGACCAGCATGCCCTTGAGGCCAGGCAGCATGTCACCCATACGCGCCTCAAACAGGTACTTGATCTCGGTATCAGGCAGCACGTCCTGTACCAGATGCCCAAACATGTTCATGTAGATCAGCGCCTTGGCACCAGAGTCCTGGAACTGGTGACGCATCTCCCGGGCGGTATAGAGCGGGTTGGTGTTGACTACCACCAGTCCGGCTCGAATCGCACCGAAAACAGCAATCGGGAACTGCAGCACGTTAGGCATTTGCACGGCAATACGGTCGCCGGGCTTGAGGTCGGTGTGCTGCTGGAGATAACTCGCGAAGGCGGCCGACAGACGATCCAGGTCAGCGTAGGTCAGGGTGACCCCCATGTTGCTGAAGGCTGCCAACTTGGCGTGCTTCACACAGGCCTGGTCAAAGACGTCGATAATCGAGCTGTACTGTGTCAGATCGATGTCGTTGGGAATCCCCGCCGGCCGTTTATCAGCCCAGAAGGACGCATCCATTGTTATTCTCCTATTCCCCGGTGGTGCAGTTTCTTATATTGGCAACGCCAGTCGTTGACGTCGATTGAGCATTGAAGCTCTTGGCACTACTGATAAAGTGGCTCAAAGCTAACAGGGCTTGGCGCAAATACAAAATGCTGGAGTGTTTCATTTGATTTGTGAATACCGCTTCTCCCGCGCGCACTAGCATGCCTGTAGCGATCGCCCGTAAACAACAAGAACAACAAGCACAGGACGACTGACCAATGCCCTACTCCACCCTGGCATTAACCGCACCTGACGGCGCCCACCTGAACATTCACCACTGGCCCACCGCGTTGCCAATACGCGCCAGCGTCGTCATCTGTCACGGCATGGCCGAACACGGCGCACGCTATCAGACACTGGCGGAACAACTCAACGCCGCCGGACTCGGTGTATGGGCACTGGATCTGCGCGGCCACGGCCTTAGCACGCCCGAACTGGCCCGTGGCCAACTTACACCTGGCGCAAGCTGGGAGGCGTTGACCAACGATCTGCTGCAAGTGATCAGGCATGCCAGAGACGCCGCGCCGGAGCACCCGCTGATCCTGCTCGGGCACAGCATGGGCAGCTACGTCGCCCAAAGCCTGCTGCTGACCCATTCCGACTGCGTCGATCTGGCAGTGCTCAGCGGCAGTAACGCCAACCCACGGGTGCTCTGCCGCATAGGGCGGATAATGGCAGCACTGGAAAGCCGCATGCGGGGTACCGATGCGCCCGCACAGACCATGAACACACTCTCGTTCGGTCGCTTCAACCGCGCCTTCGGTGCACCCCGCACTGCGTTTGACTGGCTCAGCCGGGACCCTGTTCAGGTCGACCGCTATGTAGCCGACCCGCTTTGCGGGTTCGTGCTCAGTGGTCACTACTGGCAGTGCCTGTTCGACGCGCTTGGACGTATTGCGACAGCCGATCAGCTGGTTTCGATACGGCGCGACCTGCCCGTTCTGATACTGGGTGGCGAGCGCGACCCCGTCAGTGCCGGAAACGGCCTGGCAAAGCTGCAGCAACGGTTGCACGCCGCCGGACTTTCACAGGTAGAATTGCGGCTTTATCCGGGTGCCCGGCACGAAGCCTTCAATGAGATCAATCGGGATGAGGTCATCTCCGATGTGCTCAGCTGGCTGGACCGGCACCTGTCCACCACCGTGCAACGGAGCCGCAGCCATGCAGAAGCTTGAAAACCGCATTTACGACGAACTCAACATTGGTGACAAGGCCAGCCTTGCCCACCAGGTACAGGAGAGCGACCTGCTGCTGTTCGCTGCGGTGTCCGGCGACGTCAACCCGGTCCACCTGGACGAAGAATTTGCCGCAGCCACCCCGTTCAAGGGCCGCATTGCCCACGGTATGTTCTCCGGCGCACTGATCTCCGCCGCAATCGCCTGCGAACTGCCGGGGCCGGGCAGCATCTACATCGGCCAGGAGCTGAGCTTTCTGCGCCCGGTACGCCTGGGCGACAACATCACCATTGAGCTGGAAGTGCTGGAAAAACTGCCAAAGAACCGGGTAAAAATCGCCACCCGCGTTATCAATCAGGACGGCAAGCAGGTTGTGGATGGTGTCGCCACCGTAATGGCGCCCACCGAGAAGGTCAGCATCGACCGTCCGCAGGCACCGGCGGTGCAGTTGGGCTAAGCGGCAGCTTTCGCTGCCGCAGTTGGAAGCTACAAGCGGCAAGCCTCAAGCTAAATCAAACCCGGCACAGGGCCTAATGCTGCTCAGTTAGGCTTTTTCATTAGCTGTACCGGGCTTGAGGGAGGCGTTTTGCCGGACGGATACGGCATGTCGTGCTCGTGCGAACACTACCTCTGCAGGGAAAGGCTTTGGCATGTTGCATCTCCCGGAGCCTTGCGGACGCGACGTGTCGCGTCCCTACGAATATCATAACCACAACTCCGTAGTAGGGACACGGCATGCCGTGTCCGTAAGGCCCCTGCTACAGCGCGAGCGCGCGGTAGCGGGTAATCCGAGGGCCTTGGATTTCGCAGCTTATTCGCAGCTTAAGTGAACAGCTTTACGGCACTGTGCCGGGTTTGGTTCTGGAGCAGGAAGCTAATGTGCCGAATCAGCCGCCACAGACAGTCCCTGCAGGGACTGTTTGTGGCTTATAGCTTGCAGCTTCTGGCTGCGGCGGCGAAGCCGCCGCCTACTTGCTGAGATACTTCATACCGTCTTCCAGGCCCTGCAGGGTCAAGGGGTACATCTTGTCTTCAACCAGTTCGCGAATCAGCTTGGTTGAAGAGGTGTATTCCCAGGCATCCTTCGGATACGGGTTAATCCAGATAAGCTTCTTGTACTTCTCCATGAAGCGCTGAATCCAGACGTAGCCCGCCTCTTCGTTCCAGTGCTCTACGCTGCCGCCCGGCTGAGTGATTTCGTAGGGCGCCATCGCAGCGTCACCGACAAACACCACCTTGTAGTCCGGACCGTACTTGTGCAGCAGATCCAGCGTCGAGGTGCGCTCGCTGGTGCGACGCATGTTGTTCTTCCACACCGACTCATAGACGCAGTTATGGAAGTAGTAATACTCCAGGTGCTTGAACTCGGTACGGCAGGCAGAGAACAGCTCTTCGCACACCTTGATGTGCGCATCCATCGAGCCGCCGATATCGAACAACAGCAGCAGCTTGACCGCGTTACGCCGCTCCGGACGCATCTGGATATTCAGCAGACCCGCATCCTTGGCGGTGTGGTCGATGGTGCCGTCAATGTCCAGTTCGTCTGCAGCGCCCTGACGCGCGAATTTGCGCAGGCGACGCAGCGCCACCTTGATATTGCGTGTACCCAGCTCGACCTGATCATCCAGGTTCTTGTACTCACGCTGATCCCAGACCTTGACCGCCTTGCCCTGGCGCTTTCCGGCGTCGCCGACGCGAATACCCTCAGGGTTGAAGCCACCGGAACCAAAGGGACTGGTGCCGCCGGTACCGACCCACTTGTTGCCGCCCTCGTGGCGCTCTTTCTGCTCTTCGAGGCGCTTTTTGAACTCCTCGATCAGCTTGTCGAGACCGCCGAGCGTCTGGATCTTGGCCTTTTCCTCCTCGGTCAGCATGCGCTCGAATTCCTTGCGCAGCCAGTCGTCGGGAATCATCGCCTCAATCAGTTGATCGAGGTTTTCCAAACCCTTGAAGTAGGCACCGAAGGCACGGTCGAACTTGTCGAAGTGCCGCTCGTCCTTGACCATGACGGTACGCGCCAGATAATAGAACTCGTCCATATCGGCGAACACGACGTGGTGCTTCAACGCGTTGATCAGGTCGAGCAGCTCACGTACCGAGACCGGTACCTTGGCTGCCCGCATCTCATTGAACAGGCCCAGTAACATCGGGCACCTCCCTCTTAACGGTTCTGACGACGCGTCATAAAGGCGAGGCGTTCCAGCAGCTGGACATCCTGTTCGTTCTTGACCAGCGCACCGTACAGCGGCGGAATCGCCTTGGTCGGATCGCGGTCACGCAGAACGGCCTCGGGAATCTGATCAGCCATCAGCAGCTTCAGCCAGTCAACCAGCTCGGAGGTAGACGGCTTCTTCTTGATACCGGGTACCTTGCGCACATCGAAGAAGATATCCATGGCTTCGGACAGCAGTGTCTGCTCGATCTTCGGGAAATGCACGTCCACGATCTTCTTCATGGTCTCGCGATCAGGGAAGGCGATGTAATGGAAGAAGCAGCGACGCAGGAAGGCATCCGGTAGCTCTTTCTCGTTATTGGAGGTAATGATGATAATCGGGCGCTGCTTGGCCTTGATGGTCTGGTTGGTCTCGTAAACGTAGAACTCCATCTTGTCGAGTTCCTGCAGCAGGTCGTTCGGGAACTCGATGTCGGCCTTGTCGATTTCATCGATCAGCAGGATGGCGCGCTCTTCGGACTCGAACGCTTCCCAGAGCTTGCCTTTCTTGATGTAGTTGGCAACGTCGTGCACCTTGTCGACGCCCAGCTGGGAATCACGCAGACGACTTACCGCGTCATACTCGTACAGCCCCTGATGCGCCTTGGTGGTGGATTTGATGTGCCAGGTAATCAGCTTGGCGCCCATGGACTCGGCCAGTTGCTCGGCCAGCATGGTTTTACCCGTGCCCGGCTCGCCCTTGATCAGCAGCGGGCGTTCCAGGGTAATGGCGGCGTTAACCGCCAGTTTGAGGTCGTCGGTTGCGACGTAGGACTGAGTACCTTCGAACTTCATCTGAGTATTCCTTGGGCCGGAGCCCGGTGTAATAGAGACCAGGCATTGCACGAAAAATGGATCAAGCACTATAGCTTGCGACGATTTTCACTGTAAACGCGACACGGCACAACCAAAGGCTGGCTGATACCCCCTCATTATTGGCAACGAGATTTGCGCCACCAACGCACCCGAAAGCTCCGCGCATCGCATTGACGGGTGCCGGCGCCCGGCATAGGCTGATTGGCCTGATCCCCCCCTGCCCTGCAGCATTTACAACAAGGAGTCGTGCCATGAGCCGCATCTTCGCAGACAACTCCCAGGCCATCGGCAACACGCCGCTGGTTCGTATCAATCGCCTCGGCCCGAAGGGCGTGACCATTCTGGCCAAGATCGAAGGCCGCAACCCTGCCTATTCGGTCAAGTGCCGTATCGGCGCAAGCATGATCTGGGATGCCGAATCCAGCGGCCGCCTGAAGCCGGGCATGACCATTGTCGAGCCAACCTCTGGCAACACCGGCATCGGCCTGGCATTCGTTGCAGCCGCCCGCGGCTACAAGCTGGTGCTGACCATGCCCGCATCAATGAGTCTGGAGCGCCGCAAGGTACTCAAGGCGCTGGGTGCCGAGCTGGTACTGACCGATCCGGCCAAGGGCATGAAGGGTGCTATCGAAAAGGCACAGGAGCTGGCCACCCAGCACCCGGAGCAATACATCCTGCTGCAGCAGTTTGAGAACCCGGCCAACCCGGCCATTCACGAAAAGACCACCGGTCCGGAAATCTGGAACGACACCGACGGCAGCGTTGACGTGCTGGTCGCCGGCGTCGGCACCGGCGGTACCATTACCGGCATTTCTCGCTACATCAAGCTGACCTGCGGCAAGAAGATAACTTCTATAGCGGTTGAACCGGCGACCTCCCCGGTAATCACCCAGACGCTGCAGGGTGATGAGGTCAAACCCAGCCCGCACAAGATCCAGGGCATTGGTGCCGGCTTCGTGCCTGCCAACCTTGACCTGGGCATGGTTGATCGCGTTGAACAGGTCAGTGATGACGAAGCCAAGGACATGGCGCTGCGCCTGATGCGCGAGGAAGGCATTCTGGTCGGCATTTCCTGCGGTGCGGCCATGGCGGCAGCAGTGCGGGTCGCAGAGGAGCCAGCGATGCAAGGCAAGACCATCGTCGTCGTCCTGCCGGATTCCGGCGAGCGCTACCTGTCCACCATGCTATTCAGCGACCTGTTCACCGATCAGGAAACAGTGCAGTAACAGCCGCGTCCGCCGCACCCTGACCCGGTGCGGCGGATCGCAGCACACCCTTCCCAGTCTGCCCCTGACTGGCTATGCTGCGGGCATTCGCTCCCCTACCCGCAGGCGCTCTTCATGTCCCAGGCTTCCGATCAGATAGCTCAGCAGATTCTCTCCGGCTTTGACCGCTACCGTCGCATCTTTCGCGACCTGACCGCCGGCGCCCGAGCGCGCTTCGAGCAAGCCCGCTGGAACGACATTCAGGAAGCCTCTACCCTGAGGATCAACGCCTACGAAGAACAGGTACAGGACACCGCTGAACGTCTTGCCGCATCCGAACTTGGCGAGCAGGTGCGCAATGTCGCGGCCTGGCCCGATATTCGCCTCTCCTACATTACCCTGATTGATCAGCGCTTTGACGACGAACTCGCAGAGACCTGGTTCAACTCGGTATTCTGCAGCCTGCATCAGCACGACCAGATCAGCGACGAAACCATGTTCGTCCACAGCACCCGGCCGGTTAGCCGCCCGCCCTCACGCATCTCCCTGACCCGTGGCTTCATCTCCGAGGGGTCGCTGCAGGGGCTGGCCCACCAGATTCTCAGTGAATACAGCTTCGATGTGCCCTGGGAAGACATGACGCGGGATGTCGAGATGATTGTCAGTGAGCTGCAGCAGGGGCTGCCTGACTGGGCGCAGATGGATCGCGGGCTCACCGCCGAAATGGTGCAGAGTGTGTTCTACCGCAACAAGGGAGCCTACCTGGTCGGGCGCCTGATCAGCCAGCAGGAGCAATGGCCCTTTGTGCTGCCGCTGGTCAACCGCGAGCACCAGGGCATCAGCGTCGATACCGTGATCACCGATGAGTCGGACGTTTCGATCATCTTCTCCTTCACCCGCTCCTATTTCATGGTCGAATGTGCGGTACCCAGTGAGCTGATCGCCTTCGTGAAACGCCTGCTGCCCGGCAAGCATCTGGCCGAGCTTTATACCGCCATCGGTTTCTACAAGCAGGGCAAGTCCGAGTTTTACCGTTCGCTGATCGCCCACCTGGCCAATTCGGATGACCGGTTTATCATGGCGCCCGGGGTACGCGGCATGGTAATGAGCGTATTTACCCTGCCGGGCTTCAATACGGTCTTCAAGATTATCAAGGACCGATTTGCCCCCTCGAAGAACATCGACCGCGCTACCGTCATCGAGAAATACCGACTGGTTAAACGTCACGATCGCGTCGGTCGCATGGCAGACACCCAGGAATTTGCCGATTTTCGCTTTCCGCGTGATCGCTTCGACCCCGAATGCCTGCAGGAGCTGCTGGAGGTCGCCGCGTCAACCGTCATTGAGGAAGGCGATACCATTCTGATCCGGCACTGCTGGACCGAGCGCCGCATGACGCCACTGAACATCTATCTGGAAAATGCCAGCGAACAGCAGACTCACGACGCTTTGCTCGATTATGGCAAGGCGATCAAGGAACTGGCCGCTGCCAATATTTTCCCCGGCGACATGCTGTTGAAGAATTTTGGTGTTACCCGCCATGGCCGCGTGGTGTTTTACGACTACGACGAAATCAGTTATCTGACCGAGGTTAACTTTCGAGTCATTCCGGAAGCGCTTTACCCGGAACAGGAAATGGCGTCGGAACCCTGGTATTCGGTATCACCAAATGACGTGTTCCCCGAAGAGTTTCCAGTTTTCCTGTTTGCCGATCTGCACCAGCGCAGACTTTTCTCCAGATTGCACGGTGACCTGTTCGATGCCAGTTACTGGCAAGGCCTGCAGGAGCAGATTCGCGCGGGCCAGGTACTGGATGTCTACCCCTATCGACGCGCCACGCAAGGCGCGTAAAACGGGCATTTCCGGCTTACTGAAAAAAAATCTTGAAAGACGTGCCATTTCCTGAATCTGTCGTATACTCAATTTCGTTTATTCGCGCCGTGATGGGGTCTTGTTGAGGTCTTGACTTGTCCCCCTGAAAGGCGCAGAGTGAGCGCGTAGGTTTTCAAGAGATAGAGTTGTAGGCTGCAAGCGCACTTTTCAGTACGTAAGTTTGTCATTCTCGTGATCTTTGATTCCCACGCTTTAATTGAGTGCAAACTCAAGTATTTCAATTTGATAGGAATTATCTGAAATGGCAACTGGTACAGTTAAGTGGTTCAACGACACTAAAGGTTTTGGTTTCATCACTCCGGATGGCGGTGGAGACGACCTGTTCGCCCACTTCTCCGAGATCAAGGTTCAGGGCTTCAAGTCCCTGGCTGAGAACCAGAAGGTGTCCTTTGACGTGACCACTGGTCCGAAAGGCAAGCAGGCTGCAAACATTCAGATCATCGGTTAATCCGAGAACTGAATAAAAAAACCCGGCTCAGGCCGGGTTTTTTGTTGCCTGCAGAATGCTAAAAACTACTCGCCTCCGCCGTCCCGACCGCGTACCCTATGCGGCATAAAAGCCATCCGACACCCCTGCTGCCGCCCGGGGTATCCCGCGGATGCAACACGTCTAACAACCTCGTTTTACCCTCGCCCGACCAAAGTCGGCCGCGAGCAGGAACGTCAGTCACAGGGGGTTACCAGTGGATACCACGCCCAGCAGTCAGAACCCGGATGCACTCAAGGTCATCATTTTTCGTGCCGCAGAAGCGATCGTCAGTGAATTGGGCGCGTCGCAACTGACCTTCGCCAGCCTGAGCGAACGCAGCAAAATTGATGAAGCCACGCTGCAACAAATGTTCCCCGACCGCGAAGCGCTGCTGAGCGCCATGATCGAATACCGTCTTGAGCGTTTTCGCGTGCGCTGGGGCGCCTATGAAAGCGTATTGCCCGACGAGCCCATGCGCGAACTCAAGGCATTGCTGCTCAGCAACATGAGCGAATCCAGCGAGGAAAAGAACCTGGACTCGGCCATTTTCGCTGCCGCCGCCAGCAATCCGGCCTTGCTGCAGACCAGCTCGGATAACGTCCAGGGGCTGTTCGATATTCTGGAGAAGTCTCCCCTGGGGCTAGCCCAGGCGGCCATCCTGTTTTTCTCGGTACGGGGTTATCGTCTGTTCGAGCAACTGAATATGTGCCCTATGACCGACGCTCAGCGTACCGAATTCCAGGAGCAGATCATGCGTCTGGCACGCATGATGTATGAGGCTCGCAACGGAGAATAAGGGATCAGGCGTCGGCGGCGGCCGGCTCGTCTTCCTGTGGATGACGCCGGCGCCACCAACGCTGGACTGCAAGGCGAACTGCCGCAACCGGCACATAGCACGCAAACGCCAGCGTCATCACCAGACTGAGCTCGCCAAGCACGCGCGACTGGTTCTCACCGGTAGACAGAAACGTATCGAGCAGATAGATCAGGGTAGCCGGAGCCATCCAGGTCCCGTCAGCCTCGACGGAAACCGGTGTAAACAGCAAGACCGCCATGGCCAGACAAAGCGGCTCACGAATAAGCCACCAGCGGGTCAGAGCAGTCAGCTTCCACCAGACAAGCCAGCACCCTGCCGCCGTCGCCAGATAGATCCACCAGACCGTCTGATATTCTGCTTCGTTGAACATTGCCTGCCATCCGTCCGATCAAATCAACCGCGCCATGATAACGGTTTTTAGCCCATGAGTCCTGAACTGCACCAACCCATCGCCCGCCGCGAATCCGGTGAAGATCCCTACCGCTGGCTCGAGCAGCGCGACACACCAGAAGTCATCCAACATCTGCAGGTGGAAAATGAGCACACCGACGCCTGGATGGCGCCCCATGCCGAGCTTCGCGAACAGCTGTTTCAGGAGATTCGTGGGCGCATCCGGGAGACCGATCTGGGCCTGCCCAGCCCCAAGGGCACCTGGCTGTATTATCAGCGCACCGAAGCCGGCGCCGAGTATCCGCGCTACTACCGCTGCCGCCGGCCGGCCGACCAGAGCCTGCACATCGACACCAGCACCGAACAGTTGCTGCTGGACCTGAATCAGCTGGCCGAAAATGAAGATTTTCTCGAGCTTGGCGACTTCAGCGTCAGTCCGGACCAGCACTGGCTGGCCTACAGCCTGGACACCCAGGGTAACGAGGTATATCAGCTTTACGTTCGCTCATTGCTGAACGATGAGATCTACTCCCTGCCACTGGAGAATGCCGGTGGCAACCTGTGCTGGGCCAACGATAACCGCACGTTGTTCGCCATCAGTCTGGATGACAGCGCACGCCCTGCTCACCTCTGGCGTCTGCGTCGCGACGAAGAGCCGGTCAGAGTCTTTGACGAGCCGGATGCGCTGTTCTATCTCTCGGTCTACCGCAGCAGTTCCGAACACTTTATCTGCGTCTCCAGCAGCAGCAAGAACACCGGCGAGGTGCACTTTCTGCCGGCGGACCAGCCGGAAGCGCCTCTGGAGTGTCTGGCCGCTCGACAGACAGGCCACGAATACGACGCAGACCATGGTGAGCAGGGTTTCATTATTCGCAGCAACAGTGCGGGAGAGAACTTTGGTCTCTACCGCTGTGATCCGGCCACACCGGGTCAGTCGAACTGGCAGCTGCTGTGCCCTGCAGATCCGGCGCATACCCTGGAGGATGTCGAGGTACAGCGCGACGCGCTGATTCTGCAGTATCGATGCGATGGCCTTTGCCGGCTGGATGTCCTGCCGGTTGGCGCAGACGCGTATCAGGTACAGATGCCAGATGCTGCCTACAGCCTCCATGTGCAGTCCGGCGAGGAGTACCAGAGCCCGCAGGTTAGACTGCGCTATGAGTCGCTGAATCGACCGGCCGAGATTCGCGCTCTGAATCTCAAGAGCGGCGAGCAAACGGTGCTGAAGCAAACACCGGTTGAGGGCCCCTTCGATCCAGAGGCCTACCGGGTCGAACGACTCTGGGCTATTGCTGACGACGGTGCCCGCATTCCCGTCAGCCTGATCGAGCGCAGCGATGCAAGCGGCAGCGGTCCGCTTTATCTATATGGCTACGGTGCTTACGGCGCGTCTATGGACCCGTGGTTCTCCCACGCCCGATTGTCACTGCTGGATCGCGGCTGGCGCTTTGCGATAGCGCACGTTCGCGGCGGCGCAGAAATGGGCGAGTACTGGTATCAGCAGGGTAAGCTGGAGCACAAGGGCAATACGTTCAGTGATTTTATCCGCTGCGCAGAGCAACTGATCGAGCAAGGCAAAACGGATCCCGGCCACCTGGTCATTGCTGGAGGCAGTGCCGGTGGCCTGCTGATCGGCAATGTCATCAACCAGCGCCCGGAGCTGTTTCGTGCAGCCGTAGCAGACGTGCCCTTCGTGGATGTCTGGAACACCATGAACAACCCGGAGTTGCCGCTGACCATCGGTGAATACGAAGAGTGGGGCGATCCCAACGAGCCGGAGGTTGCAGCACGCATCAAGGGTTATGCACCCTACGAGAATGTTAGCGCCAAGGCCTACCCTGCCCTGTTTGTGACCGCGGGTTACCATGACGTGCGCGTGCAGTACTGGGAAGCGGCCAAGTGGGTTGCGCGGTTGCGTGCCACACGCAGCAATCAGGCACCGCTGCTGCTGCGCACGCAGATGAGCGCGGGGCACGGCGGCGCCAGCGGCCGCTACCAGGCCATGCGCGACATTGCCGAGGAATACACCTTCCTGCTGACCGTGTGCAGCGTTTAGGCACTGCAGCGCAAGCATAAAAAAACCGCCGGCCCTTGCGGGTACGGCGGTTTTTTACGTTCAGACGATCAGAACCGTGAAGCCATGTCGTCGAACTGATCGGCTACCTTGCCTTCCGGAGCCGGGGTGATCAGGGTCACCACCACAATCGCGATGGTGGCAAGGATGAAACCGGGGATGATTTCGTACAGACCGATGGTATCGATCTGCTTCCAGACCACTACGGTAACACCGCCAACGATGATACCGGCCAGCGCACCAAAGCGATTCATCCGGCGCCAGAACAGCGACAGAATGATCGCCGGCCCGAAGGCGGCACCAAACCCGGCCCACGCGTAGGACACCAGACCCAGTACGGTACTTTCAGGGTTGAAAGCGAAGACCAGAGCCAGCGCTGCGATACCCACAACCGCCGCGCGACCAACCCAGACCAGCTCCTGCTGTGACGCATCACGACGGAACAATGCCTTGTAGAAATCTTCGGCCAGAGCAGAGGACGACACCAGCAGCTGGGAGTCGGCAGTGGACATGATGGCAGCCAGAACCGCAGCCAGCAGGATACCCGCAACCAGCGGATGCATCAGCGCCTGAACGAGGGCGAGGAACACGGTCTCGGCGTCCGCCAGCCCTTCTTCACCGAAGTAACCGATGCCGATCCAGCCGATCACCAGCGCTGCCAGCAAGCACACACCGGACCACAGGACCGCGATGCGGCGGGCGGTCGGCAGTGCGGCATCACTCTCGATCGCCTTGAAGCGCGCGAGAATGTGCGGCTGACCGAAATAGCCAAGACCCCAGCCCAGCAGGGAAATAATGGCGATAAAGCCCAGCGGCTCGCCTTCTACGTTGGTCCAGAGGTTCAGCAGTTCAGGGTTGCGTGCTTCCATGGCTCCGTGCACTGCATCCCATCCACCCACGACGTTGAGTGCCATAACCGGCACGACAATCAGCGCTGCCGCCATCAGCAGACCCTGAATAACGTCGGTCCAGGATACCGCGAGAAACCCGCCGAAGAAGGTGTAGGAGATGATCGCCAGCGTGCCGATGACAACGGCGAGCTCATAACCAAAGCCGAAGGTGGTCTCGAACAGCTTGCCGGCTGCGACCAGGCCGGAACTGGTGTAGAACAGGAAGAACAGCAGGATGAACACGGCCGAGATAACCCGCAGCATCCGACTGTTGTCTTCGAAACGGTTCTCGAAGTAGGCCGGCAGCGTCAGTGAGTCACTGGCCAGGTGCGAGTAAACCCGCAGACGGCGCGCGACAATCAGCCAGTTGGCCCAGGTGCCCAGCAGCAGACCGATGGCAATCCACGATGCCTCGTAACCGGCTGACAGCGCATAACCGGGCAAGCCCAGCAGCAGCCAGCCACTCATATCCGATGCGCCGGCAGACAATGCCGCCGTGCCCGGGCCCAACGAGCGCCCCCCCAAAATGTAATCCGACAGGTTGGTGGTGCGCTTGTAGGCGATATAGCCCAGTGCGAGCATCACCCCGATGTACACGATAAACGTCGCCGTAACGACTGCAGTATTACCTTCCATTTTTATTCTCTCTCTTGGAGATTCGTGAATGGTTCTCGCGGGCCGGGGGTAACCCGATCCGCGAGCAGGTGGCTATTGTCACCCAACTAACCGGTTCACGCATCTATGGTTGCTGAACTGTCCGTGCTGCTGATTCATCCCTGTTGCTTCTTTTCGCCAGTCGCCGCTGCCTCAGGGCTCCCCGTCACCAAGTGAAAGCAGACTGGCATTACCACCTACCGCCGTAGTGTTGATGGTTCGCGTACGCTCCGTGACAAACCGTAGCAGATAATGCGGACCACCCGCCTTGGGACCAGTGCCGGAGAGGCCCTGACCACCGAAAGGTTGCACCCCGACAACCGCACCGATCTGGTTACGATTGATGTAGACGTTTCCGATGCGCACCCGTGCGTCGATATGCTCAGCGGTATCCTCGTTACGTGTATGTACGCCGAGGGTCAGACCAAAGCCGGTCGCGTTGATGTCATCGATGATCTTGTCGAGGTCACGGGCGCGCCAAGTCACCACGTGCAGAATCGGCCCAAAGTGCTCGTCACTCAACTCGTTGATGCTGTCCAGACGGAAGGCAACCGGGGCGACAAAGTGTCCGTTCAGCGCCTCCGGCACTGGCGTCTCGGCGATCAGACGACCAGCCTGTTTCATCTCGCGGACGTGCTTGAGCAGACCGTCACGGGCATCGGCATCAATCACCGGGCCAACATCGGTATCACGGCGTGCCGGGTCACCCACATGCAGCTCGGCCATCGCGCCCTTGAGCAACTCGATCACGCGCTCGGCAATATCTTCCTGTACGAACAGCACGCGCAACGCAGAGCAGCGCTGACCGGCGCTCTGGAACGCCGAGTGCACCACATCGTTGACCACCTGCTCGGGCAGGGCAGTGGAGTCGACAATCATGGCGTTCTGACCACCCGTCTCGGCGATCAACGGCGCAATCGCGCCGTTGCGGGCGGCCAGCGCGCGGTTGATCACATGGGCTGTCTGGGTGGAGCCAGTGAAGGCCACACCGGCGATACGCGGGTCGGACGTGATCACGCTACCAACCTGTGCCCCATCACCCGGCAACAGTGCCAGCACGTCACCCGGCAGGCCGGCTTCATGCATCAGCTCAACGCAGCGTACGGCAACCAGACTGGTCTGCTCGGCCGGCTTGGCAACCACGGTGTTGCCGCAGACCAGCGCCGCGCTGACCTGACCGAGGAAGATCGCCAGCGGAAAGTTCCAAGGACTGATACAGGCAAACACGCCGCGTCCTTGCAGATACAGCTCGTTGCTTTCACCGGTCGGCCCCGGCAGGGTGATGGTAGCGAAGCGCTGGCGCGCCTGCATGGCGTAGAAGCGGCAGAAATCAACTGCTTCACGCACTTCATCGATGCCGTCCTGCAGCAGCTTGCCCGCCTCGCGGGTACACAGGGCCATCAGCTCGGGCATGTGTTCTTCGAGCTTGTCGGCGGTACGCTCAAGAATCGCTGCACGCTCATCAACCGGGGTCGCATTCCAGCGCACAAAGGCGCTGCTCAGGCTATCAATCGCCGAGCGGGTCTGATCGGCCGAGGCCCAGACCACCTCACCGACCTGATGGCTCAGCTCGTAGGGGCACATGACCGGGCGCCCTTCCCCTTGCAGACGCTTGCCGTTAACCAGCGGAGCGCCGCTCCAGCGGGCATCCCACCACTTGTCCAGCTCGTCCTTCAACGGCAGCCATTCGCTGAGGATGTTCATGTTCACTCCGCGGGAGTTTCGGCGCGCGTCACCAAACAATGCAGGCGGCAGCGGAATACGCGGATTGGCCAGCGAGGCATGACGCGTGAGCGCGTTAACCGGATGAGTCGTCAGACTGTCGACCGGTACACGCGGGTCAACCAGCTTGTGCACAAAGGACGAATTGGCGCCGTTCTCAAGCAGGCGGCGAACAAGATACGGCAGCAGGTCCTTGTGGGCTCCTACCGGCGCATAAATGCGCACCGGGCACTTGGCCTGTTCAATCACCGTGTCATACAGCGCATCACCCATGCCGTGCAGGCGCTGAAACTCGAACTCGCGGCGACCCGCCAGCTCCAGAATGCAGGTAACAGTGTGCGCATTGTGGGTAGCAAACTGCGGGTAGATATGGCCTTCGGTCAGAGGGCTGAGCAGGTAGCGGGCACATGCCAGATAGGAAACATCGGTCGCCTCCTTGCGGGTAAATACCGGGTAGCTGCTGAGGCCAGCCTGTTGCGACCACTTGATCTCGGAGTCCCAGTAAGCGCCCTTGACCAGACGCACCGGAATACGATCACCCTGGGAGCGGGCAACCAGCGTCAGCCAGCAGAGCACCGGCAACGCGCGCTTGGAGTAGGCTTGTACGACGAGGCCGAAGTTGCCCCAGCCCTGCACATCCGGGTGGCGATATACGCGTTCGAACAGTTTCAGCGACAGTTCAAGGCGGTCAGCCTCTTCCGCGTCGATGGTAATACCCACGTCGCCTACGCGTGCCTGCCGCACCAGCGCCAGCACACTGTCACCCAACTCTTTGAGCACCTGCTCTTCGCGCGCGGTTTCATAGTGCGGATGCAAAGCGGAGAGTTTGATCGAAATCGTCGGTTTCGGGCTGCGGCCCTTGTACTTATCGTCTACCAGCGCGGCGATCGCCTTGCTGTAGTCCTGGAAATACTTTTCGGCGTCGGCACGGGTCAGCGCCGCCTCGCCGAGCATATCAAAGGAGTAGGTGTAGCCCTGGTCGCGTTGCGGCTTGCCGTTCTTCAACGCTTCGGTGATGGTGCGCCCGAGCACGAACTGGCGCCCCATGATCTTCATCGCCTGCATCATGGCGGCGCGAATGACCGGCTCACCGCTGCGCTTGATCAGACGCCCCAGCACGGTACCCGGCGTGCCATCCTGACGCTGATCCATGTTGACCACCTTGCCGGTCATCACCAGGCCCCAGGCCGCGGCGTTCACCAGCGTATGCTCGCTCTGCCCGAGGTGCCGGTCCCACTGCGCAGCGTTGAGCTTGTCACGGATCAGCGCATCGGCGGTATCTGCATCCGGCACGCGCAGCAGCGCTTCGGCCAGACACATGAGCATGATGCCTTCCTGGGTATCCAGGCTGTACTGCTGCAGCAGCGCGTCGATACTGTCGACCGCGTTGTCACGCTTGCGTACATCCACAATCAGCTGGCTGGCCTTGCGCGTAATCGCACTCAGATCCTGGTCCTGCGCGAGTTCGATCAACTCACGCAGATAGCTGTCCTCATCAACAGCGTAATTGGCACTGACCTTGTGCAGGAATTCCGTTGGCTGGCTGCGCAGGAAATCGCCCTGCAGCACCTCGCTGGCTTTAAACATTCTGGCATGCTCCTGGACGTGTCCGGCGTCACGGCATGTGACACACGAACATATGAGTTCGCCTGTAACAACCCTAGACCATTCAGGCGTATCGGACGAATCATCCCGTTTGTTGTGATTTAGCCGGGCTCTTGCCGACCCGCTTTCGGGTAGCGACACTGCCCGATGCTCGACTGTAGAAGCGCAGGCGGAGGGAATCTTGCGGAAACCTCTGGGATTTTTGTCAAAATCTCGGAAGCAGTGCGAGCCATTCAGCTCGCAAATAGTTGAAATACAGGGGCGTCAGGAAGGCAAGACTGACCAGCAATATCAGAGGGAATCACGCAGCTTTGCGCCATTCAAGGCACTCAGGCGCGGCCGAGACGCAACCCCCGAGGCGTCTGCCCCCAGTAACGGCGCACAGCGTGGCTGAGCGCACTCTGGCTGGAAAATCCGCAGCGACTGGCAACCTCGGCTACTGGCATTGCCGTCTCCTGCAGCAGTCGGGACGCTTCGCGAAGACGCAGCGACAGCACGTGCTGATGCGGAGTTATGCCCGTCGACTCACGGAACAGCGCATGAAAATGACTGCTGCTCACGCATACCTGCGCCGCCAGTGCGGCAACACTGATGGGATGGTCCAAGTTGGCCAGAATGTAGGCGTCTAGCCGCTGCAGCTCTGCGGGCGTTAAAGCGGTTCTGCGCGGAGACTGAGGCAGCCCGTCTGACAGGCGCCGTTGCAGCGCCGCAAGCAGGACACCCCCAAGATGCCAGTTAAGGCCATCCTGATCCGGTCCGCGTTCAGTCAACGCATGCTGGGCAAAGTCCAGCAAGCCCTGCATGCGGTGATCAAGCTGCATAAAGCGTGGCCGCTCGAACAGGCGTGCCAGATCATCGCCCAGCCCAAGCTCTTCTCCGGCGCCGGGCAAGTCCATGATCAACATATGATTCTGGCCACGGCCGGAGAACGCGTGCGCCTCCCCGCCCGGCACAATGCAGGCATGCAAACGATTCACGGCGCCGCCCTGGCCCTGCACCTCAAAATCTGCGCAGCCGCTCAACCCGATAACCAGCTGGTGCTCGGGATGGGCGTGAATCGCGGTTTGAACAGGAAGATCCAGTAAGCGGGTTCGCATCAACGGCTTCATCGATCCGGGAAAAACGATGACATGCTGCCACAATCCGCAACAAATTTCCGCTATTGAAATAGTCGCCCGGCGTCGCCATCTCATCCCCAAGAGTTGTCCGTAAAAGGTGAATCGATGAGCGATCAGGATACCGACTACATTGAACACGTCGCCGAGGATGCTGCAGAGTCCCGCGGTACAGGGCTTGTTTTGCCCGATCAGAACCTGCCTGACAAGCTGTATTTGCTGCCGATAAACAATCGGCCGTTCTTCCCTGCCCAGGTCATGCCGGTGGTGGTTAATGAATCCCCCTGGCACGAGACCATAGAACGGGTCGCCAATACCCAGCACAAGGCGCTTTCCCTGTTCTACGTCGACGGCCCCATGCCTGCCGATGGTGAACTCGACCCGGATCACTTGCCGGCTACCGGCTGCGCCGTTCGCATCCACCATGCCGTTCGCGAAGACGGTAAGATCCAGTTTATTGCCCAAGGTCTGCGCCGGGTTCGCATTACCCAGTGGCTCAGCCACAAGCCGCCCTATCTGGTAGAAGTCGAATACCCGCACTCGCCCGCCGACGAGCGAGATGAGGTGCGCGCCTATGCCATGGCGCTGATCAACGCGATCAAGGAACTGCTGCCGCTCAACCCGCTGTACAGCGAGGAGCTGAAGAACTACCTCAACCGTTTCAGCCCTAACGATCCGTCGCCGCTGTCGGACTTTGCCGCCGCACTGACCTCCGCAAAGGGGCCTGAATTGCAGGACATCCTGGACACCACCGGCATCCTGCGCCGGATGGAAAAGGTGCTGGTGCTGCTGCGCAAGGAAATCGATGTGGCCCGTCTGCAGGGAGAAATCACCGCCGAGGTCAATCGCAACATCGGCGAGCATCAGCGCACCTTCTTCCTCAAGGAACAGTTGAAGATCATCCAGAAAGAACTGGGCATGTCCAAGGATGACCGAACAGCCGACATAGAGCAGTTCCGTCAGCGCCTTGAAGGCAAGACCCTGCCTGATGCGGCCGCCCAACGGATTGAGGAAGAGCTGAACAAACTGTCGGTACTGGAAACCGGCTCGCCTGAATATGCCGTTACCCGCAACTATCTGGACTGGGCAACCGCCCTGCCCTGGGGGATAGTGCATCCGGATCGGATTGATCTGAAACGGGCAAGACGCATCCTCGACCGTGACCACGACGGTCTTGAGGATGTAAAAAGCCGCATTCTGGAGTTCCTTGCAGTGGGCGCCTTCCGTGGCACGATCTCGGGCTCGATCATTTTGCTGGTTGGCCCGCCGGGCGTTGGTAAAACCAGCATAGGACGCTCCATTGCGGAAAGCCTGGACCGCCCGTTCTATCGCTTCAGCGTCGGTGGCATGCGCGATGAGGCGGAAATCAAAGGCCATCGGCGTACCTATATCGGTGCCATGCCCGGTAAGTTCGTCCAGGCACTGAAGGACGTGGGCGTGATGAACCCGGTGATCATGCTTGACGAGATCGACAAACTCGGCGCCAGCCATCAGGGCGATCCCGCATCAGCGCTGCTGGAGACGCTTGACCCGGAGCAGAACAGCCAGTTCCTCGACCATTACCTGGATCTGCGTCTGGATCTGTCGAACGTCCTGTTTGTCTGCACCGCCAACACGCTGGACAGCATCCCTGCGCCACTGCTCGACCGCATGGATGTCATCCGTCTGTCCGGCTATATCAGTGAAGAGAAGCTGGCCATCGCCAAGCACCACCTGTGGCCACGTCAGCTGGAGCGCGCCGGGCTGCGCAAGAGCCAGCTGCGCATCAGCGACAAGGCTCTGCGTGAGGTGATCGAGGGCTATGCCCGCGAAGCCGGCGTGCGCAATCTGGACAAGCAGCTTGGCAAGCTGGTACGCAAGTCAGTGGTGAAGCTGCTTGAGGAGCCGGATACGCGTATCAGCATCAAGCCCGCTGACCTGAAAAGGCTGCTCGGCACGCCTGCCTTCCGCACCGAGAAGCAGCTCAAGGGCACCGGCATCATCACCGGCCTGGCATGGACCTCGATGGGTGGTGCTACATTGCCAGTCGAGGCGACACGTATTCACACGCTGAACCGTGGCTTCAAGCTGACCGGTCAGTTGGGTGACGTGATGAAGGAATCGGCGGAAATCGCCTACAGCTATCTGTGCGCCAACCTGGCCAGCTATAAGGCCGACCGCGCGTTCTTCGATGAAGCCTTCGTTCACCTGCACGTACCCGAGGGAGCCACACCCAAGGATGGCCCGTCGGCCGGCATCACTATTGCCAGCGCACTATTGTCACTTGCTCGCCAGCAACCGCCACGCAGTGGACTGGCGATGACCGGGGAAATTACCCTGACCGGGCACGTGCTGCCGGTTGGCGGCATTCGGGAGAAGGTGATTGCCGCAAGGCGCCAGAGCATCCATGAACTGATCCTGCCGGAGGCCAATCGTGGCGACTATGAAGAGCTGCCGGCGTATCTGCGCGACGGCATGACTGTGCACTTTGCCAGCCACTTCAGGGACGTTGCCAAGCGCTTGTTTGACTGAAGGGTTCGGTGCGCAGTAGCTGGCTCATTCTGTTCTGGCACATCGATGGCGGAGACACCGTTGGCTTACTCCACCCTGCCGCACAGTCCTGTTCCGCAGAGTGGATTAAGCGCAGCGTATCCACCGACGCTCCCGCTCCAGCGCGTCTGCAGGCAGCGATGTGCCGTGCCTGGTTTGCTCCGGACATAAAAAAGGCGACCGCAATGGTCGCCTTCTGTTCATGCCGCCTTTCAACGCTTGTCCTGCTCATCACTGGGGCTGCGCACCAGATCATGAGGCCCGTCCAGATCATCCAGCTCCTCGATTTCCGGGAACTCGTGGAGACTGCTCTCGAACGCCTCGTCGTCAAGCGCAATCGGATCAAGTCGGCTGTTCTTGCGCGCTGGCGTGGGGGTCAGGCCTTCAATCAGGTCCCAGTCAGGGTCCAGCGTGAAGTCGTTAAGATTGAGCTGGGATTCAGCCAGATCGTTATCGGCCTGCCCGGTATCCAGTACATCGTCTACCGTATCGATCGGCGATACCGCCGCGTCCAGCTGCGGGAAGCGGGCGCGCAACTGATCAACGCGCTGCATGTCGCCACCCAGCTGAGAAATGGCGGCGGCCTGCTCAGTAAACCCTTCGGCATCACCCAGCTCCCCCAAAACCCTGGCTTGCTTGTAGCGCAACTCCAGATTCTCCGGCTCCTCGCTGATCGTCTTTGCCAACGCGTCACGCGCTTCGGCAAAACGTCCGTAGGTAATATACAGCTCAATGCCGGACACGTTGTCCTGCGCCTCATCTGCCACGGCCGCCGCTGTCACGCCGGCGGCAGCCGGTGCAACGCTGCTGCGGGGCTCGGCTCGGCTGACATCGGAGGTCATCTGGCGCGGCGACGCAACCACCGGCTTGCCGGCTGGCTTGCCGCGCACACGGGCCACCACCCAACCGATCAGAAACGCCAGCAGTGCCAGCAGTACAGACCACCAGGCAAACGACGAATCGGCCTTCTCGCTCGCAACCGGTTGCTCGGCGGCCACACTGCCGGCTTGCGGATCATCACTGCCGGTCGGAGAGACGGTATCGCCACCGTTACCACTGCCCAGCGTCCCGCCTGCCTGGCCCTGACTGGCAGCGGCTTCCTCCGCCTGACGGGCCGCATGCAGCACATCCAGCTCGGCCTGCAACGCGGCGATCTGACGATCACGGCTGTCAAGCTCACTCAACAGCGTGTTGAACCGCCCCTCAAGTTCATTCAACCGGGATGCGAGCATGGCGGCCTCGGCTTCGGCGTCACTGACCGCATCCTCGTCAATACTCAGCCGACCCTGTCCTTGCCCAGCATCCGCCTGGCTTTGCGCAGCTACCTGCTCGATATCATCATCGATAGGCTCATCAGCAATCTGCGGCGGCGTGCTATCGCCTGCTGGAGCTGCGGATGGCACTGGCGTCGACTCCGGGGCTGCCTGCGGGGCAGCCTCCGAAGCCGGAGCCGGACTAACCGATACGCCCAGTTGCCCCGCCGTCGGCAAGACCAGCGCCTGACCAACCTTGAGTCGATTGATATCGCCGCCAACGAAGGCCTGCTGATTAAGTGCATGGATGGCAGTCATTGTGGCCTGAACCGAAACACTCGCAGCGGGACGACTGCGTTCTGCGATGGCCCACAGTGAATCACCGGCAACCGTCGTGTACTGATCGGCATCAGGCTGCGGCGTCAGATTTGGCAACACGACCTGCCGACGCGGCACCGGGCTCGGAGACGCAGCAGCTGGTGCCGACGGCGCAGCGGCGACCGGCGCACGCTCAACCGGTGCGGACTGACCCGCGCTGTAGAGCGGCGGATCCAGCAGCACTGTGTACTCGCGCAGCATGCGTCCGCTGGGACGACGCAGCTCTACAAGAAAATTCAGATAAGGTTCGCGCACCGGCTGGGTTGAGCGCACCTGCACAGTCAGGCGGCGATTCTGCACCACGGGCGTGAAGCGCAGATCGTTGAGGAAATACGGTTTGTCGATGCCGGCGTTATCGAAGTCTGAGGTCTGGGCCAGCCTGACGATCACATCGTCAGGTCCGAGCCCCTCCGAGCCCTGCAACTCGATAATTGCATTGAGCGGTTGGTTCAGCGCAGACTCCAGCTGAATTTCCCCCAGCCCCAGCGCTCCAGCAACACCTGCATACAATGCTGCCAGCGAGGCAGCACCACGGACAATCTGGCGTTTAACAGCCATACCCTTTCCTCATTTAACTGTGAGCCCCGATCGGCACAGGGAACTCAATGCGTCCATTGCTCTTGTGAACATCAGCTTGCTGTTGCCGGCAACTCGCCCACCAACGCGACGCCACCAGCGCGCTATTATGCCACCTAGCCGCACGGAAACGAATGGCAAGCCAGCCGAACAGTCAAAAAACACTATGAATACTGCCGAATGAGCACAAAAAGCCAATAAATTGGCCATGTGACACAGCGCACACTCTACTGTGCAGTCAAGCAATCCGCACTCCATCCTGTCAAGGCAGACGAGTTGGGTTAGAATGCGTAGCCTCACGATGCCACCCGGGGTCCCGCCATGTCAGAGGTAGACAAGCTGTTCGCCAGCCCTGTCAGCAAGGTCGACGATTTTCGCTTCGACGATGCTGTCGCGCGCGTTTTTCCAGACATGATCAAGCGCTCGGTACCCGGGTACCCCACTATCATTGAAAGCATTGGCGTGATCGCCGGACAGTACGCCCAGCCCGGTACCCTGATCTACGATCTCGGCTGCTCGCTCGGTGCAGCGACCCAATCAATGCGCCGCCACCTCCCTCAGAACGGCTGCCGGATCATTGCGGTCGACAACGCCGAGGCGATGAGCGAACGCTGCAGGGAGTACCTCAGTGCCCAGGACGCCATGCTCGAAGAGGCGATTCCTGCCGAGGTGGTTACCGCCGATATCAACACGCTGACGCTGCAACCCTGTTCCATGGTGGTGCTGAACTTCACCCTTCAGTTCATCCCCCCCCACCAGCGTCTGGCGCTACTGCAGCGCATCCGCAAGGCCCTGCTGCCAGGCGGCGTTCTGGTACTGTCAGAAAAGCTCAACTTCACCGACAGCCAGACCCAGAACGCGCTGGAATCGCTGCATTACGCGTTCAAGCGCGCCAATGGCTACAGCGAGCTGGAGATTGCCCAGAAGCGCACCGCAATCGAGAACGTGATGCGCCCCGACCCCCTGGAAGTTCACCAACAGAGGCTGCGCGACGCGGGCTTCAGCCACAGCCACCTTTGGTTCCAGTGCCTCAACTTCTGCTCGATGATTGCCCACACGTGATTGATTACACCCCGCTACTCGACACCCTGAAATCCACGCCGCTCGCCAGCTGGCACACGACGCTGGCAGAGGGTCTGCAAGCCCGCCTGGCCGAACTGCAGCACGGCGATCTGGAGCGCTGGCAGCAAAGTCTGCGCAACCTGCCGCCCCTGGACGGCGTGCAGCATGATTTCAGCCGGGGCGTGAAGCTGACCGGCGCCGCTGCGCTGCCGGAAGCCACCCGACAGCAACTGTACGATGCCCTGCAGGGGTTGCACCCCTGGCGCAAGGGGCCGTTCGACCTGTTCGGGGTGCATATCGACACCGAGTGGCGCTCGGACTGGAAGTGGGAGCGCGTTGCGCCGCACGTCGACCTGCGTGGACGTCGGGTACTGGATATCGGCTGTGGCAATGGCTACTACATGTGGCGCATGTGGCACGCCGGCGCCGCCATGGTGGTCGGAGTCGATCCCAACCTGCTGTTCCTCAATCAGTTCGAGGCGGTAAAGCACTATTTGCCGACAGCGCCGGTCTGGCAGCTACCCTTCACCCTGGAAGAGCTCCCGGAGCCGACCAGCGCCTTCGACACCGTGTTCTCGATGGGCGTGTTCTACCATCGCCGCTCTCCCATCGACCACCTGCTGCAACTCAAGGCCTGTCTGCGACCGGGAGGCGAACTGGTGCTTGAAACGCTGGTGGTAGAGGGCGATGAGAACCACTGCCTGCTGCCGGAAGACCGCTACGCGCAGATGCGCAACGTCTGGTTCCTGCCGTCAGTCCCGATGCTCGAACGCATGTTGCGACGCGCCGGTTTCAGAAACGTGCGCTGCGTTGATCTGAATCAGACCAGCATGGAAGAGCAACGCAGTACCGAGTGGATGCGCTTCAACTCGCTGCCATCGTTCCTCGACCCGAACGACAGCAGCAAGACCATCGAAGGCTACCCGGCACCATTGCGGGCCACGCTGATCGCAGAGCGCCCCGCCTGAGCCGTCAACCGAAAACCGTGACGGTCTGGCGACTGATGGCAACCAGCTCGCCCGCCGCATTCCAGACCATCGCCGCGCAGTGACCGTAGCCATCACGGGCATGCTCGATGGTCGCCTTGTACAACAGCCACTCATCACCGCCAATCACTGGCTGCGGCTGGACGAATTCGATGGTCCAGGTCAGTGAACTGGCGGGAGCACGCTCCTTGAGGTGCGGCAGCACCGCAGGCGGCCAAACGTCGACCAGTCCAACCAGGTGCACTTCGTCAAACTGCTCAAAGGTTTCATCAAAGCGCATCCAGCCGCCCATCTCCCGCTTGCGGCTATTGGTGCAGGGGTAATCACCAAAGGTCCAGCGCGTATCAAAATAGCGCAGGAAGTTGGGCATGACGCCTTCGACATACGGGGTACGCTGACATTCGCTCGCCGGCGGCGCGCTGGGTGCCGGCTCTGCCGCAACGTTGACGCTGGACTCACGGCCCGCGCCAAAGCTGCCCTGCACAATGCACATGGTCTGCCCATTCTGCACCGCCCGGCCCAGCACCTGAGTGACGGCTCGGCCCTCGCGCAGGGTTTCGGTCTGCACCTGCACCGGCTCGCCCGGCTGCACCGGCCCCACAAAGGTGATTGCCAGAGATCGTACCGGCCGGGCGTCGGACAGAGTGGCCCGCATACCGCGCAGCACCAGCGCAGCCACAAGGCCACCATACCCGGCGCGGCCCTGAGCCCACTCTGGCGGGATGGTGACGGATGCATTGGCGGACTGATCAAAGGCCTGAAGCAGAGCGGTGAAGTTCATCAAACAAGATCCCTAGCCGTGACAAAGCCGGCTATGTTAGGCCAGCCGCCCGTTACTGACCAGCATTGCCGTCCGATTCACTCACCCGCAAACCGCACAACCAGCCAAGCGCCATCCAGGCTGCCGGAATATCCGGCCAGTCCTGCGGGCCGGCACCGGCCAGGTCATAGTCTGGCTCCCCGGCGCGCGCCATCAATCGCTCATACCACCAGCGAACATAGTGTCCCTCCCCGACCGGATATCGATTTGCCAGCTCGGCCCGCAGCCGCAGGGGCAGCGAGCCAAACAGACGCTCGTCGACTGCCCGGTAAATACGCTGCTCGTTATCCAGATAGGCTGATTCCGCCGCTGCAGCGACCTCAAGCAAACTGGCCAGAATCCGCAATTGAGTGGCGTATTCACGATGGGGTGTCAGGGGATTGAGCTGGCTGCGCCAGTCAAGCTGCAAACGCTCCAGCGCCTCCAGCAGGGTCACTGGGCCGGCGCTTGGCGCATCCAGCAGGCTCGCCAGCCAGCGCCGCTGGCGGGGCTCCAGACGCTCCAGCCAGACCAGCAGCTCGGCACTGCTGGAACCGTCACGGGGTCGCCAGTGCACGGTTTCACCGTCGCCGATAGAAGCCACTCTGGCCATGCGTTCGGGCCAGCCGAGCGGCAACAACTGATCACGCAGCCTGCCGAGGTGCTCCCCCAATCTGTCCTGCTGCCGCGCCAGCCAGCGCTCTGCCAGCCAGCGGCGGCGTGATTTATAACCCGCCATCGATACCGCGCCCCAGGCGCTCCTTCATCATCCTGATAATGCCCCGATTGTCTTCGACCAGTTGCTGCTTTTCTGCCAACGGTGCCGCACGACTGAGATCCAGCGTGAAATGCCCCAGCCGGGCACTGTAAAGCCCGACCCCGACACCCTGCCCGATCCGCGCCGCGACCTTTTCCAGCAGGCCCGACAGTAACGAATCACTCAACGCCCCCATGGCTACCTCGGTGCCACCTGCCAGGGCTATATTACGCAGCACATGGCGCGCCAGGCGCCAGCGACTGAAGCGACCGATAGGCAGTCCGTAGCAGACGGCCACCCGTTGCATCAGCCGAATATTTCGCCAGACTACCAGCAACAGATCGATGGCGACCCACGGACTGGACGCCACCAGCACGCCGGTAGCAACCGACTCCTGACGGATAATCTGCCGCGCCTGCTGGTCGATCGGCTGGTAGAACTGCAGGTTCAACCGCCTGACCACTTCCTCCGCGCTGTGGGAGCCGTCCAGCCCCGCACACGCCTGGCGCAAGTTACCGGCCAGCGGTGTATCGGCGTAGACACGCTGCAGGCGGTCCAGCCAGTCGACTGCCAGCCGCTGATCGTGTTCAGCCATGGCCTGCTGCATTTCGGCGCGCAGTTGCTCCAGTGAGCTCAGACGGTGCCGCTGTCGGCGCAAATCGCGCCAGGCCAGCACCCCGGAGCCGGCCAGCGCCAGCCCAATGCCACCTACCAACGCCCCCCACAGCGGCTGCCATTGCCACGCCGCCCAGCTCCACTGCCCCCACTGCAGAACGGCGCCGCCAAGCCCGGCAGCCAGGGCAAGGCGAACAAGCCTGCCAGGCCAGCGACTGGCAGGCGGCGCATTCAGGGTTGACGGCAGCGCCGCTTGCGCGGACTCGGAAAAGGCATCTGGCATGGTATCGGCGCTGCCTACTACCTCGGTAGCACGCTCGGTATCGCCCTGCTGCTCGCCCTGCCAGGTATCAATGATGCGGGTTTTCTGTTCGGTACTCACAGTTGCGCCCCCTCAATCAGCCAGGCCACCAGGTCGTCCATACGGTAATGGGGAAACGGCTCACTGCGATGCAGGCCCGGCGGCGGTCTGAGCGGCAACAGCTCGGGACTGTTCAGCTGCAGCGACTGCGGCAGGTGTGCAGGAATGCTGCCCGGCCGGTAGCGAACCCAGCCTTCCTGCCCTTCCAGCCCGGCAACCAGATTCTCACCTTCCTGACGGGTTGCCCGGATAGCCGATAACGGCAGACCGAGAACCTCCACACCGCCATGACGCACATCAGCCAGGCGATCCAGCATCAGGTCCTCCAGGCACTGCTGCACCGAGCGCTGCTGCTCGGGGCTGACCTTGTCGACCTTGGTTGCGCAGAAGGCCAGCCGGCGAATACGCGGACGGAACCGCAGCAACCGTGCCAGCAGGCCACTGCGGCCATAATCGAAGCTCGACAGCACCGCTTCCATTGCATCGCGAAGATCAGCCAGCGCCGCTTCGCCGGCATCCATCGGACCGAGCATATCGACCAGCAACACCTGCTGATCCAGGTGGCGGAAATGCTCGTCATAGAAACCACGTACCAGATAATCGCGGTAGTAGTTGAAACGCGCCGCACAGACGCTAAACCAGCTGCTATCGCTCTCGCTGCTGTGCCGATTGGCCCTCAGCAGCGGAATAAACTGCAGCATCTGTTCGGCTACCCCGCTTCCCGGCTGCAGGAAACGGGCAGGCTGGTTGCGCGACAGCCCGGCGTCGCGACGGCAACGCAGCAGAAACTCGGTCCAGGCGTCCTTCAGCGCGGCCAGCTGAGCGGCGTCCGCCGGCGCCGCCGGATCGATGTTCAGCAGGGTCTGGCGCAATTCGCCGGCCAGCGAACGTCGCGGCTCCTGCTCCAGCCACTGCGCCATCTGCTCGCACCATTGCCCGTAATCGAGTTGCAGCAACGGCAGGTCCAGCAGCCACTCGCCCGGATAGTCGAGAATGTCGATGCGGACCTGGCGTACAGGCTGCACCTTGCGCAACAGCCCCTGGGGGCGAAAGCGAAGGTCAATCACCACCCGTGACAGGTCACTGGTCGAGTCCGGCCAGCGCGCAGGCACGGAAGACAGGGCGGCCAGCGCATCGAGATAAGGGAAAGGCTGCTCGACGTTCTCGCGCTGCCAGCGCACCGACTCCAGCCGGTCAAAGGGTGCCCGCCTGGCCAGCAGGCCCTTGCCATGATTCTCCAGCTGATTGATCAAACTGGTAATAAAGGTGGTTTTACCCGCACCACTGAGGCCGGTCACACCAACACGCAGCCGCTGCTGGCCAAGTGTCTCTGCGCGCTGGGCCACTTGCTTGAACCAGTTCGCACTTTTATTTTGCACGCTGCAGGCACTCCACAAATCGTTTATGGTCTATGACCAGTATTACACACCCACTTTTGCAGAGAGGCACCCCCGCATGGCGTATTCGGATACTCACAGCAAGGCAATCGGCTACCTGCTATGGATATTCGGATTCATGGGGGCTCACCGCTTCTACTACGGAAAACCCTGGACCGGCACCCTGTGGTTTTTCACCCTGGGGCTGTTCTTCATCGGCTGGATCATTGACCTGTTCCTGATCCCTGGCATGGACCGTGAGGCTGATCGACGGTTCCGCACCGGCCCCATCAACTTCAACCTGACCTGGATTCTGCTGACGTTCCTCGGCATCTTCGGCGCGCACAGGCTGTATATGGGCAAGTGGGTTACGGCGATCATCTACTTTTTCACCGGCGGCCTGTTTCTGATTGGTGTGCTCTATGACTACTGGACGCTGAACGAGCAGATTTCCGTCGAAAACATGCGCCGCGAGTGGTAAGCGGCGCACGATCACTCATAGATCGACGGGCTCGGCGCTCGCCGTACTTTGGTGCCGAGTCGGCTTCAAAAGCAGCAGCAACGGAAACGCACTGAGTGTGATCCACATCATCAGGCGAAAATCCTGCAGGTATGCGAGTGTCGCGGCCTGTCTGGTTACTTCACCATTTACCCTTGCCAACCCTGCTGCCGAATCCAGACTGTAAGCCCCCTGCTCCACGGCCTGCTGCAACGCCGGGCTGAACGGGTTGATGTAATCACTGAACGCCGCATGGTTGATCTGCGTACGCTGGGCGAGAAATGTCACCACAACCGAAATACCGATGCTGCTGCCAATATTGCGCACAAGGCTGAACAGGGCCGTGGCATCGTTTCGATAACGTGGTATCAAGGTACTGAACGCCAGCGTCGACAGTGGCACGAATACAAACCCCAGACCGAATCCCTGGGTAATGCCGGTTCGAATAATATCGAAGCGACTGACATTCAGATTGAACAGCGTCATTTCCCACAGCGAAAAACAGGTCAACCCCAAGCCCAACCCAATCAGCCAGCGCGCATCCACCCGTCCCGACAACCGGCCGACGATCATCATCGCAACCATGGTGCCGACGCCACGGGGAGCCAGTACCAGACCCACATCGATCACCGGATAGTGCTTCAGGTTCTGCAGAAAAGGCGGCAACAGCGCCATGGTCGCAAGCAGGATGATGCCAATGACAAAAATCATCATCAGTCCGACCGAGAGATTTCGGTCCCTGAACATCTGCGGCTCAAGAAAGGGATGCTCGCGGCGGGTCAGGATATGCACTACAAACAAATACATACCGAGTACGGCCAGAACCGCCTCAATCCAGACTTCAGGGCTGGCAAACCAGTCCAGAGTCTCTCCACGGTCCAGCATCATTTGCAGCGCACCGATCCCCAGGGCCAGGAGCAGGAAGCCCGTCAAATCAAAACGCCGACCACGGTTTGTCTCGGTTTCCGGCAGAAAGGCAACCAACCCCAGCCAGGCCAGAATGCCAAACGGCACGTTGATGTAAAACACCCAGCGCCAGTTGTAATACTCGGTCAACCAGCCACCGAGCGACGGCCCCAGGATCGGTCCCACCATGACGCCGACACCCCAGATCGCCATCGCCGAGCCGTGTTTCTCCGGTGGGTAGGTGTCCAGCATGACCGACTGCGACAACGGCACCAATGCTGCACCAAACACCCCTTGCAACAGGCGAAACAGGACTATCTGCTCAAGGCTCTGGGCCGCCCCGCAAAGCATCGAGGCCAATGTAAAACCGACCACAGAGGTGAGCAGCACACGCTTGCGACCGAAACGGCTGCTGAGTATGCCGGTCAGCGGCATGCAGATGGCTGCGGCAACGATGTAGGACGTAAGCACCCAGGATATCTGGTCCTGGGTCGCCCCCATGGCGCCCTGCATGTGCGGCAGCGCCACGTTGGCGATAGTGGTATCGAGCGCCTGCATAATGGTCGCCAGCATCACAGAGAGCGTAATCAGGCCTCGCCTGACTCCCGCTCCAGCACCTTGCATTGCCGCTGCACTCATCCGTTATGCCTCAGAGCGTCAGCCCAAGCAGACTGCGCCGATGGCCGGTATCAACCTCGACCAGGCTACTCAGCCCTGCCAGCAATACCGGGCTGTCCGCCGTGCGCTCCAGGCGAATGCGGACCGGCACCCGCTGAACAATCTTGACCCAGTTGCCGGTCGCGTTCTGCGCCGGGATCACCGAAAATTCCGACCCGGTAGCTGGACTCAAGCTCTCGACCACGCCGTGCCAGACCACATCCGGATAGACATCAATCCGCACCTCGACCGGTTGCCCCGGACGGACGTAGGTAAGGTCGGTTTCAGGAAAATTGGCTTCGATCCAAGGCCTCTCCGAACCGACCAGCGCGGCGGCCATGCTACCGGCCCGCAGATACTGACCCGGCTTGGGCAAGTTGCTGACGCTACCCGTCAGAGAAGCCCCTACCGTGGTGCGCCTCAAATCCAGCTGCGCCTCGTCCAGCTCGGCCTGGGCAGCCCGATAGCGGGGATGCTCCTCCAGCGGAGTATCAATGCTTCCCCCCAGCATCTGTGCCAGTCGCTCCAACTCCTGCTGCAGAACGCTTACCTCCTGACGGGCAAGCGCATTGGCCTGCTGCGCACTGTCGAACGCCGCAGCCGAGATGTACTGCTTGTCTCGCAGACTGGATTGACGCTGCTCCTCGCGTCCGGCAAAGCTGACGCGGGTGCGCTGAAGCGCAAGCTGCGCCTCGGTTTCGTGATAATTCGCCTTGAGTGCAGCAAGGTCGGCACGGACCTGGGCCAACTGAGCCTTCGCCTTGCTCACTGCGATCTCGAAGGGCGCCGGGTCAATGCGAAACAGGGGTTGTCCGGCGTCGACCATCTGGTTTTCCCGCACCAGCACCTCTACCACCGTACCCGATACCTGAGCGCTGACGGGCACCTTGTCGGCACGCACATAGGCGTTGTCGGTTTCGATATAGCGCCCCCCATTGAGGTACATCATCGCCCCTGCCGCCAGCAGCAAGCCAGGCAGCACGAGCATGAAAAAGAAACGGCGGCGCCCATTTCCCGGCGCCGGGCCGGAGGTGTTGAAATTATCGGTATGGTCGGTCATGCGGTACGTCCGTAAGTCACAGTCAACTGGCTGCTCAGGCAAGCAGGCGTTCGCGAATATGGGCCAGTGCCTTCATCAGCACCGCCACCTCTTCTTCAGTCAGGCCATCGAGTAATCGAGCGGTTATCACATCGCTGAGTTGCTCAAACATCTCCATATAAGGTTGCGCGGCCGGCCGTAAATACAGCTGAAACGCTCGCCGATCAGCAGGTGATTTACGCCGCTCGATCAACCCCAGCGACTCCAGCTGATCCAGCAGGCGGGTCAGCGTGATCGGCTTGATTTCCAGCACGTCGGCCAGCTCGACCTGACGTACTCCTTCCGACCGCGCGATATACACCAGCACCCGGGACTGCGCCTGAGTCAGAGCATGATCACCGCGCTCGGCCTGAAACTGCCGCCGCAACAAGCGATAAACATCGGCCACCAGAAACCCGAGTCGAAGCTTGGGAAGCATAGTCATGCACCACTTATAGTAAGCAATACGTACAATATAGGCAGGTAACAAAATGTGTCAACGGTGTTACCCGGGCAAATAAAAAAGCCGTCGCGTTAGCGACGGCTTGGGGAGCAACCTGCAGAGCCGGGTTAAATCAGAGCTCAATCAGATCGGGTCATTCCGATTCAGCAACTCCGGCGGCAGATGCTGAATATAGTCATCTTCCTGCGGCGGCATTTGCAGGTGAAAGCCCTGCTCCTTCAGGTTTTGCAACACAGTAAGGATGTCTTCCTGAGCCAGCTTACGCTCCTCATGCAACACCAGATCCATCGCATGCTCACCCCGCCCGAACAACTGCAGCAACGCCTCGGGCAGTTCGCTCAAGCCCTTTTCCCGGGGCACATACAGATACATGCCCTGCTTTTTCGTGCTCCGAAAGATCGAACACAACACTTTCATTCAGCTACCTCCACCGCACCGTTGGCGGCTTTCAACAATGCTTCACCCATCAGTTCCCGACGCCAGCCGGTCAACTCATCCGGCAGTCGATAAGGGCCAGAGGGATAACCAGTGCGCACCATGGCTTCAAGTACTTTCTTGCGCAGCATGATCTCGACTGCGATACCCCGTTTCTCGGCTTCATCCTGCCCAACCTTGCGCAACGCCTTGAGTAGCCGATTGGCAGCCGATGGCAATGGCTCCGGCAGAACCTCGGGATAGTCTGAGGGAGCCACTGCGCGGCCCTCGCGAATCAGCTGCAAGATGGTTTCACCCTCGTGGCGCACGGTCCGAGGATGCATGTCCTCAATGCGCGACAGCGCCTGCAGGGTATCGGGCTGGCGCTGCGCCAGCGGTACCAGCGTGCGTTCACGCAGTAAGCGGTTACGGGCGATGTCGCGAGCCCTGGACTCGCGTTCGCGCCAGGCCGCCAGCGGGCGCAAGATCGCCAGCTCGGCCGGCTTCAGCCGCCATGCCTGCTTGACTTGCAGATAAGCCTGCTCTGGTTCGATCATCTGGCCAGAGGCTGCGACCTGCTCAGCGGTGTCGGCAAACAGCCACTCGGCCACGCCGGCCTGGGCGATACGTGGAGCCAGAATCTGATAGAGCTCTGCCAGGTGCTGGGCGTCACGGGCGGCATACTCAATCTGGGCCGGGCTCAGGGGCCGCTGCAGCCAGTCGGAGCGGGTCTCATCCTTGGGCAGATCGATATCCAGCAGCGCACTGACCAGCCGGGAGTACCCCATGGAAAAGTCCATGCCGAGAAAGGCTGCCGCAAGCTGGGTATCGAACAGCGGCGCGGGCAGCGCGCCACACAGCCTGGAAAAGACTTCAAGATCCTCACTGCATGCATGCAGGACCTTGACTACAGAAGCATCCTCAAGCAGCGCGACAAAGGGCGTCCAGTCGCCAATACCCAGCGGATCAATGAGCGTGGCGCGCTCGCCATCGCCAATCTGGATCAGACCGGCAATCGGGTAAAATGTCTCGGTGCGAACAAATTCGGTATCAACGGCAACGAAGGGCAGGCGACGCCACTGGTCGCAGCAGCGTGCCAACTCGGCGTCATCATCAATCATTACGGGTTGCGTTAGCGCAGGGGTCATAAGCTGTCTTTTCTGGGGCCTTTTCCCGTCTGGTTCGCTCGCCTTGCAGCATCGGAACATGCTCCCGGTCGGGTAGCGATCTGCAGTCCAGGACGCAGGCAATGGATTATTCCCTTGGCAGGTCCCGCAGCGCCGCGCAGCTGACTATGATGCCAGCCCGAAGGATGAACCGGCGCTTGCGTCACCCTCCGGCGGTTATACTGGCGGACCAGCCGTCACTGCCGAACAGAGCTTGACGCAAAAGCGGCTTCATCATGGTCATGGCGCACGGGAACAGACCCTGAAGTTGCGCGCAGTATAACCGAAGCGCCAGCGCCCTGCCGAAGCCTGTGTTACATACAACCCTTCAAGTTTGACCGGGATCAACCGATATATCAGAGTGACGGCACATACTGACGGCCCTGTGCCGCCTGCCAGTCAGGATCACCTGTTTCAACATGCTCTGGAGTATGCATGCAAGCCTTCAAGAACCTGCCACTGAAATACAAGTTCTGGGCAGTCAACGGTGTTGCTTTCGCAGCAACGCTGATGCTCGTACTGGTTGCCATCTGGGTCGAGCAACGCAGCATCGAACAGACCCGACAGGAACTGGCCAGCGTGCTTGCCAGCGAACAGCCCTCCGACGGCAAGGTGCACGGCCTGAGCTGGATCACAGCACCGACTGCCGCACAGACACAACCAGGGCGCTGGCTGGAGGCCTCCAGACTCGGCATTACCGAAGATCGCTACATTGGCGCCTGGTCAGCCGTAGAGGGCCGCGCTCTGGCCGTGGAACGGCAGGGCTTCACCGAGCTGTTACTTGAACGCGCGCCACTCTATGCGATCGTGGTGGCAGCGCTGATGCTGATGGTGCTGTTCTTCTCGCAACTGCTGATTCTGTTCATCACCCGCCATATCATCACCCTGCGCGACGTCATGCTGGCAGTGGAAAGCACCGGTGACCTGACACTGCGTGCGCCTGGCAGTGCGCGCGATGAAGTCGGCTCGATGGCCCGAGCCTTCAATGCCATGCAGGAGTCCCAGCAGGCCGTCGTCGGCTCGGTACGCCAGGCGGCACTGGAACTGGATCAGCGTGCCCGCGGACTGGCCGAGACCATGACCCGTATGCGCGACGGCATGATAGTGCAGCAGGGAGAGACCGATCAGGTCGCCGCAGCCGTCAACGAAATGAGTGCGACGGTACAGGATATTGCCGGCAGCACCTCGATTTCCCGTGATCAGTCCAGTCAGGCCAATGCTCTCGCCATTCAGGGCCGGGACAAGGTACAGCAGGTTCGCAAGACCATCGCAGGCCTGGTCACCAGCATCGACCGCTGCACCGAGCACATGCACCAGCTGTCAACTCACAGTCAGGAAATCAGCGGCGTAGTGCGGGTAATTCGAGAGATTGCCGAACAGACCAACCTGCTGGCCCTGAACGCGGCAATCGAGGCAGCACGTGCGGGTGAGTCTGGTCGCGGATTTGCCGTCGTCGCAGACGAGGTGCGCGCCCTGGCCCAGCGCGTTCAGCACTCTACCGATGACATTCAGCGCATGATCGAAGCCCTGCAGACCGGCACCGAGGTAGCTGTCGAGGATATGCAGGCCAGCGCCGGGCTGACCCATGACTCGGTCCAGCAGGTTGAAGATGCCGGTGAGTCTCTGCAGGATATCGCTGCGGCCGTCAGTCAGATCAGCGAGGGCAACAGCGAAATCGCATCGGCGGTCGAGCAGCAGAGCCTGGCGGCGGATGCCATTACCCAGAGCGTGGTCGAAATCAGGGACGTGACCGAACGTACCGTAGAACAGACCGCACACAGTGCCGACACCAGCGACCAGCTGGCTCGACTGGCCCATCAGCTGACCGAAGCGGTCAGCAAGCTCCGCACCTGAAACAGAGGCGGCGCCTTGCGGCGCCGCTCTGCCATTGCCCGGAAACACCAACCCGGGCCTATTTACTCAAGCACAATCCGCCCCTCGTTATTCGCCAGCGTGCTGGCGCCAATCCCCTTCACTTCGGCCAGCGAAGCTACCGACCCGAAAGCACCATGCTCCTCGCGGTAGGCAACGATAGCGTCAGCCTTGGCCTGCCCTACCCCCTGCAGCACCTCGGCGATCTCTGCCGCGCCGGCGGTATTGATATTGACCGTTGGTACAGACACTTCCTGGGCCCAGGCGGGAGATACCAGCCAGAGACTGAGAACAACACCCAAGATGCTAATCCAGTGACGCATTTTCCATCCTCCGTATATGTGAGAAGTGCCGCACTGAAGGAACACGGCTTCAGCACTATCCCTGCGGCATGGAGGACGCTAAAACAAAAAGGCCGGAGAGCTGTGAACTCTCCGGCCTTGATGTGACAAAGCACGCAACTGCGCAGACAACTCAGCGCTGGGCGTCAAATCCGCGCTGCAGATCGGCCTTGATGTCCGCCAGGTCTTCCAGGCCGATAGCCAGTCGAATCAGCCCCTCGCGGATACCCGCCGCTTCGCGTGCCTCGGCGCTCAGGCGGCCATGGGTAGTGGTCGCCGGGTGCGTGATGGTGGTCTTGGCGTCACCGAGGTTGGCGGTAATGGACACCATTCTCGTCGCGTCGATGAAGCGCCAGGCAGCTTCACGACCGCCGCGCAGCTCAAAACTCACTACCGCTCCAAAGGCACTCTGCTGGGCCTTGGCCAGGGCGTGTTGCGGGTGCGACGGCAAGCCGGCGTAATAGACGCGCTCAACTTCCGGACACTGCTCCAGCCACTCGGCAATCTGCTGCGCGGACTCGCAATGGGCTCGCATGCGCAGACGCAACGTTTCCAGGCCCTTGAGGAATACCCAGGCATTGAACGGGCTGAGGGTCGGCCCTGCCGTGCGCAAAAAGCCTACCAGCTCCTGCATGTGCTCACGACGCCCTACTACCACGCCACCCATGCTGCGGCCCTGACCGTCAATGTATTTGGTTGCCGAGTGCACGACGATGTCGGCTCCCAGCGACAGCGGCTTCTGCAGTGCCGGCGTGCAAAAGCAGTTGTCGACTACCAGCAACGCGCCATGCTCGCGGGCAATCGCGCCGAGCGCGCCAATGTCGCCCAGCTCGGCCAGCGGATTGGACGGAGACTCGATAAAGAACATCCGGGTGTTCGGCTTGCAGGCGTCACGCCAGGCGGCCGTGTCGGTCAGAGGTACATAGTCGACCTCAATGCCAAAGCGCTTGAAGTACTTTTCAAACAGCGTGACAGTGGCGCCGAAGACGCTGCGCGACACCAGAATATGGTCACCGGCCGAGCACAGGCTCATAACAGTTGTCAGGATGGCCGCCATGCCGGAGGCTGTGGCAACAGCCTGTTCACCGCCTTCCATGAGCGCAATCCGCTCTTCGAAGGTGCGTACGGTCGGGTTCATATAACGCGAATAGACATTGCCGCTGGTTTCACCGGCAAAGCAGGCAGCAGCATCAGCGGCACTGCGAAACACATAGCTTGAAGTCAGAAACAGGGCTTCGCCATGCTCTGCTTCAGGCGTGCGCCGCTGACCGGCGCGTACCGCCAGGGTGTCGAAGCCAGCCCCGTCAAGATCACTGTCCAGACGGCCAGGTTGCCATTGTTCGGTCATGCAAAAACCTCGTTCATACAGGGCAGCGCTGGCGCTGCCGACTGGCATCAGTTGTTGTGCAGGCCGATGATTTCGCTGACCCGCTCGACCGTCGATTTGGCCGCGTCATTACGAGCACGCTCGATGCGATCCAGGTACTGTTCGTTGACATCGCCGGTGACGTACTGACCATCGAATACCGCGCAGTCAAAATGTTCAATCTTGACCTTGCCGCCGCCAACGGCGTCTTTCAGGTCATCAAGATCCTGATAGATCAGCCAGTCGGCGCCGATCAGTTCGGCAACCTCGTCCGTGGTGCGACCATGGGCGATCAGTTCGTGGGCGCTGGGCATGTCGATGCCATACACATTGGGATAGCGCACCGCCGGTGCAGCCGAGCAGAAGTAAACGTTCTTGGCTCCGGCCTCGCGTGCCATCTGAATGATCTGCTTGCAGGTGGTGCCGCGCACGATGGAGTCATCTACCAGCAACACGTTCTTGCCGCGAAACTCCAGATCAATGGCGTTCAGTTTCTGGCGAACCGACTTCTTGCGCGCAGCCTGACCCGGCATGATGAAGGTCCGGCCGATATAGCGGTTCTTGACGAACCCCTCCCGGAACTTCACACCCAGCTGGTTGGCCAGCTCCAACGCCGAGGTTCGGCTGGTATCCGGGATCGGGATGACCACGTCAATGTCGTGATCCGGGCGCTCGCGCTGAATCTTGTCTGCCAGCTTTTCGCCCATGCGCAGCCTGGCCTTGTAGACCGACACACCGTCCATCAGCGAGTCAGGGCGAGCCAGATATACATGTTCGAAAATGCACGGCGAATATTGCGGATTCTCGGCACACTGACGGGTGAACAGTCGACCATCCTCGGTGATATACACTGCCTCGCCCGGCGCCAGATCGCGGATGAGGCTGAAGCCCAGCACGTCGAGCGCAACGCTTTCAGAGGCAATCATGTACTCGACGCCCTCGTCGGTGTGACGCTGACCAAACACGATGGGACGGATCGCATGGGGGTCACGGAATCCGACAATACCGTACCCGGTAATCATGGCCACTACCGCGTAACCACCCCGACAGCGCTTGTGCACCTGGCTGACCGCAGCAAAGACGTCTTCCTCGGTCGGCTGCAATTTGTTGCGTACGGCCAGCTCGTGGGCAAATACGTTCAGCAGCACCTCTGAATCAGAGGTCGTATTGACGTGGCGCAGATCGGATTCATAGATCTCGCGCGACAGCTGCTCGACGTTGGTGAGGTTGCCGTTGTGCGCCAGGGTGATGCCGTAGGGCGAATTGACGTAGAACGGCTGGGCCTCGGCAGAACTGGAGCTGCCGGCGGTCGGATAGCGAACGTGTCCGATACCCATCTGACCTACCAGACGCTGCATGTGACGCTGATGGAACACATCGCGTACCAGACCATTATCCTTGCGCAGGAAGAGTCGCCCCTGATCGCTGGTTACAATGCCGGCGGCGTCCTGGCCGCGATGCTGCAGGACGGTCAAGGCATCATAGAGCGCCTGATTGACGTTCGATTTGCCCACTATGCCAACAATGCCACACATGCCTGAGTACCTTCTCGATTAAGGGCGGCGCTGTCCGGGAGTGCCGGATCAGCGACCCGCCATTTGCAGAATGAGATTTTTCGACCAGTCAGCGACCAGCAGAAAATGGGGAATCACCACCGATTCGCGCCACCAGGCATCCGCTTCAACGGGGGCCAGGCTTAACAGACCGACTGCGACTACCACCAGCAGCGCACCGCGCGCTGCGCCGAAAACCATGCCAAGAAAGCGGTCGGTACCGCTGAGACCCGTTGCCTTGACCAACTGGCTGATCAGATAGTTGACCAGCCCGCCCAGCAGCAGCGTCATGACAAACAGAATGGAACACGCGGCGATGACGCGCAGGGAAGGCGTTTCAATATAGGGCACAAGCAACTCGGCGAGTGCTCCGCCAAACAGCCAGGCAACCAGGCCGGCAATAACCCAGGTCAGCAGGGAGAGGGCTTCCTTGACGAAGCCTCTGGTCAGGCTGATCAGGGCCGAGACTGCAATGATGGCGACGATAGCCCAGTCAACCCAGGTCAAAGACACGATGAAGTACCCTGTTCTACAAAGGCAGGCATTCTAGCAGAGCTGCGCGGCCCATCGAAACTGCATAATCAGCCTCGACCGCTATCGGCATCGTACGCCACAACAAAACCCTTGCTGCCGCGCTTGCGCTCCAGTTCATCGCGCAGGCGATTGGCTGCTTCACGGCTCGCCAGCGGCCCGACATATACGCGGGTGCTGGTCTTGCCTTGCACGGTTACGCTATGGGTGTAGGCGTTGTAACCTTGGGCGCGCAACTCCTTGCTCAAGCCGTCAGCATTGGAGGCACTGGAAAAACTGCCCAGCTGGATAACCCAGTCACCCGACGCGACCGGCGCAGGCGCGGGCGCAGCCGGCGTCGCTACCGGCTCCGGCGCAGATGCCGGGGCTGGCGCAACGGGCTGCACTGGAGCGGATGGGACGACTGCCGGCGCAGAATCAACCGGCACGTCCGGCAGCGCGACAGGCAGCTCCGGAACCTCCGCAGGCGCGGGCAGCGGCGCGGGCGCGACGGGCTCAATTACCTGCGGAGCCAGCACCGGCGCCTCAGGCACATCAACCTCAACCTGTACCGTCTCGTCCTGCCCAGACAGCAGCATCGGCAAAAACACCACAGCCGCAATGATCAATACAACCGCACCAATGATGCGCTGTTTCAGACCCTCATCCATTCTGCGCTACTCCGGCATGTTCAGATAGCCAGAGTATGGCGTCGGCGACGCAGAAAAACGACCCGAATATCACAACTTCGGTCGCCGAGTCGGTTTGCTCCAGCGCCTGCTCAATCGCCCGGGCGATGGATGCATGGGCTGAAGCCGGCTCGCCAGCCGCGGTCAGGCCCTGGACCAGATCCTCGGCAGAGCGGCTGCGCGGGCTTGGCAAAGGGGCGGTAAACCAGTGTCCGAACACCCCGTGCAACTCTGCCGCGACCCCGTTCAGGTCCTTGTCAGACAACAGACCGAATACGGCTACCCGCGGACGCGCCGCATCGGCACCCAGGCTGGAAGCCAGAAAACGAGCCGCATGCGGGTTGTGACCGACATCCAGACGCAGATCACGCACCGCTCCCTGCCACAGAACCTGGCGCGCCTCCAGACGTCCCGTTGCGGTAGCTGACCGCAGCGCCGCACAGATCAGGGTATCAGCCAGATCGAACCCGGCAGCCCAAAACGCCTGCAATGCCACAGCCAGGTTATCGCGCGGCAGACTGACCGCAGGCAGGCGCAGCTGACGGCGGTTACCAGTCCCGTCAATGCCGTCAAGCACCCAGGATCCATCAGCAAAACTCTGAACACTAAAGTCCTGATCGCGCTGGTACAGCCGACATCCCAGCCGTTCTACTGCATCAGTAAAGGGCGACGGCAAGTCACGTTCGCCACTGACAACAGGATGCCCTGCACGCATGATGCCGGCCTTCTCAAACGCAACCGATTCCCGCGTTGATCCCAGGTACTCCTGATGATCCAGACCAATGCTGGTCACAACCGCCACGTCGGCATCAACCACATTTACCGCGTCGAGACGACCGCCCAGCCCCACTTCAAGCACGACCGCATCCAGCCGCTCGCGCTGGAACAGCCAGAACGCGGCCAAGGTGCCGAATTCAAAATAGGTCAGGGAGATATCGCCACGGGCTGCATCAATGGCAGCAAAGGCATCGCAGATCGACTGATCATCGGCCTGCGCACCATTGATACGGATGCGCTCGTTGTAGCGATGCAGGTGCGGGGAGGTGTAACAACCGGTACGCAGCCCGGCCGTGCACAACAGCGAGTCCAGGGCCGCACAGGTCGACCCCTTGCCGTTGGTACCGGTAACGGTGAAAACGCGAGGTGCCGGACGAAGCACGTTCAGTCGCTCGGCGACCTCACGTACCCGTTCCAGCCCCATATCGATTTCGCTGGGATGCAAGGCCTCCAGCACGGCCAGCCACTGGCCAAGACTGCGCTGGGACATCAGGCCTCGTCGGCAACCTCTGCCGCTGGCTCAGGTGCCGGCGCGCCGGTCAGCATGGAAAGCAGGCTGGCCAGGCGGTCGCGCATCTCGCTGCGAGCGATGATCATATCCAGCGCACCGTGTGCCAGCAGGAATTCACTGCGCTGGAAGCCGGCGGGCAGCTTTTCGCGCACGGTCTGCTCGATAACACGCGGGCCGGCAAAACCGATCAGCGCGTTGGGCTCGGCTACGTTCAAATCACCCAGCATCGCCAAACTGGCAGAAACGCCGCCGTAAACCGGGTCAGTCATCACCGAAACAAAGGGGATGCCCTCTTCGCGCAGACGGGCCAGCGCCGCACTGGTCTTGGCCATCTGCATCAGGGAGAACAGGGCCTCCTGCATCCGCGCACCGCCGGAAGCAGAGAAGCACACATAGGGAACGCGATCACGCAATGCGGCTTCAGCGCCACGCACGAAGCGAGCCCCTACCACGCTGCCCATCGAGCCACCCATGAAATTGAATTCGAAGGCGCTGGCCACAATCGGCGCCCCCTTGAGCTTGCCCTGCATGACAACCAGCGCATCTTTCTCGCCAGTGTCCTTCTGCGCTGCAGCCAGGCGGTCCTTGTACTTTTTGCTGTCACGAAACTTGAGACGGTCTACCGGCTCCAGCTCGGCACCCAGCTCGGTACGCCCTTCCGGATCGAGGAAAATGTCCAGACGGCGGCGCGCGCCAATACGCAGATGGTGACTGCACTTGGGGCACACATCCAGATTCTTCTCCAGCTCGGGCCGGTACAACACTGCGTCACAGGACGGACACTTGCGCCACAGCCCCTCCGGTACGCTGCTTTTCTGTGCTTCGGAGCGCACGATGGAGGGAATCAGCTTGTCCACCAACCAGTTGCTCATCGCCTTTCCTTCTCTGAATTTATCATGTCAGCCTGCCCTCCTGCGGAAGGAGCGGCAGCGCCTTGTTCAGCGGTCCATTGAACTGCGCATGTCAGCCACGATGGCAGCGATGGCCTCACGTGCCTTGTCCGGATTGTCCGCATTGGCGGCAATCTGATTGACCAGCACCGAGCCTACAACGACGCCATCTGCTACACCGGCAACCGCCGCTGCAGACTCGCCATCGCGAATGCCGAAGCCGACACCAATCGGCAGATCGGTAACGGTGCGCAGCATGTCCAGTTTTTCTGCTACATCGGTGACGTTCAAAGCACTGGACCCGGTCACACCTTTGAGTGAAACATAATAGACATAGCCGCTTGCCTGTTCGCAAATCAGCCGCGCGCGCTCTGCCGTGGTGGTCGGTGCCAGCAGGAAAATGGTATCCAGCCCCCGCGCCTTGAACAGCGGAACGACGTCTGTCGCCTCTTCCGGCGGCAGATCGACGGTCAGCACCCCGTCAACACCCGCCTCTGCCGCGGACTTGGCAAATTGTTCGTACCCCATCTTCTCGATCGGGTTCAGATAGCCCATCAGTACCACCGGCGTTTCATTATCGCGGCTGCGGAACTGGCGAACCATCTCGAGTACCTGACTCAGACTGACGTGATGCTCGAGCGCGCGCTCCATTGCCAGCTGAATCACCGGGCCATCGGCCATCGGATCGGAGAACGGAATACCCAGCTCGATGACATCGGCACCGGCGGCTACCAGATCATGCATCAGGGGCAGTGTAACCGCCGGATTCGGATCACCAGCAGTGATATACGGAATAAGCGCCTTGCGACCAGCAGCCTGCAAAGCGGAAAAACGGGCTTCAATTCGGCTCATGAATATCTCTTTTAAATGCTGATGCCGTCGATACCGGCGACGGTGTGAATATCCTTGTCGCCTCGACCTGACAGGTTGATTACCACGATCTGATCAGGACTCATGCGCGCCGCCAGCTTCATGCCGTAGGCGACCGCATGACTGGACTCCAGCGCGGGCATGATGCCCTCCACACGGGTCAGCTCACGGAACGCATGCAGCGCCTCGTCGTCGGTCGCATCAACATAATCAACCCGACCGATATCCTTCAGCCAACTGTGCTCAGGGCCGACCCCAGGATAGTCAAGGCCCGCGGACACGGAGTGAGTCTCGATGATCTGCCCCGCCTCATCGGACATCAGATAGGTGCGGTTGCCATGCAGCACACCAGGCTTGCCCGCACTCAGTGGCGCCGCATGCTCGCCGGTCTCAATGCCAAGACCACCCGCCTCGACGCCGTACATACGTACGCTCTCATCATTGAGGAACGGATGAAACAGGCCAATGGCGTTGGAGCCGCCACCAACGCAGGCAACCAGCGCATCAGGCAGACGGCCCGCCTGTTCCAGACACTGCTGGCGCGCCTCGCGGCCAATCACGCACTGAAAATCACGGACCAGCTCAGGATACGGGTGCGGCCCGGCTACCGTACCGATGATGTAGAAGGTGTCATCGATATTGGTAACCCAGTCGCGCATGGCTTCGTTCATGGCGTCCTTCAGGGTGCGCGAACCTGAGGTCACCGGAATGACCTCTGCGCCCAGCAGCTTCATGCGATAGACGTTGAGCGCCTGCCGGCGCACGTCCTCGGCGCCCATATAGACCTGACACTTGAGGCCAAGACGCGCCGCCACGGTCGCCGTGGCAACACCATGCTGACCGGCGCCGGTTTCGGCAATGACCCGCGGCTTGCCCATAAACTTGGCCAGCAGCGCCTGGCCGATGGTGTTGTTTACCTTGTGGGCACCCGTGTGATTAAGGTCTTCACGCTTGAGATAGATCTTCGCGCCACCGACCTTGTCGGTCAGATGCTCGGCAAAATACAGCGGCGACGGGCGGCCAACATAATGGGCCAAATCGCGATCAAACTCGGCCTGAAATTCGGGATCGGCAGACAGCTTGCGATACACGCGCTCCAGCTCGTCCAGTGCATCCATCAGCGTCTCGGACACAAAGCGGCCGCCATAGGGACCGAAATGCCCACGCGCATCAGGGACCGCAGAATAATCGATGGGGTTGGAGTCAGACACGCTTCACCTCTTGTACAAACGCGTTAATTTTTGCCACATCCTTGATGCCCTTGCTTGCCTCGACGCCACCACTGACGTCGACCGCCCAGGGGCGCATCTCACGGATCGCCTGATGCACATTGCCTGCTGTCAGCCCCCCGGCCAACACCAGATTCCATTCCCGCTTGAGCGGCACCAGGGTCCAGTCGAACACTTCACCGGTGCCGCCCGGAACACCTGGCTTGTAGCTGTCGAGCAAGATTCCGCTGGCCCCAGGCCAGCGCGATGCAACGTCGGCCAACTGATCTGCACACTGCACCCGGACCGCTTTCAGAAAGGGCCGCCCGAACTGGCGGCAATAGGTATCGGACTCATCACCATGAAACTGCAGCACGTCCAGCGGCACCTGGCCCAGCACTTCACGCACATAGTCCGGCTCGGCATCGACAAACAGGCCGACCGTGGTGACAAACGGCGGCAGCGCCGCAATGATATCGGCAGCCTGAACGGCAGTGACGGCGCGCGGGCTGGGTGCATAAAACACCAAGCCGATTGCATCGGCACCTGCTTCAGCGGCAGCCAACGCATCCTCGACCCGGGTAATTCCGCAAATTTTGATACGCGCCATGTAACCTGCCCCAGGGCCTGCTCCTAAGGGTCTCGATGTTAGCAGATCACATCAGGGGCGTCAGTTCGCCACATCAGGGAGTGCAGACAGAAAGTGCGGCCCCAGATATCGCTCAGGCAGAGCAAAGGTCTCGGGGTAGGTCACATCGACCAGATACAAGCCGTAAGCCGGTGCGGTCAGACCGCCCTGCGCGCGATCGCGCACCTCAAGCACCTGCTGCGCCCACTCCACCGGCTGCTCGCCGCAACCAATCTGCATCAGGACCCCGGCAATATTGCGCACCATATGGTGCAGAAAGGCATTGGCACGGATATCCAGCACGATAAAACGGCCGAACTCCAGCAGTTCAAGGTGATGGATAGTCTTGATTGGCGACTTGGCCTGACAGCCAACCGCACGGTAGGACGTAAAGTCATGCGTACCAACCAGCGCCCGGGCGGCAACACGCATGCGCTGGATATCCAGCGGCCGGTAATTCCAGGTCACTTCATGGGCCAGATGCGCGGGCCGAATGGGATCGTTATAGATCACATAGCGATAGCGCCGGGCAACGGCAGAAAACCGCGCGTGAAAATCCAGACCGATCGGCGTAACCCAGCTCAGCGAGATATCCGCCGGCAGGTTGGCATTGGCTCCATGAATCCAGTTTCGCGGCGAACGATGCGCGTCACTGTCAAAGTGAATCACCTGGCAGGACGCGTGAACCCCGGCATCGGTGCGGCCAGCACAGAAAACCTGTACCGGATGATTTGCCACGCACCCCAGCGCCTTCTCCACGGCCTCCTGCACGCTGGGTACACCCGACTGCTGGCGCTGCCAGCCGCGATAGGCCGTACCCTTGTACTCGACACATGCCGCCACTCTGGAAACAACAGCGGCCGCCTCAGGGGCGGCCGCTGTTGCGAGATCAAACTCTGTCATCAGTCAGCCAGGTGCTCCATCATGCTCTGTGCTTCCTGCTTCTGCTGGTCATTACCCTCTTCAATCACTTCGTTGAGGATATCGCGTGCACCTTCCTGGTCACCCATATCGATGTAGGCCCTCGCCAGATCCAGCTTGGTCGCACACTCGTCGGTGCCGGACAGGAAGTCGAACTCATCGTCCTCCTCGTCCGATTCAGTAGCCAGCGCCGCCTCTGCTTCAACGACAGCCGGAGCTACCTCATCCATCTCCGGCAGCTCGAAGTCATCCAGTGACAACTCGGTATCAGCGGGCACCTCAATATCCTCAGGCAACGCCACATCCTCCGGCAGCTCAAACTCGATCGCGTCGTCCTCCAGCTTGATGTCAGCGTCAGCGGACAAATCCAGTGGCTCGGCAGCAACGGTTGACGCTGGCTCCTCGACCGGCTCGTCGCTCAGTGCGGCAAAGTCAGCCATCAAGTCTTCTGCCTGAAGATCGTCGGTCATGGCCAGATCGAAATCCGCCTCAAGAGATGGTGTTGACGAATCGGCTGCGGGCTCCGCTTCATCTGCGGGCAACGCCAGATCATCAACATCCAGCTCAAATTCGTCAAAATTGATGCTGTCAACCTGACTATCAGGCAGCTCTGGCTCAAAGGGCGCGGAGGCAGTCGGCTCCTCTTCCTGAGCCACAGGCTGTGCACTGCCGTCTTCCAGATCAAAGTCCAGATCAAAGCCCTCTGCTGCCGGCGCGGCAGGCTCAGGCTCGGCAACCGGCTCGTCAAATGCCAGCTCGGCGGACGGGGTAGTATCGCTGGCGTCCCCAAGATCAAACTCGCTGAAATCAAAGTCCATATCCGCGTCGACGTCAGCCTGATCGTTCTGACCTGCAGCGGACGGATCCAGATCGGCCAGATCCGTTTCGTCCCACTGCGCTGCGGCAGCAGCGGCTCCGGCAGCGGCTGCGGCCATCAGCGGGAAACGGGCATCCAGCTCAGCCACGCGAGCGGAAGACGGGTTTTGCGCAGTAACGGCAGCACGCTGCTCCAGATAGCCGGCGCTATCTTCAAGCAAACCGTTCACTTCCATCAGTTTCAGGCGCAGCTCCTCACGTGCCGGGTCCGCCGCCACGGCTGCCACCAGCACATCACGCGCCTCCTGCAGCTTGCCGTAAGCCATCAGAGCATCGGCTTCAACCAGCGGGTCAGCGGCCAAATCTAGCTCATCGGCCCCGTCCATACCCTCTGCGTCGGCCAGAGCAACATTGAAATCATCGCTGTCAGTGAGCTGATCACCATCCTGCTCGGCAGCGTCGGCAATGAAGTTATCCGCCATTGCCTCCTCGCGACGGGCGTTGCGACGCGAAATTGACATCAACACCAGCAGAAGCAGAAGAACCGCAACAACGCCCCCGCCGATCATCAGCATCTGATTTTGCATCAGCCCCTTGATAACAGCCATCGGGTCGCTATCCGCAGGCTCTGCAACCGGCGCAGGTTCAGCCGGGACCACAGACTCTGGCTCGGCGACTGGCTCTGGTGCTTGTTCCGCTACAACGGGCTCCTCGACAGCGGGCTCTGACGCCTCGGTTTCGGCAGGGGCTTGCGCGTCGGCAGCTACGTCTTCAGCAGCCTGCTCCTCGGAAGTTGCCTCTGACGCGGCTTCCGGTTCTGCAACCATTACGCTGCTTTCGACGTCTGCTGCGGCGTCCGCCTCTGCTTCCGCGACGTCGGCCAGCTCGGCAGCTTCCTCGGCTGTTACCGCCGGCTCCGCACCCGCGTCAGCGACCTGCTGCTGCAATGCAGCCAGCTGGGCATCTTTCAATTCAAGCAGGCGTTGCAGGGTTTCAAGCTGCCCTTGAACGTCATTCAGGCGATCGGTCATTTCCGCCTTTTCACGCTCAGCGGCATCCAGCTGCTCCTTGGTGCGATCCAGCGCATCACGCAGCTGCGCCCCTCCGGCATCGGCATTGGAGCTGCCGGCAGCCTCTGCCGCCGTGCCTTCGGTGCCCGATACCAGACGCAGTGAGTCCTGAGCATCTACGGCCTCGGGTGCTGCACCGGCCGACTGGCGCTCACGCGCATCGAGCTGAGGCGCCTGCGCCTGAGCGGCAGTCGGTGCCCGGCGATTGCGCCATGCACTGTTCTGCGCGGCGACCTCGGCAATCGCCTCGGAGTTGCTGCGAGCGGTCGCCTGCTGGGCGCTCGGCAAGGTCAGTGTTTGCCCCGCCTTGAGCTGATTGATATTACCGTTGATGAAGGCGTTAGGATTCAGGTCCTGAATCGCCAGCATGGTCTGGTGCACGCTTGCGCCCTGGGGGCGAGCCCGCAACGCCAGATCCCAAAGTGTGTCGGAGCGTGTGGTCGTCAGCTGGCCTGTTCGGGTACCTGAACTCGCTGCCGGTGCCGGCGCCGCGGCAGTGGGAGACGAAGCACTGGCCGGTGGAGCGGAAACGGCCGCAGCTGATGCCAGACCTGCCGCACTGGGTCGCGCCGCCGCAACCTGCGGTGCCGACGAAGACACGGGTGCAGAGATAGTGGAGCTGCTGACGACCGGCGTTGGCTGATACATGGGCGGGTCAAGCAGGATGGTGAACTCGCGCAGCACCCGCCCGGACGGCCAGCGCACTTCCATCAGGAAGTTCAGAAACGGCTCATTGACAGGGCGGCTGGAGGTAACGCGAATAACCGAGCGGCCATTGGGCTTGATGACCGGCTGAAACTTGAGATCGGTAAGAAAGAAGGTTCTGTCAATGCCGGCGCGTCCGAAGTCATCGGGCGACGCCAACATGGAGCGAATTTCATCGCCGGACAGATCACGAACCTGAGTAAGGTCAATCTCTGCATCCAGCGGCTGATTCAGCGCGGAGTTCAGATGGATATCGCCTACCCCTAATGCGTGAACCATCCCGGACGACATCACGGCACTTGCTGCGGCGACAGCGATAACCAATTTGCGAACCATAGCGGTAATCCTTTGCTCTTATCGTTTTCTCACGTCCCAACGCACCCCATGCTCGGACTGGCTTACGCCAAAGGCTCCCCACCCGGCCCGAGCAAGTTGCGAATGCAACGCCATGCCCAAACGGTCTTTGTCCTGCAAAACCTAACCTGCTTGATACAAAAACACCAGCAAGTATCGATTACAAATAGTCTTTTATCAACAATCCGGCCACTGCCAGACTGTTAAGTGCGACACCTTTTCGAAGATTATCAGACACAATCCACAAATGTGTGGTGTTCGGATCAGTGACATCCTGGCGAATCCGACCCACCCAGACCTCATCCGTGCCAGTGGCATCGGTTACCGGCGTCGGGAAGCCGCCCGGACCCTCCTTGTCCAGCACCTTGATACCCTTGACCCGACGCAGGATGTTGCCCACCTTTTTGCTGTCGAGCGGCTCGGCGGTCGTGACCTGCATCATCTGGGCGGTACCGTAGAACAGCGGCACCAGCACGCAGCTCGCCAGCACCGGGACATCTTTGAGCCCGAGCACATCAATCACGCCATTTACCAGGTCACGCTCCTCGCGGCTCGCCCCGGAAGCATCGATTTCGCTGGTGGCCGGCAACAGGTTGAACGCCACCTGCTTATCGAGGACACCGCCCTTCTCAATTGGCTGGCCATTGAGCAGTCGACCGGTCTGCATCGCCAGCCCTTCCACAGCAGCCTTGCTATGAGTAGACATTGACTGATAGGTGGAGATACTCACACGCCGCAGATCCGACATTCCGGCAAGCGCCTTCAACACCAGCGCACTCTGCACGACCTGAGCATCCGGGCAAGATACTGCACGGCGCTGCGCCGCATCGGCCAGCGCCTGAGGGTTCACCTCTGCAACAACACTGGCGCCCTGACCCGCCAGCAGACCTGTCGTATCGACCACCAGCGCACCGGCATCACGAATAGCACCGATGCACTGCAGGCCGAATTCCCGCTCGCCTGCGACGATCGCAACCGCAACCGATGAAAAATCAAAGCCGGAAAGCGCTTCAACCCGAACACTCTGGCCTTTGATCATGCGGCGCTCACCCGCCTCGTCGTCGACATCAACCAGCGCAACGGAGGAGAACGAATGCTCATGCTCGTCCAGCATGTTGACCAGCATGTCGCCAACCAGACTGCTGACACCGACAATCGCCACACCTGATGCTTTGCTCATACCCTGCCCTTCATCTATTTCACGCATTACACAAACACAAAGGGCATCCCGACGAAACGGGATGCCCTGATCGTTACCGCACACGCGCCAAACGCGCTGCGATCAACCTTCCTGCAGAATCCGCAGCATGCGGCGCAGCGGTTCTGCCGCGCCCCACAACAACTGGTCGCCCACAGTGAAGGCCGACAGATACTGCGAACCCATGTTCAGCTTGCGCAGCCGCCCTACCGGTACACTCAGGGTGCCGGTAACGGCAGTCGGCGTCAGGCCAACCAGGGTGTCTTCCTTGGTGTTGGGAATCACCTTGGACCAGGGGTTGTGCTGGGCCAGCAGTGCTTCGATATCTGCCAGCGGCACATCCTTGTTCAGCTTGATAGTCAGCGCCTGGCTGTGGCAGCGCATGGCACCGATGCGCACACAGATACCATCAACCGGGATCGGACGGCCGCTGCGACCGATGATCTTGTTGGTTTCGGCCTGCGCCTTCCACTCTTCGCGGCTTTGACCGTTTGGCAGTTGCTTGTCGATCCACGGAATCAGGCTGCCAGCCAGCGGCACACCAAAGTTGTCCACCGGGAAGGCGTCACTGCGCAGGGTCGAGGCAACAGTACGATCAATTTCCAGAATCGCACTGGCAGGATCAGCCAGCTGATCGGCAACGGACGCGTTGATTGCGCCCATCTGACTGATCAGCTCGCGCATGTTCTGGGCACCGGCACCGCTGGCCGCCTGATAGGTCATGGCGCTCATCCACTCGACCAGCCCCTGCTCAAACAGGCCACCGAGACCCATCAGCATCAGGCTGACAGTGCAGTTGCCACCAACGAATGTCTTGATACCATCACGCAGCGCCTGATCAATGTTACGACGGTTGACCGGATCCAGCACGATAACGGCATCGTCTTCCATTCGCAGTGTAGAGGCCGCATCGATCCAGTAGCCTTTCCAACCCTCGGCGCGCAGCTTGGGATACACCTCACTGGTGTAATCGCCACCCTGACAGGTAATGATGACGTCCATCGGCTTGAGAGCTTCAAGGTCAAAAGCGTCCTTGAGCGCAGGAATGTCCTTGCCAATATCCGGACCTTTGCCACCCACGTTGGATGTGGTGAAAAACACCGGATCAATATCAGCAAAATCATTCTCGTCGCGCATGCGTTGCATCAGCACAGAGCCGACCATGCCACGCCAACCAACCAAACCAACTTGCTTCATAACAACAACCCCCGTGGGGTAACAGATTCAAAGACACATACGCCCGGCCGAAGCCGGGCGTAAATGGATAGTCGAACAGATTACAGGTTTTTCAGTGCTGCTACTACGGCATCACCCATTTCCACTGTACCGACCTTGCGGCACCCTTCAGACAGGATGTCGCCGGTACGCAGCCCCTGATCCAGCACCTGGCTGACCGCCTGCTCGATGGCATCAGCCGCCGCTACCTGGGCAAAACTGTAACGCAGCATCATGGATACCGACAGGATGGTTGCCAGCGGGTTGGCGATACCCTGGCCGGCGATATCCGGCGCACTGCCGTGACACGGCTCATACATGCCCTTGTTGTTCACATCCAGCGACGCCGAAGGCAGCATGCCGATTGAACCGGTCAGCATGGAGGCCTGATCGGAGAGAATATCGCCGAACATGTTGTCGGTCACCATCACGTCAAACTGCTTCGGTGCACGGACCAGCTGCATGGCCGCGTTGTCGACGTACATATGCGACAGCTCGACTTCCGGATAATCCTTGGCCACCTCCTCGACCACTTCGCGCCACAGCTGGCTGGACGCCAGCACGTTGGCCTTGTCGACCGAGCAAAGCTTCTTGTTGCGGACCATTGCCATGTCGAAACCGACCTTGGCAATGCGGCGCACTTCGCTCTCGCTGTAGGGCAGCGTATCAAAAGCCATGCGCTCGCCGTTTTCCAGCGTGGTGCGCTCGCGCGGCTTGCCGAAGTAGATGCCACCGGTCAGCTCGCGCACGATCAGGATATCCAGGCCGGAGACAACTTCCGGTTTGAGCGTCGAGGCTTGCGCCAGCTGCGGATACAGAATCGCCGGGCGCAGGTTGCCAAACAGACCCAGCTCGGAGCGAATTTTCAGCAGGCCACGCTCAGGGCGCAGCGCAGGATCGATGGTGTCCCACTTCGGACCACCAACTGCACCCAGCAATATCGCGTCAGCGGCACGGGCGCGCTCCAGGGTTTCGTCAGCCAGCGGCACGCCGTAACGGTCGTATGCAGCACCACCCAGGTCGTCGAAACTCAGCTCGAAGCCGAGATTGAACTTGCTGTTGGCCACTTCCAGCACCTTGACCGCTTCGGCCATGATCTCCGGACCAATACCATCGCCCGGCAGGATCAGAATCTGTTTGCTCATGTGTTTCCTCGTAATCATTCATGGTGCACCGCGCCAGCCGCAGTGCACCCATTGTTCAGGTGCAGCCCGTGTCAGGCGTCGCGAAACAGCCAGGGTTGACGCTGCCTGTGGCCGGCTTCGAAGGCGCTGATCGCATCGGCATCACGCAGTGTCAGGCCAATATCATCCAGACCGTTGAGCAGGCAATGCTTGCGGAAGGCGTCGATCTCGAACGCATATTGCTTGCCGTCCGGACGGGTTACGGTCTGCGCCTGCAGGTCGACCGTCAGCTGATAACCTTCGGTGGCCTCACATTGCTCGAACAGCTCGTCCAGCGCCTCGTCCGAAAGGATGATCGGCAGAAGGCCGTTCTTGAAGCTGTTGTTGTAGAAGATATCGGCAAAGCTCGGTGCAATCACCGTGCGGAAGCCGTACTCATCCAGCGCCCAAGGCGCATGCTCGCGGGACGAACCACAGCCGAAGTTTTCGCGCGCCAGCAGCACACTGGCACCCTTGTAACGTGGGAAGTTCAGCACGAAATCTTCGTTGATCGGCCGCTGGGAGTTGTCCTGATTCGGCTGGCCGACATCCAGGTAACGCCACTCGTCAAACAGGTTCGGACCAAAACCGGTGCGCTTGATCGACTTCAGAAACTGCTTCGGAATGATCTGATCGGTATCGACGTTGGCACGATCAAGCGGGCAGACCAGGCCGGTATGTTGGGTAAAAGCTCTCATCGGGGCACTCCTCAGGCCTGCATCAATTCGCGAACATCAATGAAACGACCGGTCACCGCTGCGGCAGCGGCCATTGCCGGACTCACCAGGTGGGTGCGCCCGCCGTTGCCCTGACGACCTTCAAAGTTGCGGTTGGACGTGGATGCGCAATGCTCGCCACTTTCCAGGCGGTCCGGGTTCATCGCCAGACACATGGAACAACCGGGCTCACGCCATTCAAAACCGGCTTCGATAAAGATCTTGTCCAGCCCTTCCTTCTCGGCCTGCGCCTTGACCAGACCGGAGCCCGGGACAACCAGCGCCTGCTTGACGCTGGCTGCCACCTTGCGGCCCTTGGCCACAGCCGCCGCCGCGCGCAGGTCTTCAATCCGCGAGTTGGTGCAGGACCCGATAAACACGCGATCCAGCTTGATCTCGGTGATCGGCTGGTTTGCGGTCAGGCCCATGTACTTGAGCGCGCGCACGATGGAGTCGCGCTTGACCGGATCGCTCTCAACGGCCGGGTCCGGCACGTTCTGATCAACGGCCAACACCATCTCCGGAGAGGTGCCCCAGCTGACCTGCGGCTTGATGTCTTCGGCGCGCAGCTCAACGATGGTGTCAAAGTGCGCATCAGCGTCGGACACCAGATCCTTCCAGGCTTCGACCGCGCGGTCCCATTCGGCACCCTGCGGCGCAAACGGACGGCCCTTGACGTATTCGATGGTCTTTTCGTCTACCGCGACCATGCCAACACGGGCGCCGGCTTCGATGGCCATGTTGCACAGGGTCATGCGGCCTTCGACCGACAGATCGCGAATCGCGCTACCCGCGAACTCCAGCGCGTGACCGTTACCACCCGCGGTGCCGATCTTGCCGATCACCGCCAGCACGATGTCCTTGGCGGTAACACCAAAGGGCAATTGGCCCTCAACGCGGACCTGCATGTTCTTCATCTTCTTGGCGACCAGACACTGGGTTGCCAGCACATGCTCAACCTCAGAGGTGCCAATGCCGTGCGCCAACGCACCAAAGGCGCCGTGGGTAGAGGTGTGCGAATCACCGCAGACGACGGTCATGCCCGGCAGGGTCGCGCCCTGCTCCGGGCCGACAACGTGAACGATGCCCTGACGCACATCGTTCATCTTGAATTCGAGGATGCCGAAGGCGTCGCAGTTCTCATCCAGGGTTTTGACCTGAATACGCGAGACTTCATCCGCGATGGCTTCGAGACCGCCCTGGCGCTCTGCCTTGGTAGTCGGCACGTTGTGATCCGGGGTCGCGATATTGGCGTCGATGCGCCACGGTTTGCGGCCAGCCAGTCGCAGCCCTTCAAACGCCTGTGGCGAGGTCACTTCGTGGAGAATGTGACGATCGATATAGATCAACGCAGAACCATCATCCCGTTGTTTGACGAGATGGTTGTCCCACAGCTTGTCGTAAAGCGTTTTCGCAGACATGGGTTACTCCTGGGCATCAGACTGTGGCCACCGTCCCCTGCAACTGCAGGCCCTGCGGCGGCTCTTTCACTGGGCACAGAATAAATTTTACCCAGAGATAAAACAAAGGAATATTATTTATAAAACAGATAACCAACTGGAATGCAAGATGGACACCGCCAACCTGCAAGCCTTTCTTGCCGTCGCCGAAACCGGTTCGTTTTCCCGTGCCGCCGAGCAGCTGCATCTGACCCAGCCCGCAGTCAGCAAGCGCATTGCCATGCTGGAGCAGCAACTCGATGCGCGCCTGTTTGATCGCATCGGCCGCCACGTATCGTTGACCGAAGCTGGCATGGCACTCAAGCCGCGTGCCGAACAGGTACTCAGCCTGCTCAATGATACGCGCCGGGCATTGAGCAATCTATCCAGCGAAGTTTCCGGCCGCCTGAGCATTGCCACCAGCCACCATATCGGCCTGCATCGCCTGCCCCCGGTGCTGCGCGAATTCACCCGCCGCCATCCGCAGGTGTCCTTCGACATCCAGTTTCTCGACTCCGAAGTTGCCTACGACAAGGTGCTCCACGGCGAAATCGAACTTGCTGTGATCACCCTTGCCCCCGAAGTCGAGGCGCCGGTGATGAGCGAGCTGATCTGGCACGACCCGCTCGACTTTGTCATCGCCCCTGAGCACCCGCTGGCCCGCCAGCCAACGCTCGATCTGGCACAGCTGGCCGACTATCCGGCTGTTTTCCCCGGCACCAATACCTTTACGCACAAGGTGGTCAGCGACCTGTTCGAGCGTCATCACGTACAACCACAGATCAGCATGAGCACCAACTATATGGAGACTATCAAAATGATGGTCTCCATCGGCCTGGCCTGGAGTGTTCTCCCACGCAGCATGCTGGACAGCCAGGTCAGCGTCCTGTCATTACCGGGCGTTCACCTGCAGCGTGAGCTCGGCTGCATCTGGCACAGCGGTCGCACCCAGTCCAATGCCGCCCGGGCGCTGATTGAACTGCTCCGAGACGCCCGTCAGCATCCAGACTGATTCCGACTTTCGGTTACTTGTCCAACCGCATGCGCACGGCTATCTTCAAGGAAGGAAGGAATCAGCCAAACAGCCCGGCAATTTGCGGGGCTGAAGCGGCGCCGGGGCAAGACGGCCCCACTGAATGGATCAGAAACCAATGCCAGGCAATACAGGCACTTACTCACCAGATGCCGTAGACGGGTCAGAGACGCCCTTTAATCTGCTGTTTCACGGCATGCCCTGCCCTGATGATCGAACCAGATTCTCAGCGGATCATCGACCTCAACAGGGCATTCACCCAACACTTTCAATGGCAGCCGGACCACGTTCTTAACCAGCCCGTCGCCCGCTTTCCGCTTTGGGGTCGCCCGGCGCACTGGCGCGCCCTGATCAGCGCGCTTGAACAAGAGGGCTGCCTGCGCGACCGACCCATAAACCTGCTGGGTCGTGACGGCAACTTGCAGCAGTGCCGCCTGAGCATGGACAGGATCGACAGCAACGGCCGGCAACGCATAGTGCTCAGCCTGCTTCCGGTCATATCGCCACTGCCCTCCTGCACTGACGAATTCACCAGCAGCAACGTCCCGCAATTGATGCTGGACCTGGACAGCCGCCGCATCCTGCAGGTCAATCCGAGCTTCGAACGGCTCAGCGGGCTTGGCAATGAAGACTGTCAGGGCCGGACCGTCGCGGAGCTTGGCTTGCTGCCGCGCTCGGTCAGTGACCGCCTGCACGCCAGACTGGTCAATGGCGGGGTACTGGAGGGCGAGGAGTTCAGAGTCCGGTTACCTGGCGGCCAGAGCAGCGACGTTTCACTGCATGCCGAAACGGTCCTGCACCAGAACAGGCGCAGACTGATAGTGACGGTGCACGGTACCGGCCAGCTGAAAAACCGGGATCGCGCCCTGAGAGATAGCCAGGAACGCCTGCGACTGGCACTGGATGCCGCGCAGATGGGCATCTGGGACTGGAAACCGGGCAGTGACACCCTGCATTGCTCCGCCCGTGCCGCTGAACTGAACGGCCTTGCGCCCGACGAGTGGCAGGGATCGGCACGCGCCTTTCTGAGACGGATCGTCAGCGAAGACAAACGGGCCATTCGTCGCGCGCTGGTTACCATCTGTCGCGGCCATCAACCCCACTACCTCGTAACCTACAGGGTGCCGCACGGCAAGAGCGTACGCTGGCTGCAGGCCACAGCCACCCTGCACCTGGATTCTGCCGGGCAGCCTGCCCGCATTATCGGCACGGTTATGGACATTACTGATCAGCGCAAAAGCCAGAACGCTCTGGCCGAGAGCGAAGCCAAGTTTTCCATGCTGTTCCAGAGTGCGCCTGACGCCTATTGCCTGATCCATTGCGAAAGCCAGCGGATTATCGAGGTCAACCAGAGTTTTTCCCGAACCTTCGGTTATCCATTACCCGACCTGATCGGGCGCACGCCCAAGCAAGCCGGCCTGTGGAGCAACCATGAGGCAGACGCAGCACTCAACGAGGCCGCAACGGGCGCGCAAGAGCTACTCGAAAGACACTTCACCTTCGCCACACGCAGCGGCCATCTGCTGCTTTGCGAGACATCAACCACCCGCCTGCGCATCAACCGTCAGACCTGCGTGCTGTTCAGTTTCCGCGACATTACCGCACGCACCCAGGCGGAAGCCGCCCTGCGCGCCTCCGAGGACAAGTTCGCCAGGGCCTTCAGAGGCAGCCCAGATGCCATCACCATCAGCGAGAAACTGACCGGACGTTATCTGGAGGTAAACGACGGGTTTTGCCGCCTGACCGGCTATCGCGAGCAGGACGCCATCGGACACAGTGCAGACGAACTCAACCTTTGGGTGGAGCCAGGCCAGCTCGAGGAGCTGATTTACCAGATGGACCAGCAAGGCGGGGTCTACCATCGAGAGCTGGGCATGCGCAATCGCGCGGGAAGCGAATTGACCGTAGCCGTATCTGCCCAGCCGCTGAACGTAGAGGGACTGCAGTGCGTTCTGCTTACGGCGCGAGACGTCACCGAACACAAACGCATTGAAGCCAAGGTCAAACATCTGGCTTACCACGATGCACTGACCAACCTGCCAAACCGGTTGCTGCTAAGTGATCGACTGGGTCAGCTCAATGCGCTCTATCAACGCCACGCTCTGCGTGGCGCACTGCTGTTTTTCGACCTGGATCACTTCAAGCATATCAACGACTCGCTCGGGCACTCCTGTGGTGATGCCGTACTGCAGGAGGTCACCCGCCGCCTGCTCGGCCGCGCCCGTGCTGAAGACACCGTGGCCCGGCTGGGCGGAGACGAATTTGTTGTACTGCTCAGCGGCCTGCACTCCAGCGGTACAGCCTTGCGCCAGGAGGTGGCCAATACTGCGCAGGCGTTGCTTGATACCATTTCCGAGCCAATGCAGATTGAAGGTCACGCCCTGCGACTCAGCGCCAGTATCGGTATTGCCCTGATCCCGGAACATGGCGACAGCGCCGAAGACCTGCTCAAGCGCGCAGATATCGCGCTCTACCGGGTCAAAGAGGACGGTCGCGACGGCATTGCCTTCTTCGAACAGGCCATGCAGGTCGCTGCCAGCGAACGCCTGGCCATCGAGTCGGAGCTGCGCAAGGCCTTCAGTGACAACCAGCTGAGGCTGCATTACCAGCCGCAGGTAGTCTACGGCAGCCAGAAGATTCTCGGTGCCGAGGCCCTGCTGCGCTGGCAGCATCCTGAACGCGGCCTGATTGGTCCATCAGCGTTTATCGACGTCTTGGAGCAAAGCAGCCTGATCTTTGATGCCGGCCGCTGGATTCTTGCCCGGGCCTGCGAGTGCATCGCCGGGCTGCTGACAGATCAGCTGGTCAACCCGGACACATTCTGCCTCAGCGTAAACATCAGCCCCAGGCAATTCCGCCATCCCAACTTCGTGGGCGACGTGTTGGGTGCTATTCGCCAGCATGCCATCCCGACACGCTGCCTGAGCCTGGAAATCACCGAAGGTATCGTCATTGAAAACATCAACGACACCATCGACAAGATGAACGAACTGCGCCAGCACGGCGTGCATTTCTCCATTGATGACTTCGGCACCGGCTACTCCTCGCTCAGTTACCTCAAGCGACTGCCAGTCGACCTGCTGAAGATCGATCAGTCGTTCGTGCGCGACTGCACCGGCAATGCCAACGATGCCGAGATTATTCGCGCCATCATCGCCATTGCCTCCAGCCTGCATATGGATCTGATCGCCGAAGGCGTGGAAACCCGCGACCAGTTGAACTTCCTCCACGCCCAGGGCTGCGACCAGTTCCAGGGCTACCTGTTCAGCCCGCCGGTGGACGAGCACCGCTTTCGCGAGCTGCTGGCAAGCGGCGGCTTTGCACAACAGCACTGAAGCGCCAAGCCGGTCACAAAGCTGACGTTTCGAGGCGAGCTACGGGAACCGGATCAGGCCGACAGCAGTCCATATGCGCATACACCGCAAGATCGCGGACACAGTCATAGACATAAAGGAGTATCCATCATGAACAAGTCTATGTTGACGGGCATTCTGGTCGGCGCGGCTCTGGCCACGGCCGGCGGCGCCATCGCCGGTTACACCGCCTTTGCGGACAGAACTCCCACCGAGGCTGACGTTCTTGATGTTGTCGAGATCACCCAGACCCAGCGTACCCCGCGCGAAGTCTGTAATGATGTCGCCGTCACCCGGCAGAAGCCGGTACAGGACCAGAATCGAATTCTTGGCACGATCGCCGGCGCTGTAGTGGGTGGCGCGCTGGGTAATCAGGTAGGCGGCGGCAACGGCAAGAAGATTGCCACTGTAGCCGGCGCCGCAGCCGGTGGTTACGCAGGCAACCGCATCCAGGAAAACATGCAGAACAACAGCACCTACACCACCACCGAGCGCCGCTGTGAGACCGTCTACGACAGCCACGATGAAGTGGTTGGCTATAACGTCAAATACCGCATCGGTGACGAAACCGGTACCGTGCGCATGGACCACAAACCCGGCGCTACCATCCCGCTAAAAGATGGCGAGCTGGTGCTGAGCAGCAACTGATCATTGCTGGCGGTAAACGAAGCCGCAGCGCGCAAGCGTTGCGGCTTTTTTGCTGCCCCCACGAAAACCGCAGGGGCGCGACATGACGCACCCGCCGCCCCAAGGCATACCAAAAAAGCCGGCCACGGCATGCGGCGGCCCTACGCCAATCCCTCGGTACTTTCCCTGCACAACGCCAGCCAGCGCTCCACCCCGGCGCTGCGAAACTTCTGCCGGTGCAGAGCGAAGTAAAACCGGCGATGAAAGTCCCGATGGGGCACCGGCAGCGGTACCAGCCGGCCGCGCTTGAACGCATCCACCAGGGTAATCTCGGACAGGCAGCCCACACCAAGCCCTGCCTCCACCGCCCGCTTGATGGCTTCGGTGTGCTGCAACTCCAACTTGATATTCAGCTCGGGTAGCAGGCCGTGCATCGCCCACTCAAAGTGCTGGCGGGTACCGGAACCGGGCTCACGCACGATCCAGGCAGCGCTTAGCAAATCGTCGTCGGTCAGCCAGGGCTTGCCGGCCAGCGGGTGATCCGGTGCACAGAACACCACCAGTTCGTCGTCACGCCAATGGATCATCTCCAGATCAGGGTGTCGACTCTCCCCTTCGATCAGCCCCAGATCCAGCTCAAAGTTGGCCACCTTGCGCACGATGGCCTCGGTGTTCGCCACCTCCAGCTCGACCCGCGCGCCGGCCTGCTCGCCCATATAACGTGCCATAATCTCGACCGCCAGATAGTTGCCGATACTGAGTGTCGCGCCGACCCGCAGGTGACCGAACTCCTGGTGCCGGGCCAGCGCACTCTCCAGACCGCGCGCCTGCTCAAGCAGTGCCTCAGCCCGCGGCCTGATGCTTTCGCCCAGCTCATTCAGCTGCAATCGCTTGCCTACCCGATCAAACAACTGCACATCAAACTGGCTTTCCAGATCCTTCAATGCACTGCTGGCCGCCGACTGCGACATCGACAGGCTGGCCGCTGCACGCGTGAGGTTTTCATGGAAGGCCGTGGCGAGGAATACCTCAAGCTGGCGAAGGGTGTATTTCATAATCGGTTTTCCCGAATAGTCATATATGAATTATCCGTTTAGCCGATAGATTAACCCTGCGTAGACTCGCCGACCAAGAGATCTTCACTACTGGAGGCGTCATGTCAGGCTTCAACACCGAAAAAGTACTCAGCGTGCACCACTGGACAGACACTCTGTTCAGCTTCAGGACCACCCGTGATCCCGGTTTCCGTTTCAAGAACGGTCACTTCATCATGATCGGTCTGGAAGTCGAAGGCCGCCCGCTGATGCGCGCCTACAGCATCGCCAGCCCGAACCACGAAGACACGCTGGAGTTCTTCAGCATCAAGGTGCCGGATGGCCCGCTGACCTCGCGCCTGCAGAACATCAATGCTGGCGACCAGATCATGATCAGCCGCAAGCCCACCGGCACGCTGGTGCTGGATCACCTGATCCCGGGCCGCAACCTGTATCTGCTCAGCACCGGTACCGGTCTGGCGCCGTTTATCAGCATCATCCAGGACCCGGAAACCTACGAGCAGTACGACAAGGTGATCCTGACTCACGGCTGCCGCAACGTCAGCGACCTGGCCTATCAGGATCTGATCAACGACGTGCTGCCCAATAACGAGTACTTCGGCGATCTGGTACGTGAAAAGCTGATCTACTACCCGACGGTGACCCGCGAGCCGTTTCGCAACCAGGGCCGCCTGACCGACCTGATGAGCAACGGCAAGCTGTTTTCCGACATCGGCTTGCCGCAGTTCGATCTGGAACAGGATCGCTTCATGCTGTGCGGCAGCCCGAGCATGCTCAAGGACTGCTGTGAAATTCTCGACGCCAACGGCTTCAAGGAAGCACGCCACGGCGACCAGGGCCACTACGTGATTGAGCGCGCCTTCGTCGAGAAATAAAGCCCCAGGTGTAACGAAAAAGGCCCCGGTGCTTTCGCACCGGGGCCTTTTCTATGCCCTGCTTCCGCGCGGGCCAGCGACGAACCAGATAATCAACCCCAGCAGTGGCAACAGCACCACCAGCAGAATCCACAACAGTTTCATGCCCATCTCGGAGCGACTCTGCAAAATATTGATGATGGCCCAGATATCCCCGATCAAGATCAGCAGCCCAAGCAGACCGCCACCCGTTCCCATGTTCATTGCCTTCCCCCTTGGCGTTGGTGTGTCCACCACACTATAGATCATGCGGGGAAGTCAGATATCCAATGGCAACAAGCCCGACAGTGTTGGCGCTTCAAGCGGATGGTACGTCAATGCCGAGTCTTCGGCTGCGCTGTCCTGCCAGCGGCAGTCAATACCGGCGGCGGGCAAGATGGCCTGCTCAAGGCCTGCAGGCAGAGAAATACGGTCACCCGCGCGCAGCGCAATCACCATTGCCCAAGCGCCGGTACCAAGGCATAACCGCAGCCGTCCAGCCTGCACCGTTCGCACCACAGCGCCGCAGCAAAACAGGTTCGCCTCGGTGAGCTGCTCTTCCACCTGCTGGTACGCCGGCATGCCATGAGCATCATGTATGCGGCTGACAGCGGCGGACTGACGCTCGGCATCTGCAATGGTCAGCGACAGCCCCCTCTCCTGCAGCGCGCACTGGATATCCTCAAGATGGGTCAGCACCCGTCGAGGGCACTGCAGATCACCACCGTCGTATATTGCCAGTATGCTCATCAATCCCCCGTGTTCAGTCCGCTTCTCGCAGCCGCAGGCTCAGGATGACCGCCGCAGCCAATGCTGCCAGAGCCGCCACCCCGAATGTCAGCGTGGCGCCAACGCCCTGCCAGGCATATCCTGAATACAGCGCCCCCAAGGCACCGCCCACGCCCGCCAGCGTCGCATAAAGCGCCTGCCCCTGTCCCTGATACCTTTCGCCAAAGCGTTGCTGAACGAAGTGAATGGCGGCTACATGGAAGGCGCCAAAGGTGGCCGCGTGCAGGATCTGGGCAAAAATCAGCACGGACAAATGATCGGCCAGGGTGCCGAGCAATACCCAGCGCAATGACGCGATCAGGAAACTGGCGACCAGCAGCGCCCGCAGGCTGAACACACCCAGCACCCGATGCATGACGAGAAACAGCAGGATTTCCGCAACCACCCCAAGCGCCCAGAGCGCGCCGATCAACCCGCGCCCATAGCCCAGCGCTTCCAGGTGAATACTCAGGAAGGTGTAATACGGCCCGTGCGAGAGCTGCATCAGCGCCACACAGAGGAAAAAGGCTGGAACACCCGGCCGCCACAGTCGCCGGAGGAAGCCGTCAGCGTGCTCCTGCGCAGCGGCAGGTTGCTGCGGTGGCGCTGGCACCAGCGCGCTGCACAGACTGATCAACAGCATGATGCCGAGCATGGCCATGGGATAAACCCCCATCCCCTCGCGCTGCAGCAGCATGCCGAGCAGAACGACGGTAAGGATGAACCCCACTGAGCCCCAAAGCCGGAGCTGACTGTAACGGGAGGACTGGCTACCCAGATGCGCCAGAGTAATGGCCTCGAACTGCGGCAGCACGGCATGCCAGAAGAAACTGTGCAGGGCCATGATCGCCGCCAGCCACCAGTAGTCCTGCCGCCAGAAAATGCCGGCAAACGTCAGCGCCGTCAGCAGCGCGCCCACCCGCACAATCAACAGGCGCTGACCTGTCGCATCGCCCAGCCAACCCCAGAGATTGGGCGCAATGCAGCGCATCAGCATCGGAATGGCAACCAGCTCGCCAATGCGCGCGGGCTCAAACCCGAGGGACTCGAAATACAGTGAGAGAAAAGGCGCTACTCCGCCCAACAGGGCGAAGTAGGCAAAATAGAAACCGGACAGCCGCCAGTACGGCAGCGGAGAACCCGCGACGGCGCTCACGGCTGACCGTGCCGACTCAAAGCTGGCCCAGTACCGGGGTCGTCACCTTCACATCGGCGTTCTGCGCGCGGTGGCGCAGCAGATGATCCATCAGCACCAGCGCCATCATCGCCTCGGCGATAGGGGTTGCGCGGATGCCGACGCAAGGGTCATGGCGGCCCTTGGTAATGACGTCCACCGGCTCACCATTGACGTCGATCGAGCGGCCCGGTGTGGTGATGCTGGAGGTCGGTTTCAGCGCCAGACTGGCGACAATCGGCTGACCGGAGGAAATACCACCCAATACGCCACCGGCCTGATTGCTGAGGAAGCCTTGCGGAGTCAGCTCGTCACGGTGTTCGGTGCCGCGCTGGGCAACCGAGGCGAAACCCGCGCCGATTTCGACGCCCTTGACCGCGTTGATGCTCATCAGCGCATAGGCCAGCTCCGCATCCAGACGGTCAAAGATCGGCTCACCCAGCCCCGGCGGCACGCCTTCGGCGACGACGGTAATTTTGGCGCCGACCGAATCTTGATCACGGCGCAACTGATCCATGTAGGCTTCCAGTTCGGCAATCTTGTCCGGATCAGCGCTGAAAAATGCGTTGTCGTTGACACCATCCCAGCTCTTGAACGGAATCTCGATCGGACCCAGCTGACTCATGTACCCGCGTACCTGAACGCCCTGGGTTGCAAGATACTTCTTGGCAATCGCACCGGCGGCGACACGCATCGCTGTTTCACGCGCCGAAGAACGGCCACCGCCGCGGTAATCGCGCAGGCCGTACTTGTGGTGGTAGGTGTAATCGGCGTGGGCCGGACGGAACAGATCCTTGATCGCCGAGTAGTCCTTGGACTTCTGATCGGTGTTGCGAATCAGCAGACCAATCGGGCAACCGGTGGTCACGCCCTCAAATACGCCAGACAGGATCTCGACCTCATCGGGTTCCTGACGCTGGGTGGTGTGGCGGCTGGTGCCGGGCTTGCGGCGATCCAGATCACGCTGCAGGTCTTCGCTCGACAGCGGCAGGCCGGGAGGGCAGCCATCCACAATGGCGACCAGAGCCGGGCCGTGGCTTTCGCCAGCCGTGGTAACAGTGAAGAGAGTACCAAGCGTGTTTCCAGACATACCAAGAACCTGAGCTGAACATGGGCAGTGCGGCAGTATACCCGCTGGCCGATAGCGGTGACAGCCTGAAGTCCGCCCGTTAGGCTACCCCCTTTTGCCGGAGCCACCCAATGAGCGAGCTGTTGCCGCTGCTGCTGCCCGAAAACCTTGCCCCGCAGTGGGCGCTACTGCTGATTCTGACAGCCGCGCTGACCTCCGCTGTCACTGCGGCCATGGGCGCCGGTGGCGGTGTCATGCTGCTGGCCGTGATGGCGCTGGTCATGCCGGCAGCCGCCATTATCCCGGTGCACGGCATGGTCCAGCTGGGCTCCAACGCCAATCGCGTGCTGCTGACCTGGCGAGACGTCAACTGGCGAGTAATCGCCTGGTTTGCTCCCGGCGTCATCCTCGGCGCATATGCCGCCAGCCTGCTGCTGGTGCGTCTGCCACTGGAGCTGGTTCAACTCAGCATCGCCGCATTCATCCTTGTGCTGTGCTGGGGGCCGGCGATCCCCAAGGTTGCCACCGGCCCCGTTGGCACCCTGCTCGCCTCCACCGTCACCAGTTTTGTCAGCCTGTTTGTTGGCGCCACCGGCCCGCTGGTTGCCGCCTTCATCAAACAGCAGCAGTCACACCGCCGGCTGCAAACGGTTGCCACCTTTGCCGCCGCCATGACCCTGCAGCATCTGCCCAAGGCCTTTGCCTTTACGGCTGCCGGCTTCATCTTTCACGACTGGCTGGCACTGATAGCGGCCATGATTGCGGCAGGTGCAGGCGGTACATGGCTCGGCCTGCATCTGCTGAGACGCATGAGCGACCAGCATTTTGGTCGAATCTTCAACCTGGTGCTTACCCTGCTCGCCATTCGACTTGCCTGGGAAGCTGTTCACAACTGGCTGGCATGAGCCGCTGCATTCAGGTATTTATGTTACAGAATGGCGCTGCGCGGCCGATAAACCCGGAGTGAAATGCGCGACAATGCATTCGCAAAATGCCAGGAACCCCCAATGAGCCCAACCGACACGCTGGATGAAGGAGTTGCAACGGAGCACTCAGCCCCGAAGGATCCGTTCGCCCGCGCCAAGCCGTCGGACTCCTACTGGGTCCAGTTAAAGCCGGTATTCAAGGCTCGCATCCTGGTGCATCCCGAACGCCTGGCCCAGATCGCTGTAACCCAGGAAAGTATCGCCTCGCTGGAATTGCTGCGCCTGCAGGTACGCTTTGAAGGAGAGCCGCTGCCGGAAACGGGCAACCGCATGGAAGTAATGGTGGACCACAAGCGCAAGCGCGTGCGCTTCGGCCCGGTGGACGGTGTGCAGATAGTGCCTGCCCAGCGTGGCCTTGGCACTTTCATGCTGGCCCAGCTGATTCACTGGTGTCAGCGCTACTGCGGCGACTACGCCGTCACCCCCATTGCCCTGCACAACAGCGACTCTGCCAACGAAGACGCTCGCAGCGCACGCGACGCCATTCTCAGCCGAGCCGGTTTTACCATCACGCCGATCGAGGGTGAGCCCGGTGCGGCGCTGGCTCAGGCCAACCGGGTTAACGACCTGATAGGCAGCTGGAACACCGAACGCATACAGCCGCTGCAGATCAACACCCTGCTGGCTCAACTGCGCGAAACCGAAGCCCTCAATCAGAAACAGGAAGGGCGAATCAACCAGCTGCAGGCCGCCATCGCCAGTTACAAACGCTCAGACTTGAGCAACCGCTTTGCCATCGGCTGTCTGATCGCCTTCTCGATCTTTCAGGCGTTGATGCTGCTGTGGGTCGTACTGCGCTGAGCCAGACGCCAGGAACGCTTAAAGGCTCTCGGCAAACAGTGACTGGAAGTGACGGCATTGCTCTGCACTCAGCACAAACACACCGTGCCCACCGTGCCGGAACTTGACCCACTCAAAATCCACCTCGGGCCATTCGGCCATCACATGGACCATGCTGTTGCCAACCTCAATCACCAGCACGCCATCCTCGGTCAGATAGTCCGCCGCTTCCGCCAGCATACGGCGCACCAGATCCAGTCCGTCGTCGCCGGCCGCCAGCCCCATCTCGGGCTCGTGGCGATACTCATCCGGCAGCGCGTCCATGTCTTCGGCATCCACGTAGGGCGGATTGCTGACGATCAGATCAAAGCGCTCACCTGCCAGCCCGTCAAACCCGTCGGACCAGCGCGCCTCGACACGCTCGCCCAGCTCGTGCATCTCGATATTCTGCTCGGCGACCGCCAGTGCATCGGACGACAGATCCGCCAGCACCACCTCGGCCTCCGGGAAGGTATACGCGCAGGCAATGCCGATACAGCCGCTGCCGGTACACAGATCCAGAATGCGTTCGGGGTCGCGCTCCAGCCAGGGTTCAAAGCGGCTTTCAATCAACTCGGCAATCGGCGAGCGCGGCACCAGCACACGGTCATCAACAATAAAATCGAGACCCGCAAAGCGTGCGTGACCGGTCAGATAAGCCGCCGGCATACGCAGACGAATGCGCTCCTCAAGCAACGCTACCACCGCATCGCGCTCCTCGTCCGTGACCCGGCACTGCAGATAGTCCTGCGGAGTCTCCCAGGGCAGGTAAAGTGCATGCAGGACCAGCAGCCGCGACTCATCCCAGGCGTTGTCGGTGCCGTGGCCAAAAAACAGCTCGGCCTGATGGAAGCGGCTCACGCCCCAACGGACGAGATCCTGAATGCTCTGCAGCGCAGCGTGTTCGCTCATGGGTCAATCCTTGTCTGGTTCAGGCCGACATTCTACCTTGCCGAGCGCCGACAACCAGCGGGCGGGGCAAAATCGGTAACAACGCCGCCAGCTCATTTGCATCCGGCTGCTGTTACACTTCGGTTTTTGCGCGATGATCAGCAGCATGACACAGGACTCCTTCTCCGACGACGATCTCGACCTGTTCCGACAGGCCGTCAAGGGCGCCAGGCCCATCAAGCACCAGCAGGCCGACGTTGGCAAACCGCCGCGCGACCGCGCCAACATTGCCGCAAGCCGCCAGCGCGCGACCGTCAGGCAGAACGAGGTGGTGGTCGATGGTTTGTCCGATCAGTTCGTGATCGACGTAGACCCGGAACAGGAACTGGCCTGGGCCTCCAATGGCGTGCAGGACTCCCAACTGCGCAAGCTGAAGCAGGCGCATATCCCGTTTGACGGCTCAATCGACCTGCACGGTCTGACGATCGAGCGCGCCCGCGAACAGCTCTGGGCGTTTCTGGCCGAAGCGGTAAAACAGGAAATCCGCTGTGTGCGCGTCACCCACGGCAAGGCCCGCCGACTCGATGGCCGCAAACCGATGATGAAGAGCCACGTCAACACCTGGCTACGCCAGCACGACAGCGTCCTCGCGTTCGCCTCGTGCATACCGCGCCACGGCGGCACGGGCTCGGTCTATGTACTGCTGCGCAGAACCATGCTTGAAGGCAGGGATGACTGACAGGCAGCTGGAAGCTGGAAGCTGGAAGCTGGAAGCTGGAAGCTGGAAGCTGGAAGAAAGGATGATGTGGTATCGCAATCAAGGCAAACGGTTCCTCGGCCGCTGACCATGGACACGCCCGCAAGGCGCATCCACTAGCCTGTACATACCTCGCGATTACTCACCGAAACCGACGAAGTTAGCCACATCAGCCACTTCGCGCCGACGCGAGACCACTGCGTTGGCCGGAAAACTCTCATCCGGGTAACCCATCGCCACACAGATAATGATCACCTGATCATCCGGAATACCTGCATGCTCGCGTACCACCGGCGAGTGCATGATGCCCTGACTGTTCACCACACATCCAAGACCACGCGACCAGGCCGCGTTGACCAGGCCGTTCACCAGAGCGCCGCAATCGAACTGGGCAATGTCACCCTCGCGCAGCTGGCGGTCGTAGGTCACCACGATGGACACCGGCGCATCAAACTGACGAAAGCCGCGCAGCACCCAGTCCTGACGCTTCTCCTTGTCGTCACGGGCAATGCCCATGGCTTCGAACAACTGCACGGCAATCTCGACCTGACGCTGACGGTGCAGCCCCTCATAACTCCCGGAATCGCGGGTTTCCTTTGAGGGCTTTACGCCGGTGATCATGCGCTCGGTATTCTCCGCGCGAATACGATCCAGCGGCTCGCCGGTCAGCACATGCAGGTGCCACGGCTGCGAGTTCATCGACGACGGCGCCCGGATCGCCAGACCAATAACCTCCTCCAGCACCGCGCGCGGAACCGGCTCAGGCTTGAATGCCCGGATACTGCGTCGCCCCAGCACCACATCATCGTAATTCATTGTTGTTCTCCTACGACAAGTCCCGCCCGAAGCCCGTGCCTCGGCGCCATTGGGAGCGGACGTTAGCACAGCAGACGGCACAGCTGACGCGGGTCAGCAGGTTGAAATGGCGGGCTATCACATCGCTGGATAACACAGAACAGGCTGACGGCGCCCCCAGGCACCATCACCATCCCCACCACTGCTGCACCTTCAGCACCGCGCGCCAGATCGCGCCCAGCAGCGAGGGAAACAACAGCGGAAACAACAGCGCGGCCAGGGCAAACGCAACAACAGTGACGAGCAGATAGCGGCTATCGAGGAAGCCACCCCAGTACGCCAGCTCCTTGTTGACGCCCAGCCAGATCAGCGCAGCCGTGGGAACAGAAAAGACCAGCGAGGCGAGCATGCTGAGCAGGCGCATTTGCGCAGAAGGGTTAACGGCAGCGGGTTTGGACATACTCAACCAGTTTCATCCATGAATCACGGGGCTCAATCATCAGCGATGACGCAGTCGCAGGCAATGCCCTGTGCTAGAGTAGCCACTCGAATCCAGCCCGGGTAAGCCTCATGTTTGTATACGTCCTCATCGCCTGCGACCGTCTTGATGAAAAGCAGGAAAAAAAGCTCAGGCAGAACCTGCCGGCGCTGCAAGCCGCCCTGCAGACCTATGCTGATGAGAACGCCGCGACCACGGTAACCCTGATCAACGACTGTGAAAGCGACGATTGCGAAGACTGGCAGCTGGGCATCAGCCAGCAAGTCAAGAAACCGCTTCACCTGAACCCGCCGGTAAACCTGTTCAACAGTCTCGCCGAGCAGTACGACATCGATTGCGAAGTGGGATTCATCGAAGACGATACCCGCGAAGCCGTCAGCTACTTCGGCAAGCACGAAGGACGCGGCGAGGCCTTCCTGATCGCCGGATATCTGGGAATCTGACCCCAGCCCTGCGCAGGCCCGAACTCCGTCAGCGCTGAAGCACTACACGGTTGCGGCCTGCAGCCTTGGCTTCATACATGGCCCTGTCCGCACGGCCGATTGCGTCCTCGACCGGCATTGAGCCCGCCAGCGCCGCCACTCCGAACGAGGCCGTGACCTGAATATCGGCAAACTCGAAATCCAGCCGGGCGATGGAAAGTCGCAACCGATCCATGATCTCGCCCGCCTGTTCCACAGTGGTATCAGGCATGCAGACGATAAACTCCTCACCGCCATAGCGATAAATGCGGTCATAGGGCCGCAGATGCGCCTTGACGCACTGCACCACATCAACCAGGACCACGTCACCGGCTACGTGGCCGTAGGTGTCATTCACCTTTTTGAAGTGATCAAGGTCCAGTAGCGCCAGAGCACAGGCCTGCCTGCCCCGCTCCACCAGCGCCTGCTGTTTGCGCAGTTCAGTCAGCAACCCCCGCCGCGTCTGAATTTCGGTAAGCGGATCACGGTTGCTGGCAACCTCGGCAAACCGGTCACGGGCACTCAGCACCGATAACCGCATCGTCTCCCGGCAACGCTCAAAAAAGTCCCATTCCGCCGGCGGAATCACCAGGCCATTCACCGACAGTTGCAGTAACTTCCGAGCCTCGCTATGAACCACCTCATGCGCCTTTTGCAGCGCAACGTACTCATCGCGGTCATCAAACAGGCGAGCAGCGTCACCCGCCAGCCACTTGCCGAAGGAGCAATGCAGGTGCGCATCAACGCACAGATCCGCCAGCTCCGCAGGTACGTGCGCAATTAAAACCTTGAGCAGATTTCTAAACCACTGATCGTGAAGATAAATGGCGTGATCCAGCTCAAGAATACCCAACTGCAACTCATGATTGGTCAAGGCATCCAATGCGGTAACTCTCTTCGGAGACAAGGTCCCACGTGCATGACAGCAAAAAGCCCAAAACCGGCAGCCCTCGTAGCTGCAGTCCTACCGGTACCGTCAGGCTAGATAATACTGCTTAAATTCATCAGCGGGCTCACGATCGGAAAAGAGATAGACCGAGTTGCCGATAGGGTCCGTAACCGAGAACCCCCTGTCACCCCAAGGATGATCCTCCAGCGGCATGGCAACCTTCAAACCGGCCTCAACCAGCCTGGCGTGCTCAGCATCAACGTCATCAACCTTGAAATTGAGCATCACACCCGTGCCGGCAAACACCGGCATCCCCTCCTGAGGCTGCATAAACTGCAGCGTCGGACCATCAGCACCGATGCGCAGACTGACATACCAGCCGCAATCGAAAATAGCGTCTGCCGAGAAGTAGCGGGTGTAGAAGTCACGGCAGGCCGCGACGTCATTGGTGCAAAAGCAGGGGGACAGATCAGTGATGTTCATGATGACTAACCATTATGCGTATCAGCTTGCGGACAGGAGTCGGGTAATAGCCCGACCCGGTATATGCCGTGCACGGCTCTAGCTGCCTGTTAAAGCGTTTTCAGTTGACAACTAACGCCTCGATCCAAATAGAAACAAGTGCACTATATGGCACCGGTTGATTAAAATATGACAGCGGGTCATTTATATGCAACACAGGCTCAATACCACCAAAGCCATTCGGTACAAATGACATTCTAGTCAATACAACAACGTGCGACGACATTTGACCAGAACTGACGTGTAATATTATTGCTCGGCCAGAGCTCAGAGTTTGATACAACGTCATTGGATCCGTAGGCGGTGCCAAAGTACTAAAGCGCCCTCCAAACTGACCTATCAAGTATTGAATCTGTTGCATAGAACCTGTTCTAACACAGGCAGGATTACCTATCCCGGCACAACAATAATTTGGATGAGCGTTATTAGCCATTGCAACTAACGCACATTGGGCAGGCGTCTGTGCCGCCCCTCTTGTCGCATAAATTATTTGCTGCGCCACCGCAGCCCAACACCAAACGTGCGTTTCCTGTCGGATATTTGGGATCGGCAAATTTACCGGCGGCGGAATCGGCTGACCTCTAACACTAGCCGACAGAAAAAGCATGAAGATAAATATGAGTTTTTTCATTTTCAGCTCCTGTCGATGTTTGATTATTCTCGAACTCTGAAGCCCCGACCACTTGAGTTACATAATGGAAAAATATTGCGACAAAAAAACACAACGACACAGCGATAATCGTGGCACGCAGCTTGCTCCGCGCGCATCGGCTTGGTAGATGACACCTGCATTACGCCAGCAATCGATAAGACGTTATCTATACTTTGCCGGCAGCTGCTCTTTGACTTGTTTATAGAACCTTTCATCTTGAATGAACTTTATCACCCATGGCATATATCGGCTTTTCGATGAGCTTCTTTCACTAGCCTTTTTAACCGCATCAGAACCCAGAAAAATAATTAACGCGCTAATCAAGTCTATAAATGCAAAGAATCTTTCAACGGGAATACTCGTCTCCAATTCGTTGGCGTAATCATCTACATCGCCAATACTTTCTACCTTATCCAATAATATATCAACGTCAGACAATGTTAGATGCTCAATAAGCCCTGCGACCTCCTTCTTGACACCCTTCTTGAGAATATATCCTTCAAATATTTTATTTATTCTTTCTTCTGTGTTCATTTATTCGCTCCGAAGGCTGCCAAAAAATTCAACTAACGCCCACAACAGGGGCCAAACGTAGTGGAGCCAATTTGCGGTAAAGTGAGCGAAGCGAACCGCAAATTGGCGGAGCGTAGTTTGGTCCCTTGCTTGTGATTGTTATACGTCACGACTCCTCACCGATAATCTCGATTATGCCTACGATATTATCATTCATTTCTTCGAGATCCTCTGCGGGAATCCACCATTCCGTATGATTCGAACCACCTACGGTCTCTACTTTGTATTTCAGCATAAAGGCTTCCTTAACGTAGAAACGCGTAACGTAGCCCTTTCCAAAGTCCGTGACATTCCATTTATTTACTTCGAACGCATATTTCTCATTCGTAACGGGATAAAAAATCGGTTGTTCAGGCAATCTCGGTGGCCAACGTTTAAAACCACTAGCCGCGACCAAATCATATTCTTTTTGTCCACATGGACGGTAAAGTGTTACCAATTTTTCAGTCATGCTCTTCACTTAATATTGACGTATAACGTTGTGTTGTGCGGTGATCCCGCATTTGGCGGACTGCTTGCTCTGCAAGCAGGGTGACATCTGCGCGAGCATCCGACACTGACACCTTGTTATTTGCTGGCGGCAACGCAGTTACATTTGCGGACGCAAATGGATGCGCCGCCAGCTTGCCGACTGGCGAGCGAGGAAAGTGAGCAATTGCAGGGGTCGGCTTTACCTTAAGACCAACAGGCCGTCCGGTATAGCAATTCACCCACTTGCTTACCGGCGACCTGTTGGTCTTAAGGGTTGACGACGAGCAGAGGCCTGTCAATTTCATATTCTGCGCTTTCTCATCACAGTTGGGACTCAGCACACATAACTTCAATACTCACAGTTTCATTCAGCTTGCACTTGGCTGATATTGGATCTCGCTCGCTATCGCGCAAATAACAGCTGATTGGACCGACGGCTTCATAACTGCATATGAGTGACTTCCTCATAACAACACCTCCCGCCGCCCCGCTAGAAAAATAAAACTCTTTATAAGCAATAACTTACGATCAGCAGCGCAACCTAATCCGTATTCGCTTGACCGCTTCATATTCACGCTTCAATCACTCCCCTACCCGCCAATGTCGAGCGCGCAGGCGCGGGCACCCCGCCTCGACCGAGGTTGCTGATAGATGAATGGACAGGGAGTGAAGTTTGGCACCATCCTTGGGCTCTCGTGACATGGCGGCTTGCCATATAAAGAAAATAGCGCTGTCTCCCTGACGGGTAAAGCACTTATTCCCTGTGGGGTTACACAGGTGAAGCTCCGTTGGTACGCTGCTCTACCCGCAAGCCGAAAGTTGCCAAACCCACTGCCAGCGGCGGGTGTCCGGCGGCCAGTGGGGGCATTTGCCCTGCTCCACTGGCTGCGCCCAGCCAGCCGGTTGGCGTAGCTGGAGTACACCCGACATCAGTAGATCACGCACTTGAGCTGGGAGCAGTCCGACTGGATGTTCAGTCCGTTGGCGGTACGTATCTGCCCACCGCCTGCGGCAATACGTGCAGCAGTATCTCTCTGCTGCGATGCCAGAACGCTGACAGCAGCAACAGCATGGAGCCGATAAACAGCCCGGAGATAGCCAGGCTGGAGCTAAGCGAGCCGTAGGTCTCGAACAGTTCGCCGAAGGCGTACACCACGTAGATCAGTGACGACACCATCAATGCACGGCGATCCACGGTGATGGAAACCACCGCCAACAGCAGGTAAAGGACAATGACGGCAGCGATGCCGAACAGACCGCCATTGCCGTCAAACAGACCCTGCGCAGAAAAGACCGGATGCACGATCAACGGGGCAGCCAGCAGGTGCAACCAGAAGGCAACATCTGACTTTCTGGTGGTTCTATCAACGTCCTGCGCGTCCCAGCGCATCGCCAGCAGGAAGGTGACCAGCCCTGCGCAGCAGAGGAAGTAGTTGGTGAACTCGCGCAAGCCTTCAATCTGCATCAGCAGCGCCAGCAGGAACGCAAGCAGGCTGGCGACACCGGCAGCGACGGTGATCGGCACATGAAACTGGTGCCAATGCGCCCAGGCCGCTACAGCGCCGATGGCGGTAGCAACCATGATCGCGGTGTCTTTCTCTATTCCCGCCGCAACCTGCGCGAAGACCAGGAACGCAACCGTACTGAGTACAAAGGATGCCAACAGCAGCACCGCAGGCAGTGCCAGCTTTCGGCGTTTGACGAAGAATACCGACAACCCCCACGACAGCAGCGCAACAACACAGAAGCCCAATGCTGGCGACTGCAGGCCAAACACCCAGCCCGCCGACGCCAGCAGGATGAACGCTGCAATGCTGACGAAGATGTCGTTAAAGCCGGATATCAGCCGGAAGTTCTCTTCATCCACCAGGCGGGTATGGGCGCGGCCAGACACAAAGCTGCGGAAACGCTCAACTGCCGCTTCATCCAGCACACCGTCCTTTACTGCTGCGTACAAATCTTCGTCTGTGTACATGGCGTCCTCAATTCTCTGGCTCACTTATCTTGCGACGGAGCGCTGCCCTCAACGGCGTTCAAGCGCTGAACGATGTTGCGCTGAACTGACTTATCCCGATGCTCAACGTGGCTTAATCCACACGGCTGAGAGCCGCGCGCGCCGCTTAACGACAACGTTATCTATCGGGTAACGCGAGTAGTAACCGCACACAATCCCACAGCGAGAAAATGCGTACTAGCGACCGCATGAGCGCGCACTAAACAGGAAGCTGCAGCACCAACCAAACTGGCGTTCAGAACGCCAGCAGCACCTTATCAATTTGGCTTCGATGAGCCGCCAGTACGTCCGCTTCGATCTTCGGATATGACAACTGCCCTTCAAGGGACACATCATCCCAAACCACGTTTTTCCGAAAAACACTCACCCAGACGGTAGACTTTGCCAACGCAGCAACCGGACCCTCTTCTTTTCGCTCCCGAACTGCCGGCCAATCAGCGACGCCTACCAGCACCTCTAAAACAGCTGACGCGTCATCGAGCTTATTTACACTAATCGCCGAATACATCACCGTCTGAGCATCTGACAACTCGGCAACCGACACCCGATCAGACCCAGCCAACGCCTCGTTTATGCTCACGTTCAAAGTGAGCTGCTGGGTCTCGGTCATTGGAAAACCTGCCATCGCAACACCGCTATTGAAAATGCGACGGTACTCTGCAAGCTGCTGCGCAGGCAGAAATGGCTGAATCTTCGCTGCGGAATTCACGCCCATATTAACTTGTGACATCAGCTCAGCGCCGTCTGCTGAGGACAGCAAGCGCAACTCTTCCGACATAAAATAGTCGTACTCGTCGGTAGCAGGCTGCGCATGAGCAAGCCCCTGCAGAACAATCACACATAGAACAGCAAAAAATATACGCATAACCTGCAATCTCCTTTGCATTACATCTTCACTGGGCTGACACCCAGGCTGAGCAACCGAACAACGGTGTCACCTTGTCGATGCCAGGTGGTTGTAAGGTGATCGAATAACCCGCCCTGAATTGCCGGTTAGTCTTCAGCCCTGGCTCTCGCACTATTGAAGTCATGCGCCATCTGCAACTGCGTTCAATTGAGGCGTTGATCCAGTGTTGCTAGGCGCTTCGGACTCAGCCCGAATGCTCCTCAAACAACTTCATCGCCAGCAAACCGTGCCCAACTGCAGCGCCCGCGCGCAAGGCTGAGGCGATAAACACGGTTTCAGCCAGCTCTTCCTTGGTCGCACCCGCCTTGACCGCGTTCTCGACGTGAGCGTCGATGCAATAGGAACATTGCGTCGACAGCGCGACGGCGATGGACATCAGCTCACGGTATTTCTCTGGAATCGCGCCGTCTTTGCGCTCGGCGGTGGCCTTGAGATTGAGGAAGGCGGTAGCTTCCTTGTTGGCGGCCTGCATCAGTTGCTTGGCGTAGGCCTTGTCGCTGCGGGACTGGTAATCACTCATCTGAAGGGTTCTCTTGTTGTTATAAGGATATCGTCCGGGCGAGCGGACACTCTGCCCGGTCATTCAGTGGCTGCCATCAGCCGTGCATCAGCGTTCACGACAGCAACAGAAGTGCCTTAGCGGCAGGACCCGGGAAGGTACTTTGCTTCCACGGTCGACTCGGTGCAGCGCCACTTGACCCCCTCGCCATAGCGCAGGGGCGAATACATCATGTAACCGTAGACGCCTACACTGGAGGCCGGCCAAACAATAATGGCGCCGGTATTAATCTCTACCGAGTCCACCATTTCAGGGATCACAATGTCACCCGCAGCAAGCTGACTGTACCTCTCCGGCCACTCCTGGTGCTGCTGCAAGTAGTCTTCCACCAAGGGTTTGAGCTGCTCTGCCAACTGATGAGACTCAAGGATCTGCGAGCGACGGGTGTAGTCCTGATAGGCCGGCAAGGCGATAGCAGCGAGCATGCCAATGCCGAGAAAGGCCATGAAGATAAGCGGCACAACGATAACAACGCCGCCCTTTTCAATACCGAGCGAGAGCCCCTTGTTGTAGTTGTCATTCCAGGCTTTCTGGGAGGTGGACAGAATCACAATCCCCTCTACAAACGCCACCAGTGAAGGGATCCCGGTCCAGCAAAGCAACAGATAGAAAATCCCCCACCACTGACCAAGATAGAACCGATGCATTCCGAAGGCCCCGGTGAAGAAGGCAAGCGCCGCAGCGGCAACCCTACTTGTGTAAACAGCGTCGCCGCGGACCGCGCCACAGCTGCGGCATTGAGGCGCCTCGCCAACCAGTTCCGTACTGCACTCAGCACAATATTTAGCCATTTTCGCTCCCTGTCTTATTGTATTTTTCCGTTGATTCCATCTTGCGTCGCTGCCAGCCATTCGGCTGGCGGATTTCTACTTCCTGCGCAACAGCTTGAATGCGATGCCCGCTGCAGCCAGCGCTATCGGCCCTGCTACCTCAAGGATTTTTTTGATTTTGTGCGATTTGCTGGAGGCACAGGCCGGGCAATACTCCGCTTCGCCAGCCTCCAATTCTCTTTCACATTTTGCGCAGTTACGCATGCATGCTCCCCATGATTTCGGCTGGACTGATTTCTAGCTCGACCACATCGTGCTGCGGGTTGATAAGGTCCGCGATGTGAGAGGAGCTAAACGTTTTGCGATATTCGATAAACTGCTTCCAGCTTTGCTCAGGGAAGGTGTTGTTTACCTTGGGTGCCAGACGCGCGCGAACAGCTGCTACGTCGACCCCTGCCTTCTCGATTTTGCCGAGCCCCGAGTCAACCAGCTGCAGCGCCACCTCACGCTCATCCAGGAACAGATGACAACGGGCCATGGTCTGCAGGGCATTCAGACAGGCCGAGAAGGACTCCATCGCGATCTGGTGCTTCTCTTCGGCCTCGCGGGATTTGTTGCCGACCCAGTTATCGAAAAAGGAGAGTTTCTGGTCCGGGAGTTCCGCAATCTGACGGGCTAGCGCACTGACCGTCTTTTCAAACCCTCGGGTCAGCTCCGCGATGGCATGCAACGCAAGCCCCTCGCGCTTGACTGGATCCTGCATGCCGCAAACCTGACTAAATAGCGACTTGCCGGCTTCAATTTCCGCGAGCCGGTCGCCATGAAACTCTTTAAAGACTTTCGAGACTTGCTCTTCGATACGATTAAGCTGCATCGCGATGCTGACCAGCAGCACCTGCGCGCCAACCGCCTTGGCGGCTTTCATCATCGACGGGCCGACTTCCTGAAATTTGGCGTGCTCGACGATCTTGCCGTCCTTGTAGAACACGCCTTTGATGTTGCCCTGAGCATCGCGGTAGAGCTGCGCGCCTTCCGGGGTCATCACCAGTTTGTAGACGGTGTCCTGATTGAGGCTGGATACAACTTCAGGCATGCCGGACAAGCACCGCAACTCTGAGACCAGCGACTTGCGTCTGCTGGCAAATGCCTGTTTCTCCGCATCGGTGAGCACTGTGCTCGGCGGCAAACTGGCTGGGATAAGCTCCTGACTCATGACTTCATTCCTATGGCCATCAGCAACTATTACCTCCTTTTCTGCGTCCATTGCCACGCAAGATCAGCCCTCTCGCGCCCAGGTATCGGCGCGCGATTGATCCTGTTGCATGGGAGTGCAGCGCTGCTCGGATAATCGCCTGAAAGCTTCGGTGTGTCCAACTGGCTGAGCCGCATTTGGCGCGCCCATACCAAAACGGCGACCGCAAAAGGGCCGCCGTCGAGTTGCCGGGCAAGTCTGTCAGATACAGGTACTGCCGCCGTCAACCGGCAGCGCGATACCCGTGGTGAAGCCGGAGTTTTCGCCGCACAGATACATCACGGCGGCCGCGATTTCCTCGGCGCGGCCAATGCGGCCAACCGGATGCATGGCAGCAGCAAACTCGGCCTTGCGCGGTTCGATGGCAGCGGCGCGGCGGAACATGTCGGTGTCGATTACCGCGGGGCAGACGGCGTTGACGCGAATACCCTGCTTGGCGTACTCGACAGCCACAGAGCGGGTCAGGCCCAGCACTGCGTGCTTGCTGGCAGCGTAGATGCTCATCTTGGGGGCAGCGCCCAGGGCAGCGACAGAAGCGGTGTTGACGATGGAGCCACCACCGTTCTTCAGCATCAGCGGAATCTGGAAGCGCATGCACTGCCAGACGCCCTTGACGTTGACGTCCATGATGCGGTCGAACACGGCTTCATCGCCGTCGGCCAGTTTGCCCTGCTCGATTTCGATACCGGCGTTGTTGAAGGCGCAGTCCAGACGACCGTAGTCGGCTTCGATTCCGGCGATCAGCGCTTTGACCTGCTCTGCATCGGCAACGTTGCAGGCAACAAAGCGCGCATCACCGCCGGCCGCGCGAATGGCTTGCGCGGTGGCTTCGCCCTGTTCGGCGTCAATATCGGATGCAATGACCCGCGCGCCTGCGGCGGCGAAGGCCTCAGTGGTAGCCTTGCCGATGCCGGCTGCTGCGCCAGTGATCAAAACAACCTTGCCGGAAAACTCCATGCTCATACGTTAACTCCTGACTCTAAAAGAGCGCCCACCGGCGCTCGGACAGGCAGGATAGTAGCAACGCTGCGAGTCACGGTTCGACCAAAGTCAGGTCTGTTGTTCATGCATCATGCCTGGCGCTGATGCTGGTCACGCAACCACGCGACGATCTCCGCCTGATCGCCGCTGAACACCACACGGGAGCGCTTGTTTTCGCGCTGATAGACGTACATCGGGTCGTAGTAGTGGGTCAGCAGCCCTTCGATCCAGCCGCGGTGGGCATGCACATCGCCGGTGCGCTTCTGCTCGGCCAGCGCCGCTTCCATCAGCGCGTTCAGCTCGCTGTGGCGGTCGCCGCCCAGCCGCTTGTAGATGCGCTGCAAGCTGCCCAGCAGATAGGTTTCAAACGCAGCGAAGGCAGCTTCCGGGTCGTCCAGCTGCTGCGCGCGGTATTCGGCCAGCATGTTGACCACATAGTCGCCAAGGATACGGGTAACGCGGTTCTCAAAGCTGTCTTCCAGCCAGACCAGCGGTGCTTCCTGCATTTCCCGGTAGAGCGTCAGCGGCAACGAGCAACTGCCGACGATGCGGCCTTCGTCTTCCAGCACGATCTGTGTTACGCCGGCGGCGCGCAGCTTGAGGGCATCAATCGCCAGCCGGTTTTCAAAGTCGATCTGCGCCGGCTGCGGCGTGGCATGACGGCCAAAGCTGGAACCACGGTGATTGGCGCGCCCTTCCAGATCCAGGCTGTTATCCAGCGCGGTGATCACTTCGGTCTTGCCGGTACCGGTCATGCCGGCTACCAGAATCGGCGAGCATTCCAGCGCAGCGGCGTCCAGGGTATCGATCAGAAAGCGGCGCATGGCCTTGTAGCCGCCAACCACCCGCGGATACTGCACGCCGGCGTCGGCCAGCCACTGCTGAACCAGTTGCGAACGCAGGCCGCCGCGAAAGCAGTACAGGTAGCCTTCGGGGTTGGCCTTGACATGCGCCAGCCAGGCGTCGACCCGCGCCTGCTTGACCTTGCCGCAGACCAGGCTGTGACCCAGCGCAATGGCGGCTTGCTGGCCCTGCTGCTTGTACATGGTGCCGACTTTCTGCCGCTCCACGTCGACCATCAGCGGCAGGTTGACCGACTGGGGAAAGGCTCCCTTATCAAACTCGACCGGCGCCCGCACATCCATCAACGGCACATCGTTGAGGAACAGTGAGCGAAAATCCTCGGTGTTGTCGCGCATCACAGTAACTCGACGCGCGGGCCCTGATCGTACTCGACCAGCTCACCAATACAGCCCAGCTCAAGCCCCAGATCAGCCGCCAGCGACAGAAACTCGGCTTCACCGTCAGGCGCAACCGCGACCAGCAGCCCGCCACTGGTCTGCGGATCACAGAGCAACTGCTTCTGGGCTTCGCCAAGTGCGCCGATCTTGTGGCCGTAGCTGTCGAAATTGCGCAGCGTGCCGCCGGGCACACAGCCCTGCTCAAGGTAGTAGTCGACCGCCGGCAGCCTGGGTACGGCGGCAAACTGCAACTGCGCCTTGAGGTTGGCGCCTTCGGCCATTTCGGTCAGGTGACCAAGCAAGCCAAAACCGGTGACATCGGTCATCGCCTGCACCCCTTCCAGTGCGGCAAAACGCTGGCCCGGGCTGTTCAGCTGGCACATCAGATCGCGGGCTACGCCGGCATCCTCGGGGCGCAGTTTCTTCTGCTTTTCCGCGGTGGTCAGAATACCTATGCCCAGCGGTTTGGTCAGAAACAGCCGCGCGCCGGCTTTGGCCTGATCGTTTCGCTTGAGCTGGCTGCGCAGCACGTGGCCGGTGACGGCCAGGCCAAAGATCGGCTCCGGGGCATCAATCGAGTGGCCGCCCGCCAGCGGCATGCCAGCCTCGGCGCACACCTGGCGGGCACCGGCCAGTACTTCGCCGGCAACCGCGGCGGGCAGCAGATTGACCGGCCAGCCCAGAATGGCGATGGCCATCATCGGCGTGCCGCCCATGGCATAGATGTCGCTGATCGCATTGGTCGCTGCAATGCGGCCGAAGTCGAAGGGGTCATCAACAATGGGCATGAAGAAATCGGTGGTGCTGACAATGCCCTGCTCGGCGTCAAGGCCGAATACGGCAGCGTCATCACGGCTGTCATTGCCCACCCAGAGCCGCTCAAACGCCGGGCCGGGCTGACCGACCGAGAGCATCTCGTCCAGCACCTTGGGTGAAATCTTGCAGCCGCAACCGGCGCCGTGGCTGTACTCGGTCAAACGAATGGTCTGGGTCATGCTGCTCTCCACCGACGGGACATCAAACTCAATCGGCGGATTCTAGCAGCGACAGGGGCACAAGCCTATTTTCCTGCCGCTCAGCAGTGGCGACGCTCGAACTGGTCCAGGGTATCACTGGCGACCATGCGACCCAGTTCGATCAACTCCGGCGCGCGGTAGAACTCGAAGAACCGGCACAGCCGTTTGGGCACATTGAAGATGACATCAGGCGGATAGCCGGCAATCTTGTATTGGGTGAGCGAGGACTGCATGGCCTCAAACGACAGGTTGACCAGCTCGAGCATGCTGGCCGGGCCCGGTGGTGGCTCCACCTCCACCGGTGCACGCGTATCCTGACGGCGTGAATGCACCAGCTCCATCGACGCTTCACCTTCGGCCGCCAGCAGCGCGAGATCGTCGTCAGAACCGGCCTCGTCGACCCTGCGTCCCAGCCAGGACGGCTTGATTGCCGCCATCCACTGGTCCCATTGCTGACGTATTGGCGCCGGGCGCTCGATGACCGGCATGCGGTAGTGGGTACTTTCAATCGAGTTGAGGTTGACCGCCATGATCAGATCGCAGTGCGCCGACACCACCGGCACAATCGGCAGCGGGTTGAGCAGACCGCCGTCAACCAGCACACGATGGCCCTGCTTCACCGGCGAGAACAGGCTGGGAATCGCCGCCGACGCGCGCATGGCCTGATGCAGACAGCCGCTTTGAAACCAGACTTCCTGCTGATTGGTCAGGTCGGTCGCCACCGCGGTAAACGGGATACGCAGGTCCTCGATCTCCATTTCGCCGAGAATTTCGCGAATACGGCCAAATACCCTTTCTCCGCGAATGGCGCCGAGATTGCCGAAGCCGATATCCAGCAACCGAATCACATCCAGATAATCCAGCCCGGAGACCCAGTCCCGGTAGTCGGCCAACCGGCCGGCAGCATGGATCCCCCCCACAACCGCGCCCATTGAACAGCCTGCGATGCAGGCAATCTCGTAACCCCGGCGTTCAATTTCTTCAATCACGCCAATGTGCGCATAGCCCCGCGCACCGCCGCTGCCCAAAACCAGGGCGACTCTCTGTGCCATCTTGCTGTTACTCCTTAACAATCCCGGCTGAACCTGATTGACGCAGCCCACCGGCGTGATCATCATGCCGAAACTCTTTTTTGCTGCACAAGGCTCATCGTGAACGCTCGTACCAACCGCTCTGTGAAATTGCTGATCTGTCTTGTCGTGCTGTTGACCTTAGCCGCACTGACGGTGCTCTGGATAGTGCATTCGGCCCAGGCAAAGCGCGAAGGTGAGCTGCAACTGGAGGGCCTGCAAGGGCCGGTAGCGGTGTTTTACGACGCCTGGGGCGTGCCGCATATCGACGCGACCAACGAGGAAGATGCCTACCGAGCGCTGGGTTATGTGCACGCGCAGGACCGTCTGTTCCAGATGGATCTGCTGCGTCGCATCGGTGGCGGGCGCCTGGCAGAACTGTTCGGTGCCGACTCATTCGAAACCGATCGTTTCTTCCGCTCGCTCGGCATCAGCCGCCACGCCCGAGATTACGCGGCACGCCTGGACGCCGAGCAGGATAGCCCTCACGTTCGGCTGATTCACGCCTACCAGGACGGCATCAACCAATACATCGATCACGGCGGCATGCCGGTCGAATACCGCCTGCTGCTGACGCGACCGGACTACTTCACTACCGAAGACATCGCCAACACCATGGGTTACATGGCCTACTCCTTTGCCGAGGCCTTCAAGACCGATGCCCTGGTCGACAGTATCAGGGGTACTCTGAGCGAGCGCCATTACCGCGATCTGGTGCCCAGCTGGCCGGATCAGCTGCCGCCCGTGCGCTCTTCGGGTCAGCCCTATATCGAGCTGCTGACACCGATGCTGGAGCAGATCAGCCAGGTCGAACGTACCTTCCCGAGCGGCCAGTTCCTTGGCAGCAACGCCTGGGCCGTCAACGCCGAGCACAGCGCCAGCGGTGCGCCGCTGCTGGCCAACGACCCACACATCGGCTTCGCCGCTCCGGCAGTGTGGTACGAGGCCCACATCCGCACGCCGGACAGCGAGGTCTATGGCCATTTTCTGGCAGGCATTCCCTTCCCGCTGCTCGGCCAGACCCGTCATCACGCCTGGGGCCTGACCATGCTGATGAACGATGACGTCGACTTCTACCGCGAGCGCGCCAACCCCGATAATCCCGAGCAGGTCTGGGCGGTTGATCACTGGGAGCCGCTCAAGGTTCATGAGGAAGTGATCAAGATTCGGGGTCAGGAAGATCGTCTGATCCGCACTCGCAGCAGCCGCCACGGCCCCATCATCAACGACCTGCCGGGCAGTATGGAACGTCAGCCGGTCAGCCTGTTCTGGAGTTTTCTCGACCCCGACAGCGACTCGACACGCGCCTTTTACGGCTTTACCCGAGCCACCAGCATGAGCGAGTTTGAAGCGGCTGCGGCATTGCACGGCGCGCCGGGCCTGAACCTGCTGTATGCCGACGTAGACAACAACATTGCCATGTGGGCGATCGGCAAACTGAAACGCTGGCCGCAGAGCAGCAACGGCTTTTCGCTGCTCAATGGCGGCTCCGGCCGTGACGATTTCCTCGGCTATCAGCCTTTCGAGAACAACCCGCGGATCATCAACCCGCGCGACGGGATTCTGTTCTCGACCAACAACCCGTACCCGGAACGCAATCCGCGGCGCAAGCTGCCCGGATATTACGCCCCGACTGATCGCGCCCAGCGGCTGGAGCAGCTGCTGGCGAGCAAGGATCAATTTGACCTGTCGGATTTCAAGGCCTTTCAGCTGGACGACCAACGCCCGGTTGCCCTGAGCATGGTCGCCGATGCCTTGCCGTTGCTTGACGCCGAGCAATTGCCCGAGGACCTGCGCGAACCGGCAGCCGCTGCCGCCGCCCTGCTCGCCAGCTGGGACGGGCGCTACGCCCAGGACAGCGCCGCGGCCAGCATCTTCCAGCGCTGGCAGGATGCGCTCTCGGAGGCGCTGTTTGCCGACGAACTGGGGCCGCGCTACAGCTTCTTCCGTAACACCTTCATGGCCGAGAAGACCCTCGCCAGCCTGTACTGGAAACCCACCTCGCCCTGGTGGGATAACCGCCAGCAGCCCAGCCTTGATGGCCGCCAGTCGGCTATTCAGCACGCCTGGCAGAACGCAATTGCGGGTCTGGTTGCCGACTTTGGCAAGGAGCCCGGGCAGTGGCAATGGTCACGCCTGGCCAGTTTGCAGCACCAGCACGCACTGGCCGAGCGTCTCCCCTTTGGCGACTATCTGAACAGCAAACCGGTAGCGGTGAATGGTGGCAACGAGACGCTCAACAACATGGCCTTCGACCGCGGCGAACAGCATTACCGCATCAAGGCAGGCCCGTCCACCCGGCGCCTGATTGATCTGTCGGACCCCAATGCCAGCCTGGGTATCAACCCGCTGGGGCAGGCCGGCAACCCGCTGGATGATCACGCACACGATCAGGCCGAGATGTTCAATGAGGGCCGCTATCGCACGCAGTTGTTCGATTGGCTGTCGATTCAGGCCTTGCCAGATCGACTGCTGCTGCAGCCTGCCAGCCGGCAGCGCTGAAACGCTCAGCGTACCTGCCGGATAATCGCGCCCTCTGCCGGTTCCGGGCTGCCCAGGGTCAGGCGCTGCGCAGCCACGCCCGCTGCCTTGAGGGCCTCTGCCAGCGCTGGCGCATCGGCGCCATCGAGCTGCACCCGCAGCAGCGAGTCCAGGCGCATCATGCGCACCAGCAAACGGCTCCAGCTGGCCATCAGCTCGGCGTCTCCGGCCATCGCCGGCAGCGTCAGCTGCTCTTCCGAGCGCAGCACCTTGAGCAACGTCGAAGGTGTCGGATACAGCGCCTGTTCGACCGCAGCAGTCGGCGTGGTCTGCTCGATATTCAGATAGCTGCGGCGGTTACCGCGGGTAATCGAGTAGAGCGAGACAAAGCGCTGCGGTTCGGTATCCAGCCGCAGCGCCAGGTAGCGCTGACCGTCCTCCGGACCATATAACTGTGAGTTGTGCAGAACCTGATTGGCCCACAGGCTGCTGCTGCCGCATTCACGGCCGTCGCAGGCGTAAAGAAGGGTGTGGGGTTGCTCGACCAGTTGACCGAGAACGTGGCGAAAGGCATCTTCGGGTGGGTAACCGTCGGTGATCTCCCAGGTGACCTGCGCCAGCTCGCCGCTTACGCGGATCTCACGTTCAGCGCGCAGCTGGTTGTTAATGCGCCTTACACTGCCGATCACGACCGGGTGATCGATCTGTGCAGAGAGGCCTTCGCTGACAATCCGGGAATGGGGAAACGGACTGACCACCAGTTGCTCCAGCGCCTGCGCTGCCTGAGCCCCCGGGCCACCCGCCAACATGAAGCCACCTACCAACAGCGGCAGAGTACGAACCAATAAAGCCATGCGTCTCCCTAGACGCGCTCCGGCACACCAGGCCGTAGCGCACAGAATTGGTTGCCGAGAAGCCGGCAACGCAATGAACCTGGTCAGAGAATAGCGCGTGACGCCCTGGCGGTCAGCTCAAGCTTGTGTAGAAGTCTTTCAGAATCGCCGCGACCTGCGGCGCCGGCTCTTCCAGATGCAGGTGGTGGCCGCCGTCGACCCGGTGCACGGTCAGATGCTTGAAGGCATCAATGCGGGCCAGCACCTCGGGATGTTTGTGCATGACACCTTGATTGGCGAGTACCAGACAGGTCGGCGCCGTGATGTTCTCGATGAAGGAAGACGCATGACGCTGGGTAAAGCGCAGCGGCGACGGCAGCATCAGCTGCGGATCGGTACGCCAGGTCCAGCCGCCATCGTGGGGCATCAGCCCACGCTCGACCAACGCTGCGGCCGCATCCCTAGAGATTGGCGTGGTGCCGCCCAGCACGCGGGCAGACACGGCCTTTTCGACGCTGTCGTATACCGGCTTGCGCTTGTTGCCCAGCTGCAGCGTGGAGTTGAAGAAGCGCGCCATCTGGCGCGGAGCGTCATCGGCTTCGGAGGTAAACGGCATCAGACCGTCAATCATCGCCGCGGCAATAATGCGGTCCGGCAGACTGCCGGCCAGTACGCCACTGATAATCGCCCCCATTGAATGCCCAAGCAGGGCAAAGCGCTCCCAGCCCAGATCCTCAGCCACCTGCAACACCGTGGCTGCCTGCTGCCAGAGGCTGTAGCCGGTCGCCGGCATGTGTCCGGAGAGGCCGTGGCCCGGCAGATCCAGCGCAACCAGATAGACCCCTTCCAGCGACGGTGCGATGCGATCAAAGGTCGCCGCGTTATCGAGCCAGCCATGCAGCGCGATCACCGGCAGGCCGCCGGGCTCTCCCCAGACCTTGCCGGCGACTTCAATATGCGGCAGGGAGAAGCGAATTTCGTGACTGCTGATGGGCATGGGGGCCTCCGGGACCGTAGCGGAATTAAGCAGAACGCAATCTAACGGCCTGCACCGCGTCGGACAAGCGCCCACGTCTGCGTGAATGCATGCCCATATTTGGCACTTTTGCCCTGTTCTACTCGGCTTTCAACGGCACAATGGCCATGGTCAGGCGGGAAATACAGGTTTGATTGCCTGCATCGTCATGCAGCCGAATGTCCCAGACATGCGTGGTTCGTCCCAGATGCACGGCTTTGGCCACCGCCGTGACACGCCCGGAACGCACGGCGCGCAGATGATTGGCGTTGATATCGAGGCCGACGCAGTAATAGCAGCTGGTATCAATGCACTGATAGGACGCGATGCTGCCAACGGTCTCGGCCAGCACTACCGAGGCACCGCCATGCAAAATGCCATAGGGCTGATGGGTCCGCTCATCCACCGGCATACTGGCGCTGAGCCAGTCGTCGCCGGCGGCTTCGATACGAATATCCAGCAGGCTGTTGATGGTGGGTGACGGCGCATTCAGCCGCTCGAGATCAATCGGGGTTTTCCAGATACTGCTCATGTCGTCTCCTGCCGCTGCTCAGACTGATGCCACACCACACTCTGGCCGCTGACCAGCCAATCGTGAAAGTGAGCCTGCCAGGTGGCTTCCACCACGTTCCGGCGCAGCTTGTGCGTTGGCGTACGAAAGCCGCCGTCGACATCCCAGGGGGTATCAACGACGACAACGCAGCCCAACCGCTCGCTGCTCGCCAGTGTTGCGTTGAGACGTTCCAAAGCCTCTGCCAGCGCGCGTCTGACGGCATCAGCCCGCTCGTATTGCCCGTCGCCAAGCCGAACCAATGCCAGCGGCTGCGGCAAATCCTGCCCGACCACACAGGCTTCGTCGACCTCTGGCAGATCCATCAGCGCCTGCTCGATCGGTGCCGGCACCACGTAGCGTCCGCGAGACGTTTTGAAGATATCCTTGACGCGCCCGGTCAGACGCAGAAACCCCTCCTGATCAATCTCACCAACATCTCCGGTATGCAGGAAGCCCTGTTCATCCAGCACCTCGGCGGTACGCGCCGGCTCCTTGAAGTAGCCCATCATCAGCGATTTGCTGCGCACCAGAATCTCACCCTGCTCACCCAGTCGGCACTCGACACCCGGATTGGGCAAGCCGATATATCCGGCCTTGGGGCGGCCGGGCCGGCCGAGATGGGAATAGCCGCAGTTTTCGGTCATGCCATAGCCCTCGACAACGACCAGACCGAGACGGGCAAACCATTGCTGCACCGCCGGCGCCAGGCGGGCCGCACCGCTGACTGCATAACGAACCTGATCCAATCCTAGCCAGGCCAGCACGCGCCGCGCCTGCCAAGGGCCAATAACAGGCAAGCGCAGAGCCAGCTTCAACCAGCGCCCACGCCCGCTCTGTTCGACCGCGCGCATGCATTGCTGCCATACCCGAGGAGATCCAAACAGCAGCGTTGGCCGGGCACAGCGGGCATCGCGGACAAAGGTCTCTGCGGACTCGACAAAATACACCTGCTGCCCGCCCAGCAACGACGACTGTTCAATAAACTGGCGCTCACCAATGTGGCTGAGAGACTGAAAGGAGAGCATGCGGTCAGTTGCCGAAATGACGAAAAGCCGCTGGTAGTTGGTCGCCGCCAGAAACATGCTGGCAAAACTGAGCATAACCCCCTTGGGCATGCCGGTTGTACCGGAGGTATAGATAATTGTTGCCAGTTGCTCCGGACGCGGAAGAACCGGCTCGGCAAGTGGCTCGCAGGTTGTCAACAGCTGCTCCCAGCCTGCCAGGCCCTGCCCTTTCGGCCCGTTTGGCAGGCTCACACAGGCAACCCCGTCTGGTACTGCATCGGCGATTTTCGACCAGGCCGGAAGCGGCCCGATAAACAGCGCGCGCAACTCCGCGTGCTCGATCAGCTTGCCGGCAGCATCGGGGGTCAGGTGAGGGTGCAGCGGGACCGACACATGCCCTGCCATCCAGATCGCCAGATCGGCGATGATCCAGTGCGCGCAGTTCTTTGAAAGCAGACCGATGTTGCTGGCCGCAGGCAGGTCAAGCGATTGCAGATAGCGGGCAATGCGACGGGCCTGATCGCCCACCTCGGCCCAGCTGTATCGGACGAGTTGGCCATCGCGCCCGGGCTCGAGAAGGAAGTCGCTGCGCGGACGCAGGCTTTCGTGCCGGAAAAAAGACTCCAGCGCGGTCTCTGGTTGCGTTGTCAGTGCGCCCATGCCGTGTCCCTTGAGGATTGTTATTGTTATATGTCGTCATATTGCGGTGACGGTGCGTCACTCGAATGGGGGAACACTATCCCAGCAAGCGGTGGCCTACAAGCGTCTTTATCAGGCGCCTTGCTCCGCCGGCGTGCGCTGCAGCACCAGTGATCCCAGTCCGGCGGCAACAAAGTCGGTTTCGATGCAGACCAATGCGGCGGTGGGCATCGGCACATGGGCACGGCGATGCCCCTCGCACAGCAGACTCACCAGTTGACTGACGAGCGGCTGATGACTGACCAGCAGCAGGTTCTGCTCCGGTCGCTCGGCCAGATAGCGCAGCACGTCGTTCGGCTCATCATCCGGCGTCAGCCAGGGTGCGGTGGCTATTGCGCGCTCAAACCCAATCTGCGAGCGGACCAGTGCGGCGGTCTGCTGGGCTCGCACATAAGGGCTGGCGAGAATACCGTCCAATGGTTGCCCCTCAAGCAGCGAGGCCATCAGACGCACTTCAGCTTCTCCGGCGACCGTCAGCGCACGTTCCGCGTCGGTGGCAGCCTGCGCCGCAGCCTGGCCGTGGCGCATGATCCAGATTCTCACTCAGCCTCATCCTCCGACTGCCGCGTCCAGCGCGCGCCTGAGGCAGGCCAGTCACTGAACGGCCAGGGTTTCTGCTCGCTCACGCCAGTCAGATAGCGCCCAGTCTGCCAGGCATACTGGGAAAAACTGTCGCCCCAGCCGGCACAATCGGCGTCGGGCGCTCCGGTAAACAGGCGGTAGCCAATCTGGACCAGCGCAATCACCGCAATCGCCACTTCGGCGACCTGCCAGGCGAGAGCAAAAAACAGCACATAGACCAGCCGCAACCAGAAGTCGGCGCTGCACAGGTTATCGATAAACGAATTCACGAATTTTCCTCACGATTGATGGGCGCGGTCGACATCACGGCAGCGAACTCGACATCACTCTTCTGCTCGGCGGACATCAGCTTGGCAATTACGGCAGGCAACGGCTGGTTGTCGAAGACAATGGCGTACAGACCGGCCACCAGCGGCATGTAGACGCCCTCCTGTTCCGATTTCTGTTTCAGCACCTTCAAGGTATTGACGCCCTCTGCCACCTGCCCCAGCCGGGCCACGCCCTGCTCAAGGGTTTCGCCCTTGCCCAGGGCAAAGCCCACCTGGAAGTTGCGCGATTGCGGCGAGGTGCAGGTCACAATCAGATCACCCACCCCCGCCAGACCAAGGAAGGTCAACGGGTTGGCACCCATATGCACGGCAAAGCGGGTCATTTCGGCCAGTGCCCGGGTTATCAGCATGGCCTTGGTGTTTTCCCCCAGGCCGAGCGCCGATGCCATGCCGGCAATGATCGCATAGACATTCTTCAGCGCGCCGCCCAGTTCAACGCCATAGCGGTCCTGGCTGGCGTACACCCGCAGGTTGCGCCCACCCAGTACCGCCTGCACATCACGGCACAGTTGCTCGTCCTCACTGGCCACCACGGTAGCCGTCAGTTCTCCGGCCGCCATCTCCTTCGCCAGATTGGGACCGGACAGCACAGCTACCCGAGCCTGCGGCGCCTCCTGCTCGACGATCTGACTCATCATCAGAAAACCGGGCTGCTCAATGCCCTTGGTGGTGCTGACCACCTGTTTGCCGGCGAGCAGAGGTCCGATGTCCTGCAGCACACTGCGGAACGCACTGGACGGGATAGCCAGAAATACCAGGTCCGCCGAAGCGATAGCTGCTTCAATGTCGGTGGTAACCTGCAACCTGTCGTCAAGCACATAGCCCGGCAGATAACGCGGATTTTCATGGGTTTCAACAATCTGACGGGCCACATTCGGGTCGCGCAGCCAAAGTGTGACAGGCACCCCTTCCGCAGCCATCAAATTGGCCAGCGTGGTGCCGAAACTGCCGCCACCCAGAACGCAGACGGGCGCTTTACGGTCGGTCATGCAACATCCTTGAACAATGAATCTGGCGCCAGTATAAGCCGAGCACGTCAGATCGCGCGATTTGGCTGTGTAAAAAGGGCGATGGCTGGGTAATATGAGCGAGCTTAAACCAACAAGAGCACAGTGCCGCGACCTATGCCTGCTTTCAGACGAACACTTCCGATCGCCCTGCTGGGTGCCATTCTCCCGTTACATGCTCAAGCGCTGGATGACGCGCTGCTGCTGGGGGAGGTGAAACTGCCAACGGTACTCAGTGCGACGCGCCTGAAGCAAAGCGCTGCGGAGGTCCCCGGCAGCATGACGGTCATCGACCAGCAACTGATTCGCGCATCCGGAGCCCGTGATGTGCCTGAATTGATGCGTCTGGTCCCAGGCATGATGGTCGGCTACAGCAGCGGCAACGTAGTCAACGTCAATTATCACGGCACCAATATCACCGAAGCCCGGCGCATGCAGGTGCTGGTAGACGGTCGCTCTGTCTATCGCCCGGGTCTGGCTACTGTTGACTGGACCGATATCCCGCTGGCTATTGAGGATATCGAGCGCATCGAGGTGTTCCGCGGCCCCAATACCGCGGCCTATGGCGCCAATGCCCTGATGGGCGTGATCAACATCGTGTCCAGCCGACCGGAGTTCGGCCAGGGCAGCCGCATCAAAGTCACGCGCGGCAACCGCGGTGTCAGCGACGTCTACGCCAGCCAGGGCTTCAGTTTTGCCGGATCGCACGCTCGTCTGAGCCTGTTCGGCAAACAGGATGACGGTTTTGACTTTGATGAAGATGGCGCGGACTACCGCGACGGGCGCCGGCTGGACGCCTTAAATCTGCTCGGCACCACCAACCTTAACGCAACCCAGACCCTGACCTGGCAACTCGGCGCCAAGGAAGGTACCAAGCAGCGCGCCAACGATTACTCCGAGATGGCAGAGCCGATAGACTCAAGCTACGAGTTCGACCGGCAGATGTACCTGCAGCAGAGCACCGACTCTGATATTTCAGCTAAAGACTATTTCGTCCAGCTGAACTGGAAAAACGACATCAGCCCGAACCATCAGATTCAGGTCAACACCTACGCCCAGCACATGGAGCGCCTGAGCCACATGCTGGCATGTGACTCGCCGATCGTCTTCTCACCGGAAATGCGTGAGCTCTATCTGATCGGCAATGTCTATACACGGCGCATGAACTACATCCTGCGCAACCGCGCGGGAGTGTGGGCAGATCGCGACTTTTACAGCAACTGGCTGGTCAACAGGGACAATCTGGACCCGGCCTATCTGCCGCTGGTCGACAGCATCGTTGCTCAGCACAACGCCATCCGTAATGGTCCTCCGACCTGCTTCAACCTGAACGAAAACCTGCGCGAAACCCGCTACGAGGCCGAGGTTCAGAACACCCTGCAGATCAACGACGCCCTGCGAACGGTATTCGGGGCCAACCTGCGTTACGATCAGGCAAAATCCGAAACCTACTTCGGTGGCAAGGTGGAAAACTCGGTTGGCCAGCTGTTCGGTAACCTCGAATATCGTCTGGGCGAGCGCTGGCTTCTGCACGCCGGGGCCATGGCCGAGCAGGATCGACTCAGCGGGTTTTCCTTTTCCCCTCGTCTGGCCGCGCACTACTTTCTCGCCCCGGCCCACAGCCTGCGAGCTGTCTACTCCGAGGCAGTGCGCTCACCGGACATGTATGAAAACAACGCTTACTGGACCTATAAGCCCAGCAATCTGACTGGCGCACCAACCACCGGTGAGAGCTACTACGCCCTGGCCAAAGGCCCGGGCGACCTTGAGCAGGAGGAAATGCGCTCTTGGGAGCTGGGGTATAACGGCACATTCCACCGGATCGGTCTGCACGTCGACATCAAGGCGTTTTACGACGAAATCGACAACATGATCAGCCAGCCGCTGCAGGTAGTGAACTTCGAGCCGGATAACAGCAGTTTCGCTCACTTCAGCGGCGTGGAAGCCCAGACAGACTGGCGCCTCACCGGGCAGGACCGCCTGCGCCTGACCTATGCCTATGTCGACTTCTATGCCAGCAATCGCCTTGACCAGCGTCTTACCGCCCGCAACAGCGGGTCAGCTGCCTGGCTGCGCAGCTGGGGTGGCGGCATCGACACCAGCCTCATCTATTATGGGTCAGACATGCTCAATGAGCGCCGCTTCGAGCGTCTTGATGGGCGAATCGGCAAGCGTTTCGATATTGGCCGAACCAGCCTGGAGCTTGCAGCAAACTGGCAGTATCGACTGGACGACGAGGCACTGACCTGGTCAGAGAACCTGTACGACAGCCCCAGTCAGTTTTATCTGACAGCTGACTTCAGGTTTTGAGCAAGCGCTTGGAGCGAACCTACCGATTGACAAGACACGGACTGTCACCATGCTTTTTTGTGCATTCAGGAGCAGGCGAGTGAAACGCTGGCTGGCGGCGCTGCTGGTGTGTTGCCTGCCGGCGCAGGCTACCATTGCCGAGCAGTATGCCGTGATCATGCCCGGCACCTCGGCACTGACTCAGCAGTTCATGGCGTCACTGGGCAATGCCCTGCCCGAAGACCGAATCATCGAGTTGTCAGTAAACGACGCGGTACCGGAAGGTACCGATCTCGTCATCACCATGGGTCGGCAAGGCCTGGAGGCTCGCCTGCAGCAGCCCGACGGGCTGCCTACACTTGCGACCTACGTCACTGCCGAAAGCCTGCTCGCCACAGCCGCAGCAGACAAGCCGATGCACGCCCTGCTGGCCAACCCCAAGCCCGCGCGCCAGGTGGCTCTCGCCAAACTGCTGGTACCCGGTATACGACGCATCGGCATCCTGCTGACCGAGCAAACCCAGGCTGGGCTGCCAGAATGGCGCCAGGCCGCCGCGCAACAGAACACCGACCTGGTAAGCGTCACGGTTGACCCCCAGCAGAATCTGACCCGCAAGCTGGTCGACATCATTACCGACAGCGACATCCTGCTCGGCACCGATGACTCGCTGATCTACAACGCAGACAATCTGAAGACAATCCTGCTGACAAGTTACTCACGCAGCAAGGTGCTGATCGGCCCCAGCGCACCATTCATCGATGCGGGCAGCCTGACCACGACTTACAGCAGCCCCGACGACATGGCGCGCAGCACCGCCTGGCTGATCAAGCAGGGAGTGCCCGGCAGCGGCAGCTCCTACCCAAAACATTTCTCCGTTCTCAGTAATGCCCAGGTAGCACGCTCACTGGGTATCCCACTGCCGGACGACGCCACCCTCGCCCAACGCCTGGCCGAGCTGGAGCACGCGCAATGAGCTTTCTGCAACGTGGAACCATATACAGTCGCCTGATCCTGATAGCGACATTACCCGCCCTGCTGATGGGCGTGGTCGGTTTTACCTTTTTCACCACCGCACGCCTGGACGACGTCAACCGGGAGCTGCAGGTGACCGGTCAGCTGATTGCCGACCAGCTTGCCCCAGCGGCCGAGTACGGTGTGATCAGCGGTAACCTGGATACGCTAGAAAGTATGGTGACGGGCGCACTGAACGTACCGCATGTACGGGAAGTAACGGTCTATGACCGCTCAGGCAAGCAACTGCTCAAACTCAACCGCGACCACAGCGAGGAGACAGAGCTGCAGGTATTTGTCGCCGATATCATGCGCCAGCGCATCCCGCTGCAGAACGACCTGTTCCTGCTTGATGCCCCGGCGGCGTATCAGGACGAACAGCAACGCTACCTGGGTCAGGTACAGGTCAGCCTCAGCAACGCAGCCTTCATCCAGCGCCAGCAAAGCATACTGCTTAAAACCCTCGCCCTTGCCGCACTGGTACTGGCAGCAACTCTGGTGCTGGCCATCCGTCTGGCCAAGGTACTGGCCGACCCGATGGAGCGAATGGGGCACGCCGTCTCGCAACTCCGCAAGGGCAAACTGGACACCCGTCTGGACGTTACCGATGAACACGAGATCGGGCATTTGATGCACAACATCAACAGCCTTGCAGCGACCCTTGAGCGCGCCGAGAGCCAGCAGCAACGGGCCATGCAGGATCTGGTGACCGCCCGCGAGGGAGCCGAAGCAGCCAACCGCGCCAAATCCGAGTTCCTGGCGATGATGAGCCACGAGCTGCGAACCCCCATGAACGGGGTTCTGGGCATGCTGCAGCTATTGGAAACCACCGATCTGAACAGCGAACAGAGCGAGTATGTGCATATCGCCGGCGAGTCGACCGACCATCTGCTCAAGGTGATCAACGATATCCTCGACTTCTCGCGCATTGAGCGCGGCGCGCTGGAACTTGAAGAAATCGCCTTTAACCTGCCCCAACTGATCACGTCATCGATCAATGTCTTCGAACACACCGCGCGCCAAAAAGGCTTGCGCCTGCTCTGCAACCTTACCGGGCACGAGAGCTGCGAGGAAGTCATCGGCGATCCGACACGCATTCGTCAGATTCTGGTCAACCTGGTCGGTAACGCGCTGAAGTTCACCGAACAGGGACAAATTGAAGTCAATGCCAGCTGGCGGATGACCAGTACCAACGAACTGTGGCTGGAGTGTGCGGTAATCGATAGCGGTATCGGCATCTCACCCGACCGTCTGGAAAGCATGTTCGACGCATTCCAGCAGGCCGACAGCAGCACCTCCCGGCGCTTTGGGGGCACCGGCCTGGGGCTGTCCATCGCCCGTACCTTCGCCCGCAAGATGGGGGGAGACCTCACGGCCAGAAGCCGCGATGGGGAAGGCTCTTCCTTCATGTTCAGCATTCCGCTCAGAACCACCGGGCACGCCACAGGGCAATCGCTGGAACCGGCACTTCCCCGCCCCGCCTTCAATCAACGCCCAGTCCTTCTGGTGGAAGACAACCCGGTCAACCAACTGGTCATCCAAGGCATGCTGAAGCAAACGACTATCCTGTTAGAGATCGCCGACACCGGCGAAAGCGCCCTGCGGATGCTTTGCGAACGCCCGGAGCGCTACGCCGCCATCTTGATGGACATTCACCTGCCGGACATCGACGGTCTGGAGGTCTGCCGACGCTATCACGCCCACTGCCGGGCCCAGGGCTGGATGGCTGTACCCTGTGTTGCTCTGACCGCCAGCGCCCTTGATATTGACCGCCGGGACTGCGAAGCCGCCGGCATGCAGGGTTTTCTCAGCAAGCCAATCAGCCGCCCGGCGCTGCTGGGCGCATTGGCCGCCTGGACAGAAACCGACAGCCATCATTCAAGCTGATCGCTTAACATTTCATCAACAATTAAGCGCCCCGGGACGCTGGATTCAACTTGACCAAATCAGGAGACTAGCTGACGCAAACGACTGTCTCATCCCGACACAGACAGCCTGCTCTAATAAACCCAACAAACTCGAGCGTCCAGATCATGTCAACCGTTACCCTTGAATCGCCCTACACAACCCTTCCCGCCCTGATTGCCATTCATGGCAAGGATCGCGCAGAGCATCCCGCGCTGATCGAAGGCGAACAACGGATGACTTATCGGCAGCTGGACGCGGAAGCAAACCGCGTTGCGGCAGCATTGCAGCGCGACGGTGTAGAGCCCGGCGATGCTATCGCCATCTGCGGCAGCAACTCGATCAATTATGCGGTGCTGTTTGTCGGCGCCCTGCGCGCCGGCGTCACCGTCGCCCCGCTGGCGCCTTCATCCACCCCGGACAGCCTGCTGGGCATGCTCGCCGACTCCGCCGCCAAGCTGTATTTTGCCGATGCCAGCGTCCAGAGCGCCATGGCCGGCGTCCGGGATCGCCTCAGCATGCCGCTGATCAGCATGGACAACAGCGGCAGTGAAACGCACTACAGCGACTGGCTGGCCGAGGCGGGGGCGGTACCGACCGCGGTAGAGATCACACCGGAGATGACTTTCAACGTCATCTACTCCTCCGGCACCACCGGCGAGCCGAAGGGCATCGTGCAATCCCATGGCATGCGCTGGTCGCACATCCAGCGCGGCTTGCCGTTCGGCTATGGTCCGGACTGCCGCACCCTGATCTCCACCCCGCTGTACTCCAACACCACCCTGGTCTCCTTCCTGCCGAGCATCGGTCTGGGCGGCACCGTTGTGCTGATGGCCAAGTTTGACGCCGAGCGCTACCTGAAACTGGCCGAGCAGCACCGCATCACCCACACCATGCTGGTACCGGTTCAATATCAGCGCATCATGGCCCGCCCTGACTTCGACAGCTATGACCTGGACAGCTACGTCATGAAGTTCAGCACCAGCGCCCCCTTCCATGCCGAGCTCAAGGCAGACATTCTCAAGCGCTGGCCGGGCGGCCTGATCGAGTTCTACGGCATGACCGAAGGTGGTGGCTCCTGCATGCTGGCGGCCCACACCTACCCTGACAAGCTTGCCACCGTGGGTATGCCACTCGACGGCCACGACATGCGGGTTATCGATGAAGACGGCGTTGAGCTGCCGCGCGGCGAGATCGGCGAGGTAGTTGGTCACTCGCCGGCGATGATGGCCGGCTACCTGAACAAGCCGGAGAAAACCGCAGAAGCCGAGTGGTACGACAGCACCGGCAAGCGCTTCATCCGCACCGGCGACGTCGGTCGTTTCGATGAAGAAGGCTTCCTGACCCTGATGGATCGCCGCAAGGACATGATCATCAGCGGTGGCTTCAACATTTACCCCAGTGACCTGGAGGCCGAGCTGCGCCAGCATCCGGACCTGCAAGACGTCACCGTGGTCGGCGTCGCCTCAACCAGTTGGGGCGAAACCCCGGTGGCCTACGTCGTGCCCTTTGCCGGTCGTGACGTCGATGCCGAACAAGTGCAAGCCTGGTTCAACGAGCGCGTCGGCAAGACCCAGCGTCTGAACCGCGTCATCATCACCGACGAGCTGCCACGCAGCGCTATCGGCAAGGTACTCAAGCGCGAACTGCGCGACCAGTTCCTGGCCGAGAACGGCGTTCTGGCCTGATCCTTCCTGCTCTCCCGCAGGCGGGTCAGGACACAGAAACTTTGTCCTGACCCGCCTTCGCGGGTATCCTCAACGCCTCATCACACGCAAACCGTGGATGTTGTGACTTTCTTGGCAGGCGCTGAGTCTGAGCTTACGCGAGCAAAAAAACGCTCAGCAGCCAACCGAAAGCGCAGTGCAGGCAGCGTACACCGTGCATTGATTTGACTCAGGTCATGCCAATGGCACAGCGAACGCCTTCAAGCTCATTTATCATGAGTGACCGCGCGCACTTTCGGATGCTTGCTGACACAGAACAAGCCGAATCAATAGTGCCCCGAAGACGGGGACGAGCAGGAGCCTCTATGACACGACAGAATGCGTACACCCGGGAAGAGCTGCTCAAATGCAGCCGTGGCGAGATGTTTGGCCCCGGAAACGCACAACTTCCAGCCCCCAACATGCTGATGATCGACCGTATTACGCACATCAGCGAGACCGGCGGTAAATACGGCAAGGGCGAAATCGTTGCCGAGCTGGATATCACCCCTGACCTGTGGTTTTTCGCCTGCCACTTCGAAGGTGACCCGGTCATGCCCGGTTGCCTCGGTCTCGATGCCATGTGGCAGCTCGTTGGCTTCCACCTCGGCTGGCTGGGCTTCCAGGGTCGCGGTCGCGCACTGGGCTCCGGTGAGGTGAAATTCTTCGGTCAGGTCCTGCCTACCGCCAAGAAAGTGACCTACACCATCCACATCAAGCGCACCATGAACCGTGCCCTGACCCTGGGCATCGCCGATGGCAGCGTTGCCGTCGATGGTCGCGAGATCTACAGCGCAGAAGGTCTGCGTGTGGGTCTGTTCACTTCTACCGATAGTTTCTGAGGATCATCACTATGCGTCGCGTCGTGATTACCGGCATGGGCATCGTTTCCTGCCTGGGCCAGGACCTGGACTCCGTTTCTGCCAGTCTGAAAGAGGGCAAATCCGGCATCCGTTTCAATCCCTCGTACGCCGAGATGGGTCTGCGCAGCCACGTTTCCGGTTCCGTGGACATCGACCTTGATGCCGCCATCGACCGCAAGGTCAAGCGCTTCATGGGTGATGCTGCCGCCTACGCCTACCTGTCCATGCAGCAGGCCATCGCCGATGCGGGCCTGGCTGACGATCAGGTGAGCAACGTGCGCACCGGTCTGGTTGCCGGCAGCGGTGGCGCCTCCACTCTGAACCAGATGGAAGCCATCGACATTCTGCGCGAGAAAGGCGTCAAGAAGATCGGGCCCTACCGCGTGCCGCGCACCATGGGCAGCACCGTTTCTGCCTGTCTGGCGACGCCGTTCAAGATCAAGGGCGTCAACTACTCCATCTCCTCTGCCTGCGCCACCAGCGCGCACTGTATCGGCCACGCAGCTGAACTGATCCAGCTGGGCAAGCAGGACATCGTCTTCGCTGGCGGTGGTGAAGAGGAACACTGGTCTCAGACCATGCTGTTCGACGCCATGGGCGCCCTCTCCACTCAGTACAACGAAACGCCCGAAAAGGCGTCTCGCGCCTACGATGCCAACCGTGACGGCTTCGTCATCGCTGGTGGCGGCGGCATGGTCGTTGTTGAGGAGCTGGAACACGCTCTGGCCCGCGGTGCCAAGATCTACGCTGAAGTGGTTGGCTACGGTGCTACCTCTGACGGTTACGACATGGTCGCACCGAGCGGCGAAGGCGCAGTGCGCTGCATGCAGCAGGCGCTGGCGACCGTTGAAGGCACTATCGATTACCTGAACACCCACGGCACCTCTACTCCGGTCGGCGACGTTGCCGAACTGAAGGCGATCCGTGAGGTATTTGGCGATAAGGCACCCAAGATCAGCTCCACCAAGAGCCTGTCGGGTCACTCGCTGGGGGCTGCCGGCGTACAGGAAGCGATCTACTGCATGCTGATGCTGCGAGACAACTTCCTGACCGCCTCGGCCAACATCGAAGAACTGGACGAAAACGCCGGCGATCTGCCGATTCTGCGTGAGCGTCTGGATCAGGCCGTCGATCTGATCATGTCCAACAGCTTTGGTTTCGGTGGTACCAACGCCACCCTGATTCTCAAGCGCTGGAACGACGCGTGATCCTGATCCGCTGAAAAAGAGCCGCAGCTTTCGCTGCGGTTTTTTTTGCCCACCGATCAGGCATCCTGCCCCACCTTCTGCACCACAACCACGCACGCTGCGCAGCCAGGAGCGGCAAAATACCCCATTGCGCGCATTATCCAGGCACTGGCTTGGTTTTTGCTTGCCCCTTAAATGATGGCAGAGTGACACAAACCGCCGACAAGGAGTACGTATGGGGATCTTCAATATCGCCCGCTACAACCGCGAGTCAGGCAGCAGCACAGATGCACTGTTCAAGGATATGAATCTCGCTGCCGAGCTGCCGCAGCAATACGGCCCGCTAGCACACCTCAACACATTTGCCCGGGAACTCCAGAAACGCATCACCCTGAGTCTGCATGCCGCGGTGGGTATTGCTGCACACGCCCCCGAGTTGGCGCGCATTGCCGCCGACAGCCGTGCCCATGGTGAACAACTGGCCCAGTCTTCAGAGGAGATTGCCAGCGCCACCGAACAGGTCAGCACCACCCTGGACTCTGAGCTGGTTCCCGGAGCAACTGCGGTTTCACAACTGTCCAGCGAAGTCAGCACACAATTGCGACAGTGCGAGCAGGACAGCAGTAATGTTCTCAGCCAGGTTGATACCATTAACGGCTGCGAAAGCGAGCTGACCGCCCAGATCGGTGAAATCGGCAAACAACTGGAAGAAATCACCCAGGTCATCGGCATGATTGCCAACATCTCCCAACAAACCAACCTGCTGGCACTCAATGCCGCTATTGAAGCGGCCCGGGCTGGTGAACAGGGACGCGGCTTTGCCGTGGTCGCCGATGAGGTCCGAACACTCGCCGGCAAGACCACCGCTGCGACCGACAAGGTCGCCGAGATCATCGATAACTTCCGCTCCGGCATGCAAAGCCTTAACAATGCCAGCGCCCAGATGCAGGCAGCGGTCGCCAACGGCCGCGAACGCATCATCAGCATGGATCGCAGCCTGAGCGAAGCGACCTCAGCCATGGGGCAGCTGGATCAGCGAATCGCCAGCATTGCCAGCGGTGCAGAGCAGATCGGCGCTGCGGTGCGTTCGGTGAGCCAGGATGTGCAGAGTGTTGCCGGGGTGGCCAGCGCGATGATGCAAAAAGCCTCCTCGGTACTGGAGCACAGTGAAGCAGTGCGCAGTGAGGGCGACCGGCTACTGGAAGGTCTCGGCGGCTTCCAGCTTGGTGTTCATCAGGTGATCCGCCAACGCGTCACCGAAATGGCTGCCAGCGCCGAGCTGTCCCGCGGCGGTGCTAGCGCAGAGCAAGCCATGCGGCGCTGGATGGATCAGGACGGTCGATTTGAGCTGATGTATCTGGTTGGCGCAGATGGTGTGCAGGTCAGCGAGAACATTCTGAGTGCCGACCTGCAAGACGGCAGCCGCAGCAGTGCACGGGGTAAAAATTGGTCAAACCGCCCGTGGTTCTCCAACGTACGCGATACGCTATCGCCGTTCATCAGCGACGTTTACCGCTCCGCCGCTACCGATGGCTTCTGCTTCACCCTGTCGGCGCCGGTGCTGGATGAGCGCGGACAGCTGCGATACGTTCTGGGGGCCGATATCCGGCTTTCTGCGCTGCTCCAGGAAGGACACTCGCAGCAGGCGCATGGCAGAGTAAACGCGCCTGAAACGCATCCAGTCTGGGCGTAGAAACCGATAATCCATAGCCGGGCAGCCGCGATAAGGCTGCCCGGCCTGCACTCAGAAGCGGTAATTCATACCCACTTCAAACGAGCGCTCGGGGCCGACATAGATACCCTGACGCAAGCCGGTAATGTAGCGCTTGTCGGTCAGATTCTTAACCGCACCCTGCAGACGCAGATGATCGTTCACCTGATACTGAGCCAGCAGGTCGTACAGGGTATAGGAGCGAATCTGACCACCCCAAATACCACCCTCGGCGCCAGCCGGAATATCCTTGCGATTGCCGGCATCACCAAACTGCTCGCCCCGATAATGCACATTGAGCGCACCACTGAAACGACCATCGGTGTAATTAAGCCCAGCGTTGGCCAGGTATTCCGGCGCATAAGGCAGACGGTTACCTTTGTTGTCACCAGAGCGGAATTCGGACTCAGGCACCCAGGTCAGGTTGGTATCGATACTGAAGCCACCACCCAGCTCAACGCTCAACGCAGCTTCAAGACCGTAGTGCAGTGTCTTGCCTGCATTGGACTGCGACAGGTTCGGATCACTGTTGCCCGTTACGACCTGATTATCGAAGTTCATGTAGAACGCAGTGACGTCGTAAGTGTAGGCACCATTACTGCCACGCAGACCAAACTCATAGTTGTCTGAACGCTCACCGTCGAGGTTCTGATCTACCAGGCCGTCCAGTGCAACGCCGTTGGATGCAGGAGAGAACGCGCGGTAGGCACCACCGTAAAGCTGGGCAGCGGGCATCAACTGATAGGTAAAGCCGATTCCGGGCAGCCACTCGGTGTTGGAGGTGGTTTCAGATGCACCGTTATCGGTAAGCACCTTGCGCTTCTGCTCGTAGGACTCAACGCGCAGACCGGGCGTAATGGCCAAGCGCTCGCTGATCACAAAGCGGTTTTGCACATAGGCGGCAACGCTCTCAGCACTATCCTCCAGATGACGGTCGTTGATACCGGTGCGATCCTGATCGCGCGTGGCCCGAATACGCTTGTCATCCGACTCTTCCTGCATAAAACGCAAGCCAAACTCGGCCTCGCTCATCAAGCCGAACAGATTGTGATCCAGCATCAGGCGCGTTTCTGCACCCAGTCGCTCAAAGCTGCGATTGTTTCCAGTCAGCGAATCGGTATAAACCCAGCGACCAGCCGCATTCGAGGCCGCGGTATCTACCGAGTAACGCCAATAATCACGTGTCATCTCGCTCCAGTAGACCAGCGTCTGAAGAGTCGCCTGGTCGGACAGGAACCATTCATGGTTGATATCAAAGGCACGGCGGTCAGTCAGGAAGTAATCGTCCGGTGCAGGATTGTATGTACGACCATCCCTGTAGTCCTGCAGGAACAAGCCGCGATAGGAGATATTCGCGTCGTTCTCGTACCATGAGAATTTGACGCCGAGGTTCTGGTTATCGCCAATCGCGCTACCGGCCTTCAGCATCAGATCGGTCATATCGTAGTCGCGATCAAGAAAACCGTCGCTGCGCGCCTTTGTTGCGACCAGACCTGCGTAGGCATCGCCTGACAGGCTGCGACCACCGGCTTCGAGGGTAGCCTCACGAGTGTTGAACGACCCGATACGGGTGGACACTGCAACACCCTCAGGTGTTTTGGTCTTGTAGTTGATCACCCCGCCGATCGTCGAGGGGCCGTAGCGCAGGGACGACGATCCCTTGAGCACCTCAACACCTTCCATGCGCTGAATACGGGGATTGTAGTAGCGGTCATTTCCGATGAACAGGCCGGGCGCAACCGGAACACCGTCTTCCAGCACCAATGACTTGGACTCGCTGGCCGACAATCCGCGAATACCGATATTGCTGACCACTGCAGACTCTTCCTCGGTCTTGACGTTAATCCCGGGAATGCGACGCAGCACATCCTCTGTCGAACTCGGCTGCAGGCGTTCAATTTCTTCCCGAGTAATAACCACGACGGCGCCGGTCTGGCGTGAACGGTCGTCTTCACCGTAACCGACAACATCGATTGCAGGCAGGGTCAGCGTAGTTTCAGAGTCTGCAAGGGCATTGGCCGGCAGGGCTGCAGCGGCTACGGCAATCGCCACCAGGTGGCGCGCAAAAAACGGTGTTGTTTTCATGAGTGTTCCTGTTACTGAAATAGAATCTCCCCTCCCCGGAGAGCACTCGGTTGCGGCCCGCACTGCGGTGGGCACGGCAAACTTCGGGCGCAATCTAAACGTAAATGATAAATATTGTTAATTAGATATATGTTTAATTATATTTCGCCAAGTAGGCGCCCTGCTGGGCCAGCGGCGATAGAACAGATCGATGAGGGCAAACAGTACTGCTGAGGGTGGGTATCAACCCAAGAGGAAACAACACGAGATGCCACCAAAGCGCTTAGCTCCTCGGCAGCGTCCCTGCGATATATTCAGATGGCAGCGGCCTGCTGACGTACGCTTACGCGATGTGCCATAAACGCCATCAGCACGGTCAAGACACCACAAACCGCCATAACACCGGCCATCGGCACTGCGCTGTCGTTGTGCAGCAGCCCGACCAGCGCCGAGGTGATACCGGCGATGATGAACTGCATGGTGCCCATCAGCGCCGAGGCCACACCGGCCTGATGACCGTGCCCCGCCAACGCGCAGGCAGACGCATTCGGCAGCAACAGGGCGATAACACCAACACTGGCGTACAGCGGTGGCATGAACAGCCACAGGCTATCCACATCAAGCCAGGCAACCAGCAGCAGCGTCCAGGTCGCCAGCATGTAGACAGCGGCGATGCGCTTGATCAGTTGCAGCTGGGTCCAGCGGCGCAACATGCGGCTATTGAGCTGTGCCGACAAAATAAAGCAGGTCGCTACACTGCCAAACAACCAGGCGAAGCTGTCTGCCGGGACCTGAAACAGCTCCATGAACACATAAGGCGAACCGGCGATGTAGGCAAACATCCCTGCCATCGCGACCCCGCCGGTCAGCGCGTGAAACATGAACAGAGGCTCGCGCAGCAGCTCCAGGTAGCGCCCAAGCGAGGTTCTCAGCGGCGGTGGCGTCAGGTGCTGCGGCAGGGTTTCCGGCAGGAAGAAATAGACCGCCAGGGCGAAGATCGCCGAGAACAGCGCCAGAAACAGGAAGATGCTTTCCCAGCCGCCAATCAGCAATAACGTACTACCCAGCAACGGCGCCAAAATCGGCGCCACGCCCATGATCAGCATCAACTGGGAAAACGCCTTGGCTGCATCAATTGGCGCACACAGATCGCGCACCACTGCCCGGTTGACCACCATGCCCGCACAGCCACCCAACGCCTGAGCGAAACGCGCGGCAAGCAGCCACTCCAGAGTCGGGGCGAACGCACACGCCAGCGAGGCGAGGCAAAACAGGCCGATACCGAACAGCAGCGGCCCTCGGCGCCCATACAGGTCAGCTAGCGGACCATAAACCAGTTGCCCACTGGCCAGCCCGAGGAAATAGACCGACAGGCTCAACTGAACCTGCTCGGGGTCTGCCGCCAATGCGGCGCCAATGGCCGGAAAGGCAGGCAGATACATGTCGATGGCAAGCGGGCCAAAGGCGCTCAGGCCACCCAGAATGAGCAGGATGTAAAACGGCATGAAACGGATATCCGTGGTAGCAATCGCCGTGCAACAGCGCACAGGCGCCATTGCAGAGACAGTCAGGGTCAGTCAGCAGACCGACATGATGCCAGAATATGCCGCCTACTGCCCTGCCGTGTCGCTGTCACAGACTGCCTGGTGGTACCGAAACGATCGGCGCTCGCCTGCTCAGTCTTCGTGCAAGCGTGCGTTCAGCTCATCAACCAGGGGCGCCCACTCGGCGTCTTCACGCATCTGCTGGCTGAGAAAGGCCGACTGTGAGGGTGTCCAGAACGGCGCATCAACCAGGCGGGTATCGTGCGCCAGCGAATGACTGGCAAAAAAGGCATCGATGCTCTCTGCATCCGACGCCAAACCGAGCTGCTCAAACAAGGTGCCGAGGTCTTTCTGGTGCAGTTCCATCATGATTCTCCCTGCTGGGGTTGAACTCAGATCCTGTTTACACAGAGTAGCCCGTTTTGCTCAAGTTCCTTGCCCTGATGCCGGATCGTAACGATCAGCAGCAGCCTGCAGCCAGGCCTCCAGGTCCCTGCGGCGCACCTTTTGCCGCTTCGCATCATTCAGACAAGCCAGCATGTAGTCGCGACGGGCCGGATCCTCGCCTGCCATCGACAGTGCCAGATCGCGATCAGTCCAGCGGCGAATGCGCACAAACAGCCACCAGTGAAAATACAGACCACTCAGGGTCGCGATCGCAATAATCAGATAATCCATGACTCCCGCCCTTGTTTGCTTCTCAGCGCAAGCATGGCACAGTCACTCAGCTGCGGGTACCGCTGCGGCACTGGGTCGCGGCCGGTAGAACATCACCAGATTGCCGAACAGGATCAGCACCAGCCCGATCACCGCCATGCCGGACCACTGGTAGCCCTCAAATACGGTTGACAGGCCCAGCGCTATCAAGGGAAACAGCACCGTCGCGTAGGCAGCCGCTCCGGCACCAATACGCCCGACCAGCGCAAAGTAGGCGGCAAAGCCGATAATCGAGCCGACGACCGCCAGATACAGCAGCGAGCCAATGTAGGTCGGACTCCAATCGACTATGAAAGCGTCACCGCGCAACAGCGCCAGCAGCAGCATCGCCAACGCGCCGTACCCCATCGCATAGGCATTGGTGGAGAGGATATCCAGCCCCCGGCGTTGATGACGCACGCTGATCATGTTGCCGAGTGAAAAGCCATAGGTGCCCAGCAGGCTCAGGCCGATGCCAGTCAGCACCAGCGCGCTGAGGTGGGCCGAACGCAGATCGTGCCAAAACAGACAGACAATGCCGACCAGCCCCAGCAGGTTGGCCCAGAGCAAACGGCGCCCCGGGCGCAGGCCGAAAAACAGTGCGCTGTTGGCGGCATTGAACAGGGTTGCCAGTGAAAACAGCACTGACTCCAGTCCGCTGTTGATATAGGCATTGGCCGAATAGAAACAGTAAAAATTCAACCCGAACACGCACACACCCTGCAGCATGCAGAACAGATGATCACGCCCGCCGATGCGCCTAAGCCTGCCCAGCAACGACAGCAGCACCAGCATCAGACCCGCCGCCAGCGCAAAGCGATAGAACACCGATACCAGCGGCGCAACCGTGCCGGTCTGCATGGAAATGGCGATCCAGGTGGTACCCCAGATCAGGACGGTAGCGGCATACAGCAATACATTCATGATGCAGTCTCTGGTAATGGCGGCCCAGTATCGGCCCTGCGCGCTGCGCCGGCTTGCGCGGTCTTGCTGCCGACTTGCACAAACCTGCGCTTATCTGCCGGGTGGTGCGCTGCCAACTTGGCGCAGCGCACCGGCCCGCATACCATGGGCGACAGGTCACGGTACACGGAGCAACCATGTCAGACGAACGCTTTCAGGTATTCGACAGCCTGCAGCGGCACAACACCCGGCTGCGGGACAGCACGCGGCTGGGCAATGGCGTCGGGCTGGCCTCCTGGTACAACGAGCAGGACCTGATCGATCTGGAAAACGCCGATCACCACACCCTCAGCCTGTATATCGCCGATGGCTACCAGTCCTACTTCAAAAGCACCGACGGCTGGCACAACGGCGGCGGACCAGATCGGCTGTGCCTGATGCCCCGGCAGTACGCATCCACCTGGAATATCCGCGGACCGCTGTCGTTCGTTCACCTGTATTTCACCGACGCCCATCTGCGCCAGCTGGCGGAACAAACCTGGGATCGCAGCCCGCTGGAGCTGAGCGTCAACGAGCAGCTGTTTGCAGACGACCCACAGATCGCCCTGCTCTACCGCCATTTTCTGCTGACCAGCAACTGGCACGACCGCAGCGACAGCCTGACTCTCAGCAGCGCCAGCAATCTGCTGCTCAATCACGTTCTCAAACACTACACCCAGGTCAGCTGGCAGGCCCCCGCCATCAAGGGCGGGCTTGCGCCAGCACAGGTCCGGCATATCCGCGACTACATCGACAGCCATCTGGATCAGCCGCTGCAACTGGCCGACCTGGCAGCCCTGTGCCAACTGAGCGAATACCACTTCGCGCGGATGTTCAAGCAGAGTATTGGCCTGCCGCCGCACCGCTACGTGCAGCAGCAGCGCCTGGCAAAGGCGCAACAGTTGCTGCGCTACAGCACCGTCAGCCTGCTGCAGGTCGCACTGCGCTGCGGCTTCAGTTCAGCAGCCCACTTCAGCAATCGCTTCCGCCAGCAGACCGGCATCAGCCCATCGCAGTACCGCAGCCAGTGGCAACAAGGCCACTAGGCACAGGAGGCATCAGGTTGCGCGGCGCACCAATGTCAGCATCCCTGCGGCCGCAGCAAACAACCCGGCAAAGGTGCGATTGAGCAGCCGCTGCTGGCGTGGTGAGCGCAACAGGCGCAGCACCCGCGCCGCCAGACCCGTGTAACCCGCCATGACGATCAGGTCGACGGTAATCATGGTCAGCCCCATGATCAGATACTGACTGAGCAGCGGCCGGGAGACATCCAGAAATTGCGGCAGCACGGCCAGCATGAATACCACCGCCTTGGGATTGCTGACATTGATCAGCAAGCCCCTGAACACCAGCGCCAACGGTTGCCCAAGTGCACGCGGAGCCTGCGTCTCGTCCACCTGCATGGTCGGCGCTCGCCACTGGCGCCAGGCCAGATACAGCAAATACAACACCCCGAACCACTTGATCAGCGTGAATGCCAGCGCAGATGCGGCCAGCACCGCACCAACGCCCGCCGCCACCACCGCAATCTGCACCACCAGCCCCAACTGCAAACCGAGCGCAGTCCAGTAACCACGAGCAAAACCGTAATTCAGACCGCTGGACATTGAAGCAATGGCACCGGCGCCCGGTGACAGGCTGATGATCCAGCAGGCAACAAAGAACGCCAGCCAGGTTTCGATCGACATCGAACGGCTCCAGAAAAATTCAGTTAAGCGGCAATGCTAGCAAAACCACCGATGGCCGGCGCGATACAGCTGGCAGGAAAATCAGCCCTGAGCTGTACTGCGGCCCACCACCGCCAGAGGAACCACCCGCGCCTCGCGCTGGGCCAGATAACGGGTGCAGCTCACCCGCAGGAAAGACGCAAAATTCACCACCTCGCCGCGCAGCTCCATCACCTCGTCATACAGCTTGGTGATCAGCTGATTGGTGGTCATGTCGTCCACCTCGGCGATCTCCTGCAGGATGTCCCAGAACTGGTTTTCCAGTCTCAAGGTAGTCACCACACCACGGATGCGCAGCGAACGCGAGCGCGACTCGTACAGAATCGGGTCTGCCTTTACGTAGAGTTCACACATGCAGCTCTCCTCTGCAGGGGCTGACCGCAGCCAGCCCCGCATGAATCAGAGTTCGATTCGGGCGCCCAGCAACTTCACGAACGCCGCTAGCCAGCGCGGATGGGACGGCCAGGCCGGCGCAGTCACCAGGTTGCCCTGAACATGGGCCTGATCGGCGGCGATGTCGATGTAAGTGCCACCCGCCAGGCGCACATCCGGCCCGCACGCAGGATACGCACTGCACTCGCGCCCTTCCAGCACACCGGCAGCCGCCAGCAGCTGCGCACCGTGGCAGACCGCCGCAATTGGCTTGTTGACCGCATTGAACGCCTGCACCAGCGCAATCACATCGGCGTTAAGCCGCAGGTACTCCGGCGCCCGACCGCCCGGAATCACCAGGCCCACATAGTCATCGACCTTAACAGCGGCAAAATCGTGGGTCAGGGCAAACAGGTGACCCGGCTTCTCGGTGTAGGTCTGGTCACCCTCAAAGTCGTGAATCGCCGTCTTGACCGTCTGGCCAGCGGTCTTGTCCGGACACACCGCATGCACCTCATAGCCCAGCATGCTCAGCGCCTGAAACGGCACCATGGTTTCGTAGTCTTCGGTAAAGTCGCCGGCCAGCAGCAGAATCTTCTTGGTGGACATCACTGTTCCTCCTTGCGGGTGTTTGAGCGCCCATCATGCGCCCTTGCTTGCGCCGACGGGTAACAACGGGTTACTACATCGCCTTGAGCGAGCGGATGCAGTCTGGTTCACAGATTCCGCCCCACCAACAACACCGGCACATACCCTGAATAAAATCTCAAAAAACACTCACAACCTATTGATTTTATGTAATTTAACAACCAGAGAAGCGGGTGGAAAACAGATAAATCGCCAGTCTGAACGCGAACCCGATCACAGGGTGGCCGTTTGGCAGCCCCGCACCAGCTCACTAGCATGCGCCAACCCGGTTCGATTCGACCAGGCTGGGCGGACAGGAGGTCCGTCGGCACCCAGGAAAGGAAAGTCGCATGTCATCCGTCGCTGTCACACCCGGCACCCGCCCCGCCGCAGACCTGCCCGATCTGCGCGACTGCGACGCCTATGTGCGACTGGAGCAGGTATTCTCGCGTCTCGACTCACCGCACCAGCAGCCCCAACCTGATTGGCAGCAGCTGGCCGATACTGCCAGCGATCTGCTTGCGCGGGGCATGGACCTGCGCGTTGCCGGCTGGCGAACGTTTGCTCTGATTCGGCTGCAGCAACTCGAGCAGGCAGCTGGCAGCCTGCAGCAGATTACCAGCGCTATCAGCAGCGCCTGGGAAAGCAGCCTGCCGGCAAGGGCGCGCGCCAAACTGGCAGCGCTGCAGTGGCTCCAAACGTCGCTGGCGCGCCAAGCGCGCGTCTTGTGCTGCGCCGAGCACGAGCTGCCCGTGCTGCAAAGTGCAATGCACGCCATTGGCTCGGCCCTGCGGGCACACTCCGTGCTGCACAGTAAGGACTGGCATCAGTTGGCAGGCAGCCTTGCACCAGCAGCGAGCGAGCGCACGGAGAGAGCAGCGCCGGAACCGGCCTCATCCGCCCCCGGCCAGGAGCCGGCCTCAGAGCGCGACTCAATCGGCAGCGAACGCACCGCGCAACAACAGCTACGTCGCCTGCAGGAAGCGGCGACGCCCCTGCTGCAATGGTGGCTCAGCCAGCCAGATCAGCGCGTCAGTGCACTGCAAATGAGCCGCAGCCTCACCTGGGGCGGCATTGGACAACTCCCCCGGCACGACGAACAGAGGCATACCAGCCTGCGTCCACCCCCGGCCGAACGGATCAAGCACTATGACGCGCTGTGGCAGCAGCAAGAGTACGCCCGGCTGTTGCACAACCTCGAAAACAGCTTGCGCAAAGCGCCGTTCTGGCTCGACGGGCACTATCTGGCCGCTCGCTGTTGCCACGCCATGGACGATGCCAACGCGGCTTCGGTCATACAGGCCCATACCCGGTCGCTTGTGCAGCGCCTCCCCGGCCTGGAATGTCTGTGCTTTGACGATGGCAGCCCTTTTGCCAGCCAGGCCACCCAACACTGGCTTCAGCCCCCCGCGGATGCACAGCAGCAGAGCCAGCCAGATAACGCTACGGAGGGCGACACCGCCGCACCGCTGCGCTCCTCAGTCCCGGCTGATACGGCCATGCCGGCAGGCCATACCGACGAGCGCCAGCGCGCGCTGTCACGGCTGCAATGGGCCCGCCGACTGCTGGCCAACGCCCGACACCGGGAGGCAGAGGCCATGCTGGAGCCGCAACTGGCGCAGCTGCAGCAAAGTATGCCGCTTGCCATCTGGGACAAGCAGCTACTCAGCGAGACCCTCCAGCTGTTGCACCAGAGCCTTGCCCCACGGCGCGACAGCACCAGTCAAGAACGCTGCCAGGCGCTGCAGCAACAGCTGCACTGGCTGAGTTTCCAAGATCCCCTTGAGCAGGCCACCCGGCCTGAACCGCATGGAGAAGCTCTATGACAAAAGACACCACGGTCGCCCCGCGCGAGCGCATCAACGTGACCTTCACCCCAAACACCGGTGACCAGCAACAGGAGATTGAACTGCCGCTGAAGCTGATGGTGCTGGGCGACTTCACCCAGCGCAGGGACGAGCGCAGCATTGAGCAGCGCAAGCCCATCGCAATCGACAAAAACAGCTTCGAGGATGTGCTGGCCAAACAGGATCTGCGCCTGACCTTCAATGTTCCCAATCGATTGCAGGAGGAGGACGCCGACAGCGAGTTGCCGGTCGAACTCGACATCCGCTCGATGTCCGACTTCAACCCGGCCAGCGTGGTCGAACAGGTCCCGGAACTGCGTCAACTGATGGAGCTACGCGAAGCCCTGGTCGCCCTCAAGGGGCCGCTGGGCAACACACCGGCCTTCCGCCAGGCAATTGAAGCGCTGCTGCGCGACGACCAGTCACGTGAACAGATCCTGACCGAACTCGGCCTCCCTCCGACCCCGTGACGCACCCTACAGGAGCCCTCTCCATGCAAAGCCAATCCACCGCTCGGGCAAACAAACCGTTGACCAACGGCAGTCTGCTCGACCGCGTTATCGCCGAAACCCAGCTGACCCGGGAGGACGAATCCTATGCGATCGCCCGCCGGGGCGTGGGCGCCTTCATCAGCGAACTGCTGAAACCCCACAACCGCCAGGAGCCAGTCAAGAAGGCAATGGTCGACCGGATGATCGCAGAGATCGACAGCAAGCTGAGCCGTCAGGTTGACGCCATCTTGCACCATCCCGACTTTCAGCAGCTGGAATCGGCCTGGCGCGGCCTGAAGCTGCTGGTTGCACGCACCGACTTTCGGGAGAACATCCGCATCGAGCTGATCAATGCCTCCAGAGATGATCTGCTGGAGGACTTTGAAGACAGCCCGGAGCTTGTGCAGTCCGGTCTTTACAAACACGTATACACGGCCGAGTACGGCCAGTTTGGTGGGCAGCCGGTCGGCGCCATGATCGCCAACTACCAGTTTGGTCCGGGTACGCAGGATATTCGCCTGCTGCAACAGGTGGCCGGCGTGGCCGCCATGGCACACGCCCCGTTCATCGCAGCAGCTGGCCCCGCCTTCTTCGGACTCAAGAGCTTCCACGGCCTGCCCGACCTGAAAGACATGCAGGACCATTTCGAGGGCCCGCTGTTCAGCAAGTGGCAGGGGTTCAGGGAGAGCGAGGATGCACGCTATGTCGGTCTGACGCTGCCCCGTTTCCTGCTGCGCACACCCTACGATCCTGAAGATAACCCGGTCCGCAGTTTTGCCTACCGCGAAACCGTCAGCGACAGCCATGAGGACTACCTTTGGGGCAACGCTGCATTCGCCTTCGCCAGCCGCCTGACCGACAGTTTCGCCCGCTATCGCTGGTGCCCCAACATCATCGGCCCGCAGAGCGGTGGCGCCGTTGATGATTTGCCATTGCATCATTTCTCCAGCATGGGCGAGATCGAAACCAAGATCCCCACCGAAGTACTGGTCTCGGACCGTCGAGAATACGAGCTGGCAGAAGCCGGTTTTATTGCCCTGACCATGCGCAAGGGCAGCGACAATGCGGCGTTCTTCTCCGCAAACTCGGCACAGAAACCCCGCTACTTCGGCAACAGCGCCGAGGGCAAGGCAACCGAACTCAACTTCAGGCTGGGTACGCAACTGCCCTACCTGTTCATCATCAACCGCCTGGCCCACTATCTGAAAGTGCTGCAACGCGAGCAGATCGGCGCCTGGAAAGAGCGCACCGACCTGGAGTTGGAACTGAACCGCTGGATTCGCCAGTACGTTGCAGACCAGGACAACCCGAGCGCAGAGGTGCGCGGGCGCCGGCCACTGCGGGCAGCCTCCATCGGCGTCGAGGATGTTGCCGGCCAGCCGGGCTGGTATCGGGTCAGTCTCAGCGTTCGCCCTCACTTCAAGTACATGGGCGCTGACTTCACGCTGTCGCTGGTCGGCAAGCTGGATCGCGAATGATGACAAGGCCCGGATACGGCTCCTTGCTGGAGCGCCTCAGCGGCAGCGACCGGTCCCGCTCCGGTCTGCCAGGCGCCGAGGCCGCCAGTGCCTCGGTGATGGCCCAGCTGGCGCGCATGCTCAGCACCCGCGCCGGCAGCGTACAGATGCTGCCCGACTACGGCCTACCCGAACTGAACGATATGCGACTGACGCTGCATGACACCCGGCAGCAGGCACGCGCGGCGATAGAGCGCTTCATCAGCCGCTACGAGCCGCGTCTGCGCGAGGTGCGGGTCAGCTGTCAGCATGATGCTAGTGACCCGCTGCGCCTGGCCTTCATCATCAACGCCCGGCTCAACTTGCCGGAGCTGCGGCAGCCAGTCACCTTCAGTGTGCAACTCGACGGCCAGGGCAAGGCTGCAGTGACCCTGCAGCGAGACGACTCCGACATCTGAATCCACCATGACCTTCAATCACTACTTTCAGAGCGAGTTGAGTGCCCTGCGTGAGCAGGGCCGGCGGTTTGCCGAACATCACCCCGCGCTGGCGCCCTACCTCGCCGGCACCAGCACCGACCCGGATGTAGAGCGGCTGCTTGAGGGCGTTGCCTTTCTTACCGGGCGCCTGAGGCAAAAACTCGATGACGAGTTGCCCGAACTGACCCACTCGCTTATGCATCTGCTTTGGCCAAACTGCCTGCGCCCCATGCCGGCACTGGCCATGCTGCAGTTCGAACCGTTGCAACGACCGCTCAAGGCACTACCCATTGCACGCGGCACCGGGGTGGAGTCACGCCCTGTCGACGGTATTCGGTGCCGCTTTCGCACAACCAGTGCGGCGACCTTGCTGCCCGTCGAACTGGCAGGCTGCCGTTACCAGAGCCATGCTACCGGCGCACGCTTGACCCTGACACTGCAGATGACCTGCGAAGGCAGCCTGACAGACCTCGATCTGCGCCGACTGCGCTTGCACCTGAGCGGCAATGCCTATTCAAGCCGTCAGCTGTACCTGCACCTGTGCCGCCATCTGGACGCCATTACCCTGCAGCCGCTCGATGCAGCAGGGCAACCGCTGACTCAACAACCATCACTCACCCTGCCCGCCGACCACCTGCAGCCCTGCGGTTTTGCGACTGAGGAAACCCTGCTGCCGAATACCGATCAGGGGTTCAGCGGCTATCGGCACCTGCAGGACTACTTTGCCTTCGCCGAGAAGTTTCTGTTTGTCGAGCTGACCGGCCTTGAGCGCGAGGTCACGCCGGACAAACCACTAATGCAGCAGGCACGCGGGCTGCGCATCGAATTTGACCTGCACCATCCGGACTGCCGCCAACTGACGCCAGACACCGATATGGTGAAGCTTTACTGCACACCTGTCGTCAACCTGTTCAGCCACGACGCCAGTCCGGTCAGACTCGATGGCCGACAGGATCGTTACCTGCTGCGCCCTGCGGGCCTTGCACCAGCCCAGTGCGGCGTCTTTTCGGTCAATCGGGTAACCGGCTGGAAGCCGGGCGGCATGGGTTACCGGACCTACGTTCCGTTCGAATCCTTCGAGCATGACCATACACTCGCAGGCCCCGATGCATCGCCGCACTACAGCTTGCGACAACTGCCGGCTCTGGATGGCGAACACCTGGAAACCCACCTGTGCTTCGGTCTCCAGCAGCAGGATCAGCAGGAAACCCTGTCCATTGAGCTGACCTGCACCAATCAGCAGTGGCCTGGCAAGCTGGCCCAGGGCGACATCTGCCATCCCTGCGAGGGCACGCCCGAGTTTGTGCAATTTCGCAATATCGGGCGCATCACCCCAAGCTATGCGCCGGCGCTGCACCACCAGGGGTTGTGGCAGTTGATCAGCAGCATGGCGCTCAACTACCAGACGCTGGAGAACATCAGTGCCCTGCGCGAAGCACTCAGCTGTCACGACCTGCCAAGGCACTGCGACCAGAACGCAGCCAGGGTCAGCGAGCGCCGTCTGAACGCACTGCGCTCGGTGCGGCACCGTCAGACCGACCGTCTGTTTCGAGGGCTGCCGATACGCGGCGTGCAGTCGGAACTGGAGGTTGACGCAGAGGGCTGTAACGGCTCCGGGGAGCTCTTTCTGTTTGGCTCGGTGTTAAACGAATTTTTCGCGCAGCATGCCGGCATCAACACGTTTCACGCCCTCTCCATCATCAGCTTGCAGGGAGAACGCTACCAATGGGTACCGCGTCTGGGTCACCAGCCCCTGTTCTGATTCGCCTGCAACGGGACATCCAGCATTACAGCCTGTATCAGGCACTGCTATGCCTGCTGGATCAACTGCAGCAGAGCTATCCCGGCGAGACGCCGGAAGCACACTACCGACGTGTCCGTTTTTGTGCCAACCCGGGATTGGGGTTCGCTGCAAGGGACATCGAACAACTGCAGATTGAACACGACGAGCGCGGTCTGCATTTCGTCCTGCAGCTGAATCTGATCGCCCTCAGCGGTGCCAGTTCACCCCTGCCTGCCCACCAGGTTGAGCTGGCGCTGGGTGATGATCCGGGCTGCGGCAACGTCAGGGCCCTGTTCGACCTGTGCAATAACCGTCTGCAACGGCTGCTGTTGCCGATCTGGCAGAAGTATCGCTACTACAGCCGCTTTCGCAGCGGCGCCAGCGACCGGTTGTCCAGCAACCTGCTGGCTCTGGCCGGCTTGCACAATACGCCCGAGAGCGGCCCCCTGCAGGCCCACCGTCTGCTGCCCTGCCTGGGGCTGATCAGCGGCAAGGCCCAGTCGGCCGACAGTATCGCGGCGGTGCTGCGTCACTACTTCCGCTCTCCCTCAATCACACTGGAACAATGCCTGCCCAGACAGGTTTCCATCCCGGACGAGCAACGTTCGGCGCTCGGCCGCAACAACAGCACTCTCGGTCATGAGCTGGTTCTGGGCAGCCATATCATGTCCATCGCCGGTGCATTTCGAGTGCATCTGACGCAGCTCGACTGGAACGACTTCCACCGATTCCTGCCACCCGGACAGGATCACCAGACGCTGCACAACCTGCTCGCCTTTCTGCTGCGCACGCCGCTGCAGTACGACCTGCGACTGCAGCTGCAGGCCAGCGAAGTGCGGGCCCTGCACCTGGGCAGCCGCAACACCTGCCGACTCGGCTGGACAACCTGGCTGGGCAGCCCGGCCGGCGATCCCGTCATTCTTCTCTGTTCCACGACCAAGGACGGTCTGCATGATTGCAATTGATATTCACCAACTTGTCAGCCTGCTCGATAGCGAGGTACACAGCGCCCTTGAGCGCGCCGCCGAGCACTGTCTGCAACGCGGCGGCGCCAACGTGGAGCCGGAAGACCTCATCCGGGCCCTGCTGCAACACCGCGGCAGCCTGCTGCATCAGGTGCTTGCTGTCAGCGAGATTGACGCCGATGCACTGTTATCCAGCTGCCATCTACCAACCCAACACCAGCAGAGCGGCCGCAACCCGAGCTTGTCCAGCACGCTGGTCAACTGGCTGCAACAGGCACTACTGGTCGCCACCACCGAGCTGCATCAGCAACGAATAAACCTGCACGCACTGCTGCTTGGCTGGCTGCGCAACCCTTTGCTGCACCCTGATCCCCTGGCTCCGCTCAGCATTGATCAACTGCAGCAGTTGGCCAACGCGGACGACACCAGCCTTCAGACCGACACATCGCTGCTCAAGTCCTACACCCACGACCTGACAGAGCAGGCGGAGGAAGGCGCTCTGGACCCGGTGCTTGGGCGCGAGCGCGAGATCAGGCAGCTGGTCGACATCCTCTGCCGACGCCGCAAAAGCAACCCGATCATCATCGGCGATGCCGGGGTTGGCAAAAGTGCACTGGTCGAGGGGCTGGCACAACGGCTCGTCGCCGGCGGTGTCCCGGAAGCACTGCGCGGCTGGCGGCTGCTCAGTCTTGATCTCGGCCTTCTGCAGGCAGGGGCCGGTATGCGTGGGGAGCTGGAACGACGCCTGCAAGGCATACTGGCGGGCGCTGCCGACCCTGATAACCGGGTCATTTTGTTCATCGATGAAGCTCATACGCTGATCGGCCATGGTGGTGATGCCGGTACTGCCGATACCGCCAACCTGCTAAAACCTGCCCTGGCACGCGGCACGCTCAGGGCGATCGCCGCCACCACCTGGAGCGAGTATCGGCGTCATATCGAAAAGGACCCGGCTCTTGCACGCCGCTTCCAGCCCTTGCAACTGCGCGAGCCCAGCCCATCCGAGGCGATAAGCCTGCTGCGCGGACTGGTGCCTCGCTATGCCGAAAGCCACGGACTGCATGTGCGAGACGAGGCGGTTGTGGCGGCGGTCGAGCTGGCAGCTCGCTATCTGGCAGACCGCCAATTGCCTGACAAAGCCCTGGATCTGCTCGATACCGCCTGCGCGAGAACGCGGGTAAACCTTGCAGCCGTGCCCGCTGCGCTGGACCGCCTGCAGGCACAACAGGCTGACCAGGCACGCCAGCGCGAATCGATTGAGCGCGACCGACAGCTAGGACTGCCAACCGACCCCGCCCTGCTTGAACATCTGAACCAGCAACATCAGGCCGGCGGCGATACCCTGCAAAATCTGCAGCAGCAGTGGACCGCGCAGCGGGAGCTGGCGCTGCAACTGGTCAGTTTGCGTCATCAGCGCGAGGCGCCGCATGCCGAACTGCGCCAGGCGCTGCAAGACCTGCAACAGGCGCCGCAGCCCCGACTGGTCTGCGCCGAGGTAGATCGCAATGCGATTGTCGAAGTGGTGCATGAGTGGACAGGCATTCCGACCGCACAACTGAGCGGACACTACCACGAGCGCATCGCCCGTTTCGGGGAACGCCTGCACGAGCGGCTGCATGGTCAGCCCGAGGCGGTAGAGCAACTGAATCGCAGCCTGCGTGCCAGCGCACTGGGCCTGTCCCGCCCGGACCGTCCTGCCGGCGTATTTCTGCTCACCGGTCCGAGCGGCGTTGGCAAGACGGCAACCGCGGAGGCCATTGCCGACCTGCTGTATGGCGGAGACGCGTTTCTTACTGTGATCAACATGGGTGAGTATCAGGAGCGCCATAGCCTGGCCCGGCTGATCGGCGCTCCGCCCGGCTACGTGGGCTACGGTGAAGGCGGCCAATTGACCGAAGCGGTACGTCGCCGCCCTTACTCGGTGATCCTGCTGGACGAGGTCGAGAAGGCCGATCCACAGTTGCTCAATCTGTTCTATCAGATCTTCGACAAGGGCATCGCGAATGACGGAGAGGGGCGCGAAATCGACTTTCGCAACACGCTGATTCTGCTTACATCCAATCTTGGCAGTGAGCACATTGAACGACTCTGTCGCAACGCTGCACGCCCCACCCCTGAGCAACTGGTCGAAGCCATCCACCCCCATCTGAACGCGCATTTCAAACCGGCGCTACTCGCCCGCATGCGTGTTTTGCCGTACTACCCGCTTGCAGCGCAAAGTCTGCAATCCATCGCCAGTCAGCGCCTTCGTGCGCTGCAGCAGCGTATGCAGGCGCGTGCGATTGGATGCCGGCTGGATCCCCGGCTGCCTTCACTGATTGCCGAGGCGTGCAGCAATACGGGTGGTGCTCGCCATATTGAGCGCTGGCTTGAAGAGCGTCTGATAAGCCCCATCGCAGATAGGCTGCTGCAGAGCGACGAGCCGAACCACTGCGCACTGAACCTGTACGCCCGGGTTGACAATGAGGGAGAGGTGACCTGTGAGCTCGCGTGAAATGCTGCCGTTCAACGCGGCAGCTGCCGTACCCGATGCGGCAAACCTACTGACCGGACTGAGCGCGCTCGTGCAGTGCCAGAACTCCGCCGAACTGCAGCAAAAGCTGGTCGGATGGCTCGCGGAGCTGGGCAACTGCGCACTGGTTCAGCTGTATCTGCTCGACGCCAGCCATAGCCGGCTGCCGCTGTGTTGCCAGTGGCTGGACGGCCAGCTCGGTGGAGAGCACGGCGAGGATGGCCTGACGGCACCGTTGCTTGCCTACAGCCTGAGCCAGAACACCCCGCTGCAACTGGACGAACTGGATCGCAGCCTGCATGCAACCCCCTTCCTGCCGGCAAGTTCAGCTGCCTGGCGCAGCCTGCTGTGTCAGCCCATTCTGGATCGCAGACAGCAAGTGGGCGGGCTGCTGGTGCTGGCCAGCCGGGCACGGGGTCTCGGCAGAGCACTGACGTTGCCGCTGGACATGGTCGGCAATATTGCGTTGGCGCAACTGCACGCAATGCAACAGGCCGAGCTGGCGCTGCAGGCACCCGATCTGCCACTGCCCGAGCCGGCAACAGCCAGCAAGCTCGGCAGTTTCGGGCTGATCGGTGAGAGCCCCGCCATGCAGCAGGTCTACCGACTGATCAGCAAGGTACTGCACAACCCCGTCACGGTGCTGCTCGGCGGCGAGACCGGTACCGGCAAGGAGCTGGTCGCCCGCGCCATCCACGATTACGGCTCACGCCGCAGCCAGCCCTTTATTGCTCAAAACTGCAGCGCGCTGCCCGAGCAGCTGCTGGAAAGCGAACTGTTCGGCTACCGCAAGGGGGCCTTCACCGGCGCCGACCAGGACCGGGAAGGGCTGTTCGACGCGGCCAATGGCGGGACCTTGTTTCTGGACGAAATCGGCGACATGCCGCTGGCCCTGCAAGCCAAGCTGCTGCGGGTGCTGCAGGAGGGCGAGGTGCGACCGCTTGGCAGCAACCAGAGCCATCGTGTCGACGTCCGCATCGTCGCCGCCACCCACCAGGATCTGTTCAGTCAGGTCGAGCAGGGAGGGTTTCGTGAGGACCTTTACTACCGCTTGAGCCACTTCCCGATCAGCCTGCCGCCGCTGCGCGAGCGCGGCAGCGATATCCGACAGCTTGCCCTGCAGTTTACCCAAGAGACCTGTACCTTCCTGCAGCGCTCGCACTGCCGCTGGTCAGACACCGCCCTGGCATACCTCGCGACTCAGCGTTTCCCTGGCAATGTGCGTGAACTCAAGGGACTGATCGCCCGGGCTCTTTTGCTGTGCGACGGTAACCTGCTGCTGCCAGAGCACCTGGACCTGCCCAATACGCCAACCCAGGCTCACCGCCTGACGCTGCGCGAACAACTGGAGGCGGTAGAGCGCAACCTGCTCAACGAAGCCCTGCAACAGCACAACGGCAATCAGACCCTGACCGCCCGGATGCTGGGTTTGCCCAGGCGGACCCTGCTCTACCGCATGCAGCGGCTCGGCATAGCGCTGCGGTCACGATCACAGGCTCAATGCCTACCAAAATAGTATTGCGCCGCGGGTGTATTCAACGTCTCATGGCCCCTGGACCTCGCCATGGAGTAACCATGCAACTGCCCAAGGCAACCCTGCTGACCGCGCTCGCCATGCTGGCTTTTGCCGGCAATTCGGTGCTGTGCCGGCTGGCGCTGGACACAACCGCCATCGACCCGGCCAGTTTCACCAGTCTGCGACTGATCTCCGGAGCCACTGTGCTGTGGCTGCTGGTAACGCTACGCGGCGGCGGCGCCTTCAGCCACGGCAGCTGGCCGTCTGCGCTAGCGCTGTTTGCCTATGCCGCAGGTTTTTCCTGGGCGTATATCCACCTCGATGCAGGTATGGGCGCGCTGCTGCTGTTTGCGGCGGTGCAGGTCACCATGATTGGCACGGGAATTGTGCGCGGTGAGCGGCTGACGCTGCCGCAGCAGGCGGGTATGACGCTGGCGCTCCTGGGCCTCATTGCCCTGCTGCTGCCGGGTTCCAGCGCCCCGCCCTTGCCAGCCGCGCTGAGCATGCTGGCGGCGGGCATTGCCTGGGGCATTTACTCGCTGCGCGGGCGCGGTGCCAGCAACCCTACCGCGGTGACTGCGGGCAACTTTCTGCGCGCGGCACCGCTGGCAATTCTCCTCAGCCTGGCGCTGCTGCAGAGCCAGAGTCTGGACAGCCAGGGGGTGCTCTATGCGCTGGCCTCCGGCGCTGTCACCTCGGGGCTGGGCTACGCTATCTGGTACGCCGCACTGCCGCATCTGCGCGCCAGCGTCGCGGCAACGGTGCAGCTGAGTGTGCCGGTCATTACCACGCTCGGCGGCGCGCTATTGCTGGCCGAACCGCTGACCCTGCGGCTGCTGCTCGCTTCGGCCATGATCCTCGGCGGTATCGCGCTGGTGTTGCGCAAACCGGTGGCCAAAGGCTGAACTTAGGGCATGGCCGTCGTCACAATGCCTGGCATAGAACGTACTGCCTGATGCAAGATGGGCAACCGCCCCGCCCTGTCGCCTGCCTCTGAGGAAGGATTCCATGCAACTACTGTCCCGCCGTGCGACCTGGCGCATCGCATCCGTTACCCTGCTGCTGACCGTCCTGGTTATCGCCTGCAGCGCCGTTCAGACCTACCCGCACGCCGAACCGGTGGTGGCGACGCATCAGAGTTTCGACTATCAGCGCGACATCAGGCCGATTCTGGAAACCAGGTGCATGGCCTGTCACGGCTGCTACGACGCCCCCTGCCAGCTCAAGCTGACCAGCGCCGAGGGCATTGAACGCGGTGCGTCCAAGAAGCAGGTCTACGACGGCACGCGAATTGACGACGCCGAGCCAACTCGACTGGGTATTGATGCCGACAGCACCGAAGCCTGGCGGCAAAAGGGGTTTTTCTCGGTGTTGCATGACGCCAACGCCGGCGCAGCGCAGCAACTCGACGGCTCTCTGCTTTACCGCATGATCGAGCTGGGCCACCGCAATCCGTTCCCGGCCGACAGCACACTGCCGGAAGCAATCAAGATCGGCACCAAACACACCTTCAGTTGCCCTTCCCCGGGCACCTTTGACGACTACGCCGAAGAGAACCCGCACGGCGGAATGCCCTATGCCACCAGCGGCCTGAGCGATCAGGAATTTGCCACCCTCAGTCGCTGGATCAGTGAAGGCGCGGTCACTGCGCCACAGCCCTGGAACCCATCGGCACAGGAGCAGGCAAGCATCGAGCGCTGGGAAACCTTCTTCAACCAGCAGGGTGCCCGAGAGCAACTGGTCTCACGCTACCTGTTCGAGCACCTGTTTATCGCCCATCTGCACTTCCCCGACATCGCCGGCAGCAGCTTCTATGAACTGGTGCGCTCCGCAACGCCGCCAGGCCAGCCAGCCGAGCCACTGGCCACAGTGCGCCCCAATGACGATCCGGGCCAACCGTTCTACTACCGCTTGCGCCCGCTGCGCGAAACGCTGGTCGAAAAGACCCACATCACCTATGCCCTGGATGCTCAGCGCATGGATCGCTGGCAGGAACTGTTCCTGCAGAACGACTGGGCCGTTGCCACCCCGCCCGGTTACGCCTACGCAGAACGCTCCAACCCGTTTATCACCTTTACCGCCATTCCGGCCAGGGCGCGCTATCAGTTCATGCTCGATTCGGCGGAGTACTTCGTTCGCTCCTTTATTCGCGGCCCGGTGTGCCGCGGCCAGATCGCTACCGATGTCATTCGCGACCAGTTCTGGACCGTGTTCGAAGATCCGCAGCAAGAGGCCTACGTCAATGATCCGCTCTATCGCAGCCTGACCACGCCACTGCTCGGCCTGCCCGGGCAGGACAGCGATCTCTCCGCGCTGGGTGCGGCGTGGCTGGAGTACAGCAGCAAACGCAATCAGTATCTGATGCTGCGGCACGACTATTATGCCGAGCGCAAACCCGCCGGGGCCGATATGGCCGAGATCTGGGACGGCGACGGCCACAACCGGGACGCGCTGCTGACCATCTTCCGCCACCACGACAGCGCATCGGTGCGCCGAGGGCTATGGGGCCAGGTGCCGGAGACCATTTGGGTCATGGACTACCCGCTGCTTGAGCGGACCTACTATGAGCTGGTCGTCAACTTCAACGTGTTCGGCAGCCTGTCGCACCAGGCTCAGACCCGGCTGTATTTTGACCTGATTCGCAATGGCGCCGAACACAATTTCCTGCGTTTTGTCCCGGCGCAGGCCCGCAAGGCCCTCTACGAACAGTGGTATCAGGGCCATGCGCTGCTCAAGGACCGCATTGCCTACGCCGATGTCAGCCTCGATACCCCGGTCGCCATCCGCTACACAGAGGAAGATACCCGCAGCAACCCCGCTGTCATGGCAGCCTTCACCCGACAACTGATGGCCCGTGCAGATGCGGTAGACAGCGGCCCGGACACCCTGAACCGTTGCCCGCAGAACACCTGTCAACGTCCGGAGCTGAGCGACCAGCAGCGCCACATCGATCAGCTCCTGCGCCCGCTCGGGCAGGGCACCGCTGCCAGCGTTCCGGTCATTGCACTGCTGCCGGAGATCAGTTTCCTGCGTATCCATGAGGGCAAGCAGCGCTGGGTATACACCCTTGTCCACAACCGCGCCCACAGCAACGTCGCCTTCATGTTCGGTGAAGACGCCCGTCTGCAGCCGGAACGTGACACGCTCACAGTGATGCGCGGCACGCTCGGCAGCTATCCCAACTTCAGCTTCGACATTCCCCTGCAGCAACTGCCGGATTTTGTCGCCGCCTTACGTGCCACACGCGACGAAGCGGGGCTTGGCGCGGTCGCCGCCCGCTGGGGTGTGCGTCGTACCAGCCCCAGCTTCTGGGACATCATTGCGGACTTCCGGCGCTATGTTGAGGAAACCGATCCGTCCCAGGCAGGTCTATTCGACATCAATCGCTACCAGAACCTGTAAACCCGACATTCCACGCAGCCCCACGGCTGCGAGGATGCGGACAACCGCAAAAACGGGTTTACACTGAGAACATGGCCGCTCGATGGACAATACGGCACTATCAAAGAGGACTTACCATGCTGCTTTCCCCCTCACGATTGCTGCTGGCTGCAGCCTTCGGCAGCCTGCTGGCGGGCTGCGCCCATAACGCCGCCCCGGAAACCGACAGCACGCCCGCCACCACGACTGACCAGCAAGTGGTGCCACAGACCAGGCAGGTGAACGGAGCAATAAGCTACCGCGAGCGTATTGCCCTGCCACCGGGCAGCGTCGCCCACGTCCGGCTGCTGGATGTGTCCCGCGCCGACGCCCCGGCCACCGTGCTGGCGGAGCAGAAGACCACGCTGATCGGCATGTCGGTTCCGGTGCCGTTCGAGCTCAAGGTGGAACCCCGCATGTTTCTGCCGCAGGCGACCTACACCGTGTCCGGCCAGATTCGCGGGACCGACGCAAAGCTGCTGTGGACTACCGACACCCACTACCCGATTGACCTCAGTCAGGCGATCAACGACCTGGGCACCCTGATGATGATCAAAGTCAGCGGGCAGGTAGCGGAAGACGCCGAGGTGATTGACGCCGGCTCCCTGCTGCCGCTGCAGGCACGGGGTAACGAGCCCGGCTGGATGCTGACGATCGACAGCGAGCGGATGCGTCTGACCCGTCAGGACAGCAGCGCCGCCCAGCTTACACCGACGCCGACGGCAACCCGTCAGGGCGACACCATACGCCTTGATGCCGGAACGACACATCAGATGGTTGTCGAGCTAACCCCGGCGCTGTGCCACGACAGCATGACCGGCATGCCATACCCCTACCGGGTTCGGGTTCAGCGCGAAGCGACAGAGCTGACCGGCTGCGGCGGTGCGCCGGAAGCCCTGCTGACCAAACACACCTGGAAAGTGCAGCATATCGATGACAAGGCAGTGCAAAGCGACACCCCGGTAACCCTCAGCTTCACCGCGGACGGACGTATGGGTGGTCAGGGTGCCTGCAACGCCTTTTCCTCCGGCTATCAATTAACCGGAGAGAACCTCACCACCAGCGCGATTGCAGCCACCCAGAAAGCCTGCATGGATGAGCTGATGGCTCAGGATCAGGCGTTGTTCGACGTGTTGCAGCAGCTGTCGCGCTTCGATATCGATGCACAGGGCCAACTTCTTCTGATCGCGGCAGATGGCCGCAAGATCGTCGCAGAAGCCCTATAACATCAGCTGCAGCATGGACAGTCAGGCCGCTATCGGGCATTATGCCGGCGCCAATGACCCTGTACTCCGCAGGGTCAATCCCGTCATACCGAGGTACCCGCATGAGTGATCTGCCCCAATGCCCTGCCTGTCAGTCCCCCTACACCTACCAGGACGGTTTGATGTTCATCTGCCCGGAATGCGCCCATGAATGGTCGGCAGAGACAGCAGACGCGCAAGCCTCCAACGACTCAGGTATCAGGGATGCAAACGGCAATCCGCTGCAGGACGGCGACACAGTGACCGTTATCAAGGACCTCAAGGTCAAGGGCTCATCGCTGGTAGTCAAGGTCGGCACCAAGGTCAAGAATATTCGCCTGGTCGATGGTGATCACGACATCGCCTGCAAGATCGACGGTATCGGCGCGATGAACCTCAAGTCAGAGTTCGTCAAAAAGGTCTGAGGCCAGTCAGCGGCGAAAGCATACGTACTGACGTAACGGGCTTTCGCCGCGCCAGACAAACCCTTCCCAGTAATAGTGCATGAACGAAATCAGCAGGATTGCGATCCCGATGAAGGCATGCTGCTGATAGCTGTTAAGAAACCAGGCAATCAGGATCGACGCTGCAGGCAGCACCACGAACGGCGTCATACCGGCCGATGGCAGCCAGCGATACAGCCAGCCTGCTGACGTTCTCACCTGCCGGTTGCGGTCATGGGTGATGTAAACGCTGAATGCCGTCAGGTCATGTATCAGGCGCGGCATCAGGATCACCAGCAAGGTGTACCCCAACTGATTGATCATCAGTGCACTGACCAGCAGCGCACCATTGGCCCAGATAAACCAGCACCCGAGGCGCCCTTCGCAAGCCCCCGCCAACCGCCAGGTCAACAGCAGCAAGATCACACAAAGGGCACCAGCCAACCCGGCCAGCAACGCATAGACATCCGTGCCGGCGACCCGAAAATGCCCCAGATACTGCCCCCCATAAACGTTCAGATAGATCGCCAGACCCGCGGCGACGGCTACCCACTTCCACAAACGAAACAGGCGTCCTGGTCTGCGCCCGCTCAGCACAAGGGCAATGCCCAGCTGCTGCGACAGCACATGCAAGACGGTAAAGCCGGCAAAGAACACAAACAGCAACTGATAGCTCAGCGGTTGCGGCCCATACCATCCGACCAGACAGATCAGCAGAAATGCCAGCAATGCCGGCAGCAGTTGCCGACGGTAATGCCGCAGGTAAGTGCGATCCGACAGCGTCAGTGCGCTGGCGATGATATGCGGCAGGCCGAACAGCAACGCCCACAGTGCCCAGTCATCGGGGTCGTCCGGCAGCAGGTTGTGCAGCAGTGCTCGCTGCAACACCAGCGCATCGAACGCGATGACGGCAAACGAAAGCGGGATAACCGCATAGAGCGCCAACAGCCAGCGCCCATCAACGTAATGGAAAGACAGATCGGATTGCACGGCAGGCCCGCATGAACAAGTGTGCGACCTACTTGATCACACCCTGCCCTGCGCGCCCATCACCCGAAACAGTGAACCTCAGCCCACCACCAGCGTTGCCAGCCAGGCAACCAGCAGCGAACAGACCACGATAATCGTCAGCGGCTTGCGCAGCGCCGGGTACCAGACTGGCGCGACCCCGTGATTGACCGCCCAGATGTCGGCAAAATACAACGCTGCAAAGGCGACCAGAATGACCGGCAGCCCGAGGACGTTAGGCAATGCCAAGGCTACCCAGCCGAGCAGCGGCGGGATAACCGAAAGCCCCAGCTGAACAGGAGCCTTGTCGCTGTTCTCCTCGGCGCGCATCGCCAGGCCCCAGTGAATGGCGCCCATGAACGCCAGAATGATCGCGGCATAGGCCAGCAGCTCCTCGAGCACCCTGTCGCGCCAGGCCTCGGGTGTGAGCCAAAGGCCCAATGCCCCGGTTACAAAGGGAATGAGCCCCGCCAGACCAAGCCCTAACGCCAGACGAGGGGGACGCGTTGCGCCAAATGGATGCATGCAAACTCCGCTGCCAACTATGCCGGGATAGGCCCAATCGATTATAAGAGTCGACGCTTGACTGGCAAGCCCGCCGAACGCCGCCGTGGCAGATTACGCACCAACCGCTTGAGGTGCGCGCGCAGCAGCGCCGCATCAGCGTTACCACCCGCATACTGCTGGGCAACGAAGCAGTCAAAAAACGCTGCCAGCAGGTCAGCCTGCGAGGGCAGTGCGCACCCAATACGCTGCTGCCAGTCCCGCGGCCCCTCCCCGGCCTGCGCGCCAAGGCCAAGCGGGCGCAGACGCCGATCAAGCTGCTGCCAGGCGCGTTGCGCCGGTGTGCCGGTACGCCGGGCGGGCCGCAGCCAGAAAAACGCCTGCACTGCCATCAGGGTAAACACCAGCGCCAGCACAATCACACCGATCCGCTGCCAGTCGGCAGTGCCAAGCCAGTGTCGGAACAGGGCCAGCTGCTCCTCCGAGCGAAAATTCAGCACCCGCCGCTGCCACTGATAGTTCAGATCATCCCAGCTAAGGCGCAGGCTGTTGAGCCAACTGACACCGCGGTAGCGCGCTCCTGACAGCGGCGCCTCGGCGAGGAAGCTGCCTTCCTCGCGCATGGCCTCTTCCAGTCCGCGCTCGATGCGCGTGGGAGCAACCTGAAAGGTCGGATCAAAGGCGGTCCACCCGGTTCCCGGCAGCCACGCCTCAACCCAGGCATGGGCATCAAACTGATGTACGAGTAAATATCCACCCCTGGGATTCAGCTCGCCGCCCTGATAGCCAGTGACGATACGAGCCGGAATCCCGGCCGCACGCAGAACGAATGCCATGGCACCGGCGTAGTGCTCACAGAAACCACGACGGGAATCGAAGAGGAACTCGTCATTGGCATGCTGGCCAAGCGGCGACGGCTGCAGCGTGTAATAGAACGGCTGCTCGGAAAAATGCGCCAGCACCGCCTGGATCAGTTGCGCATCACTGCCATACTCGGCACGCAGCTGTCGGGCCCAGGCACGGGCACGCGGGTCACCGCTGGGCGGCAGTTGCAGCTCACGGCGACGCTCACTGACCGAGAGCCCTTCCGGTTGCAGCAGGGCATCGCTATGGGCCGTGGCCGTGTACGCGAAGGTACCACTGAGCGGCCGCAAGGCGCGCAAGGTGTCATCGGCCAGCCGGTTGACCTGGGGCGTACTGCTGACGCTCCCGCTTAAGCTATACAGCCAGTTGCGACCGCTGGGCTCGGCAACCACCTGATAAACGAGCGCAGCGCCTGCCGTATCTGGGGGTGGCGCGGTACGTTGTTCCAGACGCTGATCGTAGGACCAGGTGCGCCCATCAAAGCGACTGAGGGTCATTGCCCGCCAATAAAGCGTCGATGCCGACGGCACCTGTCCGTCGAACTCAACCCGAAAGGCCAGCTCCGGCGACTGCGCCAGATTGGCGATGTCCGCCGGCGCCATACTCTCGGACAGGCCGGTGCGGGCGCTGCTGCCGGGTACATTGACCGACCACAGCGGTGCCAGCCGGGGAAAGAACAGAAACAGCACCAGCATCAACGGCAGCGCCTGCATCACCATCACGCCGGCCCGGCGCAAGGCGGCTGCCGGGTCGTTACGCGCGGGACTTTGCTGCAGACCGACCAGAGCAGCCACCAGGATAAGCGTGCAGAATCCCTGGTAGAGGGCCAGCGGAATGCCCTGATCAAACAGAAACGCGGTCGCGACAATGAAGAAGCCGAGGTAAATCACCACCAGCGCGTCACGCGGGCTGCGCATTTCCAGCAGCTTGAGCATGAACAGCAGGAGCAGCACCATCACGGTGGCATCCAGCCCGATCAGCGTACCCTGGGAGACATACACCGCCAGCCCGATCAACAGCAGCCCGCCTACGCGCAGCAAACGCCCGGGATAGCCCCAGCGCATACGCTGAATCTGCACCCGCCAAAGTGCACAACCCAGCCAGAGCACCGCGATCCACCAGGGCAGGCGGGGCAAATGCGGCACCAGTACAACCAGTTGGGCAATCAACAGCCAGGCAAGACTGTTACGCGGAATCAGCGCGGTCATCGCTGCGGCTCCAGACCATACAGCGCCAACGCTCGCAGGCACTGCTCGCGATGCGCAGGGCCTAGCGCCGGCTCGATACGCTGGCCCGGCAGGCTCAGTCCGTAGGCGCGGCGAGCGTTCTCCAGCGCCAGCACCCAACCGGTCATTACCCCAAGCCGCTCCTCCAGATCACGCCCGACCGCGCTGGTCAGGTCAAGCCACAGGCTCTGCTGCTGCGGCTCGGCGAATATCTTGCTGTGCAGGCCCTGGCCGCGCGACCAGGCGCGCCAATCGAGACGCCTGCGCGAATCACCCGGCTGATAGGCGCGCAGCCCCTGAAAATCGTCCACCCCTTCGACCAGCGCCTGATCCTGATCGTGCTCCGAGCCCTCCGGCGCACTGCCGCGCGGCAACGGGCGGCTGACCGGTCTGGGGTAGACCAGCACCTGCCAGTCCAGATCGACCAGACTCCAGGCCTGAAACCAGCCAAGCGGAAAACGCGTCTCGACCCTCAGCCGCTCAAGTATTAACCAGCCACGATGATTGGTCGGGTAATACAGGGTCAGTGCCTGCTCGCCGCCGGCGGGCACATCAACCGTATGCAAGCCAGCCTGCGGCCAGCTCAGACGCAGTGCCTGATGTTCCCGCCGCGAGCTGCTGAGCACCAGGCCCAGCGGGGCCTGCTCCCCCGCAAACACCGGCCTGCCACCGGTTGCCCTGAGCTGCACCCCGGCCAGATTGCGGTAAGTATGATGCAGGGCCACCCAGAACAGGCTGAGCAGCGTGAAGGTCAGGCCATATACCAGGCTGTTCTGGTAGTTGATGGCGCCTACCAGCATGATCGCCAGCAGCAATAGAAAGCCAGCGCCAGCTTTGCTCGGGATAATGAAAATACGCCGGTGATCGAGCCGAATCTGCTGCGCCGGCGGTATGCGGCGGCGCAACCAGCCACGGTGCCACTGGCGCAGGCGCTCACGTATTGCTTCGCTCACACCGGCGACACCTCGCTCAGCAACCAGCGCGCCAGGCTGTCGCCGCCATGCCCGGCCGGATCGTGGGTGGCGCGCAGACGATGGCTGACCACCGCAGGCAATACCGCCTGCACATCTTCGGGGATGACGTAATTGCGCTGTTCCAGCAGTGCCCAGGCACGGGCTGCGGCCAGCAGGCCCAAACTGGCCCTTGGTGACAAGCCCCAGGCGCAGGCGTCACTGTTGCGGGTGTGATTGACCAGCCGCAGGATGTAGTCGATCAGCGCATCGCTGGCGGTAACCTGCGGCACCAGCGCCTGAAGTGCACAGAGCTGCTCACGGCCGAGCACGGTTCTGATGGCGTCCAGGCGGACCCGGCGTGCATCGCCCTGCAGCAGGCTCTTCTCGGCCGCCTCGCTGGGGTAACCGAGCGACAGACGCATCAGAAACCGATCCAACTGCGACTCGGGCAGCGCGAAGGTGCCGGACTGGGAAACCGGGTTCTGGGTGGCGATCACGAAAAACGGATCGGGCAGCGGGCGGGTCGCCCCGTCAACCGTCACCTGGCCTTCCTCCATTGCTTCAAGCAAGGCGCTCTGGCTCTTCGGGGTCGCACGGTTGATCTCGTCGGCCAGCACCAGCTCGGCAAAGATGGGCCCGGGATGAAACACAAACTGGGCGGTATTGCGGTCAAATACCGAGGTGCCGAGGATGTCACCGGGCAGCAGGTCACTGGTGAACTGAATACGCTGGTAACTCATGCCCAGTACCCGGGCCAGCGCCTGCGACAGCGTCGTCTTGCCCATGCCGGGCAGATCCTCGATCAGCAGATGCCCCTTGGCCAGAATGCAGGCCAGCGCCAGCTTGATCGCCTGGGATTTGCCCAGCAGCACCTCACCTATGGCGTCCTGCGCCGCACTCAACACATCCTTCATGCTTACCTCTTCTCCGGGCTACCATGCCATGGTAGGTGCAAGCGCTGTTACGCGAAAGCCAAATGCAATAGCTTGTAACAGCCTGCACATCACCCATCAGGAAATCCGAGGGGGTTGAATGTCACTGTTTCGCACGATGGTCCTGCTGCTGACAAGCCTGCTGGGCGGCTGCTCGGCGCTGGCCCCGGTCAATTGGCTGGTGCCTGAAAACGGCTACAAAACCCTCACCGATCTGCCCTACGGTGACTTGCCACGCCAGCGGCTCGACGTATACCTGCCGACGGACCTGAAAGCCAACGCCCCGGTGGTGGTGTTCTATTACGGCGGCAGCTGGCGCAACGGCGAACGCGCCGATTACCGGTTTGTCGGCCAGGCGTTGGCCAGTCGCGGCATTATCACCGTGATCCCGGACTACCGGCTGTATCCCGAGGTCCGCTATCCCGATTTTTTGCGCGACAGCGCCAAGGCACTGGCCTGGACCCAGGCCAACCGCAGCAACTGGCAAAGCCCAGCCGGTCCGCTGTTCGTCATGGGCCACAGTGCCGGCGCCTACAACGCCGCCATGCTCGCGCTAGATCCGCGCTGGCTGGCACAGGAACAACTTGCCCCCGAGGTGCTCAGTGGCTGGATCGGTCTCGCCGGGCCCTATGACTTTCTGCCGATCATCAACCCCAATGTGCAGCCGGTTTTCTATCACCCGCAAACGCCGGTCGACTCCCAGCCGCTGGTCCACGCCAGTGCCGCCAGCCCGCCGGCCCTGCTGCTTGCCGGAGCCGATGACAGCCTGGTTGACCCGCAGCGCAACACCCGGCAACTCGCCGAGGCCCTGAGCAACTATCAGGTTGCCACGCAAAGCGCGATTCTGAGCGACATGGGGCACATCAAAATTCTGCTCACACTGGCAGCGCCCTTTCAGGACCGGGCTCCGATGATTGAGCAGATCACCGGCTTCATAAGTAGGCACGGCACGCGGGACGGCGGGCAGCAAGTCAGCACGGATCCGGCTGTCGCCTCAGCCCGAACCAACTAGGAAAGAACGGCACAAGCAAGGGAAGTCAGGGCAACGCCGTCAACCGGACAAACCGAAAAATCCGAGAAGGCCGGGCGATGCTGGAAGGAAAGGGAACGAAGAGGTTAAGCGCAGAGACGCGGTACCGGCGGGTCAACGCCGCCGGTACCGCAGCCGATTACATGCCGACGGCCATACCGACGCCAGCCAGACTGATCAGGGCGCCCAGGCTGCCCATCACGACGCGCGCGGCCTTGCGCTCCTGCAGCCACAGGCCGCCAAACAGACCGGCTGCGTGCAGTGCCGCGGTAGCGACCGCGAAGCCCAGCGCGTAGCTCAGCGCACCTGCAGCAGCAGGCATTTCAGCACCGTGGGCGTAGCCGTGGAACAGCGAGAAGCCAGCCACCAGCAGCGCCACCGGCGCAGTCTGGCCACGCTGCACAACAACCAGCAGCGCGCCCAGTACGATGACCGACCCGACGATGCCCAGTTCAACGCCCGGCAGGTGAACACCGGCCATCGCCAACGCCCCGCCAACCAGCATCACGGCAACGAACAGCAGCGGCAGCAGCCAGCGGGCAGCACCGCCCAGCTTGGCGCCGCACAGACCAACAGCCACCATCGCCAGCAGGTGATCCATGCCCATCAACGGGTGCGTGATCCCGGCGGCCAGTCCCGAGACATCATGGCCGGGGTGCGCCTGTGCCAGTCCAGGCAGCAGGGCAAGAGTGGCAATCAAGCCAAGGCGTTTGTTCAACAGTGTCATGTCAGGCTCCTTGTTGCTGTGCAGTGTCCGGCAGAGCCTTGAGCATGCCCTGACGTACGATAAATTCGATGATCTGGTCCACGCCCTGACCACTCTTGAGATTCGAGAACACGAACGGACGCTCGCCGCGCATCTTCTTGGCGTCACGGTCCATCACATCCAGATCGGCACCAACCAGCGGGGCCAGGTCGGTCTTGTTGATGATCAGCAGGTCGGAACGGGTGATGCCCGGGCCGCCCTTGCGCGGAATCTTGTCGCCGGCAGACACGTCGATCACGTAGAGGGTCAGATCAGACAGTTCGGGGCTGAAGGTCGCAGCCAGGTTGTCACCACCGCTCTCCACCAGCACCAGTTCCATGTCCGGGAAGCGTTCCTGCAATTCGGCCACCGCCGCCAGATTCATGGAGGCGTCTTCACGAATCGCGGTGTGCGGGCAGCCGCCGGTTTCTACCCCGAGAATGCGGTCTTCCGGCAGCGCCTGATGGCGCAGCAGAAAATCGGCGTCTTCGCGGGTGTAGATGTCGTTGGTAATCACGCCCAGGTTGTAGTGCGGATACAGGCGCTCGCAAAGGGTGCGAACCAGCGCGGTCTTGCCGGACCCGACCGGTCCGCCGATGCCTACCCGCAGTGCAGGTCTGGAAGTCATGTGTCAGTGCTCCTTAAGATCGAAACAATCGGGTGTATTGATGTTCATGGCGGGCGCTGGCAAAGGCCAGGCCCGGTAATCCTGCGCCGAGATCATCGGCGGACAGTGTGGCGGCGGTATCCACCACCGCAGGCAAATCGGGCAGCATGCGATCCAGCAACCGCTGGGCGTCGGTCTGCCCGAGCGGAATCAATTTGGTTGCGGCGCCGGTTTGGTTCTCCAGCCAGCTCCAGAGCGCGCCCAGTGCCAGCGCACGAGCGCCGGTCTGCCAGTGCTGCCCGGCCATCGCCAATGCGGTCATCAGCGCAATCGGCTCGCCCTGCGGCCATTCCATCGCCGCAGGCACCGCCAGCGATTTGAGCAGACGCAGCAGCGCCCCGCCCTGCTGGCTGTCTTCAAGGTACAACTCTGCCGTTTCCCGATTGGCCAACAACCAGTCGTTCCAGGAAAACAGCGCGCCTTCATCATCACGCTCCAGCGCATCGTACTGGCGCAGCAGCAACGGAATATCCAGCTTCGCCAGCGAGTGACCAAGCAAACCGCCCAGCCAGTGGGCGGCACTGTCGATGTCACTCACCCAGTTCTGCTCGATGGCGTACTCCAGCCCTTGCGAGTAGGCGTAGGCACCAATCGGCAGCGCCGGGCTGGCCAGCTGCAGCACGCGCAACAGGGCCAGGTCAGCGACCGGGCTCACCTCAGCCATGGGCATGCCCAGCGAGGCGCAGCAGCGGCGCGGCCGGCGTGGCTACGCTGTGACTGTGGTTGTGATACGCGCCCTTCTCCGGGTTGAACGGCGCGGTGATCTGCTCGACCTCCAGCCCGAAGCCCACCAGCATGGCGTCCAGCACGTGATCGCACTGGTAGCGCAGCTCGGTCGCATGCACCTCCAGCGCCACGTGGCGGTTGCCCATGTGATACGCAGCGCGGGCCAGTTTCAGGGTGTCGTCACAGACCACGCGCGAGAGTTTTTCCGGTGCGGCGGCAATCATCAGCACGCTGCCATCGAGGCACTGCAGACGATCGCCCTGCGCCAGCACGCGACCACGTGGCAGAAACAAACCGACTTCGTCGCCGGCAACCGTCTTGGCACGCAGACGGCTGCGGGTGCGCAGCTCGTAGGTCAGTTCCAGTACGTGGTCATGGGGGCCGGACTCTTCCAGCCAGGCATGACATTCCAGCATCGTGCTCTCCTTAAAACAGGTAGTAACGCTGCGCCAACGGCAGCTCATCAGCAGGCTCGCAGAGCAGCTCAACGCCGTCGGCCTTGACCACATAGGTCTGCGGATCGACGCTGATGTCCGGCTGATAATCGTTCAGTTTCATGTCGGCCTTGCTGATATTGCGTGTATTGCGCACGGCCTCGAGACGACGCTTCAGGCCCAGCTTTTCCGCCACGCCAGCATCAATCGCCGCCTGCGAGACGAAGGTCAGACAGGTGGTGTCCATGCCCCGGCCGAAGGCGCCAAACATCGGCCGGTAATGCACCGGCTGTGGCGTCGGGATGGAGGCATTCGGATCACCCATAGGCGCCGCTGCAATGGCCCCGCCCTTGAGAATCAGGCTCGGCTTGGCGCCGAAGAAGGCAGGCTTCCACAGCACCAGATCCGCCAGCTTGCCGACTTCAATCGAGCCGACCACATGACCGACGCCCATGGTGATGGCCGGGTTGATGGTGTACTTGGCGATGTAGCGTTTGACCCGCGCGTTATCGGACCAATCATCGTCGCCTTCCAGCGGGCCACGCTGGACTTTCATCTTGTGCGCGGTTTGCCAGGTGCGAGTGATCACCTCGCCGACCCGGCCCATGGCCTGGGAGTCGGAGGAGATCATGCAGAAGGCGCCCAGGTCATGCAGGATGTCTTCAGCGGCAATGGTTTCGCGGCGAATGCGCGAGTCGGCGAAGGCCACGTCTTCAGCAATGGCCGGATCAAGGTGGTGGCAGACCATCAGCATGTCGAGGTGCTCATCGACCGTGTTGATGGTGTAGGGCCGCGTCGGGTTGGTCGAGGACGGCAGCACGTTGGATTCGCCGCAGGCCTTGATGATGTCCGGCGCATGGCCACCACCAGCGCCTTCGGTGTGGTAGGTGTGAATCACCCGGCCGTTGATGGCCGCCAGGGTGTCTTCAACAAAGCCGGATTCGTTCAGGGTATCGGTGTGGATAGCCACCTGCACGTCGAAGGCATCGGCCACGCTCAGGCAGCAGTCGATCGCCGCTGGAGTGGTGCCCCAGTCTTCGTGCAGTTTCATGCCCATGGCACCGGCCTGAATCTGCTCTTCCAGCGGGTCCGGCAGACTGGCGTTGCCCTTGCCGAGAAAACCCAGATTCATCGGGAAGCATTCGGCCGACTGCAGCATCTTGCCGATATGCCAGGCACCCGGCGTACAGGTCGTCGCGTTGGTGCCGGTGGCCGGGCCGGTGCCGCCACCGATCATGGTGGTGACGCCCGACATCAGCGCCTCATCAATCTGCTGCGGGCAGATAAAGTGAATGTGCGCGTCGATACCGCCGGCGGTAAGGATCATGCCCTCACCGGCAATCACCTCGGTGCTCGGGCCGACGATGATGTCGATGCCGGGCTGAATGTCCGGGTTTCCGGCCTTGCCGATCGCCTGGATGTTGCCATCCTTGATCGCCACGTCGGCCTTGATGATGCCCCACCAATCAACGATCAATGCGTTGGTGATGACCGTATCCGGCGTCTCGGCGCGGGTGCGCTGGCTCTGGCCCATGCCATCACGGATGACCTTGCCGCCACCGAATTTCACTTCTTCGCCGTAGCGGGTCAGGTCCTTCTCGACACTGATCCACAGCTCGGTATCACCGAGGCGAACGCGGTCGCCGGTGGTTGGGCCGTACATTTCCGCATAGGCCTGTCTGCTGATTTCCATTGTTCGCTTCTCCCAATCTGCTCAGAGACTGCCCATGACGTCGCCACGGAAGCCATAGACCTTGCGCTCACCTGCCAGCGCTACCAGTTCTACCTCGCGGCTCTGCCCCGGCTCAAAGCGCACCGCGGTGCCGGCGGCGATATTGAGACGAAAACCGCGCGCCGCATCGCGATCAAACTGCAGCGCCGGGTTGGTCTCGGCAAAGTGGTAATGGGAGCCGACCTGCACCGGACGATCACCGCTGTTGGCAACGCTGATCACCAGTGTTTCGCGTCCTTCGTTCAGTTGCAGCACGCCGGGGCGGGTCTGCACTTCTCCTGGAATCATGATGGGCTCCTACGGAATCGGGTTATGAACGGTGACCAGCTTGGTGCCGTCCGGGAAGGTGGCTTCGATCTGCACCTCGGCCAGCAGCTCCGGCACACCGGGCATGACCTGCTCGCGGGTCAGCAGCGTGCGGCCATAACTCATCATCTCGGCTACGCTGCGACCATCGCGCGCGCCTTCCATGATGGCGGCGCTGATATAGGCCATCGACTCGGGGTAATTCAGCTTTACGCCACGGGCCAGCCGGCGCTCCGCCAGCAGCGCGGCGGTAAACAGCAGCAGCTTGTCTTTCTCGCGGGGGGTCAGCTCCATGAAGAGGGCTCCATCTCAAGTGTTCCAGATACGTGGTGCACAGGGTTCACGCCCGTTGATCAACGGACGCAGCTGCCGCCACAGACGAATAAAGGTATTGCGCGCATGCTCGGCATGCAGGCCAAGATAACGCCCAATCAGCAGCCCGTTGCGCAGGGTCAGCGCCAGCTCCGGGCAATCGGTCACGCTGTCACGCAGATCATCCATCTGCTGACGGTCCAGCTGCACGGTCGCCAGCCAGGTACCACTGACGCCGCAGCCGCCAAGGCCCCAGCGTGCTTCCAGCAGCGGGTCACCACCGACAAACTGATTGCGCTCGATATAGATCGGACGGCCATCGCGCCAGACATCCAGCCGCTGGTCTACCTGACCATAGCTGAAGCCCTCTCCCGCTGCAGGGCGGCCCAGACAGAGCAGATCCCAGGCCACGCAGCGAGCGTCCACGGCCAGATCGATGCGGGTGATCATGCGAGCGTGGCAGCCCTCAAAGGCGATGGTGTCCTGCGGCAGGTATTCAAGGCTGCTGCCGGAGGCAAGGGAAAAACGGTTGTGCTGCACCTGCAGCGTGCCGTTGTCGCGAGCGCGGTAAAACTTGCCGGAGGATGGCGTAGTCAGGACAGCACAAGCGTTCTCCTGCATGTCGGCCTGCAGACGCAGATTGTCGCCACTCACCAGCCCACCCGGCGGATGCAGAATGTACAGATGCGGGCAATCCACCCCTTCCGGGGTAAACGGACGCTGCACGCGCAGCGGGCCGCGATGACTGGTATGGGCAAGTTGTGTACGCGCACCGGAACGCACAAAGCCCAGCCGCAAACCGGCCTGCCAGTTCAAAGCGCTGTCATGCTGCTCCAGGTGCCAGGCGTGTGTCATGCGTGCTCGTTCCCAATCAATAATCCCGATTTACAGAGCAAGTGCCATGCCACATAAGGAGTCCCGGGTTCCGGGGGACGCACGAGGACAGCGCAGCCATCAGCGCACCAATATAGCTCACTGACCATTTGGACAGCTTTTACATGCACCATGATGAAGCACAATTGGAAACACTCACCGCCTTGCAACTGCGCGCCAATCTGGTAGGGTCGACAGGTCGGCGTCCTGTCGACGTTTTCCCTTACCTCATTTTTACCCAACTCTGATCAAGGAGTAGTGCCGTTCGCCATGAACAAATCCCCTGCAATCGTCCTGACCCGTCTGGATGTTCAACGCCTGGAAAAGGTAATGGCCGATATACCGGCCCCGCTGGAAATGCTCGAAGCGCTGGAGGACGAACTGCTGCGCGCACGTGTCATCAGCCACAAGCAGATCCCCAAGGACGTGGTTACGATGAACTCGACGGTGCGTTTCATTGACGAGGCCAGCGATCGGGAGTTTGTGCTGACGCTGGTCTACCCGGATCAGGCGGGCCGTCCCGGCACCATTTCCGTACTGGCACCGGTCGGCATGGCATTGATCGGGCTGAAGGTCGGCCAGAGCATCAATTGGCAGGGCCCGGCCGGGCGGCCCCTGCGCCTGAAGATCATCGATGTGCTCTATCAGCCGGAAGCCAACGGTGACTTCCACCTCTGAGTGATTGCCCCTGACCGGGGCAATGCACCGTATCAGGGCGTTTCTTCGCTGCGTTCATGGGACAACTCGAGCGCAGCGCGATCGGTCCACTCTTCACTGAGTTCCGCCTTGACCGAGACGCCCAGTTCCTTGAACTCATTGACCTGCTTGACCAGGTTGCCGCGTCCGTCGACCAGCTGGTCCCGGGCCTTGCGATAGGCCTGCGAGGCCTTGTCCAGACTGCTTTCAATGCCGTCCATGCTGGACAGAAAGGTGCGCAGCTTGTCGTGGATCTTGCCGGCGCGGTCGGCCAGCTCCGCAGTGTGCCGGTTCTGGTCTTCAAAGCGCCACAACTGACGCACGATATTCAGACTGGTCAGCAACGTGGTCGGGGTTGCCACCAGCACATTCTGCTCAATCGCCTTCTGGAACAGGCTCTCATCCGCCTTTAGTGCCTCAACAAAGGCTGACTCGATAGGGATGAACATAAACACCATCTCCGGCGCATTCAGCCCCGGCAGCTCAAAGTAGTTGCGATCCGACAGCTCACGAATACGGTCGCTGACCGACTGCACGTGCTCGCTCAGGGCAATGCGCCGTTCGGCCTCGTCCTCACTGTTGATATAACGGGTGTAGGCGTTGAGCGACACCTTGGCATCGATGATCAGGTGCTTGTCCTGCGGCAGATACACCAGCACGTCCGGGCGCTGGCGCTTGCCCTCGGCGTTGTTGATACTGACCTCGCGCTGAAAGTCCTTGCCGGCGCGCAGCCCGGAGCGTTCCAGCACGTTCTCGAGAATCAGCTCACCCCAGTTGCCCTGAGTCTTTTTCTGGCCGCGCAGCGCGGTGCTGAGATCATGCGCTTCCTGGGTAATCTGACGGTTCAGCTCCTTGAGATGATTGAGCTCTGCCGCCAGGGTGGCCTGCTGCTGGGTGTCCTTGTGGTGGATATCCTCGACCTTGGCGCGGAACTGGTCGATCTGCTCACGGAAGGGTTTCAGCAGCGCATCCAGTGACTGCTGACTGGTCTGGGAAAAGGCCTGCCCCTTGGCTTCGAAGATCTTGCCCGCCAGCTGCTCGAATTCCATCTTCAGCTGCTCACGGCTGTCCTTGAGCAGTTGCTGTTGCTCGGCAAAGTGCTGCTGCCGTTGTTCCAACGAGCTTTCCAGGGTCGAGTGACGAACCTTCAGATCTTCATACTCACCCTGCACCGCATCCAAACGGCTCTGCAGGCGCTGACGCTCGGCACGCAGCTCCTCCAGCTGGCGTCCCTGCTCTGTGCCCAGCGTTTGTGCACGCTCAGCCTGAAGTTGCCATTGCTGCTGCTGGGCCTGCTGTTCGCTGAGCCTTGATTGCAGGATCTGCTGTTGCGCACGCAACTCGGCCAGCGACTCCTGAAGGTGATCGATGCGGGTCAGCTGGGCAGCGCGCTCACTGCCCTGCTGATGCAGCTCCAACTGGGCCTGCTGCGCGGTAATCTGCGCCTCCCCAAGCTGCGCCTGCACCTCGGCAAGCTGCTCCTGCAGCGCGCTGCTGCGGCGCATCAACAGCCAGGCAGTGAGCCCCCAGCCAGCCAGCAATGCGAGGGAAAGCACAGGTAACAACAGAGTCAGATCAAGCGCGGGCATGCAATTCTCCTTTAACTGCCGCCATTATCCCTGCGCGCGCACTGGAATGTAACCGCCTTAGCGGCTACGCAGCGACCCCAGCAGCCCGCGCACAATCTGTCGACCAAGCTGAGTGCCGATGGAACGCATGGCGCTGCGGCCAAACGACGTGATCATGTCCGTCACTTCATCGGCCATGCTTTTTTCACGCCGGCTGCGCGTGGTGCCCTGCTTGCGCGTTTCCGGCTTTTCTTCTGACAGCGAACGCGCGGCCTGCTGTTGCAGCAATTCATAGGCAGACTCGCGATCAACCGGCTCGTCGTACACTCCCTTGAGCGGTGAGGCGACGAGCATGGCCGCGCGCTCGGCGTCCGTAATCGGCCCCATCTGGCTGTCCGGCGGTCGCACCCAGATCTGCTGCACGATGGCCGGCGAGCCTTTTTCATCCAGCACGGAGACCAGCGCCTCACCCACGCCCAGAGCGGTGATCACGGCTTCGGTATCCAGATCCGGGTTAGTGCGGAAAGTCTGGGCCGCAGCACGGACTGCTTTCTGGTCTCGCGGAGTAAACGCGCGCAGCGCGTGCTGCACCCGGTTGCCTAGCTGCGCCAGCACGGTATCCGCCAGATCCAGCGGGCTCTGGGTTACAAAATACACACCCACCCCCTTGGAGCGGATCAGCCGCACGACCTGTTCAATCCGATCCAGCAGCGCCTTGGGGGTGTCATTAAACAGCAGGTGCGCCTCATCGAAGAACAGCACAAACCGGGGCTTGTCGGCATCACCAACCTCCGGCAGTTGCTCAAACAGCTCGGACAGCAGCCACAGAAGGACACAGGCATAGCCGAGCGGGCTCTCTCGATACAGGCGCTCGGCATGCAGGATATTGACCACGCCCTGACCGTGCTCGTCGACCTGGAGAAAGTCATCCAGCGAGACGGCCGGCTCGCCAAACAAAGGCTCCCCGCCCTGCTGTTCCAGACGCAGCAACGAGCGCTGGATAGCGCCGACGCTGGCCGGTGAAATATTGCCGTAACGCGGCCCCAGTTCGGCACGGTGCTCGTGGACATGATTAAGCATCGCTCGCAAGTCTTTCATGTCGAGCAACAGCCAGCCCTGATCATCAGCGACCCGAAACAGAATATCGATGATGCCGCTCTGGGTTTCATTCAGCCCCAACAACCGCGACAGCAGTTGCGGGCCAAGCTCGGAAATCGTAAGGCGCAGCGGATGCCCCTTCTCGCCATACACATCCCAAAACACCACCGGCGCAGCCTTTGGCTCCAGCGCCTCAATACCTACACGCAGGGCGCGCTGCTGCAGCTTTTCCGATACCACACCCGGTTTCGCGATGCCCGAGAAGTCGCCCTTGATATCGGGCACCAGCACCGGGACACCCAGTTGCGAAAAGGCCTGCGCCAACACCTGCAGCGTAATGGTCTTTCCGGTGCCGGTCGCGCCCGCAATCAACCCGTGACGATTGGCCATGCGCGGCTCAATCGCCACGCCGCCAGCCTGATTGCCACCTATCAGCAGCGGGGAAATAGTCATCAGCCTCTCTCCTGGTAACCGGGACGGACGCCCCGCAGGCATTATGAACCAGGTCGCCAGCGACGCAAGCTGACCTACCCGTTGCTGGCCGAACGCACCTCGCTCCACGCCCCATCACCCCCCATTAGGGGGGGTATAAACACGAAACCTATCGGACTACATTGAGATCCTGCGGCAGAACGGCGTCCCGTCACTGCTGCGAGCCTGGGATCCTCAATAACAACAAGCGCCCGGCGCGAGGACAACATGAAGAACATAACAACAAGAACGTTTCTGACCTGCAGCCTCAAACCCATGGTTGTCGCCATCGCAATGGCTTCCGCACTGCCTGCGCATGCGGTGCGATTCGACATCGGTGAAATCGAAGGCCAATTCGACTCCAGCATTTCCATAGGCTCCAGCTGGGCAACCGCCAGCCCGGACAAGGACCTGATCTGGGCCAACAACGGTGGCAACGCCAACGCCGCCAACACCGACGACAATCGCCTGAACTTCGACAAGGGCGATGCCTTCTCGACCATTTTCAAAGGCATCCACGACCTGTCATTGCAATACGGCAGCACCGGCGTCTTCCTGCGCGGCAAATACTGGTACGACTTCGAGCTTAAGGACGGGCACCAGGATCTGTACGACATCGACGATGACAATCGCAAGACCGCAGCCCAGGCCTCCGGCGTACAGCTGCTCGATGCGTTCCTCTACCACAACTACGCCATTGGCGACATGCCTGGCTCGGTCCGCATCGGCAGGCAGGTGGTGAGCTGGGGTGAAAGTACCTTCATTCAGAATGGCATCAACAGCATCAACCCGATCGACGCGGCCGCCTTCCGTCGACCCGGCGCGGAGATCAAGGAAGGCCTTATTCCGGTCAACATGCTCTACCTGTCCCAGAGCCTGACTGAAAATCTCGGGATGGAAGCCTTCTACCAGTTGGAGTGGGATCAGACGGTCATCGACAACTGCGGTACCTTCTTCGCGCCGAGCGATACCCTGGCTGACGGTTGCTACCAGGTCGGCGTTGGGGGAAGCCAAAACGGTGCCAACGGCGATCCAACCTTTGTCTATGTACCGCGCGCCGGCGACGTAGACGCCAGGGACGACGGACAATTTGGCGTATCGTTCCGCTACTACGCCGAGCAGCTGAATCAGACCGAGTTCGGCCTGTACTTCATGAACATTCACAGCCGCCTGCCAACCTATAACACTATCGCAGCTGGCGGCCAGACGGTCATTGGTGCAGAGCCCAATTCCCAGACCGGGCAAGTTGACGTGGCCCTGTTGGGTAATTATTTCCTCGCCTACCCGGAGGACATCCGGATCTACGGTGTCAGCTTCCAGACCAACGTTGGCGGTACTGCGCTGTCCGGCGAGCTCAGCTACCGACCAAACCAGCCAGTCCAGATCAGCTCCAACGATCTGACCGGTGCAGCCCTCGGTAATGCCGTTACGCCGCTGAACACCAGTGGCCAAGTGCCCGGAGCTGTTCTCGGCGTAGCCATTCCCCCCGGCACCATCATTCAGGGCTACAAGCGCTTGCCGGTCACCCAGGCGCAGGTTACGGCGGTCCGTATCTTTGACAACATCCTCGGCGCACGCAGCATGACCGTCATTGGCGAGGTTGGTTACAACCATGTCAGCGGCATCAAGAAAGGCCTGGATGAACTGCGCTACGGCCGTGACTCACTATATGGCTCCGGGCCGTTGCCATTTGGAGCGTGCGAGGGCGCACTTAACACAGCCAACCCGTCCGACTGTACCTACGACGGCTTCTACACCAGCAGCTCCTGGGGCTATCGCGCACTGGTCAACATGGAATACGAAGGCTTCGCGGGGGTGGCACTCAAGCCCAGCTTCGCGTTTTCACACGATGTTGACGGCACCGGTCCGAACTTTGTTGAGGGCTCCATGGCCGCCAGCGTCGGCCTGACCGGGGTGTACAACAACAAGTACAACGCCAGCATCAACTACACCAACTTCTTCGGTGGCGACTATAACCCGAACACTGACCGCGACTTCGTGGCTCTAAGCGTCGGCGTTAACTTCTAATAAGAAACGGAGCAAGCGATGAAACAGATTCACAAACGATCCCTGCAGATACTCGGCGGCGCCATGCTCAGCGCCTTGGCGCTGTCTGTCAGCGCAGCCGTCTCTCCGGAAGAGGCTGCCAAGCTGCAAACCACCCTGACCCCGATGGGCGCCGAACGTGCCGGCAACGCTAGTGGCACCATTCCCGCCTGGACCGGCGGCATGGCAACCGATGCGGCGCCGGTCGACGCCGACGGCTTTTTTGGTGACCCCTTCGCTGGCGAGCAGCCGCAATACACCATCACTGCGGCGAACATGGATCAGTATGCGGACATGCTGACCGAAGGCCAGAAGGCCATGCTCAGACGCTACCCCGATACCTATCGCATGCGGGTCTTCCAGACCAACCGCAGCGCTACCGTGCCGCAAGAGGTGTTTGACGCGGTCGCCCGCAACGCCGTCAATACACAACTGGCCGAGGGCGGAAACGGCCTGGAAAACTTCGACACGGCCTATCCTTTCCCGATTCCGCAAAACGGTGTTGAGGTTATCTGGAACCACATCACCCGCTATCGCGGTGGCAGCTTTACCCGCGTTATCGCGCAGGCAACCCCGCAGGCCAATGGCTCGAACACCATGGTGATTCTGCAGGACGCATTCAGCTTTGCGACTGCGCTGACCGATTACGGCCCGAAGATCTCCGATAACCTGATGTTCTACTTCACCCAGCGCATCCTGTCGCCCTCACGCCTGGCCGGTGACGTGCTGCTGGTGCACGAGAACATCAACCAGTTCAAGGAGCCGCGCGCCGCATGGATCTACAACGCCGGCCAACGTCGCGTTCGTCGCGCGCCTCAGGTGGCTTACGACGGCCCGGCCTTCAGTGCAGATGGCACCCGGGTCTCCGATAACTACGACCTGTATAACGGCTCACCAGACCGTTACGACTGGAAACTGGTTGGCAAGCGTGAACTGCTGATCCCGTACAACAACTTCGCTCTTGCCTCACGCGAGTTGAAGTACGATGACATCATCCAGGCGGGCCATATCAACCAGGATCTGGTGCGCTACGAAGTGCACCGCGTCTGGGAAGTGGAAGCCACCCTCAAGGAAGGCCAGCGTCACGTCTACGCCAAGCGCCACTTCTTTATCGACGAGGATAACTGGCAAGCTGGCGCTATCGACCACTACGATGGCCGCGGGGGATTGTGGCGCGTAGCAGAAGCGATGGCCCTGCAACGCTTCGATCTGAAAATCCCCGGATACGCTCTGGAAACGCTGTACGATCTGCAGAACGGACGCTACATGGCGCTGGGCATGACCAACGAAGAACGCAAGAACTACGACTTCAGCTTCAAGGCGTCGTCTGCCGACTTCACTCCCAACGCACTGCGCGCCTCGGGTATCCGCTGATACCCACCCTCTCCCCCTGTCGTTTCCGCTGCTCCGGGCGACAGGGGCCTCCTCTCGGAGCTGCAAGCCGCCAGTTTCAAGCGGCAAGCTGACCATCTCCACCACACCGCTCCTGCTGCCAGCCACCGCTGCCGGCTTTTTGCTTTTGCTTTTGCTTTTGCTTTTACTTGCAGCTTGCAGCTTGCAGCTTGCAGCTTGCAGCTTGCCGCTTGGGTTTATAGCTTGTGGCCGCTACGCCTGCTGCACCATCACCGCAGCCTGGGCGCGATTGTCGACCTTGAGTTTGGCGAAGATGTTCTTCATGTGTGACTTGATCGTCTCGGGTGTGACGTTGAGATCACGCGCTATCTGCTTGTTCGACTTGCCTTCGGCCACCAACTGAATAACCTGCCGCTCCTTGACGGTCAGCGTCAGCAACGCACCGCTTCCACCGCCTTCCTCCTCCGGCGTATCCAGCCCAAGCATGTCGGCAAGCTGAAGCTGCAGATCAGGCGGGCAGTAACGCGCGAACAAAGCGCCAATATCATGCCCGGGCAGGTCGCCAAGCAGACTTACCATTCCTGTGTCCCTGACAATACCAACGACCGACTCCAGCAGCGCAGCGGCACTGGCGACACCGCGCTCGCGGCTCAACAGCACGCCAGTAACGATGCCCAGTTCAACGTAATACATCCAGATCTCGCTGGTGCGCATTTGCTGCAGCATCGCCAGCGCCTCATCAAGCACTGCGGAATCACAACGTTCCAGATCCAGTGCCAGCCAAAGGCGGGACAATAATGCAAAGTAGGCTCGATCAACCCATTGATCGGGCCAATCGAGCCGCGCAAGTTGCTGCAGCATGGCACTGCAGACATTGGCCTCACGCGGCTTGCGCTCAATCAGGTGCAGTCTGACCCGCTCCAGCAGCGCACGCGCCTGCAGCCTGGGCCAGCGACGCTCCAATGCCAGCGACTCAAGCTCATCCAGCACCCGCCGAGCCTGGGCAAAACGCGACTGATGAGCCAGCAGCCGAACCTGCGTCATGCAGGCAAATGCGGTGCATTCGATAAAGCTGCCGGTCTTGATGTAAGGCAACGCCTCCTGCAGCTTTATGTCTGCTTCTGCATACTCTGCGCGCAGGTAATGACCGAAGGCTCCCAACCCCTTGGGCAATGCCGTCAATACCGGATTGGGCCGACGCAAATCCGGGGCGAACAACTCGTCGGCCTGTTCCAGCAGTCCGTCCAGCGTCGCCATGCCCTGAACGATGCGTCCTTGATAGAACTCACTCAGGGCATACAGCGATTTGCGGTAGCACTCATGCAGGAAGTAGCCACCATTTCCCTGCTGCAGCAGTTGGGTCGGTGGCAATGCGTATAACTGGTCCCAGCGGCAGGCGCGCATGTGCGCGCCACAGAGGATATTGAGCAACACGTTGCGAGCCCACGGGCTGCCAAGGCCTGACCTGATGCAGGCATCGGCAACCGGCGCCGCCAGTCCATAGCGATCGTCGAGCGCCCAGAGCATGGCCTTGATCGCTTGTACTTCCCAATGCAGCGCCGCCGCGTCCTCTCCCGGCTCAAGCTGCTGAATCTCTGCCTCCAGCTCCTCGGCAATACGCATGGCCGACGCGTATTCCAGCGCCAGCCCCATGGCCCACGCACGGGTTACCTTGAGTGCCAGCGAGCTGTTACCCGACTGCATCTTCCAGCGTTTTTCCATCAGTACCAGGGTGCTGAAGTCACCCTGTTCCATCAGGGTGGTAGCACATTCCTGAATCCATTCTCGCAGTTGCTCCACATCACCGCTCAACATCCCAAGCTGGATCGCATCAAACCAGAGCTGGCGCTCGGCGAACCATCGGGCTGCGCCAAGCAGGAACTGCCGCGCCGCAACGTCATCCCGGGCCAGACAGGCGCTGCGCAGATGCTCGCGAAATAACGGGTGCAGGCTGAACCAGCTGTCCTGCTCGTCCAGCACATTGAGGAATAATTGACGTCGCCGCAAAAGCTGCAGGAGCGCCTCTGCCGCAGAGTCGCCCAGCAGGCTGCGCAGCAACGGCAGGCTGAACTTCTCCAGCAGCCCAACCGAGCAGAGCGCTCGACAGGTATCGACATCCAGCTGGCCCAGCAACTCGTCAAACAGATTGCTGATACTGCGTGGCATGTGTCGCCCGGCAACCGGTGGCGGTGCAAGCAGGTAAGCGCGCAAAGCCGCGATCCAGCCATCAGAGGCCTGCTGGATGCTGCACAGGTCGCCGCCCTGTTCCGGCTGCAGCCCGCCCTTGCGCAGCAGGTCGCGGGTTTCATCAGCGTCGAACCGCAGCAGCGCCACGTCGATATCCAGTCGATCATCGGCGTAACAATGCTCGACAATCGCCTCCGGCAAATCCTTGCGGCCGATGAATACCAGATGAACATGCTCGGGAGCCCGCTGAACCAGAAAACGCAGCGCCTCAATCAGCACGTCATCGCCAATGCAGTGGTAATCATCGAAAAAGATCGTAAGCGGCTGCGCACTCTGCTCCAGGTCGGCGAGCAACAGGCTTGCCAGTGACTGCGCACTGCCTGCCGACGGGCTCACGGCCCGCGCAAGGCAGCTGCAGGCAACCGAAGGAAGCACATGATTGATGGCAGCACAAAGGTAATACAACAGACGGTGGGCGTTGTTGTCATCGGCATCCAGCGACAACCAGGCAACACCCTGACCCAAACTGGAGAGACGCTCGGCCCAAATGCCGGCGAGCGTGGTTTTCCCGTACCCCGGTGGCGCTTCGACAATGGCGACGCGACGCTCGGTCAGTCGCTCGGCAAGCTGCTCAAGACGTGGACGAGGAAGAACGCCTCGGCCACGACGCGGTGGGGTGATTTTGGTCGTCAGCAACACCGGTAGATCGTTGCCCCCGTCCTGCCCGGGGGAGGATTGCGGAGCAATCCATTCCACGCGATTCCTGTTCATGAATTCGATCCATGCCGAGCACGGGCTGCCTGCGACAGCCTCTTTTTGTTATTCCACTACCTACCCTAGCAGAGCGGCAGCACAGCGCACGGCAACAGCGCCAAGAGAAGGGGTGACCGCCATTGCCGGCCACCCCATCATACGAACGGCACTGTTTAGAGTAAATACTCAATCAGCATCACCAGTCACAGACTGAACGCCAACAGCTCACTCGGTTTCGACCTGAGTGGTGGACAAGGCACTCTCGTATTCACGCTGCATGACGTACAGCTTGATCTGGCGGGCCTGCTCTGCTGACAGGCTGTCCGCAAACGAGGCCATACCCTTGCCGCTGAACGCACCCTGCAAAACGATGGCTTCCCAGGCCTCGCGAACGGCGTCGGAAGAATGACGCAGATCCGGGATGACGCCGCCGCCAACTGCTCCAGCGCCGTGACAGACCATGCAGTAAGTGGCATACAGGTCTGCCCCTGCGCTGATGTCAGTGGCGGCAGCGACCACCGGCTGCGGGACCCGATCGACCTGCTGCTGCAGCGGTGCCGGCGACAACGCGGCCTTGCCACCCAGCTTGAACACCAGCATGCGACTGACGTTCTGCGTGCCGACAGCAACGGCTGCATCGCCACCAAACAGCGCCGCAGCGCCGCCCCATCCTGCCATCAGGGCAATGTACTGTTCGCCGTTGTGACGATAGGTCATGGGCGCGGCAATGACGCCGGTCTGTGTAGAAAATTGCCAAAGCGGCTGCCCCGCGTCCGCACTGTAGGCCTCAAGTTGACCTGCCGAGGTACCCTGAAAAACCAGATTACCTGCGGTCACCAGAGTGCCACCGTTCCAATGGTTGGGCCGCTCCACCCGCCAGGCTGGTGCCTGCTTGACCGGGTCCCAGGCAATCAGGGCACCGGTTGCATACTCGCGCGGAAGCCCCCGGTTTTCCAGGCCGGCTCCGGTGTTGAAGGCATTACGTACAACGAAGTTTCCGCCCTCGTTGGCATAGGTCGCAGGTATCTCCTGATAGGGCAGATACACCAGTCCGGTGAGCGGGCTATAGGACATCGAATGCCAGTTGTGTGCGCCGAAAGGGCTTGGCCAGATCAGTGCCGGCTCGGTTTCGTAACGCGCATTTGGCGCCTCGACAGGACGCCCGGTTGCCATGTCAATACGCTCTGCCCAGGTCACCTTGCCGAACTTCTCGGCAGACAGCAGCTCTCCGGTCGCCCGGTCAAGCACATAGAAAAAGCCGTTCTTCGGGGCCTGCATGATGACCTGACGCGGCTTGCCGTCGATCTCCAACTCGGCAAGGGTCAATTGCTGGGTTGCGGTATAGTCCCAGCTATCCCCCGGGGTAGTCTGATAGTGCCATACCAGCTCGCCTGTCTCGGGGCGCAGGGCCAGGATGGATGACAGATACAGATTGTCGCCGCCGCCAGGGCTGCGAACCTCGCGATTCCACGGAGAGCCATTGCCGGTACCCACATACAACAGATTCAATGCCGGATCATAGGCCATGCTGTCCCAGGCGGTGCCGCCGCCACCGAGATCCCAGCGGGTTCTCTCGCTCCAGGTCGGCAGCGCCTTTTCCAGCGCAGGCGAGGCTTGCGGCCCCTGGGCCGGGTCTGCCGGTACGGTGTAGAAACGCCAGCGCATTTCACCGGTCGCCGCATCATAGGCCGAGAAATAGCCGCGCACACCAAACTCGGCGCCACCGTTGCCGATCAGGACCATATCCTTGAGTACACGGGGCGCGCCGGTAATGGTGTAGGGCTTCTCCCTGTCGACTGTTTCCCGGGTCCAGACCGGCTTACCGGTTTTGGCGTCCAACGCAATCAGCCTGCCGTCGAGCGTACCGACGTATACCTTGCCCTTCCACAGTGCGACGCCGCGATTGACCGCGTCACAGCATGCCTGCCGCCCCCGTGCACGGTCTACGCCCGGATCATAGCTCCACAGAATGCTGCCGGTCTCGGCATCCACCGCCATTACTCGACTCCAGGAGAGCGACGTGTACAGCACGCCATCGTGATACAGCGGTGTCGCTTCCAGCCCGCGGGTATTGTCCAGATCAATGGACCACGCCAGCCCAAGCTGATCAACATTGCCGGTGTTGATCTGCTGCAGCGGGCTGAAGCGCTGCTGCGACCAGGTCCGATCATAGCTCAACCACTCGCTGCCATCGGTTTCTACCGTCAGCATCGCGGCGTTATCCACTGTAACCGCCGGTGCGGCAGTCGCCAGCACACATAATGACGCCACCAGGGGAAAGGCAATCAACTTCTTCATGGGCATGACTCTTCTGTTGTCGTTATTGTTGTCGTAGATCTGTTTATTGACGTTCAGACGGCATCGGCAGCGAACTGGCGAATCGCATCGGCAACCTGTGCCGGCTGCTCCAGCGCCAGCGAGTGACCGGCCGCCGAAATCACCCTGCACTGCCCGCGCCCACTGCGTTCGACTATCTGCTCGGATAGCGCCGTGCTGTAGGCATGGTCTTCAGCGCCAGCCAGGACCAGTAGCGGCACACGCAGGCCGGCAAGTTCATCGAGTACGGAGGCGCGATGGATGACCTCCCTGGCAGCCACGCCGATATCCGGCCCCAACTTGCGCATATGCGTACGCCACCGGGCGCACAGCGCCGCGTGCTCGGGGCTGCGCAGGGTCTGATCCCCGAACATGATGTACATCAGGGTATCGACCTGATCGGCTGCACCTTCGGCAGCCAGCTGATTGACCAGCGGTTCGAACTCGGCCAGTTGATGCTCCCGATCGGCGCTGCTGCCCATCACTATGCACCCCGCCAGACGTTCCGGATAACGGGCAGCAAGGCGCAGCACAACGAAGCCCCCCATGGAGTTGCCTGCAACGTAACAGGGCGCAAGGTCAAGAAGATCGATGAGAGCTGCCACATCCTCGGTGAGCGAATCCATGTCGAGCGACCCGCCGCGACTACTCAAACCCTGACCACGGTGATCGTAAGCAATGATCTCGAAATACGGGTGCAGCAACTCGATCAGCGGCTCAAACATCCGCCAGTCAAAAAACAGCGAATGGCTCAGAACCAGAACCGGCTTGCCCGGCTGGGGGAAGCGCTCGAAGTGCAGACGAACGTTATTTACCGTCAGGTAAGCCATGAACAGACCCCGCGTTGAATGTCGGAGCCTGATGCTAGGGTCAGGAACCCTGCAGGTTCAGCCCCCCTGTTGGGGGATATGGGGAGGATGAATGGATGGCTACAGCGGCTAGCCGCAAGCCACAAGCTTCAAGCAAAAACAAGCTGGAAGCCAGGAGTTTGCGTTTGTGGTTGAGGAAAGAGCAAGACCTTACCGCCTGTTGCGCGGCAGACCCTGACTTGCAGCTCGGGCAGCACCCGATGGAAGCCAAGCTGCCACACCAAACCCAGGCTTCTGGCTTCTGGCTTGAAGCTTGCGGCTTGCGGCTTGTGGCTTGTGGCTTGTGGCTTTCAGGTCAAAAAAACGCGCCCCGAAGGGCGCGCTTTTCAGACACTGCGAGCGGGTTTGATCAACCGCACTTGCTGTCGCCGCAGGCCAGGCAGGTCAGGCAGCCGTCCATCTGGATCGCGGCCTTGGTGTGGCACTTGCCGCACATCTGCGAACCTTCAGGATAGGCGTTGGCGCTGTCGTCGCAGTCGGCTTCGGTCTGCGCCTGGGGCTTGAGATTGGCGAACTCGGCGCGCTTCTGCTCAAGGTACGCCTGCTGGTGATCATCCATCTCGTCCTTGATCATGCCGATGCGCTTGAGGTGCTGGTCCAGCACGTCGCCGATTTCAGCGACAAGCGAGGGGCTCCAGCGGCCACCGCGCTTCATATAACCACCCTTGGGGTCAAACACGCTGCGCAATTCTTCAACCAGGAAGGTGCAGTCACCACCCTTGCGGAACACAGCAGAGATAATCAGCGTCAGGGCTGAAATCCACTGATAGTGTTCCATGTTCTTCGAGTTGATGAAGATTTCGAAGGGACGACGACTCTCGTGGTCGCTGCCGGAGTTGAGCACGACGTCATTGATGGTGACATAGATCGCGTGCTCCGAGGTCGGAGTCTTGATCTTGTAGGTCGAGCCCTCAAGAAACTCGGGGCGCTTGAGCTTCTCGTGCATTTCCTCGATCGCCGGAGCAGCCTTGGCTTCCGGGGCCTTGGCCGGTTCATCGGGTTTGACTACAGCATAGTCGACAATCTTGCTGTTAATCTTCAGTGCCATGTCTTTCACTTCCTCGCCACGCCTGGGCGCGGCCGGTTCATCAGGTTTGCGAACTACCGGGTGCCGCCGCAGCGGCACGGGTTCAGAATTTGCCGTAGTAGCCTTCTTTCAGGGCGTCATACAGGTTGGCGGCGGTGTGCAGCTCGCCATCATACTCGATCTCGTCGCCACCCTTGGCTTCGATGAAGGTGCCATCGTCCAGCTTGAAGCGGTAGGTGGTGTTGGCCAGATCCTGTTCCTTGACCAGTACGCCCTGGAATGCTTCCGGGTTGAAACGGAAGGTCGTGCAACCCTTCAGCCCCTTGTGGAAGGCGTACATGTAGATGTCCTTGAAGGACTCATACGGGTAGTCGGTCGGCACGTTCGCCGTCTTGGAGATCGACGAGTCAATCCACTTCTGGGCCGCGGCCTGGACGTCAACGTGCTGAGTCGGGGACACGTCATCAGCGGCGATGAAGTACTCCGGCAGGTTGCGCGACTCGGCGTCCATGCTCGGCAGCGCATCAGCATTGATGAAATGACGGTACGCCAGCAGTTCAAAGCTGAACACGTCAACTTTCTCTTTCGACTTCTTGCCTTCGCGGATCACATTGCGGAAATAGTGGTGCGCGAAGCTCGGCTCGATACCGTTGGAAGCATTATTGGCCAGCGACAGCGAGATAGTACCGGTCGGTGCGATAGAGCTGTGGTGAGTAAAGCGCGAACCTTTCTCGGCCAGTGCAGCGGCCAGCTCGGCATCTTCGCCTGCCACCTGCTGCATATAGCGGCTGTACTTGGCCCACAGCACCTTGCCAGCGACCTTGTCACCAGCCTTGATACCGTCAGCAACCATTTCCGGACGCTTGGCCAGCATCGCCTCGGTCACCACAAACTCTTCGTCCATGATCGGCGCGGCGCCCTTTTCTTCTGCCAGCGCCAGACCGGTACGCCAGCCCTGCATGGCCATCTCGCGGGACACCTGCTCGGTGAACTCGAGGGAGGCGGCCTCACCGTATTTCATGCGCAGCATGGTCATGGCCGAGCCAAGGCCCAGGAAGCCCATACCGTGACGGCGCTTGCGGTAGATCTCGTTGCGCTGCTGCTCCAGCGGCAGGCCGTTGATCTCGACCACGTTGTCCAGCATACGGGTGAAGATGTCGACAACGCGACGGTACTCGTCCCAGTCAAACCGGGCCTTTTCAGTGAACGGATCACGAACGAACAGCGTCAGGTTGATCGAACCCAGCAGGCAGGCGCCATAGGGCGGCAGCGGCTGTTCACCACAGGGGTTGGTTGCGCGAATCTCCTCGCAGAACCAGTTGTTGTTCATCTCGTTGACACGGTCAATCAGGATGAAGCCAGGCTCGGCGAAGTCGTAGGTGGAACTCATGATCATGTCCCAGATACGACGCGCTTTCATGGTGCGGAAGATACGGCAGGCAACCAGGCCATCCGCGCGGCTGACATAGCGCTCGTTGCTCGGCCACTCGCGCCAGATCACCTGTTCCGCATCGTTGACGTCAACGCCATCGGCTTCCATCTCGGCCTGATTCAGCGGGAACGCCAGCTGCCAGTCGGCATCGGCCTCAACCGCCTTCATGAACTCTTCAGTGATCAGCAATGACAGGTTGAACTGGCGCAGACGGCCGCCTTCACGCTTGGCGCGAATAAAGTCCATCACGTCCGGATGACCGACATCGAATGTCGCCATCTGGGCTCCACGACGGCCACCGGCAGAGGATACGGTGAAGCACATCTTGTCGTAGATATCCATAAACGACAGCGGGCCGGAGGTATAGGCACCGGCGCCGGAGACGTAGGCGCCCTTCGGCCGCAGGGTGGAGAACTCGTAACCGATACCGCAACCGGCCTTGAGAGTCAGACCGGCTTCGTGCAGCTTGGCGAGAATGTCATCCATCGAATCGCCGATGGTCGCCGACACGGTGCAGTTGATCGTCGAGGTCGCCGGTTTGTGCTCAAGTGCCCCGGCGTTGGAGGTAATACGGCCAGCCGGAATCGCGCCGTGACGCAGTGCCCAAAGAAACTTTTCGTACCACTCCTCGCGCAGCTCCGGTGCTTCCACCTCGGACAGGGCACGAGCGACACGCTGAAACGTCTCGTCAACCGACTTGTCGATGGCCTTGCCATCCTTGGTCTTGAGGCGGTATTTGGTATCCCAAATGTCTTCTGACGCGGGCTGCAAAGGGATGCTGGTCACCACATTATGCAGGCGCTGCACCTTGGCTGTTTGACTCATTTCTGTCTCCTGAAAACGCGACCTGAACCACCATCTAGGGCTTGACGCAAAGGCTTTTGACCTGTACGCATCCCGGCCGACAAAACACTATTTGTTGTGCATTCCGGGCAATGCTAGACCCACATATGGTAAATATCAACATCAAAAAAACACGCTTTTTTGTGTTTTCCGGGTTGACAATCAGGCAGAGCGTTAACAACAGGAGAGTGCTGTCCCGGCGTGCCCTGTACTGGCACGCCGGCGCATATCGCGCACCTAATCGGCGCCGTCTATCGGAAAGAAGCCGCCACCACTCCAGACGCCGATTCGCTGTACACCTGCGACTTCGGCCTCGACCGCCAGGTCGGCCAATTCGTAGAACACCGTGCGACTTACCAGTGCGTCCAGATTGGCGCGAACCCTGATATAGGGGGACGGCTCTCCGGATTGCGGATCAAGCTCAACGCGCAATGGATGCTCGTCATCAAGCGGGACCTCATCCTCGAGGCTGGTATGAAACAGCAGTTGCTGCTGCTCACCCTCGCCACTGACAGACAGGCGGACGGCGATAAAGGGCGCGTCGTCGACCTGGATCGCCCAGCGCTCCACCGGCGTTACCAGGTAGTAGCGCGCGTCTTGGTCAAGCCTGAGGATGGTTGAGAACAGCTGCGCCAGCGCCAGGCGCCGGATCGGTTCACCCTCGTGATACCAGGTGCCGTCACGGGCGATACGCATATCCATCTCGCCACTGAGCGGCGGATTCCACAAATGCACGGGCGCAGGCTCACGGCGCTGCAACTCTCCGCGCTGCGGCAGACTATTGAGCAGCGACTGCGGCGGCGGTGCACGATCGGACATCTTTCCTCCTGACCGGACGCCCTCAGCGTCCCAGCAGTTGACCGGTATAATCCTGCAGCGGCGGGCGCAGCAGGTCTTCGGGCGAGGCCTTGTAAAACTGCAGGAAGCCACCGCGTGTCTCGATACGGGCAAAATCGACCAGGTGGCGGGTGCCGACCTCCAGCAGCATCAGTTGCAGCACGCCCCGATCCAGCCCGAGATCACCCCTCTGGCCGGACTCTTCCCACTCTTCGATACTGCCCACGGCATCATCTGCTGCGGCAAACCGTGTGTAGAGCAGGTAGTCGTATCCGAAACTGCGAGCCTCGGCCAGCGCCTCCTCCAGCCCCAGCGGCTGCTGGGCACGGCGCACAACAGGAAAGACTTCGACGGCTGCGGCAAATGCTTCCTCGGCAACCACATTGGGACGGGCATAGGGATTGCCGACGGGCAAGAAATGCCCCTGGGCAATATAGAGTTTGGAGTCGGATTGAATAACCCAGGTGCTGCTGCGCTTGATGCGGTAATGGTTGAGCACGCCGGCATCACCCAGATAGTAGCCGGCCTGATCCTGCAGATCGGAGGGCTTCATGCAGCCCGACAGTAGCAACACTGCCAACAGCATCAATGCGTAGCGCATAGCATCTCCTAGAGTCCGCGCATCCATTCTGGACGCAGGCCCGCCTGATCAGGCCGACTGATGGCGTGATCGATCTGCGCCAGCAACCGGTCCTTGTCCTGCCCCAGCTCGCCCTTCAAGACCAGGGCATTGGATGCATGGTCGCTGCGAAACGTGCTGTTGTCCAGCGCCAGCTCGGCAACGAACTGGCGCAGCTCGGAGAACAGTTGCTGCTGATTCAACTCGACAAAATCCGGATAACGCTCACGGAATCGCTCCATCCCCTGGGGGAAACTGACGACCAGCGTCGACACGAACTCCGGCTGGGTCTGGTTCAGCAATTGGGCGGAGTTCAGCGCGTGCTGCTTGCTAAGCGACAGACCGCCTAGGCCATTGAGGATCATCACCGAACGCTTCAAGCCAGCTTCCCCCGCCTTGATCAAGGCATCGGCTGTCGAAGCGGCTGTCTCGCCCTTGTTAACCCGCTCAAGCACCTCGTCATCGCCTGACTCGGCACCGACATACAGCATCGCCAGGCCGGCCTCACGCAACTCTTTCAGCTCTTCAACCGATTTGCGCTTGAGATTGCGCGGCAGGCAGTACGAGGTCACCCGCTCGACGCTCGGGATGTGCTCGGCAATGGCTTCGAGAATCCGCAGCAAACGATGGGTCGGCAGGACCATCGCATCCCCGTCGGCGAGAAAAATGCGATTCACAATATAGCGCTCGCCAACCCGGCGAATCTCGTCCAGCACTTCGGCCTCGTCGCGAGCACGAAACTTCTTCTGCGGCGCCGTGTACATTTCACAGAACGTGCACTTGTTCCACGAACAGCCGTTGGTCACCGGCAAAATCAGCGAATGCGCCTCACTCGGCGGGCGGAAAACCGGCTCGATATAACTGACCGGAAACGCCTCTTGCATAGCCATGCCCCTCTCCTCTGTACCCGGCCCTGAGCCGCACAAAACCGCACATCATAGCCAGTCTGACTGGCGAAGCAAACCACCCGGACGTGTTTAGCTCTGCGTGACAGAGTTCACATATAGTTTCTACGCATACGCATAACTCGCATTCGCCCTGAGGCAGGATCACTTTCAGCATATGCCTCAATCTTTTAAACAGTACAGGACAACAATAATGAGTACTGCTCGCCTGACGCCAACCACGGCATCAACACTCAAGCTGCTTTCCGTCGCCGTCGCGGCCCTCACGCTTTCCGCCTGCCTGTCAGGTGGCGGCGGTGGCCGTGCCGACGGCCCCAACCCCCTGGCGATTGAAACCAGCGAGGGTAAAGTCGTCGGTATCAGCAACGACGGCATCCGCGTCTTCCGCGGCATTCCCTACGCCGCACCGCCGGTTGGCGACCTGCGCCTCGCCCCGCCGCAGCCACCCGCCAGCAGAAGTGAAACACTCAGACTGAGCGAAGAGTTCGGCAACAGCTGCCCGCAGTCCGATCTGACCACTGGCCAGCAGGTAGGCAACGAGGACTGCCTGTACCTGAACGTTTATGCGCCCGCTGAAGCGGAGGATCTGCCGGTAATGGTCTGGATCCATGGTGGCGCCTTCGTGTTTGGTAACGGCGGCGGTGAGTACGACCCGACGCGCCTGGTCGAACAGGACGTTATCGTCGTGACACTCAATTACCGCCTTGGCAATCTCGGTTTTCTGGCCCACCCTGCCCTGGAGTCCGATGCCGGCAACTTTGCCCTGATGGACCAGCAGCTCGCGCTGGCCTGGGTCAAGGAAAACATCGCTGCCTTTGGCGGTGATCCGGCCAATGTCACAATCTTCGGCGAGTCCGCCGGTGGCCATAGCGTGATGAGCCACATTGTCTCGCCCCGGGCTGAAGAGGCAGATCTGTTCCAGCGCGCCATTGTCCAGAGCGGCTCCTACGCGCCCTTCCAGATGCCCAAGGCAACAGCGCAGTTCCTCGGCACATCGGTAGCCAATGGTCTCGGCTGCACCGACCCGGAGACCGCTGCAAGCTGCCTGCGCTCCCTGCCGGTATCCGCGTTCCTGGCGGCCCAGGGCTCGCAGTCAATCCCGGTTGTGGATCCGGACGACGACCTGCTACCCAAGTCCATCCAGCAGGCACTGGCCGACGGCGACTTCAACAGCTCGCTCGATATCATGATCGGCAGCAACCAGAACGAGGGCACCCTGTTCGTCGCGCTGGATGAAGTAGGAGGCGATCCTATTGATGACGAGGCGGAATACCGTGAGCGCGTTGCCGAGTTCTTCCAGCCCTACCAGGCGAGCATCCCCTTCGACGACGACCAGATCGCCACTGATTATCTGGACTTTGTTGACGGTGCGGCAAAACCCTTCGAGGCAGCCCTGTCCGGAATCTGGACCGACTTCATGTTCGCCTGCAACGCCTACTCGCAGGCCAGCACCTTTGCCGGCGCCAGCATGAATACCTTCCAGTACTGGTTCCGCGACGAGGACGCCCCCTGGACCCTGGTGCCGCCATTTGCAGTGAGCTTCCCGCTGGGCGCCACCCACGCTGGGGAAATCCCCTACGTACTCTACCCACAGGCCATCATGGAGCAGCGCTATACCGGCGATCCGGATGACCTGAACAGTCTGGCCGGCGAGATGGTCGACTACTGGACTCAATTCGCCAAAACCGGCGATCCCAACACCACCGACGGGGTCGCAGCAGCCTGGCAGCAGGCGGCAACCGGGAACCTGTTGACGCTGGACGTACCCAACGCAAGCAACGCAAATACGCTTGGCTTCCTGGGCTATCACCACTGCAGCTACTGGGCTGACCCGCCGCTGGTATTGCCCTGATCGACCAGATCGGCCTCGCCCTGCGGGGCCGATCGCCACTCGGCGCTCGGCAAGATAGCGAGAAAGTTATCCCGTGCAACCCCACGCGCTACCGTTTCCGGTAACGCATCAAGAAACGGCTCAAACCCGCGCATATATTTTCCGATACTGCCGAACTGCCCCACCACATCCGAGCCGAGCATAAAGCGCTCGGGGAAATCCTCGACCAGCGCAACCCAGTCAGGGTCAGGCTTGCCTTCCGAGTCAAGAAGATAGGGCTCGCGCAGCGTCCAGGACAGATCAATATACAGATTCGGGTAGGCGGTCAGCAGCCGTCGCAACGTCGGCAATAAAAACGGCAATTGTGTCTGATGGCGATGAATTTCCATGCTGGTGCCGGCATGCGCCCAGATAAAGCGTACCCGCGGATGGTTGCGCAGCGGCTCTTCCATTTCGGCCAGATAGAGCGGATTACGCTCACGCTGCGAGGTGATATTGCTGTGCACCAGCACCGGCAGATCGTACTCCGCGGCCAGCGCATAGACCCGGTGCATGGCCTCGCTGTTGGCCCGCGGCGGTTCACCATGGATCAGCGCAGTCAGATCGTCGTGCCGGGTAAATACCTCGCCTATTCCCTGCCAAAAGCCGGGATACAGCTCGAGCATGCGACGGATGTGAGCATCTGCGTTCTTGTCGTTCGGATTGAAGCCGGATAGAAAGGGATGAAACCGCCGACGCTGTTCCGCCGGCATCGACGCAATCGCATCAGCAACCAGCACATCGGTTGCACTGAACCAGTAGGCGCCGCCATCGTCACCAGCGTAATAGCGCGGGCGCTTGGGCTCATTCTCGTGCCATTGCTTGGCGACAGGCACACCACTGATCATGGCATGATCGACACCGGCGGCGTCCATCGCCTGAATAAGCGCGTCCACCCCTTCTGACTCCTGAAAGAAATCAACGTAATGCAGGTGAGCGTCGGTGTATCGATAGTCCCGCGCTTGGGCGGGGTTGCCTGCCAACGTGCCCAGCATGAGCACGCCCACAGCAAGTATGCGAAAGATGGGCAAGGTCTGACTCCTGACATGGCTGCCCAGTTTGAGACTGCCGGTCAAATCAGGAGTTCAGCACCAGGCTCGGGCTAGGCTTCCTCGCCGTCCTTGCGGCGTTTGAATCGATTGCCCATTCGCACGCCTACATCCATCAAAAACTGCATGTAACCCTCCTGATCCTTGATCACGTCCTGCCAGAACGGCGAGTGGTACATGGCCATCGCGCCGTGCACCAGCGCCCATGCTGCACAGTAATGGAAGTAGGCAGGAACATCCTCCAGCTTGCCATCATCGATACGGGACTGAATCACACCGGTGATGTGATTGAAATTGGAGGTCCGGATCTTGTGCAATTCTTCGACCATGGCCGGCAACTGGTTCGACTTGACCACCTTTTCTTCCAGCCGGTCAAACAACCGATAGCGCTCGGGGTCGCTCATGCGAAACGCGAAGTACTCCCGCGAGAGGGCCGCCTTGTCGCGCTCGATGGACTCCGAATGCAGCAAATCAGCCAGATCTCGCTCATAGTCGAGCATCAACCGCAGATAAATCTCTGCCTTGGACTTGAAATGCTTGTAGATGGTCCCTTTGCCGATGCCGACCTCGTCTGCGATCATCTCGACGGTTACACTGTCTTCACCCTGCTCAAGGAACAGGCGCAGCGCGCTATCGAGAATTTCCTGCTCACGACGACGAAATTCGCGAACTTTACGTGACTCTTTCTGCATCAAGGTACCCGGATTCAAATTGGCAAAGTGCCCCATTATGCCAAGTTGATGACTCGCTGCCCAGATTTGCTTACAAGCTGACTATCCGGTTCAAATGTGTCTAAATATGGGGAAAAAGGCCCGTTAAGGCATCACCGCGCGTGCCAGTCCGATCTTTGGCCAAAATGGCACCACACATGAGGCTCGACATGGATCTCAACCAGCAATGGCAGCATGAATTCCCGCAGGATCCGAAACTCTGCTACCTGAATCATGCCGCGGTGGCTCCCTGGCCGAAGCGGGCAGCGGACGCCGTCAGCGCCTTCGCCCGCGAAAACCTGCATCAAGGTGCGCGCGACTATCCGCGCTGGAGCCGGACCGAAAAACACCTGCGCGAGCAACTTAAAGCCCTGCTTAATGCCCCCGCTGCCAGCGATATCGCACTGGTCAAGAACACCTCCGAGGCCCTGTCCTTTGTCGCCCAGGGATTATCCTGGGCACCCGGCGATGAAGTTCTGATCAGCGATCAGGAGTTCCCCTCAAACCGCATTCCCTGGGAGGCATTGGCAGACCAGGGCGTTCAGGTTTGCAGCGTGGCTCTGGGCAACCAGCCGGAACAGGCGCTGATCAACGCGATGACGTCGCGCACCCGCCTGCTGAGCATCAGCTCCGTGCAATACGGCAGCGGACTGCGCATGGACCTCCAACGCCTTGGTCAAGCCTGCCGCAAACGCGGCGTCCTGTTCTGCGTGGACGCCATACAGACCCTTGGCGCGCAGCCACTGGATGTCCAGACGATTGACTGCGATTTTGCCATGGCCGACGGCCACAAATGGCTACTCGGCCCGGAAGGCCTTGGCGTGTTCTATTGCCACGGTCGACTACGGGATCAACTGAAGCTGACCCAGCACGGCTGGCATATGGTTGAGGCGATGGGCGATTATGATCGCTGCGACTGGCAGCCGGCCTGCTCGGCGCGGCGATTCGAGGCCGGCAGCCCAAACACCTTGGCTCAACAAGCTCTGTCAGCCAGCCTGTCGCTGCTGCTTGAGATCGGCATGGATACCGTCGCTGCCGAACTCGACCGCCGCATCTGCCTGCTTGCCAGCTTGCTGGAGGCGATCCCGGGCGTGCGCATACTCAGCAATCTGAGCAACGAACGACGGTCGGGCATTCTGACGTTTTCAGTCGAGGGCGTTGCGCTAAAAGAGCTGCATCGCCAGTTAATGGATCAGGGCGTGATCTGCGCGCTGCGCGGCGGTGGTATTCGCTGGTCACCCCATTTCTACACCAGCAGCGCTTGCCTGCGGCGGGCGGTCGAACAGCTGGAAGCACTGATTGCCTCGCAAAGAGATAACAACACTTCACGATAAAATACGCAGAGCGTATTCCAAATCAGTTTATAAACGCGGGAAATGAAGCTGGAAAGCAGGGCAATTTCGACAATACTGAAGTTATCAGGAACGACATACCCCCCAAGTGTTGCTCCTGTGCTGGCAGGCACTGCCCTGCCTCTGTATCACTCCTAATGGTCTTAACCCGAATTCCTCCCCCAGAATTCGGGTTTTTTTTGCCTCGAAATCAGCTTTGCGTCAGAGGAAACAACCGATGGAAGTTATCGGTAGTTTGCTCACGGAAATGTTCCAGGGCCTCACCGCGCAACTCGGCCAGAAATGCCGCCACTTCACAGACAAACTGTGGTTCGTTCGACTTTCCGCGATGGGGAACCGGCGCCAGATAGGGTGAATCGGTCTCAACCAGCAAGCGGTCAGCAGGAACCTGACGCGCCACCTCCCGCAATGCGTCGGCATTTCGAAAGGTCACAATGCCCGACAGCGAAATGTAATAGCCCATATCCAGCGCTGCCCGGGCCATCTCCCAGTCTTCGGTAAAGCAATGCAGCACACCGGCATTGGCAAGGTCTGCCTCGCGCAGCATCTCCAGCGTATCCTGGCGTGCCGCGCGGGTATGAATCACCACCGGCTTACCCGTCTGCTTCGCCGCCTCGAGATGAATGGCGAAGGACGCTTTCTGCTGCTCGGCCAACTCGGGCTGGTAGTGATAGTCGAGCCCGGTTTCGCCGATGGCTACGGTGCGTGGGTGCTGCAGTCGCTCGAGTAGCCAGACCAGATCGGTCGCCTTGCCATCCTTGAGATCGAGCGGATGAATACCGACACTGCAGAACACATCTGCATGGCTGTCGGCCAGTTGCTGAACCGTAGCTGCGTTGCCGGCATCGACCCCGATACAGAGAAACTTGCCGACACCGCGACCGCGAGCGGCATCCAGCAACGCATCAAGGGAGCCGTTGTAGGGCGTTAAATCAAGACGATCCAGATGACAGTGCGAATCAATAAGCATGAAGACTACATGGTGTGGGTCGGCCGATCCGATTGCAGTGCACCGGCCAGATAGGTTTCGATTTTGCTGCGCGCGGTATTGTCCTGATCACTGAACTGGACACCGATACCTGCCGCGCGATTGCCCTGGGCACCCTTCGGGGTTACCCAGATCACCTTGCCGGCAACCGGAATCTTCTCCGGCTCGTCCATCAGGTTCAGCAGCATGAACACCTCGTCACCGAGGCGGTAATTCTTGTTGGTCGGAATGAACAGCCCGCCATGTTTGACGAACGGCATATAGGCCGCATAAAGCACCGACTTGTCCTTGATCGTCAGCGACAGAATACCGTTGCGAGGCCCCGGAGCCGTGGGATTAGTCATTGATCATTCCTTTCACTCAACGCGATGGCCGCCAGATTAACGTCTTTCGGCCAGCATTTTCCAGCGCGCAAGCAGCTTTTCGAGGAACAGCTGGCGATTGAGGTTGGCCTTGTTGTCGAATTGCCGACGGTGCTGCAATAGCCAATCCTGCCAGTCGAGCAGCTCGCTTGCCTGAATGCGCGATGCCAAGTAGCCCAGAACCTTATCCATATCGGCGCTGCTTGCAGTCTCCTGCGCGCCCTGATTCAGTTTCAGCAACTCCAGCGTCCAGGCCGCAAACCAGTCCAGCAGCAAATCGAGGGCGATGCTGTTCCACTGCTCGGCCAGCCTGGGCGCGGATATCTGTCCCTTCAACAGCGCCTTGACACCGTCAACCACCTTTTCCCGCTGGGCAACGGCGCCCTGCTGATGCAAGTCCAGCGCTCGCAACGGAGCCCCCATTGCCATCTGCAGCAGAAGCGTGCGCTGACTGTCATCCACATCCGGAAGCTCTGCCCCCAGCCAGTCCTGCGCCCGCTGCAGACCCGGCAACCCCAGGGGCTGAACCCGGCACCGACTGCGGATGGTCGGCAGCAAACGGCTGGGCTGATCACTGATCAGCAGCAGATAGGTCTCGGCAGTTGGCTCCTCAAGCGACTTGAGCAGCGCATTGGCGGCATTCTGGTTCATCGCCTCGGCCGGATGCAGCACAACCACCTTGCGCCCGCCCTGCTGGGCGGTTTGATTGATGAAACCAACCAACTGACGGATGGCATCAACGCGGATCGCCTTGCCCTCCTCCTCCGGTTCGATCAGCAGCAGGTCGGGATGACTGCCGGCCTGGCGAAGCAAACAGCTGCGACATTGCTGGCACGGGCCTTGTGGTCCAGGCTGGTCACACATCAGCCAGCCGGCGAACGCTGCAGCGAAACGACGCTTGCCTGCACCCGCCGGGCCACAGAACAGATAGGCATGGGCAAATTGCTGCTGGGCGGCCAACGCAGCCCACAGCGGTTCGTGCCATGGCAAGGGCGTACGGGCCTGTTCAAGCACGCCAGCGCTCCAGAATCTGTGTGATGACCGGCTCAAGGTGACGCTGAACCTGGTCCAGCTCACCACTGGCATCGACGACGCGATAGCGCGCCGGATGTTCTGCAGCACGCTGCAGATAGGTCTCGCGCACCGCGTCGAAGAAGGCCCGCTGCTCGCTTTCAAAGCGGTCAAGTGCGCTGCGCGCCCGCGCCCTCGCCATACCCACCTCAACCGGCACATCCAGCACCAGCGTCAAATCAGGCCGCAAACTGCCTTGAGTCCAGTTTTCAAGCGCAGCAATGCGTGCGGCGTCGATCCCCCGCCCGCCGCCCTGATAGGCATAGGTCGCATCGGTAAAGCGATCACTGATGACCACACGCCCCTGCGCCAAAGCCGGCTTGATCACCCGATTCAGATGCTGGGCGCGCGCAGCAAAAACCAGCAACAGCTCCGCATCCGGGTCCATCGACTCTTCATGGTGCTCGAGCAGGATGCCGCGCATCAGCTCGGCAATCGGCGTACCACCCGGTTCACGGGTCAACAGCGGTTCACAGCCTGCGCGGCGCAATGCGTCGGCAACATAACCGAGGTTGGTTGACTTGCCTGCACCCTCAGGCCCTTCCAGGGTGACAAATACACCTGTCATTGCGCGCTCTCCGGAGCGGGGCTGGAACGATAGTCGCTGCGGCGCTGCAGCTGATACGCACGCACCGCCCGGTTATGCTCAGCCAGGGTATTGGAGAACACGTGCGAGCCATCCCCCCTGGCAACAAAATACAGGCTCTTGCCGTCAGCCGGATGCACAGCGGCCTCGATCGCCTCGCGCCCTGGCATGGCAATCGGCGTCGGCGGCAGGCCATCAATCACATAGGTGTTGTACGGTGTCGCCTGCTGCAGGTGGCGACGACGTATATTGCCCTGATAGTCCGTACCCAGGCCGTAAATCACGGTCGGATCGGTCTGCAACCGCATGCCGATGCGCAGCCGACGGGTAAATACGCCAGCAATTTCCGCCCGCTCGGACGGTACTCCGGTTTCCTTTTCCACGATCGACGCAAGAATCAGTGCCTCGTACGCAGACTTGATCGGCAAGCCCTCATCACGCTCCGCCCAAACCTCCGCCAGTACCTGCGCCATACGCTCATGCGCGCGCTGCAGGATATCCCGATCACTCATACCCAGCGTGTACTGATAGGTATCCGGAAAAAAACGTCCCTCCGGATGTTCACCCTCATACCCCAGAGCCGCCATGACCTCGGCATCGCTCAGGTCTGGCGACAAGATCTGCTCCAGGTGTTCGGCCGTACGCAGCGCCTGGCGCACCTGACTGAAATTCCAGCCTTCAACCAGCGTGAGGGTACGTTGAACAACCTCTCCGCGCTCCATCATGTGCAGCAGCTCGGCCGCCGTCATCTCGGGCTGCAGTGCGTATTCACCCACATGCAGAACGGCCCCTTTCATTTGCCACTGCCAATATCGACGCAGCCAGCCTGCACCCTCAAGCACACCCTGCTGCTCAAGACGAGCAAAGACCCGCCCCGGAGTGCTGCCGGCCTCCACCACCAGCGTACTCGGCTCCGTCAGCTGCAACGGCTGATGCAGCGCACGCTGCAGGGTGAGAAAGCCCCACACACCGCCGGCCAGGCCAATGACACAAACCAGAAACAGTGAAACAACCAGAAACTTGGCAAAAATCTTCACAGATAAACCTGTTCAGCCAGGGATTGCAGCAGCCGGGTTTCGCCCCCGACCTGCCAGACCTGATCGTCCAGCCTTACAACCGGCCAGACCCCTATCAAACTATTGCAGCAAAATACCTCATCCGCCTGGTACAACGCATCACGACTGAGCCGCGCCACACGTGCCGGCTGCCTTCGCTCGGCCAGCTGGGCGAGAAGGTATTCGCGCATCACCCCCTGCACACCACAGCGGCCGAGATCTGGCGTAACCCATTGCCCTGCCACACGCGCGAACAGATTGCTCATGGTGCATTCGACCACCGCTCCCTGCTGATCGCACACCAGACCCTCGGCGAATGCCGGATCCTGCCATTCGCTGCGCGCCAGCACCTGCTCCAGCCGATTGAGATGCTTTATGCCCGCCAGCAGCGGCTGATCGGCCAACCGTGTTGTACAGGCGAACAGATGTACGCCATCACGCCGGTCAGACGGATACAGAGGCAAGGGGGAAATCGATATTATCCGCGACGGCGTTGCGTCAGCCGGCATGGCATAGCCACGCTGACCGGTGCCGCGGGACAGTATCAGCTTGACCACCCCGTCGCCGACAATGGCTGCTGCGTTATTCAGCTCGGCGGCAATCAAATCCGCCTCAAAGGGTATCCGCAGCGCGGCACAACCTCGCTGCAGACGGGCCAGATGCAGCGCCTGCAACGGCAGTGTACCGCGACAGGCACGCAGGGTTTCGAACAAACCATCACCGTAGGCAAGGCCGCGATCAGTGACAGGCAGGTTATCAGCAACCCGCCCGTTTACCCATGTCGTCGCCACTGGTGTGGGCTGGCTCATTCGCAGCGACGAAATACCAGGCTGCCGTTGGTACCGCCAAAACCGAAGGAGTTGGACAGCGTGACCTCAATCTTGCGCTGCTGCGCCTGGTGCGCAACATAGTTCAGATCACACCCCTCGTCCGGGTTATCCAGGTTAATGGTTGGCGGCGCCACCTGATCACGCAGTGCAAGGACACTGAATACCGCCTCTACCGCGCCGGCAGCGCCCAGCAGGTGTCCTGTCATCGACTTGGTCGAGCTGATGGCCAGATCACGGGCATGGGAGCCAAACACAGACTTGACCGCACAGGTTTCGGCAATGTCACCAGCCGGAGTCGAGGTGCCATGGGCGTTGATATAGTCAACATCCTCCGGGTTCAGACCGGCATCCCTGAGTGCATTGACCATGCACTTGGCACCGCCACGGCCGTCTTCCGGCGGCGCGGTCATGTGATAGGCGTCACCACTCATGCCGAAGCCGACCAGCTCGGCATAAATGCGTGCACCGCGAGCCTTGGCGTGTTCATACTCTTCCAGCACCATGGCCCCGGCGCCGTCGGACAGTACGAAGCCGTCCCGTTCACGATCCCAGGGGCGGCTCGCGCCCTGCGGGTCATCGTTGCGAGTCGACATGGCACGAGCCGCGGCAAAACCGCCCAGCCCCAGACCGGTAGTCGCCATCTCGGAACCACCAGCCACCATGACATCGGCTTCGCCATAGGCAATGTTGCGCGCAGCCATACCGATGCTGTGCGTGCCTGTCGTGCAGGCCGTGGTCAGGGCGTAGTTCGGCCCCTGCAACCCATACTGAATAGACAAATAACCGGCGACCATGTTGATGATCGAACCCGGAACGAAGAACGGAGAAATACGACGCGGACCGCTGTTAAGCAACTGCTCGCAGTTCTTTTCGATGTTGGTCAGACCACCAATACCGGACCCCATGACCACACCAATGCGGTCGCGATTCTCGTCGGTGACTTCGAGACCCGAGTCCTGAAGCGACTGAATACAGGCCGCCAGACCGTATTGAATAAACAGGTCCAGCTTTCGCGCTTCCTTGGCCGCCATGTACAGCTCGACGTCAAAGTCGCGAACCGAGCCGCCGATGCGGGTTGAGAACGCACTGACATCCATATGCTCGATCGGACCGATACCGCTCTTGCCCGCCAGGGCCGCCTGCCAACTGCTCTCAACCGAATTACCCAGCGGCGATAGCATACCCAGACCAGTTACAACAACGCGTCTGCGCGACACGGCACACTCCTTATTCAACTCGTGAAAACCGCTACAGGCCCGCGAGCCTGCGCAAAATCGCCCTATTGTCCGTGCAAATGCCGCCTGCGGCAACACGAACCGCGGCACAACCGACAGGTGCAAATATTCGGATGCAAAAAAGCCGCAGCCTGGAAACCAGTACTGCGGCTTTTTTCGTCCTGCAAGCAGGCTACGTGATTACTTCTGGTGAGCGTTCACGTAGTCGATAGCTTCCTGAACGGTGGTGATCTTCTCGGCTTCTTCATCCGGAATCTCGGTCTCGAATTCTTCTTCGAGAGCCATCACCAGCTCCACGGTGTCCAGGGAGTCAGCGCCAAGATCTTCAACAAAAGAAGCACTGTTGGTTACTTCTTCTTCTTTGACACCGAGCTGCTCGGCAACGATTTTCTTGACGCGTTCTTCGATGGTACTCATACCTTGTTCTCACTCCTATTTGCAGTTCCGAGAAGCCGGACTGCGGGTAGTTTATAGAAACAATTCTCTTGGTTTCAAGCGCGAATCGTCTCTGACGCAAAGAGGTCAAAGCCTGCGGCTTCCACCCAATGAAACTCAAGCCAATATCGACCCCGGTCGATACCGGCAGTGAATTACATGTACATGCCACCGTTGACCGGCAGTGTAGCACCGGTGATGTAGCCAGCATTTTCGCTCGCCAGGAACGCAACAGCGGCAGCAATTTCCTCTGCCTGCCCCAGACGACCGAGCGGAATTTGCTCCAGCATGACCGAACGCTGGCTGTCATTAAGCGCACGCGTCATGTCGGTGTCAATAAAGCCAGGTGCTACCGCGTTCACAGTAATGGCTCGCGAACCGACTTCTCGCGCCAGCGCGCGGGTAAAACCTTCCATACCCGCCTTGGCCGCAGCGTAGTTCGACTGACCGGCGTTACCCATGCAGCCGACCACGGAACTGATGTTGATGATACGCCCCCAGCGGCCCTTGGTCATGCCCCGCAGGACTGCCTTGGACAAACGGTAGACCGAGCTGAGATTGGTGCCGATCACATCATCCCACTCTTCATCTTTCATGCGCATCAGCAGATTATCGGCGGTGATACCTGCATTATTGACCAGGATGGCCGGCGCACCGTAGGCCTCGGTAATGGCCGACAAAACAGCACTGACAGACTCGGCATCACGCACATCCAGCTTCATGCCGGTACCCTTGTAGCCCGCCTCTGCCAGCTTGTCAGCGATCGCCTGGGCGCCCGCATCGCTGGTAGCCGTGCCGACGACCACTGCACCCTGAGCGGCCAGCGCGTGCGCAATTGCCTGACCAATCCCTCTGCTGGCACCGGTAACCAGTGCAACCTTTCCTTCCAGACTCATGCCCTGCTCCTCAAGCAAACTGCGCGCGGAACGCATCAAAACCCGCCACGCTTTCCAGACTGTGGTTGTTGACACCTTTGGCGCAACGCTTGTTCAGACCACCCAACACCTTGCCCGGTCCACACTCGACCAGATCGGTTACGCCCTGCTCGGCCATGTAAACAACCGACTCTACCCAGCGAACCGGACTGTACAGCTGCTCGACCAGCAACTGACGCAGCGCGGTCACATCCGACGCCGGACGCGCAGTAACGTTCTGCACCAGGGTAATCTCCGGCGCGCGCCAGCTCAGCGCCGCAAAGTCCTCAGCCAACTGCTCGGCAGCCGGCTGCATCAGCGCGCAATGCGACGGCACGCTGACCGGCAGCGGCAGCGCACGCTTGGCACCAGCCGCCTTGCAGCCATCAATCGCCCGAGCGACGGCGTCGACCTGCCCGGCAATCACAACCTGACCCGGCGCATTGAAATTGACCGCACTGACTACCTCACCCTGAGATGCCGCAGCGCAGATATCAATGATCTGCTGATCTTCCAGCCCCAGAATAGCAGCCATGCTGCCCTGCCCTTCGGGCACGGCCTGCTGCATCAGCTGGCCGCGACGTTCAACCAGACGCACCGCATCGGCAAAATCAAGCACATTGGCCGCAACCAGCGCCGAATATTCACCCAGACTGTGCCCGGCAACAAAGCCAGGACGCACGCCGGATTCGGCACACCAGAGTCGCCACAGGGCAACAGACGCAGTCAGAATCGCAGGCTGGGTGCGATCAGTGCGATTCAGATCCGCTTCGGGACCGTTCTGGCTCAGCGCCCAGAGATCGTAACCCAGAGCACTGGATGCTTCGGCAAACGTCTCAGTGATAATCGCGTGCTGCTGGGCCAGTTCGCCCAGCATGCCGACGGACTGGGAGCCCTGACCGGGAAAGACAAAGCCAAGGGTGTTAGTCATAACATCATCCTGTTATCAAAAGATTGCAGAGAGTCTAGACACCTGCGTGTGACATCGGAATTTGGATGCCGGCAATGCGCCCGGGGTCACAGCACGGCCCCGCATTCACGCACCCGACCGGCAATACGCTCCGGCAAGCGGGCCTGACACGCCTTGAACGTATGCCCTATGGCAGCCAGAATCGCCTCCTCATCTGCCGAACCGTGGCTTTTCATCACCACGCCGCGCAGACCAAGCAGGCTAGCCCCGTTATAGCGTGCCGGGTCGTGGCGTTCGCGCGTGCGCCGGGTGACATCCAGCACCAGCGGTGCCAGCCAACGCAGCAACCAGCTATCCGCCACCGCACTGCGCAGCTCCGCCTGCAGGTAGCCCGCTACCCCTTCACTGGCTTTCAGCAGCACATTACCGACAAAGCCATCACAGACCACTACGTCCGCCTCCCCCCGAAACAGGCCATCACCCTCGACCGAACCAACATAATTGATCGCCGGGCAGACCTGCAGCAACGCGGCCGCCTGACGTACCTGGCGATTGCCCTTATGGGTCTCGCTGCCGATATTCAGTAGTCCGACCCGCGGCGCCGGGTTACCGCTCAGCTCAGCGGCCGCGGCAGCGCCCATGATCGCAAACTCGACCAACTGTTCGGCCGGGCAATCCACGTTCGCGCCCAGATCAAGGACATGACACAGGCGCCCCGATACCGGCAACGCGGCCATGATTGCGGGCCGACGAATACCCTCAAGGGTGCCCAGCACCGCACGCGCCAGCACCATCAGCGCACCGGTATTGCCAGCACTCAGGCAGCCATCAACCTGCCCGTCTCGGACCAGCTCAAGAGCAACACGCATGGAGGCATCGCGCTTACCGCGCAGCACGCTGGCAGGCGGATCATCAGCGAGAATCTGTTCACGGGCAGGACGAAATGACAGACGATCAGAAGCAACAACAGCATCACTCAGCAGCGGTTCGACAATGTCGGCGGCACCAACCAGAGTAATATGCAGGGAGGGGTACAGCGAGAGACTGCGCAGCGCAGCAGGGACAATGCAGCGGGGACCGCGGTCCCCGCCCATCACATCAATCGCAATGCGGATTGACGTGGACAAGACTTATTCGTCGTTGTCCTTGTTGATCACCTGACGACCACGGTAGAAACCGTCAGGGGAAACGTGGTGGCGCAGGTGGGTTTCACCAGTGGTCTTGTCAACGGACAAGGCGGAGGCGGACAGGGCATCATGCGAACGACGCATGCCGCGTGCGGAACGGGACTTTTTGTTCTGCTGAACAGCCATGACTAATAAGCTCCTAAGCTCAGGTATCGCGTTTTAATTTGGCCAGCACGCTGAAAGGATTAGGCTTCTCAGACTTTTCCTCCAGCTCCGCCGTCTCAGGGCGATACCCTGGCGGATGCTGACATGTTTGTTGCGGATGCATCGGAACTGCAGGCAAAGCCAGGAGCAGCTCGTCCTCGATCAGCGCATGCAGATCGAGCGGTTCATCACCCACAATAACCGGTTCATAGTGACGCGGAAGCTGTTTTGCCGCCTCGTCACTCGTTACAAACCCCACATCACACTCGCTGTCGATCGGCACGACAACCTGCTCAAGACAACGCTGACACAACAACGGGGCATCGACCTGATAATGACCATGCATGGTTGCTATGCGCTGCTCGTCCCGGGAAAAGTACAGTTCAACCTGAACTTCTCCAGTCGCGGCCTGCAACACCGCCGAAAAGCGCTCAAGACTGCTCACCTTCACTACGCCTTTCAGCGTAATTCTGCGGTCAACCAGTCGAGCCGGTTCGATGTGCGGGGGTATGGTTCCAGACATAAGCGCGCAATTCTAGGGGCACAAACCCCGCCTGTCAAAACTATTTAAGCCCTTGGGCATGCCGTTCGGCAGCTCGCACAACAATCATCCCAGCCGCTACCATAAGCACCTCAACCCAGCGGAGATACAACATGCAAAAACTGGTTCTTGCTTCCAGCTCACCATACCGCAAGAGCCTGCTTGAACGCCTTCGACAGCCGTTCGAGTGCGCCTCGCCGGATATCGACGAAACCCCGCAGCCGGGCGAAACCGCCGAGCAACTCACCCAGCGCTTGGCCCGAACCAAAGCACAGACACTGCGCAGCCGATTCAGCGATCACCTCATCATCGGCTCGGATCAGGTCCTGCTGCTCGATGGGGAACCCGTCAGCAAGCCAGTGAGCCACGCCGCCGCAGTCGACCAACTGACCCGCAGCAGCGGCCGCACACTGACCTTTTCAACAGCCCTTTGCGTCCTGAACAGCGCAAACGGTCACGAACAAACCTGCATCGAGCCCGTGCACGTCACCTTTCGCGACCTGAACCCCGAGGAGATCGAGCGCTACCTGCAACTTGAGCAACCCTACGACTGCGCTGGCAGCTTCAAGTCGGAGGGACTCGGCATCACCCTGATTGCACGCATCCAGGGGAATGACCCGACCAGCCTGATCGGACTGCCATTGATCCGCCTGCGCGCCATGCTCGCGAACGAAGGCCTCAACCTACCCTGAACTCAGCGCAGCGACGGACCTTGCAACCCGAGGCGCGTCGCCAGCTCCGCTCCGACACTGGCGCCCAGCTGGCGAGTAAAGCGCTGCAGCGGCGACTCCTGACGGGTGAAATCGACCAGATCCTCAGCACCGATCACATCACGTGCAACGGCAGACGTACTCGCCAAACCATCAACCAGACCAAGCTCCAGCGCCTGCTCACCCGACCAGACCAGACCGCTGAACATATCCGGCGTCTCTTTCAGCCGATCTCCACGCCCCTCACGCACACTGCGAATAAACTGCTCATGGGTGGTGTTCAGCACCTGCTGCCAGAAGGCACGCTCATCGGGCTTTTCCGGCTGAAACGGATCCAGGAACGCCTTGTGCTCGCCGGCGGTATAGGTACGCCGCTCGACACCCAGCTTATCCATGGTGCCGACAAATCCGAAGCCGGCAGCAGTTACCCCGATCGAACCCACAAGACTGGCCTTATCGGCATAGATTTCATCTGCAGCGGAGGCAATGTAATAGGCACCCGAGGCGCCAATATCGGTAATAACCGCATACACCTTCACATCCGGATGCAGCGCGCGCAGCCGCTTGATTTCGTCATAGACGTAGCCGGACTGCACTGGACTTCCACCGGGACTGTTGATTCGCAGCACAATGCCCTTGGTGTTTTCATCTTCAAACGCCTCGCGCAAGGCCCCAACCAGGTTGTCGGCACTCGCCTCCTCCTGATCGGCAATCACGCCGCGCACCTCAATAACCGCCGTATGCGGTCCTACCGCCGCAGAGGATCCCAGCTGCCCAAGGGGCGACAATAGCACCAGCGCCACAAACAGATAGGTAAAGGTCAGCAGCTTGAAGAAAATCCCCCAGCGGCGTGACCGTCGCTGCTCCTGCAGCGACGCATTCAGCGTGCTCTCCAGCAAAGCCCACGCCTTGGCGTCCTCAACAACGCCCTTGGAGTCAGCCGCAGACACCATTTCACCTTCAGTCCAGCGATCACGATCCATTACAGCCTCTCAGTCAGATTACCTGCCCAATCAGCACGCTGAGCACGCAGCCACAGCGGCAACTCGGCAAATGCATCAATACAATGCAAGGGCGCACAGGCCAGCAGCTGCGCCCGCGATTGAGCCCCATAGCTGACAGCGACCGAGCGCATCCCGGCATTATGTGCCATCTCAATATCAAAACTGCTGTCGCCAACCATCAGCGAGCGCGCGGCCGAGGTCTCAAGCATATCAACCAACTGGTGCAGCATGGCAGGATCCGGCTTGCTCAACGCCTCGTCGGCACAGCGCGTTGCATCGAAGTAATCGAGCATATCGTGCTGCTCGAGAATTCGCGCCAGGCCTTTACGCCCCTTGCCTGTGGCCACTGCCAACCTGAACCCCTGCTCACGCCAGGTATCAAGCGCCTCACGCACACCAGGGAACAATGACACGCTTGCCTGATCATCAGACAGATAGATATCGCGGTAGGCCTCGACCACAACGACATGCAGATGAGGCTGCTGCGGAAACAGCCTGGCCGCCGCCTCGGACAGACTCAGACCGATAATCCCGCGCACCGCATCCGAAGCAGGCACATCGAGCCCGACGACTGCCGCTGCGCGCTGCATGACACTGACGATATGACCGACCGAATCAGCCAACGTGCCATCCCAATCAAAAATCAACGTATCAATTGCCGACATTGGCCAGCCTGCGCAGCGTTTCATCCCACATCGGACCCGGCTCGGCCTCAACTTCCAGCATGCTGCCATCGGCCATTTCCACCGACAGCGAGCGCGCATGCAGAAACAAGCGCTTGCCGCCCAGCTCTCGCAACTCGCGGGAAAAGTCATCATCACCGTACTTGGGGTCACCACCAATTGGATGCCCCGCATACTTGGCATGCACTCGAATCTGATGAGTGCGACCGGTAATGGGCCTTGCCTCGACCAGGGTCGCGTAATCGGCAAACCGCTGCAGCACCTTGAACTCGGTCAAACTCTCCTTGCCGGCCGGATCCACCTCAACCATACGCTCGCCGGAGCGCAGGTTGTTTTTCTGCAAAGGCGCATGCACCTTTTTTGTCGACCCGGGCCAGCGCCCGCGCACCAGAGCCCAATACCGCTTGTTGACACCATCACCCCGCAGCGCCGCATGAAGATGCCGAAGCACACTGCGCTTCTTGGCAATCATCAGGCAGCCGGAGGTATCACGATCAAGCCGATGAACCAGCTCCATTTGCGGGCAATCCGGACGCAACTGGCGCATTGCCTCAATAACGCCGAAATGCAGACCGCTACCCCCATGAACCGCCAGGCCAGCCGGCTTGTTCACCACAATAACTCCCTTGTCTTCAAACAGAATATTCTGCTCGAGCGCATTAAGAATGCCCTGCCCGACCAGCACCGGCTCGTCAGGTGCCGGCAGACGCACCGGCGGGATGCGCAACTGGTCGCCCGCCTGCAGGCGGTAGTCCGGCTTGACCCGACCCTTGTTCACTCGCACCTCGCCCTTGCGCAAAATGCGATAGACAAGCGTCTTGGGAGCCCCCTTGAGGCGCGTAATCAGATAATTATCGATGCGCTGCCCCGCCTGATCGGCAGAGATATCATCGAATTGGACTTGGGCAGGCAGTTCTGGAGAGGTGTTTTTCATCGGCGCATCATACAATTTTTCATTCAATTGAAGCACTTAAAAAATACTGCTATAGTCCGGCGAGCTGCCGATTCTGCAGCCGGGGATCTCAGGTCAAAACCACCTGCCAAACCCCAGAAACAACCACATGCAGCCCGGTCGCAGCAGGCAACACCCGCCGCCGACAGGGCTCATGCTTACACCCTGGCCATCGTGATGAAGGCCAGAACATTAACCCGCTACCGACCAACAACGGAGCGGCACCCGATTCAGATGGGTACGTGTTTAGGTGGAGATGCACAGCTTCAGGATGATGTGACGAGCGTAGACACTTGCCAAACAGCGTGTCCCCGTCCCCAGTCCAGCTGATTCCTCCCCAAGGATTCCCGGCAGCCGCGCAAGGTGCGACGGCTGTATGGCTCGAAGGCCCCCGCAGACAATGCGCTGACACCCTAGAGCCCCTTCCGGCAGCCACCCGCTGCCGCGCCCGCCAGAACCGTTCTGCCGGGAGTCCAGAAGCAGTTTCTCTGTATGCAGTAGCTGTAACAGATTGAACTGTCGCCATAACCTGGCGATGTGAACTCTGCATCTCGGCCGAGTGCCGATGACAGAAACACACCTGACACCGAACCAGAGAGTCGCAGGTGCCGTGCCCGTGTAGACCGGAAAGCATCGGAAACACAACGGTACTTCATGAAAAGAATGCTCATTAACGCAACTCAACCCGAAGAGTTGCGTGTCGCCCTGGTAGATGGTCAACGCCTCTACGATCTGGATATCGAATCCGGCGCTCGCGAGCAGAAAAAGGCCAACATCTACAAAGGCCGTATCACCCGCGTCGAACCCAGCCTGGAAGCCGCCTTTGTCGACTTCGGCTCCGAACGACACGGCTTTCTCCCGCTCAAGGAAATCTCCCGCGAATACTTCTCCAAACAGGTTGAAGGTCGCGTCAACATCAAAGACGTTCTGAAAGAAGGCCAGGAAGTCATCGTCCAGGTCGACAAGGAAGAACGCGGCAACAAGGGCGCAGCCCTGACCACCTTCATCAGCCTCGCTGGCCGCTATCTGGTGCTGATGCCGAACAACCCGCGTGCCGGCGGCATTTCCCGACGCATCGAGGGTGAAGAGCGCAATGAACTGCGCGAAGCCCTGAACAGCCTCAACGTCCCTGCCGATATGGGCATGATCGTGCGCACCGCAGGCCTTGGCCGCAGCGCCGAAGAACTGCAATGGGACCTTGACTACCTCCTGCAGCTCTGGGAAGCCATCAAAGGTGCCTCCGAAGAACGCAAGAGCCCGTTCCTGATCTATCAGGAAAGCAATGTCATCATCCGCGCCATTCGTGACTATCTGCGCCAGGACATCGGTGAAGTGCTGATTGACAGCCCAGAGGTCAAGGAAGAGGCCCTCAACTTCATCAGCCAGGTCATGCCGCAGTACGCGAGCAAGGTCAAGCTGTATGAAGACCCCGTGCCGCTGTTCAATCGCTTCCAGATCGAAAGCCAGATCGAGACCGCATTCGAGCGCGAAGTGAAGCTGCCGTCCGGCGGCTCTATCGTAATCGACCATACCGAAGCCCTGGTCTCCATCGACATCAACTCCGCCCGCGCAACCAAGGGTGGCGATATCGAGGAAACCGCACTGCAGACCAACCTGGAAGCGGCTGAAGAGATAGCCCGCCAGCTGCGCCTGCGCGACATTGGCGGTCTGATTGTTATCGACTTCATCGATATGACGCCAGCCAAAAACCAGCGCGCCGTTGAGGAACGCGTTCGCGAGAGCCTGGAAGCCGATCGCGCCCGCGTTCAGGTTGGCCGCATCTCTCGCTTCGGCCTGCTGGAAATGTCTCGTCAGCGTCTGCGTCCGTCGCTGGGTGAAACCAGCGGTATCGTCTGCCCTCGCTGCAACGGCCGCGGCACCATTCGCGATGTCGAATCCCTGTCGCTGTCGGTTCTGCGCCTGATCGAAGAGGAAGCCCTGAAGGAACGCACAGCCGAAGTCCGCGCCCACGTGCCGGTACCGGTTGCCACCTTCCTGTTGAACGAAAAGCGCGATGCTCTGGCCAAAACCGAAGCACGCACCCGCGTTCGCGTACTGGTTCTGCCAAACCCGCACATGGACACCCCGCATTTCGATGTCCAGCGCCTGCGCGACGACCACGAATCTGTCCTGAACGGTGAAACCAGCTACAACGCCACCAGCACGGTTGAAGTGGAAGAGCCGGCTCCGGTTAGCCAGACCCGCGCCATCGTGCGCCAGGAAGCCGCCGTCAAGGCACTTTCCCCTGCACGCCCCGCGCCGACTCCGCCAGCTGCCGTTGAAGCGGTTCAGGCCGCCCAACCCAATCTGTTCAAGGGCCTGATCAAGAGCCTGGTCGGCCTGTTTGCCAGTGAGCAGCCTGCGGCCGAGCCTGCCAAACAGCAGGAGCAAGCCAGCAGCGAACCGAAGCGCGAGCGCAGCAGCCGCAACGCCGACGAGCGCCGCAACAACCGTAACCGCCGTCAGCGCGGTGACCGCAACGAGCGCGGTGAGCGTGCAGAACGCCCTGAACGCACCGAACGCAGCGAGCGCGGCAACCGTCAGGACACTGAGCGCAAACAACAGCCGCGCACCGAGCGCAGCAACGAAGCAGAAAGCACAGAAGCGCGCAACGAGGCTGGCAATCAGCAGCGCCGCCGTCGTCGTCCGGCTCCTGCTGCTACGCCACAGGCGGATACAGAGCAGCAGAGCAGCCGCGAGGACAGCCCCGTCCAGGAGCGCCCGCAGCGCGAGCGTCGGCCGCAACAGCCGCGCCCCGAGCAGACTGAGCCGGTCGAGCAGATCGAAGATCAGGTCAGCGCCGCCGATGTGGCCGACGAAAGCGTCAGCGCGGAAACCGACGCCGGCGAAGGTGAACGCCCCAAACGTCGCTCTCGCAGCAGCCAGCGCCGCCGCAACAACCGTCGTCGTCCGCAAGCCGAAGGGACCGATACCGACAGCCAGGGCGATAACGCAGACGCAGCAGCCTCAGCCTCAGCCTCAGCCTCAGCCTCAGCTGACAGTAACCCGGACGCAGCAAGCGCAGCCAGCATTGCAGCAGTAGCGACAGCAACCGCCAATACCGGAGACGCACCGGCCGAGGGCAAGGCTGATGAGGAGCAGCAGGCCGAGGTTGCCGACCTGCAATCACCGGTCGAAGCCAGCCTGAGTGAAGCGGCAAGCAAGGCAGAGGCCTCCATCGAGACAGCCGTTGAAGCCTTCAGCCAGGCTCAGCCGCAGGAAGCCAGCATCGAAGCTGAAGCCAAAGTAGAAGCTGAGGCCAAGACCGATAGCCAGGAGAGCGAAGCACCGGTAGAAAGCACCGAGGCAACGGTATCCAGCGAGCCGGCAGCGGTCGAACAGCCGGCAGAAGAGCCAGCGCCTGTCGCACAGGTAACTGCAGAGGTGGAACCCAAGGTAGAAGCCAGCCAGCAGCCGACAGCAGAAGTACCTGCAGAAGCGCCCAAGGTCGAAGCCGTCGCCGAGCAGCCGGTTCAGGCCGAAAGCAGCATCCCCGCCCTGACAGAGAGCGGCCGCGCCTACAATGACCCACGCGAGATTCGCAAGCGCCAGCTTGAAGCCAAGCGTCAGGCCGAGGAAGAAGCGGCCAGGGCCGCACAGGTACAGCCTGAGCAACCTGCCGCGCAGGAAGCCGTTGTCGATCAGCCTGAAGCGCCGGCAGAGGCTGTCGAGCAAAAGGCTGCAGAGGTAGAGCCGAGCCAGCCTCAACAGGTTGATCTGCTCACCGATGCTGCTGCCGAGCAACCTGCCGATGCTGCAACTGCCGACGAAGCCGTGCAGGCCGACGCTCAGGTAGAGCCATCGCCAGAACAGGCCGAGACGGAACAAGCGCCGCGCAAGCCTGAGCCGACAGAGGGCGACAAGCCCTGATAGTCGGCAACGAAAAAGGGGATGCATTGCATCCCCTTTTTTATGGT